>JBJMIJ010000001.1:0-41194 GCA_045806885.1 Aeromicrobium sp.
CGATCAGGCGCAGCGCACCGTCCTGTGCAAGGACCCGTTCCGGTCACATGACGAGCGGGTGCAACGCCTCATTGACGGCATGTGAGAGGGTCGCTGTCGTGCGCCGAATTCTCGCGATCACCGTTTTCCTCGCCCTCGCGCTGACGGGCTGCTCAGGCGGCTCAGCGCTCGACCGGATCAAGGTCGGCGGGACCGCCGAGGCGCCCATCCTGACGGTTCCGAAGAACTTCTCGGTCGACAAGACCGTGACGAAGGTCGTCACGCCGGGCAAGGGCGCAACGCTGCAGACCGGCGACACGGCCAAGGTCGACTTCGCCGCCTACAACGGCCGCACCGGCAAGCAGTTCGACAACTCCTTCGGGTCCACCGGCGCGCTCACCGTCAAGCTCAGCAAGGACAAGACACCGCTGCCCGGGCTGCTCAAGGCGCTGAAGGGGCAGAAGGTCTGGGCTCGCCTCATCGTCGCCATCCCGCCGGTCGACGGCTTCCAGGCCGAGCGGCCGGAGATCGGGCTGCTGAAGTCCGACACGATGGTCTTCTACCTGCGGGTGGCGTCGAAGGTTCCGCAGATGGCCTCGGGCAAGAAGGTCCTGCTGCCAGCCGATGTTCCGTCGGTCACGATGGCGGGTGGCCACCCCTCCGGCTTCACCAAGACGCCGTCCACCCCGGCGTCGGTGACGACCGCCAGCGCCCACTTGGTCATCAAGGGCTCCGGCCCGGCGGTTCCGAAGGGCGGCACGGTCGTCGCCCAGTACCTGGGCCAGGTCTTCCCGCAGGGCGCGGTCTTCGACTCGTCGTGGGCGCGCGGCGCACCGGCGACCTTCCCGCTGAACGGGGTCATCAAGTGCTGGCAGAACCTGCTCCCGGGCGTGCCGATCGGCAGCCGCGTGGTGCTCGAATGCCCCGCCGCCGATGCGTACGGCGACGCGCCGCAGCCCGGCGGCAAGATCAAGCCGGGCGACGACCTGCTGTTCGTCGTCGACATCCTCGACGCGCAATAGTCCGTCCGAGGCTCGAACAGGCATGGCCCGCGACAAGCCGGAACGGCTGCTGAACCTGACGTTCATGCTGCTGAGCACGTCGCGGTTCCTGCCCAAGCACCAGATCCGCCGGGCGATCGGCCCGTACCGGGAGGCGCCGTCGGACGACGCGTTTGAGCGGATGTTCGAGCGCGACAAGGAGGAGCTGCGCGCCCTCGGCATCGACATCGAGACCGGCAGCTTCGACTCGCTCTTCGAGGATGAGCTGGGCTACCGGATTCGCCGCGACACCGCCGAGCTCCCGGAGATCGAGCTCACGCCTGAGGAGTCGGCTGCGGTCGGCGTTGCGGCCAACGTCTGGCAGCACCCCGGTCTGGCCGGTGACTCGTCCCGGGCCGTGGTCAAGCTGAAGGCGGCCGGGCTGGTGATCGACCCGTCCGTGCTGTCGGTAGAAGAGCCGCGGCTCAGCGCGGAGGATCCGGCCTTCGACGCGGTGCTGGAGGCGGCCACCACCCGGCGGCCCGTCGCGTTCCGCTACCAGCGGCCCGGATACGACGCGGAGGAGCGGCAGCTGCAGCCATGGGGCGTGCTGTCCTGGCGCGACCGCTGGTACGTCGGTGGTTTCGACATCAACCGGGAGGGCCCGCGCCTGTTCCGGATCTCCCGCGTCCAGGGTGCGGTCAAGTTCATCGGCGCCGCCGGCTCGTACGAGGTGCCCGCGGATGCGAGCATGCGCGCCGTCGCGGCCGCGCTTTTCCCGCCCACGCCTGATCGCACAGCGGTCCTTCGGGTCGCGCCCGGTCGCGCTCACGCGCTGCGGGCGTCGGCCGTGTCGACGACGCCGTTGGCCGACGGGCGCGACGAGATCGAGGTTCCGTTCGCGGTCGTGTCGGAGCTGGCCGCTGAGATCGCCTCGTATGGCGACGGTGTCGTCGCGGTGTCGCCCGCCGACGTCCAGGACGCCGTCATCGCTCACCTGCGGGAAGCTGCCGGGGGAGTGGCATGAGCGCCGCGGACCGGCTGACCAGGCTGTTTGCCCTGGTGCCTTACCTGCAGAACAACCAGGGCATCCCGGTGCAACAGGTGGCCCAGGAATTTGGCGTGAGCGTCAAGGAGATCCTCAAAGACATCAGCACGCTCTGGGTCACCGGAACGGCCGACGAGCACGGCCAGCTGATCGACTTCGACTACAGCGCTCTCGAGGACGAGGGCCTGGTCTACATCCACGACGCCGAGTTCCTACCCAGGCCTCTTCGGCTGTCGCGGAACGAGGGCGTGGCGCTGGTAATCGGGCTGCGGGCGCTGCGTGAGACGGCCGGCGACGCTCAACGAGCGGCGATCGACAGCGCGCTGGTGAAGCTTGAAGCCGCTGTCGGCGATGCCGCCCGCACTCCCGTCGACATCCACGTCGAGCGCGTCGACCCCGCGATCCTGGCCACGGTGCGTGGGGCACTGGCTGAATCCAAGAGGCTGGAAATCGACTACACGACCCAGTCGCGGGACGAACGCGCCCACCGACAGGTCGATCCACTGCGGCTGTTCACGTCGGAGGGCCACCACTACCTGGAGGCGTGGTGCCTGCGCGAGCAGGACGTCCGCATCTTCCGCCTCGACCGCATGCTGGAGGCGACACTGACTGGTGAGCCGGCCGAGACGCGTGAGGCCGAGCCGCGGGACCTTGCGGCCGACCTCGTGGACTCGCCGGACGCACCGCGCGCCGTGTTCGACCTGGATCCGCGGGCGCACTGGATGGTCGAGTACTACCACGCAACGGTGCTGTCGCCGCCGGGAGCGGAGCTTCCGGACGACGTCCTGCGCGTGCGCATTGTCGGCGCCGATCACGCGTGGCTCGTCCGTTTCGGGCTGCGCTACGCCGGCGTGGCGCGCGTCGTCGAGCCGGGTTCGCTCGCCGATGACGTCGCTGCGGCCGCCAGGGCGGCGTTGAGCGCGTACGATGGCATCAACGGCACGACAGAGGAGTAATTCATGGGACATCTTGGGACGCCCGAGATCCTGATCATTCTGGGCCTGGTCGTGCTGCTGTTCGGCGCGAAGAAACTGCCCGAGTTGGCCCGCGGCTCCGGCCAGGCCCTGCGCATCTTCAAGTCCGAGGTCAAGGGCGACGAAGAGAAGCCTGCGCCGGCTGATGCGCTCGAGACGCGCGCGGTCGAGGCGCCGTCGGACGCGACACCTGAGAAGAAGCCTGAACAGCAGGGCTGACTTTGACGTCTGACAGTGTCGCGCCCGAAACGGGCGTGATGCCGCTGATGGACCACTTGCGCGAGCTTCGGCGCCGACTCGTCATCGCGATCGTCGCGATCTCGATCGGCACGGTCGTCGGATGGTCCGTGTATCCGCAGCTCTTCGAGTTCGTGAAGCAGCCGTACGTCGAGGGCATCGCACCTCTGCTCGACCGGTCGGGCTTCGATGCGACGCTGGTGCTGAGCGGCGGCATCGGATCGGCGTTCACGTTCCGGCTGAAAGTCGCGTTCGTCCTCGGCCTGCTGGTTTCGTCGCCGATCTGGGTGTGGGAGATGTGGGCGTTCGTCCTGCCGGCGTTGCACCGCAACGAGAAGCGCTGGGTGTACCTGCTCACCGCGACGGGTGTGCCGCTCTTCCTCGGCGGCGTGACGGTCGGCTACCTGGTGTTGCCGAAGGGCATCCAGGTGCTCGTCAGCTTCGCTCCGGAGTCGATCCAGGTGCTGCTGAACCTGGGCGACTACCTGAGCTTCATGCTGCGCACGGTGCTGGTCTTCGGCCTTGCTGCGCAGATCCCTCTTGTCGTGATCCTGCTGAACCAAATCGGTGCGGTCTCGGCGCGCCAGCTGGCCGCCGCACGGCCGTGGACCATCGTCGGCATCTTCGTCTTCGCCGCGGTCGCCACGCCCTCGACGGATCCGCTGACGATGCTCTTCCTCGCCATCCCGATGACGGTGCTCTACCTGATCTCCGAGCTCATCGCCCGGATCACCGACCGCCGCCGGGCGCGCACCCGCGCTGCGACCTCCTCAACGTCCTCAACCACCTGAGCGCACTCCACCCAACGCCATCGACCCCCGAGCGGTGGGTTGGCGTGGTCGACATCGGTGGGAAACCACGCTAAGCCACCGCCACGGCGCGCGAGCTTCGCGCCGGCGCGAAGAGTGCGCGCCAGCGCGGCCCGAAGTCAGGGGGAGGGCCGTCATAACCACGCCGAACGAGGACGCCGTGGATGTGAGTCGCGAGCGTGCGCGGCCTGGCGAGCATGTCAGCGTAGATCTGCACGTACTCGATGTTCGCCTCGCGCATCTGGGCGTAGCGCCAGGCATCGCGCTTGATTTGCGCGCGATCATGCACATGGTGCCCGCCTTCGTACTCGAAGGCCAGCCGGTACTCGTGCAGGTATAGGTCTGCGATAGGGCTGTCCGGCGAATCGAAGATGGGGACGTTCACCTCAGGCTCCGGTAGGCCAGCAAACGTCATGACCACGCGCGAGTGGCTCTCGGGCACGGATGCTGCGCGGCGGTTGAGCGCCATGCGTGGAGTGTCGCGATCTCATGCAGCTCCACCTCAGAGACGTGGTGCCGGTGCAACAACCAGTCGCCGACTCCGACAAGGTCGATGATGCGCGCACGTGCGGCAAACCCTACGAAGGCCGAGGCCGGCGTCACGCCAACATCATCTATGGGTGGCATGACGAGCGTCCGATGAAGATAGATGCCCGAGGGGGTGAGGTGCAGGTCGCCTGCAACGGTGAAATGGATCGGATCTGACGGGCCGTGCTCCAGACCGAGCATGCGAAGACGCGACGTGTGACTGATTCGGGCGTCTGCCGGAAGTGCAAGCCGCGCCGCGGCCACCCTCGTGGCAAACGTCAGGTCAGTGCCTGCCGTGACGTATACGCCTCGGTGCACGCGTCGGAATTTCGGACCGCGGAGCTCATTGGGCGTTACTCCTGCGGCCAGAGCCTCCTGCGTGGTGAACGGACGGTCGTGCAGTGACTTAGAAAGCTCTCTCATGCCGGCACGCCAACACGGCCCTCGCCGTCGCGGAGAGGGCGAATCGCGGGCCTGTGGACGGGGCGGGCGAATCGGTCCTCTGTTGATGGAGTGACGCTTGGGCACGAGGCGGTGGCTTAGCGTGCTCGCACGGCGAAATCGACCACGCCAACCCACCGCCGAGACCGCCGAGACCGCCGCCGGGCCGGCGCCCGCGCTGCGATCAGTGACGGTCCTCCGGACCGCGCGGCAGGATGACGGCGGAGATGCCCTCCCATGCGTCATCGATCAGCGCGGCCATGTCGAAGTCCGTCGCGCGGCGCACGTAGGGCTTGGCGAGCTCGGTCCGCACGACCTTGACCAGGAACCGTCGCAGCTCAGCCTCGAGGCCGGCCAGCTTCTGCAGCATCGCGCCGCGGCGTGAGCTGGCCTGAAGGTTGAGAACCACCTCGTCCTCGCCAGGCACGGTGATGTCGATCCGGACCCGCAGCGGGGCAATGGTGTGGATCGTCAGCGTGAGCGGGACGACGACGTCGGCCACGAACCGGTGCTTGTCGACGCGCATGTCGATGTCGAAGGCGACGCTGATCGGCAGGAAGACGCGATAGGCCAGCAGGTCACCCGGGATCTCTTCACCGGTCGTCTCTCCGAACGTGCCGACGACGGTGACCGTCGCGGCCTTGCGTCCCGGGCCGGCGCCGATGGGCCCGAGCTCGATCGTCGGGCCGAGCACGTCGTTCACCATCGACATCACTCGGTCCCGGTTGAGCACGCCGCGGATGTAGGCCGAGCCGAACTCTTCGTAGCTGATCTCCGGGGCCTGCTCGCCACCGGTGGGACCGCCCGGCGCGACGATCACCGTGCCCTCGGTGACGTCGAGGCCGGCGAATCCCGGCAGCTGGTCCGCGCCGTCGGCGACCGCCTCGAAGAGCACCTCAACTGTCTCGTCGTGCTGAGCAGCCTCGGTCACGTTTCCTCCGGTCTCGCCATTCGCGCTGGACGTGCGAGTCTATCCACCACGTGCACCCTAGGGTGGAGGCATGCGCGTGGCCCTCGTCGTGAATCCGACGTCTGGGCGACGCAAAGGGGAGCAGATCGCGCAGACCGCTGCGCATGAACTCGCCGCTTTGGGTCACCAGATCGACGTGATCCGCGGCGCGACCGCAGCGGAGGCCAAGGCTCGCCTGGCGCAGGTGCTCGAGACGGGCGACAAGCCGGACGTCGTTGCGGTCGTCGGGGGAGACGGCGCCCTGCATGCCCTGCTCACGACGCTGGTCAAGCACGACGTGACGACGGCGATGATCCCCGCAGGATCTGGCAACGACGTCGCCCGCCACCTGAACGTCCGGGACCCCCTGCGTGCGATCGAGGCCATCCACCGGCACCACACCCGCCGCATCGACCTCATCGAGACCGACGGCGAGCGGCTCGTCGCCACGGTCGTCGCGTCCGGGTTCGACTCCAAGGCCAACGAGCGCGCGGACGCCATGACCTGGCCGCGCGGGAACCTGCGCTACAGCCTCGCGATCGTCGCCGAACTCCGCGCCTTCGAGCCGTTGTCGTTCACGATTGAGGCCGACGGGCAGGTCCACCATCGCCAGGCGATGCTGGTCGCGGTCGGCAACCTGCCGTCGTTCGGCGGGGGGCTGCGCATCGCCGAGGGCGCCCAGAGCGACGACGGCCTGCTCGACGTGATCGTCATCCATCCGGTCTCCAAGCTGAAGCTGCTGCGGGTGTTCCCGATGCTGTACCGCGGAACGCACGTCGAGCTGCCCGTGTTCGAGCGGATGCGTGCCAAGAGCGTCACCTGGGCGTCCGACGGCGTCGTGGCGTACGGCGACGGCGAGCGCATCGGGCCACTGCCGCTGACCGCCAACGTCAAGCCGGCGGCTCTGGAGGTGGTCGTGGGATGAACCACCTGCTCGAGTTCCGACAGCTCTACGACTTCCCACTCGACGACTTCCAGGTCGCAGCGTGCGAGGCGGTCGAGGCCGGACACGGCGTCCTGGTCGCGGCCCCCACCGGTTCGGGCAAGACGCTGGTCGGCGAGTTCGCTGTCCATCTCGCGCTCTCCACCGGGCGCAAGTGCTTCTACACCACGCCGATCAAGGCGCTGTCCAACCAGAAGTTCACCGACCTCATCGATCGGTACGGGCCGGGTAACGTCGGCCTGCTGACCGGCGACAACTCGATCAACGGCGACGCTCCCGTCGTCGTGATGACGACCGAGGTCCTGCGCAACATGCTCTATGCCGGCTCGCGCACGCTGCTCGACCTCGGCTTCGTCGTGATGGACGAGGTCCACTACCTGGCCGACCGCAGCCGCGGTGCCGTCTGGGAAGAGGTCATCATCGGCCTGCCTGAGTCGGTCAGCGTGATCTCACTGTCCGCGACGGTGTCGAACGTCGAGGAGTTCGGCGCCTGGCTGACCGAGGTTCGCGGCGACACGGTGACCATCGTCGAGGAACGGCGTCCGGTGCCGTTGCACCAGCACGTCATGGTCGGGCGGCAGCTGCACCCGCTGTTCGAGCGCGCCTCGGAAGATGCCGAGCCGAGGGTCAACCGGCAACTGGAGCGGATGGCCCATGAGGACCGCTTCCTGCGAGGCACGAAGCAGGGGAGGGGCGGGCGCGGGCACCGCGACCACGGCGGCCGGCACAGAGCCCAGCATCGAACACCCACGCGCGTCGACCTCGTCGAGAAGCTCGCCACCGGGCAGCTGCTACCGGGCATCGTCTTCGTGTTCAGCCGGGCGGGGTGCGCCGCGGCCGTCCAGCAGTGCCTCGACGCGCGGCTGCTGCTGACCAATGGCGATGAGCGCGAGCTCATCGAGAAGGCGGTCGACGTCGCCTGCGCACACCTGCCCGAGGCCGACCGTGAGGTCCTGGGCTTCCACGAGTTCCGCGAGGGCCTTGGCCGGGGCATCGCGGCGCACCACGCGGGCATGTTGCCGGCGTTCAAGGAAGTCGTCGAGGACCTGTTCAGCGAGGGCCTGCTCAAGGTCGTCTTCGCGACCGAGACGCTCGCCCTCGGCATCAACATGCCGGCCCGGACGGTCGCCATCGAGCGGCTCAGCAAGTGGAACGGCGAGACGCACATGGACATCACGCCGGGGGAGTACACCCAGCTCACCGGACGTGCCGGGCGCCGCGGCCTCGATGTCGAGGGCCACGCGGTGGTGCTGTGGCAGAACGGATTCGACGCGAAGCAGGTGGCCGGCCTCGCCTCGACCCGCACGTATCCGCTTACGTCGTCATTCCGACCGTCGTACAACATGGCGGTCAATCTGGTCGGGCAGTTCGGCCGGGAGAAGACTCGCGAGCTGCTGGAGCAGTCGTTCGCCCAGTTCCAGGCCGACCGGTCGGTCGTCGGGCTGGCCACGCAGATCCGCAAGGCCGAAGATGCTCTGGCCGGCTATCTCGAGTCCGCCACCTGCCACCTCGGCGACTTCATGGAATACCAAGGCCTGCGCCGCGAGTTGAGCGACATCGAGTCGGCCGGGTCGAAGTCCCGACGCGCGGAGCATCGCTCGTCCATTGCCGAAAGCCTCGCTGCGCTCCGGCCGGGCGACGTCATTCGCGTCCCCGGTGGCCGCTGGGCCGGGCTGGCGGTGGTCATCGACCCGGGGACGCGCACGTCGGACGACCCGCGTCCGTTCGTCCTGACCGCCGGGCGCCATGCCCGCCGCCTCGCTCTGGTCGACTTCCCGACGCCGGTGACCGCGCTGACTCGCATGCGCGTGCCGAAGAACTTCAACGCGCGCAATGCGCAGTCGCGCCGCGAACTTGCCAGCGCACTGGTCACAGCCGCGGGCTCGGTGGTTGAGGTGGCCGCAGAGCGGCCCTCGAAATCACGAGGAGGCCCGGAAACGACCGAGCAGCCTGAGATCGCCGATCTCCGCAAGCGCATCCGCTCGCACCCGTGTCACGGATGTCCCGATCGCGAATCGCACGCCCGCTGGGCCGAGCGTTACGTCCGGCTGCAGCGCGACACGGACAACCAGCGTCGCCGCATCGAGCAGCGCACCAACACCGTCGCGCGCCAGTTCGACCGGGTGTGCGAGGTCCTCGACGCCCTCGACTACCTCGACGGCGACGCCGTGACCGAGTCGGGCAAGCGACTGCAGCGCATCTACGGGGAGCTCGATCTCGTGGTGAGTGAGAGCCTGCGGCACGGACTGTGGGCCGACCTCGATGCGCCGGAGCTGGCCGCCGTCGTCAGCGCCCTCACCTTCGAGACACGCGCGGACGAGGCACCTGTCCCGCTGCTGCCGACCAAGCGCGTGCGCGCCGTCGCCGACGAGATGGCGCGCCTGGCCGGCGACCTCCAGCAGCTGGAGCGTGACCACCGGCTCAAGACGCTGCGTCCGCTCGACTTCGGCTTCGCCCAGACCGTCTGGGAGTGGGCGAGCGGCGCCGAGCTCGACGACGTGCTGGCCGAGGCCGACATCGCGCCGGGTGACTTCGTCCGTGCCGTCAAGCAGGTCATCGATGCGTTGGGGCAGATTGCGGACGCGGCAGCGACGGACCAGCTGCGCGATGTCGCGCGCGCTGCGCTCGTGGAATTGCGCCGCGGGGTCATCGCGTACTCATCCACTTTGGAGTAGTGGCCCACAAACGGGTGACACAGCGCGTGCGTTCTGTCGTAACGCGGGCGCCCTACGATGTCACGGTGTCGTCGCCGGTGCGAGCCCTGCTGATCGGCACATTTCTGTTGCTCGACGCCGCGCTGGGGTTCGCGGCCTGGCGCCACCTCCATCACGCGCCACCGGCGTCTGACGTCGCCGAGGCCCGCGTCGATGCCGCGCAGGACACGTCGGTCGGCGTGCCCGGCAGCCCGGCCTTCGCCTTCGCGAAATCCGACGCTGTCCTGCTCGATGCGTCGGCGTCCGGCATGCTCGTCGCCGCGCGGCGGGGTGACTGTCACGGGCCTGCTCCGACCATCAGTGTGTCGGCCGACGCCGGCAAGACGGTTTCGATCGTCAAGCCCGACATCCGTGAGGTTCTCGCTGTGAAGGCCGACGACGACGGCTCAGTCACCATCGTGGGGGGCGACGCGAAGTGCCGGATCATCGCGGTTCGCTCAACTGATGACGGCCGCAACTGGGACAACGTCGCGGTGCGCGGCTGGTACGCCGGCCTGAAGCAGCAGTCCGATGTCGGGTCACCGAAAGGCATCGCAAACGCCGGGTGCGCGGTCACCGCTCTGAGCTCGGTCGACAGCAACTTCGCCAGGCTCGCCTGCGCCGACGGCCGCATTCGCGGCACCGGCGACGCGGGCCGGCGCTGGGCGACGCTCGGCCGCCTCGAGAACTTGCGGGCCGTGACGTTCGACGACTATTCGAACGGCGTAGCGCTCGCCCGGTACGAAGGCTGCGGTGCGTTCGCGTTTGCGACGGCCGACGGGGGACGCACCTGGAAGCAGCTGGCGTGCGCCGGCAGTGGTTCAGGCCGGGCCATCGCCTCGGATGGATCGCGGCTGATCGCCGTCGTCGACAACCGTCTTGCGGTCAGCTCGGATGGCGGGCGGGCCTGGAAGCTCGGCGACGTCGACCTCTCACCCGCAGGCTGAGGCAATTGGCGCCGCGTTGCGGAACGCCGACAGTCCGGGCGTGGTCAGGAACACGCCGTCGCCGGCCTGTCGCTGTCCGGTCACGGACGTCGCCACGATCGTCGCGGACTGGCCCGGCTTGAGCTTGACCAGCGTGTAGGTGACCGGACGACCCTGATGCTGCAGCCCATAGAGCTGCTGATCCTTGCCGTCCAGCGTGAGCTCGGTGAAGGCGCCGCCGGACGAGCCGTACAGCCGGACGATCAGGGACTGGTCGCCGTCGGGCACCTTGTGCGCGCCGCCCGTAATGTACGTCGGCAGGTGCGCGGCGTCTGCCGGGGCGGTCGATGTCAGCTTCGTCGTCGACACGAGGGTCTGGACGCCATTCGCCGCGCATTCGGTGGCGCGGACGTGAGTCTTGTAGGTCAGGTAGTACTGCATCTTCGCCTGCGTCGCGTCAGTGAGGTACACGCCGTACTGGGGAACGTCTGACGCGCCCGGAAGCTCGTTCGCCAGCGCCGAGCCGGAGAGCTGGGCCTGCTCCGACTTGTCGGCAGACCAGAACATGACCCGCCGTTCGCCGACGCCCTGCGCGAGCGCCTTCATCATCTCGGTCGGGTTGTCGGAGCCGGACATGGCGTGTTCGAAGATCCGCTTGGTGGCTGCCGCGAAGAAGTCGTCCTGCTCGTTCGGGTTGGGGAACCGGGCGTAGACCTCGTTGAGCAGGATCCGCACGGCGTTGTCGGACGTCAGGACGGTTCCGTCGTCCAGCTTGATCGGGCCGGTGCCACGCAAGAGGTAGCTCAGCGCCACGGGGTCCATCGAGAGGACGCCGGAGACGTCGGTGTTGAGCTTGACCTTGGCCATGGCGCGGGACAGCGCGGCCGAGCGCGGGAAGTCCGGCGTGAATCCGGTGTTGCGGAAGTCGGTGCCCATCGCCGTGGGGAAAACCAGCTTCTCGTCCTCGGTCAGGGGGAGGACCGGCTTCTCGATGCCGCCCAGCAGCTCCCGGTTGGAGCCGGGTTGGTCGATGGTGAGCTTCCCGTCGTCCGCGGTGAGGACGACGAAGGCGCCGTTCAGCCCACCGGTGGACCGGATCTCGGCGTTGTTCTGGAACACCAGCAGGTAGCGACGCGCGTGATCGGCGCCCAGGAATGCGGGTGCCATGCGGGTGGCGATCGCCGCCGCACGGGCCGAGCTCTGTGCCGTCCCCACCTTCTTCTGCAGGTCGCGCATCGGGCCGGCGACAGGGCCGAGCAGATGCCCGGTGTCGATGGTGTCGATGCGCGTTCGCTCGGCGTCGAGCACGGCACTGGCCGAGGAAACGGCGGGCGCGATCTTCGTCAGGCCATCGATGTCGATGCGACCGTCGTGCGGGCTGAAGGCCTTGGCATTCAAGGACGCCCCGATCTGGACCACCGGCGGCATCGCCTTGTCGGCAATCCGGTCGATGCTGGCCGCTGCCGTCTGGACCGCCTTGATGTCGTCGCCGACGAACGGCAGTCGCGCCGCCACGGCCCACAGCGGGCCGTCGGTGTGAGTGCGGGCGCGCTCGGTGTTGGCCCGGAGCTCGGCGAGCGTCGCGGTCGCCTCGCTCGGGTGGTCACCGGTCAGCTGCTGCTGCAGAATCTCGGCCTGGTCGGCCGCGGTGGCCAGCGCCGACTTCGCGCGGATGCCCTCGAGAGCAACGACGAACATCGCCAGGGCAAAGATGCCGACGACGACGGCCAGTCCGATCCAGACTGGCCGCGGTACCTCAGGCAGTGCAGCGCGCACGTCACGTCGGCGAGTCGCCACCAGGTTCCCTCCCAGTCAAGACGAGCGGGGGCGGCAGGCTGTTGCCTGCCGCCCCCGTCAACCCGTTTGCGGCTACGTCAGGCGTTCGCGTTCCGGCGGCGCACCACGTAGATGGCACCCGAGCCGGCGGCGATCAGAGCAGCGCCGATCCAGAGCAGTTCCTGGTTCTCGCCACCGGTGTTCGGCAGGCCGCCGCCGTGGTGGCGGCCGTGGCCCTTGCCGTCCGAGTCTGAATCGGAATCGCTGTCGGAGTCCGAGTCACTGTCAGAGTCGCTGTGATCGTTATCAACCCTGAACCCCGCGACAGTAGAGACCGTTTGGATGGCGGCCCGGATGACCATGGGTCGGTCGACACCGATGAGCTGGGTGCCGGTGGAGAGGGCGGACTGGGTGTCGTCGTAGGTGCAGGTGAACTTGATGTGGAAGGTGCCCTCGTGTCCGGGTGCCTTGAAGGTGGCACTGGCCGTCTTGCCGCCGCCCAGCGTCTGCGTGCCGCCCGGGAAATCAACGGCCGTCGCGGTCCAGCTGCTGCAGTTGACGTCGGCGTGGGCGGTCGCAGTGACGTGGCCGCCTTCATCCACAACGGACGGGGAAACACTCGCGCTGATGGACACCGAGTAGACGGCGGCGTGGGCAGCCGACGGGAAGGTGAGGGCGAACAGCGCCAACACGAACGCGGAAGCGGAACGCCGGAGGAAGGGATGACGACTGTCGTGAGAAGTCATGTCTGGGTCCTTTGATGGTGACTGTGGGACGTCTGGGTACTACTGAAATGTGTCCCCCGACTCGGCAAATGCTCTCACGATCTTCGCACCGTCTTAGCGCTTTGCCCAGTAACCTAAGCGAAATGGGGCTCTGACCTGCGGAAATGCATTTTGTGGCCCCCAAAGGGATGACACCTCCGGATCGCCAAATCAGCCTCAGCTCGGACGCGTGCCCTCGATCGGGTCATCGAGCGGGGCTTCGGCTAGTTTCGCTGCCTCTTTCTCGGCCTTCCGGACCGAGCGCTTGGACGGGGCCTTGGCCTCGTGCCGGCGCTCGCGGGTCGATTCCTTGGTGCGACGACGACCCCCCTCGACGGGCGGAGGAGCCGTCGTCGTGGGGGCGTATCCGTACCCATATCCGTAGCCGTAGCCATACCCGTAGCGGCTGCTGCCGCCCTTGGGCGTCATGTTCAGGATGACGCCGATGATCCGGGCGTTGACCGACTCGATGCGGTTGACCGCCGAGGCCACTTGGTCGTGTGTCGTCTCGCCGTGCCGCGCGACGAGGATGGCGCCGTCGGACTCGGCCGCCAGCAGCGACGCGTCGGTCACAGGCAGCAGCGGCGGCGCGTCGATGATGACGTAGTCGTACTTGCCGCGAAGGTCGGCGATGATCTCGCGCATCCCGTCTGACTTGATCAGTTCAGCGGGGTTGGGCGGCACCCGGCCGCTAGTGATGACATAGACGCCGCTCGCCTGCTGCGTCGCGTCGTCGACGCTCACCTGGTTGATCAGCACGGTGGTGAGCCCGACAGAGCCCTCGAGGTGCAGGTACTCGCTGACCTTGGGCCGTCGCAGGTCGCCTTCGACGAGCGCAACCTTCTCGCCGCCCTCGGCCAGGATGAGCGCGAGGTTGGTTGCCGTGGTCGTCTTGCCTTCGCCCGGCAGGGAGCTGGTGATGACAAAGACCTTGTGATCCTGGTCGGGATTGATGAACTGCAGGTTGGTGCGCAGGACGCGGAACGCCTCGACGCGGGGGGAGTAGGGGTCGAGTGAGATGATTAGCGGCGATTCGACCGCGTGCGGATCGAACGTCACCGCGCCGAGCACGGGCGCGCCGCTCAGCTCCTCCAGCGCCTTGGCCGAACGGACCGACGAGTCGAACGACTCGCGCAGTACGGCCAGCCCGCCGCCAAGCAGCGCCCCCAGCACCAGGCCGAGCCCGAGGTTGCGCAGCGGCTTGGGGGAGACGGGCGTGTCCGGCTTGGACGCCGCATCGACGATGGTCGCCTTGACGGTGGCCTGATCCTGGCCCGGGGGTGTCTCGAGCTCGCCCACGAACGCGACGAACTCGCGCGCCACCGCGTTGGCCAGTGCTTGGGCGCGAACGGGCGACGGGTCTGTCACGTTGATCACGAGGATGACCGTGTTGAGCTTCGCCGAGGCCTTGATCTGCTTGGTCAGGTCGAGCGGCTTCTCATTGAGGTTGAGGCGCTTGACGACGCGGCGCGAGATCTCGTCGCCATTGAGCAGGTCGGCGTAGGACTGCACGCGCTGGATGGAGAACTGCCCACCCTGGTTGAGGGTCGCCTCGTCCGACGCGGACGTCGAGATGAACAGGCGGGTCGTCGCCTCGTACTTCGGGGTCTGCGTCAGCGTCACGGCCAGGGCGAGCGCCACGACCACGAGGGTGGTCAGGACGATCAGCCAGCGGTGGGCGCGTGCGATGGAGACGTAATCTCGGAGGTCCACCTGAGGATTCTCCCTGACGATTCGGGGCCCTTCGTCCGCTGGGGTGTCGCGATTTCGGGCGACAGCGCCAACGAGCGAGGATCGATGATGGTTTGCGGTCGCCGCCACGCGGCGTTTCGTGGGGACCGGTCAGTCACGCCGAGTCTAGGGCAGGGACGACCGAGAGAGGTACGTCTACATTGAGTCCCGTGGTGGAAGTCTCTTCCCGCCCTTGGCGCCGGATCCAAGGACAGCACACGGCGTGGCAACGCGAGTATCACCGCGTGCTAGGGGTGGCTGCCGCTCTCGTCTTCACCGCCGGCCTCGTCATCGTCGTCGGCTCGCTCATCGGCGACCCACGCTCCCACCTGCGCCCCGGCATCTGGATCGGCGGCGCGTGCTACGTCGTGGGCTTGGTGCTCGCCGTCACGGTGATGCGGTCGGGCCCCGGCGTGATCCGCGCCGGCCTCGGCCTGCCGACAGCAATCGTGGCGCTGGTGGCCGGCTCCTCAATCACCTGGAGCCCGGGCCCGGCGGTTTCCGGGATCACGGATCGACTGGTGCCGGTCAACGGACTTCAGGCCTTTCAGGCCATGTGCCTGCTGAGCCTGCCCAGCCTGCGCGCGGCCGGGCTCGCAATCTCATTGTCGGTGCCGCTGTACCTCTGGCTCACGACGTTGGCGACGAGCACCGCTCTGCACCTGCGCGTCGATCAGGCGCTCGTCACGACGGGCACCTTCATCGCCATCGCCTTCGGCCTGAACCACCTGCGGCGCAACGTCATCCAGTCGGAAGCGCTGCAGGCGTCTCGAGTGGAGGGTGTTCGGCACCGATCCGCCGAGCTCCACGCTGAGCGGGCGCTGGACGAGGTTCGCCGGCTGATCCACGACCGCATCATCGGGACGCTGCGGATCATCGAAGCGGCTCAGCACGGCGGCCAGACCGCCCGGGCGTGTGCGAGTGTCCTCTCGTCGCTGCGTGCGTTCGAGCCGATCGAGTCCGCGGCGCGACTCCGCGAGGAACTCGGCAAGAAGACCGCACCGGTGGTCACCGTGAGCGGCGACTGGACGGCCGTTCCGCCATCACGCGTCGTCACGGCGTTCCGCGAGGCGGCTGGCGAGGCGTCTCGCAATGCGGCGTATCACGGTGGCGTCGATCAGGTGGACGTCGAGTTGTCCGATGCCGAGGCCGGCCAGGTCATCCTGACGGTTCGGGATCAAGGCGTCGGGTTCGACGTGGAGCGCGTGTCGACGGGTTTCGGCGTGGCCGAATCGATCCACCGCCGGATGGAGGAGGTCGGCGGCAACGCCACGATCGCCAGCCAGCCGGGGCTCGGGACGACGGTGACCCTAACGTGGCCGCGCACCGAGGGTGGGCAAGCCGGTCGCGGGTCCGGCCTCCTGCCTGCGGCCGGCCGCTCACGGCTTTACCTGCTGATGGCGCTGCCCGGCAGCATGGTCGTCCTGTATCTGGCGTTCGTGCACGACACGGGCCATCCCGTGTTGAGCCTGCTCCTGGCGGGCTGCATCGTGACCATGCTTCTGGGCGCATCGTGGCTCGTCGGCCGGCAGCGTCCGCGCTGGCGCGAAATCGTCGGACTCGCCGTCGCCAACACCGGCTTCACCATCGCGTCCGTCGCCATGGCGCAGCCCAACGTGTTGCTCAGCTCTGGGGCTTGGGTCATTCCCGCCGTCGCGAGTTTGATCGCGATGGTCTCGCTCGAGTGTCAGCTCTCGCAGGCACTGCTGCTCGCTGTCGTGCAGGTGGCGACCATTGTCGGCCTCACGTCTCTCGATCCAGCCGTCGGACCGTTGGGCGCCGCTGCCGCGGTCACCATCTCGGTGACCGCCGCGGTTGTCGGATTCGTGTGCGGCTCCGTCTTGCGACATGGCGCGCGACATCTCGCGGTCGAGTCGGCGCTGACGACGGCGCGGGCCGAGGAGACGGGGTGGGTGCAATCAGTGCTCGCCGCCCGGTCGCGCCACCTGTCCTGGCTGACGGCAGACATCGAGCCGTTCCTGCGTGGCATCGCTGAGGGCTCGATCCCGATCGACGACGCAGCGCGCGGCCGGGCCGCCGCGCTGGTGACGGCCTCACGGGACGACTTGAACCAGTTCCAGCCGGTCGCCGGTGAGCTGCGGGGCCGCATCAACGAAGCGCGTGCGCGCGGGGTAGTGGTCAACATGCGCCCGGGTGCGCTGGAGCCGCCGGCAGCGAGGTTCCTGCTGGCCGAGGTCTTGGCCCACGTCCCGTCGGCCGAGGCAGTCACGGTGCTGCCGGCGGCAGGCGGACGGCCTGCACGGGTCACGGTGGTGCCTCAGGCCAGACAGGCTGAAGTGGCCGAGCTTGAAACCGCGCTGGGCGGTCTGGGAATCGCCACCACCGCGAATCCGCGCATCAGCACCACATTCTCGCTCATGTCACCCGAATTGGTGACTGCCAGCGAGACTGCAGAGTGATTGGATCATCCCCATGAGTTCGCGGGTAACGGTCGCAGTGGTCGATGATCACGCGATCGTGCGCGAGAGCGTCGCTCTCCACCTCGATCGACTGAACCGCCCCGTCGCGGTCGTCGGACATTTCGACACGATCAGCGCGTTCAAGGCGGCTGACATCAAGGCGGACGTGGTGGTGCTCGACCTCCACCTTCGCGATGGCTCTTCGGTCGAGCAGATCCCCGAACTGGTGTCGTCGGGCATCGCCGTCCTGCTGTACACGGCGGAGGAGCGGCCCGTTCCGCTCCGCGAAGCGGTGGCAGCCGGCATCTCCGGCCTCATGCTCAAGGGCGACCCGCTCGCCACCCTCCTCGACGGCATCGAGTCCGTCGCGGCGGGGGAGTTCTACGTCTCCGGCCCGCTGGCCCACGCCCTGATTTCCGACTCGGACCTGGTCGCTGACCTGTCCGAGCAGCAGCGCCAGGTGCTGCAGTGCATCAACGAGGGCCTGGACTACCGCGCCACGGCCCGCGTCATGGGGATCAGCGGCAATACCGTCAAAGAGTACCTCGCCCGCATCCGAGACAAGTACCGTGACCTGGGCGTGAAGCCGGGAAATGCCCATCACCTCACCCGACTCGCTAAGGACGAAGGGCATTTGAGGTAACTCAAGCACCGCAACTCCTTCCCTCTGCGAGAATTAGGCAGATGCACGCACTATCGGCGGGTTAGCGCGTGCACCGGTCGGGAGTACTCCCAGTCCTGCCGATCGACATCATGCTGAGCAAGCCGCGAAGGCTCAACGCATTTGGCCGGAAGTGCGGGCGTTGGCCATGGGCCTGCCCCTGAACTCCCTCGAATCGGACTGTCAACACGATCAAGAGAGGTTGCACGTGACCCAGATCTCCCGAAGCGCATCTGTGTTCGTCGCCGGTCATGCCGGGCTGGTCGGGTCGGCCATCCTGCGGCGGTTGCAGGCTGACGGCTTCTCGAACATCCTGACCGCTCGCCGCGATCAGTTGGATTTGCGTGACCAGGCGGCCGTGAACTATTGGTTCCGGGCCAATCGTCCGGACTACGTCTTCTTGGTGGCGGGCACCGTCGGCGGCATCATGGCCAACTCGACCCGGCCGGCGGAGTTCCTCTACGACAACATGCTGATCCACGGCACAGTCGTCGACGCCAGCCACACCTACGGCGCGACGAAGCTGCTGTATCTGGGCAGTTCCTGCATCTATCCGCGCCAGTCCACGCAGCCGATCACCGAGGACCAGCTGCTGACCGGGCCACTGGAACCGACGAACGAGGCGTACGCGCTGGCCAAGATCACCGGCATCAAGCTGTGCGACTCCTACCGCCAGCAGTACGGCGCCAACTTCATCTCGGCCATGCCCACCAACCTGTACGGCCCGAACGACAACTTCGACCTCACCTCCAGCCACGTCCTTCCAGCGCTCATGCGCAAGTTCCACGACGCCAAGCTCAGTGGCGCCGGTGCGGTGGAGATCTGGGGCACCGGCAGCCCCTTGCGCGAATTCCTGCATGTCGACGACCTCGCCGATGCCTGCCTGTTCCTGATGGACAACTACGACGCCAGCGGCCACATCAACGTCGGCACCGGGATCGACCAACCCATCCGCGAACTCGCCGAGATGGTGCGCGACGTCGTCTATCCGGAAGCAGAGCTCAACTTCGACCCCACCAAGCCCGACGGTATGCCGCGCAAGGTCCTGGACGTCAGCCGCCTTCACGACCTGGGCTGGCGACACGAGATCGAGCTTCGCGACGGCATCGAGTCGACCTATCGCTGGTTCTGCGAACAAAATGTCGATGACTTACGCGGGATAATGCCCGAAGCGGCTACGGTCTAGCGGCCGCGCGCATGCGGACCGACGTGACTCCCAGGGCTTCGAAAGGACACAAGCGGTGAGCATAACCGCGGTAATTCGCGCCTACAACGAAGGCGAGCACATCGGACGGCTACTCACGGGCCTCCAGCAGCAGACGATGAGAGTCGACGAAGTGGTCGTCGTCGACTCCGGATCGTCAGACAACACAGTGGCCGTTGCCGAGTCGTTCGGGGCCCGAGTGGTCTCAATCGCAAAGGAAGCCTTTACCTTCGGTCGCTCGCTCAACTACGGCTGCGATGCAGCGAAGGGGGAGCTGCTTCTCATCGTGTCGGCGCACGTCTATCCGGTGTACGACACGTTCGTTGAGCGACTGGCTGAACCGTTCAATGATTCGCGCGTTGCGATCGCATATGGCCGTCAAGTGGGGGACCACCGCACGAAGTACGCCGAGTCACGAGTCATGGCCAAGTGGTTCCCCGAACAGAGCATTCAGAACCAGAGCCACCCGTTCAGCAACAATGCAAATGCCATCGTCCGCAAGGACACCTGGAACGAGCTTCGTTACGACGAACGCCTAACTGGGCTGGAGGACTTGGACTTCGCGAAGCGCGCACTGCAGCGGGGCCTTCGTATTGACTACGTCGCGGAGGCACCCGTGGTTCACGTCCATGAGGAGACGTGGTCCACCATTCGCAATCGGTACCGTCGCGAAGCGATCGCATACAAGCAGATCATGGGCGAAGAGCAATTCTCGGCCGGAAAGGCTGTCTTTCTAGCGGGCTATAGCATCCTCAGCGATTACTGGCATGCCATGCGTTCGGGCGAAATCATTTCAAACCTGTCCGAGATTCCGACGTTCAGAATCGCGCAGTTTGTGGGGGCTGCGGAGGGCTTTCGCACCTCTCCGAGCATCAGCGATGATCTCCGTAGGCGTTTCTACTATCCGGATTTGAGGAAGCGCACGCCCGGAGAACCGCCCGGACGGCCAATCGATTACGACGTCTGAGACTTGGAGCCACTGCTGACATGACCAACGTCTCAGCCATCGTGCCTATGCGCCATTCCAGCGAGCGCGTCCCGGGAAAGAACTACCGCAACTTGGGCGGGATGCCGCTTTACCATCACGTCGTCCGGGCCCTCCTCGCTACGGCGAGTGTCGAAGAAGTGGTTATTGACACAGATAGCGAATTCATCATTTCCGACGCGAAAGCCACGTTTCCCGAAGTCAAGATTGTGCTGCGACCCGATCACCTCAGAGACGGTCATCTCGCGATGAACCTTGTGCTAGAGAACACGGTCAAGCACGCATCGAACAGCACGATTCTCCAGACTCATTCGACCAACCCGTTTGTCTCGGCAGACACGTACGAGCGTGCGATCAACCGATACTTTGACGATCGCGAAGTCGACTCGGTTTTCGGTGTGACGCGCATCCAGGGCCGTTTGTGGACGCACGACGTGCAGCCGATCAACCACAATCCCGCCGTGCTGGCGCGCACCCAGGACCTGGATCCTGTGTACCTTGAGAACTCGTGCTTCTACGTCTTCGGTAAGGAGTCACTGCTCTCCACCGGCAACCGATTGGGTGATGCCCCGGGAATAGTCGAGGTGCCGGCGCTGGAGGCTCTGGATATCGACGAAGAGTCAGACTTTCAACTCGCTGAAGCGGTCGAGGCCGCGAAGTTGTTTGGAGCACGATGAGTAAGCGCGTTTTGGTGACCTGTGCGCAGATGCAAGTCGAGTTGCCCGCGCACCGAGCCCGTATCGAGGCTGCAGGGTACGAGGTGGTGGCCCCTCCGATTCCAGGACAACATTTCAAGGCTACTGAGCTGGCGGAGTACATGCCTGGAACAGTCGGCATCATCGCGGGTGACGATGAATTGAACCGTCAGTTCTTTGAAGCCAGCCCAGACCTGCAGGTGCTCATTCGGTGGGGGATAGGCATGGACTCGGTGGACCACGCGGCAGCGGCCGAGCATGGCGTCATCGTTGCGAATACTCCGGGCGTCTTCGGCGAAGAGGTTGCCGACAGTGCGATGGCATACATCTTGTTGCTAGCGCGCGGCCATAACGAAGTTGACCAAGCAGTGCGCTCGGGCGCGTGGCCAAAACGCGAAGGCATCTCCCTTTCCGCCTCCACCTTGGGTGTTGTCGGATTAGGGGGCATAGGTCGCTCCGTTGCCATGCGCGGACTCGGGTTTGGCATGACCGTCGGCGGCTATGACCCGTATGTTGCTTCCGACATGGTGCCCGACCAAGTGCGTCTTGAAGCCGATCTCGCAACGTTGCTGGCCGAGAGCCGCTTCGTGGTCCTCACCTGTCCGCTGACTCCTGAAACGCGACATCTCATCGATGCGTCGGCCGTGGCTCTGATGCGCCGAGATGCCTACTTGATCAACGTGGCGCGCGGAGCCGTCGTCGACGAAGATGCACTCGTTGACGCTCTGGCAACGGGATCGATTGCCGGAGCCGGTTTGGATGTATTTGAAGTCGAGCCGCTCCCGGCTGAAAGTCCGTTGCGAGGTATGAGCAACGTCATCCTGGGCGCTCATAACGGCTCAAACACGCGCGAGGGCGTGGTTCGCGCGAGCGCCCGTGCCGTCGACCGACTTCTCGAGGCACTGGGCGCATGACCTCGGGAGCGGTAGTCGTAACCGGCGCGGCCGGAGGTATCGGCGCAGCAATTTGCGGGCGATTCAGAAGTCGTGGGCATTACGTCATTGGACTTGACCGGGAAACTGCAGAGTCTGCCGATGAGTCAATCGTTGTCGATCTTGCTGACTTGAGCGCTCTGCGAACGGTGCTGGACGACATTTGCAAGCGCCACGAGCTCGCAGCCGTTGTCCACAATGCGGCTCTCCAGCCGCTGTTCGGAGCTGGCGAGACCACACCAGAGACCTATCTCCAGACGTTGGCCGTCAACGTTGTTGCTGCCGATGTTCTCGTGGCCGCATGCCGCGCCAGCCTTGAGCGCCAGGGTGGATCAATCGTTGTGGTGAGCTCCGTACACGCCGTCGCCACGACGGGCGGCATCAATGCCTATGCGACGTCAAAGGCCGCACTGGAAGGATGGGTTCGCGCGTCCGCTATCGATCTGGGTCCGAGCGTGCGCGTCAACGCGGTGCGGCCGGGTGCCATTGATACGAGCAAGCTTCGGGACGGCTTTGCGAGATGGGAAGCGTCGGCCGAGTCCCGTCTCTCTGAACTGATGGAACGGACGCCGTTGCGTCGAATCGGAACCGTCGACGATGTGGCCTTTGCCGTCGACTTTCTCGCCAGCGACAGTGCTGGCTTCATCACAGGGACCACGCTGGTTGTTGACGGGGGTGCAACCGCACGGCTGGGGACCGAATGAAGTGGGAAACCGTGCCGGCGCCCGTAGGCCAGTTGTACGAGGGACCTCACTGGATCCCGGACGTTGAGTGCTTCCAGTGGGTCGACATTCTGGGCGCAACTGTCCATAGGTGGGACCCGTACGCAGCCGGGCAGGTTGAGATCCGCGCCACTGGTCTCGAGTTCGCAACCATGGCTCTTCCGGTTGACGACAATCGATCCATCGTGGCATCTCGGCAGAGCCTCCACATGTTCGAGTGGGACACCGGCTGCCTTAGCCTCCTCGGCGAGTGGGCCTTTGAACCGGACATCCGGTTCAACGACGGGGCCGTGTCGCCGGACGGCAGCATTTTTGTTGGCACCATGTCGATGGAGCGGCGACCCGGGGCAGCTGCCCTCTATGAGTTCAACCTCGACACGGGCACCCTGACGGCGGTCGTTGATGGAGTCGGGATCTCGAATGGGCTCGCTTGGACGAGTGCATCAGATGCAATCTACGTCGACTCGCTGCGACCTGGTGTCGACCGGTTGCACCGCACCGGCGGCGAGATCGCCCGCTCTGCGTTCGCACGTCTCGAGGCAGACGACGAACCCGATGGGCTGGCAGTGGAGGCGGACGGAACGGTGCTCGTTGCGATCTGGGGCGGGTCGAGAATCGTGCGAATAGGTGGCGACGGAACACCTATCTCCAGCTTGCCTATACCAGCGCGCTATCCGACCTCAGTTGCACTAGGCGGCCGCCAACGAGACCTCTTGTTGGTCACCACCGCCGCGTGTGAAACCAGCACGGAGGGAACCGCAGATGGGTCCGTCCTTCTTGCTCGAGACGGTATTTGGAGGACTCGATGACACCATGACGATTGCCCGAGATCGCCACGGCCGTTCACCGATCAGCTCTTGATGAGGATCGCGAGCGAGCTTCCGGCAGCAACCAGGAGCGGCACCGCGACCAAAGTCCTTGGTAGGACGGCAAGCCATTTGATCGGAAGCCTCGCTACACGGGTAAGCGCGATTGCCATCAGAAGAAGGGTGGCATACCCAGCGACGGTGCCGATGCACGCTGCCGTCAACGAGTTCAACGCGCCGGCCACGACGAGCGCCAAGAGAATCACTGCGGCGCCGACAACAGATGCGTATGAACTCCACTGGTATTTGCCAGCAGTCTGTGTGAGGTAGTTCATCGGGATGAGATAGACGCCGTACAGAACTTGGCCAATGAGGAGAATACCCACGAGCGGAATGCCCGAGTGGTAGTCGTGACCGATGACCAAATCGCCGAGCAGTAGTACACCAGTAGCAATACAGGCAGGCACGGCCAGCGCAGCGAGAAGTTGGGCTTGAGCAATTCGTCGGGTGCCGGCGGGCGCCGGCCAGCGCTCGCGAGCGTATTCGACGAGCACGGCGCGGTTGAATTCGGCCAGGAGAGTCATTGAGACACCGGCAATGTTCGTTGCGAGGGAGTAGATGCCTACCGAGTGAAACGACATGAATATCGCGACAGCCGGCCGATTGAGGCTATTCAAAGACCAAAATGCTGCTCGGTGCGCTGCAAGCGGAATGCAAGCTCGAACCAGCTCGTTGATCGTCGCCGGCGCATCGTCCTCACGGCTGGCAAGCCAACGGATTCGCTTGGGCCGAACGACAACCATTACCGAAAGCCACGCGACGACCGCGGCAAACAGATCCGAGCAAACCCAAGCCAAGACGCCGTCCTCGAAGCTGCTCAGGAACACGAACTTCGTCACGGCGAGAGTAACCACGGATGTCGTGGTCAACAGGACGTAGGCAGCCAGTCGATCCGAGCCACGCGTGACCGGTTGCGCGTAATAGGTAAGGCTCGCGCTCAGTCCTACTGCGGCCAATTCGATCGACCAAGCCTTACCGTGTGACCCCCCCTCACTTAGGAGCCAAACTGCGGCGGACCCCAACATGCAGATTGCGGGAATCAGCCACACGAGATAGATCCGCGCCCATCCCGCCACTCGGGCGGCGCCAGATCCGCCGCGCGCCGCAGCTCGAGTCAGTGGAACCTCAAGAGCCCCCCCAAGCACCACGCCAACGAGGAGCGTAACGACGACAATCGTCGTGATTTCACCGTACTCAGTCGGGCTCACCACACGGGTGATGAGCGGCAAGAGAAGCAGATTCAACGAGTGCTGCGTGACACCGAGGCCTATATAGACGACGGCCGTGTGCGTGACCCGAGCACCGCTTCGTTCGTCCGCGGTCATCGGGTGAGACGCGACCGTACGAACTGCCCGAAAACGAGGATCAAGAATTCAGAGTTTCCGTAGATGTAACGGCGCCAAAGGCGACGGGGTTCGGTCGCCAGCCGAAATACCCATTCGAGGCCGTGGCGTTGCATCCAGGCCGGCGCCCATTTCGTGGTTCCGGCAACAAAGTCGAATCCAGCACCTACTGCGAGATACAAACGGTCAGGGTCCGCATCCGCGAGCTTCTTAGCGACAAAGTCCTGCTTCGGAGTGCCTAGACCCACCCATACATGCGTGGCCTCCGACGTGACGATTGCGTCGCGATAAACCTCCCAATCGACCTGGTCGACGGGCAGGAAAGGTGGTGAGGCCGAGCCGACGACCCTGGTGCCTGGAAGCTCCGTCTGGAGCGTCGCCTCGAGTTGTGAGAGTACTTCAGGCGAGCCGCCGAGCAGGAAATGACGTACGTCAGGTAACCCGCTGCTCCCCTGGAGAACGGCCGAGAATGTGTTCGTCCCACGAACGTGTTGGTTTCGAGACCAGTGCCGTGTTGGATCTATCGCCTTCAGTGCCCAAACAAGCGGAAGACCGTCAGCGAAACAGGTGCCCGAATCCAAGGCATGAGCGAGCGCCGGATCCTTTCGAGCTGTCACAACCGTGTGGGCCGTCACGAAGTGGACGTGGCGCGGGCCACCGAGCGTCCCGCATGTGATCCTCTGTACGACATCAGCCGCATCCTGGTGACGAACTGAGACATCTCCGACGCGAGGTCCCGCGAAGCGGGTCACTGCCAACATCGCACGCACGGAAGCAACGGAGGTACACAAAAGTTCCCGGACTTGCCTGGTGAAATCTGTGATGGCCTTCATGCGCAACTATCCGTGAAGTTCCGTCTCAAGGTCGCCCTTGCGAAAGACCGTGAGCTTGCCGCCGACAGTCGCGTCCACAATCTCGCGCCCGTCGCGTTCGAATGCTTCACGTGCAAGTTGATACGCGACCTCAGAAGTCTCCAAGTCGGGCAATTGCCAGCGAAATCCTTTGCCGAAGTAGTTCGGATCGAAATGGTTGGAATCCGTCCCCCGTGACTCAACAAGCTGATGCGGCGTGCCCTTCGTCGTGAAGTTGTGATCGACGCCGATGAGAATCACCTTCGAAAAGCCCATGAAGTACGCGAGCTGCATGGCTACGTAGGTGACGGTGGACCCTTGCCAAATTCCGTGAGAGGCGTCGCGGGAGAATTGGGGCCCTGTGAGGTCCTCGAGGAAGTACCGCTGAGGCCCATCATCAATCGTCGGGTGGTTGCTCCTAGTTGTGAAGAGAGGGACCCTCAACGCGTTGAAATCATCCGCACATTGCTCCACAACATGCTTGTTAACGACGACGTGGTAGGTCGACTCAAAGCCCAGCTTGCCAAACATCATGTAGAGCCGATTAAGTCCGAATACAAACTCTCCCTCAAGCAGGTTGAGCGGCGTCTCATTGAGACTCGGACCGTTACCCACAACGACGCAGCGCGCGCCAAGATGCCGATTGCGCATCGAGGCCAGGTGCCTGGATGCCCTGCGACCGCTCGGCGTGACGCGGCTGCGATATGTCACCTTGATTCCCGATATGCGCATACCCAGCCACCGCGCTCGCGTTTCGCCCAAGAGAGCCACAGCCCACCTGCGCAAGATGCTCACCGAGTCAGCGCCGTCGACCTGCCGTACCTCGGCCATTCGTTGCCTTTCCTTTGTCTATGGAGCCCGATGCCGTCGAGCACCCCAGCAACGGTAAGTGGGGCTGAGGGAATGTGACGGCACGCCGTACCATCAGCGGTCGCCCACCGACATGCTTCCCGAGCCTAGTGAACGATCCGTGCGTTGGTTCGCTCGGAATTCAGTTTCGGGTCGTCTCGCCCGATTCGCCCGAATATTGGAGTCAAGGTGCGCGTCATCCCCGTCCATGGTGGAAGCCCCGTCCGCGAGCGCAGCGAACGTGAGAACAAGGAAGAAGGCTGTCGTCGTTGCGCCGGGCGCTAGCGAAACCTCCAAGCACGATGCGACCGCGAGGCCGATCGTGGCAACAGCAAGTGGCCGGAGAGTCTCATCGCGTAGTAGCCGGGCAAGAAGCCAGACCAGGCCACATGCCAAAAGGAGAACGCCAATAATTCCCGCGTCGAAGAGCTGCTGTAGCACCCAACTATGCGTGGTGAGAGCGCTGGTGTCCGAGAGAAAGCCTGTTCGTCCGGCCACATAAGAGCTATTCGCGCCAGAACTCACATGTCCGTTGGGGCCCCAACCGAACATCCGGTTGGACAACGGCAAATTACTCTGGAGCCAGTAGTTCCACGCGCCCGTCCAGATTCCACCCCGGGTCCCAAGGCCTGAGATTTGCTCTGCGCTTTGGCCACGGCTGATTACGTCCAAGGTCGCAAGCCTCTCGGCAGCCCAGTCGAGTGTGGGCTGCATGCGCGTCAAGGCCAGTGGAAGTACGGCCATGGCGCCGGCCAACCCGATCAAGATCCGCGGCCCCCACCGATCCGCTAATGCGAGGGCGGCAATGACGACGACGCACATCACTCCGGCCACGCGACTGTTCGAGGCAAGAATGACTATGCCGGCTGCGAGAGCGCCGGCCCGATGAAGGTTGCCGGTCCGATGTCCGGTGAACCTGAGCGCCGCCAAGGCTGCCAAGTACCCAACGGCAACAATGGAACCTTCGTTGATCGATCGCGTGAAGGGGAACAGCACGCGTTCGCTGAACAACAGTGATGACTCGTAACCGCCGATGCGGACCAATGCTGCCGGCGATTGCAACCCAACAATCCACCCGGCGATATTTGCGAACATGTAGAGGGCAAGGCCATCGAGCAGGGAGTTAACGGCGGCTTCCTTGGAGGTTTTGACCAGCGAAATTCCGACCGTGGCCACGATCGCGATAAGCAGCAAGGCGGCTGGCAAGTTCCGCACCAGAACAATCGCAGCTGCCGCAACAAGCACGAGCAGAGGCCCCGAGACCCGAAACGGTCTTCGCACCTGACGACGCCGGGCCAATGCGATGAAGGCCACGATGCCGACCGCTGCGAGCAAAAGCATGGGTGACTGCCTAATAGACACAGCGAGCGGCAGAAGAACCAACTCGGGCGCAACTGATGGCTTTGCCAGGACCCGCGGATCGGCCTTCGTGCCGCGCGTGCCAACCAACGCCAATCCCACGAGCGCAGTGGATACAACGATCACGAACTCCGCGTATGGAGGCGGCAACATCACGGCGAGCCCGCAAGCCACGACGAGTCCACCAAGCAAAACCCATGGAGGAACGCTCGTCGCTCGGCTGTGCCCGGCGCCACCAACATTCTCGATGTTCATGATGCCCACCACACTGGTCGCTGCAACGCGAGATCACCAAGTCTCCGCTGACGCCAATGCCTCATCGATTGGCTCCTGGGCGAGAGACCACCCGACCGCCTCAATATGCGCCCTCAGAACGGAGGACTGCTCGCACGGTGCGCCAAAGGATCACCAAGTCGGCCGTCATCGACCAGTTCTCTACGTAATAGAGGTCGATTTGGACGGTCTGATCCCAGTCCAAGTCTGAACGCCCCGAAACCTGCCACAGACCGGTGATCCCGGGACGCACAGTGAGACGCCGCATCTCCCGCTGGGTATAGGACGTTGATTCGCCAACCGGGAGTGGACGAGGCCCGACGAGGCTCATGTCGCCCTTGATGACATTGATCAATTGAGGGAGTTCATCAATGGAAAACCGTCTCAAGAACCGACCGACCAGAGTAATCCTCGGGTCGTTTTGAAGCTTGAACAGTCCCTTCTCAGCTTGGCCGGCCTCTTGGGCGAGTACCTCGTGCTGAAGATCGGCTCCGTTAACCATCGTTCGCAGCTTCAGGACCTTGAATGTGCGTCCTCCACGTCCCATGCGCACCTGAGTGAAAAGAGCCGGACCACGTGACGACAACCGAATGGCCACGGCGGACAGGATCAGAAGCGGGGCGGCAAACACCAGCAGCACGAGGCCCAAAGCCACGTCGAAGAAGCCCTTCAGCGCCGTCCCGGCCTCGCTGTATTGCGGCTGGTCTAGATGAATGAACGGTTCGCCACCGATCGTGCCAAGGTGCATCCGGGGCGAAGAAATGTCGACCAAATTGGGCGAGATCAACAGATCAACTTGAACGCTGTCGAGGAGCCATGTGAGTTCCCGAAGCATCTCTGGCCCAAGGTGTTCACTATCCGTCACTATGACGGTGTCGGCGCCGACACCCTCTACGGCCTCCAGGACGTCCCGGTCAGCGCCGAGGACCGGGATTGAATCCGACCCAACGCTGAGGTCGGACGGCAAGCCGGCCTCCCCGTCGGGCACCCAGACGCCTGAGACCGCCATGCCGATTCCGAGATTTCCGTTGAATCGATCCGCGAGCCGCTTTGCCGCACGCAAGCCGCCCACCACCAGGACTCGCGACACGTTCAGGCCACTTTTCCGCTGCCTCGCCAACCAAATGCGCCACGCCTTACGCCCCAACAGCAGACCTAGGAGGCCCACAGGAAAACTGATGGCCAAAAATCCGCGAGACACATCCCACTGAAGCAGGACGGAGGCGATGGCCAAGGCCCCGAACATGAGGAATGTTGCTCGCACTACTCGCCGGTACTCCAGCACACCATCACCGACAATGCGGGCATCGCGCGTCCGGAATAGTTCAAGGCATACGAGCCACGAGACCGTAATCCCCACGGCGAACATCGCGTAAGTGACCTTTAACCCGCCGAGCACGACACCTTGGCTTACTGAGCCAAACCTCAACAGAATGCCTGCAGTCATTGCGAAGGCAAGCACACAGGCATCGGTCCACGCCAGTCGCCGGGCGAGTCGGAACCGCCACCCTGTCTCAGCGGTCCTAGAGACGCCTCGGGCGATGACGCCATCAGCGTGACGCGAACCGTCCAATGAGCGCTGCTCCATGCGACTCCACATCAACTGATTTCCCGAGAATTTGTTATGGACAATTTTCGCCGACGTTTGGTGCGGAATTGACCGGACGTGCGTCGCCGTAATGGGTGACGGAACCTTAGGGTGTCACCTGATTTGACGTCACCTTTGGAACTCGTTGGCGCTGGTCAGCGTCGTTTGGTGTCCTACGCTCGTTTACGCGAGGTTCCGCGACTGGTTGTCGCAGTCACTCCCAGAGCTGCCCGGGTCCGGCCAACCCCCCGATAGGCCGGGCTCGGGCTTCTGGGTATAGGTCTCGATTCGACCGCTTCGCGGTCTACTCGACCGCCGAATTGGGGCCGGCTTTCCACGCGGTCTGGACCATGTCACGCACCGAGTGGCGCATCCGCCAGTCCAGGTCGCGCGCTGCAAGGTCGCCACTGGCGACGATCTGAGCCGGGTCGCCCGGCCGCCGCGGGTTGACCGTCGGCACGAACGGCTGGGCGGAGACGTCGGCGAAGGCATTCATGATCTCGCGCACGGTCACGCCATCGCCCGATCCGAGGTTGTAGACGGGCTCAAGCGGCTGACCGGCCGCGAGCTTCTGGGCTGCAACGACGTGAGCGTCTGCGAGGTCGGCGACGTGGATGTAGTCGCGGACGCAGGTTCCGTCGCGGGTGGGGTAGTCGTCGCCGTGGATCTGCGGCGTGCGGCCGGCGCGCAGCGCGTCGATGACGAGCGGGAAGAGGTTGTGCGGGCTGGTGTCGTACAGGTGCGGATCGGCCGAGCCGACCACGTTGAAGTACCGCAGTGACGTGTGGTGCAAGTCGTGCGCCCTGGCGGTGGCACGAATCATCCACTCGCCGATCAGTTTGCTTTCGCCGTAAGGAGATTCCGGCTGGCTTGCGGTCGCCTCAGTGACGACGTCCGTGCTCGGCGTCCCGTAGACGGCTGCACTCGAGGAGAAGACGATGTCGCGCACGCCGGCTTCCTGCATCGCGGTGAGGACGCTCGCGGTGCCCGTGACGTTCTGCTCATATGTGTGCAGCGGCCGATCGACCGAGACGCCGGCGTACTTGAACGCGGCCAAGTGGACCACGCCCGTGACGGCGTTCTCCTGCATCGCCTTGGCTAGCCCAGCGGTGTCGAGGATGGACGCCTGGACGAAGGGCACGTCACCCGGTACGAAATCGCGATGACCAGTGGACAGGTCGTCGACGACGACGACGTCGAGGTCCGCGAGCCGGAACGCCCGCACGATGTGCGAGCCGATGTAGCCCGCACCACCAGTGACGAGGAAGGACATGGGGGAAGGTTAGTGCCGCCGGTGCGGGGCGCGCGCGAGGCCGCATCCGATCACCGTGCCCAGGCCGTTCTTCACGACGTCAGCGAGCTCGGCGACGCGGCCAGGGCTCCAGGTGAGCTGGGCCAGTTCGATGAGCGCGGACGTGGCGATCCCGGCCGCGATCACCCAGCCGACGCGGCGGACGAGCCAGGTGCCCATCACGCCGAACGGAATGAACAGCGCGATGTTGGCGATGATCTCGGCACGATGATGACTCGTCTCGTCGAGCCGGATGTGCAGCAGGTCCTCAACCGGAATGGGGGAGAGGGCAACCACCAGCAGGACGGCGACGTATGGCGCGCCCACGAGGATCCACGCGAGCCGACTCATGGCCCCACGCTAGGGCCTGCGTGTCACAGACGTGTGTCTGCAGGGTTTTCCAAGACGAGCGCCGGCGCTGCGGCGTGGGTATGTGGTGTGGGCCGAACTGGACCCAGCCATCGGACGCGAACCATCCGGCCGACGTCCGGCGGTGGTCGTCTCGAGCGACGCCTACAACGAGTCAGTGGCAAGCCTCGTCATCGTCCTGCCCATCACGACCACCGATCGGGGTTGGCCACATCACGTTCAGCTTGCTGGCAGCGACCTCGCGTTGCGTCGGACGAGCTTTGCGATAACCGAGCAACCGCGAACGATCGATCGCCGGCGCGTCGTCGGCGGGGCCGGCAGAGTCGACCCAGCCACCCTCGATGCCATTGGTAGGTGGCTGAAGGACTTCATCGGTTAAGTCAGGGCTTCGACGATGCGGGTTGTGGCACCGCCGAGGCCCCACGTGGTACCGAAATCGGTGAAGGTCTCGGTCACCTCCGCCGTCAACGGCGCAAGCGGGACGACGGCATCGACCGTCGCCACGTCCTCCCGCACGGCGACGACGGTGCGCGCTGCCGCGATGTAGTCGCGCGAGTCGATCAGCGATTGCCGGATGCGCGGGCGCAGGTCGCTGTCCGGGTTGTCGGCGGCGGCCTGGATCCCGTCCAGATCGCCATGCGCGGCGAGCAGGGCCGCGGCTGTCTTCTCGCCTATCCCGGGCACCCCTGGCAGGCCGTCCGAAGCATCGCCACGCATCACGGCGAAGTCGACGTACTGGCTGGGCTCGATGGCGTACTTCGCACGGATCCACGCCGCGTCGACGACATCGTGGTTGCCGACGCCCCGCGCGGTGTACAGGACTCGCGTCGGGTGGTCATCGTCGACCAGCTGGAACAGGTCGCGGTCGCCGGTCACGATGTCGACCGGCCCGTCCCACAACCGCGCCAGCGAGCCTATGATGTCGTCCGCCTCCGCGCCGTCGGCGCCGACGACAGGAATGCCCAGCATCGTCAGCGCCTCGGCGATGATCGGTACCTGCGGCGACAGCAGGTCAGGCACCTCCTCGACGCTTTCGCCACCGGCCGGCGTCTCGATGACATCGACCACGCGGTGCGCCTTGTAGGACGGGATCAGGTCGACCCGCCAGGCCGGGCGCCAGTCGTCGTCCCACGCGGCGACAATCGCATCGGGCTGGTACTGCGCCGACAGCGTTGCGACGAAGTCGAGCATGCCGCGCACGGCGTTGACGACGGTGCCGTCAGGGGCCTTGAGCGAATCGGGGACCCCGAAGAACGCACGGAAGTACAGGCTCGCGCTGTCCAGCAGCAGCAGGCGTCCGGGCATCTCCCGCGCCGCTCAGAGATCGCCGAGCAGGTGCAGGAGGTAGCTCCCGTAACCGCTCTTGAGCAGGCCTTCCGCACGGACGCGCAGGTCATCGTCGGACAGGAAACCGCGGTGCCAGGCCACCTCCTCCGGGCAGCCGACCTTCATGCCCTGCCGCTGCTCGATCGTACGGATGAAGTTGGAGGCGTCGTTGAGCGAGTCGAATGTGCCGGTGTCGAGCCAGGCGGTGCCGCGGGGGAGTACCTCGACCTGCAGGCGGCCCTGCTCGAGATAGGTGCGGTTGAGATCAGTGATCTCCAGCTCTCCCCGTGCCGACGGCTTCAGGTCGCGGGCGTATCCGACGACATCGTTGTCGTAGAAGTAGAGGCCGGGAATTGCGTAGTCGCTGCGCGGCTTCTCTGGCTTCTCCTCCAGCGAGATGGCCTTGCCCGTCTCGTCGAACTCGACGACGCCGTACTCGGTCGGGTTCGACACCCGGTAGCCGAACACAGCCGCGCCCTCGATGGCGGAGAACCGCTGCAGCTGATCGCCCAGGCCGGCTCCATAGAAGATGTTGTCGCCCAGGACGAGCGCCGACGGGCCTTCTCCGACGTGGTCCGCGCCGATGATGAAGGCTTGGGCGAGGCCGTCCGGCGACGGCTGCTGGGCGTACGTGATCGAGATGCCGAACTGGGAACCGTCGCCAAGCAGTCGTTGAAAGCCGTCCGCCTCGTGGGGTGTGGTGATGACGAGGACATCGCGGACGCCAGCCAGCATCAGCGTCGACAGCGGGTAGTAGATCATCGGCTTGTCGTACACCGGCACGAGCTGCTTGCTGATTCCCTGGGTGATGGGGTGCAGGCGTGAGCCGGTGCCGCCGGCCAGGATGATTCCGCGCATGGCGCCCAGCCTATGTGCCGCGACGATTGGAAGCACGACGACCAGCGACGATAGCCTGAACCCCATGCAAAGACTGCTCGTCACCGGTGGTGCCGGCTTCATCGGCTCGAACTTTGTCCACCAGGTGATCGCCGAGACCGACATGGATGTCGTCGTCCTCGACAAGCTCACCTACGCCGGCAATCAGGCGTCCTTGGCGGGCCTGCCGGAGGATCGGGTTTCGCTGGTCGTCGGCGATGTCGCCGACGAGGAGCTCGTCGACTCACTCGTCGATCAGACCGATGCCGTGGTGCACTTCGCGGCCGAGTCCCACAACGACAACTCCCTGCGCAACCCGCGGCCGTTCCTCGACACGAACATCATCGGGACGTACGCGATCCTCGAAGCCGTCCGCAAGCACGGCAAGCGCCTGCACCACATCTCCACCGACGAGGTCTACGGCGATCTCGAGCTCGATGATCCGGAGCGCTTCTCCGAGCGGACGCCCTACAACCCGTCCAGCCCGTACTCGTCCACGAAGGCGGGCTCCGACCTGCTCGTGCGCGCGTGGGTGCGGTCGTTCGGCGTCGAGGCCACCATCAGCAACTGCTCGAACAACTTCGGGCCGCGGCAGCACATCGAGAAGTTCATCCCGCGCCAGATCACCAACCTGATCGACGGTGTCCGGCCGAAGCTCTACGGCGCCGGCCAGAACGTGCGCGACTGGATCCACGTCGACGACCACAACGCCGCCGTGCTGCTCATCCTCAACAAGGGTGTCTCCGGCGAGACGTACCTCATCGGTGCTGACGGTGAGAAGAACAACAAGGAAGTCGTCGAGCTCATCCTCGAGCTGATGGGCGAGGCCGAGGGCGGCTACGAGCACGTCAACGACCGCCCGGGTCACGACCTGCGTTACGCCATCGACGCGACGAAGCTCCGCACCGAGCTCGGCTGGACCCCGCGCTACAGCGACTTCGAGAGCGGACTCGCGGCGACGATCGACTGGTACCGCAGCAACGAAGACTGGTGGCGCGCCGGCAAGCAAGCCGTCGAAGCCGCTTACGCAGCACAGGGTCAGTAGTTCCGTGGCCCATGACCTGACGATCGCGGAGACGCCAATCCCCGGCGTCCTCCTGCTGACGCTTCCCGTCCACGGCGACAACCGTGGCTGGTTCAAGGAGAACTGGCAGCGCGAGAAGATGGTCGCCCTCGGGCTGCCCGACTTCCAGCCGGTGCAGAACAACATCTCGTTCAACGACGATGTCGGCGTGACCCGTGGCATCCATGCCGAGCCCTGGGACAAGTTCATCTCCGTCGGGTCCGGCCGCATCTTCGGTGCCTGGGTGGACCTGCGTCCGGGCGACACGTTCGGCACCGTGTTCACGACCGAGCTCGGGCCTGACCAGGCCATCTACGTCCCCCGGGGCGTGGGCAACGGCTACCAGACGCTCGAGCCCCAGACGACATACGTGTACCTGGTCAATGACCATTGGCAGCCGGAACTGCCCTACACGTTCCTCAACCTCGCCGACGAGACTGTCGCCATCGACTGGCCGATTCCGCTTTCCGATGTGGAGATCTCCGAGAAGGACCTCGGACACCCTCGGCTGGCCGACGTCGAGCCGCTCGCGCCGCGCAAGACCCTGATTCTCGGCGCCCAGGGCCAGCTCGGCCGGGCACTGACCGCGCTGCTTCCGGACGCCGTCGCCTGGGACATCGACGAGCTCGACATGACGTCGCCGGAAGCGTGGGCCAGCGTCGACTGGTCCGCCTTCGACACGATCATCAACGCGGCGGCCTACACGAACGTCGACGGGGCCGAGACGCACGAAGGCCGCCGAGCGGCCTGGCTGGTCAACGTGCACGCCGTCGTCTCGATGGCGCAGACCGCGATCGCGCGCAACCTGACCGTCGTCCACGTGTCCAGCGACTTTGTCTTCGACGGCGAGCGCGAGACGCATTCGACCACGGAACATTTCGCACCCCTCGGTGTCTATGGACAGACCAAGGCGGCCGGCGACGCCGTCGTCATGACCGTGCCGAAGCACTACGTCGTCCGCACCAGCTGGGTCGTCGGCGACGGGCCGAACTTCATCCGAACGATGCAGTCGATGGCCGAGAAGGGCGTCAACCCCAGCGTCGTGGACGACCAGATCGGCCTGCTCACGTACACGTCCGACCTGGCTCAGGGCATCGCCGACCTCCTGCAGGGCGACAAGCCGTACGGCACCTACAACGTCACCAGCGGGGGAGAGCCACGGTCGTGGTTCCAGATCGCCCAGCAGGCGTTCGCGGATGCCGGCCACGACCCGGCCCGCGTCACGCCTGTGTCGACGGCCGAATACTTCGCCGAAGCCGGCGACAAGCTCATCGCACCGCGGCCCAAATTCAGCACGCTGGAGTAGGGCTCCCCGCCCCTGCCCGGCTTGCGTCCTAGACTGGGATCGTCGGGGCGACGCCTTCGATGACGATGGGTGGGGGTCCCGGGTGGCTGATGTTTCTGCGAAGACGGTGCTACACATCTCCGAGGCATTCGGTGGTGGCATCGTGGCGGCCGTGCGCGCCCATGTGGCCGCGACGCCGGAGTTCCGGCACGTGCTCGCCTTCTCTGATCGGCTCGAAGCACCGCTGACCGGTCACGATCTCGATCCGTTCGACGCAGTCGTCACGCTGCCGCACGAACCGCTCGCCGCCATTCGCACCATTCGTCGGGTGGCTGGCAAGCGTCGCGTCGACATCGCCCACGCCCATTCGGCCACCGGCGGGGGATGGGCGCGCATCGCCTTGCGGTCCTCGGACGTGCCGATCATCTACACCCCGCACTGCTTCGCATACCTGCGCGACGATCGTTCCCGCGCCACCCGCAGCGCGTACCGCTCGATCGAGAAGATGCTGTCGGGCAACACCAGCGCGTACGCGGCGTGCTCGCCGTACGAGCTCGAGCTCTGCGGGAACCTGGCGTCGACCGTGCCGCGGGTCTACGTGCCCAATGCCCTCACTGCCATGGATCACCCGCCCACCGCGCCCATCGACGACGACGCCCCGCCGCACCTGCTGGGCGTCGGACGTCTGCTCGCACAGAAAGATCCCGAGTTCTTCGCCCGCGCCGTGGAAGCCGTGCGGGCGGCCGGCGTCGACGCGAAGGCCACGTGGATCGGCGACGGCGAGCGCCCATTGCGCGATCGGCTCGTCGCCGCGGAGATCGAGGTCACCGGGTGGCTGCCGCGCGATGAATCGCTCCGCCGCCTCGCGCAGCCGGGCGGCGTCTACCTCCACTCGGCCCGCTGGGAAGGCTTCCCCTACGCGATCCTCGAGGCGCACGCCGCCGGGCTGCCACTCGTCATCCGCGACATCCCGATGTTGAGCGACTTCGCGTTCCCGCTGATGGTCCGCGACCCGCAGGACGTCGCCCAGGCGGTCAAGGAGCTGCAGTCGCCCGGAGTCCGGGCCGACATGGTGGCCGACGCGGCGAGCGTGCTCGCAGGGAACAGCCCCGAACTCCAGCGCGAGCGGCTCCTCGAGGTCTACCGAGGCGTGCTGCGGGCCTGATCAGCTGAGGTAGCGCTGAATCCGGTTCTCGAGCGGGAAAAACATGGCTGCCCGGGCCAGGCCATGTCGACGCATGAGCGGCAGCACCGTACGGACGCGTGCACGGCGGTAGGGGCTGAGGTACTCACTCACCTCGAGCATCTCTTGGACGGCGGCGTCCATCACGCGGAAGTCGCTGCGACGCAGCGCGCGCCGGTACTCGGCCGCCGCCTTGAAGACGAATCGCGGGGCGATCGTGTCCTGTACGTAGTCGCGTCCGAGTTCCTCGTCGTCCCTCGCGAACTCGTCGACCAGCTTGTGGAAGTAGCGCACGCGCGACCTGGCCATCGTCGGCGTGTAGGACGTGGACCCGCCGTAGATGCGCCACTGCGTGATCGGCTTGTCAAGGTACACGTTGCGGTAGCCGAGGCGGAAGATGCGGAGGAAGAGATCGTCGTCCTCGTAGCCGCGGAACATCTCGTCGAAGCCGCCCACCGCGTCGAACGCGGTACGGGACACCAGGGACGCTCCCGGCAGGACGAACATGTCTTGCGCGAGGCAATCCTCCAGCGACGTCTTCGGGTGCGTGCTGCCCAGCCGGTCGAGAAACCGCTCCGAGACGAACATGCCGTTCTCATCGATCTCGTCGAGGTTGCCGTAGGCCCAGCCAAGTTCGCGGCCCTGGTGTGACGCCAGCGCGTGCGTGTAGGCCTTGAGCAGCAATTCGACGTGATTGGGATACCACAGGTCGTCTTGGTCGAGGAAGCAGATGACGTCCGACGTCGAGTTGGCCACGCCAAGGTTGCGCGCCGATCCCTGGCCGCCGTTCTCCTTGTGCAGCACGGTGACGCCGCGTGGCTCGAACTTCTCGGCGATGGCCGGGCCGTCGTCGTCCGACCCGTCGTTGACCACGATGATCTCGTCCGGACGAACGGACTGCGCGAGGACGCTCTCGATGGCCTCGGCGATGTAGCGGGCGCCGTTGTACAACGGGATGATCGCAACGACACTCAGCTGCTCTTCCGGCGACTTCGCCACGGCGCCCACCTCCTCGTCAAGCGTACGGCCTGTGGGCTGGACTCGCGCGCGTCCGATTCGACATCGTCTACGGCGAACTGCGCGGTCACTTCAGCGGCCTCCTCGACCATCTGGCGCATCGTCCGAGCGCGCCGGTCGGCATAGGGCTCGGCGTCGTCCAGCGCCGTACTGCCCGGCGCGTGCCGCAGGTGGACGAAGAACTCGCATCCGCTGGGCGGCGAGATCGACTCGACATCGAACTGGTGGAAGCCCAAGTGCCGAAGATCCTCAATGAGCAGCCGGAAGCTTGCGGGAGTGAACACCCAGCAGTGCGCGTCGAGGAACTCCGGCTCCGCCGTTCCTTCCCAGTACTCCACGGCCCGCCACATGAGATCCCAGGGAACAGGAAAGGAGGACGCGGAGGCGTCCCACGTCGCGTTCCCCTCGACGTTGGACGCCAACGCCTGCCATTGGAAGAGCTGAGCTCGCGTGGGCCGGGTGCGGTTCTCCTCGTACGCCTCCAGCCACTCGGCAACCTCGGTCCTCGTCCGGTAGAAGTCGAAGCAGTACCGAAGGTCGGGCAGCGCCATCGACAGCACGCCACCAGACCGGAGGATCTGCTGACAGCCCTGGAGAAACTTGATCGGATTCGGGAGATGCTCGAGGTTGTGGGAGGACACCACGTAGTCGAACTCCTCCGCGCCGTACTTCGCCGTGACGAGGTCGGCGATGTTCACGGCCGAGCCGACCAGCTCCACCGGCTCGATCCGCTCGACATCGGCGGCCGTCAGGTGGGGGTCGGCAGTGGCGCGCTCGCGCTGCACCTCACCGTCGAGCAGGTCGAGGTGGACGGCGCGAAATCCCTGACTCCGCGGGGTGATCGGGTTGTAGTACGCGCCAATCTCGACGCCTCGGGCATTCGGCGCGATGTGCCGACGTAGTTCCTCGATGCGGTTCATGGCGCTACCCGCGCAGAATCGCAGAGGCCGTCGAGGGGGTACTCCTGGGCTGTCTCAATGTCGACCTCGGAATACGGCCAGGCGATGGCCGGGTCCGGGTCTGCCACCTTCTCGGCGATGACCCACGACATCGCAGGGGACGAGTGTGTCGGAAAACGGATCTGCTCGAGGCGCCAGTCCGGCGTCGGAATGATCACTGCGCCACCGCTGCCGCCACAGCCGAGCACGCGGAACCCCAGGCTTTCGTGGAAGAGGCTGGCCAATCCGCGATCGGAGAAGCGCCAGAAGTCGTTCGGTTGGGAGTGGGTCGGCCACACCCAGGGCGCGAGGTGCACCGCGATGCCTCCGGGCTTCAGCACCTTGGCGCACTCGGCAGCGACCAGCCAGGGTGCCGCAACGTGCTCCAACAACGCCGCCGAGTAGACGACGGCGAAGTGGTCCGGCGGGAAGAGCGCGGACAAGCGGTGCACATCGCCGACGACGTCGACCCCGAATCCCGGGTGGATGTCCAGGCCCACGACCTCACGATTTCCCAGGATGGCCGCGCGGGCGTCGGCGATCTCCTTCGACAGAGCCCGCACGCCGAGGGCAAGGGCCGGACCGTCGGGCGCGTTCCGCATCGCGAGTCGGAGCCGCCGGTCGGGCGGTACAGAGGGCGTGGATGGGTGTTCGGGAAGGGGGCGCGGAGAGAGATTCAGCTCGCTGGTCACAATGCCGTCATCGGTGTGCAGAGCGAGGACCAGCGGGAACGAGATCCGGCCGGGCAGGTACACCGAGAACCCGCCATGCACGGCCTCCGGGCTCGCCGGCCAGTGCGTCGCCAGATCCGCCCGGTCGTGCCGCGAAGCCAGAATCGAGACGCCGCCGTTCTCGACCGACACCTGCCGGATCGGAGTGTCTCGAAGATGGGCCCAGCCGTCGAGATAGGCGCCTGAGGTGTCGCTCCAGTACGTGTCGACCATCCAGTGCACCGGTTCGTCCGCCACTCCCAAGCGCGCGGCCATGGCCTTCACCCGACGGAACCGGCGCGTCGTGGCACGTACGGACGGGGCGCCGAGGTCCAAGGTCGGCGGCAGAGTTGCGCGACACAGCGCGGCCAGCCGGGCGGCATGCTCGTCGTCAGTTCGCCGGCCGTCACAGATGCTGATGCACTCGATCAACGCGGCTTGGGAGAGCGAGGGCTCGCCGGCATCCCGGTGGACGACGCCGAGTGCATAGAGGGCGTCCAGCCCGGCGACTCGTGACGTCTCGTTCTCGGACCGTGCTGTCCGGGCCGCGGTCGCTTGCAGGTGCTCCTGAAGCGGGTCGAGGTCGCGGTGACCTTGCGCAACCAACTCGACGAAGAGCCGACAGAGGCTCGCGTCGACGAGCTCCTCACGGTCCGGCTGCGTCGGGTCGAGGTGATCGGCCAGACCAAATGCGTTGCGAACCGCGTCTGCCGGCGCAAACCTCGTCTGGGCAAACGCCTGGTGGTACGCGCCTTGGAAACGCAGATCGGCCACATCCAGATCGACGGTGTCGAGCTCGCGGCTCCAATATGCCGCCAGCCGCGCGGTCAAACCGAAGAAGTCGGCAGCGCGTTGCGGGTTGGCATGCAGGTGCAGGTCGAGGGAACCGAGGGCGAAGGCCGCGCCCGCAGCGCTCCACGGAAACTCGGCGCCGGCGTCGAGCCGATCGAGGAGGAGACGCGGCTCGGCCAGGTCCGCACCGTACCGATCACGGAATGCGGCCAGCACGATCTGTGCCACATCGTCGGCTTCGTCCAGCGTTCCGGCCGCCACGAGGGCCCGCAGTAGCCGCACGGCCATGCCAACTGCCAGCGCTGACCCAGGTGGCGCGGAACCCGAGCGATCACGTAAATAGGCCAGTTCGCCGCGGCGAACCGGGTGCGCACCGTCGCCGAGCGCCGGCGGCGCCGCCGCGCCCACGGTGGCGGTGGCGCGCAGCGTCCCGCCCTCGCGGACAACGTCGACCCGGTCAAAGCCGGCCCGCTGCATCAGGTCGGTCAGGGCGCCCTGCGTGGCCACGAAGGCGTGGAAACCGGGACTGATGGCATTCAGTGCCTCATGGTCGGCCGACGTCGGCCTGACGATGGCGGCGTCCGGCGTCGTCAGGATGACGGTGCCACCGGGCTTCAGCTGCGTTCGCAGGGCGGTCACGAAGGACAGCGGGTCCACCACGTGTTCGACGACCTCGCTGGCAAGGATGAGGTCGAATGGCTGGCCGAGGTGGGTGTCAGGGGTGAGAGGGGCTGCGGCGTCTCGCCGCCGGTGCTGGCGGCCTCTCTGGATGGTGTCGGTGACGGTGGTCAGCCGCCACGGGTGCGGGTCGGGCGGCA
>JBJMIJ010000002.1:0-45084 GCA_045806885.1 Aeromicrobium sp.
AGGCGCCGTCGCTCCCTTCTTGATCTCCCAGGCCCGGACTTCCTTCGGGCCCGCGGTCAGGTAGGTCTGCAGACCCAGGGTGTCGAACCCGACGTGGGCCAGCCGGTCGAGGCCCGGCTCGTCAATACCCACCTCGGCCAGCAGCTCGCGCGCCTCGTCCTCATCCAGCTCAACCAGTTCGGCCTCAAGCTTGGCATCCAGGAAGATCGCCTCGGCCGGAGCGACGAGGTCGCGCATCTGCTGCTTGAGCTCTTCGTCGGCGAGCTCGTCGGTGTCGCAGTTGAAGACATAGAGGTAGGGCTTCGAAGTCAGCAGCATCAGCTCGCGGATGAGCGCGCGGTCGATGTTCGTGGCGATGACCGGCGTCCCGGCCTCGAGCGCCTCCTTGGCCGCCTGGACAGCGGACAGCACCGGGGCCCGGTCCTTCTGGATCCGCGCCTCCTTCTCCAGCCGCGGGATGGCCTTGTCGACGGTTTCGAGGTCGGCGAGGATCAGCTCGGTCTTGATCGTCTCGATGTCGCTGCCCGGATTCACCTCACCGTCGACGTGCGTGACGTCCTCGTCGCGGAAGACCCGGGTGACCTGGCAGATCGCGTCGGACTCGCGGATGTGCGACAGGAACTTGTTGCCCAGCCCCTCCCCCTTCGACGCGCCGCGCACGATGCCGGCGATGTCGACGAACTGCACGGTGGCCGGCAGCAGCTTCTGCGATCCGAAGATCCCGGCCAGCACAGGGAGGCGTGGATCTGGCACGCCGACGACTCCCACATTCGGCTCGATCGTGGCGAACGGGTAGTTCGCGGCGAGCACGTTGTTGCGGGTCAGGGCGTTGAAGAGCGTCGACTTCCCCGCGTTGGGGAGTCCGACGATGCCGATGGTTAAAGCCACGCTGGGAGCCTATCTGGGACCATTTCTGCGTGAAGCCACGGAGCGACCTGTCGCAGGCCCGGTCCACCGTGCGCATGTCCAAGCTCTCCCTGCAGTTCTCCGATCCCGAGGTCGAGGCCGCCTTCCGGGAGGCGGACAACCGGGCCGCCGTCGGGCGAGCCCGCTTCATGGCCGTTCTCGCGTTCGTCCTCAGCCTGCCCTTCGCGTGGCTCGACTTCCTCCTCGGCTCCCAGTACCTGGATGCCCTCATGTGGCTCCGTGCTGTCGGGCTCGTGGGGCTGGTCGTCATCTTGTCCACGACCACGTGGTGGAGAGGTGCCTACCGCCACATCCAGGTGCTCGCCGCCGGCGGCGTCGGGCTGTACTCGTGGTGCACCGTCGGCGCCGTGCTCCTGACGCCGATCCCGGTCACCTACACGAGCGTCGGAACGGTGCTGCTGATGCTCGGCCTGGTGGGCGTCGTCCGGGTGAGATTCCCGACCGCGCTCATCACGTCCGTCGCCACATTTCCGGTGGCGCTGGTCGCACTGTTCGCGCGTCGCCCGACCCTGGACGAGTTCATCTTCGAGGGGCTCAGCCTCGCCACCTACGCCATCCTGATCATCACGGTCTCGTTCGCCCTGGAACGCTCCAAGCGCACCGAGTTCCTCGCCAACCGCGACCTGGAGCTCGAACGGCAGCGCTCCGACGACCTGCTGCACAACATCCTCCCCGAGCCGATCGCACAGCGGCTGCGCGACAACCCGGCCGCTATCGCCGAGGCGGTCGACGAGGCGACGGTCCTGTTCGCCGACATTGTCGGGTTCACGCCCTTCTCATCCGAGCTGCCGCCCAGCGAGGTGGTGGAGCTCCTGGACCTGCTCTTCGGCAAGTTCGACGACCTCTGCGAAGACCGCGGGATCGAGAAGGTCAAGACCATCGGTGACGCCTACATGGCGGTGGCCGGCATCCCCCTGCCGGATCCCGACCACGCCGCATCGATCGTCGAACTGGCCTTCGACATGCAGCGCGCCGCGACTGCGATCGCTCCGCTGTGGCCGGCGGAGCTGACGATGCGCATCGGCATCAGCTCCGGCCCCGTCGTGGCCGGCGTCATCGGCCGTAAGCGCTTCGCCTACGACCTGTGGGGCGACACGGTCAACACGGCCAGCCGGATGGAGTCGAGCAGCCTGCCCAACCGGATCCTGGTTTCGGACACGACGTATGAGTTGCTGCGTCACCGGTACGCCTTCGGCGAACCGCACACCATGGAGATCAAGGGCAAGGGCCCGATGACGACGTATTACCTGCTGGGGCCCGAGCAGTTCTGACGGCGCGCCATCGCTGGAGTGTCAGCCCTCAGGTTTACCTTCAGGGTATGAGCTCGGGCAGAGATCTCACCGGTCGCGCTGTCGTTGCCTTGGCGTTCATCGCCATGGGCGCCATCACCTGGCTCGACCTCACCGACGGCAAGCTCGGGCCGGCCTTTTCCGTCGGCTTCGTGCTGGTGGTGCTCACCGCGCCGTTCGCCATCGACCTGCGCTCGATCGTGGCGACCGGGGTCCTGCCGCCGCCGCTCCTGATCGTCATGTTGTTCGGTGTGGCGCTCCTCAAACCCACCGCCATCGACGTCGACGGCCTCGCTGCGGACGCGGGCACCATGGGGCGGGCCATCGCAGCCATCCTCGACCACGGGCTCACGTTGGTCATCGGCCACGCCTTGGCGCTGGTCATGATCGTGCTGCGCAACGTGTGGGCGGCACGCGCCCGCACGCTCACGCTCCAGCGTGCTTGAGGTCTTTCCTCAACTCCGGCGGCAGGGCGAAGGTCAGGCTCTCGTCGGCCGTGCGGACAGCATCGGCGTCTGGATGGCCATGCGTGGCGAGATACGCCAGCACGTCCTGGACGAGATCATCGGGTACCGACGCACCTGACGTCACGCCCACGCGCTCCACACCGTCCAGCCAGGCCGGGTCGAACTCGCTGACGTCATCGATGCGATAAGCCGCCTTGGCGCCGGCGTCCAGCGCGACCTCGACGAGACGCACGGAGTTGGACGAGTTCGACGAGCCCACGACGATCACCAGGTCTGACTTGGCGGCGATCTCCTTGACCGCCACCTGCCGATTCTGGGTCGCGTAGCAGATGTCGTCGCTCGGCGGATCCTCCAGCTGCGGGAACTTTTCGCGCAGGCGACGGACCGTCTCCATCGTCTCGTCAACGCTCAAGGTGGTCTGCGACAGCCACGACAGCTTGGCGTCCGGCGGGAACTCCAGCCGGTCGACGTCGCTGGGATGCTCGACCAGCGTGATGCTCTCAGGCGCCTCGCCGGCCGTGCCCTCGACCTCTTCGTGGCCGTCGTGCCCGATGAGCAGGATGTGATAGCCCTCGCGGGCGAACCGTCGCGCCTCGTGGTGCACCTTCGTGACCAGCGGGCAGGTGGCGTCGATGGTCTTCAGCTGCCGCTCCGCGGCCTGTTCGTGGACGGCTGGCGACACGCCGTGCGCAGAGAAGACGACGATGGCACCCTCGGGCACCTCGTCCAGCTCCTCGACGAAGACCGCACCGCGGGCCGCCAGGTTCTGGACCACGTGCTTGTTGTGCACGATCTGCTTGCGGACGTACACGGGCGCGCCGTAGAGGTCGAGCGCCTTCTCCACGGTGATGACCGCGCGGTCGACTCCGGCGCAGTACCCGCGCGGGTCAGCGAGCAGGACACTCCCGCCCAGGGCTGGCATTCCGAGTTCGACCATGACATCGAGTCTATGAGACGGGTGGCTGTCGGGCCTCGTCGGTAGTCTCACGGCATGGCTCTCCAGACCAGCCCGGAAGCGCCGGCGCCGCTGCGCCAGATTTCGCTGCTGATCGGGCAATGGGTGGGCCGCATGGGCACCGTGTGGGTCGAGGCCGAGGTCACCGAACTCAAGCGCCGGCCGGGCATCTGCTTCCTGACGCTCCGCGACCTTGAGGCCAAGATCTCCATCCAGGCCAAGTGCCATGTCAGCGTGCTCGACGGGCTCGCCGCGCCCATCGTCGAAGGCGCACGCGTCGTCGTGCAGGCCAAGCCGTCGTTCTGGGAGACCACCGGCAGCCTGTCGCTCGACATCCGCGAGATCCGGCCCCAAGGCGAAGGTGCCCTCCTGGCCCAGCTCGAGGCGCGCCGCCGCGCACTGGCCGCCGAGGGCCTGTTCGACCCGCGGCTCAAGCGCGCCCTCCCCTTCCTCCCCCGCGCCGTCGGGCTCATCACCGGCAAGGAGTCCGACGCCGAGCGCGACGTCCTCGACAACGCCCGCCGACGCTGGCCTGCCGTTCAGTTCGTGGTGCAGCACGCCTTCATGCAGGGGCCGCAGTCGGCCACCACGGTCATCGAAGCCGTTCGACTGCTCGAAGCCGGCGGCGTGGTCGACGTCATCGTCATCGCCCGCGGCGGCGGCTCACGGCACGACCTCCTGCCCTTCTCGGACGAGGCCCTCATCCGTGCGGTCGCGGCGTGCACGGTTCCGGTCGTCAGCGCGATCGGCCATGAGCTCGACACACCGATCCTCGATCACGTCGCCGACCACCGCGCGTCCACGCCCACCGACGCCGCAAAGACCATCGTTCCCGACGTGGTCGAGGAGCTGGCCGGAGTCGCGCAAGCCCGGCACCGCGGTGCGCACGCCGTCCGGCGGCTCATCGAACACGAGACGGCGGCCCTGTCAGCGCTCCGGTCCCGGCCGGTGTTGGCCCGGCCGCAGGTCCTCATCGACGCCCAAGCCGCAGTCATCGCCGACGCCGTCGAGCGCACCCGGCGATGCCTCGGGCATCAGCTCGATCGCGAACGCGATGCGGTCGAGCATCACCTGGCCCGAGTCCAGGCACTGTCGCCGCTGGCCACCATGCAGCGCGGCTACGCCGTCGCCCAGGCGCCCGATGGCACGGTTCTCACCGCCGTCGACAACGTGCCGGACGAGTTCACGGTGCGCCTCGTCGACGGCCGTGTCGTCGCCCACAAGGTCTCAACCCAGGAGCTCACATGACCGACGAACTGCCGTACGAGGCCGCCCGCGACGAACTCATCTCGATCGTGGCCAAGCTCGAAGCCGGCGGGCTCGGCCTCGAGGAGTCGTTGGCCCTGTGGGAGCGCGGCGAGAAGGTCGCGGCCATCTGCCAGCAGTGGCTCGATGGCGCGCGCAAGCGACTGGAAGGGGCCGGTCAGACCGTCACGAATCAGGACGCAGAGAGCGACGCGACGTAGCGTTCCAGCTCAGGTCGCGGCGCACTGCCGATGACCAGCACGCTCGTCTTTCCGAGGTCGCGGACGTAGATCCGGTCGCCATCGGATTCCGTCCGCATCCGCCATGTGGCACCGCCGATCTCCGCCTCGCCGGCGGCACGGCTCTTCGGGGCGAAGTCCTCGATCATCGCGTTCGGCGAGGACGTCGCCTGCTCCAGGCCCACGTACTTGTTGGCGTCGGTCAGCGCGCCCAGATGCCATGCGTCCGGCTTGGACCTGGTCGAGGTGGCGACCCAGCCCTTCGGAAGGCGCCGCGGAGCGACGACGTCGAACGTGGCGATCGCCTTGGCGCCGGCGACCGCATCGGCCAGCTTGACCTTCGACTGCGGCCGGTCGGGCTTCACGGTCATGATCTGCCCGACGAAGAACGAGGCGATCAGCAGTGCGCCGAGAACGCCGACCGTGCGCAGTGCGTCGACAAACGAACCGCTTCTGCGTGCCCCCGTGCTTGCCATGGCGAAATCATGTCACCGGCGGTCGCCGGCAACTCACTCCCCCAAGGTCTGCGACTGGGGGCGCCCCCCAGATATCGCTCGGTCGGGAATGCCCGCACGCGGCCATTCCGCTCGCTCACTCACCGGTAGGCTGTGCCTCGTGGAGGCCCTGCAGCGTGACGCCCATGTTCCCGACCGGAACCTCGCCCTCGACCTGGTGCGAGTCACCGAAGCCGGGGCCATGGCCGCCGGCCGCTGGGTGGGGCGTGGCGACAAGAACGGGGCCGACGGCGTGGCCGTCAACGCCATGCGCACGCTCATCAACACCGTCGAGATGAACGGCGTCGTCGTCATCGGTGAAGGTGAGAAGGACGACGCGCCGATGCTCTACAACGGCGAGCGCGTCGGCGACGGCACCGGCCCCGAGTACGACGTCGCCGTCGACCCCATCGACGGCACGACGCTGACCGCCAAAGGCATGGGCAACGCCATCTCCGTCATGGCCGTCGCCCCGCGCGGCGCGATGTACGACCCGTCCGCGGTGTTCTACATGGAGAAGCTGGTCACCGGCCACGAGGCAGCGGGTCTCGTTGACATCCGCTACCCCGTCGCCGAGAACATCTCCATCGTCGCCAAGGCCAAGGGTGTCCAGGCCAGCGACATCACTGTCTGCGTCCTGGACCGGCCCCGGCATGCCGAGATCGTCGAAGAGATTCGCTCGACCGGCGCCCGCATCAAGTTCATCACCGACGGCGACGTGGCGGGCAGCATCACGGCTGCACGGCCCGGCACCGGAGTCGACATGCTCGTCGGCATCGGCGGAACGCCCGAGGGCATCATCACGGCCTGTGCCATGAAGTGCCTCGACGGCGTGATCCAGGCTCGGCTCTGGCCCACCAGCGACGACGAGCGCCAGCGCGCGATCGACGCCGGCCTTGTCCTGGACGAGGTCCTCTACACCGACGATCTGGTGCGCGGCGACGACTGCTTCTTCGTCGCGACCGGCATCACCGACGGCGAGCTGATGGACGGCGTCCGCTACGGCCCGAGCCGCGCCGTCACCCAGTCCATCGTCATGCGCGCGCGCAGCGGCACCATCCGGACCATCACCAGCGAGCACAAGCTCGCCAAGCTCAAGAAGTACTCACAGGTCGACTACGAACGGTGAGATCCGGCGAACAATTTGCCCACCTCGAATCCGGCATCGATCTTTGTTACGAGACGTTCGGATCGGTTGACAACCCTGCCCTCCTGCTGATCATGGGCCTCGGCGGTCCGATGAACTGGTGGGACACCGAGTTCTGCACGCAACTGGCGGATCGCGGCTTCTTCGTCGTCCGCTACGACAACCGCGACACCGGCCGCTCCACCAAACTGCGGCAGCACCGCATCACTCGCTCGGACCTGATCAAGGCCATGGCCGGCCGCGCGACGGCGCCCTATTCGCTGTCCGACCTGGCTGACGACGCCATCGGCCTGCTCGACGCCCTCGAACTCAAGAGCGCGCACGTCGTCGGCGTCTCAATGGGCGGCATGATCGCGCAGCTCCTCGCCATCCATTTCCCGGAACGGGTCCTGTCGCTCACCTCGATCATGTCGACCACCGGCAGCCGCACGGTGGGCTGGTCGCACCCGAAGCTGATCCCCACGCTGCTCGGCAGGTCGGGGCCCGGCCGTGACGGCTACCTCGAAAGCGCTCAGCAGTCCTGGCGCCGCATCGCCTCGCCGGCCTTCCCCGTGACCCCGGAGAAGATGCTGTCCCGCGCCGCGGAGACCTACGACCGCGGCTGGGCCGCCAGTGGCGTCCTTCGTCACATGATGGCCGTGCTCACTCAGTCCGACCGCACCGCGGATCTCCGCAAGGTGAAAGTGCCGACCACGGTCATTCACGGGCTCAGCGATCCGCTGGTCCACCGGTCGGGCGGCAAGGCGACGGCGCGAGCCATCGACGGCGCCGAGCACGTGGAGATCGCCGGCATGGGGCACGATATGCCGTCTCAGCTGTGGCCGACGTTCATCGACGCGATCGTTCGGGCGACCCAACGCGCCTAGCGGTAGATCTGCGCATCGACGACGAGGCCGAGAATGCGCGCCGCCAGCAGCCGGTGCAGGCCGTCGAGGTGCCAGTAGCCCTGCGGCCCGACGTCAGTGACCCGGACCGGCTTGAACTCCTTGCCCTCAAGCAGCTCGCCCAAGTAGTAGTTCACCTTCGGCGCCCCGATGGCGTCCTGCGGCGTGAGCACCATGGTGTGCGGCCGCAGCCGGATCGTCTCGTGCGTGTTCTTGAACCCGCCCGAGTCCTTCAGGTCCAGCCGCTTGGCGCGCATCACGGCCAGCCACACCAGCCGCCGCGTCGGGATGAGGTCGCCCTCCCCCGCGAGCCGCAGGAAATAGTCCAGGCGCTCCTGCGAGTCCTCGTCCAGACCCGTCGGCGGGCCGGCGAGCTTCGGTCCGAAGCGCATCAGGAGCGCCGTTTCTGGAACGCCATGATGGCGAGCTGCGGACCCGCCCAGAAGAAGCCCATCAGGCCAAGCGTCCCGGCGATGGCGCCGGCCTGCTCGCCGGGGCGCTCCCGCAGGTAGAGGGCGGCGAGCATGAATGCAATGCCGCCGACGATGAAGAACCAGCGCACGAACACACCGTCATGCTCCCATGCCCCAACGGCTGCGGATATTGTCATCGCACCATGGTTGACGCTGAATTCCGCTATTCCGACCTGCTTCCCATCGGCACGGACGACACGCCCTACCGGCTCGTCAGCACCGAGGGCGTCTCGACCGTCGACGTTGACGGGAAAACGTTCCTCAAGGTCGACCCGGCGGCCATCCAGCAGCTGACGGCCGAGGCGATGCACGACATCAGCCACTACCTGCGTCCCGCGCACCTGGCCCAGCTGCGCAAGATCATCGACGACCCGGAGTCGTCGGGCAACGATCGGTTCGTGGCGCTCGATCTTCTGAAGAACGTCAACATCTCCGCCGGTGGCGTCCTGCCGATGTGCCAGGACACCGGCACCGCGATCGTCATGGGCAAGAAGTCCGAGGGGGTACTGACCGGAGCGGACGATGCCGAATGGATCAGCCGCGGCGTCTACGACGCGTACACCAAGCTCAACCTCCGCTACAGCCAGCTCGCGCCGCTGACGACGTACGAGGAGAAGAACACCGGGACGAACCTGCCGGCGCAGATCGAGCTGTACTCGACGCCCACACATGACGGAAAGCCCGAGTACAAGTTCCTCTTCATGGCGAAGGGCGGCGGCTCGGCCAACAAATCGTTCCTGTTCCAGGAGACGAAAGCCGTCCTCAACCCGACGCGCTTGCTGGAGTTCCTCGACGAGAAGATCCGCTCGCTCGGCACGGCAGCCTGCCCGCCGTATCACCTGGCGGTCGTCATCGGCGGAACGTCGGCGGAGTTCGCGCTGAAGACCGCGAAGTACGCATCGGCGCACTACCTCGACAACCTGCCCACCGAGGGCTCGATGAGCGCACACGGCTTCCGCGACCTCGAACTGGAGGAGGAAGTCTTCAAGCTGACGCAGTCGTTCGGCATCGGCGCCCAGTTCGGCGGCAAGTACTTCTGTCACGACGTCCGCGTCGTGCGCCTTGCTCGTCATGGCGCCTCGTGCCCGGTCGCCATCGCCGTCTCGTGCTCGGCTGACCGGCAGGCGCTCGGCAAGATCACCCCCGAAGGCGTCTTCCTGGAGCAACTGGAGACCGACCCGGTCAAGTACATGCCCGACACCACCGAGGAACATCTCATCCAGGGCGGTGAAGTCGTCAAGGTCGACCTGACCCAGCCGATGTCGGAGATTCTGGCTGAGCTCGCCCAGCACCCGGTCAAGACGCGACTCTCGCTCACCGGTCCGCTCGTCGTGGCGCGCGACATCGCCCACGCGAAGATCAAGGAGCTGCTTGACGCCGGACAGCCGATGCCCCAGTGGCTGAAGAACCACCCCGTCTACTACGCGGGCCCGGCGAAGACCCCCGCCGGCTACGCCTCCGGCTCGTTCGGGCCGACGACCGCGGGGCGCATGGACTCCTACGTCGACCAGTTCCAGGCGGCGGGCGGCTCCATGGTCATGCTGGCCAAGGGCAACCGGTCCAAGCAGGTGACGGACGCGTGCAACAAGCACGGCGGCTTCTACCTCGGGTCGATCGGCGGCCCGGCGGCCCGGCTGGCACAGGACTGCATCAAGGACGTCGAGGTCCTCGAGTGGCCGGAGCTGGGCATGGAAGCGGTCTGGAAGATCGAGGTCGAGGACTTCCCGGCGTTCATCGTCGTCGACGACAAGGGCAACGACTTCTTCACCGATCCCAGCGGTGCAGTCAACGTCCCGATCGGCGGAATCCGCGTCCGGTCGAAGGAGTAACCCGGCCATGACGTCGAACCTCGTTGATGCCCGCAACCTCGACTTCGTCCTGAATGAGTGGCTCGACACCGAGGCCTTGACCAGGCGGCCGCGGTACTCCGAGCACTCCCGCGAGTCGTTCGACGCTCTGCTCGAGCTGTGCGAACGGCTCGCCACGGACCATTTCGCCACCCACTTCCGCGCCAGCGACGAGAACGAGCCGACGTTCGACGGCGAGAAGGTGACGATCATCCCCGAGGTGGGCGAAGCGCTCCGGCGCTACGCCCGGGCCGATCTGTTCGCGCTCAGCGCCGACGCCGAACACGGCGGCATGCAGGTGCCCGCCACGATCTCGGCTGCCTGCGCCCTGTGGTTCGCCGCGGCGAATCCGGCCACGGCCGGGTATGCCTTGCTGACCGAGGCGAACGCGGCACTCCTGCTCGCGCACGCGTCCGAGGACCTGATCGACACCTTCGTGCCGCCCATGCTCGAGGGCCGCTGGTTCGGGACCATGGCGCTGTCCGAGCCGCACGCCGGCTCGTCCCTGGCCGACATCACGACGCGCGCCATGCCGCAGCCGGACGGCAGCTTTCGCATCCATGGCTCGAAGATGTGGATCTCCGGTGGTGACCACGACCTGTCGGAGAACATCATCCATCTGGTCCTGGCGAAGCTGCCGGACGCGCCCGCGGGCACCAAGGGCATCTCGCTTTTCCTGGTTCCCAAGTTCCTCGTCAACGCCGACGGTTCGCTCGGCGAGCGCAACGACGTCGTGCTCGCCGGTATCAATCACAAGCTGGGAGCGCGCGGCACCGTGAACACCGCGCCCGTCTTCGGCGGCGGAGCGCATCGTCCCGGCGGAAAACCCGGCGCGGTCGGCTACCTCGTCGGTGAGCCGCACCGCGGACTCGCCTGCATGTTCCACATGATGAACGCCGCACGGCTGGGGATCGGGGCCGCCGCCACCGGCATCGCCTCGGCCGCCTACCTGAAGTCGTTGGAGTACGCGAAGGAACGCCCGCAGGGTCGGTCGGTCGGTGCGAGTGATCCGACGTCGCCGCAGGTGCCGATCATCGAGCACACGGACGTTCGCCGGATGCTGCTCGCTCAGAAGGCGTACGTCGAGGGCGCGATGGGCCTGACGCTCTACTGCGCGCGCCTGCTGGATGACGAGAAGACAGCTGACACCGAGGCCGCGCGAGCCGAGGCGTCATCCCTGCTGAAAGTGCTGACCCCGATCGCCAAGTCGTGGCCGTCGCAGTGGGGACAGGAATCGACGTCCCTGGCCATCCAGGTCCTCGGCGGCGCCGGCTACACCCGCGACTACGACATCGAACAGCACTGGCGCGACCAGCGGCTCAACCCCATCCACGAGGGCACCCACGGCATCCAGGCGCTCGACCTGCTCGGCCGGAAGGTCATGGGCGATCCGCAGTCCGGCTTGGCGGACGTCGTGCGTCGCATGCAGGAGACGGCGGACGCTGCAGCTGCGTCCGGCGGTGACCTTGGCGACTACGCCGATGCTCTGAAGGCCCAGATCGACCGCATCGTGGCCGTGACGTTCACCTTGGCCGAGCTCGACGGCCATGATCGGGCGCTGGCCAACGCGACGGTGTACCTGGAGGCCTTGGGACATCTCGTCGTCGCCTGGATCTGGCTGCAGCAGCTGCTCGCAGCGTCCGGCAAGAGCGGAGACTTCTACGACGGGAAGCGCCAGGCTGGCGCCTACTTCTTCCGCTGGGAGCTCCCCAAGGTCACGCCCATGCTCGACCTGTTGGCTTCCGGCGACACGGCAGCGCTCGACATGCAGGCCTCCTGGTTCTGAGACGGCGCTACCGTGAGGTCGTGACCGACTACCGGATCGAACACGACACGATGGGCGAGGTCAAGGTGCCCGCCGACGCGCTCTGGCGGGCGCAGACCCAACGCGCGATCGAGAACTTCCCGATCTCCGGCCGGCCCATCGATCCGGCCCAGATCCGCGCGCTGGCGCTCATCAAGGCAGCGTGTGCGAAGGCCAACGCCGAGCTGGGCATCCTCGATCAAGACGTGGCCGACGCCATCGTCAGCGCGGCCGAGGACGTCGCCTCCGGCGCACACGACGACCAGTTCCCCATCGACGTCTTCCAGACCGGGTCCGGGACCTCGAGCAACATGAACGCCAACGAGGTCATCGCGACGCTGGCGTCGCGGACTCTGGGCCGCGACGTCCATCCGAACGACCACGTGAATGCGAGCCAGTCGAGCAACGACGTGTTCCCGACCTCCATCCACGTCGCCACGACCGAGGCGACGGTCCGCGACCTCATCCCGGCGCTCGAACACCTCGCCGGCGCTCTGGAACGCAAGGCCACCGAGTTCGCCGAGGCCGTGAAGTCGGGCCGCACCCACCTCATGGACGCCACCCCGGTCACCCTCGGCCAAGAGTTCGGCGGCTACGCCGCACAAGTGCGCAAGGGAGTCGAGCGGCTCCAGGCGGCACTCCCCCGCGTCGCCGAGGTACCGCTCGGCGGAACGGCCGTCGGCACGGGCATCAACACGCCCTTGGGGTTTCCGCAGCAGGTCATCGCCAACCTCGCCGATGCCACCGGCCTGCCACTGACCGAGGCCACCAATCACTTCGAGGCGCAAGGCGCCCGCGACGGGCTCGTCGAGCTGTCCGGCCAGCTGCGCACGATCGCCGTCAGCCTGACGAAGATCTGCAACGACCTGCGCTGGATGAGCTCAGGCCCACGCACCGGCCTGGCCGAGATCCATCTCCCCGACCTGCAGCCGGGCTCGAGCATCATGCCCGGCAAGGTGAATCCCGTGCTGCCCGAGGCCACGCTCATGGTCGCGGCCCAGGTCGTCGGCAACGACGCCACGATCGCCTGGGCCGGCGCTTCGGGGAGCTTCGAGCTGAACGTGGCCATGCCAGTGATGGCCCGCAACCTGCTGGAGTCCATCCGGCTGGTCGCCAATGCCTCCACCGTGCTCGCCGATCGCACCATCGACGGCATCACGGCCGACGTCGAACGGATGCGCGAGTACGCCGAGTCGAGTCCCTCGGTCGTCACGCCGCTCAACCGCTACATCGGCTACGAGAACGCGGCTGCCGTGGCCAAGAAGGCCGTCAAGGAGCGCAAGACGATCCGGGAGGTCGTTCTCGAGGAAGGCTACGTCGACCGAGGCGACCTCACGCTGGAGCAGCTGGACGCGGCCCTGGACGTCTTGGGCATGACGCACCCCTAGCGACGCGTCAGATTGCCTCAGCGGTCTCCAGGTCGAAGAGGTGCACCGAATCGGCCGCGACGGCGATGCGGATCGTGCTGCCGATCTCGGCCGGCGACTCCGTCGCGAGCTGCGCCACGAAGAAGTTCTGGAACAGGTCGAACTCGAAGTCGTCCTCGATCGCGGTGAGCTGCTCCTCGATGGTCTCGTCGATCTCGTAGCCGAGGTAGACGGACTCGGTCTTGCCGCCCCACTCGACGTCGTCGACCCGCGCCTCGAATTCCAGCGGGTTCCGGAGCCGGTAGGACTCCGCCTTGGCTGCGTCGAAGCAGTGCTCCGGCCGGATTCCGATGACCACCAGCTCGCGATCACCCACCCGCTCGGCCTGGTCGCTGGTCAGGCGCAGCGTGCCGAAGGGGAACTTGAGCACGTTCCCGTCGACCGTTGCCGGCACGAGGTTCATGACCGGGGCACCCATGAAGCCGGCCACGAACAGATCGGCCGGGCTGTCGTAGATCTCGCGCGGCGACCCGACCTGGTGGATCCAGCCGAGGTTCATGACCGCCACGCGGTCGGCCAGCGTGGCCGCCTCCTCTGGCTGGCGGGTGGTGTAGATGGACGTGCGATTGAGGTCGGCCTGCCACTGGCTGGTGACGGAGCGGACGTGACCCCGGATGCGCGGCTCCTGCGCCGAGAAGGCGTCGTCGAACAGGTAGCCGTCGGCCTCACGCACGAGGGAGCGTCCGATGGCCGCGCGCTGACGCTGGGCGGTATCCAGCGCAGCCGGACGCTCGTCGAGCACAGGCGTCAGGGCCAGCAGGTCGGCCACCTCTTCTACGAGGGTGTCGATCTCCGCTTCCGGCTGGTCCTTGCGGAGGTGCGCGGCGAACGCCATGTTGTCGTAGGTGTCGAGATGGGGGTGCAGAAGGTAGTCGGAGAAGACCATCGACAGGTTGCGGTCACGCGGGCTCATCCGGCTGGCCACGACGTCGTTGAAGAGCACCTCGCCCTCGGTGGCGTCCTCCAGCCCGACGAGGATGCGTAGCAGGGTGGTCTTGCCCGCGCGAGCCGGGCCGCACACGGCCAGTCTCGACCCGGACGGCACCTGGAGGGAGACGTCATCGAGTGCGCGCGTTCCGTCCGGCAGATCGAGCGTGATGTTCCGGAACTCGATGTCGGTCATCGGTACGTCCTTCCCAGGAGTAACAGGATCTTCCGCGGCACGAGCATGAGGACCAGCACGAACGGGAGCGCGATCAGGAGGGCGAGCGCGGCCACCCCGGAATGGCCAACGTCGCCGGACGCGAAGATCATCGTGGCCGGCAGGAGGCGGGTCGAATCCGTCGACATCATGACCGCCCCGACGGCCACGTCGTTCATCGCCATCACGAACGTGATGAAGGCGGCCACCAGAATGCCTGGGCCGACGATCGGGATCATGAAGCGGCGGATCTCGTCGCGCGGTGATCCGCCGTCGACACGGATGGCATCGCGCAGCGTCCACGGAACGTCGCGCAAGACGGACACGCACAGCCACGTCGCCAGCGGCACGGTCAGCAGCAGCATCGGGATGACGGCCGCCAGCGGCACTCCGATCAGTCCGAAGGCGCGCAGCTGCTCGGCGATGACGCCCTGGAAGATGATCACCGGCGCGAGGATCAAAATGACGACGCCGAGATAGATCCGGGACCCGAACGGGGAAATCCCCTCGACCAGCGCGTGCGCCGCCGGGATGGCGATGGCCAGCGAGATCAGGGTTGCCACGAAGGCCACGATCACCGACATCACCAGCGAATGCAGCAGCCCGACGTTGCCGACGGCATCGCCGAACGACGACCACTCGATCCGCTGCGGCAGGATCGCCGTCGGGGTGCCGATGTCCGGTGCCGTGGCGAGCGTGAACAGCCAGATCAGCGGCACCACGGTGAACGCGATCATCAGCTCGAACCCGACGACTGACCAAACCGAGACGCGGCGCGGCGAATCGGAGATGATCACGCCGACAGCGCCGGTGATCATCAGGACCACCGCGAACGCGAGCCACAGGACGCGATCCGGGCCGACAACCCGCAGAATGCCGTAGTTGGCGAGGATGAAGCCCAACAGGAATGCTGTCGCGGCGGCGGCCAGCCGGGACCGGACGGTGGGACTCACGGTTCGCTCCTCATAGGGCTCTCCGCACCTGCAGCAGCAGAGACAGCAGCAGCCCCAGGCCCGCCGCCAGCAGCAGCAGGAACAGGGCCATTGCGGCGCCCAGCCCCAGTTCGAAGTCGTTGAACGATGTGGTCCAGTACAACTGTGTCGCCGCCGACAGGTCGCCGAGCGACTGGGCCGACAGGATCGGCGCCTCGATGGAGCGCAGGGCGTCCAGGGAGCGATAGAGCGCGGCGACGGCGACGGCGGGAGCGACGGCGGGCAGCACGACGAGGGTCAGGCGCTGCCACGCGGTCGCGCCGTCGGCGATGGCCGCGTCGAGCAGCGATGGCTTCACCCGACTCAAGCCGGCGAGCAGGATGACGGTCGTCAGCCCGGTGCCGCGCCACACCTCGTGCGACAGCAAGGTCGCGATCGCTGCCAGCTGTCCCCCGCCCGGAGCGGTCCGGAACCACGCGGTGGCGAACCCGTCCGCCCATCCGTCGCGCCACATGGTGGCGACGGCAGCAGGCGCGAGCACGAACGGCACCAGCAGCAGCGCCTGCATCCAAGGGCCGCCGAACGTGATGCGCCGCAACGTGCCGGCGAAGGCAGCGCCGAGCAGGAGCTGGGCCGCGACCGCCACCGTCACGACCACCAGCGTCAGGGCGACTGCAAGCCACCAGTCGCGACTGGCGACGACGTTGATGAAGTTCGAGACCGCCGCGAAGTGCAGGTCGCCCGGAGCCGTGAGCGACCGGCTGAACAGCGAATAGCCGATGAGGCGAAGCAGCGGCAGGACGGTCAGCGCGCCAAGCACGCCGACGAGCGGCCCGAGGTACAGCCAGGGCCCGCGATCGGCGGCGCGCGACGGAAGGTTCAGGGCGGGCAATTTCAGCCCCGGCAGCTTCAGTGCCGGCAGCTTCAGCCCCGGCAGCTTCACGCTCGGCCTCTTCACGGTCGGCCTCTTCATCGCGGGCAGCTTCATCGCAGGCCCCCGGCAACGACGTCGGCGACCGCGGCTGCGGAGTCCTTCGGCGTCTTGTTGGCCGCGACCGACGACAGCGGTGTCCACGTCTGCCGGATGGCCTTCTCGGCCAGGTGCCAGTACGGCGTCGACGGAACGTTGACCCCTTCATTGGCCGCGGACAGGAGCAGGTCCGCGTACGGTACGGCGCGCCGCGCCTCGGAGTCCTGGTACGCCGCGGTGCGCGCCGCGCCGCGGCCAGAGTTGCGCATGATCTCAGTCTGCGATGCCGCGCTGCTCAGGCACTCGATCGCGGCGAAGGCCGCCTTGGGATTGGTCGAGTCGGCGGGTACCGCGAGAGCGGCCCCGGCCAGCGGCGAACGACTCGCGCTGCCAATGACGGGATAGCGGACCGGCCGCATGTCCGGGGCAATGCCGACGACGTCTTGTGCCGTGCGCGCGGAGGCGCGGGCGATCAGGAAGGCTCCCCGCGTCCCGGCGAACTCGCGAAGCGCCCCGGTTGTGGGGCCAAGACCCAGCCCGGACGCCGCATAGAACTGGACGAGGCCCGCCGCCACGCGGCCGGCGTCGCCACCCAGCCCGACCTTCGGCTTGCGGCCGGCGCCCTCGAGGACGTTCCCACCCGATTCGGCGATCAGGCCGCGGACCCAGTCACTGACGCCGGAGCCATCGGCGTCGTCAAACTGGACCGAGGCACGGATGCGGTCGGCCCCGGCCAACAGCGCATCCCACGAGATCGGCTTGGACGTGTCGAGGCCGGCGTGCTCGGCGGCGGCCCCGCGGTACCAGAGCAGTTGAGGATCGATCCACCACGGAACCGCGACGAGCTTGCCGCGGAACGTGGCGGCATCGGCGGCCGTGGGCACCACCCCGGTCGTCGATGTGAGTCGTGCGGGAAGGGGCGTCAGGAACCCCGCAGTCGCGAACTCCGCTGTCAGCGCCGAGTCGAGCGTCAGGATGTCGATCGAGGCGTCGCCGGCGGACAGCCGACGAATGAGATCGCCGCGGCGGTCGCCGAGCAGCTCGGGAAGCGTCCGCACTTCGACGCGATAGCCGTCAGCGATGTCGCTGCACTTCTTGGCGAGGGCGTCCTCGCCCACCCGGTCAGGCAGGGTCCACCACGTGAGTGTCTTGGTCGAGCCGCCCGAGCACCCGGAAAGCGAAGCCCCGAGCACGAGTGCGACAACCAATGCGGTCACGCGCTGTCGAGCTGTCCCGGGCGTTGTCATCGGCGCAACTTTGCCACATGGACGGTGCCGAGAACGCCCGATCAGAGAGCTACGTCCTCCAACATCTCGGTGACGAGAGCGGCGATCGGCGAGCGCTCGGAGCGGGTCAGCGTGACGTGGGCGAACAGCGGGTGACCCTTGAGCCGTTCGACGACCGCGACGACACCGTCGTGGCGGCCAACCCGCAGGTTGTCGCGCTGCGCCACATCGTGCGTGAGGACCACCTTGGAATTGGCGCCGATCCGCGACAGAACGGTGAGCAACACGTTGCGCTCCAGCGACTGCGCCTCATCGACGATGACGAATGCGTCGTGCAGCGATCGGCCACGAATGTGCGTCAGCGGCAGGACCTCGAGCATGCCGCGATCGAGGATCTCCTCGATCACCGGCGCGGTGGTGACGGCGCCCAGGGTGTCGAACACCGCCTGCGCCCATGGCCCCATCTTCTCCGACTCACTGCCTGGGAGGTAGCCAAGATCCTGTCCACCGACGGCGTACAGCGGACGGAACACGACGACCTTGCGGTGGTGGCCCCGCTCCATCACGGCTTCGAGACCGGCACAGATGGCCAGCGCCGACTTGCCGGTGCCCGCGCGGCCACCGAGGGAGACGATGCCGATCTCGGGATCGAGCAGGAGGTCGAGGGCGACGCGCTGCTCGGCCGAGCGGCCGTGAATGCCGAAGGCGTCGCGATCGCCGCGCACCAGCTGGACCTGCTTGTCGGCGGTGACGCGCCCCAAACCGCTGCCCTTGTCGGAGATGAGCACAAGGCCGGTGTGACACGGGAACTCGCGCGCGTCCGCGAGGTCGATGGTGCCGGCGTCGTACAGCTCGTCGAGGTCGATGCTGTCGACCTCGATCTCGGCCATGCCGGTCCAGCCCGACTCGACCGGGAGCTCGGCGCGCGGCTCCTCGGCACTGAGGCCGACCGCGGACGCCTTGACCCGCATCGGAAGGTCCTTGGACACCAGCGTGACGTCGTGTCCCTCGTTCGCGAGGTTACGCGCGACCGACAGGATGCGGGTGTCGTTGTCGCCGAGGCGGAATCCGGCCGGCAGCGAAGAGGCGTCGGTGTGGTTGAGCTCGACCCGGAGTGTCCCGCCCTGGTTGCCGACAGGCAGTGCCGCATCGAGCGTTCCGTGCTTGATCCGCAGGTCGTCCAGGAAGCGCAGCGCGGTGCGCGCGAAGTAGCCGAGCTCGGGGTGGTGGCGTTTGCCCTCCAGCTCGGTGATGACGACGACGGGGATGACGACTTCGTGCTCATCGAAGCGCGACATCGCCGCCGGATCAGCGAGGAGAACGCTGGTGTCGAGAACGTAGGTACGTGGGGTTGGGGTCTTCACCGGCACGGAAATCTCCTCGGTGGCCCACGCGCTGCCCTGCGCGAGCCCAGTCAGTCTTGGTGGCTGCCAGTGCAGTTAGACGCTGGGCGCTGGGGCTCAGGGGCGAGCTTCAACACACCTCGAAACTACGGCCGCGTCTCCGCAATCTCGGTCGCGACACGCGGACGGCGGTTACTTCCCGAATCTCCTTTGCCGAGCCGCGTAGGAGCGGAAGGCGCGCAGCAGGTCGACCTTGCGGAAGTCAGGCCACAGCACGTCGCTGAAGTAGAACTCCGAGTGCACGCTCTGCCACAGCAGGAAGCCGGAGAGCCGCTGTTCGCCCGACGTGCGGATGACCAGGTCGGGATCGGGCTGACCCTTCGTATAGAGGTGCTCGGCGATGTCATCGACCTCGAGGGTGTGGGCCACGTCGTCGAGCGTGCGGCCCTCGGCCGACTTCTCCAGCAGCAGTGATCGGATGGCGTCGGTCAGCTCCTGCCGACCGCCGTAGCCGACGCACACGTTGACCCGCATGGTCCGGTTGTCCGCCGTCCGTCCGGCGGCCTCCTTGAGGCGCACGACCGATTCGGCCGGCAACAGTTCGAGGCTGCCCATGAGGGTGAGGCGCCAGCGGCCGTCGTCGGCCAAGCGGTCGACCAGGGCCTCGACAGCACTGAGGATGCTCGCCAACTCGTCGGCGGGACGGTGCAGGTTGTCCGTCGACAGCACCCAGAAGGTCACCGTGCCTACGCCGAGGTCGTGACACCAGCCGAGGAACTCGTCGACCTTGGCGGCGCCAGCGGCGTAGCCACTGCTCAGGTCGGCGCCGGCGTCCTTGGCCCACCGCCGATTGCCGTCGACGATCGCTCCGACGTGGTGTGGCCTGCGCTCAGGATCGAGCTGATGTGCCAGGCGACGCTCGTACGCACCGTAGAGCAGATCGCCGAAACCCATGGGGCTAATCTCATCACATGTCGACCCCCCGCTCCGACTCCTTGCGGGATGCGGTGACCGAGATCAAGCCGAAGCTGCGCGGATGGCTGCATGCGGCCATCGCGCCCTTGGCATTCTTTTCGTTCCTGGTGCTGCTGGTCCTGGCGGACAACGTCCGCGTGCGGGCCGGCGCCGCCGTGTTCATGTTCTCCGCGGTGCTGCTGTTCGGCGTCAGCGCGGTCTACCACACCGGCCGGTGGGGCGTGCGCGCAAAAGCGATCTGGCGGCGCTTCGACCACGCCAACATCTTCATCCTCATCGCCGGGTCGTACACGCCGTTCGCGCTGCTCCTGCTGAAGCCCCTGCACGCCACGATCATGCTTTCCCTGGTGTGGGGCGGCGCGCTGCTGGGCGTCCTCTTCCGGATCTTCTGGGTCGGCGCACCGCGCTGGCTCTACGTCCCGCTGTACCTCGCGCTCGGCTGGGCCGCCATCATCTATCTGCCCGAGTTCTTCCGCGAGGCGCCCACGGACGTCATGGTGCTCATGATCGTCGGCGGCGGTCTCTACTCGATCGGCGCGCTGGTCTACGGCTTCAAGTGGCCGAACCCGTCACCGCGCTGGTTCGGCTTCCACGAGGTCTTCCATGCCCTGACGATCGCGGCGTTCGTCGTGCACTACATCGGCGTCAGCCTGCTGGCGTACCGAGACTACGTGGGTCCGTGACCGGCAGCTCGCACACGAAGTTGCGGCACACGTAGGCCGTAGGCTCACCGCCGACTTCCGCGCGGTCGCGGAACAACGGGACGTCGAGTCCGGCCTCCCCCGCCGCGACCACGGCGCCCGGCAACCGCAACGCGGCCCGGTGAAGGGCCCGGCGTTCCGGGCCGTCTCGCCCGACGATCGCCACCTCGGCGGGCCCGGCCAGCATCAGCTCGGCCGCGGCCATCGACCACCCGGCGAACCGTGGCGCGCGGGCGATGAGCGTCGACAGCTGGCTGAGCCCGCCCTCAGCTGCATCGCGGTAACGCGGCTCCCCCGTCAGGGCGGCAAACGTCACCAAGGACGTGATGAGCGCCGACGTGCCGGACGGGTGTGCGTTGTCGGAGGGATCGCGCGGCCGGATGACCAGCTGCTCAGCGTCGTCCGCAGTGTCGAACCATCCGCCCTCGCCATCGCCGAAGTGGGCCAGGGCCCGGTCGAGCAGCGCCCGCGCACGGTCAAGCCAGACGACGTCGCCGGTGACGCCCAGGACCGCCAGGAAAGCCTCGGCGGCGCACCCGTGGTCCTCGAGAACCGCGGCCGACCGGCCGGCGATTCCGTCCCGTGACGTCCGGACGAAGCCGTCGGTTCCGGCGCCGTGAATGTCCACCAGCAGCCGTGCCGCGGCGACGGCAGCGTTTGCGTAGCGCTCGTCGTCGAGCAGTACGGACGCCTCGGCAAGCGCGGTGATCGCCAGGCCGTTCCAGGCGGCCACGACCTTGTCGTCCCGGGCGGGTCGAGACCGCGACGCCCGCGCGGCGAGCAGCCGGCCGCGGACGTTGGCCCACCGCGCATCATTGTCCGGGTCGGCCGGGAGCTGCAGGGTGGAGAACCCATGCTCGAAGGTGCCCTCGGGCGTGACGCTCAACAGCGCGGTGGCCCACTCGCCATCCTCGACGCCGAGGGCGTCGACCAGCTGCACCTGGTTCCAGACGTAGAACACGCCCTCGTGCGTCTGCCCCTGCTCGTCCGCACTGTCCGCGTCGAGAGCGGACGCGAAACCACCCTCGGCGGTGGCCAGCTCGGCCAGCAGGAAGTCCGCGGTCTCGCGGGCGATGCGGTCGCCGCCCTTGTCGCCGAGGTGGAGGTAGAACCGCAGCAGCTGGGCGTTGTCGTAGAGCATCTTCTCGAAGTGCGGCACGCGCCAGAACCGGTCGACGCTGTACCGCGCGAACCCACCGCCGAGCTGGTCGTTGAGCCCGCCCCTGGCCATCGAGTCGGCAGTCCGGCGTGCCATGGCGATGGAGCGCGGGTCCCCCGTGCGTGCGTGGTGGCGGAGCAGGAACTCGAGCACCATCGTCGGCGGGAACTTCGGCGCCCCGCCGAAACCGCCGGCCGTGCCGTCGAACTGGCCGGTCAGAATGTCGACGGTGGCGTCCAGTGCGGCGGCATCCACCGGCCCGTCAGTGACCGGCGTCCGCGTCCGCAGGTGTTCGACCGCCTCCCGGCTCGCGCCCAGCACGTCGGCCCGCCGGGTGCGCCACGCCTCGGCCAGCGCCTGCAGGATCTGGGTGAACGCCGGCATCCCCTGCCGGGGCTCCGGCGGAAAGTACGTGCCGGCGAAGAACGGCTCGCCGTCCGGCGTGAGGATGCACGTCATGGGCCAGCCGCCGTGGCCGGTCATGGCCTGAGTGGCCTGCATGTAGACCGCGTCGACATCGGGCCGCTCCTCGCGGTCGACCTTGACGTTGACGAAGTGGTCGTTCATGTAGGCCGCGGTCACCGGGTCCTCGAAGGACTCGTGCGCCATCACGTGGCACCAGTGGCAGGCCGCGTAGCCGACGCTCAGCAGGATCGGGCGGTCGAGCGCCTTCGCGAGCGCGAACGCCTCCTCGCCCCACTCGTGCCAGTCGACCGGGTTGTCGGCGTGCTGGAGCAGGTAGGGGCTGGTCGACTGCGCGAGACGATTGACCATCGTCAGGCGTCCTCGTCGCCCTCCCAGGGCTCCTTGGCCTTCTTGACGTGCTTCAGGAAGGAGCGCCAGAGCAGGGCCACCCCCGCGAAGAGCGCTCCGACCACGATGAGAGCTGTGACGCCGGGCTGACTCTGGTGCCAGTCGATTGGCGGATTGGACGCAGAGCTCAAGGCAGGGAGGAGTGCGATCACGTCGTCAGCGTAGCCCGGTCCATGATTGAGCCATGTCCGATCTCGACGCCCGGTACGGCAGGCGCAGCGGCCGACGGTGGGTGTGGCCGGTGGTCGCCTTATTGGGCATTGCCGCGGGCGTCGCGCTCGCCGCATGGATCGCGTTCCAGCCGCGACCGGTGACCGGCATCCTGTGGGGCTACGAGGTGCTCGACGACCACCACGTCCGCGTCACCCTGGACGTCCATCGCCCGAGGCCACTCGCCGTGGAGTGCACCGTCTACGCGCAGGCCCAGGATCACTCGACCGTGGGTGAGCGGACGCTCGACCTCACGGCCGGAAAGGCCGGGAAGACGAGGGTCCGCGCGATCGTCACGACGGAGCGTCGAGCCGTCAACGGCGTGCTCCGGGGCTGTCGCCCTGCGGCCTGACTTGTTATCCTGAACGTTCACCCCGGGTGCAAACACCTGGGGTGCAGCATGTTGCAGAAGCCTTTCGGAGGGGTTGTTACCGGTGACAGAGCAAGCGGCTGATGCCATTTGGGTCACGCAGGAGGCGTACGACCGCCTGCAGGAGGAGCTCGACCACCTGCGCGGTGAGGTCCGTTCATCCATCACGGCCAAGATCGCGCAAGCGCGCGACGAGGGCGACCTGAAGGAGAACGGCGGCTACCACGCGGCCCGCGAGGAGCAGGGCAAGAACGAGGCCCGCATCAAGCAGCTGGAGGACCGCCTGCGCCGCGCCCAGATCGGCGACAAGCCGGCCGACGACGGCCAGGTCGGGGAGGGAATGAAGGTGACGATCCGGTTTGCCGGCGACACCGACACCGAGACGTTCCTTCTCGGCTCGCGCGAGCTGCTCTCGATGGACAGTGCGGTCGACCTGGACATCTTCTCCCCCACCTCGCCGCTCGGCGAAGCCATCACCGGCAAGAGCGTCGGCGACTCGGCGTCCTACACGACGCCGACGGGCGCGACCATCAGCGTCGAGATCATCGACGCCGTCCCGTTCTGAGGCGCGTCGCGCTCACGCGTGGCCGACGGGCTCGGGGTCGGCCTGGAACGTGCGCGCCTCGGCGGAGAGGTGACGCACCACGCCGTTGAGGCAGGCCGCGAGCGGCACCGCGATCAGCGCACCCACGATGCCGGCGACGATGACGCCGGCCGCGATGGCGATGATGATGGCCAGCGGGTGCAGTGCCACGAACCTTCCCATCAGGAACGGCTGCAGGACGTGGGCCTCGGTCTGCTGGACGATGATCACGCCGATCAGCATGAACAGCGCCACCCACGGGCCCTGCGCCACGAGCGCCACGAGCACCGCAACCGATCCGGCGATGAGAGCTCCGATGATCGGGATGAAGGCGCCGAGGAACACCAGCACGCCGATGGCGAAGGCAAGCGGGACGCCGAGGATCCACGCGGCGATCATGACGCCCAGCGCATCGGTCAGGGCCACCACGACCGTGGCACGAACGAAGGCTGTCAGCGAGCGCCAGGCGGTCTGACCGGACGAGTTGATGCGTCCGCGTGACCCCGCCGGGAAGAGCACCATGATCCAGCTCCAGATGCGGTCGCCTTCGTACAGGAAGAAGAACGTCGTGAACAGGGTGATGAAGAACCCGGCCACGATGTGCCCGATGCGGAGCCCGACCTCGGTCACGCGGCTCAGCAGCGACGTGTCGCTGCTGGAGATGGTCGCCTTTGCCTGGTCGATCCACGTCTGCACCTGCGCATCGCTGACGTGCAGAGGTCCGGTGCGCGCCCAGTCCTGGACCTGCGAGATGCCTTCGACGACGCTGGCCTTGAGGTCGTCGATCTGCGAGGCCAGCTGCTGCCCGGCGAGCGTGAGCAGCCCAAACACCACGGTGACAATGGCGATGACGATGAGGAAGGTCGCCGCCAGCCGAGGGATCTTGTGCGCCGCGAGCCAGTTGACCGCCCCGGACGTCAATGCCGCGAGCAGGATCCCGATGGCGATGGGGACGGTGACCTCGGAGAAGTAGCGCAGCAGCCAGATGAGCAAGCCGCCAGCGCCCGCAATCAGCAGCAACCTCCACGACCACGCCGCAGCGATGTCGATCCCCGCAGGGATGTAGGACGGGCGCTTTGTCACAGCAACGAGCGTACGGGAACAAGCCGACGGTCCCGCACGTTCCTTCCGTCACCCGGGTTGCGAAAGGATGACCGCATGGGACTGTTCAGCAAGAGCCAGCTTCCGGACACCGATTCGGCACTCAAGGGGCGACCGGTTCGGCCTTTTTCCGTCGGCAGCCGGCACCTCGTCCTCGGCAACGCGATCGAGACTGAGCCGCCCGTTGGCTTCGAGGTCGCCGTGTTCGGCCTCGGCTGTTTCTGGGGCGAGGAGAAGACGTTCTGGGAGATCCCGGGCGTCTGGTCGACGTCCGTCGGTTATGCCGGCGGCATCACCCCGAACCCGACGTACGAGGAGGTCTGTACGGGTCGCACCGGGCACGCCGAGGTCGTGCGCGTCATCTTCGACCCGAGCGTCGTGACCTACCGGGACCTGCTGCAGACCTTCTGGGAGAACCACGACCCGACGCAGGGCATGCGCCAAGGCAACGACCGCGGCAGCCAGTATCGGTCGATCATCCTCACCACGACGGCCGAGCAGCAGGCCGAAGCCGAGGAATCGCGCGAGCACTACCAGGAGCAGATGACGGCGGCTGGGTACGGGGCCATCACGACGTCGATCAAGCCGCTGGAGGCGTACTACTACGCCGAGGACTACCACCAGCAGTACCTGTTCAAGAACCCCTACGGCTACTGCCCCCTGCACGCCACGGGCGTCACGTACGAATGAGGTAGCGAGCTGGCTCTGGCGCTCAAGAGCCTTGAGGGTCACACTCCCAAACATGACAACCAGCAACGAAGCGGTCATCGAACGACTCATTGCCTGCATCAATGAGCGACGCGTTGAGGTCATGGACGAGCTCTTCCACGACGACGCCACGATGGATTGGCCTCAGTCCCGCGAACGCGTCCGAGGCGCAGAGAATCGTCGGGCCATCTACGGGGCCTTCCCCCAGCTCCCCACGATCACGCCTCGTCGGATGCTCAGCGCTGGCGACCTCGTCACCGCCGAGGCGACTCTCGACTATGGCGGCCCGACCTACGAGACCGTCTTCATCTTCGAGCTCCGGGACGGCAAGATCGCCAAGGAGACCGCCTACTGGAGCGAACCATTCGCCGCGCCGGAATGGCGAGCCGAATGGGTCGAGACTTTCTAGAGTGTTCGAAACCGCACCTGACTGATCTTTCCAGGGACAACGGCCGCGAAGTCCTGTCCGTTACTTGTTCCTCGGCAGGCCCAACAGGGAGGGCGTGAGCGACGTCGCCGCCAGCAGGATGCCCATTCGGATGAGGTCCGACTTGGTGAAGGTAAGCAATCCGAATCGGTTGTAGGCGAACCCGGTGGCCAGTGCCCAGCAGACGATCGCGGTGGCCAGCCGCCATCTGAGCCGAAGCCCTGCCGATCCGATGACCGCCACGACGGTCACCGCACCCAGCTCGACGCCCTTCGGTGCGCCTATGAGCTGGAGCACCATCAGGACCAGCGTGGTCGCGAAGACTGTGACCGACCACCGCGCACCGGAATCGCGGATCAGGTCGTCCAGCAGCTCCGCGTCGAAGGGCATGTCAACCCACGTGGACGTGCGGACGCTGGGTCGGGTCTGGTTCGGCCCGGCGAAGAACCTCGCGGGTCACCGGGGCCACCTCGCCGACGCCGAACAGGAGGAACTTGCCCAGGTTCGCCAATGGGTTGCCCTCGGTCCACTCGAAGTAGATGTTCGGCCGGACACCGGTCACGTCGCGGATGTGCAGGAGAAGAGCTGCGATCGCGTTGGCAACCGAGGACGATTCGAGCGTCAGCACGCGATAGCGCTCATGGAGCACCTCGCCATGGACCCGCAGGGACGACTCGAAGTCGGATGGGTCGGTGACGGTGACTTCGACGAACATTACGTCGCGGCCGTCAGGTAAATCGTTGTCGGCGACGATCTGCTCGATCTTGGCGCGATACTCGTTGGCATCGCGTACGTCGGGTTCGTTGGCGATGAGTCGGAGGCTTCGGCGTGACTGGTCGTTGATGTACATCGAGGCCTTCTCATCGAGGATCACCTCGGTTGTTCTCAGCTCGAAGGCCCGCAACAGCCGTGACCCGATCGAGACCGCGATGATCACTGCGATGAAGAATCCGCCGATCTTCACACCGTCCGGCCGTTCGACGATGTTGCTCCCGGTCGTGTAAACCAGCACGACCGTGATCAGGATGAACGCCACGACCAACCGACGTTGATGTGCTCGTCGCGCGGCAAGCGCGACGGCGACCGATGCCGACGTGAACAGCACGAGGACGCCGGTGGCGTAGGCACCGCCTTGGGCATCGACGTCTGCGTCGAAGATCCACGTCACGGCAAAGGCGACCGCGGTCAGCACCAAGACCAGCGGGCGTACAGCCGCTGACCACTCCGGGGCCATTCCGTACTTGGGCAGGTACCGCGGGACGAGGTTCAGCAGGCCGGCCATCGCGGAGGCACCGGCGAACCACAGGATCGCGATCGTGGAGGCGTCGTAGACCGTGCCGAACGTGTCGCCGAGGAACAGGTGCGCAAGGTACGACAGTGCTCGCCCGTTCGCCTTGCCTCCCGGCTCGAACTCGTGGGCCGGGATGAGCCAGATCGTGACCGCGGTGCTGGTGATGAGGTAGACGCTCATGATCCCGGCGGCGGTGGTGAGCAGCTTCTTGGTGTTCCGGATGCGCCCGGCCGGCTTGTCGGCGTCGTCGTCCACATCCCCCTTGACGTGCGACATGACGGCGACTCCGGTTTCGAAGCCGGACATGCCGAGCGCCAGCTTCGGGAACAAGATGATCGCGACGGCAAGCATCATCCACGGGTTGCCGTGGTCGGTGACGAGCGTCCTCTTCCAGTCGCCGATCACCTGCGGCTGCTGAGCGACGTGCCACAGTCCCACCCCGATCACGACGAAGTTGAGCGCCAGGTACGTGATCACGAGAACGACGGCGACGCCGATGGCCTCGGTGAATCCGCGCAGGAACACCGCCCCGAGCAGCGCCACCAACGCGAGGGTGATCAGCATCTTCTCGTCGTGCAGGAAGCCCGGGACGTGTGGATTCTCCACGACGTGCGCTGCCGCGTCGGCCGCCGACAGGGTGATCGTGATCATGAAGTCGGTGGCCGCGAACCCGAGCAGGACGAGGACGAAGAGCTTGCCCTTCCAGAACGGGAGCAGTCGCTGCAGCATCGCAATCGACCCCTGACCGTGCGGGCTCTCCTCTGCCACACGGCGGTAGACGGGCAGCGCACCGAACAGCGTCAGTGCGATCAGCACCACCGTCGCGATCGGCGCCAGGGCGCCGGCGGCCAGGGCCGCGATGCCCGGCTGATAGCCGAGCGTTGAGAAATAGTCGACGCCGGTCAGGCACATCACCTTCGACCAGTGATGACGATGCTCCGGATGCTCTTCCTCGGCGTACGGGCCGTGAGCCTCGATCTCTTCGTCGCGACTGTTGAAGAGCCACCGACGCACCACCGGACCGACCGCCTGGAATGCCACCACGCAAACCATGCAAACACCGGTTCATGCGGCCGTCGCCGGTCCTAACGACATCCTGACAAGGAAGCGGCCACACTGGAGCACGTGAGAACCGGGAGCACGAGAACACGCCGTGCGTCGGGTTGGCTGGTGGCCGCAGCCGGGCCCCCGCTGCTGACAGCCGCGCTCCTTCCCCTGCGCGGGTCTCTCAACCTCGTGAGCGACGCGCTGCTGTTCCTGGTGGTATCCGTGGCGGTGGCGGCGGCCGGAGGACTGGCGCCTTCACTGGTTGCTGCAGTCGAAGGTGCGCTGCTCCTGAACTTCTTCTTCACGGTGCCGTTTCACACGTTCACGATCGACGATCCGAACAACGCGGTCGCGCTCATCCTCTTCATGGGCGTGGCAGCCACGGTCAGCGTCGCCGTCGACCTGGTGGCACGCCATCGCGACCGACTCGACGTCGCGGCGGCCAACGAGCTGGCCCTGACTCAAGCGAACGCCCTGCGTACGGCGCTCTTGGCCGCAGTCGGCCACGACCTGCGTTCACCTCTCGCGGCGGCGAAGGCTTCGGTCAGCGGGATGCTGAGTCCCGAGCTGGACCTCTCCGACGAGGACCGCCGGGAGCTGCTCGAAACAGCCGACGAGGCACTCGACCGGCTCACCGCGCTCGTCGCGAATCTCCTGGACATGAGCCGCCTCCAGACCGGCTCGCTCAGCATCGAGTTGGAGCCGTCCGACGTGGACGAAGCCGTCACCCGCGCCTGCAATGACGTGGGCGCGACCAATGTCCGTGCCGTGCTGCCAGCTGACTTGCCGCCGGTCCTTGCCGACCCGGGCCTCCTCGAGCGGATCCTGGCCAACGTGCTCGCGAACGCAGTCCGCTTCTCCCCCGCCGGAATCCCTCCTCGCATCCACGCCGAACCGGTGGGTCAGACCGTGCAGGTGCGCGTCATCGATCACGGGCCGGGCGTTTCAACCGAGCAGATCGAGAAGATCTTCGCCGCATTCCAACGCATGGGCGACAGCGACCCCTCGACTGGCTTGGGCCTCGGGCTCGCGCTCTCGCGCGGACTCGCCGAGGCGATGCGCGGACAGCTCTGGGCCGAGCCGACCGCCGGCGGCGGCCTCACGATCGTCCTGTCACTGCGGCAGGCCGACACGAAGACGACCGGCGAGCCTGGCTCGCGCGAGCGCGAAGACCGGCTGGCATGACGACAATCCTGATCATCGACGACGAGGCAGCTCTGCGACGCACCTTGGGGATCACGCTCAAGGCCCGGAAGTACGAGGTTGTTGCAGCAGCCAGCGGCACTGAGGGGCTGGCCGCCGCGGCAGCCGCCCGCCCCGAGCTGGTGATCTTGGATCTTGGCCTTCCTGACATGGAGGGCACCGAAGTGGTCCGGCGCCTTCGAACCTGGACCGACGTTCCGATCCTCGTCCTGTCTGGACGGTCGGACAGCGCGGACAAGGTCGACGCGCTCGATGCAGGTGCGGACGACTATGTCACGAAGCCCTTCGAGACTGACGAGCTACTCGCCCGCCTGCGCGCCATCTCTCGCCGCGCCGAAACCGAGGGCGAGGAGCCGACGGTCCATCTCGGTGACGTCGTGGTCGACCTGGCCGCGCATCAGGTCTCGCGAGGATCTGAGGGCATTCACCTCACCCCGACCGAATGGCACCTCCTGGAAGTACTGGTGCGCAACCCCGGACGCCTGCTCCGCCGACGTTGGCTGCTGGCCGAAGTGTGGGGCCCGGGCTACGAGAGCGCGCACGGAAACCTCCGCCTCTACATGGCGCAACTGCGCCAGAAGGTCGAGGCCGAGCCGTCCAGCCCGCGCTTCCTGCTGACCGAGCCGGGAATGGGCTACCGCTACGACCCGTAGGCGCGCGCATTCACGAGACCTCACCGGCCGAGCTGTGGAACCATGCCAGTCATGATCCGCACCCCCGTCCGGCCATGGCTTGCACTGGCCGCGCTCGCCGTGTCCCTTTTCGCTCTGACAGGCTGTGGCGGCAAGGACGGCACCTCGGTCGGTGGCAGCGACTCGACCCCCAAGGCACCGAAGATCGCCGACACCCATGCCAGGGCCAACGACGGCGACTACGACGCGGCAGGCGCCACCACCATCACGCTCGCTGACGGCGGCAGCACCGCCAAGGGCGCCGGCGCGACGGTCAAGGGCGACGTCGTGACGATCAGCAAGGCCGGGACCTACGTCCTCGCGGGCTCACTGAGCGACGGCCAGGTCAAGGTCAACAGCGCCGGCAAGGGCAAGGTGCGGCTCGTCCTCAACGGTGTGGACGTCAGCTCCGCCTCCACGTCGCCCCTGGTCATCACGGCCGCCGACGAGGCGGTGGTCATCCTCGCCGACGGCACGAAGAACACGCTGTCCGACGCCGCCGCGGCGAGCAAGGACGACGAGCAGCCGGACGCGCCCACCGCGACGCTGTTCTCGGCGTCCGACCTCACCATCGCGGGAGCCGGCTCCCTCACCGTCAACGGCAAGAGCAACGACGGGATCGTCGGTAAGGATGGCCTTGTGGTCCTCGGCGGCACACTTACCGTCGACGCCGTCGACGACGCCATTGCCGGCAAGGACTACCTCGTCATCAATGACGGCACGCTGACGCTCACCGCCACGGGCGACGCCTTGAAGTCGAACGGCGACACCCCCGGCAAGCTGGGCTGGGTCCGGCTCGACGGCGGGACCACGACGGTCGAATCCGTCGGCCACGGCGTATCCGCCGAAGGTTCCGTAGCCCTCACCGGCGGCACGCTGGATGTCACGAAGTCCGACGACGGCATCAAGGCTCCCGTGGTCACGGTCAGCGGCGGAACGGTCTCCGTCACGGCACTCGGCGACGGCATCAAGGCCAGCACGGGCGGCGGTGTCCCAGGTGCCCCCAAGGTGGTTGAGAAGGGCGTCAAGCTGACGATCACCGACGGCACTGTGAACATCGACGCCGGCGGCGACGGCATCGACGCGAGAGGCCAGGCGACCATCACTGGCGGTGTCGTCACCATCGGCAAGCTCGGCAAGAATGCGATCGACGTGCTCGGCGTCTCGAAGACCCCGAACAAGCTCACGCTCCCGCTGGCGACGCCGGGCAAGGTCGAACTGAAGGACACCAATGGCGCCGTGGTGGCCCGTTTTACGGCAGCGAAAGCCGGGACCCGCGTCGTGATGGCCAAAGGCATCACCACTGGCCAGACCTACACGGTGACCGTCGACGGCAACGCCGCCGGGACCGTCACTGCCATCAGCCAGGTGTGATTTCCGAGCGCGCGCTGCCGTCGCGCTCGAGAACCCGCCACGGACCGGACCTCGCCCGCACGAGGTAGTGCTCGCGCAGGGCCAGGTGACCCGCCCGCTCATCCAGTCGCCAGGACTCCCGCGGGTCGACATCGACGACAAGCCAGCGGGGTCCGGTCGGGCGACTGATCAGGGCCCTGAACTTCGCGAGATCCGGGTCGTGGACCCGCACCGGCAGCTTCCACAGATCGGCGTACGGGCTCCTGAGGCCGCTGGCCTGGACGATGTTCGGATGCCCGAACGCGACCACCACACCGTCGGCCGGGTCGGCGTGCGAGCGAAGGTATGACGCCACCCGCGCGTCGTACTCCAGGAGCACGGGCGGATTGACCTGGCGATAGACCCACGCAGCCGTGTTGCCGGCGATCGCGAGCACGAAGCAAGCCGTCAGCACCGTGCGGGCGCGCACAAGTTGGCCGGCGAGCGCTACCAGCACGACGAGGCCCGGGATCAATCCGATCAGGTAGTGCAGCCAGTAGCTGCCGCCCAGGGCGACAACCACCAACTCCCAGGTCACCATCGCGGCGGCCGCCGGGGCGAGCCGGGCGACGGACGGTTCGAGGCGACGGCGCCCTCGCCACAAGGCCCACAGCGTCGTCCCGAGGATCGCCGCCGCTCCGCTCGCCACGAACGCCCCGATTTCACGTGTCAGGCGATCCGAGATCGCGTGTGGCGTGGTCGCACCGATCACCTTGGCCGCATCGAAGCGGAACGTGACGACGGCGTTCCAGAGCTCCGCGGGCGACGTCCCGCGCGCCGACGCGATGCCCACGCAGACGGCGAGGACGACAAGGCTCCCGCCGATGAAGCTCGCCGCCCGCGTCGCCTTTCGGTCGATGTGGCGCCACGAGCACAGGAACGCCACGACCGCGAACACGAAGACGTCGATGATGCTCTGCTTGACCATCGCCCCCGCCGTGGCGAATGCGCCCGCTGCCACGGCTGTCGCGAGCAGCGGCCACGCCCCGTCGGACCGCAACGCAGCAATGACACAAACCAAGCCGGTCATCACGAGCGGCAGGGCCAGCAGCTCACCGTCTGTCTCGGTCATGCCGAACATCGGGCTTGTCACCAGGACCGCAGCGAGCAGCGGTGCGGCGCCCGCGACCCAGCGCGACGTCGGCGCCAGTGCCCGCGCCAGGACGCCAGACAGCAGGACCGTAAGGGCGGCTGCCGTCAGCCCCAGCAGCCTGACCGCCGATGGCGAATCGCATAGCGAGAAAAGCCAGATGATCAGCGGCGGCCGGTCGACCCAGTAGTGGCCATAGAGCGATGTCCCCGGCGCCCACTGCTTACCGAGCAGCAGGAAGCCACCTTCATCAGGGGTCAGCGGGGCGCGCAGAAAAGGCAGCCAAGCCGCTGCAACCGCGGCCGCTGCCAACACCGGGAAGGCTCGCGAAGTACGCACGCGATCAGCCTAGGCATCGAGATGTGAGGACAGGATGAACGCCCACATACCCGAAATGCTGCGGATTCATGAGGTGCGAGAGCACGATGGGCCCCATGAACGGTCAGTTTCGCCCGCTCGGAATTGCCATGTCCTTGGTCGGGAACACGATCTTCGCGATCGGCTTCGGAACCCTGATCCGGACGATCAACGACGTCTCGGCGGCCGCGTCGGGATTCGACTGGACGGACTTCGTCCCCCTGGGGCGGCCGGCGGCCATGCTCGCCGTGGGATACACGATGCTGCGCTTTGCACCCCGCTTCGGCGGCGGCAGCCTGGGCGTCCAGTTCTTCCTGATCGGCGCCACGTCGATGTGGGGCGCGTTCCACACGACGGACGGCGTCGAGCGGTTCGTCAACGCGACGATCGGCGGAACATTCCTGTTCGTCTCGGTTCTCGGCCTCGTCAGCATCGCGATGGTCTACGGCTGGAAGCACAGCCTCACGCATCCGAGTCCGGTCGTCCTGCGGCGCGGCGGGGTGGCGCAGCCGCTCACCTTGGCCAACCTTGGCGACGCACTGCGCGAGGCCGCCAACCCGACGCAGCCCGACCCAGGAGGCTCGGCCGCTACGCCGGCAGCATCCCCGTGATGCGGTGGCTTCGAGCCCGGCCCACCACAGCGTTCGCCGCCCGCAGACCGGACAGCACGGCCGCCTCGATGCATCCGGCGTTGATGCCGTTGTCGGTCCAGTCACCGGCGAGATAGAGGTTGTCGAATCCGCTCTCGTCGGCGCGGAGCCGATGCTCGTCTGTCCCGGGCGCACACAGCACGTAGCGATCGGAGGGGTCGACGTTGACCCGCACGTATTGCGCCAACACCTGATCCCACCGGAGCCCGTCGGGTCCACGAAGTCCGGGCAGCAGGTGCGGGAGGTGCTCTTCGATGAAGGTCCTGGCCGCGGCGCGGGCCTCGGCCAGGTGGTGCTCGACATAGTCCTCCCACGGCCGGTCGGGCGGCCACGGCGCGTCCACGGCGCCGCAGAAGTAGGCGATGGATCCCGGCCGCTGTGCATCCGGCCAGTCCTCGACGGCGATGAGCTGGGGCATCGACGCCCATGTGCTCAACGGACGCTCGAATGCGCTCACCGTCATGCCCGGACGTCCCCAGCCGAGCGTGGGCTCGTCCTCGCGCAGCCACAACTGGAGCGCGACTGTCGCCGTGGAGCGCAGGCTGCCCAGCATCCGATCAAGCATGGGCGAGGCCGCGGCGAGTTTGGGCGCGACGACACGGATCATGTCGACCGGGACCGCGAGCACGGCAAGGTCGAAGTCGACGCCGCGCCGAAGCACTCGCTGCTCCGCGTCCGGCCAGGTGCAGCCGAGCGACTCGAGCGGCTCGGCCAGCACCGCGGCGTCGGCGTCGAGCTGGTCAAGCCGCGGCCGATCGGCGAAGCACGGGAGTCCCTTGACACGGATCAGTGGGTCGTACTGCTCGATCCCGTGGCGGAGCGCGACCTGGCGGCCGACCGTGATCGTCTCGACGTTCATCCCGTCGGCGCTGGGCTCGATCTGGTCGACCCGGTGGAAGTACTCGATCCGTACGCCGCGAGCCACCAGCGCCTGGTGGAGCGGGGCGAACACGATGTCGCCCATGCCCGCGGCCATCTTCCAGAAGATGGCCCCGCGGTACTCGAAGAACATCTTCACGTGCATGACGATCGCTGCGCCGGCCGCGATGCCCAGCGTCCGGCGCTCGTCCGCCCCGTCGCGGGCGAAGACGAGGTCGTACAGACCTCGAATGAACGCGAAGTCGCCGCCGTCCGCAGATGCCCCGTGCCGCACCGACCAGTCGAGGAAGTCCTCCTCATTGGCACGACGCAGGCCTTCCGGACTCGCGAACACGCCGTCGGCCACGATGCCGCGCGCCGCCGCGGCGAGGAACGACATCAGGTGCCAGGTGCGCCGCTGGGACGGGTTCGCCGCGACGTTGACGCGCAGCTGGTCGCGGATCGCGACGAGCGCCCGGTCGAGCGCACCGACGACGCCGTCCATGGCAGGCTCCGGGCGATCGAGCTGGACGAGAGCGTCCAGCAGCGACGCTTGGAGGGCGAGGTACGTTCCCTCGACCAGCGGGTCGACGCGTGGCGGCGCGGACGACGACGGCGTCAGAGCGAGGCCGGCTGGGTCGTCTCCGACCGTCGGGAGCGAGTGGGCGAAGTCGAGGATCAGTTGGATCCCGCGCCGGGTGAGCTCGGTGATGTCCGGCGGGCCGTCGTCCGGGCCGAGCGGGTCACCCGGGTCGAGGTCGTTGGCGGCGAACGATCCGATCCAGTGCCGCCAGGCATCTCCGTGGCGGTCCTCCAGGCCGACGTCCGCGGCCGGGAACATCGCGTCTCGCCAGGTCTGGATGGGAGCCGACGGATCCGTCGTCGGCCGGTCCAGCTCGGCGTAGCACTCGCGGAGCAGCCGGAAGGCGTTGTCGTAGTAGCCCAGCCAGACGTGCAGGCCGTGCTCCTCGATGCGGCCGTGCTCGCCGCGGCTGCTGGCACCCTTTCCGCCGAGCCTGAATCCCCGCTGGTAGATCGTGATGGACTCGAACTCGCGCTCCCAGCCCGGCTCGCTGAGCCGCCACGCCGCGGCGACGCCTGCCATCCCTCCCCCGAGGATGGCGACCTTCCGACGACCGGACGCGCTCACCGCTTGAGTCGAGCGAGCCGGCTCCGGGCATCGTCCAGCTCGGCGTACGACGCATCGGCCGCGAAGCCGTCGACGGCCGCGCGAAGCTCTGCGGCCGCGGCCTCGCCGCGAACGTCGTGCAGGTCGAGCGCGATCCGCAGCTCGAACGGCCGGGTGCCCTGCTGGCGTGCCAGCGCGAGAGCCTCGGTCAGGCCACGAACGACCTGATCCGCCTGGTCCGCCAGATGTGCCCGGCAGCGCAGCGTCTCGGCGTCGTAGAACCGCATGCCGGTGCTCTCGGCGAGCTCGAGCGACTCCTCGTAGTGGACCCGGGCGCTCTCGACATCGCCGGCTTTGGCCGCCAGCCGTCCCAGCACCGTGATGTAGACCGTCAGGAAGTTCCGGTATTCAACAGCCCGGCACGCGTCGATGAGGGAGCCGAGCATGGCCTGCCCGGCCGTCGAGCCGCCCTCGGCCTCGCCGGCGTTGCGCGCGGCGGTCGTCGCGGCGTGCTGCGTGGTGGCGATCAGCGACCAGATGTCGAAGCCGTGCTGTTCGCCGATCGACGCCACCTCGGCGAGCAGGGCGAACGAACGGTCGTGATCGCCGCGCTCCATGTACATCCACGACAACATCCACTGCGTGTAGGCCGCGGTCCACTGCCCCCGCGGGAAGGGGATGTCCTTGGACATCGCCAGAGCGAGCTCACCCTCGGTGTCCGCGCCGACCGTGTCGCCGTCCATGAACCGGGCGATCGCGAGGTGCACGTGGATCGCCACGGTCGGATGCATCGGGACGTACCAGGCCGCGACGACCTCCTCGTCGAGACCCTTCCGCGCCGCCAACAGGTCGATGGCCTGCTGCAGCTCCCCGGCGGCGCCATGGAACTTGCCCTCCCACCAGTCGAGCATCCCGTAGCCGGCGGCGTTCACCGGCTGCCAGGACGAGCCCCAGTCGCCACCCGAGATCGACGCAAGGATGTCGGAGGCCTGCCGGGCGCGCGCCAAGTCAGCCCGCGACGTGTAGTACGCCCACATCGCGTTCAGGGTGCTCGCCATGTGCGGGGCGTCGGGGCTCTCGAGCGTGAGCTCCATGCACCGGCTGTAGTCGAGCGTGGCGTCGGGGCTGGACAAGCCCTCGGTGGACGAGGCGAGATAACCGCGCTGCAGGCGCAGCTCGACCTCGAGCTGGCTGCGCTCGGGCCCGGCCGGCATCCTCCCCACCTGGTCGATGGCGGCACCGAGCCGCAGGCGCGCTTCGCCCGCGAGGCCACGCCGGCGCGCGTCGTCGGCGGCCTCGCGCCACGCGTTCGCGGCATCGCGCGGCCGATCGGATCGCTCGAAGTGGTTGGCGATGATCGTCCAGTCGCTGCGCTCGTCCTGCTCGGCGGACGCGATGAGGGCATCGGCAACCCGCGCATGGACCTCGCGCCGCCGGCTGGGCGACAGCAGGTCGTAGGCGACCTCGCGCACGAGCTCGTGCCGGAAGCGCACTGAGTCACCGTCGCCGGCGACACCCTCGAGGATGAGCCCGCCGACCAGGCTCTCGACCGCCTGCCTGACCTGCTCCGAAGGCAAGCCCACGCTCTGGATGAGCAGGTCGATGTCGACGTCGCGGCCGATGGTTGCAGCCGTGGACGCGACCGCGACGGTCGCCGGACTGGCGTGAAGCCGCGCCATGAGCGGCTCGTAGAGAACGTCCGGCACCGTGCTGGCGGCGGAGCGCGCCGGCCGGTGACGGACGTCGACCGCCTCGGTGGCACTGCCGCGCACCAGTTCCTCGAGGAACAGCGGGACGCCGTCGCTGCGATCGACCAGCTCGGCCCGACTGCCCGCCAACCTGCCGTCAGCCGGGGCGAGGGCGTCGATCAGGGCGATGCAGGCATCCCACGACAGCGCGCCAAGAGAGATTGCGTCGGTGTGTGGCGCCGGTCCGGTGCGGCTGGTTGCGACGACGAATGTCTGGGGACGCCCGCTGCTCATGGTGCGCCCGATCAGGTCGTCGGTGGCGGCATCGACGTCGTGGTGATCTTCCACGACGAGCAGCGCCGGCCCTTCGCCGAGACAGGCCAGCACGTACTCGACGCACGCCTTTGCGATGTCGTCGGTGAGCTTCTGTCCGTCGGCGTCGATGGCCGTGTAGCCCGCCTCGGGGTCGATGCCGAGGACGGGCGCCAGCAGCGGGACGGTGTCGTGGGGCGCGAAGCCGAGCGTCTGGAGGTCCTGCTCGAGCCGTGCGAGCTGGTCCTCGGCGGTCGAGCTGGCGCCGATCCGGCAGCGCCGCTCGATCAGGCGTCGGACGGGGTGATAGCCGACACCCTCATGGTCGGACGAGCCGGCGAGGCTGACGACCGTGCCACCCTCGAGCTTGACGTCGTCAGCGATGGCCTCGGCCAGACGGGACTTGCCGATGCCCGCATCGCCGACGATGGTCACGCCCGCCACCATCGAGGACCGTGATTCCTGCGCGAGCCGCCACATCGCCCGGAGCTTCTCGAACTCGGCTGACCGGCCGACCATCGGCGTCCGGATCGAGCTCAGGGGCTCGGATGACTTGCGGCCGACCACCTTGAACGGCTGGAGCGGCTCATCCAGACCCTTGACCTCCTGGGCCTCACCGGGAGTCATCTCGAACCGGTCGGCAACGAGCATGCGGACCTCGTCCGACACCACGACCTCGCCGGGCTCAGCCAGATGCTGCAGCCGCGACGCCACGTTGACCGCGTGGCCGTACACGTCGTCCTGCTCGGGGTCGATGTACAACAGGCCGCGATGCAACACCGCGCGCACCGCCAGCGGCTCGCCGATCATGGGCGCGATGTGGTCGGACAGCTCGGCTACCTCGGCCGCAATCTCCAGCGCCGCGATGACACCACGTTCGGTGTCGTTGCCCCGGACGATCGGATATCCGAAGAGCGCGAGCATCCCGTCACCCTGGAACCCGGTGACGAACCCGCCGTGTCGCTCCACGGCGATGGCTGACGCAAGCCTCCGGTAACGGTGCAGGACGCCGCGGTAGAGCTCCGGATCGAGCCGACTGGAGAGAGTGGTCGAACCGACGAGGTCGCAGAACATCACCGTAAGCCGGCGCACCTCGCCGGCCGGCTGGCTCTCGGTGGCCAGCAGCGCGCCCGCGTCGAGATTGTCCCCATCGTTGGACAGCACCAGCCCCGCCAGGACGTGCGCCTCCGTCAGCTCGCCCCGGTTCACCGCCTCGGCCGCGCGGACGAGGAGCTCGTCCTGGGCGGCGGCGTGGTCGGCGTTGTGCTCGTGGGAGCTCATCCGATGGTCACCGACACGAAGACCTCTTCCATGACGCCATCTTCGTCGGTGGCCACGACGTGGCCGTCATAGGTCCTGGCCTTGAAACCGTCGCCGTCGAAGCTCAGCGTGAACGCCGTGACGTTCGGCGCCAGTGTGGCCGGCGCGACCGTGACGCTTGCCGCCGGGAGCTCCAGGCCCGTGACTGACTTCAGATTGCCCTTCAGCGCGAGCGTCCGCATCTTGGCTGCCTTCTTGAGATCGGTCTGGTAGCCGATGACGACCTCCTTCTCACTGAAGTTGCCGGTGAGAATCGCGACGGCGTCGATCGCCTCGGCGCCGATCCAGGTCCATGACTCGGCGACCAGCTTGGCCACCTTCGGCGCGTCGTTGGCGGCATCGGCGGCCTGGTACGTGCCGGCATCGACCTTCGTGGAGACGTCCTCGACATACGGCGTCCAGGTGTTCAGCAACTGGCTGCCCAGGTCGAGGTAGCCCTCCAGAACTTCACTGAAACGGCGGACGGCATCCATCGACGGCTCAGGTCTCGTCGGTCGGCGTCGGCGTCGCAACCACCTTGGCCGCACGGGTGCTCAGATCGAGCGCCTTGGTCAGGCCGGCGGTGTACTTCGACCACATCTTGATGCCGTCGGCCCAGGCATCCTCGACCTTGTAAGTCCCCTTCTGGATCGACTGCATCGAGGACGTGCACGTCGCCGCGACGTCCTTGAGGGAGGACTCGACGAAGGCAGCAGCGTCCTTCGCGATGTCCTCGAGCGACTCGCCCGCCTTGCTCGTATTCGCTCCCGTGCCCTTGTTCGCGTTCGGTTGTGTCGTCACAGTGCCTCCTTGCCTGGGGCCGCCCTTGGGAGCCGGGACGGGGAACGGATTCGTCTTGCTGGTGGGAGTGGTGGCCACGGAGAAGATGACATCCTCGAGCTTCGAGCTGTAGCCGGTCGCGCACATGAGCATCGACAGGCCGGCGCCGTCGAAGGATCCGGCGAACCGCACCCGCTTGGTCGTCGTGACCTCGATGCTCGTGTCGGGGAGTTCGACGATGCGCAGGCTGCCTTCGTCGATCTCGATGTCGCTCCGGGGCGTGGGCAAGCCTGGGGGGAAGTCGTACTCGACCCGCGCCTCGTTGACGACAGGGTGCGAGAACCAGAACTGCAGGTCGGTCGACACCGTCCAGGCGGCCGTCGACGGCGGGCAGGACGTGGCGACCGTCTCGTGATAGATCCAGCTGTCTGCCCCGACCGCTGCGCCCCGCTCCATCCGGCACCAGAAGGAGCCCGGGTACTGCCAGTTGGATGGCTCCAGGTACACCTTGGCCTGCTCGAAGGTGAGCTTCTTCGTGACGAATCCGGCCTCCATGACGGTGCACGGATCGAGATCGCCGGTCACCGGATCGGGGCGCATGACGAGCCGCCCGACGCACGGCGGAGCATCCTGCTGGCCGTCGAACCAGTCGGGAAGGACGCCGTCGCGGAGGGCGTCGTTCACCACCTTCGTCCAGTCGGACATCGTCTTGAAGTTCGCCGCGAAACGTTCGTGGGTGTCCCGCGAACGCAGGGCCGCGGCGGCGAGGTCGGTGTCGCGCGGATCCTTCAGGACCAGCGCCCTGCGGGCGACTTCGGCATGGGACCCGCCGACGCCGAAGTGCTCCGGGAACGCGCGCGCGGCCGCGGTGACGGCGAGCAGCCGCCGGGCCGCCATCCTGCCGTCGACCGGCTCGGGCGGGAAGGCAGCCAGCGCATCGGCGACATCCTGCGCCCGCGGGCTGAGGGTGTGCGCGTCGGCTTCCGTCGGCTCAAGGGCCTCGGCGAGGTAGTCGGGACGTCCCTCGACCGGCAGCGGCTCGGCGAGGACCTCCGATGGTTCGGCGTGCTCGTCCCGTTCGGTCCGCTCCGAGCGCTCCGAGCGTTCGCGCGCCACCGCGCGCTCCTTCACCCCTTCGACCCACGGCAGGTATTGATCGTCGTACCAGCCGATGGCCGCACCGCCCTGGTACGCGCCGAGGAGCGTGGCGAGGCCGTTCAGGTCTGCCTCGCCCGCGACGACGGCCCGATCGATGGCGCCGTAAAGCCCCAGGAGAGCTTCAATTTCGGACATTCCCTCACCTGTCCTCATCGGCCGCCATGGCTGGCCTCCTGCGCGTACGATACCGCTCAACCCACATGGGACGTGGGTAGAAAGCGCCGGTTGCCATGGTGAATGAGGACGGCGATCGAGGCGTCTTCAACTGGGGCTTGCTGGGTGAGATCCAAGCCGATGGGCTGCGCGCCGCCAGCGCCCTGGTCGAGCGCCTCGTGCACCTCGTCGACGGCCCGCACGACGTCGCGGACGACTCAGCGGACGCCCCGCCGAGCGTCGGCCCGGCAGGCGTCGACATGGGGGCCGTCCTCCCCTGGTTCGAGTTGTGGCGCGACCTCGTCGAGCGCACGTCGGAGACGGTGCAGCGGCTCTCCGGCGCGGCCACCGGACCGGCGGGCGACGGCGTACAGGTCGGTATCGACGGCAGCCTCGCCCCGACGCACCCGCTGGTGATCGCGCTCGGGACCGACGGCCGCGGCGACGGGGAGATGTGGCTGCACAACGGCACGGCGGCCGACCGCGGTGAGCTCGTCCCGCTGTGCGGCCCGCTGGGCGACGTCGATGGCAACGTCCTCGGCTGCGAGGTGGACATCGATCCGCCCAAGATCGACAGCCTGCACGCTCGCTCGAGCCGGGGGTTCGCGATTGGCGTCCGGGCACAGCCCGATGCCCTGCCCGGCACCTACCGCGGCGTGGTCCAGGTGCGCGGCGCCGAGGCCGTCTGGATGCCCGTCGAAGTCACCGTTCCGGCGCGGCCCTCGTGACGACCACCGAGACGGACTTCGTCGAGGAGCGCCTGGCCAGCGTGCACCAGGCCGTGCGCCGGTCCATGCTCGATGCGATCCCCGACGCGGAGCCTCATCACTGGCTCTACCGGGTGACCCGGTCGTACCCCAGCCGGCCCGGCAAGGCCCTCCGACCCGCGCTCTGCCTCGCGGCGGCCGGCGCGTTCGGCGGGGACGCCTCCGAGGCCATGCCGGCCGCCGTCGCAATCGAGCTGCTGCACAACGCCTTCCTCGTCCACGACGACATCGTCGACGGCAGCCAGATCCGCCGCGGGCGCCCGACGTTGTCGGCGGAGTACGGCACTGCCTTGGCCCTCAATGCCGGCGACGCCCTGGCCGTCCTGGCGAACCGGGTGCTCCGTCATTACACCCAGAGCCTGGACCGCGACCTCGGCGAGCGCCTCCAGCGGGAGTTCGACGGCATGGCGTTGCGCACGCTGGAGGGCCAGGCGACCGAGCTGGGCTGGCGTCACGACGACGTCCGCGACCTGACGCCGGAGCACTATCTGGACCTGATCATGCACAAGACGTGCTGGTACACCTCCATCCACCCGCTGCGAGTCGGTGCGCTGCTCGGCTCGAAGGGAACCGCCGATCTCCGGCCCATGGTGCGCTTCGGCTTCCACCTCGGAGCCGCCTTCCAGATCCAGGACGACCTGCTCAACCTCGAAGGCGACGAGGACGAGTACGGCAAGGAGATCGACGGCGACCTCTTCGAGGGCAAGCGGACGCTCCCGCTCATCCACCTGATGACGTCGGTCACCGGCGCGGACCGCGCAACCGTCGACCACTACCTCGGGCTGGAGCGCGCCGACCGCTCCCCCGAGCTCGTCGGCGAGATCCGGGCGCTGCTCGACGTGCACGGAAGCATCGACTACGCCCGTGCCTACGCGCAGGGCATCGCCGACACGGCCGTCGACGCCTTCGAGGCGGCGTTCGCATCAGCCCAGCCTGGGCCCGACGTCGAATTCATCCGCGCCCTCATCTCGTACATGATCGGACGCCGGTCGTAGTCGACCGGCATGCTTGTCGTCGTGACCGACGACGAGAACGGCAGCCCACCGGAACCGCGGCCCGCATTGGCGGGCCTCGTCCAGGCCGTCCTCCTCGGTGAAGAGCCGACCCTCAACCGGCTGGAGGTCGCCGAGCAGGCTGGCGTCGACCCCGCGATCTCGCAGATCCTGTGGCGGCTGCTCGGCTTCCCGAACGCGTCCGACACCGACATCGCGTTCACGCACGCCGACGTCGAGGCGCTGAAGCTCAGCACCGATCTGATGAATCTCGGCGTCGTGAGCCTCGAGTCCCAGGCTGCGCTTGTGCGCACCCTGGCGCGCAGCTTTGCCCGCCTGGCCGAGTGGCAGACCCGGCTGATCGCCGAGATCGCCGAGTCAGAAGAGATTGACGACGCCGCCTATGTGACGCTGACCGCAGAGATCCTGCCGCGGATCGAGACCCTGCAGAACTACATCTGGCGTCGCCATCTGGCCAGCGCCTCGGCATCCCTGCTGACCACGGAGGAATCGGCCGCGACCGGCGTGCAGCTCGCGGTCTGCTTCGTGGACATCGTCGGATACACGTCCCGCAGCAAGGAGCTCGACGAAGGCGAGCTGATCGAATGGCTCGAGCAGTTCGAGGCCGACGTCACCGGCGTCGTCGTCGACCACGGCGGTCACGTGATCAAGACGATTGGCGACGAGGTGCTGTTCGTCGTCGACGATCCTCAAGCCGCGGCCGAGATCGGGCTGACTCTCGCCGAGCGGGGCGCAGATGACGACGACACCTTCCCGGCGGTGCGGGTCGGCATTGCCTACGGAAACGTCGTGCGCCGCCTCGGCGACGTGTTCGGTCCGACGGTCAACATCGCGGCGCGGCTCACGTCCGTCGGGCGTCCGGGCACCGTGATCGTCGACGAGGGCTTCCACGACCTGCTCTGCCCCGACCACGCCCCGCCCGAAACGCGGGCCACCGGCATCAAGCTCCGGCGGCTGCCCCGTGCATCGGTCAAGGGCTACTCACGACTCGAGAGCTGGGCGGTCCGCCGAGCTCGCTCCTGACATCGAGACACGAAATACTCCCCTCCATGACGACGTACGCAGAGCAGCCGGCCTGGCGCGACATCCAGGCGTTCCTCCCGGAGAAGTACCGGCTGACGCCGGCGACCGAGCCGGTTGAGGAATGGTGGGAGCACAGTGCACCTGGAGGGGGGCGGCACCGCATCCATCTCGACACCTACCGCAACCCGGATGCGCCGCTGAAGGTCATTCTCTTCCACGGCGTCGGCACCAATGGCCGGCAGATGACGACGATCCTCGGACGTCCGCTCGCCGAGCGCGGCTACGAGACCATCGCCATCGACATGCCGACCTACGGCATCACGGAGGTCGCCCCCGGCGCCCTCGTCACCTACGACGACTGGGTGCAGATCGGATCCGATCTCGTTGACGCCGAACGGGCGAAGGACGACCGGCCGATCGTGCTGTACGGCTTGTCCGCGGGCGGCATGGAGACGTTCCACGTCGCGTCGGTGAATAAGAAGGTCGTCGGCATCGTCGGCATGTGTTTCCTGAACACACGTGACCGGAAGGTCGTGCAGACCGCCGGTTTCGACCCCGTCACCGGAACGCTGGCCAACGGCCTGATGGCAGCCCTCGGCAGGACTCCCTTGCGAAAACTGCGGCTTCCGATGCGACTGCTGGTCAAGATGCGTGCGCTCGTGAACAACAAGGCCGCCAAGCGAGCCTGTTACGCCGACAAGACGTCTGCGGGCAACAGCTCGACGATCGGCTTCGTGGACTCGTTCCTGAACTATCGCCCGACCATCAAGCCGGCCGACTTCGACGTCTGTCCCGTGCTCCTCACCCAGCCGGCCGCCGATCGGTGGACGCCGCTGAGCCTGTCCGCGCCGTTCCTCAGCCAAGTCACGAAGGTGCCGGTGGAGACGGTGATGCTCGAGAACGCCGGCCATTACCCGCTGGAGCAGCCCGGCCTCGACCAGATGGTCGACGCGATCGCCGACTTCTGCGCCGCACGCGTCGCGAACTCGCCAGCCGCATAGTTGTACGACTGGCCGCGGCCGCGGGATAGCCCGAAAACTTTCAGAAAGTTCTTCCGGCTCCTTGTGTTCTGTCGGACTTTCGTAATAGTATCGAACTACCATTCGTTAGTTGCTCGGAGGGTGATGACCGCAGAATTCGTTCCACAGTCCGCGTTGGCCCTCAGGCTGGCGCGGATCGAGGCCGAGCTCGACGCCATCTCTCTTACGGACTACGACCACCAGTCCCCCACCGAGGCCCGAACGATCGCGGCGACCTGGCAACGCATCCTGTCCCGCGGTGCCACCCATGCCGGCCGGGCTGGCCGCGCGGTGCGTGCCGAGCATCCCACCCGGGCCTCGCAGGTG
>JBJMIJ010000003.1:0-11194 GCA_045806885.1 Aeromicrobium sp.
AAGGCGAGACCGGCGAACGGCTCGCTCTCGCTGGGTTCGCGGAAGTCCTCGATCGACTCGTCCTTGGCGTTGTGACCCTTGATCGCGCCGACGTCGATCGGCGAGGGCAGGAAGTCGATGACCGCGTCCAGGAGTGGCTGCACGCCCTTGTTCTTGAACGCCGTGCCGCACACCACCGGGTTGAGCAGCGCAGCAAGAGTCGCGCGTCGGATGCCGGCCTTGAGGTCGGCGACGCTGATGTCTTCGCCTTCGAGGAACGCATGCGCGATGTCATCGTCAGCATCAGCAAGCGTCTCTAGCAGGCTCTCGCGGGCCTCGGCTGCGGCGTCGGCCAGATCCGCGGGGATCTCTTCGACGACGTAGTCCTCGCCCACGGCGGTTTCGCCCCGCCACACCTTGGCGTTCATCTCGACCAGGTCGACGACGCCGATGAAGTCGCCTTCCGAACCGATCGGGAGTTGGAGGACGAGCGGCGTCGCGCCGAGGCGCTCGCGAATCGTCTTGACACAGAAGTCGAAGGACGCGCCCGTGCGGTCGAGCTTGTTGATGAAGCACATGCGCGGGACGTGGTACTTGTCGGCCTGACGCCAGACAGTCTCGGACTGGGGCTCAACACCGGCAACGCCGTCGAAGACGGCGACGGCGCCGTCGAGCACGCGCAGCGAACGCTCGACCTCGACGGTGAAGTCGACGTGGCCGGGCGTGTCGATGATGTTGATCTGGTGGTTCTTCCACCAGCAGGTCGTCGCAGCCGACGTGATCGTGATGCCGCGCTCCTGCTCCTGCTCCATCCAGTCCATCGTGGCGCCGCCCTCGTGGACTTCACCGATCTTGTAGTTGATGCCGGTGTAGAACAGGATGCGCTCGGTCGTCGTCGTCTTGCCCGCATCGATGTGCGCCATGATGCCGATGTTGCGGACGCGAGTCAGGTCGGTGGTGATGTCAATCGCCATTGCGGCTCAGGCCTCTTCGTGAGTACAGGGGAAAGGGGTCCGACGGAGGTCGGAACTCACCAGCGGTAGTGGGCGAAGGCGCGGTTGGCTTCGGCCATCTTGTGGGTGTCTTCGCGCTTCTTGACGGCGCCGCCAAGACCGTTGCTGGCGTCGAGGAGCTCGTTCTGGAGGCGCTCTGCCATGGTCTTCTCGCGACGCTCGGTCGAGTACTTGATCAGCCACCGGAGCGCGAGCGTGGTCTGGCGAGCCGGACGCACCTCGATCGGGACCTGATACGTGGCGCCACCGACGCGGCGGCTCTTGACCTCAAGGGTCGGCTTGACGTTGTCGAGCGCACGCTTGAGCGTGATGACCGGATCGGTGCCTGCCTTGTCGCGCGTGCCTTCGAGCGCGGTGTAGACGATCCGCTGAGCGGTCTGCTTCTTGCCGTCGACCAGGACCTTGTTGATGAGCTGGGTGACCAACTGGCTGCCGTAGACCGGATCAGTCTCGACGGGGCGCTTGGGCGCCGGACCCTTGCGGGGCATTAGCTCTTCTCCTTCTTCGCGCCATACAGGCTGCGTGCCTGCTTGCGGCCCTTGACGGCCTGAGTGTCGAGCGCGCCACGAACGATCTTGTAACGAACACCCGGGAGGTCCTTCACACGACCACCGCGGACGAGCACGATCGAGTGCTCCTGCAGGTTGTGGCCCTCACCTGGGATGTAAGCGGTCACCTCGGTGCCGCTGGAGAGGCGAACGCGGGCGACCTTGCGGAGCGCGGAGTTCGGCTTCTTGGGGGTGGTCGTGTACACGCGCGTGCACACGCCGCGCCGCTGGGGCGAGCCGTTGAGGGCCGGCGTCCTGGTCTTGGTCACCTTGGACTGGCGACCCTTGCGGACCAACTGGTTGATCGTGGGCACTCAAGACTCTTTCTGGATCGGAAGTGACTCGCAGACGAGTCACAGGTTCTTGCTCCGCTCTCCACCGTCTCGGCCCACATTCAGCAGGGCCCGACAGTCACAGATCATCGGGCGATTCGCCCTTGTCTGTTCGAACGGTGCCTCGCAGGTTGCAGGCACAGCCAGCAAGACTACCGGCAAGCCTCTGACCACGCAAAATTCGTCAGGCGCCGGCGAGCAGCTCGGCGAGATGCAGCGCGCGCACGTCGGCGAGGTCGTCCAGCTGGGTGCGGCAACTGAATCCGTCGGCCAGGAAAACGGTGCCCGGCGCGGCTTCGCGGACGGCCGGGAGGAGCTGCGACTCAGCGACCGCGACGGACACCTCGTAGTGCCCCTTCTCGACGCCGAAGTTGCCGGCCAAGCCACAGCACCCGGACAGCCGCTGCACCTGCGCCCCGCTGCGATGCAGGAGATCGAGGTCGGCAGCGAAACCCAGGACGGATGCCTGGTGGCAGTGCGGCTGCACAACGATCGAGGTGCCGGTCAGGTCGGGCGGTGCGTAGCCCTCGGTGCGGGCCAGCAGCTCGGAGAGCGTGAACACGCCGCCGGCCACCTCGGCCGCCCGCGGATCGGCGATCAGCTCAGTGGCATCCGTCCGAAGGACCGCCAGGCAGGAGGGCTCGAGCCCGACCACGGGCACCCCCGCCGCGACGTATGGATGCAGCTGGTCCACCGCAGCGCGCACGAGTCCACGCGCTTCATCGAGCTGACCGGTCGTGATCCAGGTGAGACCGCAGCAGGCCGAGCGTGGCAACGTGATGACCTCGTAGCCCGCGCCTTCGAGAACCTCGACGGCCGCGAGGCCGCCCGAGATCGAGAAGTACTCGGTGAACGTGTCCGCCCAGAGGAGCACCTGCGGACGCTCGCCGCGCGCTGCCGGGGCAAGTGCGACAGCCTTCGAGAACCGCCTCGTCGCAAACCGGGGCAAGCTGCGCCGCTGATCGACGCCGGCCACCCAGCGCGCCAGGTGGGCCAGGCCCGGAACCCGCAAGGCGAGATTCGCCAGGCGCGCGACAGGTGACGTCAGCCGTGCCCAGAAGGGCAGACGGCCCAAGATGTAGTGGCTGCGCGGACGTCGGCGTCCCCGATAGGTCTGGTTCAGCACCTCGGACTTGTAGGTGCCCATGTCGATGCCGGTGGGGCAGTCCGTCGCACAACCCTTGCAGGACAGGCACAGGTCGAGCGCCTCGTGCACCTCTGGCGCGGTCACTCCCCCGCGCACGAGCCGGCCGTCGATGGCCTCCTGCAGGACCCGTGCGCGCCCACGCGTCGAGTCCTTCTCGTTGCGCGTCGCGACGAACGACGGGCACATGACGCCGGTCGGGCTTGGGCCGGCCACGCATTTGCCCACCCCGGTGCACCGATGCACGGCGGCGCCGAAGTCGCCGTCGTCGTGGGCGAACCGCAATCCCAAGGGCGCCGTGACCACTCCCCGTCCCAAGGTTCGCAGGTCCGCATCGACGGACGCCGGCCGCACCAGCACGCCCGGGTTGAGGATGTCCGCTTGGTCAAACACCCGCTTGACCTGCTCAAACAGGCTGATCGCCTCGGCCGAGTACATCGCGGGAAGCAGCTCGGACCGGGCCCGTCCGTCGCCGTGCTCGCCGGAGAGCGAGCCGTCGTAACCGGCGACCAGCGTCGCCGCCGCCGTCACGAAGTCGCGATAGATCCGGTGGCCGCCGTCGTCATCCAGCGGGAAGTCGATGCGCACGTGGACGCACCCGTCCCCGAAATGGCCGAAGGGCTCACCGTGCACCTCGTGCTCGGCCAGCAGCCGCTCGAAGTCGCGCAGGTATTCACCCAGCCGTTCGGGCGGGACGGCCGCGTCCTCCCAGCCGGCCAACGCCGGCCGGTCCCAGACGCGCGACGCGAGACCGGCGCCCTCTTCGCGAATCCGCCAGAACACCGCCTGCTCGACCGCAGAGGTCACGTGCCGATGCCCTCGCGCCCCGGACGCCGCGACGACGGCGTCGGCGCGCGCCTGAAGCGCACCAGCATCGTCGCCAGCCAGCTCGACGTAGAGGAAGCCATTGCCCTCGGGGTACTCCGGGACAGCCTGATGCTTCGCCCGGTACACGTCGACGATGCGACGGCCGAGGCCCTCGCACGCGACCGGCTCGAACGGAAGCAATGCCGGCACGGCGTCGGCGGCGTCGGCGATCGTCGGGTAGCCGAGTACGACGACGTGGCGGATCGGGGCGTCGACGACCAGATCCACCGTGGCCTCGGTGATGACGGCGAGCGTGCCCTCGGTGCCGGCCATGAACGACGCGACATCGAAGCCGCGCTCCGGCAGCAGGTGCTCCAGGCTGTAACCGGAGACCTGCCGGCCGAAGTGGCCGAATTCGGTGCGGATCGTCGACAGTCCGCCGGCGACGACGTCACGTAGCTCGGACAGGAGCGGGACGTCGATTGAGACGCCTCGGCCCACCCGCAGTTGCTGCCCGCCAGCCGTGAGGAGCTCCAGCGCGGCCACGTTGTCCGCGGCCCGGCCGTAGCCCAGGGCTCGGTTTCCGCACGCGTTGTTGCCGATCATTCCCGCAACCGTGCAGCGCGTGTGCGTCGACGGATCCGGTCCGTACCTGAGGCCAGTCCCGGCCAAGGCTCGCTGCAGCGTGGCGTGGACCGTGCCCGGCTCGACGATCGCGGTCCGTGCCTCGAAGTCGATGTCGAGGACCCGGTTCAGGTGCTTGGCGACGTCGACGACGACGCCTGCGCCGATGGCGTTGCCGGCGATCGACGTTCCCGCCCCACGCATCGTGAGCGGCACGCCGGTTGCCGAGGCCGTCGCCACTGCGGCGACCAGCTCATCGGTGTGACGCGGTCGAACCACCACTTCGGGAACCACGCGGTACAGCGAGGCGTCAGAACTGTAGAGCGCCCGAGTGAGAACCGAATCGTCCACGTCGCCGATGCCGTTGCGCCGCAATTCTGCGGCGACATCGCGTGGAGCGACACTGGTTGGGGCAGTCACCCGTCGCTCCTCGGGATGGAAGAATGTGGCAGGCAGGGCCCGGCCCTGAGCGGCTGTACACCGCTGAGAATATCTGGCACCGGCGGTGGGAACCCGCAGGCCAGCGGAGAGGGACAGATGGCCCGACGTGTAGGTGCGACGATTGCGGTCGCCCCGCTGCTTGCCGCCGTGCTTCTCGCCGGATGCGCGCCGCAAGCCAAGGTGCCCGTCCCTGAGCGAACCACCGCCACGCCGACGCCGGCCGATCTCAGTGCCGACGAGTCCGGGCCGGAGAGCCCCATCGCGTACGGGTTCCGCGTGCCGCGCGGCGCCAGCCAGGTCGGCCCGCTGGTTCGTTATCGAAGTGCTCGACTCATCCACGCTTACCAGCCGGAGCTCGACGCCGCCCAGGCGCGCCGCGACGCCGATCGGCAGCGTCGCCGCGACGAGGCCGAAGCGCGGGGCACGCCCCTGCCGCCGCCGACGCCGACCCCGACGGCGGCTCCGACCAGCGACACCTTCCGGCTGCTGACGGATCCACCGAAGCCAGACGTCACCGTGTCGCTGATGCGCATCAATGGCGAACCGACCACCGTCGTTCGCGCCATGCTCGCGCAGATCGACGTGATCCTGCCGAAGGCCGGCATCGTCCGCAGCGACATCTCCAGGTACTGCGCATCGACCGAGCGACGGATCACGTCCTGCCGGCTCAGGGCGCGCGGCAGCACGAAGAACGGCCGCAAGCTGGCCGTGACGCTCGCCGTCGATCCAGGCAACCTCGCCAGCCGTACCTCGCCGCCGGCGTCAAACCAGAAGCCGGTGATGTACCTGCGGGTGGCCTACATCGGCGATCCGCGCGACGGACAGGCCAACCGGCGCCACGACAGCGACGTCGACGTTCCAGCTGGCGTGCTGAAGCGGGACACGTCGGGCCTGATCTGGCCGGGCATGGATCTCGACGCGCGCATGTCATCGCGCATCCTCAACGGCTGGCGGGCGCCGCTCGGCTCGAAGATCCTGCTCAGCGCCTACCACCCGGCATTCGCCGTGGTCTCGACGGAGAAGGCGCTGGATGCCAGCTCCATTGCGGAGAAGTTCGCCACGGGCGTGCAGGACGAGCCGACGGTCGACGTCGTCGAGGATCTCAACGAAGTCACCACCACGTACACCGCGGTCGGGCCCAACGGCGACCGGGCACTGGCCAGCTACGTGTTGTCGGCCCGGGGCTACTACGCCGTGCTGTTCTGGCTCCCCGCGCCGACGCCCGGCACGGCTCAGCCCACGGCGCCTTCCGCAGCCGCGACGAACTGATCGATGCGCTCCACCGCATAGGTGACGACCGGCAGCAGCGCCTCGGTGTGGTCGGCCCGCAAGGTGGCGACCGGCACCCACCTCACCTCATCGGTGGTCCCGCCCTCCTCCACGACACGGGGCACCTGGTCGACTGGCACGGCGACGGCGTAGAGCAGATGAATGCCGTGATAGTCCTCGTACCGATCGCCGCGGCCGATCGCGATGGTGTGCACGTCGTGGACGTCGACGAGCCGGACGGCGGTCGGCGTCAGGCCGGTTTCCTCGTGCAGCTCCCGGACGAGGGCGTCCCGCGGCGCCTCGCCATGGTCGATGCCCCCGCCCGGCAGGCCCCACCATCCCGGTGGGTAGCCGTTGGCCGAGATTCGCGTCAGCAAGATCGCGCCATCGCGAACCACGACGGCATACGCGCCGATGCGCTGGGTCGAGCGAGGAGCGTCCGGCGGGACCTGCACGGACTAAAGTCAAGCAGATGACGGCCGCAGCCGGGACTGATCAGTCGCCTGAGTCCGCGCCGTCAAGCCCACGCATCGCCTATCTCGACAATGCCCGGTTCTGGGCGATGATCCTCGTCGTCGTCGGCCACCCGCTGTTCCATTTCATCTCGCTGAGCTCGGGACGCGCGGTCTACTACTGGATCTATCTGGTCCACATGCCGCTTTTCGCCCTGCTTTCCGGCTACATCTCCCGCAACTTCCGAGCCACACCCCAGCAGATCGAGCGAACCGTCAGCACGCTGGTCATCCCGTACTTCCTGATCGAGCCGCTGTATCAGGTTCTGCATCGGCATTACCGGGGCACATCCGATCCCTACATGCTGCTCTCGCCGAAATGGATCGCCTGGTTTCTCGCCGCACTCTTCATCTGGCGGCTGTCCACCCCGATCTGGCGGAACCTTCGGCACCCGATCCTCGTGTCGATCCTGATCTCGCTGCTCGTTCCCTTGACCGAGGTACCGAACGTTCTGGCGCTCCCCAAAGCACTGGGCATGCTCCCCTTCTACGTGATCGGCATGCACATGACGATGGAGCGCTTCCAGCGCCTGTCGGCGGCGAGGGTCCGGATCGTCTCGATCGTCTTTCTCGCCGCCGTCGCAACGGTGAGTGCCCTCTACAGCCGCGGCTGGGACGTTTCCTGGACCAAGTGGCGGCATCGCTACAGCGAATCAGCGCTCTCGGTTGGTCCGTGGGAGGGCATGGCCCTTCGATCAGTCCTCATCGTCGTCGGTGTCCTGATGTGCCTTGCGATCCTCTCGCTGGTGCCGTGGAAGCAGTCGTGGACGTCACCCTTGGGCGAGCGCACGCTCTACTGCTATCTGCTGCACGGCTTCGTTGTTCTGCTGCTCGCTGAGGAAACGCACGTCTTCGCCGAACTCCGGGCTCTCGGCTGGGTGGGCCTGGCCGTCACGGTGGCAGCGGCAGCCGTGGTCGCCGTGCTGTTGATGACCAAACCCGTCGCCATGCTCTTCCGGCCGCTCTTCGAGGCGAACCTGAATTGGGCCTTCAAGTCGCGCGACCGGCTGCCCGCCTGACGTCGGGCTCCGGCGTTAAACCCAGGCGCGGCTACAGTCACAGGGATGACCATCTCGGGGTCACCAAGCGCTGTGCTGGTGCCAACCAAGCCACGTGTGGCCTACCTCGACAACGCCCGCTTCTGGGTGATGATCCTCGTTGTCATCGGGCATCCGCTGCTCTACCTCGTGGCCATTCCGGCGGCCCGCTGGCTGTACTTCTGGATCTACCTGTTCCACATGCCACTCTTCGCGCTGATCTCCGGCTACATCTCGCGCAACTTCGTCGGAACCCGGAAGCAGCTGCGACGGACCGTCAGCACCCTCGTGGTCCCGTACTTCATCGTCGAGACGACCTATCAGGTCCTCAACCGGCATCTCGCCGCCCAGAACGGCAATCCCATCAACGCCCCCATGGCCTTGCTCTCACCGAAATGGGTGGCTTGGTTCCTCGCCGCACTGATCGTGTGGCGCCTGACGACGCCGCTGTGGCGCTCGCTCCGACACCCGATCATCGTGGCTGTGCTGATCTCACTGCTCGTCCCGATGACCGACATCCCCAACGTCTTCGCCATCCACAAGGCGCTGGGCATGCTCCCCTTCTACGTCATCGGCATGCACTTCACGATGAAGCGGTTCCACCGATTGACCGAGACGCCCGTTCGGGTCGCTGCCGTCGCCGTCATCGCGCTGTCGGTGACCGCCTGCTGGTTCGTCGCACCTCATGTGCATCTCAGCTGGCAGAAATGGCGCATGAGCTACGCCGAGCTGCACGTGTCGCCGCTCGAGGGCGTCGTCACACGGGGCCTGCTGCTGCTGGCTGGCGTCGCGCTTTCTCTCGCAGTCTTGGCACTCGTGCCGTGGCGCCGATCGTGGACGAGCCCGATGGGCGAGCGGACGCTGTACTGCTACCTGCTGCACGGGTTTGTGATCGTGCTGCTCGGCAAGCATTTTCATGTGCTGCAGCACATGGTGGCCTGGGGCGTCTGGGCCATCGTGGCCACGTTCGCCGGAGCGTCGGTCCTAGCCATCGTGCTCATGACCAAGCCGGTCTCGGTCGTGTTTCAGCCGCTGTTTGAGCCGAGACTCAAGTGGCTCTTCAAGAAGAGGGCCCTTCCCCTGCGCAACCAGACGGTCGCGGCAGGGATGCCCGACACCCGGAAATGAGAGCAGCCCCAGACCGAACGGCCCGGGGCTGCTCTCAGTGAGTTGGCTCAGCTCTCATAACTGGTGAAGTCGAAGTCCTCCAGCTGGACCGGCGCGTTGTCGCCACCGAAGCCGTAGTCGTACGACTCGTAACCGGTGACGGAGTACGCCGCCTGGCGGGCTTCCTCGGTCGGCTCGACCCGGATGTTCCGGTACCGCTCCAGGCCGGTGCCGGCCGGGATCAGCTTGCCGATGATGATGTTCTCCTTGAGGCCACGCAGATGGTCGGACTTGCCGTGGATGGCCGCGTCCGTGAGAACACGCGTGGTCTCCTGGAACGATGCCGCCGACAGCCAGGACTCGACCGCGAGCGAGGCCTTGGTGATGCCCATCAGCACGGGACGACCCGAGGCCGGCGCGCCGCGCTCGGCGACCACACGACGGTTCTCCTCCTCGAACGCGGCCCGGTCGACCAGGTCGCCCGGGATCAGGTTCGCGTCGCCCTGCTCGATGACGGTCACCCGGCGCAGCATCTGGCGCACGATGATCTCGATGTGCTTGTCGTGGATCGCCACACCCTGCGAGCGATACACCTCCTGCACCTCGTCGACCAGGTGCTCCTGCGCCCGGCGGACACCGAGGATGCGCAGGACTTCCTGCGGATCCGGCGTACCGTGCGTGAGCTGCTCGCCGACGTCGACGCTGTCGCCGTCCTGGACCAGCAGGCGCGAGCGCTTGCTGACCGGGAACTCCAGGGGCTCGGAGCCGTCGTCCGGCGTGATCACGATCTTGCGCGCGCGGTCGGAGTCGTCGATGGTGACCCGGCCGGCGGCCTCGGTGATCGGCGCCTTGCCCTTGGGCTGACGCGCCTCGAAGAGCTCGACGACACGCGGCAGGCCGTGCGTGATGTCGTCACCAGCCACACCACCGGTGTGGAAGGTACGCATCGTCAGCTGGGTACCGGGCTCGCCGATGGACTGGGCCGCGATCGTGCCGACCGCCTCGCCGATGTCGACGAGCTTGCCCGTGGCCAGCGAACGGCCGTAGCACTTGGCGCACGTACCGGCAGCCGCGTCGCAGGTGAGGACCGTGCGGACCTTGACCTCTTCGACACCGGCCGCAATGAGTGAGTCGATCTCGACGTCGCCCAGGTCGCCGCCGGCCGGGATCAGCACCTCGCCGGTCTTCGGGTGGGTGATGTCCACGGCCGAGGTGCGCGCGTAGGCGGACGTCTCGACGTTTTCGGCGGCAACCACGACACCTTCATCGTTCTTGACGCCGATCTTCTTCGGCAGGCCCCGCTCGGTGCCGCAGTCGTCCTCGCGGATGATGACGTCCTGGCTGACGTCGACGAGTCGACGCGTCAGGTAGCCCGAGTCAGCGGTACGAAGCGCCGTGTCGGCCAGGCCCTTGCGGGCACCGTGGGTGGCGATGAAGTACTCGACCACCGACAGGCCCTCGCGGAAGTTGGCCTTGATCGGACGCGGGATGATCTCGCCCTTGGGGTTGGCTACCAGACCACGCATGGCGGCGATCTGGCGCACCTGCATCATGTTGCCGCGCGCGCCGGAGTTGACCATCATCCAGATCGGGTTGTCCGCGTTCTCCTTGAACTTGGTCTCCATCTCGCCGGAGACCTCGTTCGTGGCCTGCGTCCAGATCTCGATGAGCTCCTGGCGACGCTCGTCCTCGGTGATCAGACCGCGGTCGAACTGCTGCTGGACCTTGGCCGCCTGACCCTCGTACTTGGCGAGGATCTCGGGCTTACGCTCCGGCGTGACGACGTCGTCGATCGAGATCGTGACACCCGAGCGGGTGGCCCAGTGGAAGCCGGTGTCCTTGAGCGCGTCGAGCGCAACGCCGACGTCGACCTTGGAGTACCGCTCGGCGAGATCGTTGACGATCACCCCGAGTTCCTTCTTGCCGATCTGCTCGTTGACGTACGGGTAGTCGACCGGCAGCGCGTCGTTGAAGATCGCGCGACCGAGCGTCGTGTCCATGGTCTCGAGCACGCCCTCGGCGTTCGGGATGCGGATCTTGACCTTGCTCTGCAGCGAGATGTCGCGGTGATCGAAGGCCATGATCGCCTCGGCCTCGGACGCGAACGCCCGACCCTCGCCCGGCTGACCGTCGCGGTCGAGGGTGAGGAAGTACAGGCCAATGATCATGTCCTGCGTCGGCATGGTGACCGGGCGGCCGTCGGACGGCTTGAGGATGTTGTTCGTCGACAGCATCAGCAAGCGGGCCTCGGCCTGCGCCTCGGCGCTCAGCGGCAGGTGCACGGCCATCTGGTCACCGTCGAAGTCGGCGTTGAAGGCCGAGCAGACGAGCGGGTGGATCTGGATGGCCTTGCCCTCGATGAGCTGCGGCTCGAACGCCTG
>JBJMIJ010000004.1:0-45387 GCA_045806885.1 Aeromicrobium sp.
GCCCAGGCTCTTGTTGCCCGAGGCCATCTCGCGCTCGCCCTGGAGGACGTGGATCTCCACCGAGGGCTGGTTGTCGTCGGCGGTCGAGAAGACCTCCGACTTTTTGGTCGGGATCGTCGTGTTGCGCTCGATCAGCTTGGTCATGATGCCGCCCTTGGTCTCGATGCCAAGGCTCAGCGGCGTGACGTCGAGCAGGAGCACGTCCTTGACCTCGCCCTTGAGGACACCGGCCTGCAGCGCGGCGCCGACGGCGACGACCTCGTCCGGGTTGACGCCCTTGTTCGGCTCCTTGCCACCGGTGAGCTGGCGAACCAGCTCCGCAACGGCGGGCATGCGGGTCGAGCCACCGACGAGGACCACGTGGTCGATGTCCGCGAGGCTGATGCCCGCATCCTTGATGACGTTGTTGAACGGCGCCTTGGTGCGGTCGAGCAGATCGGACGTGATCTTCTCGAACTCCGAACGCGACAGCGTCTCATCGAGGAACACCGGGTTCTTCTCGGCGTCGACGGTGATGTACGGCAGGTTGATCGACGTCGAGGAGCTCGACGACAGCTCGATCTTCGCCAGCTCGGCGGCCTCGCGGACGCGCGGCATCGCCATCTTGTCCTTGGTCAGGTCGAGGCCGGTGTTGGCCTTGAAGCGCGTGACGATCCAGTCGACGATCTTCTCGTCCCAGTCGTCACCACCGAGGTGGTTGTCGCCGCTGGTGGCCTTGACCTCGATGACGCCGTCGCCGATCTCCAGCAGCGAGACGTCGAAGGTGCCGCCGCCGAGGTCGAAGACGAGGATCGTCTGGTCGTCGGCCTTGTCCAAGCCGTACGCGAGCGCGGCCGCGGTGGGCTCGTTGATGATGCGCAGGACGTTGAGGCCGGCGATCTCTCCGGCTTCCTTCGTGGCCTGGCGCTGGTGATCGTTGAAGTAGGCGGGGACGGTGATGACGGCGTCGGTCACGGTCTCGCCGAGGTAGGCCTCGGCATCGCGCTTGAGCTTCTGCAGCACGAATGCGCTGATCTGCTGGGCGTTGAACTTCTTCCCGTCGATGTCGACGCTCCAGTCGGTGCCCATGTGGCGCTTGACCGAGCGGATGGTGCGGTCGACGTTGGTGACACCCTGGCGCTTCGCGACTTCACCGGCGAGGACCTCGCCGTCCTTGGCGAATGCGACGACCGACGGGGTCGTCCGGGCGCCTTCAGCGTTGGCGATGACGGTGGGTTCGCCACCTTCAAGAACGGCGACGACGGAGTTCGTCGTGCCGAGGTCGATTCCGACGGCGCGAGCCATGCGGGTTCCTCCTGTGATTGTGGGTCAGGGCGCTGCGGTTGCAGCGGGAGACTCAGATGAATTGAGTCCGAACGTATCAACTTTCGGGGTGCACGCAAAATTCCGGTTTCTGCACCCGGATTTCGGGCGGCAGTAGGGTCACGTCCATGGCGTCGCGACTTCGAAACCCGCTCGGGTCGTGGCTGCTGGGCTCCGGCACCGAAGGCGTCCGCCGCCTGCGCTGGCGGGTCCAGCTGCTGCTGACGTCGCTCGTCCTGGTCGCCAACATCATTGGTGCCGTTCTGGTCAGCGTGCTGCTTTTTTTCGTCATCCCCGGCCCGCCGATATTGCGCCCAGAACTGGCCAAGGTGAACTTCCTGTGGGCACCGGCGTATGCCGTGGCGTCGTTCGTCATCGGAAGCCTCTGGGGGACGACGTGGGTGATGCATTCCCTGCGTTGGGCCCGCGAGGAGCGGAAAGCCACCCGGGCCGAGCGCATCTCGACGCTGCGCGGGCCGTGGAAGCTCACCCTCGTCTCCGGCGTGCTGTGGGCGGGCGCCACCGGCTACACCATGCTGATCTACGGGCTCGTCGACCCCGGGCTGATCACGAAGGTCGGCTTCACCACCGGCTTCGCCGGCGTCGTCGTCTGCGCCAACACCTACCTCCTGACCGAATTTGCGCTTCGGCCCATTGCGGCTCGCGCGCTGACGTCCTCGCCCCCACGCAAGTCATCCGGCGTCGGCATCACCATGCGCGCACTGCTCATCGCCCTGTGGGGTGGACTTCCCGTTGCCGGCTTGATGATCATCGCGATCTTCGCGTTGGCGGGCGCACCGTTCACCGTGGTCGACCTCGCCCGCGCGATTCTCTTCCTCGGCGGCATCACCCTGGTCGTCGGCCTGATGCTGACCTGGTTCAACACCCGTTCCATGGTCGCACCGATTCGATCGGTCACCAGCGCCATGCGCGACGTGCAACGCGGGAAGCTCGACCGGGAGGTGATCGTCTTCGACGGCACCGAGCTCGGCATGCTGCAGTCGGGTTTCAACCGGATGGTCCATGACGTCCGCGAGCGGCAGACGCTCCGCGACCTGTTCGGCCGACATGTGGGCGAAGAGGTGGCGAAGGCGGCGCTCGAAAACAAGCTGGAACTCGGCGGCGAGGTCCGCGACGTCGCGGTGCTGTTCATCGACCTGGTCGGCTCGACGACCATCGCGGCCGAGCGTCCGCCGACCGAGGTCGTCGACCTGCTCAATCAGTTCTTCGCCGTGGTCGTGGCGGAGGTCCATGCCCACGGTGGCTTCGTCAACAAGTTCGAGGGCGATGCGGCGCTGGCCATCTTCGGCGCGCCCGAGGACCTGCCCGACGCGGCCGGGCGCGCTCTGGCAGCGGCGCGCGTGATGGCCGCGCGGCTCACCGTCGAGGTGCCCGACGCCCTGGCTGGCATCGGGGTATCTGCGGGCCCCGCCGTCGCCGGAAACGTCGGGGCTCAGGACCGGTTCGAGTACACGGTCATCGGCGATCCGGTGAACGAGGCTGCCCGCCTCACCGAGGAGGCGAAGAAGGTCGAGGGGCGCGTGGTGGCGTCCATGCGCGCTGTCGACGCCGCCTCCGCCGAGGAGCAGGCGCAGTGGGCGCCGCTGCACGAGGTCCACCTGCGCGGCCGGCTCGAGCCGACCCTTCTCGCGGTGCCCCGCTAACCCCGGCCCAGATTTGCGCCGAAATGCACCTTGTTCATGTGCGAGAAGGTGGATTCGGGCGCAAATCTCGACCGGGGGAACAGGCTAGCGAGACGTGAGGACGATCGGCTCGTCCATGGTCACGGCAATGGTGTGCTCGGAATGCGCGCCGCGTGACCCGTCGGCGCTGCGGATCGTCCAGCCGTCCGGATCCATCCGGATCTCGTCGGTCGTCTCCAGCAGCCACGGCTCGATGGCGATGACGAGCCCCGGGCGCAGCGGCAGCCCGCGACCGGCGCGGCCGTCGTTCGGCACATGCGGGTCGCCATGCATCGTCCGGCCCACGCCATGCCCGCCGAACTGGGTGTTCACCCGGTATCCGGCCGCACGGGCCACCTCACCGATCGCCGCCGAGATGTCGCCGATGCGCTTGCCGGGGCGTGCCACAGCGATGGCGGCGTCCAGCGCCTGGCGGGTCGACTCGATGAGCCGCAAATCCTCGTCGCGCGGGGTGCCGACGACCAGGCTGACGGCCGAGTCGCTGACCCATCCGTCGACCGAGGCGGCGAAGTCGAAACTGACCAGATCACCGTCCTGCAGCGTGTAGTCGAAGGGCAGCCCATGCAGCACGGCGTCGTTCACCGACGTGCAGAGCACCTTGCCGAATGGCATGGCACCGAACGACGGGTGATAGTCGATGTAGCAGGACTCGGCGCCACGCTCCTTGATCATCGCGTGGGCGAGCGCATCGAGCTCGAGCAGGTTGACGCCCACGTCCGCGGCGTCGATGAGGGCGGTCAGGACCGAGGCCACGAACTTCCCGGCGGGACGCATCTCGTCGATCTGTGTCGGCGTCCGCAACTCGATGGCCATAGCGAGGAGACTATCGAGGTGGGTCGCACCACACTCAGCGCACGACGGTAAGGCATCCTGTCTCGCATGATTACGCGACTTTTCGCCGGAACCCTCGCGGCCGCGCTGCTTCTCGCCGGTTGCTCCAAGGGTGACGACACGGTGGGCGAAGGCCCCACCACGCCGGCGATCGACACGAACGTCTCCCCGCTCACCGGCCTGAAGCAGTCCGGCCCACCGGACAACCCGGTGTACATGGTGAAGATCGAGAACACCGGCGGCGGCGAGCCGCAGTACGGCCTCAACCACGCCGACATGGTGGTCGAGGAGTTCGTCGAGTTCGACGTCACGCGCCTGGCCGCGTTCTTCTACTCCGATCTGCCGACCAAGGTCGGGCACGTGCGCTCGACGCGGACGACGGACGTCGGGCTCGCCAAACCGGCCAACGCCACCCTGGTTGCATCCGGCGGCGACGACGAGCCGCTGAAGGCCGTCAAGGACGCCGGCATCAAGTTCTACACCTACGACCTGGACGACCCGGGCTGGAGCAAGGACCCGAACAAGGTCGCGCCGTACCACGTGCTGTGGAACCTCCAGACGCTCAACAAGGTCGCTCAGAAGACTGCGCCGACGCGCTCGTACTTCGAGTTCGGTGACGGACCAGCGGCCTCCGACGTGACGAAGAAGACCACCAGCGCCAAGGTCGCGTTCGTGCCGGCGACGGTCACCGGCTGGAGGTACAACGGCAGCACGTGGGAGCGCTCGCCCGAGCGCGCGGCGCCTGGCGAGAACTTCAAGGCCGACACGATGGTGGTGCTGCTCGGCCGCGTCAAGGACGCTGGCTACGGCGCGCAGCACGGCGCGTTCGTGCCGGAGATCGTCCTGGAAGGGTCCGGTCCTGCGATCATCTTCAGTGGCGACACCGCCACGAAGGCCGTGTTCCACAAGCAGGGCAAGGACGGCACGATGTCGTTCACGTCAGAGAAGAGCGGCAAGGCCATCGGGCTCAAGCCGGGGCGCGTCTGGCTCGAGGCGGCCCCGCGCGACGCCGTGGTGACGTATTGATGACAGCGCGTCACCTGGCCGGACTTGCAGCGCTCGCCCTCGTCGTCACCGCCTGCTCATCCAGCACTGACACGCCGACCAGCGAGCCGTCGGCTTCCGCGACGCTTGACACGTCGGTCTCCCCGCTGACGGGCCTCAGGCAGGGCTCACCGCCGCACAACCCGGTGTTCATGGTCAAGATCGAGAACACCGCCGGCGGCCAGCCGCAATACGGGGTGAACCAGGCCGACTTCGTCGTTGAGGAGCTGGTCGAGGGCGGAGTCACCCGTCTCGCCACGTTCTTCTACTCCCGGCTGCCGACGAAGCTCGGCCACGTGCGGTCAGCGCGGACGACCGACGTCGGTCTCGCCGAACCGCTCGATGCCACGCTGGTCGCCTCCGGCGGCGCCCCGAAGACCCTGCGCAAGATCAAGCGCTCGGAGCTTCCGTTCTTCTCCTACGACAAGCGGTCGCCCGGGTGGAGCAGCGACCCGTCCAAGCACGCTCCGTACCACGTGCTCTGGGACCTGCAGAAGCTCAACGCGACCGTGCAGCCGGCCATCCCGCCGAAGCCGTACTTCACGTGGGGCAAGGGTCCCGGCTCGACGTCAACGACCAAGAAGACGACCAGTGTCAGCGTGACGTTCTCGCCGGCAACCACAACGACCTGGAGCCTCCGCGGAAACAAGTGGGCGCGTTCGCCCGAACGCGCTGCCGGGGGGCAGGCCTACACCGCCGACACGCTCGTCGCGATCATCGCGCCGGTCGAGGATGCGGGCTACCGCGACCCGGCCGGCAATGCCGTCCCCGAGACGGTCATCGAGGGATCCGGCCGCGCGGTCATCTTCACCGGCAACTCCGCCACGGAAGCGATCTGGCACAAGGAGAACCGGAACGCCACGATGTCCTTCACCTCGAAGGCCGGCAAGGCCATCACGCTCAGGCCGGGGCACGCCTGGCTGGAGGCCGTGCCGCGCGGCGGTTCGATCACCTACTGAGGACGCCGAACCCGATCGACCACGCCAGACCCGGAAATCAGCCGGCCATGACGTAGACGACCTCGGCGATGCACGCCGGCTTGGCCCCACCCTCGCGCTCGACGACGAACTCGATGACGGCCTGCGTCCCGATCGGGATGTCGACGGTGTCCTTGAGTGTCGCCGTCGCGCGTAGGCGAGCCCCGACGGGCACGGGGTCGGGGAAGCGGATCTTGTTGGCGCCGTAGTTGACGCCCATCTTCAAGCCGCGGACCTCGTAGAGCGACGCGGAGAACGCGGGCAGCAACGACAGCGTCAGGTAGCCGTGGGCGATCGTCGTGCCGAACGGGCCGTCCTTCGCCCGCTCCGGGTCGGTGTGGATCCACTGGTGATCGCCGGTGGAATCGGCGAAGCCGTTGATCTGCTCCTGGGTGACGGTGACCCAGTCACTCGGACCAATCGGTTCGCCCTTGGCCGACTTGAACTCATCCAGACTCTCGAAGACGCGCATGTTCGGAGGCTACCCGCCGTGAGCGAGCGGGCGGCGCGCCGGGCGCGCCAGCTCCGAGCGAACAAGGGTTGAAGCGTCGCAAAGCGACGCGATTATCGGAGGGCGAGCGTCGCAACGGGCGCAACCAGCCCGAGCAGCAGCGCGACCGCGACGATGACGACGTCCAGTCGCGTCCAGGTGGCCGGTTCGGCCCATGTCCGGTTGTGGGCGGTTGCGAAGCCGCGGGCATCCATCGCGATCGCCGTCTGCGACGCCCCGCGCATCGCGTGGACCAGCATCGCGAACGACATCGACCCAGCGTGCACAAACCACGAGACCGGGCTCAGCGACGGGCCGACGCCACGCACGCGGCGCGCGCGCTCGATCTGCGTCCATGCGTGCCCGAAGCTCGCGAAACGCTGCAGGGACGCGGAGAACGCCGCGACGGCGCGGGCCGGTAGGTGCAGGCTTTGCGCGAGGAAGTCGGCCAGCCGGGCCGGGTCGACGTACCCAACCGCCACCGACCCCGGCCAGGACAGCACGACGATGCGCAGGCCTGCCGTGACCGCCTCGCGCTCATCATGGCCGCCTAACCGCCACGTCGAATAGACGATCGTCACGGCAGCAATGCCACTGAACAACAGGCACGCCACTGGGTACCGCCACGACGGCACGGTGAGGGCGACGGCAATGGCGTAGCAACCGATGGCGATGAGCGCGACGGGAAGGCTGCGTATCCAGAAGGAGGCAGCCAGGGCGACGAGGCCCACGGAGATCTGCGCCAGCGGGTTGGCTCGCACGATCGCACGCGCGCGCACACTCACTGAACGACTCCATTCATCAGCCGGATCTCGGCATCGCGAGGCGCGTCGTCGTCGTGGGTGGCGAAGGCGACCGTGGCGCCGGCGTTGCGTGCCGACGTCATCCAGCCCGTCACCGCCGCCCAGGTCGCCGGGTCCTGGCCGACGGTCGGCTCGTCGAGCAGGAGGAGACCCGGGCGGTGCGCCAAGGCGGCAGCCAGCGCCACCCGCCGCTGCTCACCGCCGGAGAGCCGAAACGGGTTGGCCCCGGCCAGTGCCGCCAGTCCAAAGGCGTCGAGGACTGCCCCTGTATCGACAAATCGATCGATGACCTGCCCGGTGCGTCGGATCTCGTCCGCGACCGTGTGGGTGAGGAAACCGTGCTCGGCGTTCTGTGGCATCCATCCGACATCGGCCGCCAGCCGACGACTGCTCATCCGCGCCCGGTCGGGGTGCACGCGGCCCGAGGCCAGGCGCTGCAGGCCGCCGACGGCTGCCAGCGCGGTCGACTTCCCCGATCCGGACTCACCCGTGAGCGCCGTGATGCGGCCCGGCTCGAGGGCGGCGGAGAAGTCTCGCAGTGCATCCACCCGCTGGACGCCCCGCAGCGTCCGGCTGATCAGGGTGACCGCGACCTGAACGGCCTGCACCGGCCCGGCCGACGACGGTCGGACCAGCTCGTCCGGAACCGCTAGGGGCACAGGCGGAGGGGCGCCGGGCATCCACACGCCGTCGATCGGCGGGCCTGCGACGAAACCGGCCGGCGTCCCGTCCGACACGATGCGGCCGCCCCGGTCGAGAACGACGACCCGATCGACGTGGTCGAGCCAAGGCTCGCACCGATGCTCGACCACGATGAGCGTCCGGTCATCAGCCGCGGCGGTGACGGCCTCACGTGCCGCCGCCGACGACGCGGCGTCGAGCATGGACGTGGGCTCGTCCAGCAGCATCACGTCCGGCTCGAGCGCCAGGACCCCGGCGAGCACGAGCCGTTGGAGCTCACCGCCGGACAGCGCCGTGACGAGGTGGCCGCGGCCATATGTCAGGCCGACCGATGCCAGCGCGGCATCGACCTTCGGCCAGATTTCGTCGCGCACCATGCCGGCGTTCTCCAGCCCGAACGCGGCGTCACGGCCGAGGTGCTCGGCCACGATCGCGTCCGCCGGATTCTGCGGTACGAGTCCGATACGCCCTTCGACCTCGGCCCGCCCACTGAGGTCGCCGGCCAACGTGGTGCCGAGCGCGCCGGCCAGCGCCAAGAGGATCGTCGACTTGCCTGCGCCGGACGGCCCGAGCAGCAGGACGCGCTCGCCCGGCGAGACAAAGAGATCGAGCTTCGCGATCGTCGGTTGCCGGCGTCCCAGCGGGCGCCACGTCAGTCCTTCGACGCGGACCTCACCGCGTGCCAAGAAACGCCTAGATCTCGCGAGCGGCTTCGCGCCCGGCAGCGAATGCATCCAGCACGCCCGTCTTGGCGAGTGCGCGGACCAGCAGCCAGCTGCCGATGCCGGCGATCACCACGCCCGAGACCACGAAGAAGCCGAGGTACATCAGCTTGTAGTCGAAGTGCCAGTCGGTCCAGTAGGAGTACCACTCGTAGACCGACTCGAATGCGGCTGCAACCGCGCCGGCCAGGCAGGCAACGCCGAGGCTGAATCGGCGGTACATGAACGCGAGGAACACGAGCTCGGCGCCCAGGCCCTGGAAGAAGCCGGAGGCGAAGACCGAGAGGCCCCACTGCGTTCCGCCGATGACGACGGTCGACACGGCCGCGGCGACGAGCTCGGTGGCAAAGGCCGCGCCGGGCTTGCGGACGATGAGCCCGCCGAGCACGCCGGCCATCAACCACGGGCCAGCCAGCAGGCCGCTGCTCGGCGGGAACGAGAACACCGCGAGACCGCTCAACGGCTCGAAGAGCTTCCCCCAGCCCCAATAGATGACGCCGAATACGACACCCAACGTGGTGATCGTGACGAGGTCGATCGTTCGGTAGGACTTCTTTTCCATGGTGGAATCCATGTCTGACTCCCTTCGCCGGTACTAACCGGAGCAGGTTCTAGGGTCTGCCGATTTCGTCGGCACTCTCAGCGCGCAACACGCGCTCCCCTGTCGGGTAATGGGTCAACCGTACCGCCCGATCACCGGCAGAATGACGACCATGCCCTCCGTACGCACCCCCGACCCGAATCCCGGCTGGCTTTCGGAGTTCGCGCTGGAGGAGACGCGCTCGCGCGTGCCGATCCTGTACGTCGAGGCGGTGCCGGTCAGGATCGATCCGCTCGGGCGCATAGAGCACGTCGGGCTCCTGCTGCGGGGGTCCTCGTCCGGTGGCCTCAGCCGCTCGCTGGTCTCGGGCCGGGTCTTCCACGGCGAATCGATCCGTGAGGCTCTCCTGCGCAATCTCGAGAAGGACCTCGGCCCCAACGCTTTCCCGCGACTGTCGGCGTCGACCAACCCGGTCGCCGTCGCCGAGTACTTCCCGCTGCCGGGCGTCACTCCGCTGCACGATCCGCGTCAGCATGCTGTCGCGTTGGTCTACGTCGTCCCGGTCACCGGCGAGTGCGACCCACGTCAGGACGCGCTCGAGCTGACATGGCTGACCCCTGCCGAGGCTGTGGCGCCTGAGGTCCTCAACGACCTCGAAGGCGGCCGCGGCAGCCTGCTGCGCCAGGCGCTAGCCCACGCGGGCGCCCTCGACGGCTGACGTACCTTACGCAGGTTGTGCGTAGACGATGATGTTGCTCTCGTAGACGCGGCCGTCCCAGTCGGTGCAGGTGACCAGCACCAAGCGACGCGGATGGTGCCCCTGGCCGAAGAGGTCCTCAGAGTGCTTGGCCACTTCGTCCTTGGAGTACACGAATACCTTCTGGACGAGGTAGCTCGCGACCTTGGGCTCCTTCTTGCCGTCGGTCGCGCCGACGACCTGAACAGTGGCGCCGCGCTTGACGTCGCCCAAGGTGTCCATGGCGCCGTCGCCCAACCGCACTGAGTGGCCGGTGATGAGCGACTGGCCCTCCTTCGAGCCGGGTTGTGCACTGCGCTTCCACCAGCCGACCTTCGACGGGTCGTTGGGCGGACGCAGGACGCGGTCGCGGTCCAGTTCGATCGGGACGACCGGCGCCTCGATCTTGAGCGACGGAATGAGCAAGCGGACCGGCTCGCCGACCGACCCGATGGTCGGTCCGACCGACGACGTGACGACGCGCGGCACAGCCGGCATCCAGACTGCGCCCAGACCCAGCCCGAAAGTGATCGCCATCGCCAGCGGTGCCGCCACCCAAGGCAGGAACCGCCGTCGAATCATGCCCCGTTTACGCCCAACGCCGATGGACCGGTCCGGTTGTGACACCGCCGGCTCCGGAATTGCTTCAGGAGCCGGCGTGGTCACTACCACCGATGATGGCCTTGGCGGACGGGGACCCGTCCGCCGCGGCGCGGTCATCGATCGAGGAGCAGTCGCTGACGTGCGGCGCTACCGATGAGGGTCGATGCGGCGAGCAGGCCGGTGATGGCCAGCGGTCCGAGGTTGCCACCGTCGTTGAGACCGGAGTCAACGCCCTTGGGGCCGTCGCTGTCGCTGTCGCTGTCGTCCTTCTTGTCCTTCTGAGCCTTGGCCTCGTCACACCCATCGGTGTCCTTGCCGAAGCCATCGTTCTTCTGGATGTTGGCCGGCTTGGTCGACTGGTTGACACAGGCGGCGTTCTTGACGCCGTCGTCCAGGTCGCTCTTGCTGGCGTCGACCTTGAAGGTCAGCTTCGCGGTGGCACCCGGGGCCAGGGTTCCGACGTCCCAGCGGCCGGTGTCCTTGTTGAAGGTGCCCTGCGACGCGTTGACGTCCTTGACGTCCTTGGCCTTGATGTCCTTGCCGTAGAAGTCCTGGACGAAGACGCCGGTGGCAGGCGCTGCGTTCGGGTTGTGGACCGTCAGCGTGAACTTGGCGTCACCGTGGTCGGTGTCGGCGTCCTTGTCGAACTGCAGGCCCGGGTTGCCGCCGTTGAAGGATTCGCCGGTGTTCTTGCCACAGTTGACGCGGCCGAGTCGGACGATGCCTTCCAGCGGCGTGCCCTGGAACAGCTTCACGTCGAGGGCCTGGACCGTGATCTGCGGGTCGTTGTCGTCGTTCTCGGTGACCGTGCCCGTGGCCGCGTCCGGGCCACTGGTGACCTTGTCGCCATCGCCGTCGGTCTGCTCGTTGACGGTGCCTTCGACGATCGGGGCCAGCCCATTACCCAACGCATCGAACACCGGCTGCAGCTGGTCCAGGAGATTGGTCTTGAGCGCGGCCCACACCTGGTCACGAAGCGCAGTGGTGAGCGTATTGAGCGCCCCGCCCAGGGTCGCGTTGCTTCCGAGGGAGGTGAGCAGGTTGGTCACGACCTGGTCCGTGATGTTCGGAACTGATGCAACCAAACCAGAGTTACGGTCGGTTCCGACCGGGATCTTCACCGTGATCGTCTGCTGATTCGGTCCTGCGGGACCCAGGGTGATCACGATGTCGATGCCGTCGACGGTGCCCTTGCCCGACGCCATGGACGGATCGGCCGTGCACTCGGCCCGAACTCCCTTGGCCACGACGTTGATGGTCGCGACACCGTTGATGCCAGTCAAGACCTGCTGCAACGCATCGTTGAGCGGCACAATGACCGGGCTGAGGGCTACCAAAAGGGAACCGACGCCGTGGGTGATTCCGTTCAGCAAAGTTGATGTATTGGAGTTCCCCAGCCCCGCCGTAACCCCGGTCAGGTCCAGCGTGCGGTCGAGGCCCGGCAGATGGGCCTCCGCCACCGTGGCGACCGCGCCCGACTGAGCATCAGAGTTCGCCTTGGCATTCTGGGTGTAGGCGATCGAAGCGCCGCCGCCCGCCAGCGTCAGGCCGTCGCCACACTGGCCGGGGGGCGTTGCAACTCCGTCATTGGTGACGGTCGGGCTCGGCGCAGGCTGGCCTGCCGCCCGGTCGTAGGTCGCCGTGCACGCGCCGCTGTCCAGGACGGGCGTCGTGAGCTGCGCAAGCAGCTGACCCTCGATGTGGACGGCGTTCGCTTCAGCCTCAGCGTGGGTGGGCACGTCAGCGGCAAATGCCGGGCTGATGGCCAAGCCCATGAGTGCGCCTACGGTGGCGAGCGCGAGAGCGGCCTTGCGGCGCTTCGCGGTGTGGAGCCCGAGCATGCGTTCCTCCGAACGTAAAAAAATCAATACCCCGATTGCGCAAGCTCCCTCGCCAGCGCACGCGTCATCCTACTGAAAGGCTTCCGGACATTGCACCCGGTTCCGACAATTGATGACAAAGATGAATTTGTACCTGTCGGAACCCTCTCATGGATACTCAGTTTTCACACCCGCATCACGGAAAATGTGAGATGACACGACACCGCCTTGCGCTGCTGCTGGCCGCGGTTGTGGGCGTCCAGGCCGTGGGTACGTGGCTGGCAAATGCCCCACTCTTCCTCGTCGCCCATTTGCACCTCGCGCACGGCATGAGCCTCGCCTCGGCCGGGTTGCTTGCATCGACCGCGCTCGTCGGCGGGATGCTCACCCTCATCGGGTGGGGCGTTCTCGTCGATCGCTTCGGCGAACGGCGCACCCTGACCGCGGGACTGTTGATCGGCACAGCGGCCGGGATGGCCTCAGCCGCGAGTGGGTCAGACGCGTGGCTGGCCACCACCTGGTTCCTCGTGGGCGTCGGCACCGCCAGCCTGAACTCGGCCAGCGGCCGGCTCATCGTCGGCTGGTTCCCGCCCGACCGGCGCGGGACAGCGATGGGAATCCGCCAGACGGCACTGCCCCTGGGTGTCGGGCTGGCGGCGTTCGCCGAGCCGGTCCTTGCGGAAAGGCACGGCTTGGCCGTCGCGATGATCGTCCCGTCCGCCGTCGCCCTCGCCGCCTGCCTCACGGTGCTGCTCGTCATTGTTGACCCGCCCCGCCCTGCCCTCGAGGCTGCCGCGCCCGGTCGGCGACCGGCCAATCCCTACCGGGGGGACCACCGGCTGATGCGCATCCATCTCGCATCGGCGCTTCTGGTTGTCCCGCAGATGACGGTGTGGACGTTCATCGTCGTGTGGCTGATCGACGCGCGCGGCTGGTCGACGGCCGCCGCAGGTGGCCTCGCGGGGGCGACGCAGCTTCTCGGTGCGGCCGGCCGGATCGGCGCCGGCTGGTGGTCCGACCAAGTGGGAAGCCGCCTCCGGCCGATGCGATGGATTGCCGTGATCGCCGCGCTGACCATGCTCGCCCTCGGGCTGGCCGAGCCGACGCCGCTGGCCGTCGTCGTCATCGTGATCGCGACCGTCATCACCGTCGCGGACAACGGGCTCGCCTTCACGTCGGTGGCTGAGCTGGGTGGCCCGTTCTGGGCAGGACGCGCGATGGGCGTGCAGAACACCGGGCAGTACCTGGCTGCCGCGATCGTGCCGCCGGCCATCGGCGCGCTCATCGCCGACCGTGGCTACGCCGCGTCCTTCGCCGCGGTCGCCGTGTTCCCGTTGATCGCCATCGCGCTCATTCCGACCGCCGGTGAGCCGCACAGAAACCGGGCGACAACCGGGCCCAGTTGAATGACTATCCGCTGCCGCGGTGCCATGCTGACAAGTGGTCTACCAAGGGAGAGGTGTTTCGGATGCGAGCGACGTATCTCTGGCTGGCGCGGATCATCGCGCTGCTGGTCGTGGTGCAGGCAATGACGATCGTCTGGGCCGTCTCCGGGTTGTTCAACTGGGTCACGGAGAAGGGCGGCTCGCTCGATGCCTCGGTCGTGAAGGGCTGGGACGACACCCCGCCCACGTTCACCGGCGCCTTCGGTCACTTCCTGCACGCTGAGATGGGCGAGAAGCTCATCCCGGCCCTGGCGCTCCTGCTGCTCATCGTCTCGTTCTTCGCCAAGGTGTCCAAGGGTGTCGCCATCGCCGCCGCGCTGCTCGTCCTGGTCATCTTGCAGGTGCTGGCCGGCCAGAACTCACAGCACATCCCATACCTCGGCCTGTGGCACGGCCTCGGCGCGTTCCTGATCTTCGGTGCTGCGATGGCCGCCGCGATGAAGGCCAAGGAAGCACCAGTGGTCGCCCCGGCGTGATCTCACGGCGCATACTGCATCCGTGAATTCTCGGGTCCGGATCGCGGTCGCGAGCGTTGCGACGCTGGCCATCGTCGGCACGTTGGGCTGGATGTGGCAGCAGAGCCGGCTGCCGGACTCCTACTCCGTGATGTCCATGGGTCATCCCGAATACGGGGTCGACGCGAAGGGCAAGCCGATTCCGGCCCCCAAGGGCCATCAGATGGGCACAGTCAGCGTCGCCACGCTGGTCGGGCCGCGCAAGGGCAAGCCGGACGTCACAGCGGACCTCACCGCCCAGACCGGGACCATCTCGATCGCCGGCCATGCCATCGCCGGCTACACCTTGAACGGCGAGACGCCCGGGCAAGCCATCGTCGCCCAACAGGGCGACCTCGTCGAAGTCCGCCTGCACAACCAGAACGTCCCCGACGGCGTGGCCCTCCACTGGCACGGCATCGACGTCCCCAACGCTGAGGACGGCGTCGCCGGGGTCACGCAGGACGCGGTGCTCCCGGGCAAGTCGCACACATATCGGTTCGTGGCCAAGCAGGCCGGCACGTACTGGTACCACTCACACCAGATCTCGCACGAACAGGTGGCCGGCGGACTGTTCGGCTCCATCGTCATCCTGCCGAAAAGGCACATCGCACAGAAGCACGACATCACCGCCGTCGCGCACACCTACAGCGGAAACCGCACGCTGAACGGTCGCACCGTCGACGCCCGGAAGGACGTCAAGCCGGGGCAGTCGGCCCGCGTCCGCATCATCAACACCGACAACGGGACCCTGTCGACGTGGGCCTCCGTCCCTTATCGCGTGGTGGCCATCGACGGGCACGACCTCGAGCATCCGACGCCGGTCGTCAAGAAACGCCTGGAGATCCCGGCAGGCGGGCGCGCGGACCTCGAGGTCAAGGTCCCGAAGAAAGGTGCGGCCCGCGTTCAGGTCGGCGCGGCCACGGCGTACATCATCGGCCCGCGTGTCGCCTATCCCGACGCACCGCCGCAGCCGACCAAGCCCCTCGACCTGCTGTCCTACGGAAGCGGCACGGCGAAGATGCCGAAGCCGAACCGCACCTTCGAGTACTCCATCGGACGTCGTCCCGGGTTCCTCGATGGGCGCCCCGGGGTGTGGTGGACCATCAATGGGCACATGCTTCCCGACGTGCCGATGTTCATGTTGCGCACCGGTGACGTGGTGAAGTTCCACATCGACAATCACAGCGGCGAGGTGCATCCGATGCACCTGCACGGACACCACGCGCTCGTGGTCGCCCACAACGACAAGCCGGTCAAGGGCGGCCCGCTCTGGGTCGATTCCATCGACGTCGCGAACGGCGAGACCCTGGACCTGGTCTTCCGGGCCGACAATCCCGGCATCTGGATGGACCATTGCCACAATCTGCAGCATGCAGTGGAGGGCCTTGTCTCGCACGTGATGTACGAAGGGGTCACCACGCCCTACAAGTTCGGCGGCAAGGCGGCAAATCAGCCGGAGTAGGCAGCCGAGTTAGGTACCGCTTAGCCACATCGGGCGACGCGAGGCGGCTAATGTGGGCGCGACGCGCGCGCACCGCCCGTACTTCGCACCCCGGGAGAAACACAGATGACGCCCACGCAGACGCTTATCGCCGGCCTGATCATGCTGGCGCTGATCGTTCCGCTCGCCCTCAAGCGGGTGGCCTTCCTGGTCAAGTGGATCACCGACGGACAGCCTGACCCGGAGCGCTGGCAGAACACCGTCGACCACCCGGTCGCCGCTGGCAACAAGCACAACGTCGAGGTGCTGGGCCAGAAGAAGCTGCTGCGGTGGACGCTGCCGGGCATCGCGCATGCCTTCGTCATGTACGCGTTCTTCATCCTGCTGACGGTCTACATCGAGGCGTTCGGCATCCTCTTCACCCGCAACCCGAAGTGGGCCATCCCGCTCATCGGCCACTGGGACGGCCTCGGGTTCGCCCAGGACACCATCAGTCTCCTGTGTCTGCTCGGCCTCGCGATCTTCAGCTGGATCCGCATCAAAAATGCGCCGGAGAAGCTGGGCCGCAAGTCACGGTTCGACGGCTCGCATCTCGGCGGCGCGTGGCTGACGCTGTTCATGATCTTCAACATCATCTGGACGCTCTTGCTGTTCCGCGGCGCGGCGGCGGCCGCCGGCAACTTCCCGTATGGCTGGGGCGCCTACGCATCGAATGCCGTCGGCAGGCTCCTGAGCGGGCTGCCCGAGGGCGCACTGTCCTGGCTCGAGGGCATCGGCCTGCTGCTGCACATCGGCGTCATGCTCGTGTTCTCACTGCTCGTGCTGCACTCCAAGCACCTGCACATCTTCATCGCCCCGGTCAACGTGACGTTCGGTCGCCGGCCGGTTGCTCTCGGCGCCGTCAAGCCGCTGCTGGTCAACGGAGAGTCGTTCAACCTCGAGATGGTCGAGGCGATGGATGAGGACGCCGTCCTCGGCATCGGCAAGGCCGAGGACTTCACCTGGAAGGGCAACCTCGACTTCGCCAGCTGCACCGAGTGCGGGCGCTGCCAGTCGCAGTGCCCGGCGTGGAACACCGAGAAGCCGCTCAGCCCGAAAATGCTGATCATGAACCTCCGCGACCACTCGATGGCCAAGGCGGAGGGCAAGGAAGCCGAACAGGAGCGCGAGCTCGTCGGCGCGACCGAGGGTGTCGCGTGGCACCCGTCCGGTGGTGCGGTCATCGACCCCGACGTGCTGTGGTCCTGCACCAACTGCGGCGCTTGCGTCAACCAGTGCCCCGTCGACATCGAGCACGTCGACCACATCACCGACATGCGCCGCTACCAGGTGCTCATCGAGTCGAACTTCCCGGCCGAGCTCAACAACATCTTCAAGGGGATGGAGCGCAAGGGGAACCCGTGGGGCATGGACCCCAAGGGCCGCATGGACTGGGCCAAGGACCTGCCGTTCGAGGTCAAGCAGGTCGGCGTCGACATCGAGAGCCTCGATGAGGTCGAGTGGCTGTTCTGGGTCGGCTGCGCCGGTGCGTTCGAAGACCGCCAGAAGAAGACGACGCAGGCGGTGGCCGAGCTCCTGCACACCGCGGGCGTTGAGTTCGCCGTCCTGGGCGACGGCGAGACCTGTACGGGCGACTCCGCCCGCCGCGCGGGCAACGAGTTCCTCTTCCAGCAGCTGGCCATGGAGAACTCCGAGGTTTTCAAGGAGATGAAGGTCAAGAAGGTCGTCTCCACCTGCGCCCACTGCTTCAACACCCTGAAGAACGAGTACGAGCCGTTCGGCGTCGAGCTCGAGGTCGTGCACCACACGCAGCTGCTCAACCGGCTGGTGCGCGAGAAGAAGCTCGTCCCGGTTCCGCCGCCGGATGCCGACGCGGGCAAGACGATCACGTATCACGACCCGTGCTTCCTGGGTCGCCACAACCAGGTCTACGCACCGCCGCGCGAGCTGATCGAGGCCAGCGGCCTGCAGTTCGTCGAGATGCCGCGCCACGGCGAGAAGTCGTTCTGCTGTGGCGCCGGCGGCGCGCGCATGTGGATGGAAGAGACCATCGGCGAGCGGATCAACGTCAACCGCACGCAGGAGGCCGTGGCCACCGGTGCCGACGAGATCGCGGTCGGCTGCCCGTTCTGCAACGTCATGCTCTCCGACGGCCTCACCGCCCAGCAGGCAGAGGGCAAGGCGGGCGAGAACGTCAAGATCATCGACGTCGCGCAGATGCTGCTCGCGTCGGTGCGGCGCGGCCAGCCAGTTCCTGCGGCGGTGCCCGCCGCCGAGGAGGAAGCCACTGAGTCTGTCGTCGAGGAAGCGGAAGCCATCACGGCTGCTGCGGTGGGCGCTGGCGCGGCTGCGGAGGCAAGCGACGACTCCACCGAATCGACCGAATCCGCTTCCGCTCCCGAACCCGAGGCAGAGGCCGACGTCGCAGACGACGCCGTCCCGTCCGAGCCGGACGCGGCCTTGGCCGTCGCTCCGTTCTCCGAGGAAGCCGAGAAGGCCAAGGAGGAGTTCTCCGAGGAGGCAGTGATGGCCGACGAGGTTGAGCAGTCCACGCCGACGAACGACGAGACACCGGCCGAGCACCTGATGGAGCACAACGCCGATCTCGAGCCCACGGACGAGGACGCGCGCGACGAGGAAGCCGAAGAGCTCGCGCACGAGCATGAGTCCTCCGACGAACCCGAGGCGTGATTCGGTGGACGCCGCCGAGCTGAGGGCGCTTCAGGCACCGCACAAGGATCGGTACCGCAACGATCCCGACTCGGCGGTGACCCCGCTAGGGGCCAGCGCTACCTGGAGCGAGGCGGGCGTCACCTGCACCGTCGATGGGTTTGCCGGTCCGGTGCGCGCCGGCCTGCACCCGGCGACGGGCGGCGACGGCAGCGACGCCTGTTCAGGCGAGATGCTGCTGGAGGCGCTCCTGGCATGCGTCGGGGTGACGCTGCGCAGCGTCGCCACGGCGACGGGCGTCGACCTCACCGACGTTCAGCTCACGGCTCATTCGACCTTCGACGCTCGAGGCACGCTCGGCGTCGACCGCACGGCTCCGGTCGGTGTCGGCCCCATCGACGTCGTCGTGACCGGCCGCACCGCCGCCGCTCCGGAGACGATCGAGCGGCTGCTGAGCACCACCGAGCGCTACTGCGTCGTCGGCCAGAGCCTGGCCACGCCTCCGCGCCTCAGCTTCCAGGCCGCGTCGGCCTGACTGGTTACCTGGGCCCGTTGTAGGCGCGGGTCTTCCGGCCGTTGTCGTACCAGCACACCGCAGCAGTGATCGCGGCCGGCACACGGTAGTGATCGAGCTCGGAGCAGTCCCAGCCGCCCTGCTGGCGCGACGCCTGGCGCCAGGCGCCGTCCTTCTTCTGCCAGATCACGTCGAAGGAGTCCAGATCGCACCCGCGGACGCGTCCGGTGGCAACGTCCTTGGCGATGCCCCACACCCGGAACTGCACGGTGAAGTGGCAATCCTCCGTGACCATGTCGGTGTGCTTCTCGGCCAATTCAGACTGGACGACGACTGCGCGCTCGGCCATCTGCTGGACGATGAACGCCTTGAAATCGTCCGGAGCGCCCTTGAGCTTGGAGACGTCCTTCGGCTCTTCGAGCTCCTTGGCGTCGCGGACGCTCGGGCCGTAGGCCGGGCTGCCGCGCTCGGTGATGTAGGTGATGACGCCGTCCGGCACGTTGAGCCGATCGACCTTCACGACGCGCTCCAAGGGCGTGGGCACCGGGCTCGGTCGGGAATCCCAGGCCGCGCACCCGGCCAGTGTCGCAAGCGCCAGCGTCGCAAGGGCTGCCTTCCGCATCACAGGACTCCCTCCTGCGTGCAGAGCAGCAGCTTGCTCATCACCGCTCGCTCGAAGTTCCGGTAACGCACCGTCTCGTCGACCACCTTGCAGTTCGACGGCACGGGCATCTGCGAACGCAGCAGCGTGTAGAACTTCGGCGAATCCGGGTCGAACCGGGCGTGGTGCCAGTGCACCAGCCACGGCGGCTTCAACGGACCCCAGCCACCGCGGCAGTCACTCAGGTGGTTGCGGCTGATCGGCTTGTCGTGCGGCGGCAGGTTCGGGCAGATGGCCTTCACGTTCGGCTGGACCTCTTCGACGTACTCGCCGAAGCTGACCTTCCAGTTGTCGTTCAGGATGTGCGCGCCCGTCATCTCGGCCACCACGTTTCCGTAGGCGTACTGGTACGGGTACAGGCGCGCCTGGACGATCATGGGCAGGACCAGCGCGGCGACCGCCAGGCTGGCGACCATCCACTTGAGCGCTCCCCTCCGGGCGAGCGTCAGGGCGGTCGCGATGCCGACGGTCGCCAGCAAGGCTTGCGCCGGGACGGCGAACAGCAGCTGCCGCAAGCCGTCGTAGACGTTCGCGTTGGTGGCGATGACCGCGATCGTCAGCGCGAACGCCTGCACGCCGACGACGCCGAAGGCGACCGAACGCCGGGGCGCGGTGCGCATCGTGCGCAGACAGATGATGCCGGCGACGACCGTCCCGAGGAGGAAGAAGATGAGCAACAGGACGGGCCACTCGATCGCCGTGCGCTCGAAGACGTAGCTTCGTCCGCGCGTCACACCGTGCGGGAACGTCGTGCTCTGGCCGACCGACGCCTTCAACATGGCGATGGGGTGGCTGAAGATCCGTGGGTACAGCTTCCACAGCGCCGCGTAGGAGCCGACGAGGGCCGCCGAGAGACCGAGCAGCACCCAGCGATCGATCGAGCGTCCGACGGCGAGGATGAACAGGGTGGTCAGGTAGGCGCCGAGGACGGCCGGCCACATGCCTGGCCGGGTGCCAACCATGAGGGTGATCCCGAAGATCATCGCGAGCGTCGCCACACCGGTGGCGAGCAGCCGGGCCTTGCCAGCGCGAGCTGCGGCCAGGACGAGCCCGGCGATCGCGACGGACATGAGCGTGTTGCCGACGGCGACCGGGGTGTCCTTGGGGTTGAACATCGCGTGTCCGGTCCACATGGGTATGGCCGTGAGGGCGCCCGCAGCGACGACGCCCCATCCCCAGCTGCCCAGCATCATCCACGCCAGGATGAAGGCCGACAGGACGGCAAGCACCGACATCGCGGCGACCACGTAGTGGCGGACGATGAATGCCGACCCGCTGTACGAGGCCTCCCCGGGCCCTTCGTTGCCGGCCAGCCGGTTGAACACGTGCATGACGCGCACGGTCGCTGGCGCGTACACGTAGGCATTGGGTGGGATGGTGCCCTGCTCCGAGAAGCGGCGCTCGTTGTTCCGCACGAACAGGCCGTCCTTGTAGAAGGACTCCAGCCGCTTGACGTGCGCCAACTCGTCCGCGGACAAGCCGGTGTGGCCGGCTCCGACGAACGTCATTCCAAGCCCGGTCATGGCCACGAAGGCCGCGACGACGACCAGCAGCCAAGGTGCCCGAGCGAACGAACCAGTGAGGACCTTCGGTCCGGCATCTTCATTCATGACGCCCGGGAGCCTACCGGTGAGACTCCGCGAATGTCCGCGAAATCGGGTCGACCGTTCAGATGTCGGTGCGGTGGAAATTCGCGTGGGACCGGCTCGGCGTCGGGCCGCGCTGGCCTTGGTAGCGCGACCCGTATTTGGCGGAGCCGTAGGGGTTGTCGGCCGGCGACGACAGCCGGAAGAAGCAGAGCTGGCCGATCTTCATGCCCGGGTACAGCTTGATGGGAAGCGTGGCGACGTTTGCGAGCTCGAGCGTCACGTGCCCACTGAATCCGGGATCGATGAAGCCCGCCGTCGAGTGCGTCAGGAGCCCCAGCCGGCCCAGCGACGACTTGCCCTCCAGCCGGGCGGCGATGTCGTCGGGCAGAGTCACCACTTCGTAGGTGGACCCGAGCACGAACTCGCCCGGATGCAGGACGAACGTCTCGTCTGACCCCACCTCGACCTCGCGGGTGAGGTCGGACTGATCGGACGCCGGGTCGATGTGCGGGTACTTGTGGTTGTCGAAGACCCGGAAGAATTTGTCGAGCCGGACGTCGATGCTCGACGGCTGGATCATGTCGCGCGTCAACGGCTCGAGTTTGACTCGTCCGCCGTCCAGTTCGGTCAGGATGTCGCGATCGGAGAGGAGCACAGGGAAAACCTAGCCGAGTCGGGCCTTCGTTCCGGCCGTTGGTTAGGGTGAGGTCGCATCGCCGATGTAGCTCAATGGCAGAGCGCTTGCTTCCCAAGCAAGATACGCGGGTTCGATTCCCGTCATCGGCTCACGAGCTCCACGCAGCGGTGGGTTTGGCACGTCCATCAGCGGATTCGCGGTGCCAAACCCACCGCCTCGCGCGCGAGGCCTCAGCCGCTCGTGGCCTTCGATCCGTAGACGAGCTCGGTCAGTGACTTGACCTTCGGGAGCAGCCGCTGCAGCACGTCGGCGTCCTTGGCTTTGACGCTGGCGTAGAGGAGCGCGGTGTCGCTGTCGTACCTGATCAGCGCCCGCCCGGCTTGGCCTGGGGCCTGCACCATCAGGCCTCGACCGGCCGGCGACGCCTTCCCGTACTCGACCAGCCGCCGGTCGCGCCACGCCGCGCTGCGCCAGGTCGCCATGCGGAGCTCCGTGCCCTTGTACTCGCATTTCACGCCGACGTCCGACCACTCGTAGGAGGGCGACCGCTCACAGTCGGCTTCATTCGCGTCGACACCGAAGGCCCAGAAGAGGACGTTCGCGTCGTATTCGGTCGAGCACCGCTTGCCGCGATCGACCCCGGAGCCATCCCAGCATCGATTGACCGGTCCCGAAGCCGCCGCCGTCGGCGTCGCTGAACCGGCATGGCCCTGACCGCTGCCAGCGTGCGAGTAGCCGATCGCGACGGCCGCGCCAGCGACGTAAAGGGCAACGACGGCGATGGCCAAGGCCGCCTTGCGAGAGAGCTCGAGCCCGGCGATCTTGATCGGGCGCGGTGGTGGCGAAGCGTTGTCGTCAGACACGACCGCGTCCCTCCCGCCTATTCACGACCCCCGCGACCCACCTTATTGACCAGCTGCGGGCGGACGGAGCGTTTCTCGTGGGAATTGACGCCGCAGCCTGCCTTTGGCAGGCCACCGCGTCGCAGCGGAGGATAGGGGATTCGAACCCCTGAGAGCTTTCACTCAACACGCTTTCCAAGCGTGCGCACTAGGCCACTATGCGAATCCTCCGTCGAGGAGTTTACGGGTGGCTCTTAGACTGGGGACCAGCCCCTCGCGCGGCGACACATCACCCAACTCCCCCAGGGCCGGAAGGCAGCAAGGGTCAGTGACCTCTGTCGGGTGCGCGAGGGGTCCTTTCTTTCCTGCAGAGCCGTTATCCCCTGTCGGTCTCTCACGTTAGGGTTCCCACGTGGATGCTCCCTTGGCCCTTTACCGGCGCTACCGGCCGGAGACGTTCGCTGAGGTCATCGGCCAGGACCATGTCACCGAGCCGCTGCGACACGCGCTGTCAGGCAACCGCGTCCACCACGCCTACCTCTTCTCCGGCCCGCGCGGCTGCGGCAAGACGACGAGCGCGCGCATCCTCGCTCGCTCGCTCAACTGCGAACAGGCGCCCATCGCCGACCCGTGCGGCGAGTGCCAGAGCTGCCGCGATCTCGCTCGCGGTGGGCCCGGCAGCATCGACGTCATCGAGATCGACGCGGCCAGCCACGGCGGCGTCGATGACGCCCGTGACCTGCGTGAACGCGCGTTCTTCGCCCCGGTCAGCAGCCGCTACAAGGTCTACATCATCGACGAGGCGCACATGGTTTCGCCGCAGGGCTTCAATGCGCTGCTGAAGCTGGTGGAGGAGCCGCCGCCGCACCTCAAGTTCATCTTCGCGACCACCGAACCCGACAAGGTCATCGGCACCATCCGGTCGCGCACCCATCACTACCCGTTCCGGCTCGTCCCGCCCAAGATCCTGAGCGACTACCTCGTCTCGCTGTGCGACCAGGAAGGCGTGACGCTCGAATCGACCGCCCTGCCGCTCGTCGTGCGCGCCGGTGGCGGCTCGGTCCGCGACACCCTCAGCGTCCTCGACCAGCTGCTCGGCGGCGCCGGTCCCGACGGCGTCACCTACGACCTCGCCGTCCAGCTCCTCGGCTACACGCCCGACTCGCTTCTCGACGAGTGCGTCGACGCCTTCGCAGCCCACGACGGATCAACGGTGTTCCGCGTCATCGACAAGGTCATCGAATCCGGCCAGGATCCGCGTCGGTTTGCCGAAGACCTCCTGCAGCGGCTGCGCGACCTCATCATCGTCAAGGCGGTCCCTGATGCCCTCACGTCCGGCCTCCTCGACTCCCCGGCCGACCGGGCCGAGCGCCTGCAGCAGCAAGCCAGCCTCTTCGGCGGCTCCGAGCTCACGCGGGCGGCCGACATCGTCAACGACGCCCTCGTCGAGTTCCGCGGCGCCACCGCCCCGCGCTTGCTGCTTGAGCTGATGAGCGCGCACATCCTCGTGCCCACCGCCGACCAGTCCGACACGGGCCTCGCCGCCCGGCTCGACCGGCTGGAGCGACGTATTGGCATCGAGGGTGCCGCGCCCGCCGGCGCTCCACCGGCGGCTCCCACGCCGGCGGCAGTTGCCGCATCGCCGCCGCCGCCCGTTCCGGAACCGGAACCGGAGCCTGAGCCCGTGGCCGTTGCGCCGGAGGAGCCTGCTCCAGTATCCGAGCCCGAGCCCGAACCCGAGCCGCCCGCCGCGCCCAGCGATCCGGCACCCGCGGGTGCGCTCGGCATCGCCGACGTCCGCCGGCTCTGGCCCGGGGTGCTCGACCGGGTCAAGGAGCTGCGCCGATTCGCGTGGGTCGTGCTCAGCCAGAACGCCCAGGTCGCTGCCCTCGACGACGACACCCTCACCGTCGGCCTCATCAACACCGGCGCGCGCGACTCGTTCGTCAGCTCCGGATCGGTCGACGTCCTGCGCACCGCGCTGCACGACGTGCTCGGGGTGTCCTGGACCGTTGAGGCCGTCATCGATCCGACCTCCGCCGCCGGTTCTGCCGCATCCGAGCCTGAAGCCGAGACCGCTCCGGCGAAGAGGAAACCGGTGGCAGTTCCGGACAGCGTCCGTCAAGCCGTCAAGGACGGTCCGCCGGCCGAGCTCGACAACCCTGACACTGCCGCGCACCCCGACGATCCGGTCATCGACTCCGACCTCGATCCCGAGCAGCTCCTGGTGGCCGAGCTCGGGGCGCAAAGGATCGACGAGACCTCCTGATGCCGGAGTCGGTGCTTCGCGTCGGCCTCGATCTCGGGCTCAGTGGGGGCACCTCCCGCGCTGACCTGGCGCGGGGGACGGTCGACGTCCTCCGTCGACTGCGCGGGGCCGAACGCATCGCCGCACTGATCGGCGACTGGCACCAGGGCGAGGCGCTCATCGCCTGCGACCCGGTTCGCATCGTCGAGGCCGACGACGACCCGTTTGCCGCGGTCGACACCGCTGCCGGCTGGTGGATCGGTAGTTGGGGCTACCGCCTCGGCGCACGCATCGAGCGGCTCCCCGACCTCGGCCCCCGTCCAGTGCCGCAGCCGGAGCACCGGATCGCCCTTTACGAGGTGGTGCTGCGGCTCGTCGACGGCGCATGGTTCATCGAACACGTCCCGGGGGCCGATCCGGAGCCGTTGCTCGATCGGCTGAGGACGACGCCGGCGAGACAGCCGTTCGACGTCGGCACCTTCGATCTGACACCGACGCCCGAGGAACACCGCCACAACGTCGGCCGCGCGCTGGAGCACATCGCCGCCGGCGACATCTTCCAGGTCAATCTGTGCGCGCGACTCGAGGCGACGTTTGACGGCGACCCGCTCGACCTCTTCTGCCAAGGCGTCGAAGCTCTCGCCCCGGCCTACGCGGCGTTCATCAGCGACGCCGGTGGCGCCATCGCCAGCTTCTCGCCCGAGCTGTTCCTGCGCCGCACCGGCGACGATGTCCTGACCTCGCCGATCAAGGGCACGGCGCCGCTCGACGCCGACGTGAACGAGCTGGTCGGCTCGGCCAAGGACCGCGCCGAGAACGTCATGATCGTCGACCTGATGCGCAATGACCTCGGCCGCGTCAGTACGCCCGGCAGCGTGCGCGTGCCCGCGCTCGTCCGCCCCGAGCGTCATGCCGTCTGGCATCTGGTCTCCGACGTGGTCGGCCACGTCGGACACGACGTCTCCCACGCCGAGCTCCTGCGGGCGACATTCCCCCCTGGCTCGGTCACGGGGGCGCCCAAGGTGCGAGCGATCGAGATCGCCGCCGACCTCGAGCCGACGTCGCGCGAGGCGTACACCGGAGCCATCGGTCACGTCTCTCCGGACGGCACGCTCGAGCTGAACGTCGTCATCCGAACGTTCGAAATCGCACAGGGCAGGGTTTGGCTCGGGGTCGGCGGCGGTGTCGTCGCGGACTCCACGCCGGACGGCGAGTACGCCGAGCTGCTGGTCAAGGCCCGTCCGCTCGTCGACGCCATCGGCGGGGCGCTCGATCCTGCGCTCGAGGTCGCCGGCGGTGTCGAGTCCCGCTTCTCGGGCACTTCACCCGCCGAATACGCCCGGTTGTCCCGGCCGGTCGACGTCGCGCGTGGCGTGTTCACGACGCTGCTCGTCCTCGACGGCCATCCCGTCGATCTCGAGGCGCACGTCGCGCGGCTCGATGCCAGCGTTCGCGCCGTCTACGGCACCACGGTGCGCGCCGGGCTCGAGGATGCGGTGCGCCGCAAGGCGGCCGGGCTCACCGGCCGGCACCGGCTCCGGATCGAGGCCGTGCCGCGCAATGCGTCCGGCGTCCCCCAAGCGCGCTCCGCGAGCAGGGAGGTGCCCCCAGTGACGGTTCGGATGTCGACCGCCGAGCTGCACCGACCCGCATCGACCTGGCGGCTGGTCCCGCAGATCGTCCCCGGCGGGCTCGGCCAGCACAAGTGGATCGATCGGTCGGTGCTGCCGCCGACGGGTGGCGACTACGACCCACTGCTCATCGACACCGACGGCAGCGTGCTCGAGTCGGCTCGCGCCAACGTCTTCGTCGTCCTCGACGACGGGGTCCACACGCCGCCCCTGGACGGCCGCATCCTGCCCGGCACGGCGCGGGCCCGCATCATCGAGCAGCTCACGGCCGCGGGCATCCCGGTCCTGCAGCGTCGGCTCACCGCCGACGACTTCGCTCGCGCGTCCGAGGTATTTGTCTCCAACACCTTGCGCGGCGTCGTGCCCGTCACCGCGGTGGACGGCATGGGCGCCTGGGCGGCGGGCCCCTTGGCCGCAGCGCTCGTCGAAGGTCGACTGAGCGCGCCGCCGTCCGCGCCGCGCAGCTGGCCCGCTGCCCCACGCGTGCTGTTCATCGACAACTACGACTCGTTCGTCTACAACCTCGTCCAGTACGTCCGCGAGCTCGGCGCCGTCGCTGAGGTCGTGCGCAACGATGCTCGTTCGGTCGACGATCTGGTGGCGGCCCGGCAACGCGACGAGTTCACCCACGTCATCGTGTCGCCCGGGCCGGGGGCTCCGGCCGATGCCGGCCTCAGCGTCGAGCTCATCCGGCAGCTGGCCGCAACCACACCGATCCTCGGTGTCTGCCTCGGTCACCAGGCGATCGGCGAAGCTTTCGGAGCCGCTGTCGTACGGGCTCCTGAGGTGGCGCACGGCAAGCCGTCGCTGGTCCATCACGACGGACGCGGCGTCTACGCCGATCTCCCCTCGCCCCTGACGTGTGCGCGCTACCACTCGCTCGTCATCGACGAACCGTCCTTGCCGGCCGAGCTCCAAGTCACCGCCCGCACCGCCTCCGGCATCGTCATGGGAGTACGGCACAGCCGGTTCCCGGTCGAGGGCGTCCAGATGCACCCAGAATCGATCCTCACCGCGCACGGCCACGACATGCTGGCCAACTTCCTGACCCGTACGCTGGACCCCTGATGTACGACGGGCTGATTCAGGACCTCATCGACGAGCTCGGGCGACTGCCCGGAGTCGGTCCCAAGAGCGCCCAGCGCATCGCCTTCCACATCCTGGATGCCGACCCCACGGACGTCGCGCGGCTGGCCACGGCGCTGACCGAGGCCAAGGCGAAGGTCCACTTCTGCGCCACCTGCGGCAACGTCACGGTCGACGTCGAGTGCAAGATCTGCGCCGACCCGCGCCGCGACCCGAGCGTCATCTGCGTCGTCGAGGAGAGCAAGGACGTCGTCGCGGTCGAGCGCACCCGCGAGTTCCGCGGGCGGTATCACGTCCTGGGCGGCGCCATCAGCCCCATCGCCGGCATCGGTCCCGACCAGCTCCGCATCAAGGAGCTCCTCACCCGCCTCCAGGACGGCGCCGTCACCGAGGTCATCATCGCGACCGACCCGAACCTCGAGGGCGAGGCGACGGCCACCTACCTCATCCGCATGCTGAGCCCGCTCGGCCTGCGCGTCAGCAAACTCGCCAGCGGCCTCCCGGTCGGCGGCGACCTCGAGTACGCCGACGAGCTCACCCTCGGCCGAGCCTTCGAAGGCCGCACCGCCATCGCATAAGAACGAACAGCGGTCGGAACGCTTGAGGGCGACCGCTCGGGGATGCGATGCCTGAGCCTCGGGGCCGCGCGGCGCCAACGCTGGGGGTCCCCCTGCACGAGCCGCGAAGCGGCGAAGCGCTTGGGGGACGCGGGGGGTGCCCGGTCGCGAAGGCGTCGCGTCGCCGAAGAGGAAGCCCTCGAGCCCTCCGAACGCGAGCAAGGCCGCGGGGAATCTCCCGATAGACTGCTGCGTTGTCGCATAGTCGCAGGTCAAATCAAGGATTTCTCGTGGGCATCGTGGTGCAGAAGTACGGCGGCTCGTCTGTCGCGGACGCTGCCGGAATCAAGCGCGTCGCCCAACGGATCGTCGACACGAAGGTGGCGGGCAACGACGTCGTCGTCGTGGTCTCTGCCATGGGCGACACCACCGACGAGCTCATCGACCTGGCCAACGAGGTCTCGCCCAATCCACCGGCCCGCGAGCTCGACATGCTGCTCACCGCCGGCGAGCGCATCTCAATGGCCGTCCTGGCGATGGCGATCGGCGAGCTCGGACACAAGGCCCGGTCCTTCACCGGCTCGCAGGCAGGCGTCATCACCGACGCCGAGCACGGCCGCGCCAAGATCATCGACGTCACGCCCGGACGCGTGCAGGAGGCCGTGGCCGCCGGCGACATCGCCATCGTGGCCGGGTTCCAGGGCGTCTCCCAGACCACGAAGGACATCACCACCCTCGGTCGCGGTGGGTCTGACACCACCGCCGTGGCTCTCGCCGTCGCGCTCGGTGCCGACGTCTGCGAGATCTACTCCGACGTCGACGGCATCTTCACCGCCGACCCGCGCATCGTCCCGACGGCCCGGCAGATCCCGCGCATCTCCTACGAGGAGACGCTCGAGATGGCGGCCAACGGCGCCAAGATCCTCCATCTGCGGTGCGTCGAATACGCCCGCCGCTACGACATGCCCATCCATGTGCGCTCGTCCTTCTCGCAGAAGGAAGGCACGTGGGTCGTCCGGGCCGAAGACGTCATCCGTACCAATTCTCAAGGGGAGCCGGCCATGGAACAGGCCATCATCAGCGGCGTTGCCCACGACCGCAGCGAAGCCAAGATCACCGTCGTCGGCGTGCCCGACAAGGTCGGCGAGGCCGCAGCGATCTTCGGCGCGCTCGCCGACGCGCAGATCAACCTCGACATGATCGTCCAGAACGTCTCCGCGACTGCGACCGGGCTGACCGACATCTCGTTCACCCTGCCCCGCGCCGACACCACCAAAGCGCTCGCGGCGCTCGAGGGCGCGCAGTCGGCCATCGGCTTCGAGCGGCTGCAGTTCGACGACACCGTCGGCAAGGTGTCCATCATCGGCGCCGGCATGCGCTCGGCCCCGGGCATCACCGCCAAGTTCTTCGCCGCTCTCGCCGACGCGGGCGTCAACATCGAGATGATCTCGACGTCCGAGATCCGCATCTCCGTGGTCGTCGCCGAGACGCAGGTCGATGCCGCGGTCAACGCCGCGCACGAGGCCTTCGGGCTCGATGCCCAGGACGTGCAGGCAGTTGTGTACGGAGGCACCGGACGATGAGCCTCTCGATTGGCGTCGTCGGCGCGACCGGCCAGGTGGGTGCCGTCATGCGCAAGCTGCTCGAAGAGCGGAACTTCCCGGCGGACGAGGTGCGCTTCTTCGCTTCCGAGCGTTCGGCTGGCAAGACGCTGCCGTTCCGCGGCGGCGAGATCGTGGTCGAGGACGCGGCCACCGCCGACCCGTCCGGTCTGGACATCGCCCTGTTCTCGGCTGGCGCGACCATGTCGCGGGTCCAGGCGCCCCGCTTCGCGGCCGCCGGCGTCACGGTCATCGACAACTCGTCGGCCTGGCGCAACGACCCGTCGATCCCACTGGTGGTCAGCGAGGTCAACCCCGGTGACATCCCCGACGCTGATGGCCCTCGCGGCCGCGGCATCATCGCCAACCCCAACTGCACGACGATGGCGGCCATGCCGGTCCTCAAGCCGCTGCACGACGAGGCCGGACTCATCCGCCTGCAGATCTCGACCTATCAGGCGGTGTCCGGTTCGGGCCTGGCCGGTGTTGAGGAGCTGCACTCCCAGACGCTGGCTGTCGTCGAGGGCGCCGATGCGCTGACGCATGACGGCTCCGCCGTCGACTTCCCGGCACCCAAGGTCTACTCGGCGCCCATTGCGTTCAACGTCCTCGCGCACGCGGGCGACTTCGAGGGCGATGAGACGGTCGAGGAGATCAAGCTCCGCAACGAGAGCCGCAAGATCCTCGGCATCCCCGAGCTGCTGGTGTCGGGGACGTGTGTCCGCGTTCCGGTCTTCACCGGCCACTCGCTGTCGATCCACGCCGGCTTCGACCGGCCGATCACTCCCGAGCGGGCAACCGAACTGCTGTCTGCGGCGCCAGGGGTTCAGGTCGTCGAGGTGCCGACGCCGCTGCAGGCGGCCGGAGCCGATCCGAGCTTCGTCGGGCGCATCCGCCAGGATCGCGCGCTCGCCGACGGCACCGGGCTGGTGCTCTTCGTCAGCAGCGACAACCTGCGCAAGGGTGCCGCGCTCAACACCATCCAGATAGCCGAGCTTCTCGTCTAGAGGCCGCGGGCAACTGCGGCCGCTGCGCGGAGCCAGTCGCGCTGCGTCGTCGCCTTGAGGTTGTCCAGGCGCAGCGCGCCGTCGACCATGCCCGCGTCATAGCGGACGGTGACGGCCTCGCGGCAGAGCGGGGCGAACCCGGCACGGACGCCGGCCAGATCGTCGTGGGTGGCCTTGACGTCGGCCTGGTTGACGATGACGACGCTGCTCGACGCGAGCCGCGCTGCCTGACCGCCTTGCGCGTCCAAGGCCTCAAGCAGCAGCGCGCCGGCCTCGGCATGGTCGTTCCGCGTGGTCGTGGCGACGACGAGCTGATCGGTGTGACGAATCATCTGCTGCCAGATCGGGTCCGACTCGTCGTTGCCGGAGTCGATGATGATCAGCCGGTAATACCGGGAGGCGACGCCGTGGATGGCGTCGACCTCGGCCGGTGCCAGGCGCTGGTCGGCGGCCAGGACCATCGGCTGGGACCGCAGGACGTCGAACCGGTCGCGCTTCTGGTGATGGACGAAGTGGGCCAAGTCGGCCATTTGCGCATGCGGTCCGATCAGCCGCTCGGTCTGGCCGATCAGGTCGAGCGTTGTCGCATCGTGCTGCCCGCGCTCGGTGCGCCAGCCGAGCGTCCCGCGCGTCTGGTTGTTGTCCCAGGCAAGTACGCCGATGCCGCCCCACTGGGCGAACGTGGCCGCGAGGCAGATGGTGCTCGGCGTCTTGCCGCTGCCGCCCTTGCCGTTGACGACGGCGATGGTCCGCGGGCCGGGCCAGTGCTGGCTGACCGTGTCCTGGTCAGCGCGCTCGGCCCGTTCGGCGCTGCTGGGCTCGACCTTGATGCCGATCTTGGCGGCCGCGCCGCGCCAGCCATGAGTCGGCGCCAGCTCGGGCGGGGTGTCGTCGACGAAGGACTCTCGACGCCGGCGTCCGGGCTGGTTCGTGCGCGCGACGATGTGTGCGGGTCCGGCTGCACGCCGTGGCGTCGCCGCTCCGGAGCGGGTGCCATTCGTCGGTTGTTGAGCCGGAAGCGGTACCTCGAGCGGCACGACGGGCACCGCCGTCAGCGTCCGCGTGCCCACGCTGCTTCGGCTCACGTCCGGGATGCCCTCGCGGACCCCCGGCTGCGACTCGTCGTAGAAGTAGCCGTCCGGCGACACCACGATCGAGGCCGGTCCGTTGCCCGTGAGCGTCCGCAGGCGCAGACTCCGGCTCACCTGGGCTGAGCGAGCGACATCACGGACGAAGCGGAGTGCCGAGTCACGTCCGCCGAACGTGTGGTGCTGGCCCTGGTGCGTGAGCGTGACACCGCCGTCATCGTGCCAGTGGGCCTCGATGTCCAGGCCGTCGACATGGTCGTTCATGGCATCCCCCCGAATGCTCATGCGCCGGGGCAGTCCCCAGCGCCCCCGCATTTTTGCAGTTCGGCGGGTCGGCGTCGAGGCCGGGACGGCGTCAGTCAGTCAGTCTTGACCTGCGACTGGTCCGTGGGCTCCCACGGAAGGCGCTGTGGGTTCTCTTCCTTCGTCGCGACGTCGATGATCGCGTTCGACGCCACGAGCGCCAAGGCGAAGAGCGTCGGGATGAGCAGCCACGCCCAGACGCCGGCTGCCAGCTTGATGAAGAACACGAGCACGATCAGCAGGACCAGCAGGACGGACAGGATGCTGACGACGCGGGCGTGCGGCACGCCGAAGCCGGAGAGCAGCAGCTCGCCCACGATGAAGGCGACGAACGACAGGAAGACGAACGCGAGGAACCCCCAGCCGCCGCCGGCCTGGGTACCGAGCAACCGCGAGAACAGCTCGTAGAAGCCCCACCCCATGGCCACGCACATGACGCCGACGAGCACACCAGTGATCGCAGCGCCCTTGGGCGGCGACAGGTGCGGAAGGCGCAGGCTGATCAGCCATTCCCATGCGTCGACGATGCGATGCCGGACGGCAGTGACAGCGTCGCTCACCGCGTCACCAATGCCGTGCCCGAGGTCGGAGGCGCGGCCGCGAACGTTCGGCTTGGGCAGCGACGGCAGCGACGGCAGCCGTCGTCCGGGGCGGGCCGCCGGTGCTCCGGCCGCCTGCGTCGGTGCGGCCGGGCGAGGCGTTGGCGTGGGCCGACGTACCGGCGGCAGCGCTGGCGCGGAGGCAGCAGCGACGGGCGTGGCGGCGCGTGTGGCCTGGACGCGAGCTGGCGTCGTCAGGCGCGCGGGCGCGGAGGCAGCAGAGCGCGCGGCCGCTGGCGCGACCGGTCGGACGACCGTCTTCTTGACGACCTTCTTGACGACGCGCGGAGTCGCGTCGTCAGGCTGCTGCGTCATGGCGTCAGTGTTCCACAGGCGAGGTCGGTGCCAGCCACACCGCAGAAGACTGTTGTGAACTCGTAGCCGAGCCTCACAGGGAGTTCACAGGTCAAGCACAGACGCACCGATCGGCGGACCCACCAGACTAGGCACATGGCCCCGGAAACGCTGACGCGCGCGGATGGCAGCCCGGTCCGGGTGCTCGTCGTCGACGACGAGGTGAACATCGCGGAGCTGATCTCGATGGCGCTGCGGTACGAGGGTTGGGACGTCACGACGGCGCATGCCGGCAACAAGGCGGTACGGGCTGCGAAGGAGCAGCGTCCCGACGCGATCGTGCTCGACGTGATGCTGCCGGACATCGACGGGTTCGAGGTCCTCCGGCGCATTCGGGCGCACCATCCGGACGTGCCCGTGCTGTTTCTCACCGCGCGCGACGCCGTCGAGGACCGGGTCGCCGGCCTGACCGCCGGCGGCGACGACTACGTCACGAAGCCGTTCTCGATTGAGGAGCTGGTCGCCCGCCTCCGTGGGCTCATGCGCCGGGCGGGGGCGCGCCGGATCGAGGCGGCGAACGTCCTCACCGTCGGTGACCTCGAGCTCGACGAGGACAGTCACGAGGTCTGGCGCGGCGGCGACGAGATCGTCTTGACGGCCACCGAGTTCGAGCTGCTGCGCTTCCTCATGCGCAACCCGCGCCGCGTCATGAGCAAGGCGCAGATCCTCGACCGGGTCTGGAACTACGACTTCGGCGGCCAGGCGAACGTCGTCGAGCTCTACATCTCCTACCTGCGCAAGAAGATCGACCAGGGCCGCGAGCCGATGATCCACACGATGCGCGGCGCCGGGTACGTCCTGAAGCCGGTCCGATGAAGACGCTGACAGCGCGACTCGTCGCGACGACGCTCGTCCTGGTCGCGCTGGCTGCCGTCGGGATCGGAGCGACGACCACCGTGGTCATGCGGTCCTACCTGCTGGACCGGCTCGACCACGACGTCGTCACCAGCCTCGCTCGCGCCGCCCGGCCGCGCCTCGGGCCCATGCCCGGCCTGGCCCCGAGTGAGCCTCCCGCGGACGCGCCGGGCTTCGTTCGCGGGCAGGCCGTCGGGACGCTGACGGCGGTGTTCGCCAACGACGGGAGGGCCGCCGGCGTCATCCTGGCCGCGCGCGGCGAGGGGATGGCCAGCGACGCGGCGATCCCGTCGGCCGCCCTGAAGCGGCTGGCCAGCGTGCCTCCTGATGGGCATCCACAGACCGTCGGCCTGCCCGACCTGGGCGACTACCGGCTGGCCGCGGTGTCCTTGCCGAACGGCCGTATCGTCTCCGGGCTGCCGCAATCGCGCGTCGACGACGCGGTGGGCTCGCTCATGCACTGGGAGTTCCTGCTGATCTTCCTGGCGCTCGGCGCCACCGGAGCTGTCGGCGTCCTGCTGGTCCGTCGACAGCTGGAGCCGCTGCGGCACGTTGCGGCGACGGCCGAAGAGGTCGCCCAGCTGCCGCTGTCCAGCGGCGAGGTCGATCTCGGGCCGCGCGTCGAGAACGTCGATCCCGAGTCCGAGGTCGGTCGCGTCGGCATTGCGCTCAACACCCTGCTGGCGCACGTCGAGCAGTCGCTGAACGCCCGGCAGCGCAGCGAGCAGCAGGTACGCCAGTTCGTCGCGGACGCTTCACACGAGCTGCGCACGCCGCTGGCGACCATCCGTGGTTACTCGGCCTTGGCCACGGCGCATCCGGACGACCTCGACACACTGCGCACGTCGCTGTCGAAGGTGTCCGACGAGTCGCAGCGGATGTCGTCGCTTGTCGAGGACCTGCTGCTGCTCGCTCGCCTCGACGCTGGGCGCGAGCTCCACCGTGTCCAGGTGGACCTGTCCCGGCTCGCGGTCGAGGCCGTCGAGGATGCCCGGCTGCTCGCGCCGCAGCATCACTGGGTGCTGGACGTCGGCGACGAGCCGGTCGAGGTAACGGGCGACGAGCGGAGCCTCCGTCAGGTCGTGAGCAACCTGGTCGCCAACGCCCGCCTGCACACACCGGCCGGGACGACTGTGACTGTGTCGGTCCGCCCGGGTGAGCTGACCGTGGCCGACGACGGGCCGGGATTCGACGACCCCGATCACGCACTCGAGCGATTCAGCCGCGGCGACCCCTCCCGGACCATCCCCCGCGAGCGGGAGGTACCCCCAGCGCAGGCGAGCACGGGCCTCGGCCTGTCCATCGTCGACGCCATCGTCCGGGCACACGGCGGTACCGTGACGGTGACGTCGTCGCCGGGCGACACCGTCGTCTCGGTCCGCTTCTGAGCGGCTCGATCAGGCGCTGCTGCGGTCGGTCCGCCAGGACAGCCAGGCCAGCGCGACCAACGCCACCGTGACCATCACCAGCTCGATCACGGCATGGACGCCGGCTGCCTGCGTCGACGCGCGGCCGACGTCGATCACGTGGGACACAGCGTGCAGTGCGTTCCAGACCGCGGCCAGCGCGAGCACAGGCGTCCGCCACGCCGTGGTCCTCACGGACGCGAGAAGCCCAATGCCGAAGGCCAGGAATGTCGCCGCGACGTCGTGAATGAAGTGCTGGTTGTACGGCGGGAACTCAGCCGCCGGAAAGGACGCCGGGTCGATCGCGGCCCATCCGCCGAACGCGGTGAAGCCGATGCCGAAGAGAGCGACAAGCCAGGTCATGCGGCTACCACTCGAGCTTCTTCAAAGCCGCGACGTGGCACTCGCCGCAGACGTCGCCGTCCACGGTGACGATCCATCCCGGCTTGGCGTACTGCAGGATCTGCTCGGGTGAGAACTCGACGTCATCCACCTGGCGCCGCTTGCCGCATCGCGCGCAGGCCCGAAGGCCGAGGACCTTCTCCACGTAGGCGCCCAACGCCAGCACGCTGAACGGCTTGATGACGTAGTGCTCTGTTCCTGCCGCAAGGCCCGCGTCGCGATCCTCGGGCCGCGTCATCGCGGTGAAGATGATGATGGGAAGATCCTGGATCGCTGGATCAGCCCGGATGGCGCGCGTGACCTCGAGCCCGTTCATCCGGGGCATCATCACGTCGACGATCGCCAGGTCCGGCGGATTGGCGCGGATGGCCTGGAGCCCGGACTCCCCGTCGAAGTACGCCTCGACGTCCATGCCCATGGTGGTCAGGCGGTGGTGGACCAGGTAACAGATGTCCCGGTCGTCGTCGACGAGAATGATGCGGGTCACATCGGCAACGTACCGCCGATGTCGGTCCGCAGATCGCGGCTTAATCCATTCGCAACGGACGAGAAGGACAGCCGTCTGTCGGCAGCGCCATCTGGCGCTGAGCCCGTGTTTCGGCTGGTCCGAGGACTGGGGTGAATGAGATGGCCGGTAAGCCGATAGACCGACTGTTCGGGACCCAAGGACTGCACGCGTCGTGCCGTGCGTCTGTTCCATCCCATTTGGATTGGCGGCTCAAATCTGAAAAGCCGGTCTCAATGCGCAACAGGCGTAGTCTTCGCGCGTGAAGCCCCCGACGAGTCGACCTTGGATTGCTGCGATCTGCTTGATTTTCGCCACCGTCGGATGTGGGGCGGCGCCGAAGGCGTCAACTGCGGAACGGCAGACTGTCGCCAATTCCCACGCCAAACTGCAGGCCGAACTGCAGGCCATCGTCGACAAATACATCGACGACCCGAACAGCCCGGCCGTGAGCGTACGGGTGGAGTCGCCGGCGGTGGGCAATGTGGCTGCGCATCAGGGATTGGCGAACCTCGATGAGGACACGCCGCTCCGCGACTCGGACCGTTTTCGCATCGGGAGTGTGACGAAGACCTTCGTCGCTGTGATCATGCTTCAGTTTGCCGAAGAACATCTGTTGAGCCTTGATGATCCGGCGGCTAAATATTTGCCTGACGAGATCGTCAACCGCATCGCCAACGTGGACAAAGTAACGATCCGTCAACTGCTGAACCACACCAGCGGCATCGACGACTATTACAGCACCGATGAATTTACTGACGCGATCGGTGCTCACGAATCCGAGGTCTGGACGCCGGAGGAAGCACTCACATATGCATATGACCTGCCCGCCTTGTTCGAGGTGGGTGAACGCCACTCCTATTCGAATACGAACTATCTGCTGCTGCAGATGATCATGGAAAAGGTGGGCAAAAAGCCGTGGGGTGCTCAGGTCAAGTCGCGCATCGCGGAACCGCTCGGCCTGAAAGACACCTATGTGGAGCACTTCGAAACGCGCAAGGGCGGCACCGTCCGCAGTTATGAAGACAAGACCGAGTATTGGAACGATGTGACCGACATCGATGACGGCACGGGGCTTGCTGATGGCGGAGTGATCTCGACCACCGCAGACCTCGCGACCTACGTGCAGGCGTTGATCAGCGGTGACGTGTTGCTAAGTCGTCAGAGCCGGAAACAAATGCAGGACTGGGTCGATGACGGTGACGACGGCCTGTATGGGCTGGGCCTCATGGCGATCGACTACGACGACCCCGAAGACGGCGTGATGATCGGGCACGACGGGAAAGCATCGGGCTTCGGCGCAGAAATGTGGTTCAACGACAATGCCTCACAGTCGACGATCATCATCCTGTTCGCATCTGAGGACCTACAGGACGATCCCGGACAAGACTTGTTCAACGCTGTGGACAGCTGGGCCGGAAAGCAATAGCGCATCGGAGACCAACGGGCACCGAGCTTGCGGAGAAGCGCCCCAATCTGCCGAAGTTGATACGCATCTTTAGACATACATGCGCACTCCTGCCGATCTACCGACGTTTAGGCCGTAATAGCCGCCACAACGTCGATTCATTTGGGACGTAACCGCATCCAGAGCCCCTGGTCACACATACGCGAACGTTCGGGACCAGCGTCTGCGTTGCGAAGCTCAGGCCAGGGCTCGTGGCCCGGACAACTTCGTCGCTGTCCAGATGAGCCCGAGTCCGAGCAGTAGGAGGCCGGCAACCGTCCCCGCGACTGCCGCGGGCCCGTGAGCCCCAGGGTTGAGGAAGGGGTACGGATACCAGCCCGTCAATCTCCCCCTCGTCAGGCTGTAAATGACATACGTGATGGGAAACAAGAGCCAGATGAAGCTCTTCTTGAACGAGAGACGATGTGCTGGTCGGTCGACGAGGTAATCGAGCGTTGCAGCTACCGGCACGACGTAGTGCAGGACGACGTTGTCCCACGGAACTGCCGTGAGCGTCGCGTCTTCGATCCCCGCGAGTAGGACTGAGAAGCCGATACCGACAACGCCGATGTAAACCGTGACGGCGCCCCGAAGGACACCCAATCGATCGTTCTCATTCGCCGCCACCGCGACGGCGCTGAGAATGAGGGTCAGGAACACCGCGATGTTGCACTCGATCGTGAAATAGCTGAAGAAGTTGACCGGCTTAAACACGCCGCGCTCGATGAGCGCCGCGATCTCGGTCACAACTCCGCTGAACCCAAGAAGTGCGACGAGCAGCTTCCAACTGATGAGCGCGTTTCGGGGTAGCACCATGCAGCGATTCTGGCGCGAAGTCGAGGCTACGTCCGGTCCACCACTCCGGGTCCATGAACGTGAGCAAGGCATCCAGCTGCCGAAACACGCCGGTCGCCCATGCCGCGCCGCTGGCCCGAAAGCCAGCCAGAAGCGGCAGAAATGGCCTCACGCAGAAACCCCCGGACAAGCCGGAGGTTCTGCTCTTGTGCTTCAACCGCTGAACGGTTCGAACCCTGTCGGGGGTTCCAACGCGCATCATTTGGCGGAGGTGCTGGGACGTTATTCGAAACTCGGCGCCACGGGTGAGAAGGTCATGGAGGCTGCAGGCGCAGCCGGCCACGACCAGCGCACGGAGCTGACATCTGATGTCAGATGTCGCCACGACGCTGCCGGAGGGCGGTCAGGGTGATTCGACGTCAGAACTCACTGGGCGAACTGGTCGTAGTCGGCTCCCGCGTAGGCAAGCAGCAGAGCGGCGAGGAGTCTGGCCAGCTGCTCGCGGCTGACGTCGTATTCGCCGCGGATCCAAGCCGACAGCAGTTCCATGCCCCCGGAGACCACCACGAAGCTGGCCATCTCGGTGTTCTGTTCGGTCGGAGCGGCGTCACCGAGGACCTGACGTGCCATGACGGCCACGATGCGCGCGACCGTCTGTTGGGTTTCCAGGTGGGCTCGTTGCAATGTCTCGTTGCCGTGTGAGGCGAGAAGGAGGGTGGCTCGGCGGGGGTCTTCACTGACGAAGTCGAGGAGGGCGTGGGCTGCTGCGAGCACTTGGGCTGGGACGGTGGGGCCGGCGGCCGCGACCGCGGCCAACAGCAGCTCGACGCCCTGGGCGGTCGTGTCCTGCATCAGAGCCAACAGGAGCGCTTCGCTGTTGGCGAAGTGCTCATAGAAGTAACGGTCGTTCAATCCTGCCCGCCCACAGACTGCCCGTTTCGTCACTGCATTCGGCCCGGCTTCTGCGATCAGGTCGAGCGCGGCATCCACGAGGTCAGCTCGACGGCGGGCCCTGCGTTCTGTCGCCGTGACCCCGCCGTAGAGGCGGCCGGCGGCGCCAGATTCGGTGTCGTCGCTCACAGTCCTTGACCTTCCTCTCTATGTGGTGCACTCTGACACCAGAGTAGGTCTGGAGCCAACTGGCACCAGATTAGCGTGCGACACCAGGAGGACTCGATGAGTTGTCCCATCAGTCACGAGGCGTTCGAGGGCGCAGTCTCCGACGCGGCCAGCGAGTTGCTCGACCAGAACGAAGCGGTCCGACAGTTCGACCGATTCGGCGGGACCGTCTTCCTGGCACTCTTCGCACCTGCTCTCTACGACCAAGCAATGGACCCCGAGATCTCCGCAGCGCTGGAGGCGACGGGACGGATCGCCAACAACCCGTGGGAGCGGGCAGGGCGCACGGCTGCCTCCGACCAACTTGTCTTCATCGGCGACGACGAGGAGCGCATCGGCGAGTCCGAGCGACTCAAGCGCATGCACCGCGACGTGAAGGGGATCAGCCCGGACGGCGTCCGCTACAGCGCGCTGAACCCCGAGACGTGGAACTGGATCATGTACAGCACGATGTTCATGCACATCGACGCCTTCTGTGCCCTGACCGGCAACCAGCTGACCGACGAGGATGCCCAGGCGATCTGGGACTTCGGACTCAGCAAGCTCGACCACCTGCAACTGCCCGGCCGGTCGCGCCTGCTGGAGGACTACACGGAGGCACGTGTCTACTACCGCACGTTCGCGGCAGAGAGATTGCAGCCCACCCCGACCTCGGAAGCGGCAGTCGGCCATACGCTTGCTCCGCCCCGACCTGACTTCGTCCCGTGGTTAGCTGAGCCGGCCTGGTCCGTAGTGGCCCCAATGGCCGGGCATGTGACTGCCGTTCTGGGATTCGGGATCATGGATCCAGCCGTCCGCCAGCACCTGCCGTTCAGATGGACGAAGCGCCACGATCTCGAGTTCACGGCCCTGAGCACCGCCGCCCGGCTCGGATACCGCTACCTGCCCCGACTCCTGACTGAAACCCCGCTGGCTCGCAACCGGCGTCAATACCGGCGGCTCACCCAGCAGTACCAAGACGCCGGACTCAGTTCCTTCGCGCCCAGCAGCGGCAAGGCGTCCTAGCATGGAAACCACCGTCGACACCATCGTCAACCTCGGCCGTGAGTTCGGGATACACCAGCCGCTCCTGGATGAGCATGCGCTAGCCGATATCCAGATCGACGGCACTATCCCCGCAGAGCTGAGCGGGACGCTCTACCGCATCGGTCCCGGGAAGCTTCAGGTTGGCACGACGCTGCTCGACAACATCTTCGACGGCGACGGCATGGTCTCCCGGTTCACCATCGACCAGGGCCGGGTCCAGTTCCGCAACAAGTACGTCCGGACCAAGCACTTCACCCATGGCGAGTCCTCCAACCGGATCGCCTTCCGGGGGCTCGGCGCCATGCGCCCGGGTGGCCCACTGGCAAACTTCCTGCGCCTGCCCGCGAACGTGGCCAACACCAACGTGATGATGAACGGCGATGAACTCCTGGCCCTGTGGGAGGGCGGCAAGCCGCACCGGCTGGACCCCGGCACGCTGGAGACGTTGGGCACCGAGGACTTCGACGGACAGCTGAAGTGGCTGGGTGCGTTCTCCGCACATCCCAAGTTCGATCCGCTGACCGGCGAGATGTTCAACTTCGGTCTGGACGTCTTCCCGTTCCCACAGATCCGGTGCTACCGCCGACGTCCCGGCGGGCCACTCGAGCAGTTCGCCAGCCTGCCGATGCTCGACCTGCCGTGGAACCACGACGTCGCCCTGACCGAGAAGCACCTGGTCTTCGTGCTGGACCCGATCATGCCCAATCTGCGCAAGCTGGCGCTGAGCACCAGCTCCTACATCGACGCGCTGGACTACCAACCCAACAAGAGCACCAGATTCGTCCTCGTCCCACGTGAGGGAGGCAAGCCCCGGATCGTGGAGCACGACGCCCTGATGCACTTCCACGTCACCAACGCCTACGAGGAAAACGGCGACGTCGTCGTCGATCTGATCAACTTCGGACCGGAGGGCTGGGACAAGCTGAAGGTCGCGATCGGCGACGCCAGGAACGACCACGAGGCACCCGCTTCCAAGCTGATGCGTTACCGGATCACCCCGACTGGTCGTGTGATCGAACAGGAGCTCTCGTCGATCCAGTCAGAGTTCCCCCAGTTCGACTGGCGTGTGGCCACCCGACGACACCGCTTCAGCTACGCGTCCGGATGGGCCGAGGGCACGGACAACGGCAGCGTGATCAAGGTCGACCACGACACGGGCCTCATCACGGCGCACCAGATGGAAGGACACCGCATAGGCGAGGCGCTCTTCGTCCCCCGGACCCCGGACGCCGCTGAAGACGACGGCTGGCTCCTGGCCATGGCACACGGCCATGACGAACTCCGCACCAAGCTGCTCCTACTGGACGCCCGAGACCTCGAGAAAGATGCCATCGCCGTCGCACACCTGCCATTCAATGTCCCGCTCGGATTCCACGGCCAATTCACCCGACGAGTTGCTGCCGCATGAGTCCGACTCAGTCGGCCATCATCCATGGGTTGCCGGGTTGCCGAACACCGGGTCGAGTCCATCACGCGTTGGGGCAGGCTCCGCCATTCCAGCCAGTTGTCACTGAACTTCCTCGAAGACCTCGTCCAGGACGTCAAAGGCCTCTGCGAGCAGGTCGTCGCTGATCGACAGCGGCGGCAGGAATCGGAAGACGTTGCCGTAGGTGCCACAGGTCAGCACAATCACGCCACGCTGGTGGGCCTCGGCCGCCAGCCGCTTGGCGAGGTCCGGATCCGGTTCGATGCCTCCGGGCTTGACCAACTCAATAGCCATCATGGCGCCGCGCCCACGAACGTCGCCGATGCGATCGTCACGGCCCTGCATGGCCGTGAGACGCTCCCGCAGCTGGCCGCCGATGGCAGCCGCGCGCTCCACAAGTCGTTCCGATTCAATCGTCTCGATGACGGCCAACGCCGCAGCGCAGGCAATCGGGTTGCCTCCGTAGGTTCCACCCAGTCCGCCTACATGCGGCGCATTCATGATGTCGGCCCGTCCGGTGACGGCCGCCAACGGAAGTCCCCCCGCGATTCCCTTGGCCGTGACGATGAGGTCCGGGACGACGTCCTCGTGTTCGCAGGCAAAGAGGTTGCCCGTCCGGGCGAAGCCGGTCTGCACCTCGTCGGCGACGAACACCACCCCATTGTCCCGGCACCAATCAATCAGCGTCGGCAGGAATCCCGGCGCCGGCTCGATGAAACCGCCTTCGCCTTGAACGGGCTCGCCGACCACAGCCGCGAGGTTCGCGGCACCGACTTGCTTGTCGATGACGTCGATCGCACGCCGTGCGGCGCTCGGCCCGTCGAGTCCATCGCGGAACGGGTACGAGAGCGGGGCGCGATAGATCTCCGGCGCAAAAGGGCCGAACCCCGACTTGTACGGCATGCTCTTTGCCGTCATCGCCATCGTCAGGTTCGTGCGACCGTGATACGCGTGGTCGAATACGACAACGGCCGGTCGCTTGGTGAAGGTTCGAGCGATCTTGACCGCATTCTCAACGGCCTCAGCGCCCGAATTGAACAACGCCGTTCGCTTCTCGTGCGAACCCGGCGTCAGACGATTCAGCGCCTCACAGACAGCCACATAGCCCTCATAGGGAGTCACCATGAAGCAGGTGTGTGTGAACGCCGCCGCCTGCGTTTGGATGGCCGCCACCACGCGCGTTGCGCTGTTCCCAACTGTCGTCACGGCAATGCCGGAGCCCAGGTCGATCAATTGGTTTCCGTCGACGTCGACCACGATCCCACCGCTCGCCTCGACGGCGAAGACGGGCATCGTGGTCCCCACCCCGGATGCGACCGCCCCTTGCTTGCGCACCATCAAGTCACGGGAGCGCGGCCCGGGGATCACCGTGACGAGTCTCCGTTCCTGGGCGATCACGCGGACACACCTCCTGCAACCCGGATCAGCTTCTTGTTGACGAACTCGTCCATGCCGAAGCGGCCCAGCTCACGACCGAAGCCGGAGCGCTTGACACCGCCGAACGGGATCTCGGCCTGGTCCATCAAGACACCGTTGACGTAGACCATCCCGGCGTCGATACGGTCAGCGACGCGCTCAGCCTGCGGGGAGTCGGTGGTGAAGACGTAGGAACCGAGCCCGAACGGCGTGGCGTTTGCGATTCGCACCGCGTCGTCCTCGTCAGCGGCTCGGTAGACCGTCGCGACCGGGCCGAAGAATTCCTGCCCGAAGGCCGGGTTGTCGGCGCCGACGCCGCTGAGCACACCCGCCGGGAAATAGGCCCCGTCTCGCTCTCCACGCGACACCCACGTCGCGCCTCGGGCGACTGCATCGGCAACCTGGGTCTCCAAGCGGACAGCAGCCGCCTCGGACGACAGCGGTGCGAGTTGCTCACCGGCCTTCAGTATCTCCGCCGTGAATTTCTCGACGAAGTCGTCATACAACCCGTCGATCACGACGAAGCGCTTCGCGGCATTGCAGGACTGCCCCGCGTTGTCCATCCGGGCGGCCACCGCGGATTCGACCGTGGCGTCGAGGTCCGGCGTGCTCAGGAGCACGAACGGGTCGGACCCGCCGAGTTCGAGGACAACCTTCTTGAGGTTGCGTCCGGCCACCTCGGCCACCGCCGCGCCCGCCCGTTCCGAGCCCGTCAACGAGACGCCGACGATCCGCGGATCGGCGATGATGTCTGCGACCTGCGCATCGGTCGCATAGACGTTCACGTAGGCGCCTGCCGGGAAGCCGGCGTCGTCGAAAAGCTGCTGCAACGCGGCGGCGGACCGCGGACACTGCGGGGCATGCTTGAGCACGATCGTGTTCCCGATGGCCAGGTTCGGGCCGGCGAAGCGCGCGACCTGATAGTGCGGGAAGTTCCACGGCATGATTCCGAGCAGCGCGCCGAGCGGCGCGCGGCGGATCACTGCCGTTCCTTCGGCACCCTCTCCCAAGTCGATCGACTCGTCGGCCAGCAGCGTTTCACCATTGGCCGCGTAGTAGTCGTAGATGTCGGCGCTGAAATCGACCTCGCCCAGAGCATCGTCCAGAGATTTCCCCATCTCCGTGACGATGATGGCGGCGAGCTCGTCCCGCCGCTGGCGCGTCAGCTCAGCCACCTGGTGGATCCGGGCACATCGCTCGGCCGCGGCGCTGGTGCGACCCCAGGTCGAGGCAGCCGTCGCGGCGGCGGCGAGAGCGGACTCGATCTGCTCTGCGGTCGCCTCGGGAAAGGTCTCGACCACCTCGCCCGTCGCCGGGTTGGTCACTGCATAGATGCTCATTGAGTCTTCTTCCTTGATTGGTCAGGGGGTTGTCGCGATGTCGCCGCCAAATCGCTGCGCGAGCCAGACCGGCAGGATCGCGACGATCGTCAGGACGGCGGCGACCACGTTCACCACCGGCGCCTGATTCGGCCGGAACAGGTTCGTGAAGATCCACAGGGGCAGCGTGGTCGTGTCGGGCCCGGCCGTGAACGTCGTGACGACGATCTCGTCGAAGCTCAGCGCGAACGCCAGCAGCGCGCCGGCCACCAAGGCTCCGCGGATCATGGGAAACGTCACCAGGTGCATCGTCTGCCAACCCGTCGCCCCCAGGTCGGCGGCAGCCTCCTCCAACGAGGTCCCCGTGCGCCGAAGGCGCGCCTGCACGTTGTTGAAGACGATCACGATGCAGAAGGTCGCGTGGCCGACGATCACGGTGCCGAGTCCGAGGGTCACCCCGAACGGGCCGAGCACCGAGGTGAACGTCGCGTTCAGCGCGATCCCGGTGACGATGCCGGGGAGCGTGATCGGCAGCACGAGCAGCAGGCTCACTGCGCGCCTGCCGAAGAACCGGTTCCGCTGCACCGCGAACGCCGCCGCCGTGCCGAGCAGCATCGCGATCGCCGTCGCGCAGAGGCCCGCGACGAC
>JBJMIJ010000005.1:0-42209 GCA_045806885.1 Aeromicrobium sp.
GTGCGGCCGCCCGGCCTCGTCCTCGGCGATCCACTCCTTGGCAAAAGTGCCGTCCTGGATCTCACCGAGAATGCGCTTCATCTCCTGCTTCGTGGCGTCGTTCACGACCCGTGGGCCACGGGTGTAGTCGCCGTACTCGGCCGTGTCGGAGATGCTCCACCGCTGCTTGGCGATGCCGCCCTCCCACATCAGGTCGACGATCAGCTTGAGCTCGTGCAGGCACTCGAAGTACGCGATCTCCGGCTGGTAGCCGGCCTCGGTCAGCGTCTCGAAGCCGGCCTGGACGAGGTGCGACACACCGCCACACAGGACGGACTGCTCACCGAAGAGGTCGGTTTCGGTCTCCTCGGCGAACGTCGTCTTGATGACGCCGGCGCGGGTGCCGCCGATGGCCTTGGCGTACGACTTGGCGAGGTCCCAAGCGGTGCCCGACGCGTCCTGCTCGACGGCGATGATGTCCGGGATGCCCCGGCCCGCGACGTATTCACGGCGCACAGTGTGGCCGGGCGCCTTCGGCGCGACCATGATCACGTCCACACCGGCCGGCGGCCTGATGTAGCCGAAGCGGATGTTGAAGCCGTGGCCGAACACGAGCGTGTCGCCCTCGGCGAGGTTCGGCTCGATGGACTCGGCGTAGATGATGCGCTGGAACTGGTCGGGCGCGAGGATGACGATGACGTCGGCCTCTTCGACCGCCTCGGCGACAGTGAGGACCCGCAGGCCCTCGGCCTCGGCCTTGGCGATGCTCTTCGAGCCTTCCTTGAGGCCGACGCGGACGTCGACGCCCGAGTCGCGCAGGTTGAGCGCATGCGCATGGCCCTGGCTGCCGTAGCCGATGACGGCCACGTTCTTGCCTTGGATCAGCGACAGGTCAGCGTCGTCGTCGTAGAACAGTTCAGCCATTTTGGCATCTCGCTTTTCGTTGTTGAGTGATTGCGACAGTCGGTCAGATTGCGTCAAAGTGCGACCGACCCCGGCACGGAGCGCAGGGTGCGGTCGGTGATCGAGCGGGAGCCGCGGCCGATGGCCACGCGCCCGGACTGGACGATCTCACGGATGCCGAAGGGCTCAAGGACGGCCAGCATCGCGTTGAGCTTGCCGGAGTCGCCGGTCGCCTCGATGGTGATGGCGTCGGTGGCCACGTCGACGACCTTGGCGCGGAACAACTGCACGGTCTCCAGGACCTGCCCGCGCGTCTGGCTGTCGATCTTGACCTTGACCATCATCAGCTCACGCTGGACGGCGGTGTTGTCAAGCTCGACGATCTTGAGCACGTTGACCAGCTTGTTGAGCTGCTTGGTCACCTGCTCCAGCGGCAATTTGTCGAGGTTTACCACGATCGTCATGCGCGAGACCTCGGGGATCTCCGTCGGCCCGACCGCGAGCGACTCGATGTTGAAGCCGCGCCGCATGAACAGGCTCGAGACTCGAGCGAGCGCACCGGGGGTGTTCTCGACGAGAACGCTCAGGACATGCTGGCTCACAGGACGTCCTCCTCGAACTCAGGCGCCAGGTCGCGCGCGATCTTGATGTCGTCGTTGCTGGTGCCGGCGGCCACCATCGGCCACACCATGGCGTCGCGCTCGACCACGAAGTCGATGACCACGGGACGATCGTTGATGGCCATGGCCTTCTCGATCGTCGCGTCGAGGTCTTCTTCGGTCTCGCAGCGCAGGCCCACGCAGCCCATCGCATCGGCGAGCTTGACGAAGTCGGGGATGCGCATGGCACCGATCTCCTCGGGCCCGGTGTTCAGGTCCGTGTTGGAGTACCTGCTGTCATAGAACAGCGTCTGCCACTGCCGCACCATGCCGAGCGACGAGTTGTTGATGATGGCGACCTTGATCGGGATGCCCTCGATCGCGCAGGTGGCGAGCTCCTGATTGGTCATCTGGAAGCAGCCATCGCCATCGATGGCCCACACCACGGCGTCCGGCGTGCCGACCTTGGCGCCCATGGCGGCGGGCACGCAGTAGCCCATCGTGCCGGCGCCGCCGGAGTTGAGCCACTGCCGCGGACGCTCGAAGTCGACGAAGTGCGCGGCCCACATCTGGTGCTGGCCGACGCCGGCGACGTACGTGGCCTCCGGCCCGGAGAAGTCGCTGATGCGCTCGATGACCTTCTGCGGCGCGAGCCCGACCTCCGGCTTGTCATAGCCCACGGGGTACTTCGCCTTGAGCGCGAGCATCTGCTGGCGCCAGGCGTCGCACTCGACGGCGAGGCCGTCCTCGTCGGCCTGCTTGTGCAGCATGAGGATGAGCTCGGAGATGACTTCCTTGCAGTCGCCGACGATGGGGACGTCGGCCTGCCGGTTCTTGCCGATCTCGGCCGGGTCGATGTCGGCGTGGATCACCTTTGCCTCCGGCGCGAACGACGGCAGGTGGCCGGTGACGCGGTCGTCGAACCGAGAACCCAGCGTGATCAGCAGATCGGACTTCTGCAGCGCGCCGACCGCGGCGACCGAGCCGTGCATGCCGGGCATGCCCAGGTGCAGCTCGTGCGAGTCGGGGAACGCGCCACGGGCCATCAGCGTCGTGACGACCGGGATGCGGGTGAGGGCGACGAGCGCAGCGAGCTCGGCGGCCGCGTCGGCCTTGATGACCCCACCCCCGACGTAGAGCACCGGCCGCTTGGACTCGGCGATGAGCTTGGCGGCCTCGCGCACCTGCTTGCCGTGCGGACGCGTGGTCGGACGGTAGCCCGGCAGCGCCAGCTCGTGCGGCCAGACGAACGTCGTCATCTTCTGCAAGGCGTCCTTTGAAACGTCGACGAGCACCGGGCCCGGACGTCCGGTGGACGCGATGTGGAACGCCTCGGCGACCACCCGCGGGATCTCATCGGGGTTGGTGACGAGGTAGCTGTGCTTGGTGATGGGCATCGTGATGCCCCGGATGTCCGCCTCCTGGAAGGCGTCCGTGCCGATGGCGCCGCTCGGCACCTGGCCGGTGATCGCGACGATCGGGACTGAGTCCATGTGCGCGTCGGCGATGGCGGTGACGAGGTTCGTCGCGCCAGGACCAGAAGTGGCCATGCAGACGCCGACCTTGCCGGTGACCATGGCGTAGCCCTGCGCGGCGTGACCGGCGCCCTGCTCGTGCCGGACCAGGATGTGCCGGATCGACGAGTCGAACAGCGGGTCGTACGCCGGGAGGATCGCACCCCCGGGGATGCCGAAGATGACCTCGACGCCGGCGTGCTCGAGCGCGCTGACGAGGCTCTGCGCGCCGGTGATCTGCGCGGGCTCGTCAGCGACGACCGGTGTCGCTGGTGATGCCGTCTCGGTCATTCGGTCATTCTCCCTGTTACGTGTGCTGGTGGTGTTTCGGGGTCCCACATGAAAAATCCCCCCGGCCCGAAGGCATTCGAGGGGGACGCGTTGTCTGATGGGATCAGCGCGTCATGCGGTAACTACGAGGAGCGAGTGCACCCGGACAGTTTCGCGGGTCACATCGGAAAGTTCAAGTTCGGCGCGCTCACCAGGGCGAGGCGACGTAGTCCTTGAGGAAGACGCCGTGCAGGTCCTCGCCGGCCTCGCCCCGCACGATCGGGTCGTAGACGCGGGCGGCGCCGTCGACGAGGTCGAGCGGAGCCTTGAAACCCTCGTCGGCGAGCCGGATCTTCGTCGTGTGGGGGCGCTCGTCGGTGATCCAGCCAGTGTCGACAGCCGTCATGAGGATCCCGTCGGTCTCCAGCATCTCCGCCGCGCTCGTCCGGGTGAGCATGTTGAGGGCGGCCTTGGACATGTTGGTGTGCGGATGGCCCGGCCCCTTGTAGCGCCGACCGAACTGCCCCTCCATGGCCGACACGTTGACGACGTACGTCCGTCGGGCCGGCGAGGCGGCAAGCGCGGGCCGCAGTCGGCTGATCAGGATGAACGGCGCTGTCTGATTGCACAGCTGCACCTCGAGCAGCTCCAGCTCGCTGACCTCGCCGATGCCCTGCACCCAGCTGTTGGTGTCGACGACGTCCGGGACGAGCCCACCCGCATCAATGCGTGACAGGTCAGCGGAGCCCGCCGTCATCGCGACGGCTGTTAGCTCGTCGGCGGTCTTCGTGTCGGCGGCCAGGACCGGATGCACATCCAGCTCGCCGACGAGCGCCGCCGGGTGCAGGTCCGACGTGTGGCCGAACGTCAGCATGGGCACCCCGCCGTTCTCCGCCCTCAGGTGCTCGGGCAGCGGCGTGTTCTCGGCCTCGGCGAGCGGCGTGTAGGCGCCGGGCTGGCGCCGGACCGTCTGAGCAGCGTTGTTGATGAGGATGTCGAGGTGGCCGCGACTGGCGATGTCGTCGGCCAGTCCCACCACCTGGGCGGGGTCACGTAGGTCGATGCCGACGACTCGCAGCCGGTGCAGCCAGTCGCCGCTGTCGTCGAGGCTCGCGAACCGGCGCACTGCGTCCCGCGGGAAGCGGGTGGTGATCGTCAGCTCCGCACCGTCGCGCAACAGCCGCAGCGCGATGTACATGCCGATCTTGGCGCGGCCTCCGGTGAGCAGCGCGCGGCGTCCGGTCAGGTCCGTCCGGGCATCCCGCTTGGCGTGACTCAACGCCGCGCAGTCCGGGCACAGCTGGTGATAGAACGCGTCGACGACGACGTACTTCTCCTTGCAGATGTAGCAACCGCGCGGCACGACGAGCGTCCCCGCCGACGCGCCTTTGGCGGTCGACGTCAGCGGAAGGCCGGCCGTCTCGTCGTCGATGCGCTGCGCCGAGCCGGTTGCGGTCAGCTCGACCACGGCCCGGTCCGCCGCCGCCTCCGACTGGCGTTTCTTCAGCCTCCGCTCCCGCTTGGCGTCCTTGAAGAAGGTCGCCGTCGCACGCCGCAGCGCGATGAAGTCCGGGTGATCGTTGTTGTACGCCCCGGCTTTCCTGAGTACCCGAATCGCCGTTTCAAGGTCCTCTGGATCCAGCGCAGCGTTGTCTTCGGGGGGCATCAGCCGGTGACGGCGCCTTCAGCCGCCGAAGACACCAGCTTCCGGTACTTCGCGAGCACGCCGGAGGTGTACTTCGACGGCAGCGGCTCCCAGCCGACCTTGCGGGATGCGAGCTCGTCGTCGTCGATCTCGACCTCGAGCGTGCGGTTGGCGACGTCGAGGACGATCGGGTCGCCGTCCTTGACGAACGCGATCGGGCCGGCGTCGACGGCCTCCGGCGCGATGTGGCCGACGCACAGGCCGGTCGTACCGCCGGAGAACCTCCCATCCGTCACGAGCAGGACGTCCTTGCCGAGTCCTGCGCCCTTGATGGCGCCGGTGATGGCGAGCATCTCGCGCATGCCGGGGCCGCCCTTGGGGCCTTCGTTGCGGATGACGACGACGTCATTGGCGACGATCGTCCCGTCCTCCAGCGCGTCGAGCGCGGCCCGTTCGCCGTCGAAGACGCGCGCAGTGCCGCGGAACACGTCGTTGTCGAAGCCGGCGCTCTTGACGACGGCTCCTTCCGGCGCCAGCGAGCCGTGCAGGATCGTGATTCCGCCGGTCTTGTGGATCGGCGCATCCAGCGGACGGATGATGTCGCCGTCGAGCCCCAGTTCGATGTCGGCGAGGTTCTCGGCCATGGTCCGACCGGTGACGGTCATGACGTCGCCGTGCATCAGGCCGGCGTCGAGCAGGGCCTTCATGACGACCGGGATGCCGCCAACCTTGTCGACGTCGTTCATGACGTAGCGACCGAACGGCTTGAGATCGCCCAAGTGCGGGACCTTGTCGCCGACCCGGTTGAAGTCGGCGAGCGTCAGCGGGACGCCAGCCTCGCGGGCGATCGCCAGCAGGTGAAGAACAGCGTTCGTCGAGCCACCGAGCGCCATCACCACGGTGATCGCGTTCTCGAACGCCTCGAGCGTCATGATGTCGCGCGCCGTGATGCCCTTGCGGAGCAGGTTGACGACGGCCTCGCCCGACTTGCGGGCGTACTCGTCACGACGACGGTCGGGCGCCGGCGGAGCGGCCGAGCCGGGCAGGCTCATGCCGAGCGCCTCGGCGGCGGACGCCATCGTGTTGGCGGTGTACATGCCGCCACAGGCGCCTTCGCCCGGGCAGATGGCGCGCTCGATCTTGTCGACCTCCTCACGGCTGATGAGGCCGCGCATGCACGCCCCCACCGCCTCGAAGGCGTCGATGATCGTGACGTCCTTGCCGTCGACGTTGCCCGGCATGATCGAGCCGGCGTACAGGAAGACGCTGGCAAGGTCGAGCCGCGCGGCGGCCATGAGCATGCCCGGCAGGCTCTTGTCGCAGCCGGCGAGCAGGACGGACCCGTCCAGCCGCTCGGCCATCATCACCGTCTCGACCGAGTCGGCGATGATCTCGCGGCTGACCAGCGAGAAGTGCATGCCCTCGTGGCCCATGCTGATGCCGTCGGAGACGCTGATCGTGCCGAATTCGAGCGGGAATCCGCCGGCCGCGTGGACGCCCTCCTTCGACGCCTTCGCGAGCCGATCGAGCGACAGGTTGCAGGGCGTGATCTCGTTCCAGCTCGACGCGACGCCGATCTGCGGCTTCTCCCAGTCCTCGTCGCCCATCCCCACCGCGCGCAGCATCCCGCGGGCGGCGGTTTTCTCCAACCCGTCGGTCACGTCGCGGCTGCGGGGCTTGATGTCGATTTCTGGCGTCTCTGGCACGGCTCAAGATTAGTCGCGACGAAAATTCGCCACTAACCTTGGGCAGTGCAATCAGATTCGGCAACCGAGAACGCCACCGACGCCCGCTTCGACGAGCTCGGTCTCGACCCGAAGGTTCTCAAGGCCCTGAAGGACGTCGGCTACGAGACGCCGTCGCCCATTCAGGCCGAGACCATCCCGCTGCTGCTGGAGAACCGCCACGTCGTCGGCTTGGCCCAGACGGGTACCGGAAAGACGGCCGCGTTCGCGCTGCCCATCCTGTCCCGGATCGACGTCTCCGACCCCACGCCGCAGGCGCTCGTCCTGGCGCCCACGCGCGAGCTCGCCCTCCAGGTTTCGGAGGCCTTCGAGCGGTACGCGGCCCACCTGAAGGGCCTGCACGTCCTACCGGTCTACGGCGGGCAGGGCTACGGCGTCCAGCTGTCGGCGCTGCGCCGCGGCGTCCACGTCATCGTCGGCACGCCCGGGCGCATCATGGACCACCTCGAGAAGGGCACGCTCGACCTCAGCGGCATCCGGTTCGTCGTCCTGGACGAGGCCGACGAGATGCTCAAGATGGGCTTCGCCGAGGACGTGGAGCAGATCCTGTCCACCACCCCGCACGACAAGCAGGTCGCCCTGTTCTCGGCCACCATGCCGCGGCAGATCAAGTCGATCGCCGAGCAGCACGCGCCCGGCGCGGTCCAGGTCAGCGTCAAGTCCAAGACGGCGACCGCCCCAAACATCTCGCAGCGATACATCAAAGTGGCGCACCCGCAGAAGCTGGACGTGCTCACCCGCGTACTCGAGGTGGAGAACTTCGACGGGATGATCGTGTTCGTCCGGACCAAGCAGGCGACCGAGGAGCTGGCCGAGAAGCTGCGGGCGCGTGGCTACTCGGCAGCCGCCATCAACGGCGACATCGTTCAGGCACAGCGGGAACGGACCATCGATCAGTTGCGCAAGGGCAAGCTCGACATCTTGGTGGCGACCGATGTCGCGGCGCGCGGCCTCGACGTCGACCGGATCAGCCACGTCGTCAACCACGACATCCCCACCGACACCGAGTCGTATGTCCACCGCATCGGCCGCACCGGCCGGGCAGGGCGCAGTGGTGCGGCGATCTCGTTCGTCACACCACGCGAGAGCGGACTCCTGCGCGCCATCGAGAAGGCCGCCCGATCGACGCTGGAGCAGATCCCGGTTCCCCGCGTCGAGGACGTGAACGCCAGCCGAGTGGCCAAGTTCACCGATGCCATCACCGAAGCGCTGGGTGACTCGCAGATGGAGGACTTCCGCGAACTGATCTCCGCCTACGAACTCGAGCACGACGTCCCCGCGACGGACATCGCCGCAGCGATCGCCGTGCTCGCCCAAGACGGCGAGCCCTTGCTGATGAAAGCGCTCCCGGAACCGGTCGAACGCCCGTCACGCAGCAGCATGCGGGAGCGGTCCTCCGGCGACCATCAGTGGGGGACGTATCGCATCTCGGTGGGCCACCGACACAAGATCGGGCCCCGCCAGATCGTCGGCGCGCTCGCAAACGAGGGTGGCTTCAGCCGCGACGACTTCGGCCGCATCGAGATCAGATCGACCTTCTCGCTGGTCGAGCTCCCGCCGAACCTGCCGTCCGAGACGCTGCGCAAGCTGTCCGGGACCCGTATCTCCGGCATCCTGATCGACCTGCAGCCCGACTCCGGGCGCCCGGCGGACGTCCGGGCCAAGCGGCAGTACGAGAAGAAGAGGGCGGGCCGGCCGCCGGCTTCGGGAAATCCCCGCAAGCCGCGGCACCAGAAGCCGGGCGCTACGCGCTGAGCGCGTCCCCGATGTCTGGCAGGGCGGCGAGCTCCGGCGCGACGTCCACGATGACCGTCGATTCGCGCTTCTTGAGCTTCTTCGCCTTGCGACGCCATTTTGCAGCGTCTTCCTCGGCCCTTTCGATGACTCGGGCGAGCCGCCGGATTTCGTTCTTGTAAGCGTCAATGGCCGCCTCGAGCTTCGCGACTTCCTTGTGGTGCTTGAGCACGAGCTCCTCGAACACGTCCTGCGTGTCGCTCTTCGCCTTGGCCATGCGCCCACGGTGACCCGTGTCGGTGAACGGCAGCCCAACGAGAACCGACGCCGGCCCGACTCCCGAGTGACGTCTGACGGGCGCCTGACATGTGCTGAGGTGCGCGTACGGCAGAATTGAGGACTGTGACTCCCACCGCAACCCGCGTTCGCTACTACGACGTGCACAGCGCCGACGGCACCCGTCTGCGCGCGTGGACGAACGACGCGGAAGGCCCGACCGTCCTGCTCTGCAACGGCCTCGGCACCAACCCGCACGCCTGGCCGTCCCTGACCAACCCGAACTGCGGCGTGCGCATCATCTCGTGGAACCATCGCGGGACCGGCGGATCCGACCGCCCGAAGGACCGCAAGCGCGTCGATCTCGACGCGTTCGTCGAGGACGCCCTGGCCGTCATGGACGATGCCGGCGTCGACCAATGCGTCGTCATGGGCTGGTCCGCGGGAGTCACGGTTGCGTTTGAGCTCGCCGGGCGCCACCCCGATCGGGTCGCCGGGGTCTTCGGCGTGAACGGCGTCCCCGGAAACACCCTGGGCACCTCGCTGCGCCCCCTGCACCTGCCTGGCCCGGTCGCCAAGGCGCTGATCGTGGCTGGCGCGACCGTCGTGCGCGCGACCGGGCGCCCGCTGTCCGCCATCACCACGGGCATCCCGATCACGGCAACGGCGGCGAACGTGCTGCGCTGGGCGCGACTGGTGGACCGCAGCTCAGATCCCTATGTGGTTCGCGAGACCGTCCAGGAGATGTTGACGACCGACCCCGACTGGTACGCCAACCTGGCCCTCGGCATCGGGACCCACCGCCGCGTCTCGCTGTCGTCGATCAAGGTCCCGGTCACGATGCTGGCCGGAACGCACGACATGCTCACCAGCGCGATGGCGATGCGCACGGCCGCCGAGCGGCTGCACGACGTCATCTTCATCGAGATCGACGCCACGCACTTCATCCCGTTCGGACAGCCCGAGCTCGTGCTCTCCGAGCTGAAAAACGTGCTCCGGCGCGTGGGCGAGGACTGAGCCCAGCCCAGGAAGGCGTCAGTCGTCTTCGCAGATGACTTCAGGCGTCGGTGAGTACCGGACGTGGTCCGTCTCGGTCTTGACGCGCTTGCCGTCGCGGTTGAAGTAGCGGTAGACGTCGACCTTGAAGCCGCGCGCCGGCGATGACGGGACACACTCGTCCGAATCGTCGTGCCGCTTCTTGGGCTTCGTGAAATCGCGCCGCTCGGAAAGCCCTGCCTCGACGTCCCAGACCTTCGTGCCCCAGATCTCCACGTGCATGGTGCCCTGCGACGCCGGGGTGCTCGGCGTGAGCGACGCCTTGACCAGAACGCCGTTGCGGGTGTCGTTGCGGAAGCGCAGGTCGATCTGCCCGTAATAGACGGTCGCCTCCCGGCCCACTGGATACCGGTCGATGTAGAACTGGTGCGGCGTGTGCTCAACATCCTCCAGACCCGCGAAGAAGGCCGCGTTGTAGGTCGTCGTGGCGACCTGGGAGACGCCCCCGCCCTGCTCTTCCTTGAAGACCCCGCCGCTGATCACGAATCCCTTGACGAAGCCGTTCGCCTTCGTGCGCTGGCCGACGACCGAGTTCAGGCTGAAGATCTCGCCGGGCCGAAGCAACGTCCCGTCGATCAGCTCGGCGGCGCGCCCCTGGTTGATGTTGCGGTACTCCGCGTGGGGGAAATGGGTGGTGAACTCCCCGATCTTCTCCTTGATGTTGAGCTCCTCGGCCTCTTCGGTGGTGAACTCGGGTTCGACCACGCTCGTGTTGATCGACAGCGATCGCTCGTCGCCCGATTTCGTCAGGACCGGCAGGAGCTTCCGCGCAATCTCCTTCGGCTGCAGGCCGACACCCGGCTTGCTCGGATAGATCTTCGGCTTTCCGTCGACGATGTCGATCCGGGCGTCCACCGCCTTCTGGCCGAACCCCGTCGCGGAGTCAGTCAACGGCTTGGCCAAGGCCTCGGGGTCGACGTGGGGCCTCATGGCACCGTCTTCAACGCGCACGACGAGGGCCGGCGCAAATGCGGACACCGGGAGTCCATACGTCTTGCCCGCGGCGCGCAGCGTGACCGGAGCGTGGACAGCTGGCTCGGCGATGTCCTTCATCGCACGGTCGAGTCCGGCCTGATCGACGGCCGGCTCGATGCGTGCCGTCGGCACCGGCACGGGTTTGGCGGCAACGAGGTAAGCACTCTTGATCGCCTTTTCCGTTGCCTGCTTGCGCACGACCAGACCAGCGACCGGCTTCCGTGGGGTGGGTTTCCCATCGGGAAAGCTGATCTGCGCCTCGACGACCTGGACGTTGATGTCCTTCGCCATGTGGGCGATGGCTTGCTTCACCGCCGGCTCGTCGGCGCGCACGACCAAGCCGGTGTCGTGCTTGCCGGCCAGCAGCGCGGCCATGTGGCGCGGATCCCAGCTTCGGACCCCGCCGGCCGCGTGCACTGACTTCCGGACATCAACTGTCAGGCCGAGCTCATCGGGATTGAGGGCGAACCTCTGGTGCCGGTGAGTGAGTACGACGTCGTCGTCCGCGCGATGCGCGAGCGTCGTGCGCAGCTTCACCGCTGCGGCCGCGGGCCTCATGCCGCCGACGTCCACCCCGCCGATCGTTGCGTTCGCCGGCATCAGGGCGCCGGTCGCCAGCCAGCCAGCCAGGTACACCAGACCCAGCAGCAGCGGGGCGATGAGCAGCGCTCGACGGCCGCCGCGGCGCATGTTCATGGCCTGACCCTAAGTGGGTCAGGCCAGCTTCTCGAGGATCAGCTCGCGGACGCGGGCCGCGTCGGCCTGGCCACGCATCTCCTTCATGACCGCGCCAATGAGCGCGCCGGCCGCGGCGACCTTGCCGTCACGGATCTTGTAGGCGACATCCGGGTTGGCCTCAATGGCGCGATCCACGGCGGACGAGAGTGCGCCGTCGTCGGAGACGACCTCGAGTCCGCGGGCGGCCACGACATGGTCGGGCGATCCCTCACCGGCCAGCACACCGTCGAAGACGTCCCGGGCGAGCTTGTCGTTGATCTTGCCCGCGTCGATGAGCGCCTGGATGCCGGCAACCTGCTCAGGCGTGATCGCAAGGTCGTCCAGCGACACCTCGGCCTCGTTGGCACGGCGGGCCAGCTCGCCGAGCCACCACTTGCGGGCGGCCTGCGGCGGCGCACCGGCCTCTATCGTCGCGGCGACGAGGTCGAGCGCACCTGCGCCGACCGTGTCACGCATGTCGAGGTCGCTGAACTGCCACAGGTCCTGCAGCCGGCGACGGCGCGCGGCCGGCGGCTCCGGCAGCGTCTGCCTCAGCTCCTCGACCCATTCGCGGGACGCCGCGATCGGCGCGAGGTCTGGCTCCGGGAAGTACCGGTAGTCCTCAGCGTCCGACTTCTCGCGACCGGGCGACGTCGAGCCGTCCTTCTCGTGGAAGTGCCGGGTCTCCTGGATGATCCGCTGCCCGGCGTCGAGGAGCGCAGCCTGACGCGAGACCTCGAACCGGGCGGCCTGCTCGACCGACTTGAACGAGTTGACGTTCTTCGTCTCGGTACGGGTGCCGAAGGCCTCCTGGCCGACCCGCCGGAGCGACAAGTTGACGTCGCAGCGCAGGGAGCCTTGGTCCATCCGGACGTCGGACACTCCGAGCCCGCCGATGAGGTCGCGCAGGTGGTTGACGTACGCGCGGGCGATTGCTGGTGCCTGGTGACCCGGCACGACGATGGGCTTCGTGACGATCTCGATGAGCGGGATGCCCGCCCGGTTGAAGTCGACGAGCGAGTAGTCCGCGCCATGGATGCGGCCGGTCGCGCCGCCCACGTGCAGCGACTTGCCGGTGTCCTCCTCCATGTGGGCGCGCTCGATCTCGATGCGGAAGGTCTCGACCGTGCCGTCAGCGTGCGCGATCTCGACGTCGGTCCAGCCGTCGAACGCGATCGGCTCGTCGTACTGCGACGTCTGGAAGTTCTTCGGCATGTCCGGGTAGAAGTAGTTCTTCCGGGCGAACCGGCACCATTCGGCGATCTCGCAGTTCAGGGCCAGGCCGATGCGGATGGCGGACTCCACGGCCGTGCCGTTGACGACCGGCAATGCGCCCGGCAGGCCCAGGCACACCGGGCAGACGTTCGAGTTGGGCTCGGCACCGAAGTTCGTGGCACAGCCACAGAACATCTTCGAGGCGGTGTTGAGCTCGATGTGGACCTCGAGGCCCATGACCGGCTCGTACCGAGTCAGGGCCTCATCGAAGTCGACCAGCTCGATGGTCGACGTCATCGTGCCGCCTCCAGTTCGGGAGCCTTATTCAAGATCGGCGCACCCCACTGGTCGAGCAGCATGGCTTCGAGCGCCGCTCCGACGTTGTACAGCCGGTCGTCGGCCATCGCCGGGGCGAGGAACTGGATGCCGGTCGGCAGCCCATCCGAGGCGACCCCTGATGGCAGCGCCAGCCCCGGAATGCCGGCCAGGTTCGCCGGGATGGTGGCCACGTCCTGCGCGTACATCGACAGCGGGTCGTCCAGCTTGTCGCCGAACTTGAAGGCCGTCGTCGGCGACGTCGGCGACGCCAGGACGTCGACCGAACCGAAGGCGGCGGCGAAGTCGTCGGCGATCAGGGTGCGGACCTTCTGCGCCGAGCCGTAGTAGGCGTCGTAGTAGCCGCTGGACAGCGCGTAGGTGCCAAGGATGATGCGCCGCTTGACCTCGGCGCCGAAGCCGGCGTCGCGGGTGGCCGCCATGACGGTCTCGGCGCTGGGGTCACCGTCTGGCGTGACACGCAGGCCGTAGCGCATGGCGTCGAAGCGGGCCAGGTTGCTGGACGCCTCGCTCGGCAGGATCAGGTAGTACGCGGCCAGCGCGTGGACGAAGCTCGGGCACGAGACCTCGACGATCTCGGCACCGGCGCCGCGCAGCAGATCGAGTGACTCGTTGAACCGGGAGACGATGTCTGATTCGAAGCCCTCCCCACCAAGCTCCTTGACGACGCCGATGCGCAGGCCCTTGACGTCCGCGCGACGCGCGGCCTCCACCACGGGCGGAACCGGACCGTCGATGCTGGTGGAGTCGTGCGGGTCATGGCCGGCGATGACCTCGTGCAGAAGCGCGGCGTCGAGGACGGTCCGCGTGACGGGGCCGGCCTGGTCGAGGCTGCTCGCGAGGGCGATCAGCCCGTAGCGGGAGACGCCGCCGTAGGTCGGCTTGACGCCGACCGAGCCGGTCATCGCGGCCGGCTGGCGGATGGAGCCGCCAGTGTCGGTGCCGATGGCGAGCGGCGCTTCGAACGCGGCGACCGCTGCAGCCGAGCCACCGCCGGACCCGCCCGGGATGCGCTCGATGTCCCACGGGTTGCGGGTCGGTCCGTAGCCGGAGTGCTCCGTGGACGAGCCCATGGCGAACTCGTCCATGTTGGTCTTGCCGAGGATCGGCAGGCCGGCGGCCTTCAGCTTGGTCGTGATGGTCGCGTCGTACGGCGCGATCCAGCCCTCGAGGATCCGGGAGCCGGACGTCGTGGGAAGGCCGCGCGTGCATACGACGTCCTTGACGGCGATGGGCACACCGGCCAGCACATGCAGGGATTCGCCGGCCGCACGGCGCGCGTCGATGTCGCGCGCCGTGGCGAGCGCTCCGTCGGCGTCGACGTGCAGGAAGGCGTTGATCGTGCCATCCACGTCGGCAATGCGATCCAGGTGCGCCTGCACGACCTCGGTCGAGGAGACCTCGCCGGCGTCAAGGGCGCGCGCGAGCTCCGCGGCGGTCTGCCGAACCAGTTCGGTGGTCACTCTTCCTCCAGGATCTTGGGCACGAGGAAGCGGTCCTGCTCGCTGGCCGGAGCCCCGGCCAGCGCGTCGTCGGTCGCCAGCCCCGGACGGGCTTCATCGGTGCGGAAAATGTTGCTGATGGGCAGCGGATGACTCATGGGCACGACGTCGTCGCCCGCGGCGCTCTGCACCACACGCACGTGTTCGAGGATGGCCGGCAGCTCCTGTGCGAGGTGGTCAAGCTCGTCGTCACTGAGGCTGATCCGCGCCAGACCCGCGAGGTGCTGGACCTCGCCTCGGGTGATGGCTGATTCGGGCATGCGAAATCCTTCGAAAGTGGCGCCGGATTTGGGGAAAAGACGCGACCCATCCTAGTAACAGGGATGCGCGCCAGAGTTAACCCGGCTGGCGTACCCTCCGATCATGCTCGACATTCCCTTCCCCTACCGCATTCCCAAGGGATACACCGTCGTCGACGATGACGACGACGACCCCGTCCTGCTGGACGACAACGGCCACGCCCTCGACACCTGGCGCGAGGACTTCCCGTACGAGAGCCGGCTCGACCGGACGACGTACGACTACGAGAAGCGACTGCTGCAGATCGAGCTCCTGAAGCTGCAGAACTGGATCCAGGAAACCGGCCAGCGGCTCATCCTGGTCTTCGAAGGACGCGATGCGGCCGGCAAGGGCGGCACGATCAAGCGCTTCACCGAGAACCTGAACCCGCGCGGCGCCCGGGTCGTCGCCCTCGTCAAGCCCACCGAGCACGAGCGTCACCAGTGGTATTTCCAGCGCTACGTGGCGCACCTGCCCACCGCCGGCGAGATGGTGTTCTTCGACCGCTCCTGGTACAACCGGGCCGGCGTCGAGCGCGTCATGAGCTTCTGCTCCGAGGAGCAGTACGTCGACTTCCTGAAGCAGGCGCCGGCGTTCGAGAAGCTGCTCATCAACGACGGCATCTACCTGGTCAAGTTCTGGTTCTCGGTCTCCCGGTCCGAGCAGCTGACGCGGTTCACGATTCGCCAGATCGACCCGGTGCGGCAGTGGAAGCTCTCGCCCATCGACCTCGCGTCCCTGGACCGCTGGGACGACTACACCGTCGCCAAGGAGGAGATGTTCCGCAAGACGGACAAGGCCAAGGCGCCATGGACCGTGGTCAAGAGCAACGACAAGAAGCGCGCGCGGCTCGAGGCGATGCGGTACGTACTCAGCCGCTTCGACTACCCCAACAAGGACCCCGAGATCGCCCGCGATCCCGACCCACTCATCGTCGGTGCCGCGTCCGACCTGTTCGAGCGGTATGAGGACGACGTCGATTGGTGAGTGGCACGTCCTAGGCTCGCGTTCGTGAACACAGAACGGATCGAGCGGTTCAAGCGCGGCAATCTGACGTTCGACGTCATCGACTCGGGGCCAGCCGATGGCATTCCCGTGGTCCTTCTGCACGGCTTCCCGCAGCGCGCCAGCGGGTGGAAGGACGTTGCGGCGCTGTTGCACGACGCAGGATTCCGGACGTTCGCCGTGGATCAGCGGGGATACTCCCCCGGCGCCCGGCCCCGGTCGCGGTTCGCGTACCGGTTCAAGTCGCTGGTCGACGATGTCGTGGCCCTCATCGACGAAATCGGCGGCCCCGTCCACGTGGTCGGCCATGACCTGGGCGCGGCAGTCGGCTGGGTGCTTTCGGCTCGGCATCCCGACGTGGTGCTCAGCCTCACCGCCGTGAGCGTCGGGCACCCGCTCGCCTTCCTGCGCGCGGCGCTCACCAGCGAGCAGGCCCGCAAGTCGTACTACATCGCCGTCTTCCAGATCCCGCTGCTACCCGAACGGGCGTTGAGCCGCTCCTCCGTCGCCACGCGTCGCCTCAAGCGCGTCGGCATGCCGGACGAGAGCATCGATCAGTTCCACCGCGAGATGGTGGGCGACGGAGCCCTACGCGGCGGGATCAACTGGTACCGGTCCTTTCCCCTCATCACGCCAAAGGACTTGGGAAAGGTGTCCGTTCCGTCGACCCTCGTGTGGAGCCACGACGACGCAGCCCTCGGTCGCAAGATGGCGGAGTTGACGGCCAGGTACGTGACCGGACCCTACGAGCTCGTTGAGATCGCGGGATCGCACTGGCTCCTGGAGGAATCGCCGGAAGCCGTCGCGGATGCCATCATCAGGCGTGTGAAGTCCGTTTAGGGGGCGTGCATGAAAGCGGTGGTCATCGGAACCAGTGCCGGCCGGTCGATGGACGAGGTGATGGCCGTCTATCCCCGCCACAAGACAGTCGTCGACGAGTTCGTCGACCGCGGCGAGGTCATCGGCATCGGGCCGTTCGTCGGCGGCGGCAACCTGGCCATCTTCCGGACTCGCGCGGCGGCCGAGGAGTTCGCGCGGATCGACCCGTTCGTGCTCGAGGGCATGGTCGCGTCGTACGAGGTCAAGGACTGGACCGACGACCTGCTCGCCTGATCAGGGCGGACCGTATTGCTCGCGCCATGATTTGCGCCCAATTGCACCGTCCGGATGCGGTTCTGGGTGCATTCGGGAGCAAATCGGGTCCGGCCGAACGGGAACTGGGCGTGCGGCGGTGGGTTTGATCCCTGGAATCAGCGAATCTGGGTACCAAACCCACCGCTGGCGTACGTGTGAGGTACCAAACCCACCGCCGGCGCGTACCCTCACCTGCAGGTCAGGGCGCTCTGGCAGGCAAGGAATCACCCGCCAGGAGCGCTTCGAAGCCGGCCTCGTCGAGGATCGTCAGGCCCAGCTGCTCGGCCTTGTCGGCCTTGGAGCCGGCGTTGTCGCCCACGACGACGTAGTCGGTGTTCTTCGAGACCGAGCCCGCGGCCTTGCCGCCGCGGCTGATGATGGCCTCCTTGGCGGAATCGCGGGTGTAGTTCTCCAACGAGCCGGTGACGACGATCGTCAGTCCCTCGAGGGTGCGCGGGATCGACTCGTCGCGCTCGTCAGCCATCCGAACCCCGGCCGCGCCCCACGCGTCGACGATGCCCACGTGCCAGTCGACGGCGAACCAGTCGACGATGGCTTCGGCGATGGTTCGGCCGACGCCCTCGACCGCGGACAGCTCGTCGACACTCGCGGCGCGGACGGCGTCGATCGTCCCGAAGTGGGTGGCCAGCGCGCGGGCAGCGGTGGGCCCGACATGCCGGATGGAGAGCGCCACCAGCACCCGCCAGAGCGGCTGGGTCTTGGCCTTCTCCAGGTTCTCCAGCAGCTTGCGCCCGTTGGCTGACAGCGCGCCCGCCTTCGTGGTGAAGAGCGGGACGCCCAGGAGATCGTCCGCGGTGAGCGCGAAGAGGCCGCCCTCGTCGGTTAGGACCTTGGATTCCAGCAGCGCCGCCGCAGTCTCCTCGCCGAACACCTCGATGTCGAAGGCGCCCCGTGAGCCGACGTGCGCCAGCCGCTCCCAGAGCTGCGCCGGACACGACCGGGAGTTGGGGCAGCGGATGTCCTTGTCGCCCTTCCGCTCGGGACGCAACTCGGTCTTGCAGACCGGGCAGTGCGTGGGCATGACGAATTCGCGCTCCGAGCCGTCGCGCAACGCGACGACGGGACCCACGATCTCGGGGATCACGTCGCCGGCCTTGCGCAGCACCACCATGTCGCCGATGAGAAGGCCCTTGCGCTTGACCTCGTGCTGGTTGTGCAGCGTGGCCAGCTCGACGGTCGAGCCGGCGACGCGAATGGGCTGCATGACGCCGAACGGGGTGACCCGCCCGGTGCGGCCGACGTTGACGCGGATGTCGAGCAGCCGGGTGTTGACCTCCTCCGGCGGGTACTTGAACGCGATGGCCCACCGCGGTGCGCGCGATGTCGAGCCGAGCCGCCGCTGCAGGTCGATCTGGTCGACCTTGACGACGACGCCATCGATGTCGTGCTCGACGTCATGCCGGTGCTCGCCGTAATACTCGATGAACTCTTTGACGGCGTCCATGGCGTCGAGCACCTTGGCGCGATCAGACGTCGGCAGGCCCCAGTCGCGCATGGCGGCGTAGGCGTCGCTCTGCCGGGTGGGCGTGAACCCTTCGCGGTAGCCGAGCCCGTGGCAGACCATGGACAGAGGTCGGCTCGCGGTGACGGAGGCGTCCTTCATGCGCAGCGAGCCGGCGGCGGCGTTGCGCGGGTTGGAGAACGGCGTGTTGCCCGCGTCGGCCCACGCCTCGTTGAACTCCTCGAACGCCTGCGTCGGGAAGTAGACCTCGCCGCGAACCTCGACGTAGGCCGGCACCGGATGGTCGTCGGTGCCCGTCAGGCGATGTGGGATGGCCTTGATCGTGCGGACGTTGTTGGTGACGTCTTCACCGACCCGACCGTCGCCGCGGGTGACGCCGCGGGTCAGCCGCCCGTCTTCGTACGTCAGCGAGATGGCCAAGCCGTCGACCTTGAGCTCACACAGGTACTCGGCCCCGGTGATGCCCTCGCGCTGGAGGCGCGCGTGCCAGGCGTCGAGCTCGTCGAAGGAGAAGGCGTTGTCGAGGCTGAGCAGGCGCTCGCGATGCTCGTAGGATTCGAAGGTGCTGCTCGCGTAGCCACCCACGCTCTGGGTGGGCGAATCGGGTGTGCGTAGCTCGGGCATGCGCTCTTCGAGCGCTTCGAGCTCGCGCATCAGCTGGTCGTACTCGGCGTCAGACACGCTGGGCGCGTCGTCGAGGTAGTACCGGGTGCGGTGCTCCTCGATGACCTCGGCGAGCTCCTTGTGCCGCTGCCGAAGCGCGTCCATCTCACCCGCCATGTGGTCGAGCCTAGCGAGGGGGTCAGACCGTCGTGGCGGCCTGCTGGGCGAGTGTCAGCGCGCCGCGCGCCGCGTCCGGCGAGCAGCCGGCGAGGCCGCAGGCTGGCGTGACGACGGTCCGTTCGCCGTAGTTCGCGTCATCGAATCCAAGATCGCCGAACCACCGATCGACGCGGCGACGGACCTCCGTGACGGTCGGTGGCGTCCCGGCCGTCGGGATGGCGCCCGGCCACAGGTCGACTCCCCCGTCGAAAGCTGCCGCCCAGACTTCGTCGGGGGGCGCCAGTGCGAGATCGAAGGACACCGCGCCGAATCCGGCGCCCGCCAGCAGGGCGACCGGAACGCGGGCGGCGCAGCAGTGCACGACCGGTGCGGCACCGGACCGCACGATCGCATCCGTCAGCAGGCGAAGGAGCGGATCGGCGTCAGCGGCGTAGACCCGTCGGTGCTTGCCGAAGCCCGACGCCGTGGGCACCGCGCCGGCGAGCACAGCCGGCAGGGCCGGCTCGTCGACCTGGATGACGAAGCTCGCGTGCGGCGCCCGCCGCCGGAGATCGCTGATGTGGTGGACCAAGCCCTCGGCCAGCGATTCGGCCAGCTCCCGACGTGCGCCATGGTCGGCGAGCACGCGATCCCCGCGCGGCCGCTCAACCGTCGCGGCCAGGGTCCAGGGGCCGACAACCTGCTGCTTCAGGATGAGCGTGCTGGCCGGGATGAGCTCCTCGACCACGTCGAGGTCCTGGGCGAGCAGGCTGCGCGCCCGCCGATGGTCGCGACTCTCGCCCTGGGCGAGGCGCCAGCCGGCCGGCTGCAGGTCGACGTGGAGTCCCTCCAGCATCGCCAGCGATCGGCCGATCATTCCCCCTGGGGCACCGCGCGCGGGCAGCTCCGGGATGAAGGGGAGGTCGCCGACCTCGCCAAGAATCGTGTGGAAGGCGTCGCCGAAGTCGTCCCCCGGCATCGACCCGATGCCCGTGGCCCTCATGCGTCAATGAGCCGATACGTCTTGTCGATCGTCGCCGAGCCAACGACGCGGGTGCCGTCATAGATGACGCATGCCTGACCGGGCGCGATGCCCGACGCCGGATCGGACAGGCGAACGTGCACGGCCTCCCCGGCGACCTCGACGACCGCCCGGTGCTCGTCGCCATGCGCGCGCAGCTGGACGGTGCACTCCAGCGGCCCCGTCAGCGCTGTGCCCGCCCACAATGGCTTGACGCAGTCCAGAGTGTCGACGGCCAGGTGCGCGCGTGGGCCGACGGTGACCGTGCCCGATACGGGCTCGATGTCCAGGACATACCGGGGCTGCCCGTCGTCGGCGGGAACACCGAGCCGAAGGCCGCGGCGCTGTCCGATCGTGAAGGCATAGGCGCCGTCATGCTCGCCGAGCACCGTTCCGGCCTCGTCAACCACCGATCCCGGGCGGCGGCCGAGCTTGTCTGCCAGCCAACCGGCATTGTCGCCGTCGGCGATGAAGCAGATGTCGTGCGAGTCGGGCTTCTGTGCGACGGACAGCCCGCGCCGCGCGGCTTCGGCGCGCACGTCGGTCTTGACCGAATCGCCCAGCGGGAAGAACGACCGCTCGAGCTGGTCCTTCGTCAGTACGCCCAGGACGTACGACTGGTCCTTGCCGGCGTCGGCGGCGCGATGCATCTCGATGCCGGACGGCCCATCCTGCAGCTGTGCGTAGTGGCCGGTCGCGACGCCGTCGAAGCCGAGCGCCAGCGCGCGGTCAAGCACGGCGGCGAACTTGATGCTCTCGTTGCAGCGCAGGCACGGGTTGGGGGTCCGGCCCGCCTCGTATTCGCGGACGAAGTCCTCGACCACGGCGTCGGCGAACTCGTCGCTCATGTCCCAGACATAGAACGGGATGCCGAGGACGTCGGCCGCGCGACGGGCGTCGTGTGAGTCCTCCAGCGAGCAGCAGCCGCGGGCACCTGACCGGTACGAACGCGGGTTCCGGCTGAGCGCGAGATGCACGCCGGTGACGTCGTGGCCGGCATCGACGGCACGGGCCGCGGCGACCGCCGAGTCGACGCCTCCGCTCATCGCGGCTACCAGCCGCATTATCGTCCCGTCCTCAGGAAACTGGCCGCTCGCGACCGCTCGATGATGCCCGGCAGGGCCTTGAGCACCGCGTCGACGTCGGCGTCCGTGGACGTGTGGCCGAAGCTGAACCGCAGGGAACCGCGGGCGGTGGGCGCGTCGAGGCCCATGGCCATTGGCACGTGGCTGGCTTGCGGGACGCCGGCCGCGCACGCCGATCCGGCGGAGCAGCCCACTCCCTCGGCGTCGAGCATGAGCAACAGCGTTTCGGCCTCGCAGCCCGGGAAGGAGACGTGCAGGATGTTCGGAAGTCGGTGTTCCGCCCCGGGTTCGGGGTCGCCGTTGATCAAGGCCAGCGGGTCCAGGGCCCGGATGCCGTCGACGAGCCGGCCGCGGAACGCCTCCAGGCGCGCCGACTCCTCATCCCGCTGGCTGACGGCCACGTCGAGGGCTGCCGCGAACGACGCGATCAGCGCCGTCGGCACCGTGCCGGACCGGATCCTTCGCTCCTGTCCGCCGCCGTGAAGCAGTGGCGTGGGGTCGAGCTCACGCCGCAGCACCAGTGCACCGATGCCGACGGGTCCGCCCAGCTTGTGGGCCGTGACGGTCATCGCGTCCAGGCCCGAGGCGGCGAAATCAACCGGCAGGTGCCCGACCGCCTGCACCGCGTCGCTGTGCACGCGGATGCCGTGCTCAGCGGCTGCGGCGACGACGTCGGCGATCGGCTGAACCGTGCCCACCTCGTTGTTCGCCCACATCACCGAGACCACCGCGACGGAGGCCGGGTCGTCGGAGATTTCACCGCGCAGGGCGTCCACCTGGATGCGGCCGGCCGCGTCGACGGGAACCGTCGAGACCTGCGCACCTTCGTGGTCGAGCAGCCAGTCGACGGGATCGAGCACGGCGTGATGCTCGATGGCGCTGACGATGACACGGTCGCGTCCGTCCTGTCGTCCCGCCCAGGCAAGCCCCTTGAGTGTGAGGTTGTTGGCCTCGGTGCCGCCGGAGGTGAACACCACCTCGCTCGGCGCCGCGCCCAGCCGGTCGGCGATCAGCTCGCGGGACTCCTCCACGACGCGGCGTGCGCTGCGCCCGGCGTCGTGCAGGCTCGATGCGTTGCCCGCGCGACCTGCGTGCTCGGCGAACGCCGCAATGGCCTCGGGGACCATCGGCGTCGTGGCCGCATGGTCGAGGTAGGCGGTCGTCTCGGGCATCCACCAAGGGTAGTTGGCCTAGCCGAGGACATCGGCGAGCACGTCCGCGGCAGCGTCCAGCTGCTCGGTCGTGGTCTCGCGGCCGAAGGTGAACCTCACCGCCGTCTGTGCGACGGCGCGTTCGTAGCCCATCGCGGTGAGCACGTGCGAGGGCTCGTCGCTGCCCGCAGCGCACGCCGAGCCAGACGAGCAGATGACGCCCTTGCGTTCCAGGTCGAGCAGGATCGACTCGCCGCTTCTGCCAGGGAACACGAAGGAGGCGTTGCCCGGGAGGCGGTGCTCGCGATGCCCGGTGAGCTGACCGCCGAATGATTCGACGCGAGCGATGAAGGCGTCGCGCATGATCTCGATACGCCGCTGCGCGACTACTCGATCAGCGGGGTCGCTCGCGAGCTCGAGTGCCTTGGCCATGCCGACCGCGCTGGCGACATTCTCGGTCCCGGAGCGTCGACCGGCTTCCTGTCCACCGCCGTGAAGGAGCGGCTCGACCTCGATCCAGCGATTGGCGTAGAGCACGCCAACGCCCTTCGGCGCGCCGAGCTTGTGACCCGAGATACTCATCGCGAGCACCCCCAGGGCATTGACGTCGAGGTCGAGCCAGCCGGCCGCCTGCACCGCGTCGGTGTGGAAGGGCACGCCTCCGGCGAATGCCACGGCTGCCAGCTCGGCAATGGGCTGCACGGTGCCCACCTCGTTGTTCGCGTACTGGATGCTCACCAGGGTCGAGTCGTCGCGAATGGCGGACGCAAGGGCATCGGCTGAGACGCGACCGGACTCATCGACGGGCAACACCGTCAGCTCGAACCCGAGAGATTCCAGCCAGCGCGCCGACTCGAGCACGGCGGGATGCTCGATGGCGCTGACGATGAGGTGACGTCCGCGCGGCTGGCCGAGCGCGATGCCCTTGAGCGCGAGGTTGTCGGATTCGGTGCCGCCCGAGGTGAAGGTGATCTCGGACGCTCGGCAGCCGAGCACATCGGCAACCGCGGCGCGTGCATCGTCGAGGGCGGTCTTGGCGTGGAACCCGGGCTCGTGGTGACTCGAGGGATTTCCGAACTCAGGGCCCAGATAGGGCCCCATCGCCGCCAGCACGTCTCGCTTGAGCGGCGTGGTCGCGGCCTCGTCGAGGTAGATCATCGCCGGTCATTCACCGACGCGGACGTCGAGACCGAGGTCGAGCGAATCGATGTGATGCGTCAGCGCGCCCACACTGATCACGTCCACCCCGGTCTCGGCCACGGCACGGATGGTCTCGAGCGTGATTCCGCCGCTGGCCTCGACCGTCGCGCGATCGCCCACCTGCGCGACGCCGGCGCGCAGCTCGTCGAGGGAGAAGTTGTCGAGCATGATCGTGTCGACCTCGCCCGAGGCCAGCACCGGCTCGATCAGCTCCAGCGAGTCGACCTCGACCTCCAGGCTGATCCCGGCCGGCAGTCTCGTCACCGCCTCCTTGATCGCGGCCGTGACGTCCCCGCCGTGCGCGGCCCGCAGGACCGCGAGGTGGTTGTCCTTGGCCATGGCCGCATCCGAGAGCGAGAAACGGTGGTTGGTGCCACCACCGCAGGCGACGGCGTACTTCTCGAAGGCCCGCAGCAGCGGCGTCGTCTTGCGGGTGTCGAGCACCTTCACGCCGGTTCCGGCGACGGCCTCGACATACGTGGCGGTGGCGGTGGCGATGCCGCACATGCGCTGGACAAAGTTCAGTCCCACGCGCTCGCTCTGCAGGACGGCTCGGGCGGGCCCCTCCACCGTCGCGAGAACGTCGCCCGCCTTGAACCGGCTGCCGTCGGCGGCGAGATTGCTCACCTTGACGCGATCATCGAGCCGGGTCATCGCAACCTCGAACACCTCGGCACCGGCGAAGACGCCGGGCTCGCGCGCCACGAGGTCGGCCGTCGCCGTGGCCGTCTCGGGCACAAAGGCCAGGGACGTGACGTCGCCTTCCGGCGCGTCCTCGGCGAGCGCGGCCTCGACGGTCGCCTCGATGTGCCCGCGGGTCAGCGCGGTCATCCCGCGACCACTGAGCTGTGTCGCGCCTGCGCAGAGTCGGCTTCCGGGAAGTCGGTCCGATAGTGCCCGCCGCGCGATTCCCTGCGTGCCAACGCCGAAGCGATGACGGCGCGGGCCACCACGAGCAGGTTGGCGTCCTCCGCCGACTTCGCATCCGTGACGTCGGGCGCCCGCCAGCCGGCCAGCTCGGCTGCGGCCTCGCCGAGGTCGGCGGCGTTGCGGGAGAGCCCGGCGGCATCCCACATCAGCTGTTGGAGGTCGGAACGCTGGAACGCTTCACCGTTCTCGTCGCCTCCGCCGAAGTCGACCGGCATCGGGTCGGCCCAAGACGGCTCGAACGGGTCCTGGGCATCGCCCATCGCGAAGGCCTCAACGACGCGACGCCCGTACACCGCGCCCTCGAGCAGCGAGTTGGACGCGAGCCGGTTGGCACCGTGCAGGCCGTTGCAGGCCACCTCGCCCACCGCGTACAGCCCCGGCAGCGACGTTCGTCCCCAGGCGTCGGTGCGCACGCCACCCATGTAGTAGTGGGCTGCGGGCGCGACGGGGATGGGCTCGATGCCCCAGTCGAAGCCCTGCGCGCGACATGCCGCGTCGATGTTCGGGAACCGCTTGGCCAGGAACTCTCCGCCCAGCTTCGTCGCATCGAGGCGGACGGGCGTGCCGCCCTGCTTGGCCATTTGACCTGCGATGGCACGCGCCACCTGGTCGCGCGGCGCGAGCTCCTCGGTGAAGCGGTTGCCGTCGATGTCGATCAGAACTGCCCCTTCGCCACGCACCGCCTCGGAGACGAGGAAGTTGCCCGGCGCGGCCAGCGACGTCGGGTGGAATTGGTAGAACTCGAGATCGGCAGCCACCGCGCCGGCGCGGAGCGCTATGGCCACGCCGTCGGCGGTCGCGACCTCCGGGTTGGTGGTGTACGGGAAGAGCTGCCCGGCGCCGCCGGTGGCGAGGACGACGCGATCGGCCTGGAGCACGGTGCCATCGAGCAGGACAGCGCCGACGCACCGGCCGTCGCGAACCACGAGATCGACCGCGGTCGTGCGCTCGCGGATCTCCACCGGGCTCTCCCGCAGCTGCTCGATGAGGGCGTAGGCAATGCCTGCCCCGGTGGCGTCGCCGCCCGCGTGCAGGATTCGGGCGTGTGAGTGCGCGGCCTCGAGCCCGTGCGCCAGCTCACCATCGTGCATGTCGAACTCGACCCCGCGGTCGATCAGCTCGCGCATCGCGTCGGGCCCCTCGAAGCAGAGGATGCCCACGGCGTCGGGGTCACTGAGCCCGGCCCCAGCCACCAACGTGTCCCGGACATGCTCGGCGACCGTGTCGGCGGCACCCAGGACGACGGCGACGCCGCCTTGGGCGAAGCGGGTGTTGCTGGTCGCGAGGTCGGACTTGGTCAGCAGCGTGACCTCGTGACCGGCATCGGCCGACTCCAGCGCAGCGACGAGACCGGCGACCCCGCTGCCGATGACGAGGACCTTCACTGTGCCGACTCCTTTGGGGGCACCGACTGGAGCATCCGCTCCAGCGCCACCTTGGCGTCGCGCGCGACGTCGTCGTGGACGACGATCTCGTTGCGCACCTCGCCGTCGACGAGCCCGTCGAGGACCCAGGCCAGATAGCCCGGATGGATCCGGTACATCGTCGAGCAGGGACAGATGACCGGGTCGAGGCAGAAGATCGTCCGGTCCGGGTACTGCGCGGCCAACCGGTTGACCATGTTGACCTCGGTGCCGATGGCGATGACGTCGCCGGGCTGGCTGGCCTCGACGAACTTGCGGATCTTCTCGGTCGAGCCGGACGCATCGGCGGCATCGACGACGGGCATCGGGCACTCGGGGTGCACGACGACCTTGACGCCGGGGTACTGCGCCCGCGCCTGCTCGATCTGGTCGACGGTGAATCGCTTGTGCACCGAGCAGAAGCCCGGCCACAGGAGCACCTTCGCGTCGCGGAGAACCTGCTCGTCTTGGCCGAGGCCGGGTTTCCGGGCATTGATCATGGGGATCTGCTCGAGCGGCACCCCCATCGCCTTCGCTGTGTTGCGGCCGAGGTGCTGGTCAGGGAAGAACAGCACCCGGCGTCCTCGCTCGAACGCCCACTCGAGCACAGTCGACGCATTCGAGGACGTGCAGACGATGCCGCCGTTGCGCCCGCAGAACGCCTTGAGCGCCGCCGAGGAGTTCATGTAGGTGACGGGGATGACAGGCTGCTTTCCGTCATCCGGCTCGTCGGCGTAGAGCGCCATCAGTTGTTCCCAAGCCGCTTCGACGCTGTCCTCATCGGCCATGTCGGCCATCGAGCAGCCGGCGGCGAGGTTGGGCAGGATGACGTGCTGTTCGGGCCGAGCCAGGATGTCGGCCGTCTCGGCCATGAAGTGGACGCCGCAGAAGACGATCGCCTCGGCATCCGGCTTGGTGAGCGCGGCGTTGGCCAGTTGGAACGAGTCGCCGACGAAGTCGGCGTACTGCACGACCTCGTCACGCTGGTAGTAGTGGCCGAGAATGACGAGCCGCTCCCCCAGCTGCTCCTTCGCTGCGCGGATGCGGGCGTGCAGCTCGTCGTCGGACATGCGCTGGTACTCGACCGGCAGCTGGCCGGGCCGAGTCACAGGCGCAGGAATCACGTCGTTCTCGGACGAGCCCGGGCCATAGCCGGGGACGAGGTCGAAGATCCAGGGACCCTGCGCCAGCTCCGTGTCGCAGCTGCTGGCGGGCGTGGCGACGATCTGGTCGTTGACCGAGAGGGTGCTCGTGCTCGTCATCGGGGTTCCTTCGTGGTGAGGGGAACGGCGGAGCGATACAGCGCGGGCGGACGGTGGCTGGCTCCCTGCAGGTGGGTGCCCGTCGGAACGACGGTGCCGCCGGCGAGGACCTGTCGACGGAAGTTGGCCGGGTCGAGCGACTTGCGCAGCACCGCCTCGTGGACGGTGCGCAAGTCGGCGAGCGTGAACTCCTGGCCCACGAAGGCGAGCGCGATTGGCGAGTAGGTGATCTTGGCGCGCAGGCGGGCCAGCGCGTAGTCGACGATCTCGTTGTGGTCGAAGGCGAGCCTCGGGACATCGTCGGCGACGAACCACTCGACGCCGTCGACGACGGCTGGCTCCTGGTCACGCGGGACCAGCGCCCAGTAGACGACCGAAACGGTGCGCTCCTCGGTCTCGTCGCCGGACCGGTCGGCCGCACCGAACGAATACAGCTGCTCGAGGTAGGTGGCGTCCAGGCCGGCAGTGCTCGCCAGCGTCTGGCGGGCCGACGCGACCAGGTCATGCTCTGATTCGAGGGGGCCGCCGGGTAGGGCCCACAGGTCGGCATGGGGCTCGCGATTGCGCCGAACCAGCGGCAACCACAGGGTCAGCCGGCCGGTCTTGGGGTGGGGTCGCAGGGCGAAGATCACCGCTGACACGGCCAGGGACACCCGTGTCCCTCTTTGAGTCATTTCGACCATAAGTGCACTCTAGCACGCCTTATGGTCATGTCAACCCTAAGTCAGGGATGTTTCCGGGACGACGATCTGGCCGATCGGGCCGGGGTTGTACGCAACCTCCCAGCGGAATCCGGTCGGGTCGCCGAAGTAGCCGGTGTAGCCGCCCCAATCGCGCTGCTGCCCGGCACTGACCGGGTCCGCACCAGCGGCCCGCGCCGCGTCCAGGACGTCATCGACCTCGTCGGGCGAGCCGACGTTGTGCGCGAGCGTGATGGGCACCAACCCGGCGCCGCGCTGGATCTGCCCAACCTCGTCCTCGAACTCAGCGGCCGCCCAGAGCGAGAGGATCAGCCGCTCGCCGACGCGGATCATGATCACCTCACCGGGCACATCGAGCTCGGTCGGCCACCCCAGCCCCTCGACGTAGAACTGTCGCGTGGCGTGCAGGTCGTCGACGGCCAGGGTGATGAAGCTGACGCGAGGTTCCATGGCTCTGGTTTACCTCACCGAAAGTCGCGGCTCTTGTGCTGGATGGGAATCGGCAGCGGCTCGATGGCCTCGGCAACGAGGTTGACGACGTTGTCTTTTCGCTCCAGCCGACCCCGGATGATGACGCCGGCCGCGTTGCGGGCGACCCGGCGGTTCCGCTGCCACACCGTGCCGAAGACGACGACGTTGAGCATGCCGGTCTCGTCCTCCAGGTTGAGGAACGTCACTCCCCCGGCCGTCGACGGACGCTGCCGGTGGGTGATGAGGCCGGCCACCCGTATGCGGCGGTCGGCTTCGTGCGTTGCGGTGTCGCCGACGGACAGGATGCCTTGCTCCGCGAGCCTCTTCCGCATGAATGCCATGGGGTGCTCGTCCGGCGAGATGTGCGTGGACCAGAGGTCGGCAGCAGTGAGCTCAATGTCGTTCATGCCCGGCAGCGTGGGCGGTGTGGAGACGACGGCGGTGCCCTGCAGACGGTCTTGGGCGTCGGTGTAACCCGCATTCCACAGGGCCTGCCGGCGGGTGATGCCGAAGGAGTCGAAGGCACCGGCCGTGGCGAGCGCCTCCATCTGTGCGACGGACAGCCCGGTGCGCCGGACGACGTCGGCCATGTCGGTGAACGGGCGGTCGGCGCGCGCGGCGACGATGCGCTCGGCGTCGGCCTCTCCGAGGCCCCGCACCTCAGTGAGTCCAAGCCGCACGGCAAAGCCCGCGTCGCCCCGACCCACCGGCGGGTACGCATCTTTAGACATACATGCGTCCCCGGCCCCGCCGGATGGCGAATGAATCGACGTTGAGGCGGCTATGGCAACCAAAACGTCGATACATCCGCTGCTGGACGCATGTATGTCTAAAGATGCGTCCCCCGGGAGTGCTTCGAGATCTGCCCACACGCCCGACCGTGCAATGCAGGGACGGCGGATCTCGACGCCGTGGCGACGGGCGTCGCCGACCAGCGACTGCGGCGAGTAGAAGCCCATCGGCTGGCTGCGCAGCAGCGCTGCGAGGAATGCGGCCGGGTAGTGCAGCTTGAGCCAGGACGAGGCATAGACCAGCAGCGCGAAGCTGATGGCGTGACTCTCGGCGAAGCCGAAGTTGGCGAACGCCTCGATGCGGGCATAGATGGAGTCGGCCAGCTCGCCCTCGATGCCATACGACGCCATGCCGTCGTAGAGCTTGGTGCGCAGCCGCTCGATCTTCTCGACCCCCCGCTTGGACCCCATCGCGCGACGCAGCAGGTCGGCTTCGGCGCCGGTGCAGTTGCCGACTGTCATCGCGATCTGCATCAGCTGCTCCTGGAACAGCGGGACGCCGAGCGTCCGCTTGAGCACCGGCTCCAGCGCCGGGTGGATGTGGTCGATGGGCTCCTCACCCGTCCGTCGGCGGATGTACGGATGCACGGCGCCACCCTGGATGGGCCCGGGACGGATCAGCGCGATCTCGGTGACCAGGTCGTAGAAGCAGCGCGGCTTGAGCCGCGGCAACGTCCCGATCTGGGCCCGCGACTCGACCTGGAAGACACCAATGGAGTCGGCCTTGCAGAGCATGTCGTAGACCGCGGGCTCCTCCTTGGGGATGGTCGCCAGCTCCCACCGGACGCCCGTGTGCGCGGCGACGAGGTCGAAGGTGTGCTGGATGGCGCCGAGCATGCCGAGGCCGAGCAGGTCGAACTTGACCAAGCCCATCCAGGCACAGTCGTCCTTGTCCCACTGCAGGACGGTGCGGTTGTCCATGCGCCCGCGCTCGATGGGCACCACCTCCCCCACCGGCCGTTCGGTGAGCACCATGCCGCCCGAGTGAATGCCGAGGTGACGTGGCGCCTTGAGCAGCTGGTTGGCGAGGTCGAGCACCTGCCCGGGGATCTCGATACCCGCATCAATGGACGACCACGAGTCAATGCCCTTGCTCCACGCGTCCTGCTGTCCGACCGAGTAGCCCAGCGCCTTGGCCATGTCGCGCACCGCCGAGCGCGGCCGGTAGGTGATGACGTTGGCGACCTGCGCGGCGTTGCGTCGGCCGTACTTCTCGTAGACCCACTGGATGACCTCCTCGCGCCGGTCGGAGTCGAAGTCGACGTCGATGTCGGGCTCGTCGTCGCGGGTTTCGGACAAGAACCGCTCGAACGGCAACCCGTAGAGGATCGAGTCGACCGCCGTGATGCCCAGCGCGAAGCAGACCGCCGAGTTGGCTGCCGATCCCCGTCCCTGGCACAGGATGCCGCGACTACGGGCAAAGGCGACGATGTCGTGGACGATGAGGAAGTAGCCGGGAAAGTCCTTGTCCTCGATGACGGCGAGCTCCTTCTGCAGCCGTTCCTCTGCCTCGTCGCGGTTGTCGGCGTAGAGCCGGTCGGCACCCTGCCGGACGAGCTCGCGCAACCAGGTCATCGGGGTGTGGCCGGGAGGGACGTCCTGCTTGGGCAGCCGTGGCGAGGCTTTGCGCAGGTCAAAGGCACATTCGGAGGCGATGATGAGGCTGTGCGCCACCGCCCCCGAGTACCGCGCGAACCGCAGCTGCATCTCCAGCCCCGACCGCAGGAAGGCCTGCCCGGACGCCGGCAGCCAGCCGTCGAGCTCGGCCAGGCTGCGCCGCGCCCGGACGGCGGCAACTGACTGCGCCAGCCGCCGGTCGGCCGGCGTCGCGAAGTGGACGTTGTTGGTGGCGACGATGGGAAGCCCGCGCGCGGCAGCCATCGCGGCGAGGCCGTCGTTGGCGACGTCGTCGCCGGGATGCCCGTGGTCGATGAGCTCGACGGCGACGTTGTCGCGTCCGAACAGGTCGACCAGCGCGTCGAGCCCCTCCGGCGTTCGGCCCAATCCCTTGCGGCAGCCGGTCAGGATCTGCCAGTGCCCGTCGGCGCGCGCGGCGAGCTCGTCGAGGTCGTACGCCGGACGACCCTTCTCGTCGCCGCGCAGCTGAGCCTCGGTGATGGCACCGGCCAGCCGGTGGTAGCCCTCGACGCCGCGAGCGAGGACCAGCAGGTGCGTGCCCTCCGGGTCGGGGACTCCGTTCTGTGGCGCGGTGAGGCCGAGGGACAGCTCGGCGCCGTAGATGGTGCTCAGGCTCGGGTACTCCTGCGCCGCCTCGGCCAGACGGACGGCTCCGTAGAAGCCGTCGTGGTCGGTGATGGCCAGTGCCGTGAGGCCCAGCCGCACCGCCTCCTCGACGAGCACGCTCGGCTCGCTGGCGCCGTCGAGGAAGCTGTAGCTGCTGTGACAGTGCAACTCGGCGTACGGCACCGCGTCGGGTGGAGGCTCGATCGGCTCGTGGACGTACTTGTCCCGTTTTCGACTGAAGGCCGGACCATCTCCTCCATCAGGTTTCCCGGACATCCGCCGCTCGAGCTCGCGCCACGAGACGTCGGGGTTGCTCCAGCCCATCTCAGTCGTACTCCTCAGTCATATTGGGCTTCGGTGAACCAGCGGCCGTTCTCGACCACCATGAGCCACGCACTGCCGTCGACGCCGACCACCTGGAAGCGGGCGATCCTTCGGCTCGCTACCTCGTCCCACCAGAGCTCTTCGATCGGCCAGGGCCCGGCCCATGAGGCCACCGGCTGCCACGGGGCGTCAGACGACGACCGGAACCGCTCCGGCGGGCAGGTGACCGAACCGCGTCCGGTGACCACGACGGGCTGGCCCTCACCACCGACGACGAGTGCCTCAGCCGGGCGGGTGAACACGGTGGCCGGTGCCGGGGCGGGGATGCGTCCGGGCCAGGCGCGCGTCAGCGGCCGAACGTTGGCCGGCTGCTCGCCCCACGGGGAGGCAAGCGTCCGGTCGGCCGGGCTGCGGCCACCCTGGACGCCGACAGCCAGCACGCCCTCGTGCCCGACCATGCCCTGCACCCGGGAGATGCCCCGCACGACGCGATCGTCCGGAGCGCCGCCGAACAGGCTGTCGGCGTGATCGGACAGTGGCTCGACGACCTCGGGGATGAGGCGCACCGCATCGACTGCGCCCGGCATCCCCGAGGCCAGCTGCCAGCGCACCCGGTCGATGAGGTCGGTGGCACCGAACCAGCGCGGGTGCATCCAGGATCGGACGCTGCCGAGCACCTGGTTGGAGTCGACCTCGATGCGCACGGTCGTGCACACCAGCCCGTGCGCGGCGAGGTCGGTGACGAACCGCTCGGCGGTGGTGCGCAGGCTGAAGGCGATGGGGTCGACCAGCTCGAGCGGCGGCTCCAGCGCCAGGGATGCGGTGAGCTCGGGCGGAACGGCCCGTCGGGAGATCGGGTGCGGGTCGAGGCCACGGGCATACCGGTGCAGCACGGCGCCGTGGCTGCCGAAGCGGGTGTGGACGTCGGCCGCCGACAGCCGGGCGAAGGCGCCCAGCGTGGTCAGGCCCATCCGGCGCAGCAGGCTGACCAGGTCGGGAGTGTCCAAGGCTTCGATCGGCAGGTCGGCCAAGAAGGCCGCCGACTCCCCCGCCGGCACGATGAGGACATCCTGCGCGAGCGCCCGCCGGGCCGCCTGCTCGGCGGCGAACAGTCCGTCGGCGACGCCGAGCCGGACGTCCCAGACGCCGAGGTCGACCAGCCGTTCGGCGATGACGGCCGCCGCCTCCGCCTCGCCGCCGTAGAACTTCGAGTCGACCCGCACCGCGCACAACCCCGGACGCAAGGGCGCCACCCCGGGGCTCAGCTCCTCGATGGCGAGCAGGACGTCTTCGAACGCCCGGGCATCGGCTTCGGGCCGGTGGTCGACGACGACCAAGCCCGGGCAGCGGGACTGCGCGTCGCGCCGGCGCATGCCGCGGCGCACTCCATCGGCCCGGGCGCTGGGATTGCAGGCGAGCACCATTCCCTTCTCGAAGACGCCCACCGGCGCCCCAACCGGCTGGTCAGCCAAGTGCGCCATGACCGGCCAGTCGGGACACCAGACGACCAAGGTGCGGGTCAACTGACGCTCCTGAGGGTGGTGGTTTCGAGGCCGCTTCGCGGCACTGGGGGTACTTCCCGCTCGCGGGGGACGACTGATCGGACACTGAGATCGACGTCCGGCAACCACAGCCGGCGCTGGACTGCCGGCGCCGTTCCCCGGAAGACCTCGACGGTCGCCTGCCGCGCCTTCAGGTGGCCGTTGCCCCCCTGAGATCCAGCACCGCCGGCACCGTGCCACTCGACGTCGGTGAGTCCCAGTCGGGCATCACAGCGAGGCCATGCCTCACTCCAGACCACGAGAATGGAGCCACGCGTACGCAACCGGGCAGACAGCCGCGAGACGTCCTTGGGACTCGGCGCGTTCTTCGGCGGCCTGACGACGACGAGCCCCACCACGTCGACCAGCGCCGCGACCACCTCGAGCCAGGCATCGCCGGGCTTGGGCACGACGACGACGCGGTCGAGGTTGACCCCGAGCATGGCCGCCGCCTCGACCCCGAGCTCGCCGGTGCCGACGATCGCACACCAAGCGCCGTCGACCGATGGCCCCGCCATGAGCAGTGCCGCCAAACTGGCCGACGAGACGCCGTAGGTGGCTCCCGTCTGCAACTGCAGCAAGCCGTTCAAGGCAGGATGCGTGCGCACTGGCTGCGCCGCCGGCCGGCCCTCCATCCGACCGACCTGGACGCGTAGTTCAGCGAGTGGGTCGATGGGAATGGAGGGCGCTACGGACACCTATTTATGTTCGAACATCTGTTCGAACATGTCAAGATCGAATCCCCGGTGAAAACCGCTCAGATGGGGCAGACTTCCGCCATGCCCCGAGCATCAGGCGCGCCGCTCACCGACGCACATCGCGCCCGCCTGATCGACGCCGGCACCGACTCCCAAGCCATCGACGCCTGCGAACTGCGCGAGGTGACGACGCCACTCCCCGACTGGTGGACGGCGAACGGAAACGCACTCTATGCGCTGCCCGGCATCACGCCACCGGCGCACGTCCTCGACCGCCTGACCACGTATGAGTGCGACGACGCCCTCATCGTCCTCGCCAGCGCCGTTCCGAACCTGATCGCCCTCTCGATTGAGAGCGCAGCAACCGTCTTCATCGGCCCCGACAGCGACCTCATGGCCGGTGAGATCTACTGCGGCGCCGCCTCCCGCGTCATCCTCAACGGCAAGGCGATCGGCACGCATCGCCCGATGCTCGATGCCCGCAACGGCGGCGCGATCATCGCCGACCACGACCAGCTCTGGGCAGCCGACGTCTACATCGCCACCGACGACATGCATCGCCTGGAAGACCTCCAGACCGGCGCGCGCATCAATCCCTACGGCGCGACCATCACCCTCGGCAGCCACGTGTGGCTCGGCCGCGAGGCCATCATCACCGGCCACGTCGACATCGGCGCCGGCAGCGTCGTGGGCGCACGCAGCATGGTGCGGGGCCAGAAGATCGCCTCCCACACCGCCGTGGCCGGCACGCCAGCCCGGGTGATCCGCGAGGGCGTCACCTGGAGCCAGGACGACGTGCCGTAACGATCACACCCGCTCGGCGACGGCGAGCAGGTATTCCCACCTCATCGCGCCATCCTCGAGCCTGCTGTCGGCCAGCGCCGCGAGGGCGGCATCGAGCTGGGCGACCCGCCCGGGATCGTCGGCGACATTCGCGTAGGCGACGATCGTCGGCCCGAAGTTGGACTTGAAGTAGTCACGGAACTCGACGCCCGATGCGAAGGCAGGGACCACCACCACCCGGCGCTCCATGCGCAGGTTCCGCACCCGGTCGCCCAGGAGCTCCCGCAGGTGATCCTCATCGCCCCACAACGGCGGCGGTGAGGCGCCCGGTGGCGGCGGCGGCATGTACGGCGTCATCGTCGCGAACATCTGCCCGGTGAAGCCCTGCGGCGTCCAGCTGATCAAGCCGAGCGTGCCCCCCGGCTTCAGCACGCGCACCAGCTCGTCGGCTGCGGCCTGATGGTGTGGAGCGAACATCACGCCGACGCAGGACAGCACGGCGTCGAACGACACATCGTCGTACGGCAGGTTCTCGGCGTCGGCCTCCTCCCAGGCCAGGGAGAGGCCAGCGGACTCCGCGGCCGCTTTGCCGCGGGCGAGAAGCTCAGGGCTCAGATCACTGGCGACGACGTCGGCGCCCCGCTGCGCCGCCGGGATGGCGACGTTGCCGGCGCCGGCCGCCACGTCGAGAACGCGCTGGCCGGGGGTGATTCCAGCAGCCTCGACCAACACCGGCCCGAGGGACGCGATGAGGGTGTTGGCCACGGTGGCGTAGTCGCCGAGGCCCCACATGACGCGGTGCCTGGCCTTGAGCTCGCGGTCCGCTTCGGTCGTCGTGTCGGTCATGAGCCCATCCTGCCCCCGCCAACCGACAGCCGCCTGGGGAATCTGCCTCATTTCAGGCCGGCGCAACGAGTCCGGACTCCAGCGCGTACAGGCTCGCACCGACGCGATTGTTGACGCCGAGCTTGGTGTAGGTGCGTTCGACATGATTGCGCACCGTCTTCTCCGACAGGAACAGCTGCTCGGCAATGTCCCTGTTGCTGGCACCACGAGCTACGAGCAGCAGGATCTCGACCTCACGGGGCGTGAGCCCGTCGTCGCGCCGCTTGGACCGCACGGGCGCGTGGCCGGCGGCCCCGAGGACGGCGTGTACGGCAGTGGCATCCAGCTGGCCAGCATCCGCACGACGGCGCAGACGCTCCGCCGCCTCGTCAGGGGTACGTGCTGCGCGATAGGGCCGCGGCTCGAGCGCCGACTCGTACGCCACGGCCGCGGCAAGGATGCGATCGGCCAACGACAGCTGCCCGGCAGCCAGTCCACGGGGATACCCGGAACCATCGACGCACTCGTGGTGGTTCGCCGCAATGCGCGCCACCCGATCCAGGCCGCCAACGCGCTCGAGGATGCGCCCGGTCAGGTACGGATGAAGACGCACCCGCTCCCACTGGTCGGGACTGAGCGCGCCTGCCCGCTCCCAGATGTCCGACGAGACGCCGATGCGCCCGATGTCGTGCAGGTGGCCGGCCCGGCGAACGTCGGCCACCTCGGCCGCCGACAGTCCCACCTCGACGGCGGCCGCGGCCGCCAACGCCGCCACGGCGCGCGAGTGACCGAGCGTGAACGGGCACTTGAGGTCGCCGAAGTCACCCAACGCGACGATCATGCGATCGAGCTCGGGCTCGCTCATCTCCGCGGACTCGGCCGGCGCCTCGGCGAGCGCAGCCGTCCAGACGTCGTCCGGTTGCGCGACGATCGCGGCCGGGTCGGCGAGGAACGCGTCGACGACCGCCGGGTCGAAATGCGTACCCCGACGTCCGGACGCCAGCCGCTCCGCCGCGTCGACCCCACCGAGCCGGTGATGCACCTCGACCAGGTCGGCGAACAACGCGATGCGAGCCTCGATCGGGATGGCCTCGCCCGCGACCCCCACTGGGCCGCCCGTGCCGTCCCACCGCTCGAAGGTGTTGCCCAACGCGCCCTGCACCTCGCGCGGCAGGCCGAGCTCAGCCGCCAGCAGGCCGGCCGCCACACAGTGCCCATGCTGCGTGAGCACGCGCTGCTTGGAGCCGCCGCGCATCATCTTGGCCATCAACGCGAGCCGCTGTGGCAACGGCTCGCCCTTGGCGACGTTGCTCAGCATGAACTTCATGTACGGCAGGCCGACCCAGTCGACCAGGTAGGAGTCGGCCCGGATGGCGATGTCGTCGCCGAACATCTGCGCGAACTCACGGGAGTCGACGTGGCAGCCGAGCCACAGGATCTGCGTCGTCAGATAGGTGCTGTCACGCTGCGGGCGCCGCAGGCCCATCCGGTCGGCCAACCGGACCGCGATGAGCGTCGAGCGCAGGACGTGCTCGCTGGGCTGGCCCAGCCCGAGATCGATCGCGACGGAGAGCGCGGCAAGCAGCTCCGATCGGCGTGGCACGCCCCCTATCGTGCTCCAAGCGAGGTCGCTTTCCAACAACCTCAATCGCCTCGGGAGCGAGTGTCAACTCGCTCCACTCGGCTCAATCGGTTGTGCACCCAGCGGACGCAGATGACGGTCTGGATCGAATGATTCGAAGTGCCCGAATCCGTCGGCGAAGAAGATGCCGCGCTGCGGCAGCCAGAAATCGGCCAGGTGGTCCTGCTTTGGCAGCGGACCGATTGGGCCCGCGTCCCGGCCTTCGACGATTGCGGAGCTGGCGGTCACGCCCCAGATGCGCTGTGGCGCGGCGCTGAACGTCTGGCCGTTCGGCAGCCCACCGGCCAGACGCATCTTCCCGGCGCCCAGCATGGGCCCGGCCATGCGGCCCATGACGTCGAGCACGACTTGATTCGTCCACGCGGCCGGCGGCATGCGCCGGCCCATGGCCGTCATGAGACGCGTGGCCATGGTCGGACGAGCCTCGATCGTCCAGTCGAGTGCGTCGTCGATGTAGACGCGCAGCTGGAAGTCGTCGAGCCAGGTGACGTCGATCGGCGTCACGATGGTCGGTCGCCAAAGGGCGGCGCTCAGGTAACGCGGGCAGCTCTCGGACGCCTCGTTGGTGGAGTAGATCGACCACGCGCCGGCCGGGTCGCGGTGCCACACCGCGCGGTAGGCCGGTCCGAAGGATGATGCGACGAAGTCACGCAGTGCCAGGTAGTGGCCGCTCGAGAACGGCAGGCCGATGACGCCGTAGCCGGAGACGCGCTCGTCCGTTCCGGCCGGCAGGTCGACCGAGAGCGACGACGCTTCGCGCGGGGTGAGCTGGTGAGTCATGTCCCCATCGTGGGGTTCACGCCCGGATGCCCCACAGGGGCAAATGCCTCAACCCGTCGTACGGAAGCAGCCCTCGATGTGGTCGTCGACGACGCCGACCGCCTGCATGAAGGCGTAGATGATCGTCGGGCCGACGAACTTGAAGCCGCGGTCGCGCAGTGCCTTGGAGAGGGCCTCCGCCTCTGGCGAGGTGACCGGGATGTCGGCACCGGCCTTCAACCGGGGATGTTCGGCGGGCACGTGCGACCAGACGAGATCGACCAGCGTCTCGCCGGCCTCATGCATCGCGAGCAGCGCCTGGGCGTTGGAGATGGCAGCCGCGACCTTCTGCCGGTTGCGCACGATGCCCGGATCGGCGAGCAGGCGCCCAACGTCGGGCGGGCCGTAGGCCGCGACGACCTCGGGATGGAAGCCCTCGAAGGCACGGCGGTAGCCTTCGCGCTTGCGCAAGATGGTGATCCACGCGAGACCGGCCTGGGCGCCGTCAAGGATGAGCTTCTCGAACAGCTCGCGCTCGTCGCGAACCGGCCGGCCCCAGTCCAGGTCGTGATAGGCGACGTACAGCGGGTCGTCGCCCGGCCACCAGCACCGCGCGACGCCGTCGGATCCGACACGAACTTCAGCAGGCACGAAACCTTTCTACCGGACCTTGACGACATTCCGCGCCTGGATTAACGTACAACCAAATGGTTGTAGATACTGCTCTCTCCGATGCTGAGGTCGACCGGCTGTTCCGGGCCCTGGCCGATGCAACACGTCGCGACATCGTGCGACGCACCCTCGCCGGTGAGGCATCGGTGTCCGAGCTCGCTGCCGCTTACGAGATGTCGTGGGCGGCGGTGCAGAAGCACGTCGCCGTCCTGGAAGGAGCCGAGCTCGTGACCAAGGAAGCCCGGGGCCGCGAACGGATCGTCCGCGGCAACCCCACCCAGATCCAGCGGGCCCAGGCCCTGCTGGATTCGTACGAACAGATTTGGCGCGCTCGGGTCGAACGACTCGATGCGCTCTTGGCAGAAGACAACACGTAGAAGAAAGGTAAGAACATGCCCGTCACCACCGTCACCAAGGATCCCGAGAACCTGACGATGACCGTCGTCGCCGACTTCGCCGCCTCCGTGCAGCGAGTCTGGGACGCGTACACCGACCCGCGCCAGATCGAGAAGTTCTGGGGACCGCCCACCTACCCGGCCACCTTCACCCGTCACGACGTCTTCCCCGGCGGCTTCTCGGACTACTTCATGACCGGCCCCGACGGCTCGACACACAGCGCCGGCTGGGAATGGATCGACGTGAAGGCACCGGAGGAAGAGCTCGCGTCCTTCGAGGTCAAGGACTTCTTCACCGACGAGCACGGCAAGCCCAGCAGCGACGACATGCGGATGGTGTTCCACTTCGAGTCCACCCCGACCGGCTCGCGCGTCACGACGACGACCTGTTTCGCGTCGGCCGAGCAGCTGCAGCAGATGCTCGAGATGGGCATGGAGGAGGGCATGACCGAGGCCATGGGCCAGATCGACGACGTCCTCGCCGACCTGACGTCCTTCGCACACGGCGTCGGCACCAAGACCGACATGTTGAGCGACACACAGGTGCGCATCAGCCGGGTCATCCGCGGCAGCGTCGAGGAGGTGTGGCGCGCGCACCACGAGCCGGAGCTGATCCGCCAGTGGATGCTCGGGCCGGACGGCTGGACGATGCCGGTGTGCGAGACGTCCACCGAGGTGGGCGGCAAGTACCGCTACGAGTGGACCCGCGACGACGGGAGTGACCGATTCGGGTTCGAGGGCGAGGTCCTGGCGATCGACGCCCCGCACCGGAGTGTCACGACCGAGCGCTTCGTCGGTCCGGACGGCTTCCATCCGTCGGCGGAGACGACGAACGAGCTGACGCTCACTCCACAGGAATCGGGCACGTTGCTGAGCGTCGTCATCACCTACCCGAGCGCCGAGGTCCGCGACGCGGTCCTGGCCACGGGCATGACCGACGGCATGGAAGTCAGCTACGCCCGCCTGGAGAGCGTGCTGGCGTAGGTCAGCCGAGGGGTGGCAGCGAGAGGCCGCCGATGTTCTGCAGCGTCTGAACACAACTGGAGACGCCGTTCACGAACGAGCAGAACGTCGGCGGCCGACTCGGCTGGTACGCGTCCGGAACGCCGTTGTCGGCGATGATCTGGCGATACGCGTCGACCGCCGCCGTCGGCTGGCGCGTCAACGTCGGGTCGGCCTTCACGTCGACGGCGTAGAGCCCGAACCGCGGCGTGTAGCTGCCCCACTCGTAGTTGTCGGTCAGGCTCCAGTAGTTGTAGCCGACCACCTTGTAGCCGTCGGCCTTCGCCTTCTCGAGCCAGTAGACGATGTCGCGCAAGTGGTCTTCGCGCAGGTAGCCGTCGGCCCGCGGCTTGTGGTCCTCGGTCGGCAGGCCGCTCTCGACGATGTACAGCGGCAGCTTCGGGTACCGCTGTGCGTAGTACTGCAGCGCGTAGTAGATGCCGTCCGCGGCCGGGTTCGCCTTCCAGAACTGGTCGACGGCGGCATACACCGTGTTCGGCTGCGTCGGCGCTGCCGAGTAGTAGTAGTCGATGCCGACGAAGTCGAGCTTCTTGTCGATCCCCTTCAGGAACAGCGCGTCGAGCACGGGCTCGGCGCCCGGGATGAACGCGACGTTCGACGAGACCTGAGCACCGGGCTGAACCCGGTGGATGTAGTCGTAGATCGGCCGATGCGCCGCAGCGAGGCGTGACGCGAACGTCGGCAGGTCCAGCGGCGTCAGCTCACCGATCTTGAGCTGTCGAAGGAAGTACGCGGACGGCTCGTTGATGGTGATCCAGATCGGGTTGTACCTGGCGTACCGGTCCACGACGAAGCGGGCATTGCGCAGCCAGTCGTCCACCATGCCGGCGCGCTTCCAGCCGCCTTGGTCAGCCTCCCACCCCGGGTACACCCAGTGGTCGACGGTGATCATCGGCCTCATCCCGGCCTGGACGATGCTGGCGATGAGGTCGTCGTAGAAGGCGATGCCCTCGGCGCTTTGCACACCCGGCTGCGGCTCGATCCGCGCCCACTCGACACCGACCCGATAGACCTGAACGCCCATCTTCCGGGCGAGCTTGATGTCGTCCTTGTAGTGGTGCAGGAAGTCGATCGAGTTGCCGATCTTGTCCGCCGCCTGACCGGACTCGGCGTAGCGTGACCAGTTGCTGTCCGGCGAGTAGCCCTCAGCCTGGAAACCGGACGAGGCCACGCCCCAGAGGAAGCCCGGGCCCATCGTCCGGTCTGGCTGGGCCTGCGCCGGCCCGGCCAATGGGAAGAGCGCCAAGACCAGGCCCAGGAGGGACCAACGCAGCAGCCGCATGGCCTGAAACTAGATCATGTTTCAGTTTTTCGGAAGCCGACTCCTATGCTCGGGGTCGTGTTGACTGACGAAGAGCGCATTGCCGTGGCCGGTACGTACCTCGATGCGATCGTGAGCCATGACGGCAACGGCGTCCCCTTCACGCCCGACTGCGTCCGGATCGAGAACGGACTCAAGACGGGGTTCTCCGGCAACCACCTGCGACGGAGCCTGAACCGCGGACCCCAGTACCGCATCATCAAGGCGACGACCGATCGCAGCTTCACCGTCGACGGCGACCACGTGCGGGCGGACTTCACCGTCGTCACCAAAGTGCGACTCGGACGCCGGCGGCTGGTGGCCAGCACCCGCGACGACTTCGTCATCCCGGCCGACGACGGCCGGATCCACCACATCAGGGTGACGTTCAAGCCAGGTTGGCGTCGCGAGGCCTGACGCAATGACCGAAATGTTTTGTCGGTGGCCGCACCTACTATTGAACTAGTCCTCGATAGTTAGGTCGGATCATGACAGTCGCCCCGCTCCCCGCGCCGGAGTTGGCGTGGCTGGATGCGGTGGAGGCTGCGCTGGATGTTCCGCAACATCCGTGCCTTTCGCCGGCGACGTCGCGACGAGCGATTGAGCGGATCAGCCGGGTCGAGGCCCGGCTGGCGGCCCGCAAACTGCCGCACCTGCGCAACCTCGAAGCCGCTGAGTTGGCCAAACATTCTGGCGCGACGTCGACGGGGTCGCTGATCTCCGGTGATTTCGGCGGTGACCAGGCCACCTGTAGTCGGCAGGTGCGGGCGGCGCAGAACTTGAAGGTCGCGACGTTGACCGAGAAGGCGTTGGAGGCTGGCGAGATCACGTTCGACAAGGCTGAGGTGATCGCCCGCAC
>JBJMIJ010000006.1:0-31317 GCA_045806885.1 Aeromicrobium sp.
GTGCAGCCGGACGAGACGCTGTTCGTGGTCGACGCGATGATCGGCCAGGACGCGGTGACGACGGCAGAGGCGTTCCGCGACGGTGTCGGGTTCAGCGGCGTCGTCCTGACGAAGCTCGACGGCGACGCGCGCGGGGGTGCCGCGCTCTCGGTCCGATCCGTCACCGGCCGGCCGATCATGTTCGCGTCCACCGGCGAGAAGCTGGACGACTTCGGCGTCTTCCACCCTGACCGGATGGCGTCGCGCATCCTCGACATGGGCGACGTGATGACGCTCATCGAGCAGGCCGAGAAGGCCTTCGATGTCGAGCAGGCGGCCAAGGACGCTGAGAAGCTGGTCGAGGGCTCGTTCACGCTGCAGGACTTCCTGACCCAGATGGAAGCCATCGCCAAGATGGGCTCGATGACCAAGCTCATGGGCATGCTCCCGGGCATGGGTCAGTTCAAGGAGCAGCTGGCCAACTTCGACGAGCGTGAGGTCGATCGCATCAAGGCGATGATCCTGTCGATGACGCCGGGCGAGCGCTCCGAGCCGAAGATCATCGACGGATCCCGCCGCGCCCGCATCGCACGCGGCTCCGGCACGCAGGTGTCGGAGGTCAAGGGCCTGATCGAGCGCTTCGAGCAGGCGCGGACGATGATGCAGCAGATGGCACGCGGTGGAGGCATGCCGGGCATGCCGGGCATGGGTGGAATGCCCGGAGTGGGCAAGCGCGCCGGCGCGCGCCAAGCTCCGCAGACGTCCCGCAAGAAGGGCAAGCACGTCTCCGGCAATCCGGCCAAGCGCGCTGCCGCGGCTGCCAACCAGCCGGCACCGAAGCCCAACGCGGGCGCCGAGGCGTTCGGCTTCCCAAGCACGAACGGTTCGAACTTCGAGCTGCCCAAGGAGCTCAAAGACCTGCTCTAAGCGGGGCCACTCGATAGGGTGCGCGCGTGGAGATTGACTGGTTCTTCCAGCACGTGGACCTGCGCGGCTGGATTCACATCCTGACGATCCCACTGTTCACCGGCGTGATCGGATGGCTGATCAACTGGTCCGGACTGTGGATGCTCTTCTCGCCGGTGCGGTTCTACGGCTTCGAGGTCCCCGGGCTCAAGGCGCTCGCGCGGGTGATCCCGCGCAAGCTGCAGGAGATCCCCGGCATCATGACCGGCAGCGTCGGCTGGCAGGGCATTGTGCCCGCGCGAGCGGCGAAGATGGGCAGCATCGCCTCGGACAAGGCGATCGCCAAGCTCGGCACGCCGGCCGAGTTCTACCAGCAGCTGGAACCGGACCAGATCGCCGAGCACATCGTCACGCTGTTCCAGCCCGACATGCCGCAGATGATCGCCGACGTGATGATCCGTGAGCATCCGCGGCTCTGGCGCGACCTGCCGCGACCGGCCAAGGACGCCGTCATTGCCCGCGTGCAGGCGCAGATGCCGACCGTGGTGCGCGGCATCACCACCGAGATCGGCATCCACATCGATCAGCTGCTCGACCCGAAGGTGCTGGTCATCGAGCACTTCCGGAAGAACCCCGAGCTCGTGGTTCGCGTCTTCCGTGACATCGGTCAGCGCGAGCTGAACCTGATGGTGGCGTTCGGCTTCATCTTCGGGTTCCTGCTCGGCATCCCGGTCGCCGTGATCGACCACTGGTTCGGGATCTGGTGGCTGCTTCCCCTGTTCGGCATCGTGGTCGGCTGGGTCACCAATGCCTTGGGCATGTGGCTGATCTTCGAGCCGGTCGAGCCGAAGAAGATCCTCGGCATCACGGTGCACGGGCTGTTCCTGCGCCGCCAGGACGAGGCCGCGGAGGTCTACGCGAAGATCATCGCCGACGACGTCATCACGCTCGAACGGATGGGCGACTTCCTCATGAACGGTCCACGCGGAGACCGGACCCGGCAGATGATCGCAACCGCCATGCTGCCGGCCATCGACGAAGCCGCCGGTCCGGTGCGCGGCGCCGTCCGCATCGCGATGGGAGCCAGCAGGTTCGACCGCATCCGCGAGACGCTGGCCGACGAGGCCGTCGATCGCACGATCACGCCGTTCCAGGACCCGGAGTTCAGCCGGAAGCAGTCCGACAAGATCCGCGTCTTGTTCGCGAAGCGGACGAAGGAGCTCCCGCCGCGCGACTTCGTCGAGATGCTGCGCGCGGCGATCAAGGAGGACGAGTGGATGCTCTACGCGCACGGCGCGATCATGGGCTTCGCCGGCGGCGTCATCCACCTGGCCATCTTCAATCGCGCAGACCTGCTCGCGTTCCTCGGAATGGGAGGCTGACATGAGCGACATCGACCACAGCCCAGCCCTCTGGGAAGGCGCCGTCGGCGCAGTGCCGGGCGTCGCCCGCATCGCCGGACGAGCGTCCTACCGATCGGCTCGATGGGCGCTGGGCAGGGGAGCGCGCTCGGCACGAAACCTCGCCCGCGCCATGACGGACCCGGCTGCCGCCGGGGAGTTCGTGCGCGACCTGGCCGAGGACGTCGCCGAGGCGACGAAAGCCGTGACCGGCATCGCCACGGCCGTGGCCAACGGCGTCCCGCTGCCACAGGCCGTGTTCGAGGCGACCGTCTCGTTCGCTAATGCCACGAACGGCCGTGATGAAGGGCCAGCGCAGCTGGAACTCAGCCTGCGTGAGCGTGGCGAGGAGCTGCTGCGTAAGTCGCGCGACGTCTGGAGCGAGGACACCGCGCACCCGGCCTACGACCGGATCCTCGACCAGTTGGCTCCCGACGAGGCCCGGATCCTGCTGCTGCTGCTGCGCGGCGGCCCGCAGCCGTCGGTGGACGTGCGGACGGGGGGTCCGACCGGCATGCTCAGCTCGTCGTTGGTCGCCTCCGGCCTGACGATGATCGGCGCGCGCGCCGGCCTGCGCTACGTCGACGAGGTGCCGGCGTATCTCAACAACCTCTTCCGGCTGGGGCTGATCTGGTTCTCCCGTGAGCAGCTGGATGACCCGTTGGAGTACCAGGTCGTCGAGGCGCAGCCGGATGTACTCGCCGCGATGCACTCGGTTCGCTTCGCCCGTCCCGTGCGGCGCTCCATCCACCTGACGCCGTTCGGCCTGAACTTCTGCACGGCCTGCCTCGTCGACGGCATCGAGGCAGCGAGCCTGCCTGAGCACCAGGTCCCCGACACGGAGGCGTAGCGGTTTGTGAGTGAGCGCTCACTCACTTATGATGTACGGCATGGCCCGTGCAACCCCGATGGCAATCGACGATCGTCGCTCCGCCCTCATCCAGGCAACCGTCCCGTTGCTGCTCGAACACGGCCGCAGCGTCACGACGAAGCAGATCGCGGAGGCGGCCGGTGTCGCGGAGGGCACGATCTTCCGGGCGTTCGACTCGAAGGACGAGCTGATCCTGTCGGCCGTTGAAGCCGGCATGGACATGCAGCCGTTCCTGGACGACCTGTCTGCCGTCGACGGCTCGCTGCTGTTCCGTCCGCGTCTCGTCGAGATGGTGACGCGCTTGCAGACGCGCTTCACCGGAATCTTCGCGCTGATGGCGGCGTTGGGTATCTCCGGACCGCCCCGGGCCCAGAAGCACACCGAGGCCGGCCGCCGACGTGCTGAGGAGATCATGATCGCTCTGGTCGAACCCGATGCCGATCTCATCTCGTGCACGCCCGCTGACCTGGTGCACATGCTGCGCCTGTTCACCTTCTCTGGAACGCACCCGCACCTCTCGGAAGGCCGTCGGCTGACTCCGAAGCAGATCGTCGACACGCTGCTGGACGGCGTGCTGAAAGGGAATGCCTGATGCTCGTCCGCCTCGTCCGTGAATTCCTGCGGCCCTACCGGGTGCCACTGCTGATCGTTGTCGGCCTGCAGTTCCTCAGCACCGTGGCGATGCTGTACCTGCCCAGCCTGAATGCCGACATCATCGACAACGGCGTCATCAACGGCGACACCGGCTACATCCTTCGCTACGGCGGCCTCATGCTGCTGGTGTCGCTGCTGCAGATCGGGTGCTCCGTCGCGGCCGTCTGGTTCTCCGCCGGCAATGCCATGCGCTTCGGCCGCGATATCCGGGCGGCGATCTTCCACCGGGTCGGGTCGTTCTCGGCCCGCGAGGTGCAGCAGTTCGGCGCGCCGTCCTTGATCACCCGCGAGACGAACGACGTCCAGCAGGTCCAGATGCTCGTGCTGACCGGCGGGACGCTGATGGTCGCGGCGCCGATCATGATGGCCGGCGGCGTGCTGATGGCCATGAAGGAGGACGTCGGGCTGTCGTGGCTCGTCCTGCTCGTGGTGCCGGTCCTCGGCGCATCGATCGGCCTCATCGTCAGCCGGATGGTGCCCAGCTTCCGCAGCATGCAGGAGCGCATCGACGAGGTGAACCGCCTCCTGCGCGAACAGATCACCGGCGTCCGCGTCGTGCGCGCCTTCGTGCGTGAACGGCACGAGGCTCAGCGCTTCCGCGTCGCGAACAACGAACTCACCGACGTCGCCGTGCGGGCCGGCCGGTGGCAGGCCGGGATGTTCCCGACCGTCATGGTCGTGGCCAACCTCGCAACGGTCGGCGTGCTGTGGTTCGGCGGTCATCGGGTCGAGGCCGGCCAGATGGAGGTCGGCGCGCTGACGGCCTACATCTCGTACCTGATGCAGATCGTCATGTCGGTGATGATGGGCACCTTCATGCTCATGATGATCCCGCGCGCGGCCGTCTGTGCCGACCGCATCGTCGAGGTCCTCGAGACCGAGTCGACCGTGCGGCCGCCGGCCCGTCCCGTCACCGTGATCGCTGAGCCCGGGACCCTCCGGTTCGACGGCGTCAGCTTCGCCTACCCGGGCGCCGATGCGCCGGTGCTGCGCTCTGTCTCGTTCGATGCAGTTCCCGGACAGACGGTCGCGATCATCGGCTCGACCGGTGCGGGCAAATCAACGCTCGTCAACCTGGTTCCCCGACTGTTCGATGCAACCTCCGGTTCCGTCCAGGTCGGTGGCGCGGACGTGCGCGACCTCGAGCCCGACGTCCTGTGGTCGCAGCTGGGACTCATTCCGCAACGTGCGTTCCTCTTCACCGGCACCATCGCCGACAACCTTCGCTATGGCAAGGCCGACGCGACCGACGAGGAGATGTGGGACGCGCTCGAGATCGCCCAGGCGCGGGACTTTGTCGAAGCATTGCCTGACGGGCTCGCATCCCGCGTCGCGCAGTCTGGTGGCAACTTCAGCGGTGGCCAGCGCCAGCGTCTCGCCATCGCCCGCGCGGTGATCCGTCGTCCGGCGATCTACCTGTTCGACGATTCGTTCTCGGCGCTCGATCTGAGCACTGACGCCCGCCTGCGGGCAGCGCTCCGGCCGGTGACGCGCAACTCGACGGTCGTCATCGTGGCGCAGCGCATCTCCACCATCCGCGATGCAGACCAGATCATCGTGCTCGAGGACGGCGAGGTTGTCGGCCGTGGCCGGCACGACGAGCTGCTCGAGGCCTGCGGCACCTACGTCGAGATCGTCCAGTCCCAGCTCACCGAAGAGGATGCAGCCTGATGAGCGGCCAGACACCGACCAAGCTCAAGGAGACCGAGCGCGTCGAGACCGGCGGCGGCCCGCTGCCGGGTCGTGGACCGTTCGGCGGAGGAATGGTGGGCCAGAAGGCCAGCACGTTCTGGCCGTCGACGCGGCGCCTGCTGGCCCGCATGCGGCCGGAGCGGAACAAGTCCTACGCCGTGATCGCGCTGACGCTCCTCAGCGTCGCCGGCACGTCGGTCGGGCCGAAGATCCTGGGCGCCGCCACCGACCTCGTCTTCACCGGACTCATCGGCGGGCGGCTGCCGGCCGGCATCTCGAAGCCCGAGGCCATTGCCGGCCTGCGCAAGCGCGGCGACGACCGGGTCGCCGACATGGTCGCCTCGATGAACGTCGTTCCCGGCCGAGGCGTGGACTTCACCGCGGTCGGCCACGTGCTGATGCTCGCGGCCGCCATCTACGTCGGCGCGTCGCTGGTGGCGTGGCTGGCCGGCTACGTCCTGAACGACGTCGTGCAGGGCACGGTCCTGCGCATGCGCTCCGACGTCGAGGACAAGGTCAATCGGCTGCCGCTCAGCTACTTCGACTCCCAGCCGCGCGGTGAGCTGCTCAGCCGGGTCACCAACGACATCGACAACATCAGCACGACGCTGCAGCAGACCATGAGCCAGCTGCTCACCAGCATCTTCACCGTCTTCGGAGTGCTGGCGATGATGCTCTGGATCTCACCGCTGCTAGCGCTCGTCGCTCTGGCGTCCGTGCCGATCTCGATGTTCGTGACACGCGCGGTGATGCGCCGCTCGCAGGGGCTGTTCGTCCAGCAGTGGCGGACGACAGGCAAGCTGAACGCCCACATCGAGGAGTCGTTCTCCGGCCACGCGCTGGTCAAGGTGTTCGGGCGGCAGCACGAGTCCGAGCGCGTCTTCGCCGAGCAGAACGAGGCCCTGTTCAAGGCGTCCTTCGGGGCGCAGTTCGTGAGCGGCGTGATCATGCCGGTCATGATGTTCCTCGGGAACCTCAACTACGTCGTGATCGCGGTCATCGGCGGACTGAGGGTGGCGAGCGGCTCGATGTCGCTGGGCGACGTCCAGGCGTTCATTCAGTACTCCCGCCAGTTCACCCAGCCGCTGACGCAGGTCGCGTCGATGACGAACCTGCTGCAGTCGGGCGTCGCTTCGGCCGAGCGGGTCTTCGAGCTGCTCGACGCGCCGGAGGAGTCGGCGGACCCCATGGGCGGCAGTGTCAACGGGCGTGGGCCGGGCGAGGTGCGGTTCGAGCACGTCGACTTCTCGTACCTGCCTGATCGTCCGCTGATTCGCGACCTTTCGCTGGTGGCCGCACCCGGCAACACCGTCGCCATCGTCGGGCCCACCGGCGCGGGCAAGACGACATTGGTCAACCTGATCATGCGGTTCTACGAGCTCGACGGCGGACGCATCCGGCTCGACGGCACCGACGTCGCGATGATGCCCCGCGGCGAGCTTCGGGGCCGCATCGGCATGGTCCTGCAGGACACCTGGCTGTTCGCCGGAACCATCCGCGACAACATCGCGTACGGACGCCCCGGCGCATCGGAGGAGGACATCCTCGAGGCAGCCCGCGCCACGTTCGTCGATCGGTTCGTTCATTCGCTGCCCGATGGCTACGACACCGTGGTGGACGAGGAGGGCGCCAGCCTGTCGGCCGGTGAGCGCCAGCTCATCACCATCGCGCGCGCCTTCCTGGCCGATCCGGCGCTGCTGATCCTGGACGAGGCGACATCGTCCGTCGACACCCGCACCGAGCTGCTGCTGCAGCACGCCATGCGGGCGCTGCGCGCCGACCGGACGTCGTTCGTCATCGCGCACCGGCTGTCGACGGTCCGTGACGCCGACCTGATTCTTGTCATGGAGGACGGCGCCATCGTCGAGCAGGGCACACACGACGAGCTGCTGGCCGCCGACGGGGCGTATGCCGCGCTGTACCGCTCGCAGTTCGCCGCCGCAGCCGTGGAAGAAGAACTCGTCTGAGGCTGGGCGCTAACGTCGGGGCATGACTCAGGTTCGCTTCGACGTCGACGACGCCGTCTGCACGATCACGCTGGACGCACCGCATCGGCGCAATGCCGTGGACGGCCCGATGGCGGCCGAGCTGCTGGACGCGTTCGAGCGGTTCGAGGCCGACGAAACGTTGCGTGTCGCAATCCTGCACGGAGCCGGAGGAACGTTCTGCGCCGGCGCCGACCTGACGTCGGTCGGCGACGAAGCGCGGCGGCCCCAGGTCGACCCTGACGGGCCCGGTCCGATGGGCCCCAGTCGGATGGCGCTGTCGAAGCCGCTGATAGCCGCCGTGTCGGGCTTCGCGGTGGCCGGCGGACTGGAGTTGGCGCTCCTGGCTGACCTGCGGGTCGCCGAGGAAGATGCCGTGTTTGGTGTCTTCTGTCGCCGCTGGGGAGTGCCGCTCATCGACGGTGGGACGGTGCGGCTGCCGCGGATCATCGGACAGGGCCGCGCCCTGGATCTGATCCTGACCGGGCGGCCGGTCCACGCCGACGAGGCGCTGCAGCTCGGCCTGGCCAACCGCGTGGTGCCAGTCGGAGAGGCGCTGACCGTTGCCCATCAGCTGGCCGAGGACATCGCCGCCTTCCCGCAGCAGTGCATGCTCGCCGACCGCGCTTCGGCGTTCGGTCAATGGGACCTGCCGATGAAGGACGCCCTCCGCGCCGAGGGCGCCGGCGGACTGGAAGCACTCCTCGCCGAAGGTGTCTCCGGCGCCGAGCAGTTCGCCTCCGGCGCTGGCCGCCACGGCCAGTTCTGACATCGCCCAAACGCATCTTTATACATAGTTGCGTCCCGATGCCTGGCTCGTGCCGATGTATCGACGTTTAGGCGGCCATGGGCACCTAAACGTCGATAGATGCCGCGTCCGGGCGCGTCTTTGTATCAAGATGCGTCCGGATGGGGCTCGATTGGAGCGCGCGCGCCAGTTCTGGCAGAATGGCGCCTTGCGTCTGGACGTCGTTGGCCCTCTCACCACCGACGACCGGCTCACCGGCTTCGCCGCCCGTGTCCCCACCCGGGATGGCGCACCACCCTTACCCCGCTGCATGGCGGGCAAATACCAAGGAGACACCACACTCGTGGCAGTCAAGATTCGCCTCAAGCGCATGGGCAAGATCCGTACGCCGTTCTACCGCATCGTCGTCGCCGACTCGCGCACCAAGCGCGATGGTCGTGTGATCGAGGAGATCGGCACGTACAACCCCAAGACCGAGCCGTCGACCATCAACGTGGTCTCCGAGCGGGCGCAGTACTGGCTGGGCGTCGGCGCACAGCCGACCGAAGCCGTCGCGGCCATCCTCAAGCTCACCGGCGACATCGGTGGAAAGAACTCCCTCAAGCAGCCCGAGCCGAAGGCCGACAAGGCTGTCGCGTTCGAGGCAGCGCTCAAGGAGCTCCACACCGAGCTGCCGAAGGCGAAGCTGGCCCCCAAGAAGGCTGAGCCGAAGCCTGAAGAGCCGAAGGCTGAAGAGCCGAAGGCTGAAGAGCCGAAGGCCGACGAAGCTCCGGCTGAAGAGGCTGTCGCCCAGGAAGCCGCTGCGGAAGAGGCCGAGGTTCCGGCTCAAGAGGCCGTCGCTGACGAGCCGGCCGCCGAGGAAGCTCCTGCCGAGGAAGCTCCTGCCGAGGAAGCCCCGGCTGAGGAAGCTGCCGACGCGTCCAGCGAGTCCTGAGAATGGCCGCGCTCATTCGCGACGTCGTCGAGCACCTCGTTGCTGGGATCGTCCAGAACCCGGACGAGGTCTCGGTGCAGGCCAAGCAGACCCGTCGTGGTGAGCTGTTCGAGGTCCGGGTCAATCCGGCCGATCTCGGCAAGGTCATCGGACGACAGGGTCGCACCGCGTCGGCCATCCGCAAGGTTGCCGCGGCCATCGCCGGGGGCACCGGCGTCCTGATCGACTTCGTGGACGTCGACCGTTCCCCACGCCGAGACGGCGCGGGCGGTACCCCCAGGCGCTGATTGCCATGGCGGACGTCGTGCGCGTCGTCGTCGGCCGGATCGGCCGGGCACACGGGATTCGGGGCGAACTCGCCGTCGAGGTACGCACGGACGAACCGGAACGCCGCTTCGCCACGTCCGCCCGCCTGCACGGCGGCGACCGAACTCTGACGGTGTCGCGTACCCGGTGGCATTCCGGGCGCCTGCTCGTCACGTTCGCCGAGGTCCCGGACCGGACCGCGGCTGAAGGCCTGCGCGGAACCCTGTTGGAGGTTGACGTCGACCGCGCCGAGCAGCCCACGGACGACGGCGAGTTCTACGACCGCCAGCTGATCGGGCTCGAGGCCAGGACGGCCGGCGGCGACGCGTTCGGGATGGTGGCCTCCGTCGTCCACCACGGCGAGCAGGACACGCTGGTGATCAGCCGGCCGTCGGGCGCCGACGTCCTCGTCCCGTTCGTTGCCGACCTGGTGCCCACCGTCGACCTGTCCGGCGGCCACGTCGTCGTCGCTGACGTCCCGGGCCTGCTCGACCTCGAGCAGGTCGACTGATGCGCATCGACGTCGTCAGCATCTTCCCCGACTTCCTGGCTCCGCTCGACCTCTCGCTCATCGGCAAGGCGCGCGAGGCCGGCCTGCTCGACACGCGGGTGCACGACTTGCGCGACTTCGCGCACGATCGACACCGCACCGTCGACGACACGCCCTACGGCGGCGGTGCCGGAATGGTCATGAAGCCGGAGCCGTGGGGTGAGGCGCTGGACGCCATCGCCACGGACGATGCCGTGATCGTCGTCCCGACGCCCGCCGGCGTCCCCTTCTCCCAGTCCGTGGCCGAGGAGCTGAGTGGCGCGCGTCAGCTCGTCTTCGCCTGCGGCCGATATGAGGGCATCGACCAGCGCGTCATCGACCATGCCGGGACGTGTTGGCAGGTGCGGGAGATCTCGCTCGGCGACTTCGTCCTGAACGGAGGAGAGGTCGCCGCGTTGGCGATGATCGAGGCGATCGTCCGCCTCGTTCCTGGCTTCATGGGCAATCCCGAGTCCCTCGTCGAAGAGTCACATGGTGCCGACGGCCTGCTCGAGTACCCGGTCTACACGAAGCCGGCGTCCTGGCGGGGCCTTGACGTGCCCGAGGTGCTGCTCTCCGGGGATCACGGGCGGGTGGCGCAGTGGCGGCGCGAGCAGTCCGAGCGACGTACGCGGGAGCGCCGCCCCGAACTTCTCAGTCGGCCGCCGACCGACGAGAAATTGGTTAACGAGACCGAAACATAACCCTGTCCGTTAGGAAATGTGGGACCGGCAGGATCCAGCACACCAACGGTTGAAGGAAAGGTTTGGCATGGATCCCGCACCCATTGCTGGCGGTGACGTGACGGTAGGAACCATCTGGTTGCTGCTGGCGTCTGCGCTGGTCATCTTCATGACGCCCGGCTTGGCGTTCTTCTACGGCGGCTTGGTCAAGGCCAAGAGCGTGGTCTCCATGGCCATGCTCAGCTTCGGTGCCATGGGCATCGTCAGCGTCCTGTGGATCTTGTACGGCTTCAACGCCGGCTACGTCGCTGGCGACAAGACGGACTTGATCCCCGGCGTCCTGGCCAACCCGCTCACCGCGGGCGGCGGCTTCGCCCTCAGCAAGTACGTGGCTGACGGCACGAACAACTTCGCCTTCGTCGCCTTCGGCGCCTCATTCGCCATCATCACGGTCGCCTTGGTCTCGGGTGCGATCGCCGACCGCGCGCGGTTCTGGCCGTGGATCCTGTTCGCCGGCCTCTGGGGCAGCGTGGACTACTTCCTGGTTCAGGGCTGGGTCTGGGCCTTCGCGGCTGGCAAGGACGGCGCCAACGTGGCGACCGGTCTCGTCGGCGGCAAGATCGGCGCTCTCGACTGGGCTGGCGGTACGGCGGTCCACATCAACGCCGGCGCTGCCGCACTGGCTCTCGCACTGGTCCTGGGCAAGCGCAAGGGCTTCAGCAAGGAAATGGCCAAGCCGCACAACGTCCCGCTGGTGCTGATCGGCGCCGGCATCCTGTGGTTCGGCTGGTTCGGCTTCAACTGTGGTGCCTCGTACGGGTTCACCCCGTTCGACTTCCACCTGTCAGGCCTGATCTGGATCAACACCCTCGTGTGCCCGGCCGCGGCGATGCTCGGCTGGATCATCGTGGAGAAGTTCAAGGAGGGCAAGGCCACGGCCGTGGGTGCCGCCTCCGGTGCTGTCGCCGGACTTGTCGCCATCACCCCGGCGTGTGCGTTCGTCACGCCGCTGTGGGCGATCGTGCTGGGCCTGATTGCCGGTGCGATCTGCGCCGTCGCGATCGAGTTCAAGTACAAGCTCGGTTTCGACGACTCGCTCGACGTGGTGGGCATCCACCTTGTCGGCGGCATCATCGGCGCCTGGTACATCGGCTTCGTCGGCATCACCGCGGATGGCAAGGGCACGCCGCTCGGCCTGTTCAACGGTGGTGGCAACGCGGACCAGCTGATCAAGCAGCTCGAGGGCTCGATGCTCGTGCTGGTCTACTCCTTCGTCACGGCGTTCGTCATCGGCCTGCTGATCGAGAAGACCATCGGCTTCCGGGTCCACGAGGACGCGGAGATCGCCGGTCTCGACGCACACCTGCACGAAGAGGGCTACGCGTACGAGTGACCAACACCATCAGCGATGCCCGTCCCGATTTTTCGGGGCGGGCATTGCTGTGGCAGGATTGATCTTCGGCGTCAGCGGCTCTGCCACAGGGGATCCGCCCGAAAACGCCTGAAACACCCACATCTCAAGACTTACATCCGCCCGCGGGCTCTGCCCGCAAGGAATATGCACTGCGTGACCTGTGGCACCAGCGAGGAGCGAATCATGTCCAACGTTGTCGACCAGATCGCCAGCGAATCCAAGCGCGACGACATCCCGGAGTTCCGGGCCGGCGACACGCTGAAGGTCCACGTCAAGGTCATTGAGGGCAACCGCTCCCGCGTTCAGGTGTTCCAGGGTGTCTGCATCCGCATCCACGGCTCGGGCATCGGCCGGACGTTCACCGTCCGCAAGGTCAGCTTCGGCGTCGGCGTCGAGCGCACATTCCCGATCCACACCCCGATCATCGAGAAGATCGAGGTTGCCACCCGCGGCGACGTCCGCCGGGCGAAGCTGTACTACCTGCGCAACCTGCGCGGCAAGGCAGCCAAGATCAAGGAAAAGCGCGACGAGGGCTGATTTGCCGGCGGCAGTCGGCGTGAGCCGACCGCCGGCACTAACGGCGGTGGGTTGCGCACCCTCGCCCTCTCTGGCGGTGGGTTGCGCACCTGCTGCGCCCGATTTTGCGTGTCTAACCCACCGGCCGGCGGGGGCTGCGTTGTGGCATGCGGCAGCCCGTTAGGCTCCTCGGGTGAGTGAGACGGAGAATCGGCACCTTCCGGTCTGGCAGGAATCCATTCTTCTGGTCGTCACCGCGCTCGTGATGGCGGTCATCGTCAAGAGCTTCTTCCTGCAGGCGTTCTACATTCCGTCGCAGTCGATGGAGCCGGGTCTGCTGGTCAATGACAAGATCCTCGTCCAGAAGGTCTCGTACTGGTTCGGCCATCCGCACCGTGGCGACGTGGTCGTGTTCGACGATCCCGGCGGCTGGCTCGGCGAAGCCGAGACGATCACCGCGCACAACCCGGTCCAGAAGGGGCTCGAGCTCATCGGGCTCTTCCCGACCGGCGGGCACCTCATCAAGCGCGTCATCGGCATCGGCGGCGACCACGTGGTCTGCTGCGACCAAGTCGGACGGCTCATGGTCAACGGCACCTCACTCGACGAGCCGTATCTGATGGCCGGCGGCGGTCCGACGGACGGCCAGAAGTTCGACGTCACCGTCCCCGACGGGCACCTCTGGGTGATGGGCGACAACCGTGGCAACTCGGCCGACTCGCGGGTCCACCTGGGCGACCCGGGGGGCGGATTCGTCGACGAAGGCCAAGTGGTCGGCAAGGCCTGGGTGCGCGTCTGGCCCTTCAATCGGCTCGGCATCATCCGCGACCCGCACACCTTCGACGCCGTTCAATAGATCGCCATTTAGGCTGCCACTGTGGTTGCGACTGTGTCAGGCAAGAACGGCCCGAGTGGGCGCCCAAGCCTGCGCATGGAGCGAAGCCTGTTGCGGGACGGCGTCACCCATCTCGCCTGCGTGGACGAAGTCGGACGCGGTGCCCTGAGCGGGCCGGCGACGATCGGCGTCGTCGTCATCAGCGCCGAGACCAAGACGGCTCCCAAAGGCGTCCGCGACAGCAAGCTCCTGACCCCGCAGGCGCGGGACCGGCTCGCCCCGAAGGTCCGCAGATGGGCGCTGGCGCACAGTGTCGGCCACGCGAGCCCCGACGAGATCGACGAATTCGGCATCATCGCCGCGCTTCGCCTGGCCGGACATCGGGCCCTCGCCGGCCTGACCGTCGTCCCCGACCTCATCCTGCTGGATGGGAACCACGACTACCTCAGCCATCCAGAGCAGAGCGCATTGTTCGGCGGACCGGACGGGCTCCTGTCGGTGGTGCCGCCGGTCGTCACGGCCATCAAGGCGGACATGCGCTGTGCGGCCGTGGCGGCGGCGAGCATCCTGGCCAAGACGGCGCGCGATGCGCTGATGATCGAGCTCGCCGCGTCACATCCCGGCTACGGATGGCACGAGAACAAGGGCTACGCATCGCCCGAGCACATCGATGCGCTCCGCGTCCTGGGGCCGAGCGTGGCGCACCGACGTTCGTGGAGCCTGCCTGGCACCGGCACCGGCGACGGTGGGGACGCCGGCGTGGTGCGGCAGGATGAACGTGAGCCGGCCTACGATTTCGCCACACCCTTGAAGGAGAGTTGATGAGCGTCGAGGATCTCGACAAGTACGAGGCTGACATGGAGCTCGCGCTCTACCGCGAGTACCGCGACGTCGTCGGAATCTTCAAGTACGTCGTCGAGACGGACCGCCGCTTCTACCTGTGCAACGCGGTCGACGTGAAGGTGCGCTCGGAGACCGGCGATGCGTATTTCGAGGTCAGCCTCACCGACGCGTGGGTCTGGGACATCTACCGCCCGGCCCGCTTTGCCAAGAACGTCAAAGTGCTCACCTTCAAGGACGTCAACGTCGAGGAGCTTCAGGACGACTCCGACCTGACGGCAAAGCTGGCCGGTCCGGCGGTGCCGCCGCAGTCCGGACCGCAGCCGACGGATCCGCCGACCGACTCCGAGTAGGCACCCGCTCGTCGTCCACAGTCGGGCGCGCCCTGGCTGACTGTCCACAGCGGCGCCCCGGGCTCTCGATCCCGGCATCGGCCAACCCGACGCTGGCGGGATGACGCAAGCACGCAAGGAAGCCCTGGGACGCTACGGCGAGCGGGTGGCGGCCAACCACCTCCGCGAGCTCGGCATGGCCGTGCTCGACATGAACTGGTCGTGCAAGTACGGCGAGGTCGACATCGTCGCCCGCGACGGCGGGACGCTGGTCATCTGCGAGGTCAAGACGCGCACCGGCACCTCGCACGGCACGGGGCTCGAGGCCGTCACCGGGCAGAAGGCCACCCGGTTGCGCCGGCTGGCGGCCTACTGGCTCGAGGTGCATCAGGTGCAGCCGCAGGCGGTGCGCGTCGAGGTGGTCTCGGTGTTCGTGCCGCCTCGCGGCGGTCCGCGGGTCGAGCGCGTGGTCGGGGTGGCCTGATGGCGGCAACCCACTCGGTGGCCCTCGACGGGCTCACCGGCCGTCCGATCGAGGTCGAGGTCGACATCAACAGCGGCATGCCCGGAACCGTGGTCGTGGGCTTGGCCGACACCATAGTCAACGAGGCGCGCGACCGGGTGCGCGCGGCCGTCGTCAATTCGGGAACGGCGTGGCCCGATCAACGCGTGACCATCAACCTGGCTCCGTCGAACGTGCCCAAGACAGGGTCACACTTCGACCTCGCCATCGCCGTCGGGCTGTGCGTCGCCAAGCGAGTCGTCCCCGCAGAGACGTTGGGCGACGCCGTCCTGTTGGGCGAGTTGGCGCTCGACGGTCGTCTGCGCGCCGTCCGCGGTGTGCTTCCAGCCACCATGGCGGCTGCCGCCGCGGGCTACACGCGGATCTTCGTGCCCGAGTCGAATGCGTCCGAGGCGGCTCTCGTGCCTGACATCGAGGTCATCGGCCTGCGCTCGTTGCGACAGCTGGTGGCGAGGCTGACCGGTGAGCCGGAGCCGGAGGACCCGCCGGTCCCTCCGTTGGATGAAGCGATGTTCGACGTCCAAGACCCCCAGCTGGTGGGCCTCGACGTCGCCGATGTTGCTGGTCAGGAGGACGCCCGCACCGCCATGCTCGTCGCGGCCGTCGGGGGCCACCACCTCGCGCTGACCGGACCGCCGGGCATCGGCAAGACGATGCTCGCCAAGCGGATTCCCGGCCTGCTCCCTGACCTGTCCGATACAGACGCGCTCGAAGTGAGTGCGGTCCACTCGGTCGGCGGGATGCTGCCGGCCGACGCGCCGCTGCTGCGGCGACCGCCCTTCATCGACCCACATCACACCTCGAGTGCCGTGGCGATCATCGGTGGGGGAACGAGGGGCATCCGGCCGGGCGCGATGTCCCTTGCCCACCGTGGCGTCTTGTTCATGGATGAGGCCCCGGAGTTCGCCAGCAACGTCTTGGATGCGCTGCGCCAGCCGCTTGAAAGCGGTCGGGTGTTGATCGCGCGGGCGAACCAGACAGCAGTCTTTCCGGCCAAGTTCCAGCTCGTGCTCGCATCGAACCCATGCCCGTGCGGCCAGTCCGGCAGCGTGGCTGACCAATGTCAGTGCACGCCGGTGATGCGCCGCCGCTATCACGATCGCATCTCCGGGCCGATCCGTGATCGGATCGACATCCATCGGTCCCTCACACTGCCCACGCGGCCTGAGCTGGCTCGGGCGATCGGCCGGTCGCGGACGACGCAGCAGCTGGCCGAGCTCGTCGCGACCGCGCGTGACCGGCAGTCCAGCCGGCTTGCCGGGACGCCATGGCGACTCAACTCGGACGTTCCGGGGTCCGAGCTGCGCAAGCGGTGGCCGGTCGACGGCATCGCCCGGCGGATCCTCGATGGCCACGTGGGCGGCCCAAAACTGTCGGCCCGCGCTGCTGACCGCGTACTGGCGTTGGCATGGAGCGTCGCCGACCTGTGCCGGCACGACCAGCCGAGCCGAGACGACACGGTGCTCGCGCTGGCCCTCCGTCAGGGAATGCCGCTGGGGCCCGACCTGCGCGAGCTGGTGGCCGCCTCATGAGCGGTCGTCCCCGCGGGCAGCGATTGGCGCGCTTGGCTCTCAGCCTCATCTGTGAGCCAGGAGATCCGCGCTTGCCGGAGCTCCTGGCTACCCATGCTCCGACCGACCTGCGGGCGGCGATCACAGCCGGCCGCCGTCTCAACGGCCAGCCGTCGCCGCCTGCCTGGATCCAAGCCGCCCAGAGGCTCGACCACGAGCTCGAACAGGCACAGGAGGCCGCCGACGCGGCTGGCCTCCGCTGGGTCGTCCCAGGTGATGCGGAATGGCCCGAACGGCTCGGCGACCTCGATCATGCTTCGCCAGTCGGCGGAGCCACCGGCGCACCGCTCGGCCTGTGGGTGCGTGGCGCCGGTCGACTGCGTGACCTGGTCGAGGCGAGCGTCGCCGTGGTTGGAGCGCGCGACTGCACCGCGTACGGCGCCGAGCAGGCCGCCGAGATCGCCGCCGATGCAGTCAGCGCCGGTTTCACCGTCGTGAGCGGCGCGGCGTTCGGTATCGACGCCTGCGCCCACCGCGGGGCGCTGGCCATGGTGTGTTCGACGGTCGCGGTCCTGGCCTGCGATGCCGCCACGAGCTATCCGCGGGCGCACGCGGCCCTGCTGCAGCGCATCGCCGACGAAGGCGTTGTCGTCAGTGAGCAGGCGCCGGGCCGGGCGCCCACGAAGGCGCGCTTCCTGGCCCGCAACCGGCTGATCGCGGGTCTGACGCTCGGCACCGTCGTCGTGGAGGCGCGGCGGCGAAGCGGCGCGCTCAATACGTTGGCCTGGGCCGACCAGCTCGGCCGCGTCACGATGGCTGTTCCCGGGCCGGTCACGTCGCAGCAGTCGGTCGGCACACATGAGGCGATCCGTGATGGCAAGGCGATCCTGGTCGCCTCCGGATCCGACGTGGTGGCGGCGCTCGGCGGCATGTCGGCAGTGGCGTTCGACGCCCCCGAAGCGTCGGCCGCGTCGACACTCGACACCGCGTTCGACGGGCTCACGGCCGACCAGTCACGCGTCCTCGACGCCCTCGAATGGAACACCGGGCTGGATCTGCCGGGCATTGCGCATCGAGCGGGCGTCGGTCCCGACGCCGCCGCGCGGGCACTGGCGGCGCTGGTGGAGGCCGGATGGGCGGCCAACGACGAGGCCGCGTGCTGGACCTTGGCTCGGCGCGCCGACTTGGAGCGACGCGAGCCGCCGCGCACAGTGGGGGAGTGACCGCTGACGAGGGTGAGTTGAGCGAGGCCTGGGCCCAGGTCCTCGCCGACTTCGAACGTCACCTCACCGCCGAGCGCGACTTGTCGGCGCACTCGGTGCGGGCGTACCTGACCGACCTCGCAGCGCTCGCCGAGCACGCGCGGCGGATGGGTTTGGCCGATCCCGCAAACCTGACCATCCGTTCGCTTCGCAGCTACCTCGCCAATCAGCAGACGCTGGGCCGAGCGCGCACAACCATCGCCCGGCGTGCGACGTCCGCACGGGGCTTCACGGCCTGGCTGCATCGAACCGGCCGCGCCACCGAGGACGCTGGAGCTTTGCTGGCCATCCCGAAGGCTCACCGTGAGCTGCCGGTAGCCCTCAGCCATGCTGACATCCGCGGACTGCTGGATGCGACGGCAGCGTCCGTGGCTGCCGACGGTGGCGGTGCCTCCCGCTCGCGGGGGACAGTGGGCCTTCGTGATCTTGCGATCCTCGAGTTGCTCTACGCGACGGGCATCCGGGTCAGTGAGCTCACCGGGCTGGACCTCGACGACCTCGACGCCGAGCGTCGCGTCGTGCGGGTCTTCGGCAAGGGACGCAAGGAGCGGGCCGTGCCCTACGGAGCGCCGGCAGCCGTGGCAGTGCGGTCTTGGATCGACCACGCGCGACCCCTGCTCCGTTCCGAGGCCAGTGGCGCGGCGCTGTTCCTCGGCGCCCGCGGTGGGCGCATCGACCAGCGAACCGTGCGACGCGTGGTGCACCAGCGGCTCGCCGACGTCGACGGTGCGGCCGACGTGGGCCCGCACGGGCTCCGTCACACCGCGGCGACCCACCTGCTCGAGGGGGGCGCCGATCTGCGCTCCGTGCAGGAGATCCTCGGCCATGCCTCGTTGGGCACGACGCAGATCTACACCCATGTGAGCAACGAGCGGCTGCGAGCGGCATACCAGCTGGCGCATCCCCGGGCCTAGCCCCTCGGACGCCCGGGCTCACCACTGGCCAAAAACTAGAACTCGTTCTAGTCTCGTGACCATGTCTCAGATCATCCCCGAACGCCCACTCCGCGTCGTCGTCTGGTCAACCGGGACGGTCGGCCGCCACGCCATCGCCGGCGTCGACGCGCATCCCGACCTGGAACTGGTGGGGGTGTGGACGTCGACACCGGAGAAGGACGGCAAGGACGCCGGCGAACTCGCCGAGCTCGGTCGCAACCTCGGCGTCGCAGCGACGACTGATCGAGACGCACTGGTCACCCTCAAGCCGGACTGCGTCGTGCACGCCGCCATGACCGACGACCGCATCTTCGAGGCCATCGACGACCTGACGTGGCTGCTGGGCCAAGGCATCAACGTGGTGTCCTCCGGTCCGGTGATCCTCCTGTACCCGTGGGGCACGCTGCCGGACGAGATGATCGACGGCATCGTCAAAGCCGGCCACGAGGGCAACGCCAGCCTGCACGTGAACGGCATCGATCCGGGCTTCGCGAACGACGTCCTCCCGCTGGTCCTTACCTCGCTCAGCCAGCGCATCGACCGCGTACGAGTCAGCGAGATCGCCGACTACTCGACCTACTACCAACCGGTCGTCATGCGTGACATCTTCGGCTTCGGCCAGCCACTGGACACCGAGACGATGCTCTGGTCGCCCACGGTCCTGTCGATGGCGTGGGGCCCGGTCGTGCGCGTGATCGCAGCCGGCTTGGGGGTGACCCTCGACGAGCCACTGACCGAAACCGTGGAGCGCCGCCCGGCGCCGCGCACCGTCAGCACGGTGTCGTGCGAGGTTCCCGAGGGCAGCATGGGATCGGTCCGCTTCCAGGTGATCGGCAAGGTCGACGGGGTCGAGCGCGTCACGTTGGAGCACGTCACCCGCACCGATGCCGAGACCGACCCGGACTGGCCCCGGCCGGCCGACGGCGACGGCTGTTACCGGGTGGAGGTGACGGGAGAGCCGATGATGAAGCTCGAGTTCACACACCACGGCGAAAACGGCGACCACAATGTCAGCGGCATGATCGTCACCGCCCAGCGGCTGATCAACGCGATCCCGGCGGTCGTCGCTGCCGAACCCGGCCTGGTCTCGCCGATCGACCTCGGGCTCGTCACCGGACGCGGGCTGGTGGCTCGATGAGCATCCTCGACCGCTTCCAGCTCACTGACCACGTTGCGATCGTCACCGGCGCAGGTCGCGGAATCGGCGCCGCCACCGCGGTGGCCCTGGCCGAAGCCGGAGCCGACGTCGTACTGTCCGCCCGAACGGCTCCGCAGCTGGACGAGGTCGCCCAGCGGGTCCGCGCCATCGGACGTCGCGCGCTCGTCGTGCCGGCCGACTTGTCGCACCTCGACGCGGTGACCGGGCTCGCCCGGGCAGCGCGTGACGAGTTCGACCGCCTCGACATCGTGGTCAACAACGTTGGAGGCACGTTCCCCAAGGCCTTCCTCGAGACCGACACCGATTTCCTCGAGGAGTCCTTCAGGTTCAACGTGTCCACGGCTCACGCGCTCAGTCGGGCCGCGGTGCCCTTCATGCTGGAGTCGGTCGGCGACGGCGCGCAGAAGTCCATCACCTCGATCTCGTCGATGATGGGTCGCTCGGCTGGACGCGGATTCGTCGCCTACGGCACCGCCAAGGCCGCACTCGCGCATTGGAGCCGGTTGGCCGCCACGGACCTGGCTCCGAACATCCGGGTGAACGGCATCTTCGTCGGCTCGGTCATGACGTCCGCGCTGGACTTCGTCGCCGGCATGCCAGCCATGAAGCAGGAGATGGAGGAAAAGACGCCGCTCGGCCGGATCGGCGAGGCCGAGGACATCGCCGCCGCGGTGATCTACCTGGCATCACCGGCGGGCGGCTTCGTCACCGGGAAGATGCTCGAGGTCGACGGTGGCATCCAGGTGCCCAACCTGGACCTCGGGATGCCTGACCTCATAGGAGAGTGAGCGGGTCGACCGCGGTCCCGTTGCGCCGGACGCCGAAATGAAGGTGGCAACCGGTCGACAGGCCGCTCGACCCGACCTCTCCGACGACCGTCGAGTCGGACACGGAGTCGCCGGTGGAAACAGAGGCGTCGGCCAGATGGCTGTACGAGGACTCGAGCCCGCCGTCGTGCCGAACCTTGACCCGTAACCCGTAGGCCCCGGCATGCCCCACCCCGACAACCGTTCCGGTGCCGGCGGCACGCACGGCGGATCCGCAGGGCGCGCCGAGGTCGACGCCGTCGTGGAACGTGTGTCTGCCGGTGATCGGGTGAGTCCGCATGCCGAAGGGCGACGTCACGGGTCCGGCCACCGGACGTTGCAGGATGCCGGCACCGGCTGAGCCCCCTGGCGGGACCGGCGGCGGCCCGTCAGGGTCGACGAGCCGGATGTGGGAGGTGCCGGAGAGCCGATCGAGGGGATCGAGGTATTGGCCCGTCTCGCTGTCGATGCGCCCGAGGTGGAGACAGGGCGTGCCGCAATGGAACGGCCCCAGAGAGACGGTGCCTATGGTCTCGCCGGCGGCGACCGGCTGCCCGACCTAGACGCTCGCCGTCACGGGTTGATACGTCGATCGCTCCGCGCCGTGGTCGACGGTGACGACGCCGACGCCCGCCACGGTGCCGGCGAAGCTCACCACGCCCGCCGCAACGGTTGCCACCGATGCGCCGACGACCGTCGGGACATCGATGCCGCGGTGGCCCGGGCCGTAGGGTGTGTCCGGCGCGTCGAATCCGTGCTCGGGGTCCAACGGCCCCTCATGCGGCACCGGCCAGGCCCATGAGCCGTCGCCGGCCGCGGCGGGCGGGACGAGTGCCGCGAGGCTGACGACTGTCAGGAGCAGCAACGGGATGAGCCGAGGCATGTTCCCACCTCAGGGCCTCGCGGGCGTGGGGCCAAGGGCCGTAGGCGGGCTGTGGACGAGGCCACCTCTCGGGACCGCTGTGGATTTCGCTCCAGTGGCCGGTGTGCCGTAAACTCCACGCAACCCTGATCCGTCAGGGAATTCGCGTGTCTCGCGCCGTACGAAGTGGATTCCACCGAGTGCGGGGAGCGGGTCCTGGTCCTCCTTCGGGAGGTGTGGCCTCCTCCAGGGACACCAGGGCATCACCAACCGGTGGTGCGAAACCAGGAACGGGTGCGTGCGCGCCCATCAAGGAGGAACGGCCATGGCCGTCGTCACCATGCGTCAGCTGCTCGAGAGCGGCGTTCACTTCGGGCACCAGACCCGTCGGTGGAACCCGAAGATGAAGCGTTTCATCTTCACCGAGCGCAACGGCATCTACATCATCGATCTTCAGCAGTCGCTGGGCTACATCGACAATGCCTACGAGTACGTCAAGGAGACCGTCGCCAAGGGCGGCACCATCCTGTTCGTCGGCACCAAGCGCCAGGCGCAGGAGCCGGTCGAGGAGCAGGCCAAGCGCGTCGGCATGCCCTACGTCAACCAGCGTTGGCTCGGCGGAATGCTCACCAACTTCCAGACGATCCACCAGCGGCTCAACCGCATGAAGGACCTGGAAGAGATCGACTTCGACGATGTGACCGGCTCCGGCCGCACCAAGAAGGAACTGCTGCAGATGCGGCGCGAGTACGACAAGCTCTCGCGCACGCTGGGCGGCGTCCGTGACATGACCAAGCCGCCGTCGGCCATCTGGGTCGTCGACACCAAGAAGGAACACCTCGCGGTGGACGAAGCCAAGAAGCTGGGTATCCCGGTCATCGCGATCCTCGACACCAACTGTGACCCGGACGACGTCGACTTCCCGATCCCGGGCAACGACGACGCCATCCGCTCGGTCAGCCTGCTGACCCGCGTCTTCGCCGACGCCGTCGCCGAGGGCCTGATGGCCCGCGGTGGCGCCAAGACCGGCCAGGAAGATGCCGGCTCCGAGCTTGGTGCCGAGGAGCCCATGGCCGAGTGGGAGCGCGAGCTGCTGACGACCACCGAAGCCCCGGCTGAGGCCCAGGCCGCCGATGAGGCTGCCCCGCTCGTTGAGACGGTCGAGGCTGTCGAAGCCCCCATCGAGGACGCGCCGGCTGCTGACGAGGCACCTGCTGCCGAAGAGGCGTCGGCCGAGCCGGTCGAAGCGAGCGCGGACCTGCCGGACGGCGCGCACGCTCCACTCGAGGACGGCTCCGCGCCGGAGGGCTTCGAGATCAAGGGCAACGCCCAGTCGATGAAGTTCCACCAGCCCGGTGGCCGCTGGTACGACCAGACGGTTGCCGAAGTGTGGTTCAACAGCCCGGAGGCCGCCACGAAGGCTGGCTACTCCGAGGCCGGCAAGTAGTCCGACCCTTCCCCACTCGAGACACAAGGACACACCCATGTCTGTCACTGCAGCTGATGTGAAGAAACTCCGCGACGCCACCGGCGCCGGGATGATGGACGCCAAGAAGGCGCTGACCGAGGCCGTCGGCGATTTCGAGAAGGCCATCGAGATCCTGCGGATCTCCGGTGCGGCCAAGGCCGCCAAGCGCGGCGCCGAGCGTGAGGCGTCGTCCGGCCTGGTCGCCATGCACGGCAGCGCCATCGTCGAGCTCAACTCCGAGACCGACTTCGTGGCGAAGAATGACCAGTTCGTCGCGCTCGCCGAGCAGCTCGCCAAGCTGGCGGACTCGCTCAAGCCGGCCAACGCCGAGGAGCTGTCTGCGGCCACGCTGGCCGATGGTCAGACCGTCGCCGGCGCGGTGTCGGCCCTTGCGGCCGTCATCGGCGAGAAGATCGAGCTCGGCCGTGTCGCCGCGTTCACCGGCGAGACGACCACGTACCTGCACCGTCGTGCTTCCGACCTGCCGCCGGCCATCGGCGTGCTCGTCGAGTTCAGCGGGGCCGACATCGAGGCGGCGCGTGGTGCGGCCAAGCAGATCGCAGCCATGCGCCCGCGCTTCCTGACCCGCGAGGAGGTCCCGGCGGACCTCGTCGCGAAGGAGCGCGAGATCGCCGAGGCGACCGCTCGCGAGGAGGGCAAGCCCGAGCAGGCGCTGCCGAAGATCATCGAGGGACGGCTGAACGGCTTCTTCAAGGACAACGTGCTGCTCGAGCAGCCGTCGGTCCAGGACAACAAGAAGTCCGTCAAGGCGATCCTCGACGAAGCCGGCGTGGAGATCACGCGCTTCGCGCACATCGAAATCGGCGGCTGATCGCGCCGGTCGTCGTGGCACGATGCGGCCATGCGACCGGGTGAGGAGTCCCAGACCGCGATCCTGGTCTGCATGAGTCGGGCACTTGCCGATTCCGACGACTCGATTCCGTGGTTTCGCGATCCGACGGCGTTCGAGCTGCTGCCGGACGACGCGCGCGAGCGAGTCACGGCAATCCGAGAGGAGCGTCCGGGGGAGAGCGCCAAGGACGTCGTGTTCCGGCGTTATCTGCGGCGCCAAGCCAAGGTCGTGGCAGCGCGGACGCAGGCCATCGACGACGTGGTTCGATCTGCGTCGTTCGATCAGGTGGTCCTGCTCGGAGCGGGCCTGGACGGACGGGGATACCGGCTTGACACGCTGGCCGACGCGATCGTCTACGAAGTCGACCATCCCGATTCGCAGGCGCGGAAGCGCGAGCGTGCGCGCCGACTGCGGCCGGTGGGGCGCGAGATCCGGTTCGTCGCCGTCGACTTTGCGAGTGACGATCTCAACGATGCATTGACGGCGGCCGGGCACGACCCCGGGTTGTCGACCGTCTGGGTCTGGGAGGGCGTGGTGATGTATCTCGACGTGCCAACCATCGAGGTGACTCTCGACGTGATCGCGCAACGATCGGCGCCAGGGAGCCGGATCGCTCTGCTGTACACGAGCCGCTCGCCCATGGTCCACGTCGTGAACCTGCTCGTGAAGCGTCTCGGCGAGCCGTTCCGGTCGTCGTTCCGGCCGGTGTCCATGCGACGCCTGCTTGGGCGGTATGGATTCGGAGTTGACGACGACCGCAGCCTCGACCGCATCGGGGCCGGACTCGGTACGCCCACGGCGGAGGCGACGGCACGGGTCACGCGGCATCAGAGAATCGCGTCGGCGACAAAGCACGGCTGACCGCGCGACGGCTCGACGGTTGGCTGCGGGTAGTTTGTGGGCATGCGACGTGTCCTGCTGAAGCTGTCCGGTGAAGTCATGGGCGGCGGGAAGCTCGGGATCGACCCTGACGTCGTCAACGGGATTGCCAAGCAGGTCGCTGCGGCCGTCAACGAGGACGTCCAGGTGGCCATCGTGGTCGGTGGCGGCAACTTCTTCCGCGGCGCCGAGCTCAGCCAGCGGGGCATGGAGCGCTCCCGCGCCGACTACATCGGCATGCTGGGCACCGTCATGAACTGCTTGGCGTTGCAGGACTTCTGCGAGAAGCAGGGCATCGAGACGCGCGTGCAATCGGCGATCACGATGGGCCAGGTGGCCGAGCCGTATATCCCGCGCCGCGCGATCCGGCACCTGGAGAAGGGCCGCGTCGTCATCTTCGGCGCCGGCGCCGGCATGCCGTACTTCTCCACCGACACCGTCTCGGCACAACGCGCGCTCGAGATTCAGGCTGACGCGGTCCTCATGAGCAAGAGCGGCGTCGACGGTGTGTACTCGGCCGACCCGCGAACCAATCCCGACGCCGTCCGCTACGACGAGGTCACGTTCGCCGACGCGTTGCGGCTCGGCCTGAAGGTCGTCGATGCGGCAGCGTTCGCGCTCTGCATGGAGAACGACCTGCCGATGATCGTTTTCGGTATGGAGGACGAAGGGTCCATCGCCCGTGCGCTGCTGGGTGAGAAGATCGGGACGCTGGTCCACGGTGGGACGGCTGTGGAATGGACAGAGCAACAGGAGAAGACGACGTGATCGACGCGACGCTGCGCGAGGCGGACGACAAGATGGCCAAGGCCGTCGAGCATGCCCGTGAGGAGTTCGCCACGATCCGCACCGGACGTGCGCATCCGGCGATGTTCGCCAACATCACCGCCGACTACTACGGCCAGCAGACGCCGTTGCAGCAGCTCGCCGGCTTCCAGGTGCCTGAGCCGCGCGTCGTGATCGTCAGCCCGTACGACCTGAGCGCCAAGGCGGCGATCGAGAAGGCCATTCGTGAGTCAGACCTGGGCGTCAACCCGAGCGACGACGGCAAGGTCCTGCGCATCGTCCTGCCGGAGCTGACCGAAGACCGGCGGCGCGAGTTCATCAAGCTGGCCAAGGCCAAGGCGGAGGACGGCCGTGTTGCCGTCCGCAACCTCAGGCGCAGTGCGAAGCAGGCGCTCGACCGGGCTGAGAAGGACTCCGAGATCAGCCAAGACGACAACACCGGTGCCGAGAAGCGCCTCGACGGCCTGACGCGCAAGTACGTCGACGCCATCGACGAGATGCTCAAGCACAAGGAAGCTGAGCTCCTTGAAGTCTGACGTCGGGGCGGAGCCGAAACCGCACGGCCGCGCCGGTCGCGACCTCTCGGCGGCCATCGGGGTCGGGGTCTCGCTCGTCGCGATGATCCTGGCGTCGCTGTACTTCTTCAAGGACTCCTTCGTCGCGATCGCCGTGGTGGCCCTCGCCATCGGCCTGTGGGAGTTGAGCCGAGCGTTCGGCTCGGCCGGCATCCGGCTGCCGTTCCTCCCGGTGGCCACTGGCGGCTCCCTGATGCTGGTCAGCGCCTTCTACGGCGGCATGGCTGAGGCCTCGGTGACCATGGCGCTGACCGTCATCGCCACCCTGGTGTGGCGCCTGTCCGAGGGGCCTGACGGCTTCGTACGCGACGCAAGCGCCGGCCTCTTCACGCTCTCGTACCTGTATCTCATGGCCACGTTCGTCATGCTCATGCTCGCCGAAGCCGACGGTGCGGAGCGAGTGCTGGTCTTCGTGATCGCGACGGTCGCGTCCGACGTCGGTGGCTATGCGGCGGGCGCGACGCTGGGCAAGCATCCGATGGCGCCCAACATCAGCCCGAAGAAATCGTGGGAGGGCTTCGTCGGCTCGCTCATCACGGGCATTGCCGCCGGCATCGCCAGCGTCACGCTATTGCTCCACGGCGAGTGGTGGGTCGGTGTCATCCTCGGCGTGGCTGGCGTCGTGATGGCAACGCTCGGCGACCTGTCCGAATCCCTGATCAAGCGCGACCTGGGCATCAAGGACATGGGCGACCTGCTGCCCGGCCACGGCGGCCTCATGGACCGGCTCGACTCGCTCATCGCCGTCGCGCCGATCGCCTGGCTGATCCTGAACTATCTCGTGGACGTTGCCTGACGCAGATGCGCGCCTTCGTCTGCCGGGTGTGTCAATCGCCCCTCGTCATCGAGGACGTCGAGTGCTCTGTCTGCCAGACCGCCGTCGGGTATTCGCGCCTCGAGGGCGACATGGTGCCCGTCTTCAACGGCTCGTACCTGGATGCCGCCGGCTCCTACTGGTTTCGCTGCCGGACGCGTGAGCTGTCGGGCTGCAACTGGCTCGTGCCCTACGAGGGCGAGCAGTGCTTCAGCTGCAGCCTGACGCGGACCCGGCCGCCGGACGCCGACCTCGAGGGGCTGGCGCTGTATCCGGTTGCCGAGAGCGCAAAGCGTCACCTGGTGGCCGAGCTCGACCGCATCGGCCTGCCGATCGTCACGCGGGTCGAAGACCCGAAGGCGGGGCTGTGCTTCGACCTGCTGTCCAGCGTGAACGAGAAGATCATCATGGGTCACAACCGCGGGGCCATCACGATCGATCTGCAGGAAGGCGACGACGTCATCCGCGTCCAGATGCAGCGCGAGTTCCGCGAGCCCTTCCGGACGATGCTGGGCCACTTCCGGCACGAGATCGGTCACTACTACGAGATGCTGCTGGTCCGCGGCGACGACCTGATCGCCCGGACGCGCGCCATGTTCGGCGACGAGAGCCAGCCGTATCAGGAGGCCATCGAGCGGCATTACCGGGACGGTCCGCCGTCGGGCTGGGAGGCGATGTACATCTCGTCATACGCGACGATGCACCCGTTCGAGGATTTCGCTGAGACGTTCGCGCACTTCCTGCACATCCGCGACGCCGTCGACACCGCGAACAACTTCGGGCTGATCAGCCAAGACGACGACGGGATGGAATTCGGCGACCTGGTGCGTCGGATCTGGCTGCCGCTGTCGACCGCGCTGAACCAGATCAACCGGAGCATGGGGCGGCGGCCGCTGTATCCATTCAAGCTGCCGGATCCGGTGATCAACAAGCTTGACTTCGTCGCCGAATTGGCGGCGGACGCACACACCCGTGGACACTGATTCCGTGAGTGATCCGATCGTCCTGCCCTTGGTGATGGAGGCGCCCCGTCGGGGCAAGCCGCCGCGGCACCTCGCCGACCTCACAGCTGACCAGCGGAAAGCCGCGGCTGAGGAGTTGGGCCAGCCGGCATTCCGGGTCAAGCAGGTTGCACATCACTACTTCACCAAGCACGAGCGCGACCCGCAGGCGATGACCGACCTGCCGGCCGCGAACCGCGACGCCATCGCCTCGGCGTTGCTGCCGGAGCTGCTGCACCCGCTGCGCGTCCTTGAAGCCGACGGCGGCACGACGCGAAAGACACTGTGGCGCCTGTTCGACGGCGCACTCGTCGAGTCGGTCCTCATGCGGTACACCGACCGGGCCACGCTCTGCGTCTCCAGCCAGGCCGGATGCGGCATGGCGTGCCCGTTCTGTGCAACCGGCCAGGGCGGTCTGCAGCGCAACATGAGCACCGGCGAGATCATCGACCAGGTCGTTGAGGCCGCAGCGCTCATGGAGCGCGGAGCGATTCCCGGGGGAGCGGGGCGCCTGTCGAACATCGTCTTCATGGGCATGGGCGAGCCGATGGCCAACTACAAGGCCGTCATGTCGGCGATCCGCCAGATGGTGTCGCCGGACGGGTTGGGCCTGTCTGCCCGCAACATCACGCTGAGCACGGTGGGGCTTGTACCGAGAATCGAGCAACTCGCCACCGAGGGCATCCCGGTGACGCTGGCCGTGTCGCTGCACGCGCCGGACGACGAACTGCGCGACACGCTCGTCCCCATCAACACGCGCTGGAAGGTCCACGAGGTCCTCGACGCCGCCTTCGGCTACTACGAGGCAACCGGACGCCGGGTGTCGATCGAGTACGCCATGATGCGCGGCATCAATGACCAGGGGTGGCGCTCCGACCTGCTCGGGAACAAGCTGCTGGACCGTGGTGGCGCCAAGGGCGGGGGATGGGTCCACGTCAATCTGATCCCGCTGAACCCGACGCCGGGATCGAAATGGACCGCCTCCGACCCGGCCGACGAGCGAGAGTTCGTGCGTCGGCTGGAGGCCAAGGGCATCTCGACGACGGTCCGGGACACACGCGGCAGTGACATCGACGGCGCGTGCGGTCAGTTGGCCGCGCACGAGTAGTGCGGTCGAGGTCCATGACCCGGCACTTGGTCGCCCGAATCGTCTCGGGCGGTCAGTCGGGTGCCGACCGCGCAGCCCTCGACGCCGCGATCGAGTGTGGGATCGAGTACGGCGGTTGGTGCCCCTTGGGTGGATGGGCCGAGGACTACCCGGAACCGCCGGGGATCCTGGAGCCGTATCCGGGACTGCGGGAGACGGCCTCGGCCGATCCAGCGGAGCGGACGCGGCTCAACGTCCGCGACAGCGACGCGACGTTGATCGTCCGCTCGACGTCGTCATCCCCGGGCTCGGACCTCACGGAACGACATGCAGGCGAGCTTGGCCGGCCATGCCTCGTCGCGGTGGACGCGGACGTCGATGCGGTGCTTCAGTGGCTGTCGGCACTCCCGTCGGAGCTGACGCTGAACGTCGCCGGCCCGCGCGAGTCTGAGCAGCCGGGCATCCATCGCGCGACCCGTGCGCTACTGAATCAGGTGCTGCGCTAGGCGACGGCCTGCTGCACGCGTGTGCCGGCGTCGTGCGCCTTCTCCCGCGCCACCTCGGCGAGATGCGTGGTCTGCTTGCGCGCCTTCTTCTTTGCTTTCTTGAGCTTCTTCGCGGCCACCGGCTGGTACTCGTCCCGGAGTTCGGCGAGCCGCTCGCCGGCATCCTGGAGGTACTCCTCGGCGGCTTCGTGCAACCGCGCGCCGACCTCGTGTGCCTTCTCGCCGACCTGCGCGCGCCCGGCTGCGCTGCGAAGACGCCTCTTCTTTGCGGCGACCTTCTCGTGCGCAGTGGCCGACAGCTCGACGCGCTTGTCGTGCGCCGGGGTCGTCAGGGCGTCGATCACCAGGCTGACGCCGGATCCGAGCATCCACACGTCTTTGGCGATCGGCACGCCTTGGGGGGTGGGTCGAGGGCTCGACTCGGCATGCATGCCCGGCGTGCGCCACCACATGGTCAGCAGCGAGCCGGCGAAGACGGACAGCCCCGCGCCGGCAACGAGCGTCGGGACGGCGGGGGTCAGCAGGGCGGCGCCCAAGGCGACCTCGCCGACCGACAACGCCTTGGCGAAGGTCTGGGGCTCGATCCGCTCGAATCTCGGCGTCAGGGCCGTTGCCGTCGTCTGGAGCTGCTTGGCGGTCTCGTCGTCCGCGCTGAACTTCGAGATTCCGGAATTGAGAATGAAGGCCCCCGTGGTGAGCCGAAGGGGGACGCGTCGGGCTTTCGCAGAAATGGGCATGCTGGGCCGGTACCCGCATCGCTGCGGGGTATGCGCGGGAGGGTTTGGCATCGCGCCGAAGATGTTCTGTCGGCGGTCTGTCCTACTATGGAACTAGTCCTCGATAGGTAGGTCGAACCATGACAGTGGCCCCGCTCCCCGCTCCGCCGGAGTTGGCCTGCATCGATCGGGTGCGCGCGTCGTTGGGCACTGCGGTCGATGGGTCGATGTCGGGCCAGGATGCTCGGCAGGCGGTGGCCGAGTGGGCCCGGATCGAGGCGCAGATCGCGGCCCGCAAGATGGCGCTCATCCGGATCATGCAGGAATCCGAGCTCGCCAAACACTCCGGCGCGACGTCGACGGGGTCGTTGATCTCGGGTGACTTCGGCGGCGACCAGGCCACCTGCAGTCGGCAGGTGCGGACGGCGCAGAACTTGAAGGTCGCGACGTTGACCGAGAAGGCGTTGGAGGCTGGCGAGATCACGTTCGACAAGGCTGAGGTGATCGCCCGCACCATGGCCGGACTGCCGGAGTCGCTGGACGAACTCACCCGGACGCGGGTGGAGAAGCATCTGCTGATCGACGCCAAGCTGTATTCGCTGCCGCAGCTGCGGCGCCGGGTACTGCGGGTCGCCGACCTGTACGCACCCCGCGAGCAAGCCGATCTGGACGAGAGCCAGAAGCTGCGCCGGCAGGAAGCCCAGGCCTGGCAGGCCACCGAATTCTGGGGCGGCCAAGCCCGCGACGGCCTGGTCACCGGCGGGTTCAAGATGCCAGCCCTGGATTTCGAGTTGCTGATGAACCAGCTGGGCGCCATCGCCGCACCCCGCCGCCATGAAGACAGCGCAGAAGAACTCAGCCACGCCCAACGTCTCGGGCGGGCGTTCTGCGCCTGGATCGAACGCATCCCCACCGACGGACTGCCCACCACCGGCGGCACTCCAGCAACA
>JBJMIJ010000007.1:0-469854 GCA_045806885.1 Aeromicrobium sp.
ATGGGTCACGGGGTTGCCGCAAGGTCGCCGCCGAACCGCTGTGCGAGCCAGACCGGCACGATCGCGACGAGAGTGAGGACGGCAGCAACCACATTGACCACCGGTGCCTGGTTGGGACGGAACAGGTTGCTGAAGATCCACAGCGGCAGCGTGGTCGTGTCTGGCCCAGCGGTGAACGTCGTGACGACGATCTCGTCGAAGCTGAGCGCGAACGCCAGAAGCGCGCCGGCGACCAGCGCACCGCGGATCATTGGGAACGTCACCAGGCGCATCGTCTGCCATCCGGTCGCGCCCAGATCGGCGGCCGCGTCCTCCATCGACGTCCCCATCCGCCTGAGCCGCGCCTGCACATTGTTGAAGACGACGACGATGCAGAAGGTGGCATGGCCGACGATGATCGTGCCCGCGGACAGCGCCACGTTCAGCACCGAGGTGAACGTGGCCGCCAGCGCGATACCGGTCACGATCCCCGGCAAGGTGATCGGGAGCGTGATCAGCAGGTTGATGGCCTGCCGGCCGAAGAACCTGTGGCGCTGCAGCGCGAATGCCGCCATGGTTCCGAGCACCAGCGCGATTGCGGTCGCACACAGGCCGACGACGACGCTGGCTGCGAGCGCATTCCATGCGCCCGAACTGTGCAGAGCGGCGTTCCACCACCGAAGGGTGAGACCCGAGGGCGGGAATGCGAACGTGCGCGACACGTTGAAGGAGTTCACCACGACGATCGCCAACGGCGCGTAGAGCAGGAAGAGGGCGCCCGCCGCCCACAGCGTCAGCACCCGACGCATGCCCGGGGAGAGTCCCATCACTCGTCCTCCAATGCGCCGGTCGCGCGCAGCGCGAGCATGTACAGCAGGACCGCGGTGATCGGGATCAGCGAGAGGGCCGCTGCCAGCGGCTGGTTGTTGGCGGTGACAAGTTGTCCGTAGATCAAATTGCCCAGGAGCTGGGTCTTGCCGCCGACGATGGTGACGGCGATGTAGTCGCCCATGCTGAGCGAGAACGTGAAGATCGAACCCGCGGCAATCCCCGGAAAAACCAGAGGAAGCGCGATTCGGCGCAGGGTCACCAGGCTCGACGCACCCAGATCCGCCCCAGCTTCCAGGAACGAATTCGGGAGTTTCTGCAGGCTCGCGAAGACCGGAAGCACCATGTACGGGAACCACAGATAGGCCAATGTCAGCGTGGTCGCCGCCAGGCCATAGCTCGGCGAGTGCCCTCCCGTGATCCAGTCCGCCGGACCGTTCGGGGCCAGGAGCCCTCGCCAGGCGTAGGCCTTGACGAGGTAGCTGGCCCACAGCGGGGTCGTCACGGCCACGATGAGCAGGACCTGCGCTCGAGGTGTGGCCACCTTGGCCATGTACAACGCCAGCGGCACAGCGACCAGCGCGTCGATCACCGTGACGATCAGGGCGACCGTGACGGTGCGTACCGTCACGACACGAAAGAGCGGATCAGTGAGGATGCTGCGGAAGTTCTCCGCCGTGACCGTGTGCACGACGGATCCGCTGAAAGAGTCGACCGTCCAAAGTGCACTGACGAGAAGCACCAGGAGCGAACCGAGGTAGGCGATCAGCAGCCATGCCAACGGCGGCACCAGCGTCAGCGACAGGCGCAGCACGGGCCGGGCCGCGAGGACGGACCAGATCCGCCCCCGCGTAGCCACCACCCGCGCCACGCTCACCAGGTCAGCCCTTCATCCGCTGCCACTTGCTGACCCACTCGGCGTAGGCCGTGCAGTTGTTCCCCGAGCCGTCGACGCACTGTTTCTGCGGCGTCGTCCAGTAGTGGATCTTGGCTGCGTAGGCGGCGTCGGTGGCGTGGAACGTGTCGCAGAAGGACTTGTCGCTCGTCTCCTTGCAGGCCAGGGTCTGTGCCGGGGCTTCGCCGAACCACTCGGCCACCTGGGCGTTCGTCGTCGGGGAGGCGATCCAGTCCATCCACTGGTACATGCAGTTCGGGTGCTTTGCCTTGGCCGAGACCATCCAGGTGTCAGACCAGCCGGTCGCCCCTTCGCTGGGCACCGTCGTGCCGACCTCGACCTTCTTGTCCGTGTTGATCAAATTGGCGATGACCTGCCAAGACGTGCCGATGACGCTCTTGCCCTTCTCGAAGGAGTCCACCTCAGCGGTGTAGGCCGACCAGTACTCCCCGACATTCGCGTTCTGCGTCTTGAGCAGGGCCACCGAGGCGTCCAGCTGCTCCTCGGTCAGCGAATACGGATCCTTGATGCCGAGGGACGGGTCGGTCCTCGCCAGGTACAGCGCGGCATCGGCGATGTAGATCGGCGAGTCGTACGCCGTCACCTTGCCGGCGTACGGCGCGCTCTTGTCGAACACCGCGCCCCATGAGGTGGGAGCTTGCTTGACGACGCTCTTGTTCCACATCAGCACGTTGGCACCCCACCCGTGTGGAACGCCGTACATCGTGCCGTCCACCGAGTTCCACGACCGCTTCTTCAGGAACGGGGCGATGGTCTTGTAGTTCGGCACCAGGTCGGTGTTCACGGGGGCGACATCGCCGCCGTAGACGAGCCGCAGCGTGGCGTCGCCGGAAGCAGACACGCCGTCGTACTGACCGGTCCGCATCAGCTGCACCATGGCGTCAGAAGTGTCCGCGACCTTGGCGTTGACCTGACATCCGGTCTTCTGCTCGAACGGATGGACCCAGTCGACCGTCTTGTCATCGCTGCCGTCCTCGGCGTAACCAGCCCAAACGATCAGGTTGACCTTGCCCTCGGACTTGCCCAGCGCCTTGGGGGCAATCAGCTTCGTCGGTTGATGTGTTGAACTTCCGCCGGATGATCCGCACCCGGACAAGCCGAGCGCCGCGAACACGACGAACGCCCCCATCGTGCGCACTCTGGCAGCTTTGTAAGTGGACTTCATCGTTTCTCCTTAGACGGTCACAGCTTCGGTCGGCTTTTCAATCGGCAAGGGCTTGCAGGGCTTCGTCGGTCCATGCCAGCCGCACGTGGTCGCCGCGCTGCGCCTGACGATGGCCCGGACTGGAGTTGGCGATGGTGACGTTCAACGTGGCTTGGCCCGCGGCGACCACGACGCGTGTGGTGGCACCGGCATAAACGACCTCGGTCACCGTGCCGTCGACACCTGCCCCGGAGCTTGCATCCGACGCCGGCGTGAGCGCAATCTTCTCGGGACGCAGTGCAAAGGCACCGTCACGTCCCACCAGGCTCCGGGCAACGGCGCCGCTGATCAGATTGGACGTGCCCACGAAGTTCGCGACAAATCGGTTGGCCGGCAACTCATAGACCTCTGTGGCCGCACCGATCTGCTCGATGCCTCCCTCGTTGAACACGGCGAGTCGGTCGCAAAGAGTGAGGGCCTCATCCTGGTCGTGCGTAACGAACACGAAGGTGATGCCGACCTCCCGCTGGATGGCCTTCAACTCCACTTGCATCTGTTCACGAAGCTTCAGGTCGAGTGCGCCCAGCGGCTCGTCCAGCAGCAGCACCTTCGGACGGCCGACCAATGCCCGGGCCAGCGCGACCCGTTGACGCTGTCCGCCGGAAAGTTGATGGGGTTTCTGCTTCGACCGGTCGCCCAGGCGAACCATGTCAAGGGCCTCCCCGACGCGCCGACGTCGCTCGTCCGCCGGGACCTTCTTGACCCTGAGACCGAACTCGACGTTCTCGGCGACCGTCATGTGCGGAAACAGCGCGTAGTCCTGGAAGACGGTATTCACGTCACGCCGGAAGGGTGGGAGCCTCGTCGCGTCCACGCCACCCAACGAGACCGTTCCGCTGGTCGGCGTTTCGAAGCCGGCGATCATGCGCAGAACCGTCGTCTTGCCTGACCCCGAAGGCCCCAGCATCGCGAAGAGTTCGCCGTCACCGATCTCAAGGGTGACGCCCGAGACCGCCACCGTCGAGCCGAAGACCTTGCGTAGATCGCGCAGCTCGATGGCCGGGGCGGTCACGACGAGTTTCCTTCGACAATTCGCTGCGCGATCAACTCCCCCATACGCACGGCGCCGTCGACGTGTCCGAACCCCTGACCAGCACAATCACTGCTCCCGAACCACATCGGGCCCACGGGTTCGCGCAGCTTCCCGCCGTAGCGCGTCAGGCTCCCGACCTCGAAACACGTGGCGTAGGCGCCGCCAGTGAGCTCCTGGTCCTGCCAGTCGCTCTCGACGTAGGTCCGGGGATGGAGCGCGAGCTCACCGAAGTAGGTGCTCAGCGATTTCAGGATGGCGTCGCGACGTTCCGCTGCCGGCAACCGCAGCATCGCGTCCGCGTTCTCGCTGGCCACAAAGGCCACCAGGACGCCGGTCGGCGCCTCGGCACTGCCGTCGAACCACGTGTTGTCGTACACCTCGTGAGCGACTTGGTACGGACCGAATCCCGTGCCGGACAGTCCTGCGTCACGCCAGAACGGGGTGTCGTATTCGGCCTGGACCTTGATCACCAGACCGAACGACTGCTGCTCTCGCGCGTGCCGGTGTTCGGCGGGCAGGTCGGGCGAGATCCGGATCCGGCGAACATGGGTGGGCGGCAAGGCAAGCACCACCTGTCGAGTTCGGATCCGTTCACCATTGACGGTGACGACGGCACCCTCATGATCGAGGTCGATGTGGGTCACGTCGGCATCCAGGCTGACCGCCTCGCCGAGTCTCTGGGCGAGAGTCACCGGCACCTGGGCCAGACCTCCCGTGACGCACCGATCAAGAATGAAGTCCGCGTCGACCAGATGCTCGAACGAGCCCGCGCTCGAGCACATGAGAATCGCCGTGAGCATCGAAAAGGACCAGACCGGCTTCGTCAGCATGGCCGGGCCGAGGTACAGGGCGATGTTGTCGCGGGCCTCGACGTTGTCGGTCTGCGCATCCAGCCACTGTGCAAACGTGATGCTGTCCAGCAGATCGGCTTGCGGGTGCTCCCATGGACGGTCCGGATCCATGTCCGCCGCGAGCGCCTCGAGCAACCCCCCTAGTCGCTCGATCTCAGCGCGCGTAGCGTCATCGACCGGGAGGTCCTCGCCAGTGAAACGGCGGGCGACTCCGTCGGCGGCGACGTACAACGAGTCGCCATCTCGGTAACGCGGGTACGTCGACAGGCCGAGCTCGTTCAGGAGTCCAAGCAGAGCAGTCTGGTCAGGCGAAACCCACTGGCCACCGATCTCAAAGGGCAGATCTCCATGGACCTCGGTGCGCAACCGGCCACCGACCCGATCCCGAGCCTCCAGCACCCTCACCCGTTGGCCGGCCTGCGCGAGACGGTAGGCGGCGGTGAGGCCCGTAGCGCCCGCGCCGACGATCACAGCGTCATATGGCGTCATCCCGGTTCCCCTCGCGGCGTTTGAATGCCGTTCAAAACGTAGATCGCGACTGGCCCCTAGCGCAACCCCTCCGGCAGCAGGGCGACGGCATGCTCGATCGCCTCATTGGCCGTGATACCACCCTCGCCCACCACGATGGCCACGGCGAGCCCGTCCATGAGCCAGCAGATCCTGCGCGCAAGCGCGACCGCATCGGCCGCTCCTGCTTGGGCCAGGAAGTCGGCCAGTTCGTCACGCCACAGATCGTCGAACTCCTCCAGCGCCGAGGACACGGAGTCGACGCGAAGTCCGCGCGGCCACAGCTCCAGCCACACCAGCCATCGCGGGTCGCCTTGGTCGCTCGGCAGGAACTGCCGGCAAAAGGCCCGGTACAAGTCGGCGAATTCCGCGCCCTCCGCGCGGACCTCCTGCCACCGCGTCCAGAGCTCGGCCTCGTTGCGGCGGAGCAGCTCGAGCAACAGGTCGTCCTTGCTGCCGAAGTGATAGAGCAGGTGCCCGGCACTGGTGTCGACGCGGCGACCGAGCTCCGCCAACGTCAGATCCCCCAGCCCCCGTTCCACCAGAAGCGCCCACGCCTCATCGAGGACGTTCTCACGCAAACCCTCCAGGCGTCGCTTCGGACGCCCGGTCTTCCTCGTGCTCACCTCTTGACCCTAACGACAAACGCGCGCATAGTTTTGGCAAATTTGTACGCCGTTCAAACCGAGCGAGAGGTGGGCCCATGTCCGCGATCACCACCGAGAGCCAAGCGGGGAGTAACGGCAAGGGGCTCAAGGGCGGGGCGCTCGGCCTGTTCGGCAGCGTCGTCGTCGGAATTGCCTCCACAGCACCCGCCTACTCCCTCGCCGCAACCCTCGGCTGGGTGGTACTGGCCGGCGCCGGGCTCAAGTCGCCGGCCATCATGCTGCTGGCCTTCATCCCCATGTACTTCATCGCCGTGGCCTACAAGGAGCTCAACGAGGCGGAGCCCGATTGCGGTACGACCTTCACCTGGACCACCCGCGCCTTCGGGCCGATCACCGGCTTCTTCGGCGGCTGGGCGATCATCGTCTCCGACGTCATCGTGATGGCGAACCTGGCCGAAATCGCCGGCGCCTACTCCTTCACCCTGGCCAACGAGCTGGGGATCCACAACGACCTCAACCGGAGCACGTTCTGGGCCACGGTCGCCGGGGTCATCTGGATCGCCGTCATGACCTACATCTGTTACCGCGGTATCGAGGTCTCGGCCCGACTTCAGTACGGGCTCCTCGGCATCGAGATTTTCACCTTGATCGTCTTCGTGGTCGTGGCGTTGGTGAAGGTGTATTCGGGCCACGCGCTCGCGACGTCACTGCACCCGTCACTCACCTGGCTGTGGCCCAGCGGCATGTCGATGTCGACGATCGCCGGCACCGTCCTGCTTGCGGTCTTCATCTACTGGGGCTGGGACACGGCCGTGACCACAAACGAGGAGTCCGACGACCCGAGCCGGACCCCCGGCCGCGCCGCCGTCATCTCGACGGTCATGCTGCTCCTGATCTACCTCCTCGTGTCGATCGCTACGGTCGCCTTCGCCGGCGTCGGCGACAAGGGCGTGGGCTTGGGCAACGAGGCCAATGCGACTGACGTGTTCAGCGGTATCGGGCCCGCCCTGTACGGCACCAGCACGCTCGGCCACATCGGCCTGACGCTGCTCGCCGTCTCGATCCTGACGTCTGCATCGTCATCGACCCAGACGACGATCCTGCCGACCGCGCGGACCGCCCTTTCCATGGCCACGCACGGCGCGTTCCCCAAGAGGTTCGCCCGTATGCACGAGAAGTTCGCGACGCCGACCTGGACGACCATCGGCATGGGGCTGGTCTCGATCGCGTTCTATGTCGGGACGACGTTGTTCAGCCCCACCCTGCTCACGGCGCTCATTGGCGCGATCGGCCTGCAGATCGCCTTCTACTACGGCCTGACCGGCTTCGTCTGCGTGTGGCTCTACCGGCACAGCATCCGCTCGAACCTCCGGCACTTCGTCTCGCGCGGCCTGATCCCCTTCCTCGGCGGCACCTTCCTCTTCGTCATGTTCTTCTACGCGTTCAAGACCTACGTCGCGGTCGACTGGCTGGTCGACGACAACGGCAAGAACGTCACCATCCTCGGTTACGGGGCAGTCGCCGTGGTCGGCGTCGCTGCACTCGTGCTCGGCATCGTCCCGCTCGTCCTGCAATGGATCGCCTCGCCGGCCTACTTCCGCGGCAAGACGCTCCCGCGCCGAAGCTACGACGACGTGGCCTTAGAAAACGAATGAGCACCGCCTCATGATCAATGTCCTGGCTGCGATCGTCCTGACGCTCGGATCGGGCCTATTGGACGCGCTCGGATTCGTTCACGCATCACGCGTCTGGCGAGACGATCACCTCGTGATGAGCGAAGCCGCGCGGACCTTCGCGTACTTTCTCGCCGGAGTCGGGGCCTACGTGTTCGTCGTCCGCTACCTGGATCGCCTTGGCTTCACCGCGCCCGAACTCCAGACGTTGATGTGGTTCACGGTCACGGTGTTGGGTGTCGCCGTCATCGAGCGAAGTCTGGGCGACTGGGCAACCATCGATCGCTTTGTCGCGGCCATCGCGTTGTTGAGCGTCGGCTGGCTCGTGGCGCGTCACGGCTGAAGCCGCAGGGCCCGGGTCAAGACATGAAGCGCGAAGCCGACGTCATCGTGGTCGGGGCCGGGCTTTCCGGCCTCATCGCAGCACGGGACGTCCTGCGCGCGGGACACGAGCCGCTCGTCCTGGAGGCGGCGGATCGCGTTGGCGGGCGGATCCTCACCGAGGAGCCCGAGCCGGGAGTCTTCCTCGAGCTGGGCGCCCAGTGGATTGGCGACACCCATCATCGAATGATCGCGCTCGCCGATGAGATGGGCATCTCGCGTTACCAACAGTTCGAGACCGGCGAGACGTCCTACGAGTTCGGCGGCACCGTGGTGCGCGAGGGCGCGTTTCACGCCGCGCATGCTGCCGAAGTGGCGGGCGTTGAACGCGCCTTGCGTGAGCTCGATGCCATGGCGGCCACGGTGACAGTGGCAGAGCCATGGGCCGCGCCGAACGCAGCCGAATGGGATCGCATCACTGTTGCGCAGTGGTACGACACACAAGGCCTGTCGCCCATCGGACGAGAGCTCCTGGAGATCTGCACCGTCGGCATCCTGGCCGTTCCCACCTATGAGGTCTCGCTCTTGGGACTGCTGGTCAATGTGGTGACCTGCGGGGTGACCGCAGATCTGCTGGCGGAGTCTGAGGGTGGGGCGCAGACACAACGGTTCGTGGGCGGCACGGATGAGGTCCCCAAGCGCCTGGCCGAGCAGCTTGGCAACCGCGTCATCCTGGAAGCGCCGGTCCAGACGATCGAGTACACCGCCGATGCTGTGACCGTCTCCTGCCGTGGCGGCTTGGTCGCGCTCGGACGCCAAGTGATCGTGGCTTTGGCTCCGACGCTTGCCGGACGTATCCAGTACGACCCCCCGCTTCCGGAACAGCGGGATCAGCTGACCCAGCGGATGCCGCAGGCGTCCGCACACAAGATGTTCGCCCTCTACGACGAGCCGTTCTGGCGGGCCGACGGCCTCAACGGCCAGCTGATCTCCGACGCAGGCCCTGCGCGCATGACCAACGACTCATGCATGCCGGACGAGCATCTTGGCATCCTGCTCGGCTTTCTGGAGGGCGAGAACGCACGGATCGAAGGGCGCTGGCCGGCCGAGAAACGGCATGCGGCCTTCAGGGCGGAGCTGGCTCGCCACTTCGGGCCGCGAGCGGCAGCGCCACAGCTCATCGTCGAAGGCGGCTGGGCCGACAAGGAATGGACGCGAGGCTGCTACAACGCGAACCCCGGGCCGGGCGGCTGGCTGCATTTCGGGGCCGCTCTGGCCGCTCCCATCGGTCCCATCAAGTGGGCCGCGACAGAGACGGCGCTGCAGTGGAGCGGCTACATGGAGGGTGCCGTCGATGCCGGTGAGCGAGCTGCCCGACAAGTTCTCGCTGCGCTCGATCCTTCGGCCACATGACGGCAGTCCTGCAGCCCCATACCCACAACGTAGAAACCCCCGGGATGTTCACACATACCGGGGGTCCCAACGTGACTCATTTGGCGGTGGTGGTGGGATTTGAAATCGTTCGATGCACTTCTCTGACCGGCGGGAATGTGAAGTTCTCCCTGCGACGTCAATAGACTCGCATCACCGGTGATATCGACAGATCACACGGTAAGTCGCCACATTGTGGGCAAAATGTGGGCACTTTCCGGAGCGCCCGAGGTTCCGCGTGCATGCCTCGGTAGCACGTTCTTCCCCGCTGCAGTAGCGCGGAATCCATTGGATAGTGGTTGAAGGCGCTGACCGTCGTGCCTTGGGGTCGTTCGTTTGGGTGAGCCGAATCAGCCCCAGTGTCCTCGGTCGACTGCACCTCTCAACGGGCCGCTGAAATGCGACAGGCCGGGAACCTCCAGTCGATCGGGAGGGTCGGCCAGCGTCTTGAGCACGAACTGGTTCGTCAACTGCGTGAAGACATGCCTTGAGGTCAGCATCGAATGATTCCCCCCGCGCACTACGTGGAAAGTCACGCGAGTCGTGTGGCTGAGCGCCCGGGCAACAAAGTACGCGCGTTGCGGGTCGGCCACACGGTCCTGGTCGCCGTGGACCACCAACACCCGCCGGCCTGGGAGGTCGACATGGTCGCTCAGGTAAAGCCAGGGGTTCAGGGCGACCACCCCCACGACGCTGGGATGGTTCGCGGCGAGTATCGCGGCGCGGCCTCCCAAGGAGTGTCCCACCAGAAAGATCGGCAGCCCCGGGTGCTTCGCGCCGACCTCGCGCAGCGCCCAATAGGCGTCCTCAATCGGCGTATGGCTCTTCTGCCACCCGCGGTACGTATTGAGGACCCGGTACACAGCGAGGCGACCAGCTCCGGCCCGAGCGATCGCACGGGCGAACAGCCGCATTCGCAGCACCGACACCTGGGCGGCGCTGGTGGCTCGACGTTCGTGCTGGGCGCCTCCACCATGCAGGACGACGACTACCCCGCACGCACTCGGCGGGACTGCCGTTGCCAACAATCGCGTCATGGGCGGTGTTGGCGCGGCCCTCGCCGCGGGGGCAATGGCACGAACATCGAGGTCCGAGCGGCGTACTCGGGGTAGCCGGGACGCTGCATCATCGTCTTCTCCAGCAGCCGTGCGCCGGTGACGAACGCAAGGAACCACGTCATCGCCAGAGGCGAGGGGAACGTCAGCGCCGCTGCCAGCCAACCCGAGGCCAGCCCACCGGCCATCCACACACCGACCCAGAACAGCGCATCACCGAAGTAGTTCGGATGGCGAGTCCATGCCCAGAGTCCGCGATCCATGACTGGCTCGCGGTCCGGGTCGCGCTTGTATGCGGCCAGCTGCGCATCGCTGATGGCCTCGAGTAGCAACCCGACGAGCGCAAGGACGATGCCCAGCACCATCGCGGGACCCCAGCTGGTTCCGATCACGACCGGTGCATGGAGGGGCAGCGCGACGAGGCACACCGCCAAACCCTGAGTCAGGAACACCTTGCGGACAGCGCGAGCCATCCCGACCTCATGCAGGGTCCCGCCCAGCATGGCCTCGTACCGCGGATCCTCGCCGCGACCTGCCGAACGGCGGGCCATGTGCAGAGACAGCCGAATTGCCCATGTCCCCACCACCGCAAACAGCAGCCACGACGTCGGGCCGCCGAGCACCGCATCGACCGCCGCCACCGCTGCGAGAGCGAGTCCCCAGGTGACATCGACCACGTTCACCCGGTTGAGTCGCCAAGCCACCGCCGCGGTCGCCGCCATTCCCACGGCAGTGACCAAGACGGAGACACCCAAGATGGTGAGGAGCTCTGTCACGGCGTGCCCGTCCGCTCCAGCAGGATCTGGTCAACACCCATCCGGCCGTCGCGGAAGGCCAGCGATCCGCCCACGAGATACAACCGCCAGACGCGCATCGCCTCCGGCCCGACGAGTTCGGTCAACCGCTCGGCGTTGTGTTCAAACCGTTCAAGCCATCCGGCGACCGTCCAGACGTAGTGTTCGCGCAGAGCTTCAACCCCCCGCAGCTCGAGTCCGGAGTCGGTGAGCAGTTGGATCGTCTCACCGACGGGCCGCATGTACATGTCTGGCGCGATGAATGACTCGATGAACGGCCCGCCGCCGCGATGGCGTCCCGAACGGGACATCTGCTGCACGAGAATGCGGCCACCGAGTCGGACCGCATCGTGCAGTGCCCGTGCGTATATCGGGTAATTCCGCCGGCCAACGTGCTCACCCATCTCGACGGAACACACCGCGTCGAAATGATCGCGTTCCGGTACCTCGCGGTAGTCCTGCAGCCGGATGTCGACTCGTCCGACCAAGCCGCGCTCGGCAATGCGCGCGTCGATGAACCGCTTCTGCTCGGCCGAGATGGTGACACCGACGACCTTGGCCCCGAAGTGTTCGGCAGCATGCAGCGACAGTGATCCCCAGCCGCATCCCACGTCTAGCAGGGTGCTGTCGTCGGTCAGGCCCAGTTTCGTGCAGATGAGGGAGAGCTTGGCCTGCTGAGCTTCGGCGAGCGGCGTGTCCGGACGCTCGTGATAGCCGCACGAGTACGCCATCGAGTCGTCCAGGATGAGCGAGTAGAACTCGTTGGACAGGTCATAGTGATGGCTGATCGCCCGGCGGTCGCGCCCCCGACTGTGCAGCCTCCCACCGATCTGCGCCTGCGTGAGCGGCCGCGCTGGCGGCCGACCGAGTGCGCCCAGACGTACGGCCGTCGCAAGCCCACGAAGTAGGTTTTCGGGACTTGTCCGCGGGCGCGTTCTGGCCCGGGCCGCGCCGAGAGCATGGGTGAGTGCGGTCTCCAGCGTCCAGCCGTCGTCCTCGGGGACGTCGAGTTCGCCGGTGACGTAAGCCTGCGCGGCGCCGAGTTCGCCCGGTCGCCAGAGCAGACGGCGGATCGCGTCGACCGACCGCAACTCGATGACCGGTGCGTCGGCCGGCCCGGCCTCCGAGCCGTCCCACGCCCGCAACCGCACCGGGCTCTGCCCACCTAGGACGCCGGCCAGCACCGAATCCAGTGCCGGCGCAACGCCGCTCATGTCGCGTCCTTGACGAAACTCAGCTGGTTGACGTCGATGTACCCGGCGGCGAATCCGGCCTCACAGTAGTTGAGGTAGAAGTGCCACATCCGGCAGAAGGTCGGGTCGAATCCCAGCTGGGTGACCGAGGACTCAGCCGCCGTGAAGGCTTGGTCCCACCGGCGGAGCGTCGTCGCATAGTCCTGACCGAACTCGAACCGTCCGACTGGCCGGAGTGCGGTGTGTGCCGCGGTGATCTCCTCGATGGCGCGCACCGATGGAAGGGCGCCGCCGGGGAAGACGTACTTGGTGATCCAGGTGTGCGTTCCTCGCGACGCCAGCATCCGGTGGTGCGGCATCGTGATGGCCTGAAGCGCCAATCGTCCCCCCGGGACGAGCAGCTCATCGATCTTCTCGAAGTAGGTGCGCCAGAACTGCCAGCCGACGGCCTCGATCATCTCGACGGATACGACGGCATCGAATTGACCCGTGACGTCCCGGTAGTCACAGATCTGGACGCTGATCTGCTCGGTCAGGCCCGCGGTCGTGATGCGTTGGTCGGCCAGCTGCTTCTGCTCCGCCGACAACGTCACGGTGACGACGTTTGCGCCCCGCCGGGCCGCCCGGATTGCGAGCTCACCCCAGCCGGTGCCGATCTCCAGCAGTCGCGTTCCCGGGCCCACCTGTGCCTGGTCGAGGAGCCGGTCGATCTTGCGCTCCTGCGCGCGGCTCAATCCCTCCGCTTTGTGGTCGTCGCCGTCGAAAAGGGCGCTGGAGTACGTCATCGTCGGATCGAGGAAGAGCGCGAACATCTCGTTCGACAAGTCATAGTGATGCGCGATGTTGGAGCGCGCGCCGGTGCGGGTGTTTCGATGTTGGCGCGGGATGCGGCGAACGGCGAGACCGCGGAACCGCTGCCAGCGTTGCGGGATGAGCGATCCCATCTGAGCTGCGAGAACGGTCAGGAAGCCGACGAGATCGGCGCTGTCCCATACCCCGGCGAGGTAGGCCTCGCCGAACCCGATGAGGCCATCTCGTCCCAACCGTGAGAAGAACTCCTTGGGTTCGGCGACGGTCGCCCGGGGTCCGCCCCGACCGATCGATTCGACGTGGTCGGGCCAGCGCAGGTCAACCGTCACATCGAGTCGGCGGATCGCGGCGACGAAGAGGCGACGGGCAACCTCGGCGCCTAGCGCCGTGCGCAGTCCGGATGGCGGTGGAGCTAAGCCGGGCCACGCCTGCTGGACCATGGTGACGGTCATCGGTGGACGCCTTCCCGGTGAACCGGTCGCGGATGGACCGGGAGCCGACGCATCCACAGCCACCATCCGTGCATTCGGATGAGCGCTGCACCCCGCAGCGAAGCGAACGCCGCCCGGACGGCAGGTTCCCGGCCGCAGGCGGGCTTGCCGGTGAGTGAAGCGCTGAACAGCGCGCCGTCGTCGGTCCGTAGCGCAACGCCGATGTCCAGTTGACTGCCTGGAACCGGAGCGTGGACCCGATACGTCCCATCGACACCGTGGAACGGCGACACATACATCTGCTTGTCCACGGTCGCATCGCCGCGATCGTCAGCGTGAAGCAGATAAGCGTGTCGGTCTCCGTAGGTGTTGTGAACCTCGGCGATGGTCGCCACGAGCACCCCGGCAGAGTTGAAGCACCAGAAGACACTGATCGGATTGAAGCAGTAGCCCCACGCCCTCGGTTGCGTCGCCAGCACGATTCGGCCGCCGTCCAAGCTGATGCCCGAGTCCTGCAAGAAGGCCTCCACGTTGGCCCGGATCGAGACGCCCGGGTCGCCGAAGTGGTCCCGAGCCTCGAAGTTGCCAAGCGCGAATGACCAGCGGCCGTGATCGGGAAGATGGTCCAAGTCGACGACCCAGGTGTGGGTCCGGTGCGCGAACGTCCGGCGGAACGGCGCGCGGCGGGTGTGCCGGACGACCGTCGCGTAGACGCCCAACGCCGGACCCCAGGAGTGGCCGAAATACTCGGCAGCCGCCAGGCCCGATCGCGCGCCGTCTTCGTGGAAGCCCCACCCGTGATACGCGCCGGCGAACGCGATGCGAGGGGTGTTGATCGCCGGAAGCTGCCGCTGCGCGGCAACGGAACCGGGCGAATAGATCGGGTGCTCGTACTGCATCCGCTCCAGAATGCAGTCGGCGTCGACGAGATCGTCCCCGCCAAGGGTCAGTAGGACCGGACGATCGGCCCCCAGCCCCTGCAATCGCGCGAGGTCGTACGTGACCGTCAACTCGCGGTCGCTTCCGTCGCGGCGCAGGAAATTCCACGACGCCCGCGCCCGACGCATGGTCGGAAGCAATGAGTCGTCGGTGTGCAAAATCGCCCGGTTGGTCGAGTACGGCATGGCGCCGAGGACCGAACGCTGCAGTGCGGTGGGGTCCCCCAGCATGTCCAATGCCTGCCCCGGATGGGTGGCAATCACGACGGCGTCGAACGGCGTCGTGGTGCCACTGTCGTCGGTGACGTGGACACCGTCCTCGGTTTCAAAGACAGTGGTGACTTTGGTGCCGAGCCGAACGTCCGCGACGGCTGCGCCGACGCGCTCGACGTAGGTTCGCGATCCGCCGACCACGGTCCTCCATTGGGGCGAACCGAACACGCGGAGCATCCCGTGGTGGCGCAGGAAGGTGAACAGGTACACGGCCGGGTACTCCAAGGCCCGCTCCGGGTCGCAGGACCAGACGGCAGCCACAACCGGCTCCATGAAGTGGCGACGGAAGTGAGCGGAGAACCCGCCGATGGCAAGGAACTCGGCAAGGGTCTGGTCAGAAGCGATATCGGGCGACGAGTTCAGCAGGCGTTTGGCCATCCGGTGAAACTGCGGGATTTCGCGCAGCATCCGGAGGTGGCCTGGGTGGATGAGCAGCCGAGCGCTGGGGAACACGCCGCGCAGCCCGAGCGCGCCGGCCCACTGGATTCGGGACGCGTCGTCCCGAATCGACAGGGACATCTCGGACCCGCGAGTTTCCACGCCCAACTCGTCGAACAGCCGGAGCACGACCGGGTAGGTGTCCTTGTTGTGAACGATGAAGCCCGTGTCGACCGGCGTCGGCCGTCCGCCCAGAGTGACGTCATGCGTGTCTGCGTGCCCTCCCAACCGGGCACTGGCCTCGAATACCGTCACCTCCGCCGACGCGCGCATCACCCAGGCGGCCGTGAGGCCGGCGACGCCGGAACCAATGACGGCAACCCGCGGACGGCTCACGTCGGGGCCCGGAAGTCAAACAGGGCCAGCGGGTCGGTCGTCGGCGCCGCGGAGCCACCAGCCGGCTCCACCGTCAAGCCGGCGCCGACAGCCGTCGCCGCATCGCCGCGCAGGACGAATTCACCCGTGCCGGACGTCGCGAGGCCAGCGGGCGCGAGGCTCTTGTCCGGCTTCTGGAGCCAGAACTCGTAGACCTTGCCCGTTGGGGCCACCGGAAGTCCGACGGTGCTCATCACGGCTGTGCCGACGCTCTTGGAGCGGGTCACGGTGATCTTGCCGCCGGGGATCTCCCGGGTCCACGATTCGGCGTCCCCAGCTTGGAGCACCCGGTCGGCAAGGCTCAGTTGAACGGTTTGTCGTTCCTGCCATGGATGCCAACCGATGCCAACGCCGGCGCCGGCGCCGAGTGCGACGATTGCCGCGGCCGCTGCGACCAGTGCGGGCAACCTGCGTCGCGGCTGAGCGCTCGGCGTGCCCACGGGCGGCAACGGACGAGCCGACCGGGCTTGCGCCAGCACCTTCGCCCGCAAGTGCGGGGGAGGCGCGGCCTCGGTGAGGTCGGCGAGCCGTGCTGCCGCTTCGCACAGGCCGGGCACCTCGTTGCTGCACTCCTCACAGCTGCCGAGGTGTCGTTCGAAGCCAGCGCGCTCGATGTCGTCGACGGCGTCCAGTACAAAAGCGCCCGAGAGGGCGTGGATCTCGATCATGCCTCCACCCCCAGGGTGTCGCGCAACCGGATGAGGCCATCGCGGATGCGAGTCTTTGCGGTGCCGACCGGGATGTCGAGCATCCCGGCGACTTCGGTATGTGTGTATCCCCCGAAATAGGCCAGTGTGACGGCTTCGCGCTGCAGGCTGGTCAGTGCGATCATCGCGTCCTTGACCCTTCGGGCGTCCAAGGAAACCTGGGCCGCGTCGGCTGTCGCGTCGTGCTCGGTGGTGTCGGGGCTTTGGTCGAAAAAGGTCTGGTCCCGTCGATGCGACGCTTCGGCCGAGCGGACTCTGTCGACGGCTGACCGGTGGACGATTGTGAGCAGCCACGCCGTTGCGCTGCCCCGCGCTCGATCGAAGCGGGCCGACTGCCGCCACGCTTGGAGATAGGCCTCCTGCATGACCTCCTGAGCCTGCGCCGGATTGCGCACCACGCGCAGGGCCAGCCCCCAGGAGCGGGATGAGGTCGCGTCGTAGAACTCGGCGAACGCGCCTTCATCACCCTTCGCGCAGCACCGCAGCAACTGTGCGAGGTCGGGTTGAGGCGCAGCATCAGCCGGGGCACCCTCCGCAGAGGGCACCCCGACCGATTTGATGCGCCGTTCGTTCACAACAGAATCCTCATACTTCGATGTTGCGTTGTTAGGGCATCAGGACGGTGTCGATGACGTAGACCGTGGCGTTGTCCGTCGGGATGTTCCCGCACAGGACCTTCGCACCGTCGACCGTCATGGCGTCCTCGTTGCCTTCGACCTTGACCGAGTCCTTGTTCAGCGTCTCGTGCTCACCAGCGACTGCCGCCGGGTCGAGCTTGCCGGCAACGACGTGGTGGGTCAGGATCTTGGTCAGGGTCGCCTTGTCAGCGAGCACCTTGTCCAGGTCAGCCTTCGGAATCTTGGCAAAGGCTTCGTCGGTCGGCGCGAAGACGGTGAGTCCGTCGGCCGAGTTGAGCGTGTCGACCAGGCCAGCCTGCGTGATCGCAGCGACCAGCGTCTTCAGTAGCGGGTTTGCGCTCGCTGCCGTGGCGACTGGGGCCGTGGCCATTCCGTCGAATGAGCCGGCACCCGACTTCGGGACAGCCGAGCATGCCGGGCCGAACGTCTGAGCTGCCGGCCCAGACTGAGCGGCCGTCGTTTCCGGCGCCGCCGTTTCCTTCGTCATGTCCTTGTTGTCGTTGCCCATGCCACACGCGGAAAGTGAGAGGGCCATGGTCAGGGTGGCCGCCGTCAGGCTGGCTCCCTGTAAAAACCTTGTTCGAATCATTACTTCGCCTTTTCATCAGGTGGATTTGAAGACTGTTCGGAGCCACGGCGGGATCAGATTGGTCTGCTCACGAGACAGTCACGACGATTTGCTGGATCCCGCTGGAACCGGAAGGGAAAGGGCTCTCCCGTCGGCTGCTCTGGGCGCGGCCGGCACCGGTGGTGGCTCGGGATGCCAGCGTGTGCTGCCCGCGCGTAGCCGGCCACTTCAGGTACCACTGCCTCCAGTAGTCGTCTCCGGCAGACGGGCCCAAGGTCGCCTTCTGCCACGGACCGTCATCGATTCGGACCTCGACCTCGGCGACACCGCCAGCCTGCTGCGCCCACGCAACTCCGCCGATGAGGACGTCACCGGCCGAGACGTCGGCAAGCGGCGGCGGCGTATCAATACGACTGGACGGCTTGATCGGCGCATCGACCGCCCACCCGCGTTTCGTCCAGTACGCATCCTGCGCCTCATATGTCGTCAGCGTCATGCGAGTGATCCATTTCGCGGCGCCGACGAACCCATAGAGACCCGGGACGATCATGCGGGCCGGAAACCCATGTTCGCGCGGCAGCGGCCGACCATTCATGCCGATCGCGATCATCGAATCCCTGCCATCAAGAGCGACCGACAGCGGCGTTGAGATGGTCATGCCGTCAACGTCCGTCGAGAGGATCTGGTCCGCCGTCGTACTGCGGATCCCCGCTCGCTCCAGAACATCGGACAAAGGCACACCCAACCACCTCGCACCGCCGAGGTAGCGTCCTCCCACGTCGTTCGAGACGCAGGTAAGTGTGATGTCCCGCTCCATCGTCGGCATGCCCGCGAGCTCGTCGAAGCCGATCGAGACGTCCCGATCGACATCGCCGTCAACCCGCAAGGCCCACTCGTCGACGTCTACCGTCGGCACTGTCAGTCGGGTGTCGACGCGGTAGAACGTGCGGCTCGGAGTGCGAAAAGGGGTGACGCCTGGGACGGCGACGCCAGCGGGAAATGACCCTGCCGGACTGGTTGGCATGGGCAGCACAAAGTCCGACGGCTTCGTTCGTCGACGCACGATTGTGCGTGCGGAGCCTTCCAGACCAGCGGCAGCGAACACCAAAACAACAGCAGCAATGAGCCGGCGCCGACTCGAACCACTCGTTGGCCTGTCGCTCGACGGAGGATGGGAACGGTGGGCGTGGGCCAGCACTGCAAGCGCACCGATGGCAACGACGCCGGTTACGAGCGCAGGTAGCACATCGCGAACCGAACCGCCCGGCATCCGCAGCGCAGTCACGCCAGCGATTGCCGCCATGGCGCCCACCAGCGCGAGACCGGCCCAGAGCAGCCGGCCAGCCGCGATACCGATCACGGCCGCGAGGCCTATCGTTGCCAGCCCGACCGAGCCGATCAGGATGAATTTGTCTGCCGTCCCGAACTCAGCAATGGCCAATTGTTTGACAGGAGTCGGCGTGAGATCGATGACTTGGGTCCCGATGGCGAGGATCGGCGATGTGGCGGGGCGGGTGAGCGCCGCAACGACGTCGCCTGCGGTCACGCCGAGAGTCGCCGCGAGGACCCCGGCACCGGCGTTCGTCAATCGGTGGGACACACAGGGAGTTCGGTGCAGTCAGCTCAACGGATTGGGGTGGGGCACCCCAGATCTTGTGTCAAGGCCCGAACGGACTCGGTTCGCTTGGCGAAGTCAGCTGTACCACGAGCCCGAACCCCTCGCCGGCGCCCGGCAGACCCTCCGGCCTGTGAGTTTCGCCAGTGGCATGCGAGTCCCGTGAACTCTGGTCGAGTCAGGTTTTATTGCCGGCTCGTGGGCGGTTCGGTCTCCACGGCCAGCGCCAATTTGTCGGGGCGAGCACTGAATCGGTCAGATTGAACGAACAGCACGGAGACGGCACCTACGACCGCGGACAGTATGCACCCGCCGTAGATGCCGAAGGTCATCATTGACCCGAGCAGCACCATCGAAAAGGCCATCGTTGCCAGGGCACGCATGATGAGCCGCCTGGTAGACCAACCGCGTGGACGGTTTACCGCGGCGAACCAAGCATGCGACGGTATCGAGAGACGGTCTCGCTCGATCTCCATGATGTTGAGGGCGATGGAATCCATCGCCGCGCCCGAACGATAGAAGGCATAGGCAAACGGCAAGGCCAGCAGGCCGGTGACTAGAACCGGGATCCCGGCACCGATGCTCACGTCGAGACGGCTGGGATCACCCCAATTTCGCCAACTGGCGATCGCCACGATCTGTTCCGGAGTCTTCTGACCAAAGACGAGGGCAAGCACTGCTGCCGAGGCCGAGATGATGAGCGACGGCCATTGGAGCGTCATCGCGTCGCGGTGAGTCCAGAGCGCGACGAGCGTTTCATAGCGAGCCACGACTTGTTCATTCGAGACGAGCTCCTGCGTCGAGTCCTCAATGGCATCTTCGATGTCGTCGTTGTCCACGTGTGACACCCCTCACCTGATCGCCACGCCAGAACGTACCAGCAGCGCAGATATCAAATGCTGAGGCGCCGAGCCCCACGAGCTTCTCGGTAAGCCCGTCGCCCGAGGGTGACTCAAGAGCAGTCTTGTAACAAGGCGTCGTCTCATTTCCAAGGTGCGAAACGGAGCTGACAGGAATGTGTCGCCATCGCATGAATTTCGTGAGCCGCTGATCGGAATCAAGCCGATGGCCTTCGAGCCCGCATGGATAGCACGGTTCGAGGGGTTCCCTCGAGTCCACGCACAAACCCGTCCGCTCGTAAAACAGTGGCTCGCCGAACGCTTCCTGCGGTCAGCCACTGCGCTTGAGCAGGAAGACCGGGATCTTTCGTTCGGTGCGCTCGGCGTACTTGTTGAAGTTTGGCCACGTCTTGACCATGTGGTCCCACATTTGGCCGCGTTCGTCGTCACCGATCTCCCGAGGTACCGCGGTGTAAGAGGTCCCGCGAACAGTCACTGTTACCTGATCGGCGGCTCGGACGTTGGCAACCCAAACCGGCGTCTTGGGTCCCCCAAAATACGAACCGGCAATCAGGTAGTCCTCGCCGAGCGGGACGTAGAGCAACGGCGTCGTTCTGGCCACGCCCGACTTCCGGCCAACCACCGTGAGCATCATGTTGGGCAGACCGGCAAGGCGAAGCACCGACCAGTTCCCATGTGTCAGCCGTTGCATGCTCTTGTCGCACCACGTGATCTGCGGGAGCAGGCGTGGCATCCACGGGATCGCGCCAATCTTGATCGCCAGCGGCGTTAGCGTCCCCACCGTCCGAGTCTAGAGCGTCAATGCCCGACCCAATTGCCACGGGCCCACATCGGGCAGGATGCTGACATGCCGCGCTCAGGATGCAAAGTCTCGACGGTGAGTGAGTGGCTGCAGCATGCGCTGTGGAACGTGGACCCCAGTGGCCAAGGGGACCCAATGTCCACCCTGCGCCGGCGGCGGGTGGCTACAGGAATCGTGGTCGTCATCGGGGCGATCATGCTGGGCGTCTCGCTTCGCATTGAGCCGGGCAGCGTCTGGTTCTATCCCGCTACCGTGGCACTGGCTCTCGTGTGGACCGTGGGGGCGTTCGCATCTGGCCCGCTCCATCTCGGTCGAATCGCCGGGGCAGACCGGTTGAGGCATCCTCTTGTGTCGCCCGTACTTATCGGCATGGGACTGGCCGCGATGTTCGTGCTGGGTGCGCTCGTAGTCCGGCAGATCTCCTTTCTCGACGTGCAGGTCCGAACGGTTCTGGAGCACGCCGACCACGGATCGTGGCCAATGCTGGTCCTGATCACGACGGTCAACGGGGTTGCCGAGGAATTGTTCTTCCGTGGCGCCGCATACGCGTCCATCCGCAGGCAGCCCGTGACCATCACCACTGCGGCCTATGCCCTGGCCACCTTTGCGACGGGCAACATGATGCTGGCCTTCGCAGCCGTCCTGCTCGGGGTCGTCGTCGGGCTAGAACGGCGAGCGTCCGGGGGGATCCTGGCGCCAGCACTCACCCACGTAACTTGGTCACTGGCAATGCTATTTGCGCTGCCGCTGCTCTTTGGCTGACCGGTTTAGAACTTGGACTCGTCCAGCGCGAGCCGCACCGATTCAGCGTATGACAGCGGTACGCCGGGCAACAGGTCGCGGATCGCGAAGTCAGTGACCACGACCTCCGTGCCCATCGAGTCGATCAGGTTGCGCCCCGTGGTGACGTCGATGTCTGTGACCAGGGCCAACCAATACGACGACAGCCGGGGGGTGAGCACCGGCACTCGGATGATCGGCACTCGAGATCCCTTCGATATCTCAGCCGCCACCTGCAGCATCTCCAAGTAGGTCATCTGCTCGATGCCGCCGATCTCAAAAACTCGGCCGAGCGCCTCGGGGCGGTCGATCACGCCCGCCAGGTAACGGACCACGTCGTTCAGCGCGATCGGCTGGGTTCGCGTGGACACCCACTTCGGCACAATCATCGCCGGGAGGTTCTTGACCAGTTGCCGGGTGAGTTCCCACGAGACGCCGCCACTGCCGACCACGATCGCCGCGCGGAGGACCGTGACCGGGACTCCGGCCTCGCCGAGGATCTCCTCCACCTCGCGTCGCGAGCGCAAGTGCGGTGAGAGCCTCTCGTCGTCGGCTCCGAGCCCGCCGAGGTAGACGATCTGGCGCACGCCGGCCTTCGCTGCAGCGAGACCGAAGGCACGCGCTGCCGCAGCGTCCCGGCTTTCGAAGTCAGGACGGTCGAGAGCGTGGATCAGGTAGATCGCGACGTCGATGCCGGCAAGCGCATCAGAAAGCGACGACGGATCGTCGACGTCGCCTCGCACCACGCTTTCGTCGCCGCCGGCGTAACCATCCGGTTTCCGGGTCATCGCCCGGACCATGAATCCCCCCTCAACGAGACGCGGGACCAGACGCTTTCCGACGAAGCCGGTCGCACCGGTCACGAGAACAGTGGTCGAAGAAGTCACCTCACCATCATGGCGCTAGCCGTTCCCAGGGTTCGATCGGTCCGGGGGTCACGACGAAGCATGGATGCGGTTCCGGTATCTGCACGAATTCCCACCGCGCCAATGTCTCCGGACTTCTACCAGCCAGCTTTCTGGTGAACCACGACCACTCGTAGACCAACTGGCCATCGGTCACGGTGAGGGCGGGCACAGCGGACCCTGGCCGCTCTACCCGGCTACGGTCGAATCTATATGAGCGTGCCGTTGCGTCATCGGCAACTGCCGTGAGGTACGCGCCGATGGCACCGACCGGATCAGTTTGCATGCGGAACCGTTCGAGTTGCGGGTGTCGCCGATATCCTCTGGTGCGCCCTGCCAGCACGGCTTGCGCCAAGAGGGCCTCGCGCCAGCACGCCGTGAGGCCCTGTGGGTCTAGGTAGCGCGGATGGATGCTCCACAATCGCATGATCGGCACGGTACCTGGGACCCGCAGCACCGCATGTTCGACAGCAGGGCGCTCAGTCCGCATGCAAATTGCGCATGACCAGATTAAGTTCAAATCCGCGCTGGTCCGAAGCCCTTATGCTTTGCAAGAGTCGCGAGTAATTGCCGGTGTCGATCACGTCGCGGATGCGATGGCCTCCAACTCCGTTTTCAAGTTGGCCAGTGTCCGCCGAATGTTGCCCTTCTGGAACTCCGCGAACGACGGCTTGCGGGTCGCGATCGGATCAAAGATGCGCGTAGCAAACTCTGGCCAGCTGATGCGACCGTCGGACCAGGTCTCGGTGACTCGTGTGCCACCGTCGACGGGGTCGAATTCGTACGCCCAGGTGGCGATCCTCACCGGCACCATGAATCGGCCGAAGCCGTACCGCTTCACGTCGAATGCGAATCGGCGCCCCGGGTCAGCGGCGACAACCACGCACTCGGTTTGCCATCGGACAGCTCCGCGCTTGTTGTCACCAACAAACCGCATGCCGACGTAAGCGTGGTCGAAGCCGCCATCCACCACGGCGCCCCGGTTTTCCGGGCTCCACCGCCCCATCTGGCGCACATCGCTGACCGCGTCGTAGACCACCTCTGGGTTGACCGCGATGACTCTGGATCCGGAAACCTCAAACTCACGCGTCATGCCGGGAGCCTAGAACAAGCGGCATCACACGTCAGAGCAAGTCCATCCCTGAGCCGCTTATCGGAATCGAACCGATGGCCTTGTCATTGCGAGTGACATGGGGGTGACCGAAGGCGCTGCGAGTGTCCGCGAACCAAATGTGGGCAAAATGTGGTCGTCGAGCCACCGACGAAGCCCGATATTCGCTGTAATTCCAAGGAATACCGGAACTTCGTCTTGGCGGTGGTGGTGGGATTTGAACCCACGGTGGGCGTTAACCCACACACGCTTTCGAGGCGTGCTCCTTAGGCCGCTCGGACACACCACCGCCGGGTACCTTACCGGGCGGCACCGCGGCACTTCACATCCGGTGGTCGCGGAAGAAGGCCTGCAGGAGCTCCGTTGACTCGTCGGCCAGCAGGCCCGATGTCACTTCAGGACGGTGGTTGAGGCGGCGGTCGCGGACGACGTCCCACAGCGATCCGACCGCGCCGGCCTTCTCGTCCCACGCCCCGAAGACGAGGTGTGCGACGCGGGACTGGACGATTGCGCCGGCGCACATCGTGCAGGGCTCGAGCGTGACGTAGAGCGTGCTGCCGTCGAGCCGCCACTCGCCGCGAGCGGCGGCCGCCTCACGAAGGGCGACGATCTCGGCATGACCGGTCGGGTCACCATCGCGCTCACGGGTGTTGCGTCCGGAGCCGATCACGGCGCCAGTCGCGTCGACGACGACCGCGCCGACCGGAACGTCGCCGTCGGCCAGGGCCTCACGCGCCAGGTCCAGGGCGCGCGCCATGAAGACGTCGGGACGCGTGTCGGGTCTCACGGTGCGATCTTTCCATCACTGCACCCGCGCGAGACGGCAGAATGGGACGGTGCTCCGGACCGTCCGCCGTTGGCTGCCCCGATTCCTAGGTGGCAGCGCCGAGCCCGAGCCCAGCTCCTTCCGCATCCCGGCGGACGTCGACTTCGAAACCGGCTTCCGGCAGACCGTCATGGAGCCGGCCACTGATGCAGCTGAGCTGCTGGAGAAGTACGAGCTGGATCCGGGCAAAGCCATCCATCAATCGCGCAAGGACCTCAAAAAGCTCCGGGCCGCGCTGCGGCTCCTGCGCGACCACGCCGACGAGGACTTCGCCCCGGCCGAGAGGACCAAATTGCGCGACGCCGGACGCCTGCTGGCGGCCGCCCGCGACGCCGACGTCAAGCTGGCGACCCTCGCGTCGCTGCGGGAGAGCGGAGTCCTGCCCGTCGGCGAGCATGCGCTCGTCGACTGGAATGCGGCACTTGAACGAGAGCAGGAGCAACTGCGCCACCAGCTCGACGACCCGCACGAATCCATCGGGGCCAAGGGCGCGGCGGTGCGGTCCATCGACGCGGTCATCGACGAGTGCCAGTCGGTCGGCTCATGGCCGGTCGAAGGGCTGACGCTCCGCACCGTGCGGCTGGCCCTCGTCCACGAGCGCGCCCGCGGCATCGCTGCGATGGGGCGCGTCGTCGAGGGCGGCGACGAGCACGCCGTGCACGACTTCCGCAAGCGTATGAAGGACCTCTGGCACCACCTCGACCTGCTCTGCGACGTCGTGCCGGAGATCGCCCCCGACCACGTCGAGCGCGCGCACGACGTGTCGGACCTGCTCGGCGATCACAACGACCTGGCCGTGCTCGTCGAAGACGCTCGGAGCCGCCCGAACATCTTCAGCCCCGACGACCTCGACGCGATCGCGACGGCCGTCCGCGCCCTCGAGCGCGACCTCCGCGACCGCGCTGTGGAGAATGCACGAGCGCTCTACAAGAGCCTGCTCTGACGACTTACAGCGCGCGGAGGATGTCCTCGACGCGGTCCTTGGCGTCGCCGAACAGCATCTGGGTGTTCTCGCGGAAGAACAGCGGATTCTGCACGCCGGCATAGCCCGCGGCCATCGACCGCTTGAAGACGATGACGTTCTTCGCCTCCCACACCTTGAGCACCGGCATCCCCGCGATCGGGCTGGTCGGATCCTCGGCCGCAGCCGGGTTGACCGTGTCATTGGCACCGATGACGAGGACGACATCGGTGTCCGGCATGTCGTCGTTGATCTCGTCCATCTCGAGGACGATGTCGTACGGCACCTTCGCCTCGGCGAGCAGCACGTTCATGTGACCGGGCAGGCGGCCAGCCACCGGGTGGATACCGAAGCGCACGTCGATGTCCTTGGCGCGAAGCTTCGACACCAGGTCGGCGACCGGGTACTGCGCTTGCGCGACAGCCATGCCGTAGCCGGGCGTGATGATGACGCTGGACGCGTCGGCAAGCATCTCGGCGGCCGAAGCGGCGTCGATCTCGCGGTGCTCGCCGTAGTCCTCGTCGTCGCCGGAGGGCGCCTCGATGCCGAAGCCGCCGGCGATGACCGAGATGAACGAACGGTTCATCGCCTGGCACATGATGTACGACAGGTACGCACCGGAGGAGCCGACGAGCGCGCCGGTGACGATGAGCAGGTCGTTGTCGAGCAGGAAGCCTGAAGCCGCCGCCGCCCAGCCGGAGTAGCTGTTGAGCATCGACACGACGACCGGCATGTCGCCGCCGCCGATGGATGCGACCAGGTGCCAGCCGAGGAACAGCGCCAGTGCAGTGACGATGGCGAGCAGCCACAGCTGCGGGTCGACCACGTACCAGACGGTGAACGCAACGAACGCGATGAGCGAACCGAGGTTGATGAAGTTCTTCCCCGGCAGCATCATCGGCGCCGACTTCATGCGCGCCGACAGCTTGAGGAACGCCACGATCGAACCGGTGAACGTCACCGCGCCGATGAACACACCGATGAAGACCTCGGCGTGATGGATGCCGGCGTACTCCTTCGGCGCCCCGAAGCTTCCGTTCCAGCCGACGAGCACCGCGGCCAAGCCGACGAAGCTGTGGAACAGGGCAATCAGCTCGGGCATCGCGGTCATCTCGACCTGACGCGCCCGCCAGAGGCCGATGAGCGCACCGATGGCGACAGCACCGACCATCAGCTCGACGCCGAGCTTCCCGGCGTGCTGCATCGAATGCGGGTCGACAACCTGCCAGACGGCGATCACCAGCGCCAGCGCCATGCCCGTGATTCCGTAGCGAAGGCCGCCGCGCGACGTCTCGTGCCGCGAGAGGCCCGCCAGACTCAGGATGAACAGCAGGGACGCCACCAGGTAGGCGGCCAGTTCAGTCGAGGGGAAAGTCATCTCGTCATCCCTTCGAGAACATGCTGAGCATGCGGCGCGTCACGGCGAAACCGCCGAACACGTTGATGCTGGCCAACAGGATCGCCACGGTTGCCAGGACGCGCGTGACGACGTCCGCACTGCCGACTTGCAGCAGTGCGCCGACGACGATGACGCCGGAGATGGCATTGGTGACCGACATGAGCGGCGTGTGCAGCGCATGCGCGACGTTGCCGATCACGTAGTAGCCGATGACGATCGACAGGACGAGCACCATGAGGTGCCGCGTCAGATCGTTCGGCGCCACTGATGCAACACCGAGGAGTGCGCCGATGCCGACGAACGTCAGGGCGGCCTTGCCGCGCGGGGTGAGCTTGGCCTTCGGCTCCGGCTTGGCCGGTGCCTCGACCTGCTTGACGGCCGGCGCTGCCGAGACCTGCACCGGCGGCGGCGGCCACATGTTCTCGCCACCCTTGGTGACAGTGACACCGCGCACGACCACGTCGTCGAGGTCGATGACCAGCTCGCCGTCCTTGCCGGGCGTGAGCAGCTTCATCAGGTTGACCAGGTTCTGGCCGTACAGCTGCGACGCCTGCGCGGGGAGGCGACCGGCGAGGTCGGTGTAGCCGATGATCGTGACGCCGTGATCGGTGACGATCTTCTCGCCGGGCACGGTTCCCTCGACGTTGCCGCCCATCGACGCAGCGAGGTCGACGATCACGCTGCCGGGCTTCATGCTCGCGACGTCCGCTGCGGTGATCAGCTTCGGCGCCGGTCGGCCCGGGATGAGCGCGGTGGTGATGATGATGTCGACGTCGGCGGCCTGCTCGGAGTAGATCTCGGCGGCCCGACGGTTGTATTCCTCGCTGGTCGCCGCGGCGTAACCGGTGCCGGTCTGCTCGACCTCGACGTCGACCGGCAGGTAGTCGCCGCCGAGCGACTTCACCTGGTCGGCGACCTCTGGCCGCGGGTCCGTGGAGCGGACGATGGCGCCCATGGTGCTGGCCTGGCCGACGGCCGCGAGTCCGGCGACGCCGGCGCCCGCGACGAGGATCTTGGCCGGCTGCACTTTGCCGGCGGCAGTGATCTGGCCGCCGAGGAAGCGGCCGAAGGCGTGCGCGGCCTCGAAGACGGCGCGGTAGCCCGCGATGTTGGCCATGGAGCTGAGCACGTCGAGCGACTGTGCGCGCGAGATGCGAGGCACCGCGTCCATCGACATGGCGGTCACGCGCCGCGCGGCCAGCGCGTTGACGAGCTGCTCGTTGGCGGCCGGCGCGAGCAGGCCGACGAGCGTCGCGCCCTCGCGCAACCGGCCGACCTCGTCGAGCGTCGGCGCGTTGACCTTGAGGACGATGTCGCTCGCCCATGCTTCGTCGCCGGAGGCGATCTGCGCGCCCGCCTCCGCGAATGCGTCGTCCGCGAACGACGCCTTGGCGCCCGCGCCAGACTCGACGACGACGTCGTAGCCCAGCTTGATCAGCTGAGCAACAGTCGCCGGCGTCCCGGCTACCCGTGTCTCGGTCGCCTGCGATTCGGCGACCACACCAATGGAGGTCATCCCGCGAAGGCTAGCGAATCTTCACGCACGGCGCTTGTCCGGAGGGGCGTTATCTCCGCCACGCGCCACTTCGCGAATCGCGGTCGCGATCTCGGCAGGCACCTGCTCCTGCAGGAAATGCCCGGCTTGGGTGCTGACGACCGACGCCTGCGGCAGCAGCCGGGCCGTCCGGTTCTTCACCTTGGCGAGTACCGGGTCGCGGTCGCCCCAGACGATCGCGGCGGGGCCGTCGTAGGCCTCGACGAACTCCTGGCACCGCTGAAGCAGCGGGACGGACGGATGTTCCATCGAGTCCGGCACCTGCCGGGCCATCGCCAGGACGGCACCCCGGTCGTGCCACGAACGCAGCGGGTACTTGTACGCGCGAGCGTCGTCACCCACGATGCTGTGCCGCTCGCCCTGGCCGAGGTTCAGGTCGCGCTGCGGATAGCCGAGGCCGCGGAAGAGCAGCTCGCTGGCCACCGGGAGGTGCGCGAGCTTGTGGAATGTCGTCGGGTTGAACCCGGGCTTCGGCGGTGTCACGACGGTGTTGGCCAGCACGAGCCCGGTCATCCGGCCCGGTCGCTCGGCGAGCGCGAGCGCGCCGATGGCGCCGCCCCAGTCCTGGCCCATGAAGATGAGGTCGCGCAAGTCGAGTGCGTCGATGAACTGTCCGAACCAGCGGGCGTGGTTCGCCAGCGTGTGCTCGGATGCGCTTGCAGGTCGGCTGGAGAACCCGAAGCCGATCAGGTCGGGCATCAGGATGCGGAGCGGCTCACCGGCCAGCTCGGCGGCGACCTTGCGGTACAGGAAGCCCCATGTCGGGTTGCCGTGCAGCAGGACGACCGGGCGGCCGTCGCCCACCTCCATGACGTGCATCTCCTGGCCGCCGACGGGAACCCGGTAACGCTCGAACGGGACGAGTGGCTCCAGCCAGTCCGGCAGCGCGGGCGCGGGCAGGCGCGCCGAACTCACTCGACGACCAACCGCTCGAACGCGGACCTGATGCCGTCGGGCATGGCCGTCGGGCGGCGTGACTCGCGATCGACGAAGACGTGGCTGAAGTAGCCGTGCGCGACAGCGCTGTCGGAGGCCGTGGTGAAGACGCCGAGGCCGTAGGTGACGGATCGATTGCCGAGCCGGTCGATCCGCAGCCCTATGCGCAACGTCGCCGGGTACTCGATGGGTGCGTGATACCGGCAGCCGGACTCGACGACCAGGCCGATGACATCACTTTCATGGATGTCGAGGCCGCCGACCTCGATCATGTACGCATTGGCGACCGAGTCGAAGTACTCATAGAAGATCGCGTTGTTGACGTGGCCGTAGACGTCGTTGTCGTTCCACCGGGTCGTCACGGTCGCGACGTGGCCGTAGTCGTCGATCGTCGGGATCTCGATGGGGTCAGCCATCACCAGCACCTCAGGGCATCTCGGAAGATCTGATCGAGCTCGGGCTCGTGGATGGGCGCCGGAGCGTTGTCCAGGAGCCGCCGCTGGGGAGCCGCCCCGGACACAAGGCCGGCCACGTCGTCGACGGTGTAGCCGACGCCTGCGATGCCGTTCGGTGTCCCGACCTGGCGCATGAGTGTCGCGACAGCCTCGTCCAGCTCGGTGTCGAAGCCCAGCAGCTTGGCGGCCTCGCGATGGCGTTCCGGCGACGTGTCGGCCAGGAATCGGAAGGCCGCGGGCGCGTTGACGGCAACAGCGAAGCCGTGCGGTACCAGACCGGGAAGATCGGTGGGAGCCGGGTAGTCGTCCGGCACGTAGTCGCGCACCCGCCCAGCGACGGCGTAGGCCATCGCATGCGGGACGTGCACGCCGGCGTTGCCGAAGGCGATGCCGGCCAGCGTCGCCGCCCACATCATGTGGTGGCGCGCCTCGGCGTCCTCGGCATCGGTCACGGCGCGGACCAGGTACGTCCCGATCAGGCCCAGGGCTTCCCGGCACCCGAGGTCGCTCCACGGGTTGGCGCCCTGGCTCATCGGTCGCGCCGTCGCCGGTGCCGACGCCGGCCGGGCCGTGAACGGCCGTGCGGTGAACGATTCGGCGGCGTGGCACAGGACGTCCAGGCCGCTGGCGGCGACGACGTTGGCCGGCAGCGTGCTGGTCACGCGCGGATCGATGACGGCCTCGGTCGGACGGAGCAGCGGCGACGCGGCACCGGACTTCGCGTGCTTGTCGAGCAGATCGAAAATCGCGATGCCGGTGACCTCGCTGCCGGTCCCGGACGTCGTCGGGCAGGCGATGTGCGGCGCGAGCGGTCCGGGCACCGGCTTGCCGCCGCCCAGCGGAGCGTTGACGTAGTCGTAGAGGTCGGCCGGGTGCGTCGTCAGCAGGTTGGCGAGCTTCGCCGTGTCGATGACTGAGCCGCCGCCAAGGGATACATACGCGTCCGCCTGAGCCTCACGCGCAAACTCGATGGCCGCTTCGATCGAGAGGTTCGTGGGCTCGACCGCGACCTCGTCGAAGACGGCGACGTCCAGCCCGGCGGCACGGAGCGAGGCGTCGACATCGGCGAACCACGGCAGCTCCCGCATCCGCGCATCGGTGATCAGCGCGACCCTTTGCGCGCCCCGGGAGGCAGCGCGGTCGCCCACCTCGTGCAGGGCACCCTCGCCGAAGGTGACCCGCGAAGCGTCGACCGTGAAGGCGCCCTCAAGACCGGCTTCGGCTGCGTACAGGTGGCCGCACGTCATGCGTCGCAGGATAAGCCCACCGCGAGAAACCCCGCGCCGGTTGGGCGCAGCAGGCCTACAGTCGCCAAGGCCAATTCCTGGAACTTCACACCGAGCTGTCGCTGGAGCGTCCGGCCGCCTGACCCAGTTCGGCCCGGAGCGTGGGCGACGTCGCCAGCAGCCCGACGCCGCAGGCGATGAGTAGGCCAGCCGTCGGCAGGCCGATCGCGAGAACGAACGTGCTTGGCGTGTTGACGTCGAACATCACGACCCCCGCGATGGCACTGAGGATGGGGTCGGTGACCGTCATTGCCGTCAGCGACACGGGCAGAGGTCCCGACGCGAATGCGTCCTGGACGAGCAGGGCGCCCGTGCTCGTCGAGGCCACGACGCCCAGAACGGACCAATGCCAGAGGCCCGACAGCCCGAACTGCGAGAGCCGCGCCGTGACCACCGTCATCATCACGGCCGTCGTCGTGAAGCAGACGCCAGTGCCCAGCCCGACCAGGACGGCACGACGCCACCCCTTGCGCGAGACACGCGCCACCGCAAGGAGCGTGAAGACAGCGGTTGCCGCGAGGGCGAGATAGACGAGCAGGGCTGGCGTGTGAGGAATCTGCTGACCGGCGTGCGCCCGCTGCACGACGATCAGCGCGACGCCCGCGCAGACCACCGCGGCACCAACCCACTCGCGGTGGGTCGGAGGCGTGTGCCGACGTAGGTCGCTGATCACGATCGCCGCCAGCAGCTGGACGACAAGGACCGACTCGACCACCGCGATCGGCCCGAGGTGCAGCGCAAAGGAATGCACACCAAAGCCGACGACGTTGAGAACCGCGCCGACCTGCCAGATCGGATCGCGCACCAATCTGCCGAGAGCCCCCCACACCGGCAGCCAGCGCCTCTTCTCTTCCCGGGTGGCGCTGTGCTCGAGCGTGTGCCAATGCGCCCTGGACTGCTGCATGACGATGGCTGTCGCGAAAGTACAGGCCGCGAACAGGGCCAAGACGATCGTCAGCGCGAGCATGGGCCGAGTGTGTCAGCCCCAGAAGATCTCGGTCGGATCTGCCTCGATCTCCGCCAGGATCACGTCAACCGTGGTCGGTTGGACGAAGTCCGGCTCCCAGACGTCGTATCGCTGCGCGCGGGAGTCAGGGTCGAAGCACCACAGCGTCCACAGCTGCCGGCCAGCGTCATGGTCCAGCCGGGCGCACGGAACGCGGAGCCAGTCCTCGTCGCGCTCGGCGTTGAGCCGACTCGCCTCGACGATCGTGACGCTCGTGGCTGACACGACGCACTCGACGCGCGCATCGGCGGCGAACTCATCCGGCGAGACCGCCGCGCAGTACGCCCGGACGAGCGCGACGTCGGCTTCCGGCAGCGACATGGGTCAGTAGTACCACTGCGGGCTATGGACCACGTTGCGGCAGGCGCATGGCGAGCTCTTCACGAGCGTCCTCGATCGCGGTGTCCAACGCGCCACGAAGCCCGGTTCGGCCGTCCTCCCGAACGATCTTGACGGACCACGGCTCGACGATGTCGAAGCCCTTGACGGAAATACGACGCAGTCGTCGTAGGCGCAGGCCGCCGGTGCTGGCCACCTGGTTGGCCATGGCCGCGTCGATGATGGCGCGGCCGGGAGGCGCGACCGTCGTGAGGCGCGCGGCCATGTTGACCACTGGTCCGAGGACATCTCCAAGCCGGTGGAACAGGTCGCCGTAGGCGATTCCGACTCGAACCTTGGGGAACGTGTCGTCGTGGAGGTGCTGGTCCGCGAGCTCGGCTCCCAGCCAGGCGGCATCAGTCGGGTCGTCCACGACGAAGAAGACCTCGTCGCCGATGGTCTTCACCACCCGGCCGTGGTGTTCGGCGACGAGGTCGGAGACGACACTTTCGAATCGTTCGACCAGGGCGGCCAGCTCTCGGGTGGTCATGGAGCGGCTGCGGGTCGTGTATCCGACGATGTCGACGAAGCCCGCGCAGCCCGGAGCGGAGTCCGGGTCGTCGGCGTACTGCAGGGCGAGGCGGGTCGCGGCGCCCGCCAGGTGGCGGCGCCACACGTTGTCCTGCACCTTCGAGCCGAGCTTGACCAGTTCGCTCAGCTCGCGGATCTGCTTGCCGGTGAGGCGGCCGGACTCGGGATGCAGGTACGGAAGCAGCATCGCCCGGATCTGCCACTCGGCCAGTCGGGAGAACGTCCGGCCGACGGTCCTGGCGAACGCCTCCTGGCTTGCTTCATCGAAGGCGCTGCCCTGGATGAGCCGGGCCGCTGCTTTCAGCGATTCGACGTCGGAACGGGTGAACGCGACGTCGTCGTCAGTCACCTCCGGGTATCCGAGGGTCCGCCATCGGGCGGCATTGACCTCGTCGGGAATGCCGGTGCGCCGGGCCACGTCCAGCCGTGTCAGCGTCAGCGGCTGGCCGAGGAGTGCCTCGGTGAGGGCGTCAATGATGGCGGCGGGATCGACCTCCTCGGTACCGTCGTCCATCGCCACCTCCGGGCCACTGAAACATAAAACCGCAGGTCAGAAGCCTATCGCGGTCCAGTTTCGTGCCGATTACGGCCGAGGGTCCCGCACTTCACGAACGCGCCCAGCGGGCTTCCATGCGCCCGAATCGCCAGATCGCTGCGGCCGTCGTCCAGGCCAGGACGAGAGTCCCGACGACGATGATCCCAAGATCATCCAGGCGAATGGTCGCGACGCCGGCGGCGTCCAGCAGCTCGATCGTCCCGATCACCAAGGCCAGCCCGACCGAGACAGACGACACCGCGAGCGAATAGAACACGCGGCGCAGCGGACGAGCCAGCGCCCACTCATACGCCGCATTCGTCGCGACGCCGTCGACGGCATCGAGCAGCGACATGCCGGCGGCAAACAGGACCGGCAGCACCAGCACCGCATGGAACGGCAGCACCTGCGTCGCGGCACCGCCGGCCAAGGCGAGCAGCCCCACCTCGGTGGCGGTGTCGAAGCCCAGCCCGAAGAGGAACCCGACTGGGTACATGTGCCAAGGCTTGCGCACGGCGCGCGTAACGGGTCGCAGGACTCGGGCGAGGAAGCCACGCGACCCGAGGTGATGCTCCAGCTCGGCGTCACTGAACTGGCCGCTGCGCATTGCGCGAAACACGCGCGCGATACCGACGATCGCAGCCACGTTGGCCAACCCGAGAACCCAAAGGAAGACACCAGAGACCGTCGGGCCGATGACCCCGGTCAGCGTGTGAAGCGCGGAGCCGTGTTCGGTCAACTCGCCGGCCAGACCGCGGACACCGAAAGCCAGCAGGGCCACCAGCCCGAACACGACACTGGCGTGGCCGAGGGAGAACCAGAAACCCACCGACCACGGCCGCTGACCCGATCCGGGCGCGCGAGCGTTCAGGGATCGGGTCACGTTGTCTATGGCCGCCACGTGGTCCGGGTCGATCGCGTGGCGCATGCCGAGCGAGTAGGCGAGGAGGCCGGCGCCCACGGTCAGCGCGTGGGGCCCCATGAAGGCCAGCAGGCCGCCGAGGCCGATGACGTGCAACGCTGCGACGACGGCTGTCATGCCGAGCAGCGAGCGCTTCACATCGGCCCCCAGGCGCGCCGGTCCAGCGCCGCCGCCTTCTTGCCCAGCTTGCCGACCCGCACCATGGTCGCGAGGCTATCCAGAATGACGCGCGACGACAGCAGTGCTGTCTGCTCCGCCCAGTCATAGGGCGGTGAGCACTCCACCACCTCGATGCCGGCCAAGCCCGGTTCAGAGATGAGTCGGACCAGGTTCAGCGCCTCACGCGGGAGCAGTCCGCCCGGTTCAGGCCACCCCGTGCCGGGCACGAAGCCGGCGTCGATGACGTCGATGTCGAACGACAGGTAGACCGCCTTCGCGTCCTTCCAGGCGATCTCCAGCGCCATCTCGGCGACCTTCTCGACGCCGACCCGCTCGACGTCGCCGACGGTGATCACGGTCGACCCACGCTCGCGGCCGACCTTCACGCCGGCGCGCGGCGCCTGCCAGCCGCCGATGCCCACTTGCACGAGATTGGTGGCTGGGGCGTTCTTGATGTTGGTCGCGTGGAACCACGGAGTGGTGTGCATCCGCTCGTCGAGGTCGGTCTCCTGGGTGTCGACGTGGCGATCGAAGTGGATGATGCCGACGTTCCCGTCGAGGTGCGGCGCCAGGCCGCGGATGGTGGGAAAGCCAATCGAATGATCACCCCCGAGCACGACGGGCAGCGTCCCGGCCTGAACGACGTGTGACATGGCCTGGCTGATCTGGTCGAAGGACTTCTCCAGGTTGCCCGGGATGGTGAACACGTCGCCGATGTCGACCATGTTCAGCTGTTCGCGCAGGTCGACGCCCAGCTCATACGAGTACGTGCCAAAGAGGTTGGTCGACCGCCGGATGCCCTGAGGGCCGAACCGGGTGCCGGGTCGGTAGGTCGCGCCGGAGTCCAGGGGCACGCCGAAGAAGGCCACCTCGGCATCTCCGACATCGTGCACGTCTTCCATGCGTGGGCACTTGAGGAACGTGCCGGTCTCCCCGGCAAAATGCGGCAGCTCGCCTCGCACGAAGGTCGAGATCCGCCGGTCCTTGATCGTCGGCGCCGCCTCGAGGCCCAGATCGAGCCCGCGCTGGATCTCCTCGCGTTCGCGCAGGTCGGGCAGGAGGCCCTCGGCCTGCTGCGCCCACGCCCCCTCACGGTTGAAGACGTCGGCTCCGCCGATGCCGTCGGTGCGCATTCCCTCCGTCACCACGGCGGTGTCGGCGGCCTTCGCTTCGGCCTTCTCGGCAGCCAAGGCCTCGGCCTGTTCAGCGGCCAGCTTTTCGGCGCGGTCATATTTCCTGGACATGGTCGACTCCCCGCATCGTCTTGTCGCTGGCCGGGTACGACGCGCCTCGTCCGGAGCCCCATGACCGGGGCCTCCAGCGATTCTCAGCACCGTGTGCGATCGGTGTCCAGACTCTGCGCAAGCCGTTACACAAGGTTTACGGAAGACGTTCCCGGCGGAAATCTGACGGGCGTGTTCTAGTCCTGACCCGCAGAACGCGGGGCGTGCCTAGGGTTCCGCCGGCACCGTCAGGAGCCGGGCCTGGTCCGAGAGGCACAGGTAGGCGGCCAGCTGCGTCTACCCCACGGCGGGACAAAAGCCCGGGAGATTCCTCATCATCACGGAGGTTCTCCAATGACAGCCATCGCATCGCCGCCCCCCACCGACTTCGGCTACCAACAGGAGCTGCATCGGGGCGTCGGCACGTTCGCGTCGTTCGCCGCGGGATTCTCGTTCGTGTCGATCCTGACCACGGTCTTCCAGCTCTTCGGCCTCGGGTTCACGCTCGGCGGCGCGGCCTTCTTCTGGGCCTGGCCGTTGGTGTTCGCCGGTCAGCTCCTCGTCGCCCTGTGCTTCGCCGAGCTTGCCGGCCGCTGGCCGGTCTCCGGGGCGGTCTATCAGTGGTCGAGCCGGCTGGGCGGGACGACGTTCGGCTGGTTCACCGGGTTGATCATGGTCGTCGGCCAGATCCTGACGACGGCCGTGGCGGCGATCGCCCTGCAGGCCGTGCTCCCGGCGATCTGGTCAGGATTCCAGTTCATCGGCGGCAGCGGTGCCGAGACGTCCATCCTCACGCCGACCGGCGCCAAGAACTCCGTCATCCTCGGGGTCGCACTGCTGGTCATCACGACGATCATCAACGTGACCGGCATCCGCCAGATGGCGGCGGCCACCAGCGTCGGCGTCGCCATCGAGATCGGTGCGGTCGTGTTCCTGATCGTGTCCCTGTTCGCGCTGTCTGAGCGCGGCCCCGGCGTTGTCATGCACACCACGGGATGGGCGCCGGACGTGACGATGATCGCCACCCCGATGTGGGCCCTGCTCGCCTCGTCGCTGATGGCGGCGTACGTGATGGTCGGGTTCGATTCGGCCGGCGAACTGGCCGAGGAGACGCACGCGCCACGCAAGACGACGCCGAAGACGATCGTCCGGGCGGTGACGACGTCCGGCATCGGTGGCGGACTGCTCATCCTCGGTGGATTGATGGCGGCACCCAGCCTGACCGACGGCAATCTCGGGGCCTTCGGACTCGCCTGGGTGGTGGAGGAGCGGTTCGGCGGTGTTCTTGGCCGCCTGTTGCTGTGCTGTGTGGCGGTCGCCGTGTTCGCGTGCACGCTGGCCTGCCAGACGTCGGGGGCGCGAATGATGTACTCGATGGCGCGGGAGAAGGCGCTGCCCGGACACGCGTTCCTCGCCAAGGTGTCCCCGCGCACGGGAATCCCGATCATCACCTCGATCGTGGTCGGTGTCGGCGCGGCGATCACCCTGCTGGTGAACATCAACTCCACGACGATCTTCACCGCGCTGGCCAGCATCTGCATCGCGATGCTCTACATCGCGTACCTCGGCGTGACGCTGCCCCTGCTCATCGTCCGGATCAGGCACGCCAACACCGACAGGTTCCCGGCCGGGCACGACGAGCACGGCAAGCCGCTGTTCTCCATCGGGCGATGGGGAATTCTCGTCAACGCCGTGGCGGTCGTGTACCAGGTGATCATGGCGATCAATCTGATGTGGCCACGGGTCTTCATCTACGACCTGACGCCGCACGGGACGTGGTGGCTGCAGTGGAGCGCGTCGTTGTTCGTCGGGTTGACCCTGCTGCTCGGTGCCGCCTACTTCCTCACCCGTCAGCTGCACACGCGTATCGACCTGGTGCACGTGCCGCACACAGCGGCTCTTGCCACGGTGCCGGCTGAATAGTCGGCGGTGGGTTATTCAGGTTCTGCAGCGGCCCGCCGGTGGGCAATTCAGGGCTCAGGGCGGTTCGAACCTGCATTACCAACCGCCAACCGGGCCGGGCGCGTCCGCACCCTGCTGTACGCGGTGAATTGTGGGCAACGGGCCCTCCAAAAGGCCCGTTGTCCACAGTTCCCGCTCGTAACCCACGGTCCGGACATGATTTGCGCCCGAATGCACCCGAAAGGGCTCGCGCGCGGTGCAATTGGGCGCAAACCTCGAGCGACGGAGCCGGTCAAGCGCTGGCCGTCAGGTCGGATTCGTGGGCCGCGGTGACGAGGCGGCGCCGGATGCTCCCTGGGCCTTCCAGCTGCAGCGCGTCAGGGTCAGCCAGCCGGCTGCCGAGCGACGTCACCGAGTCGAGGCAGCGCGCGCCGGCAAGCACAGCCGGGTCCAACCGGGCGACCGCGTCCAGCGTCAGGGATTCGACGAGCAAGGGGGCGCCGTCATGGAACGCCGACATTGCGAGGTGGACGCGACCGCCGGATTCGCCCGACCGCCCGAGCACGATTTGCTCGCGCAGCCGCACGTTCGCGTCGGTGTCGAGCCGGACGGTGGTGCTCCGATCGACCACTGCACCGTCGGCGACCACGAACGGCTCGGCGTCCCACACCAGGTCGCCCGCGCAGTTGATCTCGACGGTCCAAGACGCCGACCCACCCCGCATGTTGTAGGCCACCGTCCCGGCGATCTCGACGATCTCGAGCCGGACTCCGGCGCCGACGCGGACGTCGATGCGCACTGCGTCGCCGGCCAGCAGCAGGGCGCGGGTGGCCACCAGCGCCACCCGGATGGCGCCACGCTCGTCGGGCAGCCGACGGGCCGCGAGCATCCCGTTCGCCAGCCTGACGACGGGTCGGGCGCCGACGAGGCTGACGTCAATGCGCGTGGTCATGGTGATCTGCCCCGGCATGGATGTACACGGTCCCCTCGTCGTCGGCGTGGCTGTGCGGCGCCATCGGACCCGGGTCGACCGGCGTGTGCCCCCCGGCAGCGACAGTGGCGACGATGGTCCGGACCCAGTCCGTCAGTGCCCGTATGGAGGCGGCGTCCGCACGCGAGAGCGCGATGACCGGACCACCATCACGGGCGTGCTCGGCGTCATGCACCATCTGCGCGACGTCGACGTCGACGTACGGCGCGAGGTCCGTCTTGTTGACCACGAGGAGATCGGCGCGTGCGATCCCGGGCCCGCCCTTGTGCGCGACGTCTCCGCCGCCGGCTACGTCGAGGACGAAGATCTGGGCATCGACGAGTGCCGGCGAGAAGGTCGCGGTGAGGTTGTCGCCGCCCGACTCCACGAGTACAAGATCCAGCGGACCGTGGTCGGCCTCCAGGTCCTCGACCGCCATGAGGTTGGGCGTGACGTCGTCGCGGATGGCGGTGTGCGGGCAGGCGCCGGTCTCGACCGCCCGGATGCGGTCGGGGTCGAGCACGCCAGCGGCGCGAAGGAACTGTGCGTCCTCGTCGGTGTAGATGTCGTTGGTCACGACGCCGAGGCGAAGGTCGGCGGCCAGCTCGCGGCAGAGCAGGGCGATGAGCGAGCTCTTGCCGGTGCCGACCGGGCCGGCCACTCCGAGTCGTACGGCTCTGGGCCCCAAAGAATCAGGCATGAAACAACCTCCGGGTCGTGCGGGCGTGGGTCTCGGCGTGCACATCCAGCATCGGTGCATTCAGTGCCGGGATGTCACCGGGGTCGGCGCACGTCTCGATGCGCTCGGCGAGCTCGGTGACGTCCCCCTGTGCATCCAGCACCCAGCGCGCCGCGTCAACCGGGTCCATGGGCAGGAGCTTGAGGGCAGCCGATGCGATGGTCTGTGCCTCGTCGTGGCCGACGAGCAGGGCGATCTGCCGGGCCGACAAACCGGTCACGGCACCGATGACGCCGATGACCACGGCGCGCGGCGGGTCCGCCCGGTCGAATGCCTTGGCGACGTCGGGCCAGAGTCGGGCAGCGAGCCGGAGGTACCCGCGGCCGAGCCGACGCGCGGTGGCGCGCATCGCGGCGCTCGGGGTTCGCGCGGCCCACGCGGCCTCCACCGGAGCGAGGTCGCCCGCGTCGAGCCAGACACGTCGGGCGACGACCGCAGTCGCCGCTTCGGTTGCGCCCACCGTCCGCAGCCGGGTCCGGATGAATCCGGGTACGCCGGCGGTGGTCAGGCCGGCGGCAATGGCCGGCTCCAAGCCGGCGGAATGCGCGTGGCCTCCGGTCGGCAGGCGCGCGTCCGCCAGCAGCGCCATTACGAGTTCGGGCTCCGTGTGCATGGCTCAGAACAGGTTGTAGAGCTGGGCCATGGGGAGGGTGTCAGCCGGGGCGGGCTCGATCAAGTCCCCGTCGACGTGGATCCGAAAGGTCGCCGGGTCGATCTGGATGTCCGGCAGCGCATCGTTGTTGATCATCTGCGCCTTGCCGATGCCCCGGGTGTCCTTCACGCCGACCAGCTGTCGCCGCAGGTCGAGGCGGGCGGCCAGCCCGTCGTCCAACGCGGCCGGCGCGACGAACGAGACCGAGACATCCGGTCCGATCGCATCGCCGAAGGTCGGACGCTGCAGGATCGGCTGCGGCGTCGGGATGGACGCGTTCGGATCGCCGAGTGCACCCCACGCCAGCGCGCCGCCCTTGATGACCACCGCCGGGCGCACCCCGAAGAACTTGGGCTCCCACAGCACGAGGTCGGCCAGCTTGCCGACCTCGACCGAGCCGACGACGTCCTCGATCCCGTGGGCGATGGCCGGGTTGATCGTGTACTTCGCCACGTAGCGGCGGGCCCGCTCATTGTCCGCCCGCAGGCCGCCATCCAGCGCGCCACGGCGTGCCTTCATGACGTGCGCCACCTGCCAGGTGCGGGTGATCACCTCGCCGATGCGGCCCATCGCCTGGGCGTCGGACGACGTGATCGACATCGCTCCCATGTCATGCAGGACGTCCTCGGCCGCAATGGTGGTGGCCCTGATCCGGGACTCGGCGAACGCGAGGTCCTCCGGCACGCTCGGGTTGAGGTGGTGGCAGACCATGAGCATGTCGAGGTGCTCAGCCACCGTGTTGACGGTGTGCGGCAGCGTCGGGTTGGTGGAGCCGGGGATGACGTTGGGGTGGCCGGCGACCGTGAGGATGTCCGGTGCGTGCCCACCGCCCGCACCCTCGGCGTGGAAGGCGTGGATGGACCGGCCGCCGATTGCGCGCAGTGTCGAGTCGACGAACCCGGCTTCGTTGAGGCTGTCGGAGTGCAGTGCGACCTGCAGGCCCCACCGCTCGGCTGCACGCAATGCGGCGTCGACGGCCGCGGGCGTCGAGCCCCAGTCCTCGTGCACCTTGTAGCCCGCCGCTCCGGCGAGGGCCTGCTCGTCGAGTCCCTCGTCGCTCACGGTGTTGCCCTTGCCGAGCAGCAGGAAGTTCACCGGCAGGTGATCGAGCGCCCGATGCAGCGAGCGCAGGTGCCACGCGCCGGGCGTGACGGTCGTCGCCTTCGACCCCTCGCTGGGGCCGGTGCCGCCGCCACCGAGCGTGGTCAGGCCGGTGGCCAGTGCCTCGTGAATCTGCGACTGGGACAGGAAGTGCACGTGCGTGTCGATGCCGCCGGCGGTCAGGATCTTGCCTTCGCCGGCGATCACATCGGTGGAAGGGCCGATCTCCAGCGCCGGGTCGACGCCGTCGGCGATGTCCGGGTTGCCGGCCCGCCCGATCGCGACGATACGGCCATCCCGGATGCCGACGTCGGCCTTGACGATCCCCCACCAGTCGAGGATGAGCGCGTTGGTGATGACGGTGTCCGGGGCGCCGGCGGCTCGCGTCGTGCTGCCCTGCGCCATCGACTCGCGGATCGACTTGCCGCCGCCGAAGACGGCCTCCTCGCCGCCGACCGTGAGGTCGTCCTCCACCTGGATCCACAGGTCGGTGTCGGCGAGGCGAACCTCGTCACCGGTCGTCGGACCGTAGAGCGCTGCATAGCGCGCGCGACTGATCTCAACCATCCGACTTCCCCATCTGGATGCCCGGCACGAGTCGTCGGCCCTTCAGCGCCACGGCGGCGACCTCGCGGGATGCCCCCGGCTCGAAGCGCTGCGACGTCCCGGACGGGATGTCGAGCCGGAATCCCTGCGCGGCCTCCCGGTCGAACGCCAAGGCTCTGTTCGCATCGGGCAGATGCAGGTGTGACCCGATCTGCACAGGACGATCACCGGTGTTTTCGATGACGAGCGTCAGGCGCTCCGCGTCGGTTCGGTCGCCGTTCAGGACGACCATCCCGTCACCGGTGCGCACCGCTCCGGGGCCCGAGCTCGATCCAGCACTCACGGAGCACCACCGATCGGGTCGTGCAACGTCACCAGCTTGCGACCGTCGGGGAACGTCGCCTCGACCTGGACGTCGGGAAGCATTTCGGCGACTCCGTCCATGACGTCGGCCGGGCCGAGCACGCCGCGACCCTCGTTCATCAGATCGGCAACGAGCGCACCGTCGCGTGCCCGCTCGATCACCCAGGTGCTGAGCAGGGCGACCGTCTCGGGATGGTTCAGCTTGACCCCGCGGGCCAGCCGATCGCGGGCCACCATCCCGGCGACCGCCAGCAGCAGCTTCTCGGTGTCGGCAGGTGTCAGGTGCACAGCGTTCCCCTCTAGACGGCCATGGCGGCGTGGACCGCTTCGACGGCGCCCGGGCCACCTTCGCCACTGGAGGTGACACGACCCGATTCCAGAACGTAGTACCTGCCAGTGGCGCGCAGGGCGAATCCGACGTGCTGCTCGACGAGCAGCACCGACAGGTCGCCGCGCTGGGTGAGGTCGGTGATGACCCGTTCGATGTCGGCGACCACGTTGGGCTGGATGCCCTCGGTCGGCTCGTCGAGGATCAGCATGCGCGGCTTCGTGAGCAGGGTGCGTGCGATGGACAGCTGCTGTCGCTGGCCGCCGGAGAGCAAGCCGGCCCGGCGGCCGAGCAGGTCCTTCAGCGCGGGGAAAAGGTCGAAGACCTCCGAGAGCGCCGCCGTGTCCGTTGACACCAGCTGCAGGTTCTCCATCGTCGTCATCTGCGGGAACGCCAACTGACCCTGCGGCACGTATCCGAGCCCTCGCCTGACCCGCTGGTTCGGACGAAGCTTCGTGACGTCCTCACCGTCGAGCAGGATGGTGCCGGTCTTCACCGGCAGGAGGCCGACGGCAGCACGGAGCAGGGTCGTCTTGCCGGCACCGTTGTGCCCCATGACGGCCACGGCTCCGCCCTTGGGGACCATCAGGTCGACGTCGTAGACCACGGACGTGCGCCCGTAGCCGACACTCACGCCGCGCAACTCAAGCATCGGCGTGCCTCCCTTCGGACGGTCGCTGCTCGGCAGCGACGATCTGGCCGGCCGTGAGCGGTCCGGAAGAAGCCGACTCGACGTCGTCCTCGATCGCCGCGCTGACCGAGCGGCCGAGGTAAACCTCCTGGACCTGTGGGTTGGCCTGGATCTCCGCGACCGATCCCTCGGTCAGCACCTTGCCCGCATGCATGACGGTGACGAAGTCGGCGAAGCTGCGGACGAACTCCATGTCGTGCTCGATTACGACGATGGTGCGCTCAGGCGCGATTCGACGCAGCAAGGCGCCGGTCTCCTCGCGCTCGTCGGCGCTCATGCCAGCCACCGTCTCGTCGAGGAACATCACCTTCGAGTCCTGGACCAGCAGCATGCCGATCTCGAGCCACTGCTTTTGACCGTGCGCGAGGATGCCCGCCGGCCGGTCCTTGAGGTGAGCGAGCCCGACGGTCTCGAGCGCCTCCTGCACGTAGTCCGGGATGCCGCGGCGCACGCGGCCCATGCCGAGCGCCCGACGGTGGACGCCGCCGGCGATATCGAGGTTCTGCAGCACGCTGAGCTCCTCGAACACGGTGGCGGTCTGGAACGTGCGGCCCACCCCGGCGCGCGAGATCTGGTGCGACTTCAGCGCCAACAGGTCGACGTTGCCGTAGCGCGCATAGCCCACGCCTTGGACCAGCCCGGTGAGCGCGTCGACCAGAGTCGTCTTGCCGGCCCCATTGGGGCCGATGAGGAAATGGATGCGCCCCTGAAGGAACGTGACGTCCACGCCTTCGTTGGCCTTGAATCCGTCGAAGTCGACGGTGAGATCGCGGACCTCGAGGTAGTCCTGGCCGATCATGCGGCGCGCTGCTTCGACTTCAGCAGGCCGGAGAGGACCTTGGGCAGCGAGGTGAGTCCACCAGGCAGCCACAGCGTGACGACGATGAATAGCAGCGCCAGAACGTAGATCCAGCCGTCCTGCAGCTGCTCCGACAGCGCCGAGCGGCCATATCCCAGCGCCAGCGCGCCGATCACCGGACCGAAGAGGGACGCGCGTCCCCCGAATGCCGCCCCCGCGATCATGAAGATCGACGCCGCCGCACCGATCTCCTTGGGCGAGATGATTCCCGCGATCGGCACGAACATCGCGCCGGCGATGCTGGCCATGACGGCGGCGATCACGAACGCGACCAGCTTGATGTTCGCCGGGTCGTAGCCCAGGAACCGTACCCGCTCCTCCGCATCCCGGGTCGCGACCAGCAACTCGCCGAACCGGCTCCGATAGAGCTGCCAGACCAGGAGCAGGCAGCCCACGAGAACGCCCGCGGTAATGGTGTAGATCATCACCTTGTTCGCCGGGTCGGACAGCTCGTAGCCGAAGAAGGAGCGGAAGTCGCTGAGCCCGGTGTCGCCGCCGGTGAGCTTGATGGTTCCGCCGATCAAGTAGGCAAGGGCGACGGCGAGCGCCTGGGTCAGGATCGCGAAGTACGCACCCTTGACCCGTCGTTTGAAGATCGCCAGGCCGAGGACCGATGCGACCACGAGCGGAGCAGCCACGATCGAGAAGATCGTGAAGGTTCCGCTGCGGTACGGCTCCCACCAGGCCGGAAGCGGCGCGAGCGGGTCGTACAAGATCATGAAGACCGGGACGCCGCCCGGGCCGGCGGTCTCGAGCGTGAGATGCATCGCCATCGAGTAGGCGCCGAGCGCGAAGAAGACGCCCTGGCCCATGACCAGCATTCCGCCACGGCCCCACGCTAGGCCGATGCCCACGGCCACGATGGCCCAGCAGCAGTACTTGCCGAGGTTGTTCAGCCGGAACGGGTCCAGTACGGCCGGCGCAACCACGAGCAGGAGCACGGCGATCAGCGCGATCCCGAGCAGGGAGCCCCATCGGGGCAGGAACGTCGACCCGCGCGGTGGCGGCTCGCTCTGGAACGGGTCGACCGGCGACGACGTCTCCACGGCCGCGGTCATGCCAAGCCTCTCGTCCGGACGGTGAACAAGCCTTGCGGCTTGAGCTGGAGGAACACGACGACCAGGACGAAGACCATGACCTGCGCCAGCGTGTCCGTGGTCCAGTCCGCCAGGTAGGCGGTGACGACTCCCACCGTCCACGCGGCGATCACGGTGCCCTTCAGCTGCCCGAGTCCGCCCGCCACCACCACGAGGAACGCCAGGATGATGTATTTGGTCCCCATCTGCGAGTTCGTCCCGCCGATGAGTGAGGCCGCAACGCCGCCCATTCCGGCCAGTCCCGAACCGACGAAGAAGGTGACCCGGTCGATGGTCCTGGTCGGGACGCCCAGCGTCTCGGCGAGGGCCCGGTTCTGGACCGTGGCGCGGATGCGCCGGCCGAACGAGCTGTACTTCAGCCACGCCGCGAGACCGCTGAGGCAGGCGACGGCCAAGGCGATCGTGAACACCTGGCGCATCGGCCAGGCGTACCCCAGCACGTGCAGCTGCCCGTCGAGAAGGCTCGGCTTAACCACCGGAACGCCGCTGGGATACAGCTGGAGCACCATCTGCTGGAGTCCGAGACTCACACCGACGGTGACGAGGAGCGTGTCGAGCGGCCGTTGGTACAGCCACTGAATCACGGTCACTTCTAGCAGGAGACCGAGCAGCCCGGCGAAGAGGAAGGCCCCCGGGAGGGCGACCAGGATCGAGATGTTGGTGTTGGCGATGACCTGCTGCGTCCAGTACGTGCACAGCGCTCCAGCCAGCAGGAACTCACCGTGCGCCATGTTGATGACGCCCATCTGACCGAAGGTGAGGGCGAGACCAAGGGCTGCAATGAGCAGCAGCCCGCCCTGGGCCGTGCCGTTGAGGAAGGGCGCGATCAGGTTTTCCATGCGGTGCCTATCTCGAAGGGGCCTTTCGTGGGTGACTGTGGGGTCCCACGCCAAGCGACGCGGGACCCCACAGCCCCCTCTGTTTCTAGGGGTGATGGTCAGGTCAGCCAGCGGCCTTGACCAGCGCGTCACGAGTGGCTGCGGGGAACCACTTGTAGCCCTTCAGGTACGGGTCCGGCTTGATCGGGCCATCGGACTTCCACACCACGTCGAACTGGTTGTCGGCATTGATCTGGCCGATCAGTCCGGGCTTGGTGATGTGGTGGTTCGACCCATCGACGACGACCTTGCCCTCTGGGGCTTCGAACGAAACCCCGTCGGAGACCGCGTTGATCTTGTCGACGTCGAAGCTCTTCGCCTTCTCCACCATCGCCTTGTAGAGGTACAGCGAGTCGTAGGCCGCCTCCATCGGGTCGGAGGTGACGCCGCTCGACTTCGGGTACTTCTTCCAGTCGGCGATGAACTTCGCGTTGGCCGGTGTCTTGACCGACTCGAAGTAGTTCCACGCCGCGTACTGACCGGTCACCGGGGCACCCATGTTCGGAGCCTCCTCCTCGGCGATCGACACCGAGATGATCGGCGTCGTGGCCGCCTTGAGGCCGGCGTCGGTGTAGGCCTTGATGAAGCCGACGTTCGACGACCCGTTGATCGTGTTGAAGATGAAGTCAGGCTTCGCCTTGACGATCTTCGCCACCTGAGTCGTCCAGTCGTCCTTGTCGAGCGGCACGTACTCTTCGCCGACGATCTTGATGCCGAGCTCCTTGGCGTACAGCTTGATGATGGCGTTCGCCGTCCGCGGGAACACGTAGTCGGAGCCGGCCAGGAACAGCGTCTTCACGCCCTTGGACTTCAGGAAGTCCATGGCCGGGAGGATCTGCTGGTTGGTCGTCGCGCCGGTGTAGTAGATGTTCTTCGACGCTTCCAGGCCCTCGTACTGGACCGGGTAGAAGAGCAGCCCGTTGTCCTTCTCCACGACGGGCTTCATCGCCTTGCGGGACGACGACGTCCAGCCACCGAAGGTCGCCGCGACGCAATCCTTGGTGAGAAGCTTGTCTTCCTTCTCAGCGAAGGTCGGCCAGTCGGTCGCGCCGTCTTCCTGGATGGGCACGATCTTCTTGCCCATGATGCCGCCAGAGGCGTTGATCTCGTCAGCGGCCATGTGCAGCGTGTTGGAGACCGTCTTCTCGGAGATGGCCATGGGGCCGGTCAGCGAGTCAACGAAGCCGAGCTTGACCGTGCTTCCTGAGGTGTCGACGCACGACTTCGGTGCGGGTCCTTCTGCCTTGGTGTCGGTCTTGGCACCGCCGCAGCCGGCCATGACCAACGCAGCGGAGCTCATTGCCGCTGCGATCTTCCACGTTGTTCTCATCGAGTACGCGCCCTTCGTTGTCAGTGAGTGACCTTGGACGGACCCGTGCCCCGACTGGGTCCGCGCTCAAGGTAGGACGACCAGATGTGGGAGTGGAGTCGGTCAGGTTTCGGTGACGTAACTGACTTCTCGCAGCGCGCGAGGCGCTGGCGAACGCTCGATTTTGCGGCTCAGTAGTACCAGGGGTACGGCGACCAATCAGGCTCGCGCTTCTCCAGGAACTGGTCGCGGCCCTCCTGCGCTTCCTCCGTCATGTACGCGAGGCGCGTGGTCTCGCCGGCGAACAGCTGCTGGCCCACCAACCCGTCGTCGAGCAGGTTGAACGCGTACTTGAGCATCCGCTGGGCGGTCGGGCTCTTGCCGTTGATCAGGCGGCCCCACTCCAATGCGGTCGTCTCCAGCTCGGCATGCGGGACGGCCTTGTTGACGGTGCCCATCCGGACGCCGTCCTCGGCCGAGTACTCCTGCGCGAGGAAGAAGATCTCGCGCGCGAACTTCTGCCCGACCTGCCGGGCGAGGTACGCCGATCCGTAGCCGCCGTCGAAGCTGCCAACGTCTGCGTCGGTCTGCTTGAACCGCGCGTGTTCGGCCGACGCGAGCGTGAGGTCCGAAACGACGTGCAAGCTGTGCCCGCCGCCGGCCGCCCACCCGGGGACGAGCGCGACGACGACCTTCGGCATGAACCGGATCAGCCGCTGGCACTCCAGGATGTGCAGGCGAGCGAGCTTGGCCTTGTCGATCGGGTTCGGCGCGGCGCCGGCGTCGTCGTGGCCAGGCGTTTCGTACTGGTAGCCGGCCTTGCCGCGGATGCGCTGGTCACCGCCGGTGCAGAACGAGTGCTTTCCGTTCTTCGGACTGGGACCGTTGCCGGTCAGCAGAACGCAGCCGACGTCCGCCGACATCCGAGCGTGCTCCAGCACGCGGAGCAACTCATCGACCGTGTTCGGCCGAAACGCATTGAGGACGTCCGGGCGGTCGAACGCGATGCGCACCGTGCCGTGCGCCTTGGCCCGGTGATACGTCAGGTCCGCCAGGTCCTCGAAGCCGGCGACGTCGTCCCATGCGGACGGGTCGAAGGTGTCGGAGACCTCGGGCAGTGCGCTCATGCGTCGAGGGTAACGACCTCGACTCGGACGTCAGCCCGAGATCGGCTCCAGCACGAAGACCGGGATCTCGCGGTCGGTGTTCTCCTGGTACTCGTTGTACGGCGCGTAGACCGCGGCCGCGCGTTCCCACCACTCGGCCCGCTCCGCACCTTCGACCATGCGCGCCCGGTAGAGCCCCGGCTCCGCCCCATCCTGCAGCTGAACGACGGGATTGGCGACGAAGTTCGCGTACCACGAGGGGTTCTCCGGAGCGCCGCCCTTCGACGCGACGGCGGCATACGAACCGTCGTGCTCGACCCGCATCACCGGGTTCTTGCGCAGCTTGCCCGACTTGGCGCCACGCGACGTGATGACGACGATCGGCCACTCCGGATGATCGGGCAGCGTGTTGGCCTCCGCCCCGCCGGACGCTTCGTACGCGCGCACCTGATTCACGGCCCAGTCCAACGAGCCCGGTTCCCATTCACCTTCGAGAAGATCCATGAGGGCGACTCTGCCGTGTCGATGGTTCAGAGGTCTACGGTTTGCCCATGACCCACGACTTCAGCGGCAAGGTCGCTCTCATCACTGGCGCTGCGCGCGGCATCGGCGCCGGTGTCGCGCGCGGCTACGTCGCCGCTGGCGGCAAGGTGGCTCTCCTCGGTCTCGAACCCGATCTGCTCAAGGAGCTCGCAGCTGAACTCGGCGACAGTGCGGCCTGGTGGGAGGCCGACGTCCGCAGCGGCGCGGCCGTCACCGAAGCGGTCGATGAAGCGGTCGCCCATTTCGGACGCATCGACCACGTGCTCGCCAACGCCGGCATCGCGTCGTACGGCACGATCCGCCAGATCGACGAACCGTCCTTCGAGCGCGTCGTCGACATCAACGTCAACGGCGTCTACCGGACGCTGCATGCCACCATTCCGCACCTGGAGAAGACGAAGGGCTACGCGCTCGTCGTCGCCTCGCTGGCGTCCTTCACACCCCTGGCTGGCCTTGCGTCCTACAACGCCAGCAAGGCCGGTGCCGAGTCGCTGGCCCTCGCCGCTCGCCAGGAGGTCGCCTTCCTCGGCATCGACATCGGCGTGTGCCATCCGTCATGGATCGACACCGACATCGTGCGCGGAGCAGAAGCCGACCTGCCCACGTTCCGCAAGATCCGCAAGCGGCTGCCCTATCCGGCGAACACGACGACCACATTGGAGGAATGTGTCGACCAGATCCTCACCGGGTTCGCCAAGCGCAAGAAGCGCGTCTACATCCCCAAGGGCGTGGTGCTGGCCAGCATCACCAAGCCGCTGGTCAACAGCGCAGCCGTCTGGCCGATCCTCAGGCGCCTTTCGGCGTCGCAGGCCAAGAGCCTCGAGGACGACGTGGACAAGCTCGGCCGCTTCCAGCACGCGCACGTTCCGCTCACGGATCCGCACGCCGACGACAAGTAGCTAGTCGGTCTGGACGCTCGCTGCGAGCGCGACCATGTGGCCGAGGCGGGCCAGTTCCGAGGAGAGATACTCGGGTCCGCCGTGGCGTCCGATCACAAGGGTGAAGGACTGGCCATCCCGACTCTTGGCATGGGTGCCGGCCAACACGGTGTTCGACCAGCCGTCGACTGGGTCCAGGGTCCGCGACGACCTGATCTGCATCCAGGTCTCGGCTTCAGGAACCAGCTTCGGAGCGGCGCTGGTCTTGAACATCACCGTCGGCACGCTCTCGACACGGTGGACGGCCATCGCCCAGTCGACCCGGAACGTGGCCGGGATGACCGAGACCAGCTGCTCGATGGCGCGCTCGGGCTGGGACGTGAACGACTCGACCGCCTCAAGATCCATGCTGAGGCTCGCGCCCGCGTTGTAGCGGGAGATCCACTGGACCTTGACCCCGTCCAGCTGGTGGCACGCAGTGATCAGGACCTCGGGCAGGACGTCATGCGGGAGCTCCAGCAGCACATCGTCGACGGCCGTGCCATCGCGCCGATGCTCCACGATCTCGATGGCCTCGATGTCGGCATGGGCCGAGCCGAGCGCCGTCGCAAGTGCGCCCAGGGAGCCCGGGACGTCGGGCAGTTCCACCCGCAGCAGGAAGGCCATGCGCTCACCATGACATATCGCTGTTTCCAATAGATGTCGCTGCATGCCGCCGCTTTCGTGGCGCATCTGACCGGTACTGCGGAACACTGGACCCATGCGGTCCATCTGGAAGGGCGCCATCAGCTTCGGGTTGGTGAACGTGCCGGTGAAGGTCTACAGCGCGACGGAAAGCCATGACGTCTCGCTCCACCAGGTCCACGCCGAAGACGGCGGCCGCATTCGCTACCAGCGCAAGTGCGAGGTCTGCGAGAAGGTCGTCCCGTACGAGGAGATCACGAAGGCGTACGACGACGGCACGCGCACGGTCGTCCTCACCGAGGACGAGCTGAAGAGCCTTCCGGCCGAGAAGAGCCGCGACATCGACGTCGTCGAGTTCGTCCCGGCCGACCAGATCGACCCGCTGCATCTCGACAAGGCCTACTACCTCGAGCCGGACGCGCGCGCGGTCAAGCCGTACACGCTGCTGCGGCGGGCGCTCGAGGACACCGACCGGATGGCCGTTGTCCAGTTCGCACTCCGGCAGAAGACGCGGCTCGCAGTGCTGCGGGTTCGTGACAAGGTGCTCGTTCTCCAGACGCTGCTGTGGGATGACGAGGTGCGTGAACCGGCCTTCGACGTGCTGGACGAGACGCCAAGGATCAGCCAGAAGGAACGCGACATGGCGGGCCAGCTGGTCGAGTCGCTGGCTGGCGACTTCGATCCCAGCCAGTTCACCGACGAGTACCAGGAACAGCTGCGAACGCTGGTGGAGGCGAAGCTCGAACAGGGCGACGCGCTCGACACGGCCGCGACCTTCGGCGACCGCGAAGAGGCGAAGGGTGCCGAGGTCGTCGACCTGATGGAGGCGCTGCAGCGCAGCATCGAGCGCAGCAAGACACGCAAGACCTCCGCGGCGAAGCCGCGTAAGCGGGCGTAAGCACCCCTGACATGGCGACGCGTTCGTCCGGCCAGACCATCTCGATCGGCGGTCATCAGTTCCGCCTGACGCATCCGGACAAGGTCATGTACCCGGAGACGGGGACGACCAAGGCCGACGTCATCCACTACTACGCCGAGATCGCGCCGTTCATGCTGCCGCACGTCGTCGGACGTCCCGCCACGCGCAAGCGGTGGGTCGACGGGGTGGGGACACCAGGCAATCCCGGCCAGGTGTTCTTCGAGAAGAACCTGCCCGACTCGGCACCATCCTGGATCCGGCGGACGACGCTGCAGCACAAGACGAGCCGCAACAGCTACATCGTCATCGACGATGTCGCGTCGCTGGCCTGGCTCGGACAGATGGCCGCCCTCGAGATCCACGTGCCGCAGTGGCAGGCCGGTCCGCGCAACACCCGGCGCAACCCCGACCGGCTGGTCCTCGACCTCGACCCCGGGCCCGGCGCAGGTTTGCCGGAGTGCGTGGCCGTCGCCAAGCGGGCCCGCAAGCTGCTCAAGGAACTGGGCCTGGACGCCTTTCCCGTGACCAGTGGCAGCAAGGGCATCCATCTCTACGCCGGGCTGGACCGCACGCATGATGCCGAGTACGTCAACGCGTTCGCCAAGCAGTTCGCCCTGGCGCTCGAGGGCGAACTGCCAGACCTCGTCGTCACAGCGCAGAAGAAGACACTGCGCGGCGGCAAGGTGCTTGTCGACTGGAGCCAGAACAACCAGGCCAAGACGACGATCGCGCCCTACTCCCTGCGCGGACGTTCGATGCCCACCGTCGCGGTGCCGCGGACATGGAAGGAACTGGACTCGCCGGATCTCGCGCACCTCACGTTCGACGAGGTGCTGGCGCGGATGAAACGTCGCAAGGACCCGATGGCTGCGCTGGGACGGCCCGTCGACATCCCCGAAGGCGGCGACCACCTCGACGTCTACCGCTCCAAGCGGGATGCGGCCAAGACGCCCGAGCCGGTGCCGGACTACATCGCCGCGACCGGCGGCGATTCCTTTGTGATCCAGGAGCACCACGCACGGCGACTGCACTGGGACTTCCGGCTGGAGCGTGACGGCGTCCTCGTCTCGTGGGCCCTGCCCAATGGCGTGCCCACCGATCCGAAGAAGAACCACCTCGCCGTGCAAACCGAGGACCACCCGCTGGAGTACGGCTCGTTCGAGGGCGTCATCCCGAAGGGTGAGTACGGAGCTGGCGAGGTGACGCTCTGGGACTGGGGCACCTATGAGGCAGAGAAGTGGCGGGGGGTCCCGGGTCACGGCGAGGAAGGCAAGGGCGAGGTGATCGCCATCCTGCAGGGCCAGCCCGACGGCGGGCTCGGCGGCGAGCCCGTCAAGGTCGCGCTCATCAAGACATCGCAGAACTGGCTCGCCCACCGCATGGATCTGAAGCCAGAACTCAAGCGGAATCAGCCGATACCGCGTTCCAAGCCCACCAAGGCGGGGCCGGCTCCCAAGCCCATGCTCGCGTCGAGCGGCACCGTCGAGGAGGGCTACGACTGGGCGTTCGAGATGAAATGGGACGGATACCGCGCCGTCGCCGTCTGCGAGGGCGCAAACGTCCGGCTCGTCAGCCGCAACGGCCTGGACATGACCGCCACCTACCCGCGGGTCGCCGAGGCGCTCGCCGACCTCGACCTGTCGGACACCATCCTGGACGGGGAGCTCGTCGCCTTCGGCAAGAACGGAGCGCCGTCATTCCATGCCCTGCAGCACGGGTCGTCGCCGGTGTCCTACCTCGTCTTCGACATCCTGCGGCTGGACGGCACCGACGTTACCGACGCTCCCTATTCGGCCCGGCGCCACGCGCTCCAGCAGCTCGATCTCGACAACGGTGGGGTCCGGGTCCCGCCGGCCTTCGACGGCGCACTCACCGAAGCGCTCGAGTCCAGCCGCGAGCTCGGGCTCGAAGGCGTCGTCGCCAAGCGCACGGACAGCACCTATCGCGTCGGCAAGCGGTCCGCGGCCTGGGTGAAGCTCAAGCACCTGAACGCGATGGAGGTCGTCATCCTCGGGTGGCGCCCCGGCTCTGGCGGCCGGTCGTCAACGCTCGGATCGCTGATCATGGGCGTCCCCGACGGCGAAGGTGGCTGGCGCTACACCGGCCGGGTCGGAACCGGCTTCAGCGACAAGGCGCTCACCGAGCTGGCCAAGCGTCTGGCCCCCCTCGAGCGCAAGACCGCGCCGATCGACGACGTTCCGGTGGAGGCCCGCGACGCCCACTGGGTGCGTCCGGTCCTCATCGGCGAGGTCACCTATTCGGAGCTGACGCCCGACGGTCGCCTGCGCCATCCGGTCTGGAAAGGCCTGCGCCCGGACAAGTCCGTGGACGACCTCGCCGGATGACGACCCTCTCATTGGGTAGGAATTGACCATGCTCAAACTCGCGTTCACGGCCGCACTGCTCACGGCTGGACTGGCAGCCTGCGGCAACACCCAGACCACGCCCGACCAAGGCAAAGCCACCCCCACGGTGATGAACAGCGCCAAGGACGAGGACAAGCCGCCCGCACTCACCGTGCGCGACTCGTCGCTCGGGAAGATCGTCGTCGACGGCAAGGGCCGCACGGTCTACACCTACGCCGACGACAAGCAAGGTGCTGCGAAGAGCTCCTGCAAGGACGCCTGCCTCGAGGCCTGGCCGCCCGTGCCCGCACCCGCCAAGCCCGACGTCGACAAGCTGACCGGCGACCCGGGCGTCACCAAGGACGCCAATGGCGACGACCAGCTCACCTACAACGGCTGGCCGCTCTACTACTTCGGGGGAGACCAGAACCCAGGCGACACCAACGGTCAGGGCGCCAAGGGCGAGTGGTGGGTCCTCAACCCCGCAGGCGAGAAGGTCCAAACCAAGTAAGCCTTGATCCCTCCGGGATCGGGCCGTTGGTCCCTTCCCCTTGGTACGGCGCGCGCGTACCGTGAAAAAGGTGAAGGGAGTCCAGCGATGAAAGCAGCCACCAAGCACCGCCTGGAGTGGGGGACCGCGATCGCCGTCGATGCCGCGTTCTTGATCACCGGGATCAGCATCATCGTCGTCGCGAAGTTGACGTCCGTTCCGGACTGGCCGTGGGCCTACGTCGGGTTCTTCATCGCGGCGGTCGGATTGGTCGGGGAACTTATTCTCGGCGTGGCTCGCGCCGACCAGATGTCCCACCACCCGACGAACCGTCCCCGGTCCTAGCCGCGAACGTCAGGTCACCACCCCGATGCCGGTGGTGATGACCACGCTGCCCGCGACGACCAGGCAGGCGCCGATGACTGCCGCCGTGACACGCCCGCCCGGAAGGACCTTCTCGGCGAGGATCACGGCAGCCACCGCCGCCATCCACCCGACGTGCATGACACCAAGGGCGATCAGCACCGCCATCAACGCCCAACAACATCCGAGGCAGTAGGCACCGTGCCGCAGGCCGACCTCGAGCGGACCGCGGACGCCGCGGCCAAGTCGTTGCGCGTTCTCCATGATCAGCGTGAGCGGCGAACGGCACTGTGTCAGGCAGGCCCGCTTCAGCGGCGTGAACTGGTACACCCCCGCAACGATGAGAACAGCTCCCCCGATGCGCACCGCGTTTGGCATGCCCTGCAGCTGAGTGTCGAACAGCACGACGATCGCGAATGCGACCACGCCGGCGAGCGTCCACGCGATCAGGTAGCCCGCGATGAATCCGACGGTCGTTGCCGCCGGACGTTCGCGGCTCCGTCGCCATCGGTCGAAGATCAGCACGACGGGCGAGACTGCCGGGAACATCATCGCGACCATCATCACGACCCACATGACGAGGAAGAACGGCAGCGACGCGGCCCATCCGACCGCGTCCATGGCCATGGAGTCGTCCATGGCCATGGCATCAGAGGTACGGGCCAGGATGCCGCGCGTCATGCCGTCGACCGGCATCCACACGACATACGCCCACGCCAGGACGGCGAGCACCACCATCGCGCCGACGACCACCTGCGCGTCGCGTCGGGGCACGCGGCGGCGGGACGCCGTCGGCGTGTCTACGCCCAACTGGCCACGCGATTCTCGCTGGACCACTCGACCTCGGAGTAGTACGCGTTGTTGCCCTTGTGGTCGAACGTCACGCCGTCGGCGTCGATCTCATTGACCGAGCTCGTGCAGATCTGGCCGTCCTGGAAGATGAACCCGGTCGGAAGCACCATGCGTGCCTCGTGCCGGTCGCCCGTGACCGGGTCGATGAACGTCTCCAGCTTCACGTCGAGCTTTCCGGGGACCTTGATATGGGAATCCGTGCCTGAATCGTCGAGCTGGATCGACTCGAAATACGGGCCGTGGATCTCCGAGACCGTGGTGGCCAGGATCTCCCACGGCAGCCCGGGATCCTCGGCGGTCAGGATCGCCACCATCGGCTCGCGTTGGTCCTCCTTGGCGTCGATGAAGACGGCCATGTTGCCGTTGCCCTCATGGATCGCGCCGGGCCACTTCACCGCGGAGGCCACCTTCACGCCCGCCAGATCGACACCGTCCTTCTCCCCCTCGATGACCTGGAAGCTGACGGTCCCCTCGCAGAATCCGTGCGTGGGAAATCCGTCCATGTTGCACGGACAGCCCAGGGCGCAGTTGCAAGCCTCGTAGTACTTCACCTTGATGTGCCACGCCATCGTGAGTCCTTTCGTCAAAGCCCCGATGCTCCGGTCTACTCCCGCTGACGTCGACGGTCAATGGGCTGAATCCCTTGGCACCGGCGGGCTGCGCCCACTAGCGTCTGCTCGGGCGATGCATTGGGTCGCCGGATGGGTGGCGCCCGATGGGTCGGTTGTTCAGGACGGCGCTGCTGCTGGCGTGCCTGCTGGCAATTGGGCCCGTTCTGGCCGCTGACGCCGCCGACTACGCGCCGCTCGACCAGCTCGGCCCGGCCCTCTCGCCGACGCAAGCAGAGTTGGACGCGTCCCTCTTTTGCAGTCCGTCCGTGACCGGCGCGACGGTCAATCCGGTGCTGCTCAGTCCGGGCACCGGAGCGACCGCACCCGAGACGTTCGCCTGGGGATGGGAACCCGCGTTCGACCAGCTCGGCATTCCTTGGTGTGAGGTGCGGCTGCCGAACCACACCCTCGGCCCGATCGACGTCAACGGCGAGTACCTCGTGAACGCCATCCGCACGGTGCACCAGCTGTCCGGCCGCAAGGTCGACATCCTCGGCTGGAGCCAGGGCGGCATGTCGATGCGGTGGTCGCTGCGCTTCTGGCCCGACACTCGTCAGTTGGTCGACGATGTCGTCGGCTTCGCGCCCAGCAACCACGGCACCACCCAGTTCTCGACCGCCATGTGCGCGCAGGTCGGCTGCCGACCGGCCGTCTACCAACAGGCGAGCGACTCCGAGTTCATCAAGGCGCTCAACAGTCGCACCGAGACGTTCGGCGGCATCTCGTACACGAACATCTATTCGGCGCAGGATCTGGTGGTGGAGCCGGCGATGCCCGGGAACTGCTCGAGCTGCCTGAGTATCGGCGACGGGATGATCGCGAACATCCAAACCCAAGAGGTCTGCCCGCAGGACCTGTCCAACCACGTCACGATCGGGGCCGCGCCCATCACGTACCACCTTGTCGTGGACGCGATCACCCACGACGGCCCGGCAGATGCTTCGCGCATCGCCGCTTCGGCGTGCACTGAGCTCGTCATGCCCGGCGTCACCGACCCGGCGGCGCTCGCTGGCGGGCTGGCCGCCCTGCAAGCTGCTGCCGGGACTCTGGCGCTGATCCCCGGGCCACTGCCGAACCCGATCGCGGGCATCGATCCGGTCAACCAGGAGCCGGCGTTGCCCTGCTACGTCTTCGCCTCCTGCGGCGCCGGTGCCACGACGCAGCCGACTACCCCGTCCGCACCGTCCCCGTCCGCCGATCCGGTGGTTGCCGTGCGTCACCACGATGACTCTGATTCTGACTCCGATTCCGGCTCGGACTCGGACAGCGACCGCGACTCCGACTCCGGCCGCCGAACGCATCGGACGGGTGCGCATCGCGATGGGTCGCTCGCGAACACCGGCAGTCCACTCAGCCTGTCCGGCGTGATGCTGGCGTTCGCCCTCACGGCCGGCGGCACCAACGTTCTGGCCTGGTCGCGCCTGCAGATCCGGCGCTGACTCGGGAAATGCCGAGCCGTAGGCTCGGGCGCATGGATATTGCAGGAGCCAGCGCAATCGTCACCGGCGGAGCCTCGGGCATCGGAGAGGCGTGTGCGCGCCGCCTCGCGAGCCTCGGTGCGACCGTCATCGTCGCCGACCTCAACGCCGACAAGGGCGAGGCCTTGGCGAAGGAGATCGGCGGCCAGTTCGCCCGGGTCGACGTCACGAGCACCGACGAGCTGAAGGCCGCCGTCGAGCAGGCCGACGGCCTCGCGCCGCTGCGTGTGCTCGTCAACTCGGCCGGCATCGGCTGGGCCCAGCGGACGATCGGCCGCGACGGCTCGTTCGACTCGGCCCATGACTTCGGGGCGTACAAGAAGGTCATCGAGATCAACCTGATCGGCACCTTCGACGCCATCCGCCTGGCAGCCACCGCGATGAGCCGGCACGAGCCCACCGCCTCCGGCGATCGCGGCGCGATCGTCAACATGGCGAGCGTCGCCGCCTTCGACGGCCAGATCGGACAGGCCGCGTACTCGTCGTCCAAGGGTGGCGTGGTCGGCATGACGCTTCCAGTCGCGCGCGACCTCGCGGCCAGCGGCATCCGGGTCAACACCATCGCCCCGGGCCTCATCGACACCCCGATCTACGGCGAGGGCGAAGCGTCCGAGCAGTTCAAGGCCAACCTCGGCAAGAACGTGCTGTTCCCGAACCGCCTCGGCCAGCCGGACGAGCTCGCGAGCATGGCCGTCGAGGTCATCACCAACTCGTACATGAACGGCGAAGTGATCCGCGTCGACGGTGGCATCCGGATGCCTCCGAAGTGACCTTCGACGTCTGACCAGCAGGAAGCAGGAACCCATGAAGCTGTCCACCATGCTCATGTACGACGGCAACCCGCGCGACGCCGCCGACCAGGTCATCGCCTGGGAGAAGGCCGGGCTCGACACCGTGTGGGTGGCCGAGGCATACGGCTTCGACTCGCCGACGCTGATGGGCTACCTCGCCGCGAAGACCGAGACGATCGAGATCGCCTCGGCGATCCTCAACGTGTACTCGCGGACGCCCGGTGCGCTGCTGCAGACCGCAGCGGGCCTGGACAACGTCAGTGGTGGACGCGCGATCCTCGGGCTGGGCGCGTCCGGTCCGCAGGTCATTGAGGGCTTTCACGGCGTTCCGTACGCCAATCCACTGGGCCGCACCCGGGAGATCATCGAACTCGTCCGCAAGGGCCTCCGTCGTGAGCCGCTCGTGCACGAGGGCACCTTCAACGTCCCGCTCACCAAAGAGAAGGGCGCCGTCACCGGACTCGGCAAGCCGCTGAAGTTGCTCGTCACGCCGCAGCGTCCGTCCATTCCGATATACATCGCCGCGCTGGGCGAGAAGTCGGTCGCCGGCGCCGCAGAGTACGCCGACGGCTGGATCCCGATCCTGTATCACCCGGAGAAGGCTGCATCCGTCTGGGGCGAGGCGCTTGCCAAGGGAACGGCCAAACGTCACGACGGGCTCGCCCCGCTCGAGGTCGTCGCCGGCGGCATGTGCGCCATCGGCGAGGGGCCCGAGACGAAGGCGCTGCTGGAGTTCACGCGTCCGTTCGTCGCGCTGTACGTCGGCGGCATGGGTGCGCGCAGCAAGAACTTCTACAACACGCTGTTCCAGCAGTACGGGTACGAGAAGGAAGCCAAGGAGATCCAGGACCTCTATCTCGACGGCAAGAAGAAGGAAGCCGAGGCCGTCATCCCGTTGGAGTTCCTCGAGGCAATCAACCTTGTCGGGCCCGAGTCGTACGTCAAAGAGCGGATCGCCGCCTTCCGGGAAGCCGGTGTGACGAACCTCCAGATCGCGCCCGCCGCCGAAGACCCGGCCGCGCTCATCTCGAAGATGAAGGAACTCGTCAGCGCCTGACGCAATCACATCGGGATGGTCAAGCGGTGTCAGTCGCTGATTTGTCCATGCGGCAGGGCATTTCACCACTACGTTTGGTGATCCACACCCCAGGAGAATCCGATGACTGATCCCGCCAACGTCGCGCCACCGCCGCCGCCGTCCACTGCCGCCTTCGCGAGCTGGGGTGCGCGCGTCGTTGCCGCGATCATCGACCAGCTGCCGATCGGTGTTGCCTACTTCATCTTCGCGGTGCTGTTCGGCCAGAACACGGCGGGCGCAGGCAGCTTCTCGACCAACCTGTCCGGAGTCCCAGCGCTCGTGTTCTTCGTCATCGCCATCGGCTGGCTTGTCTACAACTGGGGCGTCAAGCAAGGCGGCACCGGTAAGACGCTCGGCAAAGGCGTCATGAAAATCGCCGTCTTCAAGGTCGGCACCACCGAGGCTTTGGGTACCGGCTTGTCCATTGGCCGGCAGTTCGTCCACATCCTCGACGCCATACCGTGCTACCTCGGCTACCTGTGGCCGCTGTGGGACTCGGAGAACCGCACGTTCGCGGACATGATCCTGAATACGCGCGTCTACAAGGCCTGACTGCGGCGCGCGCGCCAATCAACTCGCCCACCCCAAGAAATTGAGGCCGCCCCTATGGGACGACCTCATTTTCTTGCGCGCCCGAAGAGATTCTCCCCAAGCACTCGCCGCTCCGCGGCATCGTGCAGGGGGCCCGCGCTCAAGCTCACTTGCCCACCCGCAAGCAAATGAGGCCGCCCCTGCGGGACGACCTCATTTTCTTGCGCGCCCGAAGAGATTCGAACTCCCAACCTTCTGATCCGTAGTCAGATGCTCTATCCGTTGAGCTACGGGCGCACGGCCCGAGGGCCGACGGAGAGTCTAACCGGTTTGCGTCTGCTCGACAGCGGCCGGTCCCTGCCACCGCCCGGCGAACGTCGCCAGCAGGCCGACCAGCAGGTACAGGAGCGTCGCCGCCGCCAGGGCGAACTTCGCCGTGGCATAACCGCTGGCCAGCCCGGGCCACGGCTGATTCGTGTGACCAGCGCTGACGAGCCACAGCCCGACGTTCTCGAGGGCGTCACACACCGCGGCGACGACACCGACCCACGCCATCGCCGGAGCGAGCCGGGCAACGACCGCCGGGCCCAGGCGCGCCGCCCGCGTTCCCAGCAGCCGGCACGCCTTCCACAGCGTCGTCCCGTAGAGGACGAGATAGACGAAGTCGATGGAGAGCTGCTGCCGCACCGCCGCGATGCCGTCAAGGCCGAGTGCCGCCACCTGTCGCATCGCCTCGGCGGACGTGTACATCAGCTCGAACTCGAGGAGGTCGATGCCGTGCATCTCCATCCGGCCGAGCGCGGGCAACTGCAGCGCGCCTACGCCGAGAACGAGGATCAACCAGCCGAGGAGCTCGCGGCCCGTGCCTACGTTTTGCGCCTCACTTTTGCCCACCGCTCCATCCAAGCAGGTGCCCCCCGCTACCGTGAACCCATGAAAATTGTTGTCGCGGGCACCGGCTATGTCGGGATGTCGAACGCTGTCCTCCTCGCCCAGCACCACGAGGTTGTCGCCCTCGATATCGATCCGGCCAAGGTGGAGAAGGTCAACAACCGCATCTCCCCGATCGAAGACGTCGACATTGACGACTTCTTCGCGAACAAGGACCTGAATCTCACCGCGACGCTCGACCGCGAGGCCGCCTATGCGGGTGCCGACTTCGTCATCGTCGCCACGCCGACGGACTACGACGAGCGCAGCAACTACTTCAACACGGACTCAGTGGAGGCCGTGATCGCGGATGCCCTCCAGTTCAACCCGGCCATCAAGGTCGTCGTCCGCTCCACGATCCCGGTCGGGTTCACCGAGCGGCTGCGCGCTGCGCACCCGGACGGCACGATCATCTTCGCGCCCGAGTTCCTGCGCGAAGGCCAGGCCCTGCACGACAACCTGCACCCGTCCCGGATCGTCGTCGGCGACCTGACCGAAGCCGGGCGCCAGTTCGCCGCGCTGCTCGAGGAAGGGGCGCTCGACACCGACATCCGGGTGCTGCTCACCGACCCGACCGAGGCTGAGGCCATCAAGTTGTTCGCGAACACCTACCTGGCGCTTCGCGTCGCGTACTTCAACGAACTCGACACGTATGCCGCCGTCCACGACCTCAACACGGCGCACATCATCGAGGGGGTCAGCCTCGACCCGCGCATCGGCGAGCACTACAACAACCCGTCGTTCGGCTACGGCGGCTACTGCCTGCCGAAGGACACCAAGCAGCTGCAGGCCAACTACAGCGACGTGCCGCAGAACCTGATCAGCGCGATCGTCGAGGCCAACACGACGCGCAAGGACTTCATCGCCTCCGACATCCTGCGCCGCAACCCCGAGACCGTCGGCATCTACCGCCTGACCATGAAGGCGGGCTCGGACAACTTCCGGATGTCGTCGATCCAGGGCGTGATGAAGCGGCTCAAGGCGAAGGGTGTCGAGGTCGTCATTTACGAGCCGGCCCTCGACCAGGCCGACTGGTTCCACTCGGAGGTCATCCGCGACATCGATGAGTTCAAGAAGCGCTCGGACGTGATCCTCGCGAACCGGCGGACGGACAGCCTGAAGGACGTCCCGGAGAAGGTCTACACGCGCGACATCTACGGTCGCGACTGAAGCATCATGCCCACGCTGACTGAGAAATCCGGAATCCACATCCTGAACCTTGGGGCCGACGAGAACCGGTTCAGCCCGGACTGGCTGACGGCCACCGAGGACATCCTCGACAAGGTCGTTGCCGCCCCCGCTCCACTGGTCACGATCGCGGACGGCATGTTCTATTCGAATGGCCTGGACCTGGAGTGGGTCACGGCGAACATGGATCAGTTCGGGGCGTACGCGGCCCGGGTCGAAGCCCTGCTGGCGCGGATCCTGACGCTTCCAGTGCCCACCGTGGCTGCCGTCAACGGACACGCCTTCGGCGCCGGCGCGATGCTCGCCATGGCGCACGACTGGCGGATCATGCGGGACGATCGCGGATACTTCTGCTTCCCGGAAGTTGACATCCAGATCCCGTTCACGCCGGGCATGGCGGCGCTCATCCAGAGCAAGCTCACGGCACGCACCGCGGTCGACTCCATGACGACCGGACATCGTTACGGCGGTCCCGAGGCCGGCGAGGTGGGCATCGTCGACGCGACGGCAGGCGAGTCTGAGCTTCTCGATCGGGCAATCGCCCGCGTCGCCGCCCTGGCTGGCAAACCGGCGGAGACCCTCGGTGCGATCAAGAGCACAATGTTCGCCGAAGCTGCCCGGTTGCTGCGGAGCGCCAGCGCTCCTGAGTGACAACGCGTCCCGGAGAAGGTCTGTGCCCCACATCTACGGCCACGACTGGCCGCCCGTAGCGGAGGGCGAGCCCTCATCGAAGGCGACGCCCGCGTACCGCAAACGCTCGATCAAGGTCTCCACAAAGGGCACGTGACCCTTCAGCAGTTTTGTCCGCGCCGCCGCGACCGGAAACCATCCGGCCCGGTCGACCTCTGGAAAAGATTCCATCCGGCCTGAACCGCGCGGCCACTCCATCTCGAAGGTGTTGCTGCGAAAGTCCGCCAGCTCAACTTCACCTTCCAGGGCGAAGGCGGTGACGACCTTGCCGCTCGGCTGTCTGATCGAGCCGAGTTCACGGACGTCGCCGGTCGGCACCGCGCAGCCGATCTCTTCCTCGAATTCGCGGAAGGCGACCGTCTTGGGATCGTCGCCTTCCGCGTACTCGCCTTTGGGGATGGACCAGGCTCCCTCGTCCTTCCGCGCCCAGAAGGGTCCGCCCGGATGGGCGATCAGGACCTCAAGCACGCCCGTATCCGAGATGCGGTGCACCAGAAGGCCGGCGCTCAGCTTCTTTGACATGTCGATACCTCAGCGGAGTCCCGCGGAGATGGAGGGATTTGAACCCTCGAGAGGTTTAAACCTCAACCCGCTTAGCAGGCGGGCGCACTAGGCCACTATGCGACATCTCCTCGTCACCGCAACGCACGCGCCGCGGCAACCGGAACAGGATACCGGCGTCGCTGCGGCCCAGTTCACCCGAGCCAAGGACGGTAGCCGTTTGCCTCGTTCAGGTGATCGTTGAATGCCGTGAGGACCTGCACCCGCTGGCGTCCGACAAGACGCAGCGGGAACGCCAGCCGGCCGGTCGCGGTCGACAGGACGAGCAGGCCGTCCGCGATCCCGGCGTCCTCGACTTCGGTCCACGTCCCCTCGAACTTGCCGGTGGAGAAGCGCACCTTCGAGCGGTAGCCCTCGCCGTCCAGCAGTAACACGACCGGCGGTCGGACCGCGTACACGACGGCGATCACCACGGCCGCGATGCCCACCGCGGCGGCAATGGCCGACGAAAGCCAGAACGCCAGGACCGCAAAGGTTGCGGCGACCACGGTGAGGATGCCGGCCGTCGCCAGGGCAGCAGCGCGATCAAGGCGGAACTTCGTGGTCACGTCTGAGATCCTGCCGCACAGGTCAGCGAACGCGGGCGCCAGTGTCCTACAACCACTACGCCGGCGCGCAGCAAGGTTTGGGTGCTGGCAGAGGGGGCGGGACTCCGTCGGGGCCCACCGGGCCCCTCCTCCCCCAAGCACTACGTGCAGGGGGTGCCCCCACCCGAATCCCACTCACTCAACAATTGCCAGCACACCAAACCCTCGTTCGAGGGTTCGTCGTGCTGGCAGAGGGGGCGGGATTCGAACCCGCGGCTGACATTTCTGCCAGCGACCGCTTTCAAGGCGGTTCCGATCGGCCACTCCGGCACCCCTCCAAGCCACGAGCGCCGAGGCGGCCGGGACCGCCGTCGATTCTTCCCTACTTCAGCGCCGCGAGCCGCGCCGGCTCAATCCGACGCTCGGGTTCGACGACGCGCGTCGCCCGGCGTGAGTGGTCGGGCACGACCACCCGGCGCACGAACAGGCCGAAGATCAATCCGAGCACCGCCGAGTACAGCGTCGACAGGGCGATGTACGTCGGGAAGGCCCGCGGCGACACCAGCGACGTCGTCAGGACGCTCGTGCTGATGACGCCGAACACCATGATCCACCAGCCCTCGCGCGTGCGCGCACGCAGTGAGACCCCCACGATCAGTGCCGGGAACCCCAGGAAGACCTCGACCGGACGCGGGACGCCGCCCACGGTCTGCCGCATCCAGATGACGATCGACGCGATCATGTCGGTCACCCACTCCGACCCGTGGCTGCGCACGAAGCTCGCGTATGCCAGCACCAGGACGATCAGTGCAGCGACGGCGGACAACACCAGCAAGTGCTCGCGCCCCAGTCCGTGCAAGCCGGCGCCGAGGTTCCACACGAGCATGATCGACAGCCCGAGCGCCGCAGCCACCACCACCATGTTGAAGCGGGCGTAGCTGACTGAGGCGTTCCACGCCGCAACGGCGACCGTGCCGCTCAACGCGATGGCGATCGCGACCACATACTCACCGACGGCCTGCACAACGGTCAGCGCCGGCCGCGTGAACACGATCGCCCACACGGCCGCGACGACAGCCGAGACGCCGGCCGCGGACGCCACCAGGACCGGTAGGCCGGTCACGGCGGCGGTGACGCCGAGGATGCCGGCCAGCGCCGCCCAGATGCGCATGTGCCCACCGACCCGGTGCGTCAGGGCCATCGCGAAGACGACGAGCAGCAGCGCGGCGCCGGCGCGGTTCACCTTCCACGGAAGATCGAACGCGACGACCGCGGTGCCGGCAAGCACGATGCCGATGATCCAGACCGCGAAGACGCCGGCCATCAAGGTCCGGGCGGCCCGCGGCGACTTCACCCGGGGCTCACGCGTGGGGACGTCGTATTCGTCCGGCGTCGCCGCGCGGCGGCGTCCGGCGGAGGAAGATCGCTCGGTCACGGTGCTGGCATCCTGCGGTTGAGCAACGACGGATTGACGTCGCGGGCTTCGGAAATGGCGGCGGCCGTAAGGTCCGCGCGCAACAGCGCGTCCCCATCACCGGCCTCCTCCACCATAGAGCCCAGCGCATCGACGACGAGCGAATGGCCGGTGTAGCGCTCGCCACCCTGCGCCGCCGCGATCACCGCGACGGTGTTCTCGATGGCCCGCGCGGCGACCAAGGTGCGCCAGTGATCCAACTTGCCGGGGCCGGCCACCCACGCGGAGGGGACGACGAACGCGGTGGCGCCGGCATCGACCAGCGCACGCCCCAACTCGGGAAAGCGCAGGTCGTAACACGTCATGAGGCCGAGGTGCAGGTCTGCGACGTCGATCACGACCGGCTCCAGCGGACCCGGGCTCAGCCGCTCGGACTCCCGATAGCCGAACGAGTCGTACAGGTGGATCTTGCGGTACGTCGCGGCGAGGTTCCCGTCCGGTCCGATCGTGACCAGCGTGTTGAACGGCAGCCCGTCCGAGCGTTCGAACATGCCCGCAACGACGGTGGCGCGCAGTCGCTGCGCGTGCTCGGCGAGCAGGCTGACGAACGGGCCATCCAGCGGCTCGGCGACGGCCGCGAGGTCATGCCCGGGCGGCCCGAAGTCGTGCATGGTCCCCTCGGGCAGGACGACGAGGTCTAGGCCGCGCTCCAGCGACGACAGCACCCCGGCAACCCGTTCGCGGTTGGCTGCCGAATCGATGCCGGACAACATCTGGACGACAGCCACCCGCATGATGCCATTGTCGCAGGCCGCGGAGGTTGACGGAGCCCGCAATTCAGTAAGTTGGCGCGCATGCGAGCCGTGATTGCACCCGAACCCGGCGGACCCGAAGCGCTGGAGATCGTCGACCGTCCCATTCCCGAACCTGCTGAGGGTGAGGTCCTGATCGGAGTCGAGGCCGTCGGCCTGAATCGGGCCGACATCCTGCAGCGCCAGGGCCTCTACCCGCCGCCGCCGGGAATCAGCGACGTTCTCGGGCTGGAGTGCTCAGGCACGATCGCGGCGATCGGGCCCGGCGTCAGCGAGTTCAGCGACTTCGCGGTCGGCGACCGCGTGTGCGCGCTGCTCGCCGGTGGTGCGTATGCGGACTTCGCCGTCGTGCCGGCCGGTCAGGTCACGCCGATCCCGGCCGACCTGAGCATGGTCGAGGCCGCAGCCTTCATGGAGACCGCGTGCACCGTGTGGTCCAACGTGGTGATGGTGGGCGGGCTCGCGCCAGGCGACACCTTGCTCGTCCACGGTGGGACCAGTGGCATCGGCACGACGGCCATTCAGATCGCGAAGGCACTGGTCACGCGCGTTGTCACCACCGTCGGGTCGGAGGCGAAAGCTCAGGCCGCGCGGGAGCTCGGCGCCGACGTGGTCATCAACTATCGCGACGAAGACTTCGCCGAGGCGATGGCCGCGGCCGCGATCCAGGCTGACGTCATCCTCGACATCATGGGCGCCAAGTACCTCGCCTCGAACGTCAGCACGCTGGCGCCGAACGGGCGCCTGGTGATCATCGGCCTGCAGGGCGGCATCCAGGCCGAGCTCAACCTCGCCGCCCTGCTGGGCAAGCGGGCCAGTGTCGCGGCGACGTCGTTGCGCGCCCGGCCGCTGGACGAGAAAGCCGAGATCGTGGCCGAGACGATCAGGCACGTCACGCCAATGATCGTCGACGGGTCGGTTCGTCCGGTCGTCCACGCGACCTACGACCTCACGGAGGTGGCCGACGCACACCGGATGCTCGAGTCCTCGACCCACATCGGCAAGATCGTCCTCACGCTGTGACGGACCCATTTTTCCGATTTGTAGGGTGGACACATGAGCACCGACGCTGAGACCGCTGAGCAGCAGGACGTCGTGCCTGCGGGCGGCGCCCCGCAGATCATCGGCCCGGACGGAAGCCCCGTCGCGACTCCCGCGGAAACCGGCGGCACACCGCTGAACGAGCTCGTCGAACAGCCGGCCAAGGTCATGCGCATCGGCAGCATGATCCGGCAGCTGCTCGAGGAGGTGAAGGCGTCGCCGCTGGACGAGAAGAGCCGCGCGCGCCTCCGCGAGATCCATGAACAGTCGATCAAGGAGCTGGAGGACGGCCTCGCACCCGAGCTCGTCGAGGAGCTTGACCGGCTCAGCCTGCCGTTCGGCGAGGAAGCGCCCAGCGAGGGAGAGCTGCGCATCGCGCAAGCGCAGTTGGTCGGCTGGCTCGAAGGACTGTTTCACGGCATCCAGGCCGCGCTGTACGCGCAGCAGGTGCAGGCGCAGTCGCAGCTGCACAACATGCGGCTCGCACTGCCTCCGGGTGAACACGACGCAAACGGTCCGGAAGGTAACGATTCGACTAATTCGGACACGGGTACTTCTCATCGGGGGATGTACCTGTAGAGAATTGAACTCACGCGGATGTGTGACGGGAAGGGGTGCCCATGACCATCGTGCTCGATCCAGTTCTTCCGGCCTGTGTGGATGCGCCGGAGCAGTTCCTTGACGAGCGCCTGCAAGTCGCACCGACGACGCAGGCAGAAGCCGCAATGCAGGCCGCCAAGCGAGCGAAGGTCCACCGCCTGTGTGCGGCGTGTCCGCTCATGGTCGACTGCCTGTACCGGGCGGTGGTCGAGGTGGATGTCTCCGGCTACGTCGCCTGCACAACCGAGGCTGACCGGGCCGAGATGCGTCGTGCCCTGGGCATCGACGTCGCCCCGGCGCCACTGATGACGTTCGGCGCGCCGCGCGTCGGTGGCGGACCCGTGAGCCACGAGGCCGTCCTGACGATGCGCCAGGCGCATCCCAAGGACACCTGCCAGCAGCTGGCCGAAAGGCTGGGCTGCTCGATGTCGACGATCAAGCGACACCTACGCCGCGAGCGCGAGCAGCAGGCCACGTCCGAGGCGTCCACTCACCTGCCGCAGCGGGTCCCGACCGTCGAAGAAGTGCTCGACGTGTTTGACGCGCTCGACACCGCGCGGGTGGCGTAGCGCCACCTGCCGCGCTCGCAGCAGCGACACGGTCATCAAGCCATGAGGCGACCAGGCAGGCCGAGGTGACGGTCAGGCCCCGGGTTCCGGGATGTCCGCTAGGAACAGCGCATCGGCCACTCCAGCCAGCGTCGGGGCCAGTGCGCTGAGGCTCTCGGCGCCGTACCGCTCGATGTGTACTGCCAACAACGTCTCAACTGCGCCAACGATCGCCTGCGCAGCCGCCTCGGGCAGCTCCGGCGGTAGATCCGGATGACGTTTTCGGCCAGCCGCGGTCATCGTCTGCAGGTTGCTGACGTTGGCCGCCCGGATGTGGGCCCGCCGGCGGTGGAGCGCCTCCCCTGCCTCTGGCGCACGAATCAGGTAGATGCGCGCGAACGCGGGTCGCGCGGCAAGCGCATCACACAGGGCCTGGTATCCATCCAAGATCCGTCGGTCGCGGTGCTCCTGAGACTCGACCGCGGTAATGACGGCCACGGCGATGTCGCCAACGGCTTCGTCGAACGCAGCCAGGAAGCACGCCTGCTTGTCTGCGAAATGCTCGTAGAAAGTCTTCCGTGAGACTCCCGCGCGCGAAATCACGTCAGCCACCGAGGTCGCGGCATAGCCGTCCGCGGCGACCAGGCCGATGATCGCCTCGAGCAGCCGCTCGCGCTGCGACGCGTTGATGGCGTCGCGTGAGAGGTGGTGGCGACCGCGCGGCAGTCCCCGCTCCACGGGCTGCCCTTGACTCTCGATCGTCACCATGCCACTGTACCGAGATCGGAAAACAGTGATGTTTACCGATCTTCCCCGTCGTCAGTCCCGAGCTGACCGATGGGGCGGCCTGCTCCCTCCCGGGCTGGGGAAGTGAGAGGGCTGTCGGGGGGCAGCCTCTCTCACTTCCCATGCCCCGAAGCCCTTGCCGGCGCAGAAACTGGACGACCTATCGGTCAAAGTCGCCGAAGACTGTTTGTAACGCTGACCGACCGAGACGCGGTCAGACGTACTGGCGCAGTTCCGTTGCGAGGCCGTCCTCGTGGACGGATCCGGTCACGGCATCGGCCACATCCTTGAGCTGGTCCGGCCCGTGGCCCATCGCCACTCCACGGCCGGCCCACTCCAGCATCTCGATGTCGTTGTAGCCGTCGCCGATCGCGAGGACGTCGGACGACGCGATCCCCAGGCGTTCGCACACCTTCGCTAGCCCGGACGCCTTCGAGACGCCGAGCGGCGCGAGGTCGAGCCACGCGGTGTAGCCGATGTAGTAGTTCGTCTCGGTCAGGCCGAGTCCTTCGACGAGCTCGTGGAACTCGTGCGGGTCGTGACCAGGCGCGCGGATGATGACGCGGGTGACCGGCTCGGCGATCAGCGAGTCGACGTCCTCCGTCGTGATGGTGCCGGCGATCTCGCCGGTCGGGAACGGCCGGTTGACGCGGTAGCCGACCCCGATCTCCTCAACGGCGACGAACGCGTCCGGCACCTCGCGGAGCACGCGGCGCACAGCCTCCGACGCGTCGAAGGTGACCGCGTCGAGCACCTGCAGCGGGTGGTAGCCGATAAGCACGGCGCCGTTGCTGCACACGGCCATGCCGTCCGGCAAGGCGAGCCGGTTGCAGGTCTCCATCGCGCCCGGCACGGCGCGACCGGTGCTGACCACGACGACCGTGCCGGAATCGACCAGGGCCTGGACGGCCTCCCGCGTCGCCGGCGATATGGCGTTGGTCTCGTCGACCAGCGTGCCATCGACGTCGAGCGCAACCAGTTTCGGCCGGAAGCTCACCCGACGGGCCTCAGTACCTCGCCGAGGAACGGGTGCAGGATCGCCGGCAGCAGCACCGACCCATCGGCCTGCTGCCCGTTCTCCAGCAGCGCGATGATCGTGCGGGTCATCGCGCACAGCGTGCCGTTGAGCGTCGCGACGGGAATGGTCCCAGAGGATTCAGCACTGCCGCCGCGCGTCCGGATGTCGAGCCGGCGAGCCTGGAACTGCGTGCAGTTCGACGCCGACGACACCTCTCGGTACTTGCCCTGCGACGGGATCCACGCCTCACAGTCGAACTTGCGGACGGCCGACAGGCCGAGGTCGCCGGCGGCCACGTCGATCACCCGGTAGGGCAGCTCGAGCAGGTCGAGCCAGGCCCGCTCCCAGGCGAGGATGCGCAGGTGCTCGGCGTACGACTCCTCGAGGGTCGTGAACACGAACATCTCCACCTTGTCGAACCAGTGCACCCGGAAGATCCCCCGGGTGTCCTTGCCGTACGAGCCTGCCTCGCGCCGGAAGCACGGGCTGAAGCCGGCGTAGCGACGCGGCAAACTCTCGGCGTCCAGGATCTCGTCCGAGTGATAGGCGGCCAAGGGCACCTCGGACGTGCCGACGAGGTAGAGGTCGTCCTTCTCCAGCCGATACACATCGTCGGCGGCCTGCCCGAGAAAGCCGGTGCCCTCCATCGCGCTGGACTTGACCAGGGCGGGCGGGATCATCGGCGTGAAGCCCCACTCGGCCGCCTTGTTCATGGCCAGGTGCGTGAGCGCCAGCTCGAGCTGGGCGCCGACGCCGGTCAGGTAGTAGAACCGCGCGCCACTGACCTTGGCGCCGCGCTCGACGTCGATCGCGCCGAGCAGCTCACCCAGCTCGAGGTGGTCACGCGGCTCGAAGCCCTCGGCGGCGAAGTCGCGCGGCGTACCGATGTGCTCAAGCACGACGTAGTCGTCCTCACCGCCCGCGGGAGCCTCCGTGGATGCCGCGTTGGGCAGCGCCTTCAGCGCAGTGGTGAACGCGGCCGACGCCTCTCGCTCGTTCGCTTCTGCGGCCTTGACCTGCTCAGACAGCGCCTTGGTCTGCGCCAGAAGCGCCTGCTTCTCGTCGCCCTGCGCCTTCGGGATGAGCGCGCCGACCGACTTCTGCTCGGCCCGTAGCTTCTCGAATGCAGCGATCGCCGCCCGACGGCGCTCGTCCGCCGCAACGGCCTCATCGACCGGCTCGGTCGGCTCACCGCGTCTCCGCTGCGCGGCGCGCAAGGACTCTGGGTCGTCGCGCAGGAGGCGAGGGTCGATCATGCGAGTCAGCCTATCGACGTACAGCCGGTCCCCCATCGCCTAGGCTTGTCCGACCGTGAACACCTCCCGCTCGGCACGAGTTGGGGGCGGGTGAAGAGAGTGAGCACGTGGCGTTCGACGTTCGACGGGCCGAACCGCGACGGCCGGCACACCTCTGGGTGGCTGCGGCCGCGCCCGCCGTTCTCCTGGTGCTCCTGGGCATCGGCGTCGCAACCCACGCCCACTGGCTGACCACGGTCGACGCCCCGTTCTCCGCGCTCGGCAAGCGCTTCGACGCCATCCCGATCGCGCACCAGGCCGCAGTGGGCCTGAGCATGGCGTTCTCGAACTGGACCACGATCATCGCTGCCGTGCTGATCGGTACGTTCACGGCGATCCGGCGCGAGTACCGGCTGACCGCATGGGTGCTGACGTCCGCCGTGATCGTGTTCGTGGGGAACCCAGGCATCAAGCATGCTTTCGAGCGCCCGCGCCCGAGCTGGCACGGCAACAGCTGGTGGCAGACTGGCATGTACTCGTTCCCGAGCGGGCACTCGGCCGGCGCCGGCGTCCTCGCGACCATCGCCGTCCTGCTGACGATCTCGTTGACGCCGCGCGGCCTCCGCCGCCGACTCCTCATCGCGGTGTGGGTCACCCTGGCGCTGCTGGTCGGGTTCGCCCGGGTGGTGCTCGGCGTCCACTACGCCACCGACGTGATCGGCGGGCTCGCGTTCGGCGTCACGACGGCCATCGCGCTCTGGGCCCTCCTGGTGCCGCAGTCGGCGCGCATCCCGCACGACCTCGCGATCCTCACCGGCAGTGGGCGCAAGCGTGCCGCGGTCATCATGAATCCCATCAAGATCGGCGACGTCTACTCGTTCAAAGGCAAGGTGCTCGAGGTCGCGGAGCGAGAGGGTTGGAGCTACCCGCTCTGGTTCGAGACGACCGTCGAGGACCCGGGCCAGGGCCAGGCGCAGGCGGCCCTGGAGGCCGGCGTCGACCTCATCATCACCGCCGGCGGTGACGGCACCGTTCGCGCCGTGTGCGCGGAAGCAGCCCGTACGGGTGTGGCCGTGGGCATCGTGCCCATGGGAACCGGCAACCTCCTCGCCCGGAACATGGGGCTGCCCCTGAACACTCGCGAGGCCATCGAGGTCGCCTTCGGCGGCCAGGACCGCGCCATCGACCTCGCGACGTTCGTCACCGACGCGTCGTTCGAGGAGTCCGACGAGGATGCGAACGAGCCGGCGCCGCTGCCCGAGCGCGAGTCAGCCGACGAGCCAGTCGATGACGACGACGAGGCCGAGCCCGAGGAGCAGCCCGCGCAGGCCCTCACCGAAACCAGCTTCTTGGTGATGGCAGGACTCGGCATGGACGCCGAGATCATGCTCGGCGTCGACGACAACCTGAAGAAGAAGGTCGGCTGGTTCGCCTACTTCGTGTCCGGCCTCAAGGCGCTCCGGTTCCCGACCATGAAGGTCAACATCAGCGTGGACGGCGGACCGTTCCACCGGTTCCGCGCCCGCACGGTGGTCATCGGCAACGTGGGCTTTCTGCAGGCCGGTATCCCTCTGCTCCCCCAGGCCCAGCTCGACGACGGCCTGCTCGACGTCGTGGTGCTCGCCCCGAAGCGCTTCCTCGGCTGGATCCCGATCGTCGTGCGGGTCATGGGCCGCACACAGCGCACGGACCGTGCGCTCAACCGGATGATCGGCCACACCATCGTGGTGCGGTGCGATGCGCCGGTGCCGATGCAATTGGACGGCGACCCGGTCGGCATGGGGACAGAGCTCACCGCCCAGGTCCAGCACGGCGTCCTGCTCGTGCGCGTACCGGTCGCGCCAGCCGCGCCGGAGTAGTCGGGCTAGTCGTCGCTCGAGTCGTCGGCGGGGCCTTCGTCCTGCGCGGCCTGGCGTTCCTTGACCGTCGGCCGCAGGTCGAAGTAGACCTGCACGGTCAGGAGGACCTCGTCCGCGGCCGCCACCTCGATGCGGCGCGCTCCCTCACCGAGGTTGACGGCTGTGCCCTGTGTGATCGGACGCTCGGAGCCGTCGGCGCTGACGATGACGACTCGCACGCCGTCGCCGCGCTGGCCGCAGAAGACCACCGGGCCCGGACCGCTATCCCGGATCGTCAGGGCGTTGCGGCTGACCCGGATGTCGTTGGTGGTCACCGTTGGCGGCTCGTCGCCGCCCACTCGCCCGAAGGTCCACTTGGCATCGCCATCCAACTCGGCCTGGCCCGACTCCCCCGAGGCGAGCTCCCATTTCACGGTAAGCATGGCGGCTAGTTTAGGGACGGAGACCGCTGCTGTCCCGGCTTCGCGAACCGGTCAGCTGCCCGGGACGATCGCTCCGATGATGCTCCCGTCGGCACGGCGGCGGCCGGCCACCGGCTGCGGGTCACCGGGAAGACGTGGTCCCTGGTCGCCGAGCGGCACCACGACCGGTCCGTCGGCAGTGACCTGGACCGGAGCCCCACGCACCTCGAGGTCGAGCTTGTCGCCGTCCTCGACGAGGAACTCGATCTCGTCCTGCCGCACGGTGACCCGCACGCGCGTCCCCTCGATCGTGAGCCGGAAGCTCAGCGCCGACCAGTCGGCCGGCAGTCGCGGGTCGAAGCTGAAGCGTCCGCCGTGGTCGCGGAATCCGCCAAATCCGTAGACGAGCGCGCTCCACACGCCACCGGCGGACGCCACGTGCACGCCGTCGGAGGTGTTGTGGTGGCGGTCGGCAAGGTCAACGAACAGCGCGTTGACGAAGTAGCGACGCGCCAGGTCGCTGTAGCCGACCTCGGCCGCCATGATCGACTGCACGACCGCGGACAACGTCGAGTCGCCAGTGGTGATCGGGTCGTAGTACTCGAAGTCGGCCCGCTTCTGCTCAGCCGTGAACAGCTCACCCTGCAGGAACAGGGCCAGCACGACGTCGGCCTGCTTCAGCACCTGGAATCGATAGATGACCAGCGGGTGGTAGTGCAGCAGGAGCGGCCGCTTGGAGAGCGGCGTGTGCTGCAAGTCCCACACCTCGCGCTCGAGGAAGTGTCGGTCCTGTGGGTGGACGCCGAGGTAGTCGTCGAACGGGATGGCCATTGCGTCGGCCGCCTTCTCCCACTCGGCGATCTCGTCATCGTCGATGCGGAGGCGCGCGACGAGCCCGTCGTACTCCGGGCCGTCGATCTGGGCGAGCTCGCGGACGGCCTTGGCCGCCTGCGCCAGGTTGAACCGCGCCATGACATTTGTGAAGAGGTTGTTGTTGACGACGGTGGTGTACTCGTCGGGCCCGGTGACGCCGTGGATGTGGAAGTCGCCGTCCTGCCAGAACCCCAGGTCAGCCCACATCCGCGCCGTCTCGACCAAGATGTCGACGCCCACCCGGACGAGAAAGTCCTGGTCGTCGGTGGCGGCCACGTACTGCGCCAGCGCATACGCGATGTCGGCATTGATGTGGTACTGCGCGGTGCCGGCCGCGTAGTACGCCGACGCCTCCTCGCCGTTGATCGTCCGCCACGGAAAGAGCGCGCCCCGCTGCGAGAGCTCCTTGGCCCGTCGCCGTGCGGCGTCGAGCAGCTGGTAGCGGAAGCGCAGCGCCGCGCGGGTGGCCGACGGGCGGGTGTAGGTCAGGAAAGGCAGGACGTAGATCTCGGTGTCCCAGAAGTAGTGCCCGCCGTAGCCCGAGCCGGTGACGCCCTTGGCCGGGATGCCCGAGCCCTCCGACCGCGCGGATGCCTGCGCCACCTGAAAGAGGTTCCAGCGCAGGGCCTGCTGCAGCTCGGGGTCGCCCTCCAGCTCGGCATCCGAGCACTCCCAGAAGCTGTCGAGCCATCCGGCCTGATCCGCCCGGAGCCGTTCGAGCCCCACGTGGCGGGCGCGAGCGAGCGACCGGCTGCACCGGTCCAGGAGCTCGCGTGGAGGCACGCCGCGGGACGTGTGATACGCGACGAACTTGGTCAGCGAGATGGGCACGCCCGGTTCGGCCTCGATGCGATAGACGACCTTCGCCAGGTCGTCGCCGGTCTGGAGGCTGGACTCGTACGTGCTGTCGGTGGAGAAGACGTGGTCGGCGGCCACCGCGAGCGTCATCCCGCTGTCGACGCTGCGGTAGCCGAGCTCGACCCGGCCGGTGTCGGGGTCCCCGCGATTGATGATGGGCTCGAGCACGCGCCGGTTCATCCGCTCGGCCTTGCGCGGATCAACGCCCTCGCCCATAGCCTTCGCCGCGACGTGGTACTCGTCCTCGCCGTCCTGCCGGTTGAGGATCTGGGACGAGATCGCAACCGGTGCGGGCTCGTCGAGCATGGTCACCTCGAACGTCATGACCGCCAGGTGCCGCTCGGTCAGCGACACCATGCGCGAGGAGCGGACGCGCACGCGCTTGCCGCCGGGGGTGCGCCAGAGAATCTCGCGGGTGTATTCGCCGGTGCGGAAGTCGACGCGGCGCTCGTACTCGAGCAGGTCGGCGACCGACAGCAGGAGCGGCTCGTCGTCGACGTACAGCCGGATGACCTTGGCGTCGGGGACGTTCACGATCGTCTGCCCGATGCGGGCGAACCCGAACGCCTCCTCGGCGTGCTGGATCGGCCACGTCTCGTGGAAGCCGTTGATGAAGGTGCCGTGCGCGTACGAGTCACGACCCTCTTCGACGTTGCCACGCATGCCGAGATAGCCGTTGGCCACCGCGAAGAGCGTCTCGGTGGTCCCCAGGTCCGCGTCGGAGTACCGGGACTCGATCAGCGCCCATGGGTCGACCGCGAAGCGGCTGCGGTCGAGCAGGTCGCCCGGATCGACGTCCGGCGCCACCGCCTCGTTCACGGCTCCAGCCCGTTCACAGCAACTCCTCCAGGTCGGCGACCACCATGTCCGCGCCGTGGTCCAAAAGGGTCTGCGCACCCACGCCCCGGTCGACACCGATCACCAGGCCGAACCTGCCGGCTCGGCCGGCCTGGACGCCGCTGAGCGCGTCCTCGACAACCACACAGTGCCCCGGCCGAGCGCCCACCAGCTCAGCCGCGTACAGGAAGGTGTCGGGCGCGGGCTTGCCGGCCAGATGGCGCTCGGCCGCGACGACGCCGTCGACTATGGTCGGGAAGAAGTCGATCAAGCCGGCGGCGGTGAGCACCTCCGGGGCATTGCGCGAGCTCGACACCACGGCCTGGTGGATGTCACGGGCTGCGAGCTTCTCGACCAGGGCTCGTGAGCCCGGGTAGGCAGCGACGCCCTGCGTGGCGAGGATCGACTCGAACCGCACGTTCTTCTTGTTGCCGAGGCCGCACACCGTCAGTTCGTCCGGCGAGTCGACGACCGCACCTTCCGGCAGCGTGATGCCGCGGCTTGCCAGGAACGACCGAACGCCGGCGTAACGCGGCTTGCCGTCGACCCAGTGGAAGTAGTCGGCGTCGGTGTACGGCGGCTGGTCCGGGTGATGCTCGGCCAGGTAGGAGGAGAACATCTCCTGCCATGCCTGCATGTGGACGATCGCCGTCGGCGTCAGGACGCCGTCCAGGTCATAGAGCACCGCGTCGAACTCGTTCCAATCCACAGGACGAGGCTACCGAGTGCACGAGCCGCTTGCGGCTCGATGCCGAGTAGCCGAAGTCCTGTTGACGAGCGCAGCGAGGAAAACAGGACGAGGTTACGTGAACGAGCGAGCGAGCGGTGCGCTTGTGCACCGGCTCCGAGCGAGTGAACGTCGAGCGACGCGCAGCGTCGCGATTACGTGACCCAGCGTGCGAACGGCGCGAGGGTTTCAGCTGCGGTGGGACGAAAGGCCGGACAGCTCGGCGTTGACGCGCGTGCCCTTGTCCATGTCGACCCACCAGCGGTCGGCCACGCGGTTGATGATCGAGAGCCCGCGGCCACTGAGCGAGTCCTCATCGAAGTCGATGGGCTTGAGCGAGGCGCCTGTGCCGGCGTCGTAGACGCTGAGCTCGAGCAGATCGCCGTTGATGGCCCATGTGATCTCGATGGTGTCGTCGGACGTCGGGACGCCGTGACACAGAGCGTTGGCGAGCATCTCGCCGAGGACGATCAGGGCGTCGTCGATGACGGCCGAATCGACCCGCTGGATCGTGAGGAAACCCGCCAGCTTGGTGCGCGCGATCCCAGCCGTCGACAGCGCAAACGGCAGCCGGATGGTCTGGTGGGGGGCCCTCACGAGCAACGACACTAGTCCGCTCGAACTAGTTTGGCCACTTGGGTCCCAGAATTTGCTTCCTTGCGCAAGCGCCCGTGCACGCGCTCCAGCGGCCGCATGAACAGCACAACACCCCCGTACCGGCGGACCGATTCGGGGGTGTTGCGGGGCCCATTGGAGCCCGAAAAGAGGTGCCTGGAACTACTTGGCGGCAGCCTTCAGGCGCGAGCCGGCGCTCACCTTGACGCCGAAGCCGGCCGGGATGTTGATGGTCTCGCCGGTGGCGGGGTTGCGGCCCGTGCGCGCGGCACGGCTGACCCGCTCGACCGACACGATGCCGGGGATCGACACCTTGTCGCCCTTGCTGACCGAGTCGGCGAGGAAGTCGCCGAATGCGGAAAGCAACGCGTCCGCGGTGCTCTTGCTGACGTCGGCCTTCTGGGCGAGTGCGGCGACGAGGTCGCTGCGGGAGATGGAAGCCACAAAAACTCCTTGTGAGAACTGATCAGGTTGTGCTGCGCTCGTCAGTGTAGGCACCCCGATGGTCAGATGCGCGCCGGGTCCGTCCAGCGTGTCCCGCAGCCTCACCACGCGGGTGCGGGCTTGTCCACGAGCGCACGGATCAGGCGCAGATACTCGGTCCGGTCGACCTCGATGACGCCGAGACTGGCCAGGTGCGGCGTGCTCCACTGGACGTCGATCAAGCCGCCCGGCTGCCGCTCCGCCAGAGCGGCGACAGCAGCCTTCGACGCGTCGGTCTCCCAATGGAACATCGACTCACCGGCGAACAGCCGTCCCACCTGCAGGCCGTACAGCCCGCCGACGAGCCGGCCGGTCGCGTCGCGCGTCTCCACCGAGTGGGCCCAGCCCAGCTCGTGCAGCCGGACGTACGCGTCGCGGATGCGGGCGTCGATCCACGCGCCGGCCCGGCTGGGGTCGGCACAGGCGTCGATGACACCGACGAAGTCCGTGTCGTACGTCATCGTGAAGGACCTCATCGACCGTCGTAGGCTGCGCGACACATGGACCTCGGCCGGATGCAGGATGCCTCGGCGCACCGGTGACCACCACGCCAGTCGCCCTTGGATCGGCATCGGGAACGCCCCGTGGCGATACGCGTCGATGATCGTCGCCGGCTCGAGGTCGCCGCCTCCCGCGACGCAATCGTCGTCGGGCGGCCACTCTGCCGGGTGGAAGCGCCAGCGGGACCTCCCGATGGCGTGAGGCGTCATGGGGCTGAGGTTACGGGCCCGGCTAGGCTCGGAGCATGGGTGTGACGCGCTCGGTGGGGCGCAAAGTGGGCGAGCGGATTGCCCCGTCCGTCGCCTCGCAGTACGTCCGCGCGGTGCTCGACAAAGCCATCGACGGCGTGGGGCCCTTGCGGTCGGCGGCGGCGAGCGCCGATTCCAAGCTGGTCGATGCCGGTGGCGACGTCCAGACGGCCATCGGACGGCTGCTCCGTCTGCACGTCGCTCTGGCCGGCGCCCAGGGATTCGTCACCAACCTCGGCGGCGTCGCCGCATTGGCGGTCGCTATGCCGGCGAACGTCGTCGGCGTCACGCTCGTGCAATGCCACCTCATTGCCGGCATCGCCCACCTGCGTGGCTACGACCTGAACGATCCGCGGGTGCGCAACGCGATTCTCGTCTGCATGCTGGGCGAGGACGCCGCACACGGACTGGTGAAGTCGTCCACCATCCCGGCCACCCCGATGGGTCTCGCGACAGCCGCGAGCCACGATCCGGCGCTCGACGAACAGATCTCGCGCGAGGTCACCACCGACCTGCTCGCCCGGACCGCCGGACGCCGAGCCGTGACGCTGGTCGGCCGACGCATCCCGCTGCTCGGCGGTGTCGTCGGCGGTAGCAGCGACGCGCTCATGACCTGGCAGCTCGGCCAGTACGCCATCCGCGAGCTGGCCGACCGCAACCTAGCCCGCTGAGTCCTCCGCCGACTCGACCGTGATCAGCACGTGGCCCTGCGTGACCTGATCGCCGACCCGCGCACCGACGTGCGTGACGGTTCCGTCGTGGGGCGCGACGAGGGCGAGCTCCATCTTCATCGCCTCGAGCGCGCCCAGGCGCTGCCCAGCGACGACAGCGTCGCCGTCGGCCACGTCCATCGCCACGACCGACCCCGGCATGGGCGCGACCACATCGTCGCCGGTCGCGGCAGCGCCATGGGTCCGGTCGAAGGGATCGGGCTCGATGACCTCCCACGTGCGCGCACCCAGGCGGGCGAACACCCGGCCACCGATCCGACGCGTGGGGATCTCGAGCGACTCGCTCGGCGCGCCAGCGAGCCGCCAGCCATCGGCCGCCCCGAAGGGCGTGCTGTCCCGCACGGGGACGCGCGGCGTCGCCTTGGGCTCGAGCAGGTACGCGCCCTCGCCCTCCAGCCAGCCGGTGTGGATCTGGACGTCGGGCTTGGACATCGCGTCGACGACGTCGAACAGGTAGCCGACGTTCGTCGTCAGCCCGTAGAACGCGGTGTGCGAAAGCGCGTCCCGCATCGCGGCCAGCGCCTCGGCCCGGCGCGCCCGATGGACGATGATCTTCGCGATCATCGGGTCGAACTGCGTGGTGACCGTCCCACCGAAGTCCTCCTCGACCCGGACGTCCCCGGTCGGCCACTCAACGTCGAGCGCGCGGCCGGCCTGCGGGAGGAATCCGCTGTACGGGTCTTCGGCGTAGACGCGTGACTCGACCGCGTGCCCGCTGAAGGCGATCTCGTCCTGGCCGAGCGGCAGGGGCTCGCCCGATGCCACTCGCAGCTGCCACTCGACGAGATCCAGGCCGGTCACCTCCTCGGTGACGGGGTGCTCGACCTGCAGCCGTGTGTTCATCTCCAGCAGGAAGGCGTCCTCGCCGAGGACGAGGAACTCGACCGTGCCGGCGTTTTCGTATCCGACCGCGGTCGCCAACGCGACGGCAGCGGCGTGCAGCCGGTCTCGCAGCGCGTCCGAAAGCGCCGGCGCCGGCGCCTCCTCGATGATCTTCTGGTGCCGCCGCTGGGCGGAGCAGTCACGCGTCCCGAGGTGGATGACCGTCCCGTTCGAGTCGCCGAACACCTGGACCTCGACGTGCCGGCCGCCCTCGATGTAGCGCTCGATCAACAGCGTGTCGTCGCCGAAAGCCGCAGCAGCTTCACGCTTGGCCGTCGCGACGGCGTGGGTCAGGTTGTCCGGCGCGTCCACGATGTGCATGCCCTTGCCCCCGCCACCAGCTGCTGCCTTGACGAGCACCGGGTAGGCGTCGGCGGGCACGTCGTCGACGTCGTACCGCGGCGCGACCGGCACGCCGGCTCGCTCGGCGATCTCGCGAGCACGGTCCTTGCGAGCCATCGCCGAGATGGCGCCGGCCGACGGACCGATCCAGACGAGTCCAGCGTCCGTCACGGCTTGCGCGAAGTCGACGTTCTCCGACAGGAACCCATAGCCGGGATGCACGGCGTCCGCGCCCCAAGCCTTTGCCTGCTCGACGAGCGCGCCGGCGTCGAGGAACGACGGGACGTCTGCGGCGACGACCTCGATGCCGAGCCGCTCGCAGGTGCGGGCGACACGCTTGGCGATCTCGCCCCGGTTGGCGACATAGACCTTCGTGATGTCCATCGCCATCACATCCGGAACAGCGCCGGGCTGGGCGCCGGGATCGGGGCGTTCGACGCCGCCTGCAGGCTGAGCCCGAGCACGCGGCGGGTGTCGATCGGGTCGATGATGCCGTCGTCCCACAGCCGGGCGGTGGAGTGGTAGGCCGAGCCCTGCTCCTCGTACGTCGCCCGGATCGACGCCTTGAAGTCCTCGTCGTTCTCGCGGCCGCCGACCGTCGCCAGCACCGACGCGGCCTGTTCGCCGCCCATGACGGAGATCCGCGCGTTGGGCCACATCCAGAGGAACCGCGGGTCGTACGCACGGCCGCACATCCCGTAGTTGCCGGCGCCGTAGGAGCCGCCGACCACGACGGTGAACTTCGGCACCACCGATGTCGACACCGCCGTCACGAGCTTGGCGCCCTCCTTCGCAATGCCCTTGATCTCGTACTCCCGGCCGACCATGAAGCCGGTGATGTTCTGCAGGAAGATCAACGGGATGCCGCGCTGGTTGGCGAGCTCGACGAAGTGGGCTCCCTTGAGCGCCGATTCCCCGAACAGGATGCCGCCATTGACGCCGGAGTTGTTGGCGACGATTGCGACCGGATAGCCCCAGATGCGGGCGAAGCCGCAGACCAGGGTGTCGCCGTACAGCGGCTTGAACTCGTGCATCCGTGAGCCGTCGACGATGCGGCGGATGAGGTCGTGGACGTCGTAGGGCGTCCGGCCGTCGGTTGGGAGATCGTAGATGCCCTGCGGATCCTCGGCGGGTTCGAGCACGTCGTGCTGCTGGATCGACCGGGCCATCGGACGCTCGAACGTCCCGACGATCGAGCGCACCAGCTGCAGCGCGTGCTCGTCGTCGTCGGCCAGGTGATCGACCACGCCGGACGTCCGCGCGTGGACTTCGCCGCCGCCCAGCTCCTCGGCCGTGACGACCTCACCTGTCGCTGCCTTCACCAGTGGCGGGCCACCGAGGAAGATCGTGCCCTGATTGCGGACGATGACCGTCTCGTCGCTCATGGCCGGGACGTACGCGCCGCCGGCCGTGCAGGAGCCCATCACCGACGCGATCTGCGGAACTCCGGCCGCCGACATCCGGGCCTGGTTGAAGAAGATACGGCCGAAGTGCTGCTGGTCCGGGAAGATGTCCTGCTGCATCGGGAGGAACGCGCCGCCCGAGTCGACCAGGTAGACGCACGGCAGCCGGTTCTGCTCGGCAATGGCCTGCGCGCGAAGGTGCTTCTTCACCGTCATCGGGTAGTAGGTGCCGCCCTTGACCGTCGCGTCGTTGGCCACGACGACGCACTCGCGGCCCGCGATCCGGCCCACGCCGGTGATGATGCCCGCGCTCGGCGCGTCGCCGTCGTACATCCCGTATGCCGCCAAGGCCCCAACCTCGAGGAACGGAGAACCGGGGTCGAGAAGCCGGTCGACGCGCTCGCGCGGCAGCAGCTTGCCGCGGGACACGTGCCGCTCGCGGGCCGCCTCGGGGCCACCGAGACGCGCCTGCGCCAGCCGGTCACGCAATTGCTCCACCGCTTGATGCATCCGTCGAGGGTAGCAGCGCGAGGTTAATGCTCGCTAACCTTTGGGATACGCTTCGGCCATGGCCTCGAGACGCCAACAGATCATCGACACCGCGGCGGAGCTGTTTGCCAGCCGGGGGTATCACGGCGTCTCGGTGAACGACATCGGCGCGGCGTGCGGCACATCCGGACCCGCGCTCTACAAGCATTTCTCCAGCAAGCAGGCACTGCTCGCCGCGTCACTCACCGAGGTCAGCGAGACCCTGCGCGACGAAGGCCGACGACGGGCCGAAGGTGCACCGGATGCTCCGGCCGCGCTGGCCGCGCTGATCGACTGGCACATCGACTTCGCCCTCACCCATCCGTCACGCATCGTGATCCAGGACCGCGAGTGGTCCAACCTCGACGCCGACGCCCAAGCCACCGTGCGACGCATCCAGCTGGGCTACATCGACCTGTGGGTGGACGTTCTCACCCGGCTGCGGCCGCAGCTCGACCGCCCGACGGCCCGGGCCATGGTGCAGGCCGGATTCGGCCTGCTGAACTCGACGCCGCACAGTGCCCGTGTCGGAGCAACGAACATGCGCTCCCTGCTGCACGCCATGGCGACGGCCGCATTGAGTCCCCCGGACTGACCATTCAGGCGCCCGAGCCCTCACTCACTGCGCGTAGACTCCGGCGATGGACCTCGGATCGATTCTCGGCAAGGGCGCCGACGCGGTCAATCCCGCCGTTCTCGTTGACTTGCTGACCAAGCACAAGGACGATCTCGCTGCGACGGCGCAGATCGCGCGCGAGCTGCCGCGGCTGCTGACGCTGTTGGCCAGCGGTCTCGCCGATGCCGGCGACCACGCGGCGATGGCCGGCCGCGCGCTGAGCGGCACCGCCGGCGCGACCGGCCGGGTCGGCCACAGTGCCGCAACCGTCGGCGAGATCTCGTCGAACCTCGGCCTCGGCGGCCGGCTCGTCACAAAAGCGGCCGAGGAGATCGCCAAGGTGCCGTTGATGGGCATCCCGGCCGGGCATCTGGCGACGGCGGCCAAGACCGTCGGCGACAGCATCGCCGGCCTCGACGACCTGGCCAACGACCTGACCGAGATTTCCGCGCTCCTTGCCACCGTCGGTAGTGCGCTGGAGCTGCTCGGCAACTCGCTGGGCGCCACCGGCCGGGAGGCCAGGAAGTTCGTCGGGTGAACTCGGCGTAGCCCATGAATCGGCCGACCCGCCGCCCACATTTTCCGATCGCAACCCGAAGCGGTGGGTTTGGAACGTTAGAACCGCGATTTCGCGTGCCAAACCCACCGCCAGCACCAACAGGGCGCTGTCAAGGATGCTTCGCTTAGCGTTCCGACGGAACGATCAGTAAGCGATGCCGATGTGTCCCTGGTGCTCCCGCGTCTCGAGCTCGTCGAGCACCGCCACCGCGAAATCCTCACCCGAGATGTGGCTCCGGCCGTCCGCGTCGAACAGCGCGACCTCGTTGCCGATCCGGTAGTTGCCCGTCCGCTCGCCGGTGTACCAGGCGCCGTACTCCGCGGGCGGGCTGACGAACAGCCAGTCGAGGTCGGCCGGCGCCGCGTCGACCAGCATCTGGCGCGTCGCCTCGCCCTCCAGCGCCTCCTCGCGGTACTCCTCGGGGATCTCGCCCTCGGCGCCGCGCGGCGCATCGGGTGCCGGGCGCAGGGAGTTGAACCCGCCGATCTGGACATACCGAGCTCCGGCGACCGCCGCCTGCTGCGCCAGATCGCCGTAGATCTCGACAAGCCGGCCAGCCATGTCCCCGCGCGGCGACAGCGCCGCCACGACGACGTCGGCGTCCGGGACGAGACGGGGAGCCTCCTCGGCCGCCGAGCCAGCCACGTACCGCACGCCATCCAATGGCTCCGCCGGCGCCGACCGGCTCACGGACGTGACGTCGAAACCGCGACTGGCGGCCTCACGCACGATGTTGCCGCCGGTGAATCCAGTACCTCCGAAGACCACGATGTTCGTCATGCGTCGGAGCCTAGCCAGCCGCTGGTCGACCTACGTCGCGATGACGCCGAGGATGAACGCTGCCGTCGCGAGCAGTCCCGACGCCAGCTCGATCAGGATCGAAAGCCCGGTGGCCTTGAGCGCCGCCACCGTCGACGGCCAGGCGTGCTTCGGCCCGAGCCGCCCTGACTCGGCCAGCCAGATGCCGCCGATGAAACCCACGAACAGCCCCAGCACGGGGATGACGAAGAACCCGACGATGCCGAGCAGCGCCCCGACCACCATCGTCCGACGGGGAACCCCGGCGTCCTTGAGGCGTCGGTGCGGCACGGTGAACTTGACCACCGAGCCGAGCGCGAGCACCGCGAGCCCAGCGCCGGCGATGCCCCACGCGACACTGCCGCCGGTGTCGAGCCCCCACGCAACCAGCGCCGCTGCGATGAGGATCACACCCGGGATTACCGGCACCACGATGCCGGCAAGCCCCGCCACGATGGCAAGCGAGCACAGGACCTCGACGAGCGTCATGTCTGCGACGTCAGAGCCCGGCCAGGTCCGGGGTGTAGCCCGCCTTGTCGAAAGATTCGGCCTGGGCCACCTGCCAGTCGCGCTTCCAGCTCAGCCTCGGGTTCTGCAGCAGCTCGCCGGGCTCGAGCCATTCGTACAGGTCCTTGTATGTCTTCGTCGTCTGCGGGTCGACCCGGCGGAACAGCTTGCGCGGCGTGAGCTGCTCGAAGGAGTCGAGTCCCATCGACGAGATGATCTGGAACGCGGAGTTCACCGTCCGCTGCTGGTACTGGTAGACGCGTTGCTTCTTGTCGTCGACGTTCAGCGCGCGGGCCCGCCACGGGTCCTGGGTCGCCACGCCCACCGGGCAGTGGTTGGTGTGGCACTTCTGCGCCTGGATGCACCCGATCGCGAACATCATCGCCCGCGCCGCCAGCGTGAAGTCGGCGCCTTGGCACACCCGCTTGACGATGTCGATGCCCGAGGCCACCTTGCCGCTGGCCCCGATCCGCACCTTGTCCCGCAGGCCCGAGCCGACCAGCGCGTTGTGCACGAACATCAAGCCTTCCGTCAACGGCATGCCGAGGTAGTCCTCGAACTCCACCGGGCCGGCGCCCGTGCCGCCCTCCGAGCCGTCGACGATGATGAAGTCCGGTGCGGAGTCGCGCTCGATCATCGCCTTGCAGATCGAGAGGAACTCGCGCTTCGAGCCGATGCAGAGCTTGAACCCGACCGGCTTCCCGCCGCTCAGCTCGCGCAGCTGGTCGATGAAGTCGATGAGCCCGAGCGGCGTCTTGAACGCGGTGTGGGCGGGCGGAGACACGATCGTCTGCCCGATCGGCACGCCACGGGCCTCGGAGACCTCCGCATTGACCTTGGCCCCGGGCAAGAGTCCGCCGAGGCCGGGCTTCGCCCCCTGCGAGATCTTGATCGAGATCATCTTCACCTGCTCGAGCATCGCCCGTTCCTTGAAGCTGACCGGGTCGAAGTTGCCGGCGTCGTCACGACAGCCGAAGTAGCCCGATGCGATCTCCCAGATGAGGTCCCCGCCGAACCTGCGGTGGTGGACGCTGATGGAGCCCTCGCCCGTGTCGTGAGCGAAGCCGCCCAGAGCCGCACCGCCGTTCAACGCTTCGATGGCATTGCCGGACAACGAGCCGAAGCTCATCGCCGACACGTTGAGCATCGAGATGTTGTAGGGCTGGCTGCAGTGCGGCCCGCCGACGCGGATTTTCGGCGGCTCGCCGTCGGGCTTCGGCTTGGCCTGCAGCGAGTGCGCCACGAACTCGTACCCGACCTCGTTGACGTCACGCTGGGTGCCGAATGGCTTCTCGCCGTGGTTGCCCTTCGCGCGGTCGTACATCAGGTCGCGGGTGACCCGGTCGAACGGACGACCGTCGGTGTTGGACTCGACGAAGTACTGCTGGATCTCGGGCCGGATCTCCTCCAGCAGGAACCGCGCATGCCCGATGACCGGGTAGTTGCGCAGGATGCTGTGGTGCGTCTGCACCAAGTCATGAACGCCGACGGCAGCCAACACCAGCAGCGGGGCCGCCACCCACCACCAGCCGGACGAAACCTCAACCGCCAGCGCCACAGCGCCGAATGCCACGGCCGCCAGACCGAGCACACCAAACCATCTGACCATGCGCAGATCGTGCCACGTCTGGCGTGGAAAATGTGATGCGAGACACATTTTGCCTGCGACGACCCGTCGCGGGCGAAGTCAGGCGCGGCGGAGTTCGAGGAAGATGCTCGGACCGAAGTCGTATCGGGCGAGGCGGCGCTGGGCCGCCTTCTCGATGCCGAGCATCACTCGCGGCGGCAGCAGCTTCTTCAGCCGCTGGCTGCGCAGGTTGGACACCGACAGCTTGCGGGTGAAGATGAGGCCGGCCTGCGCCAGCTGTCCGACGACCGTGTCGATGTTGTGATTGACGAACGCGATCGAGTCGGGCTGGTCGGATTCGACCGTGCGGATGTTCACCGGCTTGACCGGGAGCGGGGTCTTGTCGCGGCGGTGCTTCATGCGGTTCTTGAAGTGCCCGTAGTTGGCGACCTCGATGATGGCCGTGCCGCCCGGCCGCAGGACGCGCGCGATCTCGCCGAACTCCTTGCTCGGCTCCGGGATGTGGTGCATGACGCGCACCATCGTCAGCAGATCGAGCGAGGCATCCTCGAAGGCGAGGTCGTCGGCCTGCGTCTGGACCTTCTCGATGTCGGTGCCGGCCAGGACCTTCTCGGCGGCTTCGAGCTGCGTCCGGCTGGGCTCGGCCAGGGTGACGTGGTCGGCGTACTCGCGCAGCAGCAGGCACAGCCGGCCGAAGCCGCCGCCGACGTCGGCCGCGCGGGCGAAACGACGTCCTTCGAGCAACCGACGCAGCGCCGCCTCTTCAGCCGCGTGCTCGTAATCGCGGTGCGTCCAGTACTGCGTGTAGTCGTACCCACGGTCGTACTGGTCGGCGACCTTGCGCTTGTTCTCGGCCGAGTCGTCGCTCACTTGAACACCCTAGGGCCGAAGGTCGGGGTCTCGCCTTTCATGCCGGCCTTGCGGGCAATGGTCGCGTTCTTGGTGCGGAACATCGCGAACTGGAACCGACGCTCGCGCCCGAGGGCAGCGCGCACGCCGCCGCGCTGGACCAGGTTGAGCAGCTTCTTGGTCGCGGCGACCGAGTCGGGCGACCGCGCGATGATCGCGTCGATCAGCTCTTGGGCCAGCTTCTCCGGCTGGGCGTCGACCCCGGTGACCAGGCCGTAGGCATGCGCCTGCTCCCCGGAGATGATCTCGCCGGTCATCGTCAGGCGCTTGGCCACGTCTGCTCCGACGAGCTCGACGAGCGGGATCGTGCCGCTCATGTCGGGAACGAGGCCCCACTTGGCCTCGAGCACGGACCATCGGCAGTCGGGCGTCGAGAACCGGAAGTCGCAGGCCATCGCCAGCTGGATGCCACCGCCGAACACGTGCCCGCGGGTGACGGCGATGACCGGCACCGGGAGGTTGCGCCAGGCCCAGAAGCACTCCTGGAAGGCGTTGGTCCCGCGCAGCGGGTTCGGAAGCGCCAGCCGGAGCATGCGCAGCTTCGATTCCTTGCCGGCCGCCGCGAAGTCGAGGCCGGCGCAGAACGAGTCGCCCTTGCCTTCGATCAGCACCACCCGGATAGCCCGGTTGCGGCGCAGCACCTTGGCCGCGTTGGTGAGCTGGTCGATGGTGTCGAAGTCGAGACCGTTGAGCTTGTCGGGACGGTTGAGCCATACCCGGGCAACGGGGCCCTCGATTTCGGTGATGACGCGCGGTTGAGTCATGGACCAAGGCTACGGCCAGGTCGTCATCACAGGTTTCAAGTGTCGGTGAGTTGGGCAACCACGGCACACGGGCTCGTGCTGATTTGGTGGTGGTTCCGTGCTCATGGACAACGTCCGCTCCCTGCGGCCTTCCGACGGCGTTCGCGCCGACGGCGCCCTCCGGATCGCCATGGTGGCGCCCCCGTGGTTCGAGTTGCCCCCGCGCGGCTACGGCGGGATCGAGACGATCGTGGCCGATCTGGTCGACGAGCTCGTCGACCGAGGTCACGATGTGTTCCTGATCGGTGCCGGCAGCCACCGGACCCGAGCCGAACGGTTTCACAGCACGTACTCCGCGCCGCCGTCCGACCGACTGGGGCAGCCCGTCCCGGAGGTCTTCCACGCGGCCGCTGCGGCGAGCGCGCTCGCTGGCCTCGACGTCGACGTCATTCATGACCACACGCTCGCAGGCCCTCTGCTGGCACCGGGGCGATCCGTCGCGACGGTGGCCACCATGCACGGCCCGGCCGACGGCGAACTCGGTGAGTACTTCGCCCACCTGGGCGACGCCCTCCACGTCGTGGCGATCTCCGATGCCCAGCGGCGGCTCAATCCGCGGCTCAACTGGGTCGCGACCGTCCACAACGCGATCGACGTCGCCACCTTCCCGTTCGAAGAGCGCAAGCAGGATTACCTGCTCTGGCTGGGTCGCTTCTCCGAGACGAAGGGAGCGCACCTCGCGATCGACGCCGCGCGTGCGGTCGGCCGGCCGATCCTGCTGGCCGGCAAGTGCAACGAGCCGCGCGAGCGGGACTATTTCGCGCGCGAGATCGAGCCGCGACTCGGTCCCGGTGTTGACTATGTCGGAGAAGCAGACGCACAGCAGAAGCGCGTTCTCCTCAAGCACGCTCGTGCGTTGCTGTTCCCGATCCAGTGGGAGGAGCCATTCGGCATGGTCATGATCGAAGCGATGGCGTGCGGAACGCCCGTCGTCGCCTTGAACCGCGGCAGCGTCCCGGAGGTAGTCCTTGATGGCGTCTCCGGAATCGTCGTTGACGATGCCGCCCAGCTACCCGCCGCGATCGCCGCTGCAGAGCATCTGAACCCCGCCGATGCACGCCATCATGTCTGCCAACACTTCGACCTCAGCGTCATGGCCGAGGGCTACGAGAACATCTACCGGGCGCTCGTCGAAGCGCGAACGTTCGAGCCGCGGCTGGCCTGACATGGCCGACCCGCTTGGCAGCGCCGACGAGGTCACGATCCTGGAGGGCTCGTCGTTCTGCCGGTCCGACCGCGCCGGCAACATCTCGCCCCAGCGCGCCCACGGGATCTTCGTCAAGGACACACGGCTGATATCCGGCTGGCAGTTGCTGCTGGACGACGAGCCGCTGGAACCCCTCGGTGTCGCGTCGACCGACCCGTTTTCGGCGACCTTCCTCTGCCGGGCCCCCTCTCGTTTCCACGGCAGGGAGCCGACCGTCGTGGTCGAGCGGTGCCGGATGATCAATTACGACCTGCGCGAGGACATCACGGTCCGGAACTACGGACACGAGACGCTTGGCGCGACGCTGACGCTCCTGGTCGACGGCGACTTCGCCGATCTCTTTGACGTCAAGGATGGGCGCCACCGCGCCGGGCACATCGCCCACAGCCGGACCGACACCACTGACCTGCTGCTGTCTGCGACCGTGGCCGGCCGCGACCGGGGCGTTCGGGTGCGAAGTGCTGACGGTATCGCCGCCCGCGGATCGATCACCTGGCACCTCGCAGTGCCACGCAGCGAATCCTGGAGCACCAGCGTGGATGTGCTCCCGATCGAGGACGGCTCGGAAGCCGAGTCCTCCTTCCCGATCGACCACCCGCTCGACACCACCGCGCCGTCGATGCGCATGCGCGACAGGCAGGCGTCGATGCCCCACATCTCCAGTGAATACGCCGCCCTCCAGACCGTGCTCCAGCGCAGCCTCGCCGATGTCGGCGCGCTGCGCATCGCCGACTCGGCACGCCCAGACCTGGACGTCGTTGCGGCCGGCGCTCCGTGGTTCATGGCGCTCTTTGGTCGCGACTCCCTCATCACCAGTTGGCTGACCGTGCCATGGGATCTGTCGCTCGCGCGCGGCACCTTGCACACCCTCGCCCGGTTGCAGGGCCAGCAGGAGGACGCCTACTCCGAGGAGGACCCCGGCAAGATCCTGCACGAGGTCCGTCTGGGCATGGACGAGGATCGCGCGCTGGGGGGCAGCTCCATCTACTACGGCTCGGTCGACGCCACACCCCTCTTTGTCATGCTGCTCGGACGGGCCGCGCAGTGGGGCCTGCCTCGCAAAGATCTTGAGCAACTGATTCCCCACGCGGATCGTGCCATCGAGTGGATCGAGCGTTATGGCGATCTCGACGGCGACGGCTTCGTCGAATACCAGCGGAAAACCGACCGGGGCCTGCTCAACCAAGGCTGGAAGGATTCCGAGGACTCAATCAACTTCGCGACGGGAGAGCTCGCTCACGGGTCGATCGCTCTGAGCGAGGTCCAGGGCTACGCGTACGCCGCCTATGAGGCGCGCGCCCTGGTGGCCGAATTGGTCGGCGACCAGGACACCGCCAGCCGCTGCCGTGCCAAGGCCGCGGACCTGCAGGCCAGGTTCGAGGACTCCTTCTGGCTCCCTGATCGCGGGTACTACGCCATCGCGCTGGACGGTGACAAACGACCGGTGGACGCGTTGGCCTCAAACCAGGGTCATCTGCTCTGGACCGGCATCGTTCCCGACGGGCGGGCCAAGCAGGTGGCGGCCACCTTGGTCGGGCCGGGTCTCTTCAGCGGCTGGGGGCTGCGAACCCTGGCGTCCTCCATGGGCGCCTACAACCCGATCAGCTACCACAACGGCTCCGTCTGGCCGCATGACAATGCCTTGGCGGTCGAGGGCCTGCTGCGTTACCAGTTGGTGGAGGCTGCCCATCACATCGCCGAGGCGCTGATCGAGTCGGCCGTGGCGTTCTCCGGACGACTCCCCGAACTGTTCTGTGGTTTCTCCCGCCACCATCTCCCGGTACCCGTTCCCTACCCGACGTCCTGTTCGCCGCAGGCGTGGGCGGCCGCAGCTCCACTCGGGATCGTCGCCGCCCTCCTGCGACTCAAGCCGGACGCGGACACTGGACGGATCGATCACACGAGCGTCCTGCCCGAGGCCTGGGGAAAGCTCCACATCACCGGGATGCCGATCGGGGAGAAACGCGTCGACCTCCACGCAGGCTGACCGACGGGTCAGGACCGAATGGCCGTGGCGACGACCTCGCCCCCGCGGCCGGGAATCATCGTGACGTTGCGGTGCCTCGGCCGTTCTGGTGCGCTGTCCGTCACCGCAAGATCGGTGCGGCGCGCGATCTCCCCGACCACGATCCGCAGTTCCTCCATCGCCAACGCGGCGCCGAGGCATCGACGGTTGCCGCCGCCGAACGGAAGCCATTCGGACGTACTCGGCTTCGCCCCGACGAACCGTTCCGGATTGAACCTGAACGGGTCCGGATAGACGTCTGGGCGGTGATGGGTCAGCACGATGCCCACCAGGATGCGGGAGTTCTTGGGCGCAACCACCTCGCCGAGCTGCCACGGCACTGTCGCTCGACGCCCGATCACCGGCACGACTGGTCTAACCCGCATCGCCTCGTGAATCGTCGCGTCGAGGTAGCCGGTATCGGCGTCGGAGCGCACCTCCTCGCGCAACCGGTCATAGGTGTCGGGATGGCGCAGCAGTCGCTCGAAGGCCCAGGCGATGGTGTTGGCCGTCGTCTCATGGCCAGCCAGGACCAGCGTCAGAAGCTCGTTCCGCAGCTCTTCGTCGGTCAGGCTCGCGCCCTCGTCGTCGCGAGCGTCCAGGAGCAGCGAGAGGATGTCATTGCGGGCGCCGGGCACGTGAGCGGCGCGGCGCTCTGCGATGACGTCATACATCCGTCGATCGACGGTCCCCAAGGCCCACTTCAGCAAGCCCACCGGTTCGGGCTTGCCGGCGTTGATGAGCTCACCGACAAGCGCAACGCGGGATGTCGACATCCGCAGAAGCCACAGGACGCGCTCTCGCAGGTGCGCCTCCGCTTCGGTCATGTCGCCCTCGATGCCGAAGATGCCAGCCATGATCACGTCGAGGGTGATCGCCTGAGCGGCTCGTGCCAGCGCGAAGGGCGTGCCCGTGGGCCAGTGATCGAGCTCGCGTGCTGTCGCTTCCCGGATCTGCTCGCGATAGGCGGCGATGGCCTCGCCGTGGAACGGTGGCATGAGCAGCTTGCGCTGGCGTCGGTGCCGAGTCCCAACGGCCGTCAGCACCGACAGCCCGACGATCGGGCGGATCGGTGACTCGCCCGTGACCGACGGCGCGAGCTGCGGTTCCGTGAGCAGCGACTTGACGTGGTCGGGGTGGGAGACGATGACGACGGGCATGCGATCGAACCGGGTGTTCATGCTGAAGACCTGGCCGGCCTGCCGTTGACCGTCGAAGAACGTGCCGCCTATGTCCGTGCCGAGGCGGATGGTCTGCAGCGTCCGCCCGGCTCCGATGTGCGGAACTCCGCGGCCGGTCACCTCGCCGTCGGTTATCGGTCCGGCCGCCGACGGGCGGAGCTCAGCGGTCAGTCCGGGTTCGGATGCGCGCGCGAACCACGGCATGTCATCGGTGTGGGCTGCGGCGTCGAGCAAGGCCATGGTTCCCAGACTGCGCCGGTTGTGGGTCTAGCGCATCCGACTGCGGTGTGATGTTGGCGATGCGTCCGTGGGCTAGTTTGCAGATCAGCCCTTCCGAACGGAGCCTGCCGTGAGCTTCTCCCCCAGCGACATCCCTGACCTGACCGGACGAACGGTCGTCGTCACCGGCGCCAATGCCGGCATCGGCGCTGTGACCGCACGGGAGCTGGCCGTCCACGGGGCTGAGGTCGTTCTCGCCTGCCGCAACGTGGACGCCGGCAAAGCCGCAGCCGCCGGCATGCCCGGTCGCACGCGAGTCGAACGCCTCGACCTGTCGTCCCAGCAGTCCGTACGCGAGTTCGCCGAACGCTGGGAGGGGCCGCTCGACCTCCTGATCAACAATGCCGGCGTGATGAACCCGCCGCGCTACCGCGAGACCGAAGATGGCCACGAGCTCATGTTCGGCACCAACCACCTCGGTCACTTCGCGCTCACCGGACGGCTGCTGCCCGCCCTTCTCGCCTCCGCCAACCCCCGGGTTGTGACGGTCTCCTCCGTCGCCCACCACGGCGGCGACCAGCGCGTGCTGGCCGCCAACCCGGAAGAGGGATACGTGCCGGAGCCGTACTACGGGAACTCCAAGCTTGCGAACCTGCTGTTCGCCAGGGAGCTGCACCATCGTGCGACCGCCGCAAAGTCCCCGCTCGTCTCCACGGCCGCGCACCCGGGGGTCTCGGCCACGAACCTGGTTGCGTCCCCCGACGGCATGGGCGCCAATCCCCTGGTTCGAGCTGCCGCTCCCTACTTCATGCCGGTGATCTTCCAGTCGGCTGCGAAAGGTGCGAATCCGACGCTGTACGCGGCAACCTTCGCAGAGCCCGGTTCGTATACAGGCCCGCAGCGCATGCGCGAGACTCGCGGCCCGATTGGTCCAGCGAAGCTGAGCAAGTACGCGCAGGACGAGCAGCTCGGTCGGGACCTGTGGACGCTGAGCGAGGAGAAGACCGGTATTACGTTCCCGTTCTAGCTCGGCCTCGGTCTAAGGGTTGGTCGTAGCCGTTCAGGCGTGGTCTCGGCAAGGTGCCATGCTCGGCGGTTCTGCTGGGATCGCACCCGCCAGCTTGCACCACCAGACGCGAGGCGTCCCAACGTCCTTCGCAACTCGATAAACGAGTCCACGCGTTGGTCAGTTCCGGGTCTCGGTCTTGGAAAGCGGTGAGCGACGTATCGCCCAAGACCCGCGGCTGTCTTGCGTTGTCGATAACTCAATACGGGTGATCCGCGCGCTACGCGCGCGTCAACACACTCAATCGGCTCAGGGACGAGTGCGAGCACTCGTCCCGCTCGCCTCAATCGTGTGTGCGCGAGGGGGGATTCGAACCCCCACGCCCTTGCGGACACTGGCACCTGAAGCCAGCGCGTCTACCATTCCGCCACTCGCGCGTGATTCAGCACCGCACGAAGCGGCGCCGAACCGAAGAGAGAGTCTAACAGGGGCATTCGCCGTCATAGACCGCCCGATACGATCGAATCGTCGTCCGCTCCGATAGTCCGAGCGAGGAGGGAGGGTCGTCCCATGTCTGGCGTGATCCAACGCTTCGAGCAGCGCCTCGAAGGGGCCGTGACCGGCGTCTTCGCTCGCGCGTTCCGCAGTGCCGTCCAGCCGGTCGAAATCGCCTCCGCCCTGCAGCGTGAAGTCGACAACTCGGTCCATGTGCTGTCGCGCGACCGGATGCTCGCGCCGAACGTCTTCGTGGTCGAGCTGTCGCAGCCCGATCACGAACGGCTGGCGCCCTTCAGCGACACCTTGTCCGTCGAGCTCGGCCGACTCGTCGAGGAGCACGTCCACGAACAGCGGTACACGCTGTCCGGCCCACTGGAGATCAGCTTCACCGAAGCACCCGACCTCGGCACCGGCCGGTTCCGGGTGCGCGGCACCACCAGCGCAGCCGTCACCCCCGTCCCGGGCGAGCGTATGACCGAGACCGCCATCCGCAGCTCGGACGTCCTCATCGAGGTCAACGGGATGCGCCACCCGCTCAGCCCACCCGGCGTCGTCATCGGCCGGGGCAGCGAGGCCGACCTCCGCATCAATGATCCGGGCATCTCGCGCAAGCACGCAGAGATCTCGATCTCGACCGGGTCCGGCGGCACCGAGGTCTACATCGCCGACCTCGGCTCGACGAACGGCATCGTGCTCAACGGCCAACGCGTGACCGAAGGCCGAGTGGTCGACGGCTCAAACATCCAACTGGGTAACACCAGCATCGTGATCCGCATCACCGAATCGAGCAGCGACGCACCGACGGGCACCGACGCATGGGACGACGCCGATGTCTGAGCTCACGCTGACGCTCATCAAGCTTGGCTTCCTGGCCGTGCTGTGGCTGTTCGTGCTGTCTGCTGTGTCGGTGATCCGTTCCGACATCATCGGCACGAAGGCACCCAGCCTCTCCAGAGCGCCGAGCGGGCGCTCCAAGACGAAGGACGCGGGCCGTCCGCCGAAGCCGTCCAAGCCGAAGCGCGGCAAGCCGACGACCCTCCACGTGATCGGCGGGCCGAACACCGGCCAAAGCGTGCCGCTCGGCGACCAGCCGATCCTGTTGGGGCGTGGCACCGACGCGGCCATCCGGCTGGACGACGACTACGTCTCGACGCGGCATGCGCGCTTCGCGACGAACGGCGAGGAGTGGTTCGTCGAGGACATGGGCTCGACCAACGGCACCTACGTGGGCAACCAGCGGGTCTCGACCCCGGTCCCGATCGGCATCGGGGTTCAGGTGCGGCTCGGCAAGACGATCGTCGAGCTGCGGAAGTAGTCCATGACCGACCTGACCATGCGCTTCACCGCACGTACCGACGTGGGCCTTCGGCGCAGCAGCAACCAGGATTCCGGCTATGCCAGCTCCCGGTTGATCGTGGTGGCCGACGGCATGGGCGGCGCGGCGGCCGGCGACCTCGCATCGTCGACGGCCATGAACATCGTCCGGGCGGTCGACCGCGACCTCGGCGAAGACGACCCGCGCGTTGTCCTGGTCCAGGCGGTGCGGGACGCCAACCGTCGACTGGGTGAGATCGCGTCCATCGACCCGTCCGTCGACGGCATGGGCACGACGCTCGAGGCCATGCTCTGGACCGGCGAGCACTTCATCACGGCGCACATCGGCGACTCGCGCGCGTATCGCCTGCGCGACGGCGAGTTCGCCCAGCTGAGCCACGACCACACCTTCGTGCAGAGCCTCGTCGACGAGGGCAAGCTCACCACGAAGGAAGCACGCATCCACCCGCACCGTTCGCTGCTGCTGCGCGTCCTGCTCGGCCGCGCCGACAATGAGCCCGACATCGGTCAGCTGGACGGCCAAGCCGGCGACCGGTACCTCCTGTGCAGCGACGGCTTGACCGACATGGTCGACGACGAGACGATCGCGGCCACGTTGGCTCTCGACGACCTCGACGAAGCTGCCGACCGGCTCGTAGAGCTGGCGCTGGCCGGCGGCGGGCTCGACAACGTCACCGTCGTCCTGGCTGAGCTCATCGAGCCGGGCGAGGCCGACCAGGAGCCCGAGTCCGTGCTCGTTGGTGCCGCGGCCGAGCCTCCCCGTAAGCGCCCCGCTGCCTCGGCCAGTACCGCCACCATCGCCCCGCCGCCGGACGTCGAGGAACTGCGGTACTCGTACGTCCCCCCGCGCCGCTGGGGCTGGCTGCGCTTCGGGATCGCCGCGGCGGTCCTCGCGCTGGTCGTCGCAATCGGCGCGACGGTGCTATACCGCGTCACCCAGAGCCAGTACTTCGTGGGCGTGAGCCACGGGCACGTCGCCATCTATCGCGGCGTCCAGGCGGACGCCCCCCTCATCCACCTCAACACCGTCGTCGACGAGACCGACCTGCCGATCGCCGCCCTGACCCGAGTCAACCGCGATCTGGTCGTCGACGGAATCGAGGCCCGCGACCGGGCCGATGCCGAAGCCACCGTCGCCCGCCTGCGCGAGTCGCGCAAGCCGCCGAAGGAGGACAAGCCGAAGCCCAGTCCCACGCCAAGCTCCTCCACCAGTCCAGCCTCCCCGAGCGCACCCCCTCCGCCGGCATGAGCACTCCATCGGTGTGGGTGCCACGCAAGCGGCGGGGGGCCGAGTTCTTTCTCACGATTCTGGCCGTGAGCATCGGGGTCCTGTCCTACTGCGCGGTGGGTCTCGGTGTGGAAGGGCGCGTGCCCGCCGGCGCGATGGGCCTGGCAGTCGGACTGGTCAGCCTCGCGGTCGCCGCTCACTTCGTGATCCGCCGGGTCGCTCCCTACGCCGATCCCGTCCTGCTGCCATTGGTGCTCTGCCTCAACGGCCTGGGATTGGCGATGATCTACCGCCTTGACCTCGGCCGGCAGCAGATCGACCCCGGGCGCGAGGCCTTCGCCGGGGCTCAGCTCATCTGGACCGTCGTCGGGGTTGTCGCCTTCGCCGGGGTCCTGCTCACCGTCCGCGACCACCGGCGGTTGCAGTCCGTCACCTACACCTTCGGCTTCGCCGCGCTCGTGCTGCTGGTCCTGCCGCTCGTTCCGTTCGTGGGCGCCGGCGTGATCAACGGCTCGCGCATCTGGATCCGGCTCGGCCCGTTCAGCTTCCAGCCCGGCGAGGCCGCGAAGATCTGCCTCGCCATCTTCTTCGCCGGCTACCTCGTCGTGAAGCGGGACGCTCTCGCGCTGGCCGGCCGCCGCATCGCCGGCATCGACCTGCCCCGCGGCCGGGACCTCGGCCCGATCCTCGTCGGCTGGCTGGGCAGCGTCGGCATCCTCGTCCTGCAGCGCGACCTCGGCTCGTCCCTGCTGTTCTTTGGCCTGTTCGTGGTCATGCTCTACGTCGCCACCGAGCGCTCCGGCTGGCTGGTGGTCGGCGCCATGCTGTTCGCCATCGGTGCCTACTTCGGCTACCTGACCTTTGGTCACGTCCGCACCCGCTTCGACGCCTGGCTCGACCCGTTCGGCGACACCGATCGCAACGGCCAGATCATCAGCGGGCTCTTCGGCCTCGCGCACGGCGGCATCCTCGGGCGAGGACTCGGCCTCGGGAGCCCCCAGCTCACCCCGTTCTCCTTCTCCGACTTCATCGCCGCGTCGATGGGCGAGGAGCTCGGGCTCACCGGGCTGATGGCGATCATCCTGATCTATGGCCTCATCGTTGAGCGCGGGCTTCGGATCGCCCTCACCTGCCGGGACGCCTTCGGCAAGCTGCTCGCCGCAGGCCTCGCGTTCTCCCTGGCGCTGCAGGTGTTCGTGGTCGTCGGCGGCGTCACCCGGCTCATCCCGCTCACCGGCCTGACGACGCCATTCCTCGCCCAGGGCGGCTCGTCGGTGGTCATGAACTGGGCGATCATCGCCCTGCTGCTGCGCATCAGCGACCAGACCCGCCGTCCAGCGCCCTCGGTCGAGCCGGTCGACAGCGATGACGAGACCCAGGTGGTCAAGATGGGCACTCCTGCCCCCAAGGGTGCTGCCGCGGCGGAAGGGGCAGGATGAACCGGCCCATTCGCGCCCTCGCCGCCGCGTGCCTCGTCATGTTCTTCGCGCTGCTGGTCAACATCAACTACGTCCAGTTCGTCCAAGCCGACAGCCTCAACGCAAAAAACGGCAACAAGCGGGTCATCAACGAGGAGTTCTCCCGCGACCGCGGGCCCATCCTGGTGGCGGGCGAACCGGTGGCCGAGAGCGTCCGCATCGACGACGAGTACAAGTACCAGCGCACCTACAGCGACGGGAAGCTGTACGCGCCGGTGACCGGCTATTTCTCGTACATCTATGGACGCGGCGGGCTGGAGTACTCCGAGAACTCCGTGCTGTCCGGCAGCGACAACCGGCTGTTCGTCAGCCGAGTGGTCGACGTGCTCGCGAACAAGCAGCCCAAGGGCGGCAGCGTCGAGACGACGATCGACCCGCTTGCGCAGCAGGCAGCAGCAGCCGGACTCGCGAAGCTCGGGCCGACGACCCTTGGCGCGGCCGTCGCGATCCGGCCGAGCACCGGCGAGATCCTGGCGATGGTCAGCCAGCCGTCGTACGACCCGGCGACGCTCGCCAGTCACGACTTTCGCGAGGTCGAGCAGGCATGGACCCAGATGCTCAACGCGAAGGACCAGCCACTCCTGAACCGCGCCACGCAGCAGACGCTGCCACCGGGCTCGACGTTCAAGCTGGTCACTGCCGCGGCCGCACTCGACAAGCTGGGCCTCGAGCCCACCGACATGGTCCAGGCCGGCGCGCGGCTGTCCTTCCCTGGCATCACGTACACCCTCGGCAATCACGATGGCGGGAACTGCGGGGGTGATCGCATAACCCTGGAGCGCGCACTCAACGTCTCTTGCAACGTCGCATTCGGCGGACTGGCCGGACAGATCGGCGCCGATGCACTTGCGGCACAGGCCAAGGCCTTCGGCTTCGGCACCGATCCCCTGAGCGGTTTGCCGTCCAGCCCGAGCCGATTCCCCACCGGCCACATGGAGCCGCCCCAGTTGGCGCAGTCCGGCATCGGACAGTACGAGGTCTCGGCGAGCCCGCTCCAGATGGCGATGGTGGCTGCGGCGGTCGGGAACCACGGAGACGTGATGCGTCCGTACGTGACGAAGGACGTCCGGGCGCCCAACCTGCGGGTTCTCGAGGAGACCAAGCCGGAGAAGCTCGGCCAGGCCATGACTCCCGAGAACGCCGCCAAGCTGACGCAGATGCTGGTCAGCACGGTTACGAAGGGCACGGCCGCCTCGGCGCGGATCCCCGGAATGGACGTCGCCGCCAAGACCGGTACGGCCCAGTCGACGAAGGACCGCCCGCCGTATGCGTGGTTCGTCTCCTTCGCGCCGGCCAACGACCCGCAGGTGGCGGTGGCTGTCGTCGTCGAATCCAGTTCCACAGCACGAAGCGAGATCGCGGGTGGGCGACTCGCTGGCCCGATTGCACGTGCCGTCATGCAGGCGGTGCTGGGCCAGTGAACGCGGCGTCTCGGGAATGCACGAACGAGTATGGGAGATTTGCGACATGACTGAACCCGGCGGCCCCGACTCCATGGGCCCCGACTCGACGAGCACGGTCCCGGGGGGATCCAGCGGTGACGATCCCATCCTGCTGGGCAACCGCTACGAGCTCGGCGGGATCCTCGGTCGCGGCGGCATGGCCGACGTGCGCATCGGACGCGACCTGCGCCTCGGGCGCACGGTGGCGATCAAGCAGCTCCGCCCCGACCTCGCATCGGACGAGTCGTTCCAGGCCCGGTTCCGTCGTGAGGCGCAATCTGCGGCCGCGCTCAACCATCCGGCCATCGTCGCCGTCTACGACACCGGCGAAGGCACCGACAAGCATGGCAACCACATCCCGTACATCGTCATGGAGTACGTCGAGGGCCAGACGCTGCGCGACCTCCTCAAGGACGGCCGCAAGATCCTGCCCGAGCGCGCGCTGTCCATCGTCGCGGATGTCCTGAGCGCTCTGGAGTACAGCCACCGCGCGGGCATCATCCACCGCGACATCAAGCCGGCCAACGTCATGCTGACACCCGACGGCCAGGTCAAGGTGATGGACTTCGGCATTGCCCGCGCCATCGCCGACGCGTCCGTCACTCAGACCGCTGCTGTCATCGGCACAGCGCAGTACCTCTCCCCCGAGCAGGCGCGCGGCGAGACCGTCGATGCACGCTCGGACATCTACTCGACCGGCTGCCTGCTCTACGAACTGCTGGCCGGTCGCCCGCCGTTCATCGGCGAGAGCCCGGTCTCCGTCGCGTACCAGCACGTGCGCGAGGAAGCCCGCCCCCCGTCGCAGTTCAACCCGGACGTGAGCGGCAACGTCGACCACGTCGTCGCCAAGTCGCTGGCGAAGCGGACGGACGACCGCTACCAGAGCGCCGCCGACATGCGGACCGACATCGAACGAGTTCTGGCTGGTCACGGCGTCACGCCGCCAGCGGCTCCGCGGCCCGGCTCGGCGACGGCGGTGGCTGCCGTCGACGCCCTCTCCGGAATGAGCGGCTCACCCAACGCGACGCAGGTCACCCAGGCCATTCCCGGCGGTCCCCCGACGTCGGTCGGCGGTGCGCCGGTGCCAACCTCTCGACGGGCCCCGCAGCGCAAGAGCAACAAGGCGCTGTTCTGGACGCTCGCCATCCTTGCGCTCGCCCTGCTGGGCGGCGCGGCGTGGGCGCTGCTGAGCGACCAGTCACCCGACGCTGCCAAGGTGGCCGTGCCCGATGTCGTCGGCACGAGCTTCGAGTCGGCCCAGGCCGAGCTGACCGGCGCAAAGTTCGAGGTCGACAAGGAAGAAGAGCCCGACGACACCGTCCCGAGCGGTGACGTCATCTCACAGGACCCCGCCGGCGGCTCGCTGGAGGCGCCGGGCACGACCATCAAGCTCACCGTCTCCACCGGCAAGGAGACCGTCACCATGCCCGCGCTGTCGAGCTATACGTTCGACGACGCCAAGCAGCTGCTCGAGGGCGATCGCTACGGGCTGACCGTGGAGAAGGAAGAGCGCGACAGCTCGGCGCCCAAGGACGAGGTCATCAATTCCAACCCGCCCTCCGGCTCGGAGGTCGAGAAGGGCTCCAGCGTCACGCTGTTCGTGTCGAAGGGTGAGAGCTCCGTTCCCGACGTCACCGGCAAGTCGGTCGCCGACGCCAGGAACGCTCTCGACAGCGCCGGCTTCGAGGTCTCGCTGAGCGGGCCCGAAGACGGAACGGTCAAGGACCAGAGCCCGAGCGGCGGCGACAAGGCGTCGCCCGGTTCGACGGTGTCGATCACGAGCGAGTCCAACGCGCCGCCCCCAGACCAGTCCGACGCATCGTGCAACCCACCGGACACCGATCCCAACACCGACGGGTGCCAGGCCGCTGGCCCAGGCATCCTCGGCTTGGGCTAGCGGAGCACGGCGAACGCGCCCATTAGGCTAACGGTCGTGTCTTCTTCGAAACGGCCCCAACCGAAGCCCGTGAAGGTTCGCCCTGCCCGTGGCGGCTGGCAGCACCCGCTGGCCTTGCTGCTCCTCATTGTCGCCGCGGCCTGGGCGGTAGGAGCGTTCTTCGCGACCAGCGCAAAGGACTTCCCCAAGGTCGGGACGATCCCCGTGCTCTCCGGCCTCGGCGGATGGAACTGGGGAATAGCGATCGTGCTGGCCTTCATCGCCACGTCCATCGCTGATCGCACGCGGCCGCCGCTGGCACCCGGGACGAGCCGGGGCTGGCGCTATGCCGGCGTCGCGATGTCCGTGAGCGCACTGCTCGGACTGCTGTGGGTCGTCGTCTTCTACGTCATCTCGAACACGTCGGTCCACATCCCGGTCTACTCCGACCTCGGCCAGTGGAACATCCTGATCGGAATGGGCTTCATCATCGCCGCGTTCGGTTTCGCGACGAAGTGGGAATGAGGCGCGGCCCTAGCGGGCCGCTCACTCCTCGTTTCGCCTGAGCGAAACGAGGCTCATCCGTCGTGGAGCGCCGTGCGCCTTCGGCGCCGGCGAAAGGACGACCTGTGGTTGTGGCTCGTCCACAGGCAATCCTGCGAACTGCGGTCGTGCCGAGTTATCCACGCCTGTGGACCGGCCTGTGGAAAATTACACTGGTGTGATTTGGCCGGTCAGGGCTGATGTGTGGGCCAGGACGGCCACCACGATGAGCACCCAGAGGACGGCGAATGCGACACCCTGCCACGCCGTGCGGGAAGACCGCGGCGCATAGGCGAAGACCGCGCCCAGGAACAGCCCACTGAGGAATCCGCCGAGGTGCGCCTGCCAGCTGATTCCGGCCTGCAGGCTGATGAGCCCGTTGATGACCAGCAGCACGACAAGGCTTCGAACGTCCTGTCCCGCCTTGATGAGCAGGACGAACACCATGCCGAACAAGCCGAAGATCGCCCCGGACGCGCCGACCGTCGGGCCACCGTGCAGCACGTAGACGAACGTCGATGCGGCGATGGCCATCGTCAAGTACGACGCGACGAATCGTCCCGTCCCCAAGGCGCGCTCGGCGGCGGGACCGAACAGGTACAGCGCGAACATGTTCAGCCCCAGGTGCAGCGGCCCGCCGTGCAGGAACTCGCCGGTCAGCAGCCGCCAGTACTCACCGGCGGCAACCGCGCCCGGGTCCATCCGGCCGAGCCCGTCCACCGAGTTGGCTTGGCCCGAGGTGGCCAGCTGCCCGAGGAACACGGCCACGTTGATCGCGATCAGCGCGAACGATGCACGCCCGGCACTGAGCGGGATCGCGCCGCCGGCGACCGTGCGCGGTTGACGGACCGACTTGCTGCCCTCCGCCACGCAGGACGGACACTGGAATCCGACGGCTGCGTCGCGCATGCAGTCGGTGCAGATCGGCCGTTCGCAGCGCTGGCACCGGATGTTCGCGTCGCGACCGGGATGCCGGTAGCAGTCGGTCACGAGCGGTCGATGGTCACCTTGGAGATGACGACCGGCTCGACCGGACGGTCGCCAGGGCCGGTGGCCGTGGTGGCAATGGCATCGACAACGGCCCGGCTGGCCTCGTCGGTGACCTCACCGAAGATGGTGTGCCGCCGGTTGAGCCACTCGGTGGGCGCGACGGTGATGAAGAACTGCGAGCCGTTCGTGCCTGGGCCGGCGTTGGCCATGGCCAGCAGGTAGGGCCGGTCGAACTTCAGGTCCGGATGGAACTCGTCGGCGAACTGGAAGCCGGGGCCGCCAGTCCCGGTGCCGAGCGGGCAGCCGCCCTGGATCATGAAGCTGTCGATGACACGGTGAAACGTCAAGCCGTCGTAGAACGGCTGGTCCGACGGCTGGCGGGTGGCCGGGTCGACCCACTGCTTGCTGCCCTCGGCGAGTCCGACGAAGTTCTCGACCGTCTTCGGCGCCTGATCGGGGAAGAGATCGATGACGATGTCACCGCGGTTGGTGGTGAGGGTCGCGGTCAGTGCCACGTCGGTCCTTTCGGTCGGGTTCTCCCCGCCATGGTACGGGTGTTGCTCATGCGGGGACCGCGGACCGCACGGCGGCCGTCGCGCGACGTTCGGCGAGGAACGTGAAGAGCGGGATCAGCCCGGCCAACATCGTGGTGATGGTGAACCCGGGACTCCAGCGCGCCCGGCGAGCCAGCATCGCCGCCGTCACGAGGTAGACCATGAACAGCCACCCGTGCGCGATGCCGACGACCATCGTGACCTGGTCGCCGAGGAGCTGAACCGACGAGCCGTGCGTCGCTAGGTACTTCAGCGGCATGCCGACGAAGACCAGGACGACCAGGAGGGTTCCCACGATCCAGGCCATGACGCGGTAACGGGTGAGCGCAGCTTCCACTGCGTCAGGCTACCCGGCGGTCATCAACGTCTCGTTCGATGGCAAGGGCATCGCTCACCATGCGCCACCACATGAAGCCGGCGAACAAACCGAACACCCACCACTGCAGGGCGTAGACCAGGTTGCGCAGCCCCACCGTCCACGAAACGTCCGGCGGTGGCGACGTCACCGGCTTGAGCGAAGAGCGATACGACGGGTCGGCGAGCAGGGCGTAACCGCTGAAGAGGTCGCCGCCGGACTCGTTCACCCGACGCGCGATCGACAGGTCGCCCGTGTCCTCCGGCGGCTGCAGCACCGCCGTGAAGGACGGCGGCAACCGACGCCGGTCTGGAACGTCACCGCGGTCATGGCCAAGGACGACGAGGATCGACGACTTGGTCCCCCGTACCCGCACGGGGCAGGCACGCCAGGCTTCGCCGGTGGGTCTGCGCACCTTGAACTCGTCGCTCGGCGGACATTGGCCTTCGATCCGGACGCGACGATTGGCCAGATCCTGACGGAACGGGTCATCGGGCCCCCACACGGTGAGCAACGGCACGGGCTTCGCCGCACGCAGGGCGGTGGACTCGCCGTCGTGCTTCGACCCGTATACGCCGAGCTGCCACAGCCCCATGAGTACGCATGCCGGGATGAGGATCAGCGCAAGCCCGTGCAGCGCCAACACTCGCGGCGCGAACCAGCGGCTCACCCTCAGGCGCTGTAGGGCGCGAGGTTCGCGTAGAGCGGGAAGCGTTCCGCCAGCACCGATGCCCGCTTGCGCAAGCCGTCGATGTCGACGTCACCGGGCTTGAGCGCCTCAGCGATGATGTCGGCCACCTCGGTGAACTCCTCGGCGCCGAAGCCACGCGTGGCGAGCGCCGGCGTCCCGATGCGCAGGCCGGACGTGATCATCGGCGGGCGCGGGTCGTTCGGCACGGCGTTGCGGTTGACCGTGATGCCGACCTCGTGCAGCCGGTCCTCGGCCTGCTGGCCGTCGAGCTCGCTGTTGCGCAGGTCGACGAGGATCAGGTGGACGTCGGTGCCACCGGTCAGGACCTGGATGCCGGCGTCGCGAGCGTCGTCGGCAGTCAGACGGTCGGCCAGGATCTTGGCGCCCTCGAGCGTGCGCTGCTGGCGATCCTTGAATTCCGGCTCGAGCGCCATCTTGAAGGCGACGGCCTTGGCCGCGATCACGTGCTCGAGCGGGCCGCCCTGCTGCCCCGGGAACACCGCGGAGCGGATCTTGGTGGAGATCTCGTCGTCGTTCGTCAGGATGGCGCCGCCGCGCGGGCCGCCCAGGGTCTTGTGAGTGGTCGTGGTGACGACGTGCGCGTAGGGCAGCGGGCTGGGGTGAAGGCCGGCCGCGACGAGTCCGGCGAAGTGCGCCATGTCGACCCACAGCTTTGCTCCGACCTCGTCCGCGATCGCGCGGAACGCGGCGAAGTCGAGCTGGCGCGGATAGGCCGACCAGCCGGCGATGATGACCTGCGGCTGGTGCTCGCGCGCCAGGTCGCGTACCTCGTCCATGTCGACGTAGCCCGCCGCGTCCACGTGATACGGCACGACGTTGTAGAGCCGGCCGGAGAAGTTGAGCTTCATGCCGTGCGTCAGGTGTCCGCCGTTGGCGAGATCGAGACCGAGGATCGTGTCGCCGACCTTGGCGATCGCATGCAGTGCGGCCGCGTTGGCCGTCGCGCCCGAATGCGGCTGGACGTTCGCGTATGACGCGTCGAACAGCTCCTTCAGCCGATCGATCGCGATCTGCTCGACCTCGTCGACGAACTCACAGCCGCCGTAGTACCGCTTGCCCGGGTAGCCCTCGGCGTACTTGTTGGTGAGCACGCTCCCCTGCGCCTCGAGCGCGGCGACCGGCGCGAAGTTCTCCGACGCGATCATCTCCAGCGTCGACTGCTGACGGTGGAGCTCGGCGTCGAGGAGACGGGCGATCTCCGGGTCGTACTCGGCAAGCGGGGTGTCGTGGGCCATACCGGCAAGGATAACGGTCCGGATCGGCGGTCGTTTCCGGGCTGATGGCGACACGATCGCGCTGTATCGGCCAATCTCGGGGATTTCCTAGACTCAGCAATACGCTGCAAGCCATGGACCCGATCCGCAATCCCTACGCGCCGGGCGCCGGCCAACGTCCGCCGGAGTTGGCGGGGCGCGATGATCAGCTGCGCACCTTCGACGTCGTGCTGCAGCGCGTCTCGGCCGGCCGGCCCGAGCGGTCGCTCATCCTGACCGGGCTCCGCGGTGTCGGAAAGACCGTTCTGCTCAACGCGTTGCGGTCGACCGCCGTCAGAGCCGGCTGGGGAACGGGCAAGCTGGAGGCCCGTCCGGACCAGTCGCTGCGGCGTCCGCTCAGCTCGGCGCTCCACACCGCCGTGCGCGAGCTCGGCCATCCGCAGCCGGACGAGACGGCCCACGTCTTGGGCGTCATCAAGTCGTTCGCGCAGCGAGATGCCGGCGTGGGCGCGGCGCTTCGCGACCGCTGGAACCCCGGCATCGACGCTCCGGCCGTGCGCGGCCGTGCCGACTCGGGCGACATCGAGATCGACCTCGTCGAGTTGCTCACGGACGTCGGCGGTCTTGCCGCTGACCTGGGCAAAGGCGTCGCCATCTTCATCGACGAGATGCAGGACCTCGACCCGGACGACGTGTCCGCGCTGTGTGCCGCATGCCACGAGATCAGCCAGTCGTCACTCCCGGTGATCGTCGTCGGCGCCGGGCTGCCGTTCCTGCCGGCCGTGCTGTCAGCGAGCAAGTCCTACAGCGAGCGGCTGTTCAGCTACCAGCGGATCGACCGGCTCGATCGGGCGGCGGCGGACCTCGCCCTGACCGCCCCAGCGGGCCAGGAGGGCGCCTCCTTCACCGACGACGCGCTCGATGCCATGTTCGCGGCGACGGGCGGCTATCCGTACTTCATCCAGGCCTACGGACGGGAGGCGTGGGACCTCGCCCCGACCAGTCCCATCACCGCAGCCGACGTGGCGGTGGCCGCCCCGGCCGCCGACGCCGAGCTGGCCGTCGGCTTCTTCGGATCGCGCTATGAACGGGCCACACCGGCCGAGCGGGACTATTTGCAGGCGATGGCCACCGCCGCCGATCAGGACCCCGAGACCACCGTCGACGGATCTGTCGCCACGGCTGCGGTGGCGACCGTTCTCGACAAGCGTCCCCAGTCGCTGTCGCCCGCGAGGGACGCGCTGATGAAGAAGGGCCTCATCTACTCGGCCGAGCGGGGACGCATCGCTTTCACCGTCCCGCACTTCGGGCGGTACCTGCGCGACCGGGCCTGACGTTTCCCGGCCGTCAGGCCGTGGCGATGTCCAGGCCGAGTTCGGCATCGGCGGAGTAGGGCAACGACAGGATCACCCGCGGAGCCAGTCCGGCGAACCGGGCACGCACCGCTGCGCCGACCTCGGTGAGTTCGCCGACGACGGCGAACGTATGGAGGATCTCGTCGTCAACGAGGTCGCCCAGTTCGGCCCAGCGCCCCTGCTTGGTCAGCGCGTGGGCCTCGCCGTGCAGATCGCCCCAGCCGTGATGATCGAGCACGGGCTTGTAGGCCGGCGTCGACGCGTAGAAACCGATCTGCCGCTTCGTGCCCGCGATGGCATCGTGGAACGCCTCCTCCGTTCGACCCGTGACCGCCATCGCCATCGCCGCCACCGTGAACGGACCCGATGCATTCGTGCTGGTCCTCCCAGCCGAGAGCTGCGGCATAAGCGCATCCGCAAGGTAGCTGCGCGAAAGCAACGGATGACAGATGAATCCATCCGCCACCGCCCCGGCCGTCTCGACCATCCGGGGCCCAACGCCGGCCAGCCAGATCTCGGGGGACGGCCCGTCCAGCGGCCCCGGATTGAACAGCGGCGGCATCAGCGTGTGGGTGTAGAAATCGCCGCGGAAGTCGAGTTTCTCGCCGGTCTGCCAGGTGTCCCAGATGGCGCGGACCGCCGCGACGTACTCGCGCATGCGGTCGGCGGGTCGCGACCACGGCATCGAGTAGCGCCGCTCGATGTGCGGCTTGATCTGTGAGCCGAGGCCGAGGACGAGCCGCCCGCCGGACAGCCGTTGGATGTCGTACGCCGGGTAGGCCATCGCCATGGGCGAGCGGGCGAATGCCAAGGCGATCGACGTGCCCAGGCGCAGCCGCTCCGTGCTGGTCGAGGCGAGCGCCAGGTAGACGAACGGATCGTGGGCACCCTCCGGCACGAACAGGCTGCTCGCACCGCCCCGCGCCTCGATCGTCCGCGCGACAGTGGCGATGCCCGCGGGATCGCCGTGGTAGGTCACATCCAGCTCGAGAGTCATGCCGGCATCGTCTCAGGCCAGCGCGACGGATGCGTCCCGGATGAACTCCGGGTCTTCCATGCGGTCGCCGTACAGCTCGCGCAGCTGGCCCATCCGGTACCGCACGGTCTGCGGATGCACGAACAGTGCGCCCGCGATCTCGTCGCGTCGACCCTGATGCAGGAGCCAAGCCCGCAAGGTGTCCGTGAGCTTCTCCGCGGCACTCGGGCGCAGGTCGCGCATGGGCAGTAGGACGCGTTCGCGCAGGTCAGCGCGTGCGACCTCGTCCGCCGTCAGCACGAGGTCGGCGAGGAAACGCTCGGTGTCGACCGCGTTCCCCTGGCTGTCGGCGACGTTCAACCTGAGCACCCGGATGGCGCGTTCGAGCGACGCTCGAGCCTCGGCCCACGGTCGCGCCGGCCCGACGACGGCCTCGCCGCTGGCAATTGCCGAGAGGAGCGCCGCTCGCGCCGTCCGGGCAGGCCGAGCGCTGGCCGGACCCGGGACGAGCAACACCATGTGCTGCGGCCATTCGCTGAGCGCGGTGATGTCTGCGTCCAACTCGAGGGTGTCCGGGTCGAGCTGGACGGCCACCGTGGGAGCCGCCGAGCGGGGCAGGACCACGGCCGTCAACGTCGCGGGGAGCTGCCAGTCGGCTCGCTCCGCGGCCTCAGCGAGCTGGTCTTCCGGCTGGCCGGCGACCAGCGCGTGCGCGAGTGCCGTGCGGTGCCGCTCGCGGAGACGATCGTCCTGCGCCAGCTGTGCAGCGTGGCCGGCGACGCTGACCGCAGAGAGCTGGTCAAGGAAGTCGAACACCAGGCCGGCGAACCTCGCGATGTCTCCCGCCGGCAGGCCGGCACTGACGGCGATGGCCGACAGCAGGTCCCAGGCCCGGTGCGTACCGATCCGATACGCCGCCGCCAGTGCGTCCATCGACCGTCCGCTGCGCGCCTCGCCCTCGCCGAGGCGGAAGGCGGCGTTCAGGACCCGCTGCACCCGATCGGCCTCGGGGGCCGGGCCAGCCAGCGAGTCGAGGAATCCGGTCAGGGCGAGGGCAACGGCCGTCTCGATGTTGCGTCCCATGCGCCCGCGAAACGGCTCGGAGTACGCCGGGACATCGGCGATGACGGCGGCAACGACCTCCTCGGCGACGCGGGGCAGCTCCGCCCGCATGGCATCGAGGACGCTGGTCGCCACGCGAAACTCGCTCACGGGCTCCATCATTGTTCGGATTGAACAATTCGTCCAGTTCAATTCACCATTGGCGGTCAGGCTTTTGTCCCGGTCGGGCCAGCATCATGGTCACATGGCATTTCTTGTCACCGAATCCCCAAGGACCCGTCGCGGCTGGCGCCAGGCGGCAACCCGAGTTGCCGAGACCCTGGCGACCCCCTTGGTCCCGGCTGACTACTTCGACCTCTTCGCTCCACTGCGACGCGGCGCCGAGCTGCGCGCCCGCGTCGTCGACGTCCATCCCGAGACGCGGGACGCCGCGACGCTGCTGCTCAAGCCGGGCGCCGACTGGGCCGGCCACCAGCCCGGCCAGTACATCCGCATCGGCGTCGACGTCGATGGCGTCCGGCATTGGCGGGCGTATTCGCTGACCCACGGCCCGCGCGCCGACGGGCTGATCTCGATCACCGTCAAGGCTGTCGCCGACGGCAAGGTCAGCCCGTATCTCGTCCACCAGACGAAGCCGGGAACCCTGCTGCACCTCGAACAGGCCGCCGGCGAATTCGTCCTCCCCGAACGTCCGGGCCCGCTGCTCTTCGTCACCGCCGGCTCCGGCGTCACGCCGGTCATCGGAATGCTGCGCAACCTGTTCCCCATCTCGGACGACGCCGGAGTCGTCGTCCCGCTGCGCAGTCGTGGCTTGGACATCGTCGTCGTACACGTTGCGCCCAGCGAACCCGATTCGATCTTCCTGTCGCACCTGAAGGCGCTGGACGCCGCCGGCTCCATCCGGCTTGTCCCGCGCTACGACGACGTCCACGGGGTCCTCGACGTCGACGAGCTGACCTCGCTCGTGCCCGACCTCGCAAAGCGCGCAACGTACGCGTGCGGGCCAGCTGGCCTGCTCGACGCGCTGCACGAGCATCACGATCGCCACGGGCTTCCGCTGTTCGTGGAGCAGTTCCGCGTCGCTTACGTCGAGGCGGGCGAAGGCGGCTCCATCCAGTTCGACTCGACCGACACCGTGGTCGAGAGCGACGGTGCCACCCCCATTCTCGATGCCGCCGAAGCCGCCGGTGTCCTCATGCCGTCCGGTTGCCGGATGGGCATCTGCTTCGGCTGCGTCCTGCCGATGCGTGAGGGCTCCGTGCGCGACTTGCGCAACGGCGAAATCACGACCGCCACCGGCGACCCGGTGATCATCCAGACCTGCATCAACGCCGCCGCCGGCGACTGCCACCTCGACCACTGAAAGGGAGTTCTTTCATGACCGTCGTACAGAACAAAACCACCAGCCCCATCGCTCACCTCACCGCCGAGGACATCGAGCAGATCGGCGTCGAGCTCGACGCCATCCGCCAGGACGTCCTGGACTCGCGAGGCGCATCGGACGCTGCCTACATCCGCCGCATGATCACCATCCAGCGCAGCCTCGAGCTCAGCAGCCGCGCCGTGCTGCTGGCCAGCATCTTTCCGCCCGCGTGGCTGCTGGGCACGACCGGCCTGAGCATCGCCAAGATCCTCGAGAACATGGAGATCGGGCACAACATCCTGCACGGCCAGTGGGACTGGATGCGCGACCCGAAGATCCACTCCACGACATGGGAGTGGGACCAGGCATCGCCTGCCGCGCAGTGGAAGCACAGCCACAATGAGCTGCATCACACCTACACCAACGTCGTCGGCAAGGACAACGACCTCGGCTACGGCATCATGCGCGTCGACGAGGACCAGCGGTGGCACCCGATGTACCTCGCGCAGCCGCTGCTGAACTTCATCAACGCCTGCTTCTTCGAGTACGGCATCGCCGCCTATGACCTCGAGCTCGGCTCGGCGAAGCGCAAGGGACTCACGAAGACCAAGGACTTCCAGGACCGCAAGAATGCCGTCCTCCGCAAGATTCGGAACCAAGCCGCCAAGGATTACCTCGCCCACCCGCTGCTGTCGTTGCCGACCGGCTCCTTCCTGCCGACGCTGGCCGCCAACTTCACCGCCAATGTCGTGCGCAACCTCTGGTCGCACTCGATCATCATGTGCGGTCACTTCCCCGAGGGCGTCGAGACCTTCGAGAAGACCTCGATCGAAGGTGAGACCCGAGGCGACTGGTACGTCCGCCAGATGCTTGGAGCCGCCAACATCTCCGGCTCGAAGCTGCTGCACATCATGTCCGGCAACCTCAGTCACCAGATCGAGCACCACCTGTTCCCCGATCTGCCGTCCAATCGGTATGCCGAAGTGGCGCCGAAGGTCCGGGCGCTCTTTGACAAGTACGAGCTGAACTACCATGCGGCACCGCTGCCGCAGCAGGTCTACTCGGCGTGGCACCGCATCGTGCGTCTGTCCCTGCCGAACGACTGGCTGGCGACGACGACCTGGCGCAACCTCCCGCGCCAGCTCCGTCGGTTGGCCAAGATGTCGACGGGTTCACGCGAGCAGCGCAAGCGGATCCAGGCCTTCCTCACCGAAGAGGCGGCTCTGCTCGCCGCCTGAATCGGCAACGTCAGCGTCGCCGAATGAGGTGCCCCTGATCGGCGACCCGGGCTACGCTCGGAAACGTGTCCCCCCCGGCGCGCAGGTCCCTCTGGATCGCGTGGAACGTCTTGTACCTGGGTGGCGCGATCGTGGGCGTCGCGGTGACGTTGATGTGGTCGTTCGACCCTCGCTCGCACGACCACTACGAGTTCTACCGCTGGAACCAGTGGCTGATCATCTACCTGGCGCTCGGCTATTTCGCGAACAAGCTGATACGACGCCAGCTCGTCGACGACGCGGAGGACGATGAGGACGCTGAAGACGAAGAAAACGAGTGGAGCCTAGGGGACTCGAACCCCTAACCCCCTGCTTGCAAAGCAGGTGCGCTACCAATTGCGCCAAGGCCCCGAAGGACGGTCAGGTCAGACCCGATCCGATGCCTGCGACCACGCGTCCGGCTTTGCCTGAGCCTTCTTCTTGTTGATTGCGAAGACGGCGGCACCGATGGCCGCGGCCAGCATGAGCAGCTTCTTCATGGGTGCCTCCTCATCGATGCGATCCGTGCAGTGACGTGGGCCTAGATGGACTTGAACCATCGACCTCTTCCTTATCAGGGAAGCGCTCTAACCAAGCTGAGCTATAGGCCCGTCGGCGAGCTCAACGGAGCCAACGCCAGCGCGTTACGTTACCGCACGACCCGACGCGAGATCGAACTGAGGTTGACCCATTCGTTCAAGCGTTGGACGCAGCGCCTCCCTATTTCTTGTACCAGCCGGCGATGTCGGCGGCGAGGTCGATCGATGCACCCGATCCGTTGAACAGGGTGACCTTGCCGTCCGTGGACAGCTTGACGGTCACGAGGTTGCCGACACTCTGTCCGCTGGCAAAGACCAGGTTCGCCGCCGTTGGCGCAGGATCCTGCAGATTGGCCGGTGTCGGGTAGGCGGTGATGTAGCCAGGGGCACCGGATCCGATCGCGAACACGTTCAGCACAGCCGCGCCAGCGGACTCATCCACCCCGCCCAGCCCGGAGACCTGGAAGGTGAGCTTGCCCTGCGCAGGCACCCGCACCTTCTGAGCACCCGTTCCTGTCCGGGTATCGAGCAGGCGCGCCGGGGTGACCGGATTGTAGGCGCCAGTCAAGACACCGGCCCCGGACCTGAAGTACCCGGCGAAGTCGGAAATCAGGTCCGTGGCACCCGCGGAGCCGTTGAAGAAGCTGGTCTTGCCGGCACCGGCGCCGATCGACCCGACCTTCACCGTCGCGGCGTTGGCGATCGTCTGGCCTGCAGCGAAGACCACGTTCGCGGCCAGCGGCTTGTTCTCGTCGGTCGCGTAAGCGGTGATGAAGCCGGCAGCGCTCGGACCAGCAACGGTCACGTTCACGACCGCTGCACCCACGCCCGAACCCGGGATGTTGCCTGGGCACGCCGACAACAGCGACTGCAACGTCGCATCGCCGGCAACCTTGGTAGAGCTCGGGGCACACGTCGCCGGGTTGCTCTGCCGGGTGTCGAACATCCGGAACGGCGTCACCGGCGTGAAGGTGCCCGGCTGATTGGCATCGCCGTCCGCATACCAGCCAGCGACATCGGCGACGAGGTCGACCGTTCCGCCCGACAGGTTCTTCAAGTTGATCCTGCCGTCGCCACCGAGCTTGACGGTCACATGGTTCGGGATCGTCGCGCCCGGCGGGAAACACAGGTTCGCCACCACCGGCGCCTGCGGCGCATCCGCTGGATACGCGGTGATGCAGCCGGCCGCCGACGGTGCCACCGCCGTCACGTTCACGACCACAGCCCCGGCGCCCGAGGCCGGGACGCCACCACTGCCGCCCGTGCCAGTCACTTGCACCGGCAGGTCGGCGTTCGGAGCCACCTTGGCTTGCGGGACACCGGTGCCAAACCTCGTGTCGGCCACCCGGTAGGGAGTCACCGGCGTGAATGCGCCACCAGCCGGGCCCGCGTCCGCCGCCGTCACGGCGGCGGTGGGTGCGCTCGTGGCGGTCCCGTCATTGAACCCGGTCTTCTTTGCCGTTACCGTCACCGTGATGGTCTTACCGACGTCACCCGCAACAGGGACATACGTTTTGGACGTTGCGCCACTGATCGTGGTGCCGCCGGCCTTCCACACATACGTGAACGAATCCGGTGTCGCCGACCACGCGCCCTCGTTCGCGGTCAACGTCTGTCCAACCTTCGCCGTCCCACTGATCGTCGGAGCCGCCGTGTTCGACAACACTGAACCGTCGGCCGCTTGGACCGCGGCCGTCGGGCTGGATGCCGCCGTGCCGTCGGTGAACCCGCTCTTCTTCGCCGTCACCTCCACGGTGATGGTCTTGCCGACATCGCCCGCCACCGGCGAATACGTCTTGGACGTCGCGCCGGAGACGACCGTGCCGCCGGCGCGCCAAACGTAGGTGTACGAGTCGGGCGTCGACGACCAGGTGCCGTCGTTGGCCGTCAGCGTCTGACCGACCTTTGGCGTACCACTGATGGTCGGAGCCGACGTGTTCGACAACACGGACGCATCGGCCGCTGCCACGGCCGGGGTGGGACTGGACGTCGCGGTGCCGTTGGTGAGCCCGCTCTTCTTGGCCGTCACCGTGACGGTGATCGTCTTGCCGACGTCGCCCGCGACGGGCACGTACGTCTTCGACGTGGCGCCACTGATCGCCGTGCCGCCCGCCTTCCAAACATAGGTGTACGAGTCGGGCGTCGCCGACCAGGTCCCCTCGTTCGCGGTCAGTGTCTGGCCGACCTTCGGCGTGCCGCTGATCGTCGGAGCCGACGTGTTGGTCAGCGCCGTGGGATCGGCAGCCACAACGGCGGCCGTTGGGGCGCTGGTCTTCGTCGTGTCGCTGTAGCCGGCCTTCTTCGCGGTCACCGTGACGGTGATCGTCTTGCCCACATCACCGGCGACCGGCACGTACGTCTTGTTCGTGGCACCACTGATCGTGGTCCCACCGGCCTTCCAGACGTAGGAGAAAGAGTCCTGGGTCGGAACCCACGTGCCCTCGTTGGCCGTCAACGTCTGACCAACCTTCGCCGTACCACTGATCGTGGGCGTCGGCGCTGTCGTGAAGTCTGATCCTTGTACCGCCGAGGTCGGCGCGGACGTCGCCGTCCCATCAGTGAACCCGGCCTTCTTGGCCGTCACGGTCACCGTGATCGTCTTGCCGACGTCTCCCGCGACAGGCACATAGGTGTTGGCGTTCGTCCCGACGGCGCTGCCACCGGCCTTCCACGCGAACACGTACGAATCCGGCGTCGCCGACCACGTGCCATTCGAGGCCGTGAGGGTCTGGCCGACCTTGGCGGTTCCAGTGATCGTCGGGGCGACTGTGTTGGACAGCGCACTCGCCGTGGTTCCCGCGACCGGATCGGTCGGGGCGCTGGTCTTGATGGCCGAGGTGTAGCCCGACTTGGCAGCCGTCACCCGGACAGTGATCTTCTTGCCCACATCGCCGGCGACCGGCACATACGTCGTTCCCGTCGCTCCCGAGATGACATTGCCATCGGCAAGCCACTGGCGCGTGAGCGTCAGGCCGGTTGCGGGGGTCCACTCGCCATCGTCGGCCGTCAACGTGCTGCCGACGCGTGCGACACCGCTAATCGACGGCGCGACGTCGTTCTGGATTTCAGTCGCACTCGCGAGCTTCGCGTTCGTGCCGCTGACCGTTGCCCCGTTGGCCAGGCTGACCGGTGTGGCGTCGTCCTCATTCCCGGCGTCATCGAACCACTCGGTGTTGTACGCGCCGTTGAGGTCGAGGAACTTCACCAGGTAGTCGTCGCCATTCAGGCCGGACAGGTTGTAGTTGCCTGATCCATCAGTGACAGCGGTCGCATCGACGTTCCAGTCAGATCCATAGGCGCTGACCCGGACATTCGGCAGTGCCGTCGTGCCGTCCTGCTTGGTCACCCTTCCGGTGATGTGCCCTGGCGTGCTTGGGCCCAGGTCGGCGTTCTTGCCAGTGAGCTTCGCCCCGACGCCCACGGCAATGGGGTCCGCCGTCGCCAGCGAGGCCTTGTTCGTGAAGAACTCGGTGGCGTAGGTGCCATCGGGGTCGCGGAACCGCAAGCGGTACGAGCCGGCGGCGAGGCTGTCGATCACATACGTACCGTCGGGCCCAGTCAGCTCAGAATTCTCGAGTTCGCCGGCAGCGAGTTCGCCGGCAGCGGTATAGGCCTCGACCACGATCCCCGGCAGCGGCGCGCCACCGGCGGTCTTGGTGACGGTGCCGCTGATGGACCCGGCCGCCTCGAGGACGAAGTTCTTGCCCGAGGTCGTGTTCGGCGCGGTGACGCTGATTGGGCTTGCACCGGACTGCGTTGGCGCGTTGTCCCACCATTCGCCAACGTAATCGCCGCACGCGTCGTTGACATGGACGGTGTACGAACCGCTCCTCAGGGGGCTGGCGTCGTATTTGCCGGTGCTGTCCACGACATCGCCGTCGGAGTCGTCGGCTTCCCACGCCAGGTTGTCCTGGGCGTCAAGGGCCTCGATGTTGTCGATGCAGTCCGGATCGGCCGGAGAACCGCCGGCCGTGACAGTGCCGGTGATGTGGCCACCGACGGCGAGCCGGGCATTCTTCCCCGACACGACAGTGTCGGCGGGGACGACGACCGGCGTCGCGCCCGAACTCGTGGCCGCATCGTCATAGAACTCGCTGACGTAGGTCTGGTTGCTGTAGTCGTTGAACTCCAACGTGTAGCTACCGGCCTCGACACCGTTCAGGTCGTACGTACCATCTGCAGCAGTGTTGGCGTAGTAAGAGTTGTAGTTGGGCCCGTCCCCAGAGAGGCTGACGCCGATGTCTGCGATGGGTGTGACGCCATCCTCCTTCGTCACCTTGCCCGTGACGTGGCTGAGCTCAGCCAACTCGGCGTTGACAGTGGTCAGCGCTTCGCCCGCGGCAGTGATGGTGAGAATGTCGGCCGCCGAGGCCGTGGCCTTGTTGTTGTAGTACTCGGTGACGAATTGACCGTGACCCGAGTAACCGAAATCGTTCTTGGCGAAGCGAACCTTGTACTGACCCGCCGCCAGGTCCCCGAAGCCGTACTTCCCGTCCGCGCCGGTCTGGTGGTTCTGACAGCTGAACTCGCTGAAGCTGTCGGAGGACCGCAGCAGGCAGACGTCAACCCCAGCGAGCGGTGTTCCGCCCGCCTTGGTCACCACGCCCCCGATGAATCCGCCACTGGGGTTCGCGCTGTCCACGGCAAGCTCGGCATTCTTGCCCGACACCGTGCCGTTGGCGGACACCGTGACGGAGGTGGCGCTCGCCAGATCGGGCTTGTTGTCGTAGTACTCGCCCAAGTAGCCGGACTCGCTGAATCCAAGTCGATAGTTGCCCGCGCTGACAGGCGTCAGGTCGTACGTACCATCCGATCGGGTGTTGGTGTGTAAGACCTCGTTGAATGCAACGCCGTCGAACGCGTAGAGCGCAACGTCGGCATTTTCGAGCGGGAACCCTCCGGTGCGCGTGGCCGTTCCCGTGATGTGGCCGTTGCCGGCCAAGGAGGCGTTCTTGATTGCCGTCTGTCCCGCCGTCACCACGACGCCAGTGGAGCCGGCGAGGGTCGGTGAGTTGTCGAAGTACTCGGTGACTCCCTCTTCGTTGTCGTCGTACTTGAGGCGGTACGTGCCCGCAGCAAGGCCGGTGAACTGGTACGTGCCGCTGTTGCTCGTGTAGTAGGTGTTGCTGATACCCGGCGCCGGGTTGCCGGCCGAGTCCAGCAGCGACACCTCCACCCCCGGGATGGGCCCTCCACCGCCGTCGCGGCTGACCGTGCCCTCGATCCGCGCGCTGGCTCCCAGGGTCGCGTTCTTGCCTGAGGTGGTGCTGCCGGCTGTGACCGCGATTGGGTCGGCGGCCGCCAGGGTCGCCTTGTCGTTGTAGTACTCAGGCGCATCGTCGTCGAAAGGCTCGAAATAGAGGCGGAAGCTTCCGGAAGGGAGGCCACCGACGTCATAGTTTCCGGAACTGTCGGTGCAAGCGCTGCCGACCTGAGCGCCCGTCCCGTCGTAGGCGTCGACGCACGCATCGGATGGCCCGCCGGCGGATTTGGTGATGGTGCCGGTGATGTGACCGCCCGGTGCCAGCTCGGCATTTTTGCCGGAGACCGACGCACTCGTGCCCACGACAACGTCGGTTGCCGCGCTCACGGTGGCTTTGTTGTCATAGCACTCGGAGATGTAGTTATCGTTTTCGTCCGAGAAGCAGATCCGGTACGTGCCGGCGTCGAGGCCGGTCAACGTGTACGCGCCCGATGCATTTGTAGAGACCCAGCTGGAGGAGTCCCATCCGCCTAAGCCGTCGGGTCGGGAGAGATTCACGTCGATTCCGACGAGTCCGCCGCCGCCCAGTTTGGTGACCGTGCCACTGATCCTGCTCTGGTTCGCGAGAACAGCGTTCTTTCCCGAGACTGTCGAGCCGCTTCCCACGGTGAACGAATCGGCCGCTCCCAGCGTGGCCTTGTCGTTGTAGTACTCCTCGATGTGGTCGTACGCACCGAACCGAAGCCGCCAGTTCCCGCTGGGAACGCCGAGATCGTAGGCCCCCGACGCGTTCGTGTACCCGTAGGCCACGAAGTTTCCGCCCGCATCCACGGCCGAGACCTGGGCGTCCTTGATCGGCCCGGACGCATCGGACACCGTCCCGGTCACGTGGCCCCCGAGCGTCACCGAAGCGTTCTTCCCGGAAGCGGTCTGGTTCTGGACGACCGGAATGTCGGTGGCGGTATCCAGCGTCGCCTTGTCGTTCCAGTACTCCGAGGTTATGGCGCCATCGAAGCCGATCCGATAGGTTCCCGCGCTGAGTTCGTCGATGACGTAGTTGCCCCCAGCGTCGGTGAAGTCGAAGCCCTGCTGGTTCCACGAACCACCGGACAGGCGGTACGCGGTGACCTGCACGCCCGCCACCGCCGCGCCGCCAGCGTTGTTCGTGACTTTGCCGGCGATGGCCGTGGGGATCGCGGCCATGGCGGGCGCCGACTGCAGCGTTGCCGCACCGGCCATCGCGAAGGCGATCGTGAATCGGGTCAACCAGGATGACGTGGAGCGGCCCATGCGCAGTCCTTCGACGGAATCAATAAGGGGACGGGCCAATAGGCCGTCCCCCGCTGCAGAGCGTATGGCTGCACAGGCAGGCGTGGGCACGTTTAGCCGTCATGCTTTTGGGCGTCACGCGGGTGACGGTCCGCGGTCAGGGCTGGTACAGAGTGCCCGGCGCCCACCATGCCCGAGCCTTCGTGGAACCTGCCACGTCGCGGGTGCTTCCGTCCTGGTCGAACCAGGTCACGGGCCCCGCGACCGAGTCCCTGTCGGCCCTCACCAGCCGTCCGCTTTGCTGCCACACCACGATGCGGCCTCGCTGGGGACGGTCTTCCGTCCAGCCCTTACCCGTGGTGAGCCAGGTCGATCCCACCTGCCCGTTGCCGGACGGGGCGACGCGGGCGACGAGTTCGCCAGTTCCTGTCATTTCGACCCGCACCACGCATGAGCCGGAACGCTTACCGCCTCGACAGGGAGGCGGGAGCTGGTAGGACTTCGTGAGCTCGCCGGACTTCGGACCGATCGCCACAACAGTCGTGTCAGCGGGTGTTTCGCTGCCCACCTTTGGGCCAGCTGTAAGTACGGCGACGAGCGTGCGACGATCTGCGCTCACGGCTAGGGCCCGAGCGTGCTTGTCGACAAGGGAGGCGGTGATCTTGCCGTCCCTCGTCAGCCGGACAAGCTCGTCGGAGGCCTTGCCGCCGCCGCCGATTCCGTCAGTCCGGACCGCGAAGACGACCCCGCCCGCGATGACCGGTGAGCCGTAATGCGTGCCCGATCCGTCGGCACTGCTCTTCCCTGGCAGCGGGAACTCGCGTACTTGCCGGAACTCGCCGTCGAATGCGCGCAGCGTCGCGTTGTTCTCGCCCGTCCGGATGGTGAGGACGACACCCTCGCCAAAGCCGATGGCGTCGGTGGCACTGAAGCGGTCACCAATGGCGGTGGGCTTGCCGGTTGCCACGTCGTAGAACTGCGGCCCCCCCTGCGAGCCCGGCGACGGCGCGCGCATGACGATAATGGACCCGTTGGGCGCGATGGCTTCGAAAGAGCCTGCGATCTGCTTGTGATTGCTACCGCGGATCCACGCGACCACCGAGTCGACGCCGTTGCTGGTCTCCAAAGCGAGAGTCGGCGACTGCTGCACGCCGATCGGTCGCGTCTGCGGCGCCTGAGCCTTTGACGCCGTCGGCGCGGGGCCATGGCCGCATGCGGTCAGGCCGGTGACGCACAGGATCAGCAGGGCACGCCTCATGGGCAGATACCTTCGCACAGGATGACGGTTCGGAGGCCGGATTCCCGCTCTCCATTCGGGTGACAGGGACCGTGATCAGTCGTCGGTGAAGGTGGTCTCGACGCCGCCCAGCAGGGCAGCCGCCAGATTGTAGAGATGGGCACCGACGGTGGCCAGGCCCGTCATCAGGATGACGTTGATGCCCGACAGCACCAGGGTTGCGCCCACCATGCGGCCGAAGCCGAGATAGTCCTTGATGTCGAAGGACGACGAGTCGTCGCTCAACAGCGACGCGACGCTGTCGTTGATCTGGCCCCACACGCCGGTGACGGCGAGCATGATCCAGAAGATCGCCACCGCCACGACCGAGACGATCATCAGCGCGACCGACACCACGAAGGCGAGCCGGGTGATCGAGTAGGGCTCAACGCGGACCAGACGACGTCGAGCGGGTGCGGCCGGCGTCGGGGCTGGCTCCTCCCGCGGAAGCAGGGACTCAACCTTCGGCGGCGCCGTGTCAACGATCGGGGGCGGGGTCGGCGGGAGCTCGTCCTTGATGGCCGGGATGAGCGCAGTGTGGTCAGGCGTGCCGGAGGTGGTGTGGGCGTAATCCTCCTTGGAGACGACCGGCGGCTCCAGCTGGGCCGGCACCGGCGGCAGCTCGCCCGTCACCTCATCGTCCGGCTGCGGAGGAGGACCGGCCGCGTCCTTGCCGCTCGTCACGCGTCCGCGCCCTCGGCATCCACAGCGTCTGCTTCGACGTCCGTGTCGGCCGGAGCCTCGGCGTCGGCTTCGTCGCCGGCGATGAGCTCTGCGATGGGAAGCTCAGCGTTGCGCGCGATGGTCACCACGTGATCGTCCCCCTTGAACTTCACGAAACTCACGCCCATCGTGCCACGGCCCTTCGCCGGAACACCGGACACGAGACTGCGCGTCACCTGACCGCCCTGGGTGACGGAGATGACGTCGTCGGAGTCCTTCAGGACGAGCCCGCCAACGAGTTTGCCGCGCTTCTCGGTGATCTCCATCGCCTTGATGCCGAGGCCCCCGCGGCCCTGCAGGCGGTACTGGTCGATGGACGTCTTCTTGGCGAAGCCACCATCGGTGACGGTGAAGACGAAAAGCTCGTCGTCGCCTTCGGCCGCGTCAGCGTCGCGATGGATGACGGTCATGGACAGCAGCTCATCCTGAGTCCGGAACTTCATGCCCGTGACACCCGACGTCGCGCGGCCCATGGGACGCAGCTGCTGGTCGTCGGCCCGGAACCGGATGGCCTGCGCCTTGCGCGATATGAGCAGCAGGTCGTCCTCGGGCGAGACCAGCTCAGCGCCGATGAGCTCGTCGTCCTCGTCGCGGAAGTTGATGGCGATGACGCCCGCCTGCCGCGGGCTGTTGTAGTCGAGGAGGCGCGTCTTCTTGACGAGGCCGCGCTTGGTGGCGAGCACCAGGTAGGGCGCCTGGTCGTAGTCGCGGATGGCCAGCACCTGCGCGATCTGCTCGTCCGGCTGGAACGACAGCAGGCCGGCCACGTGCCCACCCTTGGCGTCTCGTCCGGCTTCGGGCAGTTGGTACGCCTTGGTCCGGTAAACCCGGCCGGCCGTCGTGAAGAACAGGATCCAGTGGTGGCTGGTGGTCGGGAACATGTGCCCGACGAAGTCGCCATCACGCAACTGCGCACCGCGTACGCCCTTGCCGCCGCGGTTCTGCACCCGGTACAGGTCGGTCTTGGTCCGCTTGGCGTAGCCACCGGCGGTGATGGTGACGACGACCTCCTCATCTGGGATGAGGTCTTCCATCGACAGGTCGCCGTCGGCCGGAATGATGTGCGTGCGCCGGTCGTCGCCGTACTTGTCGACGACGGCCTGCAGCTCCTCGCTGACGATCGAGCGCTGTCGTTCCTCGCTGGCCAGGATGTCCTTGTAGTCGGCGATGAGCTCTTCGAGCTCGGCCAGCTTGTCCATGATCTTCTGCCGCTCGAGGGCGGCCAGCCGACGCAGCTGCATCTCGAGGATGGCGTTGGCCTGCACTTCGTCGATGTCGAGCAGCCCGACGAGGCCGGTGCGCGCTTCTTCGACCGTCGGGCTGCGCCGGATGAGTGCGATGACCTCGTCGAGCTGGTCGAGTGCCTTGGCCAGGCCGCGGTAGATGTGGGCGTCCGCCTCTGCCTCGCGCAGCAAGTACTCCGTGCGACGGCGGATTACGGTGATCTGGTGGGTGATCCAGTTCGAGACGAACGCGTCGAGGGTGAGGGTGCGCGGTACGTCGTCGACGAGGGCCAGCATGTTGGCGCTGAAGTTGGTCTGCAGCTCGGTGTGCTTGTAGAGGTTGTTCAGCACGACCCGCGCGATGGCATCGCGCTTGAGTTCGACGACGAGCCGGCGGCCGGTGCGTGACGACGAGTCGTCGCGGACATTGGCGATGCCCTGGATCTTGCCGTTGTCGGCGAGCTCGGCGATCTTGACCGCGAGGTTGTCCGGGTTGACCTGGTACGGCAGTTCGGTGATGACCAGGCTGATGCGGCCTTTGGTGTCCTCTTCGATGGTGACGACCGCGCGCATCGGCACCGAACCGCGGCCGGTGCGGTACATGTCGTCGATGCCCTTGGTGCCGACGATCAGGCCCTTGGTCGGAAAGTCTGGCCCCTTGATCCGCTCCATGAGCGCTTCCAGCAATTCTTCGCGGCTGGCAGTCGGGTTGGCGAGCGACCACTGCACGCCATCGGCGACCTCGCGCAGGTTGTGCGGCGGGATGTTGGTGGCCATGCCGACCGCGATACCGGCCGAGCCGTTGACCAGCAGGTTCGGGATACGCGCCGGCAGGACGGTCGGCTCCTGCGAGCGTCCGTCGTAGTTGGCCTTGAAGTCGACGGTTTCCTTCTCGATGTCGCGCACCATCTCCATGGCGATGGGCGCGAGCTTGCACTCGGTGTATCGCATGGCGGCGGCGCCGTCGTTGCCCGGCGACCCGAAGTTGCCCTGGCCCGACACCATCGGCGCGCGCATGACCCACGGCTGCGCGAGGCGAACCAAGGTGTCGTAGATGGCGGTGTCGCCGTGCGGGTGGTACTGACCCATGACGTCACCGACGATGCGGCTGCACTTGCTGAAGCCGCGGTCGGGCCGGTAGCCGCCGTCGAACATCGCGTAGAGGACGCGGCGGTGCACCGGCTTGAGTCCGTCGCGGACATCGGGCAAGGCCCGTGACACGATCACGCTCATCGCGTAGTCGATGTACGACCGCTGCATCTCGACTTGCAGCTCGACCGGCTCGATCCGGTCCCGTTCGATCGGAGTTTCAGTCATCAGATGTCCAGGAACCTTACGTCTTTGGCATTGCGCTGGATGAAGCTTCGACGCTGCTCGACGTCCTCGCCCATGAGGATGGTGAAGATCTCATCTGCCGCTGCCGCGTCCTCGAGGGTCACTTGGCGCAGGATGCGCCTATCGGGATCCATGGTGGTGTCCCACAGCTCGTGGTCGTTCATCTCGCCGAGACCCTTGTAGCGCTGGACCGGCGCCTCCTTGGGAAGCCGCTTGCCGTTGGCCTCACCCTCGGCCACCAGCGCGTCGCGCTCGCGATCGGAGTATGCCAGCTCATGCGCTTGATTGGTCCACTTGATCTTGTACAGCGGAGGCTGCGCGAGGTAGACGTAGCCGCCGTCGATCAGCGGCTTCATGAACCGGAACAGCAGCGTGAGCAGCAGCGTCGAGATGTGCTGGCCGTCGACGTCGGCGTCGGCCATGAGCACGATCTTGTGGTAGCGCAGCTTGTCAATGTCAAAGTCGTCGTGAACGCCGGTTCCCAGCGCGCTGATGATGGCTTGGACCTCGGTGTTCTGCAGGATCTTGTCGATTCGCGCCTTCTCGACGTTCAGGATCTTGCCGCGCAACGGGAGGATCGCCTGGGTGCGCGGGTCGCGGCCACCCTTGGCCGAGCCGCCGGCCGAGTTGCCCTCGACCAGGAAGACCTCGCACTCCTCCGGGTTGCGGGACTGGCAGTCGCTCAGCTTTCCGGGCAGTCCGCCGCCGCCGAGCAGGCCCTTGCGGTTGCGGGCCAGATCGCGCGCCTTACGGGCAGCCATACGGGCAGTGGCCGCGTCGATCGACTTGCGGACGATGAGCTTGCCCTCGGTCGGATGCTGCTCGAGCCACGCGCCGAGCTCGTCGTTGACGACCTTCTGGACGAAGGAGCGAGCCTCGGTGTTGCCCAGCTTGGTCTTGGTCTGGCCCTCGAACTGCGGCTCGGCCAATTTGACCGAGATGATCGCCGTCAGGCCCTCTCGGATGTCGTCTCCAGTGAGGCGATCTTCCTTCTTCTTGATCAGGTTGTTGGCCTCGGCGAAGTTGTTGACCGTGTTGGTCAGCGCGGCGCGAAAGCCTTCTTCGTGCGTGCCACCCTCGTGCGTGTTGATCGTGTTGGCGAACGTGTGCACCGATTCGCTGAAGCTCTGGTTCCACTGCATCGCGATCTCGAGCGACATGCCCGCGGCTTCGTCCTCGCGCTCAACGGCGATGATCTCGTTGTGGATGGGTGACTTGGCACCGACATTGATGTGGTCGACGTAGTCGACGAGTCCGCCGTCGAACCGGAACGTGACCTCGCGCTCGACGTTCTCGACGCCTTCGGCGTCCTCGGGGTGATCGCGGTCGTCCTTGAGCCAGATCTCGAGGCCCTTGTTGAGGAAGGCCATCTCTCTAAAGCGGGTCTTGAGGGTGTCGTAGGAGTAGTCGGTCGTCTCGAAGATGGTGTCGGACGCGTAGAAGACCTGGGTGGTGCCGGTCTCGTCCGTTGCCTCGTGCCGCTCGAGCGGCCCGTCGGGCACGCCGTACGTGAACGACTGCGTCCAGCGATAGCCGTCACGCTTGATCTCGGTGTAGAGCTTCTTGCTCAGCGCATTGACCACCGAGATGCCGACGCCGTGCAGGCCGCCGGAGACCTTGTAGCCGCCGCCGCCGAACTTGCCGCCGGCGTGCAGTGACGTCATGACCAGCGTGACCGCCGGGATCTTCTCGATGGGGTGCTCGTCGACCGGGATGCCTCGGCCGTTGTCGACGACCCGCACCCCGCCATCGCCCTGCACGATCACCTCGATGTGGGTGGCGTGCCCGGCGAGCGCCTCGTCGACGGAGTTGTCGACCACCTCGTAGACAAGGTGGTGTAGCCCGCGTTCGCCGGTCGACCCGATGTACATGCCGGGACGCTTGCGAACCGCTTCGAGGCCCTCAAGGAGCTGGATGTTGCTGGCGTCGTAGCCGCCGTTGGAAGAAATTTCGGTCGGGGTGGGCGCCTCAGATGTCACCACTTCAGTATAAGGGGCCATTGTGTGCGTCCCAGCGACATATCCACAGTTTCAGGTGGGTGTCAGGAGGCCAAATGTGGCTGTCAGCGGCTCAAAATGGGTGGCTGGAGCGAATGGCACACCGGCCGCTGGGGTTGTCCACGCATTTACACGCCGTCGGGGCCCGATTCAGCCGTAGGTGTCCCGCGGCCCACGACCGTCCCGAACCGAGCGTTTGCCCCGCTTCCAGCTCGGTGCCTGGGGTCCGCGGATGTCGACCCTCACCACGGTGTCCTGGCCCAGTTCGGCGTTGAGCCGGCGCACGAGACCATGGGCCAACATCTTCAGTTCCTTGGCCCACGAGGTGGAGTCCGCGCGCACGACGAGCACACCGTCCTCGAATGCCTCGACGGTCGAGTGCGCGGCGACATCCGCGCCCACGATGGCCGGCCAGTCGGTGAACACCCGCTGGACATTGAGCCGCTCGTCCCATCCCTGGCTCCGGACGAGGTCGCTCATGGCGTCCGCGACGGGAATCGGGTCGTCCCGACTCGACCGCCGCTTGGACGCGGGCGGGCGAGGTTGCTTTCGGCGTCGCAACGGTGCTGTCGAGGCTCCCCGATAGGAGTCGGCGACGTCGCGCGCCAGCGCCAAGGGGTCGGGACCGTCGACGGCGGGTTCATCTCCGGCCGGAAGCTCAGGCACGGGTCACCTCCCCTGCGGACACGTTGAATCGCTCACCGGCCAGTATGTCCGGCACGTCCTCGGCGACGGCAGCCGTGACGAGCACCTGCTCGACGTCCGCCGCGAGACCTGCGAGCCGGGATCGCCGCCGCCCGTCCAGTTCGGCGAAGACATCGTCGAGGATCAGCACCGGGTCGTCGCCGTCCTCGCGGAGCAGTTGGAACGACGCGAGGCGGAGCGCGAGTGCGAGCGACCACGACTCGCCGTGACTGGCGTACCCGCGGGCTGGCAGGTCGCCGATGGCGAGGTCGACGTCATCGCGGTGGGGCCCGACGAGCGTGACCCCGCGATCGAGCTCGTCGCGTCGGCGCGCTTCCAAGCCCTCGGCCAGCCGGACACGAACCGCCTCGACGGTGGTCTCGTCGCCGAGCTCGACGGCCGATCGATAGTTCGCGGAGACGGCCTGGCGATCGCTGGCGGCATCGGCCGCCACATGGCGATACGACTCGATCAGGTAGGGGTCGAGCTCGCCCAGCGTGGCCCGGCGCTGGGCGATGATCTCGCCGCCGAGCGCAACGAGTTTCTCGTCCCAGATGTCCAGAGTCGACAAATCCACGTGGCCACTGCGCGCCCGCGCCGATTTGAGCAGAGTGTTGCGCTGCTTGAGGACGCGGTCGTAGTCGGCGCGCACGCCAGCCATCCGTGGCGTCCTCAGCGTGAGGAGGGCGTCGAGCAGTCGACGACGATCCGAGGGGTCACCTTTGACGAGAGCCAAGTCCTCCGGCGAGAACATCACCGTCCGCAGGACGCCGATCATGTCCCGCATCCGGGGGACCGCGGCTCCATTGATGCGGCCGCGATTTGCACGTCCGCTGGCGATCTCGACCTCCAGCCGTGCCGACCGGTCGCCGCGCTGCACGTCGACCCGCACCACGGCCTGCTGCGTGCCCGCCTTGATGAGCGGAGTGTCCAGCGCGACGCGGTGCGACTCGAGCCCGGCGACGTAGTCGATCGCCTCGACCAGGTTCGTCTTGCCCTGGCCGTTCGCCCCGATGAACGCCGTCGGGCCGGAACTCAGGTCGAACTCAGCCGCGGCGTACGAACGGAAGTCGTGCAGCGCCAGCCGGGTTACGTGCATCTAGGCTTTGTGAACGGCGTGGCCGCCGAATTGGTTGCGCATCGCCGCGATGGCCTGCATGGCCGGCGACTCGTCCTGGCGCGAGACGAACCGGGCGAACAGCGACGCGGCGATCGCGGGGACCGGGACGGCGTGATCGATGGCGGCCTCGACCGTCCACCGCCCCTCGCCGGAATCGTCGGCGTAGCCGCGAATCTGGGTCAGGCCCGGGTCGGCCTTGAGCGCTTCGGAAAGCAGGTCCAGCAACCACGACCGCACGACGGTTCCTTCGCGCCAGGAGTCGAAGACCGCGGGGACGTTGTCGACGAGTTCGGCGGTCTGGAGCAGCTCGTAGCCCTCCGCATAGGCCTGCATCATGGCGTACTCGATGCCGTTGTGAACCATCTTGGAGAAGTGTCCGGCGCCGACCCGACCCGCGTGCACGAATCCTGCGTCGCCGTCGGGGCGGAGCGCGTCGAAGGCCGGCTGCACTTTCTCGACGTCGGCAGCGTCGCCACCGACCATGAGCGCATAGCCGTTCTTGAGTCCCCAGACACCGCCGCTGACGCCGGCGTCGACGTAGCCGATGCGCTTCTCGGCGGCGAGGCCAGCGTGGATCTCGTCGTCGGTCCATCGCGAGTTCCCGCCGTCGACGATCACGTCGCCTTCATCGAGCAGCTCGATCAGATCGTGCACCGTGGAGCGGGTGATGTCGCCGGCCGGGACCATGACCCAGACGACCTTGGGGGACGGAAGCTGCTCGACGAGCTCAGCCAGCGAGCCGACGTCGGTGACGTCGGGATTGCGGTCGTAGCCGGTGACCTCGACGCCGCGTTCGCGCATCCGGGTGCGCATGTTGCCGCCCATCTTGCCGAGGCCCACAAGCCCGAGGTGCATGGTTTCGCTCCGTCAGCTCTGCAGCCGCACCGGCATGATCAGGTACCGGAAGGCACCGTCAGGCTCGGCCCCGATGTCCGGCACGCCGCTCAGGGCCGCGGGCTTGGTGTGTTGCGTGAAGGCCAGGTGCACGTATGGCTCACCGACGACGGCCAGGCCTTCGAGCAGGTAGTTGGGGTTGAACCCGATGGCGATGTCGGGTCCGCTGATCGTCGCCTCGATGGCTTCCGACGCCTGCGCCTCATCGCCGCTGCCGGCCTCGAGCAGCACGGAGCCATCGGAGAAGGTGAGGCGCAGGGGCGTGTTGCGCTCGGCGACGAGGGCGACGCGTTTGACCGATTCGACCAAGTCGGCCGTCGCGACATAGGCGACGGTGTCGGACTGCGCTTGGAACAGCTGCCGAACGCGCGGGAAGTCACCCTCCAGCAGGCGCGTGGTGGTGCGGCGCGTGCCGGTGCCGACTGACCCTTCGAATCCGATCAGCCCGTCGCCGGCCTCGCCGCTGGACACGGCGATGGTCACGTCGCCACTGCCGGCGAGCGACCGAGCGGTCTCGCCGAGAACACGAGCCGGGATGAGCGCCTGCGCCGAGGCGTCGCCGCGCTCGGGGTGCCAGCTGAGGTCACGCAGGCTGGCCCGGAAGCGGTCAGTGGCCATGAGCGACACGGTCGAGCCCTCGAGCTCCAGCCGAACCCCGGTCAGAAGCGGGAGCATCTCGTCGCGTCCGGCGGCCGCGCTCGCCTGGGCGACGGCCGTCGCAAACTCGTCAGCCTTAACCGTGCCGGACGCCGTGGGCATGTCCGGCAGGCGTGGGTATTCCTCGACCGGCATCGTCTGCAGCGTGAAGCGCGCGCTGCCGCACAGGACCTGCACCTTGGAGCCGTCGAGTGAGACGTCGACCGGCTTGGCCGGCAGGGACTTGACGATTTCGGCAAGCAGTCGACCCGATACCAGCGCCCGTCCGTCATCGGCGACCTCGGCCGGCAGCGTCGCCCGCGTCGAAGTCTCGTAGTCGAAGCCGGAGAGCGTCAGGCCGTCGGCGGTTGTCTCGATCATCAAGCCGGCAAGGACCGGGACACTCGGTCGGGTGGGAAGGCTGCGGGCGGTCCAGCTGACGGCATCGGCAAACGAATCCCGGTCGATACGGAACTTCACGGACGCGAGCCTCCCAGAGTTTGACGGATTTGGGGCAAAAAGCGTGTGCTGCATCCTGCCACGTGGATCGGTCGGGCGACAGGGGATGGGCAGTCAGGTTTGTGGAGCGGCCGAAACGGTTCCCAGGCTGTCCACACAGGCCGTCATCGGTGACTTTGACGAACATTCCATGCATATCTAGGAGTAGTCGTCGTAGTCACTGGTGTGGATTCTGTGGAGAAGCTTGATTCGGCCTTGAATGGCAGGGAATCTGGGTGTGGATGGTGCCTGTCATTTTGTCCCCATTGAGTGACGGGACTGGGGATCGTGTGAGGTGGTTCACACGTTGTTCACCGGACCGAAACAACAGTCCACGGTTCGGGCCTTCTTACCCACACTGCTATCCCCAGACTGTGGGAAACAGCAGGTCAGGCTTGACCGCGGGCCTGGTTGCGAATGCGGTTGGTGAGCTCGGTGACCTGGTTGTAGACGGCGTGCTTCTCGGCCATCAACTGCCGGATCTTCCGCTCGGCGTGCAACACGGTCGTGTGGTCGCGGCCGCCGAACTCCTCGCCGATCTTCGGAAGAGACATCTGCGGATTGGTCAGCTCACGACACAGGTACATGGCGATCTGTCGAGCGAGGACCAAGTTGCGGGTGCGGTTGGGGCTGCACAGGTCGTCGACGCTGTAGTCGGAGTAGGCGGCGGTCTGCGCCATGATCATGCTCGCGGTGATCTCGGGCGCATCGCCCTCGGCGATCAGATCCTTCAACACGATGTGGGCGAGGGCGAGGTCCACTGGGACCTTCTGCAGGTTCGCGAATGCCGTCGTGCGGATGAGGGCGCCTTCGAGCTCGCGGATGTTGGTCTGGACGCGGCTGGCGATGAACTCGAGCACGTCGGCGGGGACGGTGAGACGCTCGGCAGCTGCCTTCTTGCGCAGGATGGCGATTCGGGTCTCGAGATCGGGTGGGAGCGTCTCGGTCTGCAGGCCCCAGGCGAACCGGCTGAGCATGCGCTCTTCCAGTGTCTTCAGTTGCTTGGGCGGTCGATCGGACGTCATGACGATCTGCTTGTTCGCGTTGTGCAGCGCGTTGAAGGTGTGGAAGAACTCGCTCTGCGTCGCTTCCTTGCGCTCCAGGAACTGGATGTCGTCGACCAACAGCACGTCGACCTCGCGGTACTTGCGCTGGAGCTCGGCCGTCTTGCGGTCACCGATGGCGTTGATGACGTCGTTGGTGAACTCTTCGGTGTTGACGTAGCGGACCCGCGCCGACGGGTAGAGGTTCAGCACGTAGTTGCCGATGGCATGCAGCAGGTGGGTCTTGCCCAGTCCGGACTCGCCGTGGATGACCAACGGGTTGTAGGAGTTGCCGGGTGCTTCAGCGACGGCCACTGCAGCGGCGTGGGCGAACCGGTTCGACGCCCCGATGACGAAGTTCTCGAACAGGTAACGGGGATTCAGTCGGGCCTCGGCGATGAGGTCGCGGCTCGAAGTGGCGACGTGCGGTCGAGCAGCCCAGCTCGGGACGAACTCGTCGGAGACCTCGTCCTCCAGGTCGTCGTCTGCGTCGGTCGAGAAGCCTTGACTGCTGTCCATTTCTGGCTTTGTCGATACGTCGACAAAGTGATCTTCGACCTGGTTCGGGTCGATGGTCACGACGAGGCGGACGGGCGAGCCCAACGTCGCGGTGAGCTGCTGCTCCAGCAGCGGACGCACGCGCGACTCGAGCTGAGCGCGACTGATCTCGTCGCGCACGGCAACGATCAGGATGTCGTCGTGCAGGCTCAGCGGGGTGGCGTTGCCTGCCCACATCCGCGCGCCGGGGTTCAGTTGTTCGACGGCGCGGCCCCAATGATCGGTGAGGTCCGGTGTCACTGTCCCGGCTTCGTCGGCCATCAACCGTCTCCCTCAATCCACATTGTTTTCCACAGAGTGTGCACGGCGCGTCGTGGCAGTTTCGCCGGTCCGCCAAACTCCATCCAGCCCCTCGATGGGCTGTGGAAAAGTCCGAATACCGCCCGGACGCTAGCAGCGTCGCCAGACCAGAGCAAGCGATCTGCACACACCGATGACGACCGAACGGCGTGTCGGCTGGACACGCGCGGTGCCTCGGCGTAAGAACGTCGGTTTGACCGGTTACCGGCCCACCCGTACCGTTGTGGCGTCGGTCTTCGCGACAACTGCCGCGTGTTCACAGGGCACCGATCTGTGAACGAGCGGTGGCCGTCGATGTGGGTCGCCGAAGGACTCGGTTCCGCCAGGAGTCGAGAACCTATGTGGCGAACACCGGTGAGTCCACCCGATCCGTGAGGAACTACTCGTGAGCAAGCGTACGTACCAGCCGAACAACCGTCGTCGCGCGCGCAAGCACGGCTTCCGCCTGCGCATGCGCACGCGTGCGGGCCGCGCCATCTTGTCGTCCCGCCGTCGCAAGGGTCGCGCGAAGCTCTCGGCCTGAGCCGGCCTTGTTGTCGTCGGTCCATCGCATGCGTGACAGCGAGGACTTCTCCATTACCGTCCGCCGTGGCCAGAAGGCCGGGCGGACGAGTCTCGTGGTGCACGTTCTGCCGGACGCCGCCCGCCGTGAGGCGCCGATGGTCGGGTTCGTGGTGAGCAAGGCCGTGGGCACCGCCGTCGAGCGCAACCGGGTCAAGCGACGCCTGCGCCACCTGATGCGCGACGAACACATCAGCCGCCTCCCGGCAGGGAGCCGGGTGGTCGTGCGTGCACTTCCGGCCGCGGCCGGGGCGCCATCGGCGTCGCTTGGGATCGACCTGGCCGACGCGTTGCAGCGAGCCGGTGCGTGGTGAGGACCCTCCTGATCGGCCTGTTGCGGGCCTATCGCTTCGCGATCAGTCCGCTGTATGGCCAGGTGTGCCGCTATCACCCGACATGCTCGGCATACGCGCTTGAAGCCGTCGAAGTGCACGGAGCCGCACGCGGATCCTGGCTCGCGGCCAGGCGTGTCTTGCGGTGCCACCCATGGTCGGCCGGCGGCGTGGACCATGTGCCAGCCGTGATCTCTACTGACTCATCCAATCGGCGGACGAACATGTCCGCCCGCCCCCAGGAGAACTAGATGGGCTTCATCATGGGACCGCTCTATTACGCGGTGTCCGCAGTCTTGCTCGGGTGGCACTGGGTCTTCACCCAAGTGGGGGTGCTTACGCCGGGGTGGATCTGGGTGCTGTCGATCGCCGGCCTCACCGTGACCATCCGGGCCCTGCTGATCCCGCTGTTCGTGAAGCAGATCAAGTCCAGCCGCAACATGCAGCTCCTGCAGCCGCAGATCAAGGAGTTGCAGAAGAAGTACGGCCACGATCGCCAGCGGCTGGCCGAGGAGCAGATGAAGCTCTGGAAGGAGACCGGGACCAACCCGTTTGCGTCCTGCCTGCCCCTGTTGCTGCAGATGCCGATCTTCTTTGCGCTCTTCCATGTCATCAACTACGCCGCCAAGGGCCGTCCCAGTGGGTTGCTGAGTGCGGGCGATGCGGCGTCGCTCAAGGGTGCGGTGTTCTTGGGCGGCCGCATCGCGGACACGTTCATGAACAGTGCGCACCTGGAGACCAAGATCATCGCGATGTTCATGGTCGTCGCCATGTGCGTCACCCAATTCGTCACCCAGCGGCAGCTGATGGCCAAGAACATGCCGCCGGACGCGCTCAGCGGTCCGTACGCGCAGCAGCAGAAGATGCTGCTCTACATGCTTCCGTTGGTGTTCGCGGTGAGCGGCGTTGCTTTCCCGATCGGCGTGCTCATCTACTGGACGGTCTCGAACCTGTGGACGATGGGCCAGCAGTTCTATGTGATTCGCCGCAACCCGGCTCCGGGCACGCCGGCGTTCCATGCCAAACAACTGCGCGATGCGAAGCACGGGCGGTCGGTCCAAGAGGACCCGCTCGAGGAGCTGGAGCATCCGCACCCCCAGCCACCTGCGCGTCAGCAACCGCGCAATCAGTCGCGCAACAAGCGCAAGAAGAAGGGCGGCCCGTCGTGAGCAACAACCTGGAGCATGAAGGGGACGTCGCTGCGGACTTCCTCGAGGAACTCCTCGATATCGCTGATCTCGACGGCGACATCGATATCGACGTCGATGGTGACCGTGCCACCGTCTCGATCGTCGGCGCCGATCTCACTCATCTGGTTGGCGGTTCGGGTGATGTCCTGGATGCGCTTCAGGAGCTCACACGCCTCGCGGTCTACCGCGAGACAGGTGAACGCAGCCGCCTCATGCTCGACGTCTCGGGGTTCCGTGCGGCTCGTCGTGTTGAGCTTGAGCGCATTGGCGCGGATGCGGTCGCGAAGGTTCAGGAGTCAGGCGAGTCCGTCGCCCTGGACCCGATGAGCCCGTTTGAGCGCAAAGTCGTGCACGACGTTGTTTCGGCCGCCGGCCTGGTGAGCGAGTCGGAGGGCGTGGACGCCGGTCGACACATCGTGGTTCGCCCGGCCAACTAGCGGGCCCCGGTGGTTGTTTCACGTGAAACACCCGGTGCGAACGAATACTTCGGCGACCATCTAGAGTCGATAAATCGATATGTAGATTTACTCGCCACCTGGGGCATCGAGCGCGGACTGATCGGGCCCCGTGAGACTTCGCGTCTGTGGGAGCGCCACATCCTGAACTGTGCGGTCGTCGTCCCGCGGCTTCCGGCGCACGCGTCCGTCGCGGATGTCGGCTCTGGCGCCGGATTGCCCGGCCTCGTCTGGGCGATCGCCAGACCCGACCTCGCGGTGACGCTGATTGACCCGTTGCTGCGACGGACGACCTTCCTGACAGAGGTCGTGGCCGAGCTCGGACTGTCCAACGTCGACGTGGTACGGGGGAGAGCTGCCGATGTGCACACCCAGTTCGATGTCGTGACAGCGCGCGCGGTGGCCGACCTCGGGAAGCTCGGCGACTGGTGTTTGCCGCTGGTCCGGCCCGGGGGAGTCCTGCTCGCACTCAAGGGCCAATCGGCAAAAGACGAGGTCACGATGTGGACGGAGGCGCTGCGGGCACACGGCGCGACGGATATCGTGGTGTCTTCGTATGGGAACGTCCTGACGCCGACGACAGTGGTGGAGGTGAGCCGATGAGGTCGAATGTTCCACGTGAAACATCGGGCATCCGATGAGCGGTGAGTCCACCGGGCCACTGACAGCTGGCGACATCGACCTGCAAGCACCGGCCGGCTACCTCGACGACGAAACGCCGTTGGCCGCCGAGGCGCGCGACCACGTGGCCTTGGCGCAGCGCGTGCTCGCCACGACGTCGCTGCCGAAACCGGCGGAGACCCGCATCTTCGTGGTGGCCAACCAGAAGGGCGGCGTGGGCAAGACGACCACGACCGTGAACATCGCCGCCGCGCTCGCCCTCAAGGGCCTCCGGGTGCTGGTGGTGGACCTCGATCCGCAGGGCAACGCGTCGACTGCCTTGGCGGTTCCGCACGCCGAAGGCACGCCCGGCGTCTACGAGGCACTCGTCGACGGCACCGATCTCGACGAACTCGTGCGACCCTGCCCGGACATCCCCGGCCTCACCGTGCTGCCGGCCACGATCGACTTGGCTGGAGCGGAGATCGAGCTGGTCTCGCTGGTCGCGCGCGAAACCCGCCTGGACAAGGCTCTGCAGGCGTACCTGCAGGACTGCGATCAGGCCGGCGACCGTATCGACTACGTCCTGATCGACTGCCCACCGTCCTTGGGCCTGCTCACGGTCAACGCGCTGGTCGCCGGCCGCGAGGTCCTGATCCCGATCCAGAGCGAGTACTACGCGCTCGAGGGCTTGGGCCAACTGGTGCGCAACATCTCGTTGGTCCAGAAGCACCTCAACCCGGCGCTCGACATCAGCACCATCCTGGTGACGATGTATGACGCGCGCACAAGGCTCTCGGCGGGCGTCGCCGACGAAGTTCGCGCCTACTTCGGCGACAAGGTCCTGCGCACCGTGATCCCGCGGTCGGTCCGGGTGTCAGAGGCCCCGAGTTACCAGCAGACCGTCCTGACCTACGATCAGTCCTCATCCGGCGCGCTGTCCTACCTTGAAGCAGCCCGCGAGATCACCGGGAAGGTTTGAGCATGGCAAGCGCTCGTCGTGGACTCGGCCGCGGTCTGGAGGCACTGATCCCGTCAACGCCGGCTGAAGCCGAGGCGGCCGGGCTCGAGCCGATCACCGGCGCATCCTTCCTGGAGCTGCCGCTCGAGACCATCAGGCCGAATGCGCGCCAACCGCGAAACGTCTTCGACGAGGACGAGCTGGCCGAGCTGGTGCATTCCATTCGCGAAGTTGGCCTGCTCCAACCCGTCGTCGTGCGGCCCAAGGGATCCGATGGCTACGAGCTCATCATGGGGGAGCGGCGCTTCCGGGCGTCGAAGGCTGCCGGCCTGACCACGATCCCGGCCATCATCCGCGAAACCGCCGACGAGGACATGCTGCGCGATGCGCTGCTGGAGAACCTGCATCGGTCGCAGCTCAATCCGCTGGAGGAAGCGGCTGCCTATCAGCAGTTGCTCGACGACTTCGGGTGCACACACGAGGAGCTCGCGGACCGGATTGGGCGGTCCCGTCCCCAGATCAGCAACACACTGCGGCTGCTGCGCCTGTCGCCGGCTGTCCAGCGTCGCGTCGCGGCCGGCGTGCTGACGGCCGGCCACGCGCGCGCGCTGGTGTCGGTCGCCAGCCCCGAGATCCAGGACCGGCTGGCTCAACGCGTGGTGGCCGAAGGCCTGTCCGTGCGAGCCCTCGAGGAGATCGTCACGGTCTCGCCGGAAAAGGAGAAGCGGTCGGCTCGACGGCCTGGCGGCCGCATCCATGCGCCCAAGTTGGCTGACCTCGCCGCCCGGCTCTCGGACCGGTTCGACACCCGCGTCCATGTCGACCTGGGCCGGGCGAAGGGAAAGATCACCGTGGAGTTCGCCACGGTCGAGGACCTCGAGCGCATCGTCGACCTGATGGATCCGCGACGGCCGGGAGAGCGAGAGCCAAGACGCTAAGTCGGTTTATCGACAAAGCGACTAAGCGATGAACTCCTCGAGCTCACCGAGGATCGCCGACTTCGGCCGGACGCCGACCATCGAGCGCACCGGCTCGCCGTTGCGGTAGACGATCATCGTCGGCAGCCCGACGACGCGGTAGGCAGCCGGGGTGACCGGGTTGGCGTCGGCGTCCATCTTCACGACATCGATCTTGTCGCCGTAGTCGGCTGCGATCTCTTCGAGGATCGGGTTCAGCTGGCGGCACGGGCCGCACCAGGCGGCCCAGAAGTCGACGAGCACCGGGCGCTGCGACTGCAGCACCTTGGCGTCGAAGTCGGCGTCGGTGACGGCGGTGATGGCACCCATGGAGTTCCCCTCAGATTGAGCGATGCGGTTGCGTGATGCGGTCGTGGGTTGGTCGGTCAGGCGGTGGCGAGCGCGTGCTCGCGGTCGGCCAGGAAGCGTTCGGCGTCGAGCGCGGCAGCACATCCAGTGCCGGCCGCGGTAATGGCCTGGCGATAGGTGTGGTCAACGAGGTCGCCGGCGGCGAAGACACCGGAGAGGTTGGTGGCCGTCGAACCCGCCTGAACCAGGACATAGCCCTCGTCGTCCAGCTCGACCTGGCCCTTGATGAGCTCGGAACGTGGGTCGTGCCCGATGGCGATGAACAGGCCGGTCGCGTCGACCCGACGCGTCTCCCCAGTCTGGGTGTCGCGCAGGACGACGCCCTCCAGGCGGTCGTCGCCGATGAGCTCGGCGACCTCGGAGTTCCAGGCGAACTCGATCTTGTCGTTGGCGAACGCTCGGTCCTGCATGATCTTGGACGCCCGCAGCTCGTCACGGCGGTGCACGAGCGTGACCTTGCTGGCGAAACGGGTGAGGAACGTCGCCTCCTCGAGCGCGGAGTCGCCACCGCCGACCACGACGATCTCCTGCTCACGGAAGAAGAATCCGTCGCAGGTCGCGCACCAGCTGACGCCGTGTCCGGACAGACGGTCCTCGTCGGCGATGTTCAGTTTCCGGTAGCCCGAACCCGTGGCCAGGATGACGGTGTGCGCCGTGTGGACGGTGCCGTCGGACGTGGTGACCGACTTGAGGTCGCCGTCCAGTTGGACCGCCGTCACGTCGTCGGCGACGAGCTCGGCACCGAACCGCTCGGCCTGCTTGCGCAGGCTGTCCATCAGGTCCGGTCCCATGATGCCGTCGGGAAAGCCTGGGAAGTTCTCGACGTCGGTGGTGGTCATGAGGGCGCCGCCGGCCGTCACCGAACCCTCGAACACGAGCGGGTTAAGGCTGGCGCGGGCGGCGTAGATGGCAGCGGTGTAGCCCGAGGGGCCCGACCCGATGATGATCACGTTCCGGGGGGTGGGAGATTCGGTCATGGCTGCCTTCTGGCTCAGGAATGGCTGGGATCGTCGAACTGGTGCAACGCAGTTTAGGTCGTGACCATTCCGGATCGGGACGCCCGGCCGGTGCGAGATGTGGCTAGGCGCTGCCGCGTACGGTGATCTCGCGGACGTCGCCCTGGTACTTCGCCGCGCTCGCCTCGGGCAGCGCGGTCAGCCACACGACGAGGTAGCGGACCTTGGTCCGATGACTCGGCTTGATCTGCACGCGCTCGCCGGCGTCGCGCACCGAGCCGAGCCGGGTGAGCGTGCGGAGGCTGTCCGGGGGCGGTGGGCGACCTGTCGACGCGTAGACCTCCAGCGACGTGGGGTGCCGCCCGAACGTGACGTCGACCCGCTGGACGTTGCGTATGTGACCCAGATCGACGACCAGGCCGACGCCGTCCTTGAGGCCGCCGAAGTCCGGATGGTTGAAGTACGTCGTGGTTTGCCATCCGGTGTCGGGGTCGCCGTCCACGGCCAGGCGGACGTCGTTGGGGTTTTCGGCGCCATCGCCCTGGGGGTCGAAGTCGCCGATGGACTCGATCGGCAGCGAGCGCGGCGGATCGTCGACGGCGAACGGGATGACGTTGACGCCCGCGGCCCGGAACGCGAGCGCCCCGATGACGGCCAGCAGGAACACCGTGCCGGCCACCCCGGCGATGACGAACCGACGGTCGTCGCGGGTGGCATCGACGGCGATGGCCTGGGCGCGTTCGCGACGCGTGGGTGGTGACGGCTCGTGTGCCTTGGGCCGTCGGGTCGCGGTGAGCCCCGGCACCGGGCCCACCGGCGCGACGACGGGGTCAGACCGCAGGAGGTCCGGCGATTCGCGCGCCGCCTTCGGCACGAGAACGGTCGGCGGACCCGTATCGCCGGGATCGTTGCTGATGCGACGCAGCGCACGCGCGATCTCGTCGGCGGTCGTCAGCCGTCCGGCTGCGTGCGGCCCGGCCAGTTCCGGCAGGATCCGCTCGCAGATGATGTCGACGTCGCGGGAGACTCCAGCGCGGACCTGGCGCGGCCTGAGTGTGTGACCGTGCTCGTGTGGCGCCGAGGGCAGGTGGTCGACCTCGGCGCCGGGCCAGCGGCCGGTCAGCGCCGCATAGAGCAGGTAGCCGAGGCTGCGGACGTCGGCTTGCTCGTAGACGGCGAGGTCGGCGGCCGACTCGGTGTGGTTGGGCTGGTCGAGTGCCGACGCCAGCCCGAGCCCGACGACGCGGACCGCGCCGGACGACTTCACCAGCACGTGGTGAGGCGTCAGCCGCCGGTGGTAGAGCCCGTGTGCGTGCGCGTGGGCCAGCGCCTCGGCGACCTCCGCGACGATCTGAGCCGCACGGCGGCTCGGCACCGGCGAGTGCTCGAGCACCTGGTTGAGGCCGAAGGCCTTGGCCCACTCGCGCACCACCACGTGATGCCCGTGTTCGTTCTCCAGCAGGTCGAGCACTCTGAGGAATCGCGCATCCGTCACGATCGTGGACTGGCGAGCCGCCTCCAGGAAGTGCGGCGCGCGCGGGTCGGCGCTCGGGATGAGCTCGATGCCGACGTTGCGATTCAGCAGCAGGTCAAGGGCGCGCCACGTCACGGAGCCGAGCCGTTCGGACACCTGGTCCTGCAGTTCGTAGCGATCAGCCAGCACGACGCCTGACGTCAGCGTCCGCCGTTTGCTCATCAACTGCCCTTTCCGATGCCCATGCTAGAACGCGGCGGGTGGAACCCGAGGGGTGTCGCGGGCCTCAGTTGCTCAGGGGGCGGCGGCGCATGGCGGACACGACGGTGGCCAGTTCGGTCACCCCGAGCGCGCGGGCGAGCAGCAGATAGGACCCCGCTCCGATCGGGCCCGCGAGGGCGACTACTCCGAGCGCGCGGCCAGGGGTGTCGGTCGGCACGCCGGAAGCCCCCAGGAGAGCAAGGACGGCCATCATCGCGAGCGCCGTGCCGGCGCAGCAGGCGATCAGCCGGCCGAGGAAGCCGCCCACGTCGCGGGTGAAGAGCACCGAGACCGGCAGCAGGCTGGCCGACAGGGTGGCGCCCACGAGGTACGAAGCTCCGAAGGCCAGTGCGAGGGCGACGGAGACATGAGCCGCGTCGACCGCCGAGGTGAACACGACCGCGGCGACGATGTTGGTTCCGGCGACCGCGAGCTGGATGAGGAACGGCGTCCGGGTGTTCTCCATCGCGTAGAAGCCGCGCAGCATCAGGTAGTGGACAGCGAACGCGATCATCCCCGGCGCGAACGCCGCGAGCGTCCAGCCGATGGCGGTCGCGTTGGCGCGTACACCGCCGTAGGCGATGGCGTGGACCGCGCTCGGTCCGAGCACGGCGGCCGCGGTCGCGATGGGAGCGACGAGCGCGAGCACCAGCCGCAGGACGCGCTGCAGCTCGCGCCCGAGCTCGTCCAACTGTCGGTCGGCAGCCAGGCTCGACAGGAGGGGGATGACCGCGGTGGCCAGCGAGACCGTGACGACACCGTGCGGCAGTTGGCTCATCAGATAGCCGATTTCGTACACGGTCGAACCGGCGGCGGGCCGGCCGGTCGCCGCACCCTGCAGGGTCGCCGCGATGCCCAGCCGTTGCACGACGATGTAGGCCACCTGGTTCGCGACGATGAAGCCGAGCGTCCAGGCACCGAGGCGGAGCGTGTGCCCGAGGCCGGTATGGCGGAAGTCGAAGCGTGGCCGGTAGTGGAACCCGGCGCGCCGAAGGAAGGGAAGCAGCAGCGCGGCCTGGGTGGCAATCCCGAGCGTCGAGCCGATGCCCAGGAGCAAGCCTTGCTGGGTCGTGAAACCGTCGTGCCCGTCGGAGCCTCCGAACACGACGAGATACGTGACAAGCGTCGCGACGGCGACGAGATTGTTGGCGATCGGCGCCCACATCATCGGGCCGAACACGCCGCGAGCATTGAGGACCTGTCCCAGCAGCACGAAGGAGCCGTAGAGGAAGACCTGCGGCATGCACAGGAACATGAGCAGGCGAGCTGACGCGTACTGCTGCTCGTTACCCGGCGCGAACAGCTGTCCGCCGGGAACGATGTGCAGGATCAGCGGTACCGCGAGCACCAGGACGACGGTGGCCAGGGCGACGACCAGCAGGCCGAGCGTGATGACCCGGTTGACGTAGGCGTCGCCACCGTCGGGATCGCGCTTCATCGCCCGCACCATCTGCGGGACGAGCACGACGTTGAACACGCCGCCTGCCACCAGGATGTACAGCGTGTTGGGGATGGTGTTGGCGTTGTTGAAGAGGTCGGCGTCGAGGTGCGAGCCGATCGTGTACGCCAGCAGGTAGAGCCGGACGAAACCGGTCAGGCGCGACACCACGGTGCCCAAAGCCATCCAGGCGCTGTGGCGCGAGACGGACGAATCAGTCATCGAAATCGTCCGGGTCGAGCTGGGGATGGGCCGGCTGATGGCCCGGGCTGGCAAAGCGGCGCAGGAGGGCCACGGCCACCAGCGCGACCGAGAAGCCGATGGCGATCCACAGGGCCGCTCCCACGCGGGTGGAGCGGACGTTGAAGACGGTGGCGGCGCCGAACTGGAGCCCGGTCGCGGACGCCAGCCGCACCGAGACCGTCGTCGCCGTCTGCGTGCCCATGTCGACCTTGACGGTCACGGTGCGGCTCTCGCCGCCGGCGACGTCGACGCTGCCGGGCGCCATGAACCGAACGCCTGGCGCCGACGAGTCGATGCCGAGCGCGACGCGGACCCGGAAGGGCGTCCGGTTGCGGACGGTGACGGGGAACTGGCCGGCCTCGCTGGACAGCGCGAGCGCCGCAGGACCCTCAACCGAGATGGCGGCGAGCTCCCCGCTGAGCTCGTGGATGGCGTGGTCGGCGGCGGCCACGCCGGTCCCGCGGTGGCCACGCCACCGCTGGCTGATCAGGCGCGAGATGAGCTGCGCGTGCCCGACGCGGTCGGTGTCGTCGAGCAGGATGTCGTCGATGAGCCGCCCCGCCTGGACGGCGTCAGTGGCCACCGTCACCTGGCGGCTGGAGATCGGCTGTGCGCCCGGCTTGTCGGGCACCGCGCCGACGTAGGGCCATCGGTGGGAGCGGACCTGGGCTGCGAAGTTCCGCGGCTCGGTGACGTCCGAGTTGTACACGGCGGCCATCGGCTGACCCCGGACACGGCCGGGATTGAAATGCGGATCGACGATGACGACGGTGGACGTCTTGTTCACCTGTGGGCCATTGGCGATGGACGCGAGCACGGCTTCGCTGAGGATCGCCTGACGCAGCGTGGTCGGGGTCGGGATGCCGGCTGCCCCGGCGGCGAGTGGGTCGTTGACCACCAGCGGCAGGGCGCCGTCGGGAGTCGTGCGCTCCAGCAGGTTGCCGTGGGAGGACTGCCATCCCGGCACCGCCCATGGGCTCACGATGACGGCATCCACCTCCTGGCGCTGCAGCACGGTGAGAGCGGTGCGATCCACGCCATGATCGGACGGCCACTCGATCCGCTGGCAGTCGATGTCATGGGCGTCAAGCGTCCCTTCGGTGGCCCGGTCGACGATGTCGCTCAGCTCCTTGGCCGACGAAGAGGCCGTCACGGCCAGCACGTCCGGACGGTCGTAGCCCACCGCGGCACAGCTGTAGCGGTCGGCGAGCCGCGTCAGGTCCGAGGCGAAGGTGCGTGCGTTCGCCGCAACCGTCTTGTCGGAGATTTGCGCCATGTCGTCCAGGACGGTCAGCAGGCTGGGGTCGAGCACCACGTCCGAGCCGCGTCGTGGCGTGGTCATGGCCAGGTCGAGGAGGTTGCGCATCTGGCCGCCGGGGGCAATCGAGGTCGCCAGCGCTGCCGTGCCTGCGTAGCCGCCGTCGGCCCGGCGCCCGCCGGGCAGCAGGAAGGGCCACAGCACGGTCGTCGGCGCCGCCCGTGCGGTTCGGCTGACCCGAACCGGCAGCAGGGTTGTCGCACCGCCTGCGGCCACCCGAGAGTTGGAGCCGTCGGGGCTGGCCGCCTCGACCTGCACGGCGACGGGGTAGATCCCGTCGCCGGACAAGCCCAGCTGTGAGGTGCTGACGGTGATGGAGAACCGCCGCGACTGACCGCCACGGAGCTTGCCGAGGCGGGCGACCGAGGTGGGCTCGGTGATGCGGGTCCCCGTCTCGGTGGTCCCGCTGGCGAGCACCGGGCGCACGAGGGCGCGGGCGGTGAGGGGCTGGTGCGGAGCCGACAGGTAGACCGTCACGTTGGACGTGGCGCGCTTGGCCGGATTGCGCACGATGCCGCCGATGCTGAGTTCGCCGGAGCGCTGGAGCACGTTCGGCGACAGCCGCGTGATGGCGACGCGGAGTACGGGCGGGTTCTCGGCGGCCGCGGCCGGAAATCCGACGGCGGCGACCGCGGTCAGGGCAGCGAGAGCCACCGCGGTCACGCGAACGGCGGATCGAGCTCTCAGCCGTCCCTCGGGTCCACGCCGCGCCGTCACTTGTCGAGAATATCGGCGTCAGCGGAGGCAAGGGTTGGCGCCGCGCAGGCCCGGTGCTGGCGCCGTAGAGTGTGTGGTCGTGTCCACGTCGATCCCTGCGCCGGTGAGTGACGCCGAACGCACCCGCATCGACGAGCTGGTCCGCTCCGAGCCGGCGCTCACGACGTTGGCGCAGAGATTCACCTCCGCCGGTCATGAGCTGGCCCTCGTGGGCGGCCCGGTGCGCGACGCGTTGATGGGCCGAGCCGGGCAGGACTGGGACCTGACGACCAATGCCCGGCCGGATGAGATCGAGCGCCAGGTCGCCGGCTGGGCCGACGCGGTGTGGGACGTGGGCCGCGAGTTCGGCACGATCGCGCTGCGCAAGGGCGACGCGCACATCGAGATCACGACGTACCGGTCTGACGAGTACGACCTGAGCTCGCGGAAGCCACAGGTGCGCTTCGGTGACTCGTTGACCGGCGACCTCTCGCGGCGCGACTTCACGGTCAACGCGATGGCCGTGGTGCTGCGCGATTCACCCGCCGGCGATGGCGTCTCGTGGGAGTTCGTCGACCCGCACGGCGGTCTCGCCGACTTGAGCGCCGGCATCCTGCGCACCCCGGTGGCCGCCGGCATCTCCTTCGGCGACGACCCGCTGCGCATGATGCGCGCGGCGCGCTTCGTCGCCCAGCTGCGCTTCAAGGCCGACCCCGAGGTCACGTCCGCCATCGCGGCGATGGCCGATCGGCTCGACATCGTCTCGGCCGAGCGGATTCGCGACGAGCTCGTCAAGCTCATCCGCGCGGACGAGCCGGTGCCCGGCTTGCGCCTGCTCGTCGACACCGGGCTCGCCGACATCGTGCTGCCGGAGCTCCCGGCGCTCAAGCTGGAGAGCGACGAGCATCATCGGCACAAGGACGTCTACGAGCACTCGCTGACCGTGCTCGAGCAGGCGATTGCGCTTGAGCGGCTGCGCGAGGTCGATGGCGCGCCCGATGTCGTCCTGCGGTTGGCGGCCTTGCTGCACGACATCGGCAAGCCGAAGACCCGGCGGTTCCAGAACGGCGGGACGGTCACCTTCCACCATCACGACGTGGTCGGGGCGAAGCTGGCCCGCAAGCGGCTGCGTGAGCTGCGGTTCAGCAACGACGACATCGACGACATCGCCCGGCTCGTGGAGCTGCACCTGCGGTTCCACGGCTATGGATCCGGCGAGTGGACCGACTCGGCCGTGCGTCGCTACGTCCGGGACGCCGGCGACCAGCTGGAGCGCCTGCACATCCTGACCCGTGCCGACTGCACGACGCGCAACCAGCGCAAGGCCGCCCGCCTGCAGCGGACATACGACGCGCTGGAGGACCGCCTCGCCGTCCTGGCCGAGCAGGAGGAGCTCGACGCGATGCGGCCCGACCTCGACGGCAACCAGATCATGGAGATCCTCGGAGTCGGTCCCGGGCGCGAGGTCGGCGAGGCCTACCGGTTCCTGCTGGAGCTGCGCATGGACGAGGGGCCGCTAGGTGAGGAAGCGGCGACCGAGGCCCTGAAGGATTGGTGGAACGCCCGTGGCGACCATTGGCGCTGAGCATCGGACGGACGCGCCGTTGGAGAAGGTCTTCGCGTACGTCGCCGACTCGGCCAACGTGCCGCAGTGGTTCTACGGGATCCAGGACTTCGAGCCGCTGACCGAGCTGACCCGCGGTCTCGGCTCCAAGTACGCGATCACACTGAATGTCGGCCGGCCCATCACGGCCAAGTTCGCGTGCACCGAGTTCATCGAGAACGAGCTGATCGCCGTGGAGACGTTCGACGGCCCGCGGGCATCATCACGATGGACGTTCAGGCGAGAAGGCACGGGCACGCACGTGCGCGGCGACTTCGACTACACGATGCCCGGAGGGGTCGCCGGTGCCGCGCTCGGCCAGTTGGTCAAGCCGTTCGTCGCGGTCGGGATCAGGCAGACGACGGCCAACCTGCTGAAGCACGCCGGCCGCTAGCCGGGTCAGCGCTCCTCGGTACCCGCGATGAATGCCTCGAGCTTGGCCCGGCCGATGTCGTCCGGACGCTGCTCCGGCGGCGACTTCATCAGGTAGGACGACGCGCTGAGCAGCGGGCCCGCGATGCCGCGATCCTTGGCGATCTTGGCTGCGCGAATGGCGTCGATGATGATGCCGGCCGAGTTCGGGGAGTCCCAGACCTCGAGCTTGTACTCGAGGTTCAGGGGGACGTCACCGAACGCCCGGCCCTCGAGGCGGACGTAGGCCCACTTGCGGTCGTCGAGCCACGCGACGTAGTCGGACGGACCGATGTGGACGTTGCGGGAGTCCTTCAGGCCGGCCAGTGATCCGGTCAGGTTGGACGTCACCGACTGCGTCTTGGAGATCTTCTTGGACTCCAGGCGCTCGCGCTCGAGCATGTTCTTGAAGTCCATGTTGCCGCCGACATTGAGCTGGTAGGTGCGGTCGAGGGCCACGCCGCGGTCTTCGAACAGCTTGGCAAGCACGCGGTGGGTGATGGTGGCGCCGACCTGGCTCTTGATGTCGTCGCCGATGATCGGAACGCCGGCATCCTCGAACTTCTTGGCCCACACGGGGTCGGAGGCGATGAAGACCGGGAGCGCGTTGACGAACGCCACGCCGGCATCGATGGCGCACTGCGCGTAGAACTTGTCGGCCTCTTCCGAGCCCACCGGGAGGTACGACACCAGCACGTCGGCCTGCGTCTCCCTGAGGACCTGGACGACGTCGACCGGCTCGGTGTCGGACTCGTCGATGGTCTCCCGGTAGTACTTGCCGAGCCCGTCGAGCGTGTGACCACGCTGCACCGTGACGCCGGTGGGCGGCACGTCGGCGATCTTGATCGTGTTGTTCTCGCTGGCCGTCGTCGCGTCGGCCAGATCGAACCCGACCTTCTTGGCGTCGACGTCGAACGCAGCCACGAACTCGATGTCCCGGACGTGGTAATCGCCGAACTGGACGTGCATCAGGCCGGGAACGTTGCCGCCGGCATCGGCGCCCTTGTAATACTCGACGCCCTGGATCAGTGACGTCGCGCAGTTCCCGACGCCGACGATCGCTACCTTTACCGAATTGTTGGCCGAACCCATCGGTTCTCCTCGTTTCTCGTGCCCTGCTCCGGAAGGACCCCCGCCCGGAGCGCATTCATGCGTGTGTGGTTGTTCGTGCTTACGTGTTCTGTGTGCGGTCGTTCTGCGCTGAGCGCTCCCGATCGATCAGCTCAGTCAGCCACTTGACTTCGCGTTCGACCGATTCGAGCCCGTGTCGTTGCAGTTCCAGCGTGTAGGAGTCGGCCCGTTCGCGGCCGCGCGCTGCTGACTGCTTGACGTTGTCCAGGCGCTCCTCCAGTCGGCTGCGGCGCCCCTCGAGGATCCGCATCCGAGTTGGCGAGTCGGTCCGGCCGAAGAAGGCGAACCGGATGCCAAAGCTCTCGTCGTCCCATGCCGTGGGCCCAGAGTCTTCCATCGCCGCGGCGAAACGTTCCTTACCCTCCGCGGTGAGTTGGTAGACGATGCGGTTGCGCCGGCCCCGCGGCTCGATGCCGATCGGATCGACCTTCCCGCCGGCTGCCGGGTCGGCGACGATGTAGCCCGCCTTCGTCAGCGCCTTCAGGCACGGATAGAGCGTTCCGTAGGACAGGACACGGCCCCAGCCGAGCAGCACGATGAGCTGCTTGCGCAGCTCGTAGCCGTGCATCGGTGCGTCGTGCAGCAGTCCGAGGACTGCCAGCTCGAGCGCCGCGCCGCGTCGTGTCATGGAAACGCACCTGTGTCTGAGTGGCGAAATGGTATATCGCAACGATACATCGTGCTCTCACGCTGAGGAAACCTCTCTTCGGCGGCGCGCTACCGTCCATGACACGGATGCTCCGCTTGACCTTCGGCTGGCCGGCCGATACGGCGTTCTTGCGGATCGTCGGCAAGAATGGTCCCGGCAACCGGGTGGTACCGAGGCAAGGAAGTTAGACGTGAGTCCACAGCGCAACGAACGGATGGACGCGCTCCGCGACACCTCTCGCGACATCGCGCGCCGGATCACCGGAACCGGTTCGGTCAGCGAACAGCTGGCCCGCTGGGTGGGTGCCGTCATGATCGCCGGCATCCTCGCCGGCGCGCTGCTGTTCTTCGTTCTCTACTTCCTCGTCGACCTGCCCGACCCCAACCGCGACTTCGAGTCGCAGCGCACCGACGTGTACTACTCCGACGGCCAGCACAAGATCGGCTCGTTCGCCGTGCAGGAGCGCGAGAGCGTGCCGCTCGGCGATGTCTCCGAGGCGATGCAGGCGGCCGTCATCGCGGCCGAGGACCGGACGTTCTACAAGAACCGGGGCATCGACATCCGCGGCATCCTGCGCGCAGTGCGCAACAACGCCTCCAGCGGGGAAATCACCCAGGGGGGTTCGACCATCACCCAGCAGTACGTGAAGGTCCTCTACCTCTCCCAGGAGCGCTCCTACGTCCGCAAGCTGCGCGAGGCCATCCTGTCGATCAAGATCCACAACCGGATGTCCAAGCAGGAGATCCTCGAGGGCTATCTCAACCTGATCTACTTCGGCCAGGGCGCCTATGGCGTCGAGGTGGCGTCGCAGACCTACTTCGACAAGCCGGCCGCCAGGCTCGACTACCGCGAGGCGGCCGTGATGGCGGCAGCGATCAACCAGCCGTCGGCCTTCGACCCCTACACCGAGGCCGGTCGCGAAGCGATCACGCCGCGGTACAACTACGTCCTGACCGGCATGGAAGAGGCCGGGGCCATCAGCTCGGCGCAGGCAGCCGAGGGGCAGGATCATCTCCCGAAGTTCGCGCCGCGGAAGCCCATCAACCGCTACGGCGGCCCGAACGGCTATCTGCTCCGCTTCGTCCACGACCAAATGCAGAAGCTCGGTTACGGCGACTCCGACATCGTCGGCGGCGGCTACGACGTGGTCACCACCATCAGCTACGAGCGCCAGGACGCAGCGGTCAAAGCCGTCGACACTGTCCGTCCCAAGGGGCTCGATCAGCTCCACACGGCGCTGGTGTCCGTCACTCCCGGCAATGGTGCGGTGCGGGCGATGTACGGCGGGCCGGACAACGTCACCAGCCCGAACAACTGGGCCCTGCTCGGCACGCAGCCGGGGTCAACGTTCAAGGCGTTCGCCCTGGTCGCGGCGCTGGAGGACGGGTTCAGCCTGAAGTCCAAGCTCAATGGCAAGTCGCCGTACCACGTCGGCGTCGGGCCGTACGCCGCCGACATCGAGAACCAGGGCGACAGCGGTGGTAAGTCCTTCGGCAACGTCTCATTGGCGCGGGCGGCCCAGAAGTCGATCAACACGGCGTTCGTGGACCTGACCATCCAGATGTCGGGCGGCAAGGACGCCGACGTCAGCATCGGTGCGAAGAAGATCCTCGCCGCCGCGAACCAGGCCGGCATCCCGAAGTCCATCACCGACCACATCGACCCGGTCGCCACGACACCGCTCGGCTATGCACCGGTTCCGCCGATCGAGATGGCCAGTGCGTACGCGACGATCGCCGCGGGCGGGTTGCACGCCGACTGGTACGTCATCGACCACATCGTGGCGCCGACCGGTGAGCGGGTGTACCAGCACAAGGTGAAGACCGAGCAGACGATTCCAGCCGATGTCGCGGGTGATGCCATCGTCGCCATGCGGGGCGTCGTCGACGGCGGCACTGGCGTCAAGGCCAAGACGGTCTGTCCGACGGGCGGCAAGACGGGCACGGCCACGGCCGGCGACAACACCGATCAGCACGTGTCGTCGTCGTGGTTCGTGGGCTACACGCCCAAGGCGGCCACGGCGGTCATGTACAACCGTGGCGTCGGCAACGAGGACCTCGAGGGCTACCTCAATCCGTTCTTCGGCGGTACCTACCCGGCGATGACCTTCAAGGCCTTCATGGACCCGACCCTTGATCGGGCCGACTGCGGCCAGTTCGCTCCGCCCGGCAACATCGTGAGCACGAAGGGCGAGACGCAGGACGATTCGGATTCGGATTCAGACTCCGATTCGAACTCCGACTGAGTCTCAGCTTCCGCCGGCTACTGGTCGTCGAATGAGACGGTGTCGAACGTCGTCGTGGTGAACCGGACCGCCGCGGTGACAGTGTCGCCGGGCTCGGGGGGCCTTACCGACGCCGGCAGGTAGACCAGGCTTGACTGCATGTGCGGCGGCTCGGCGAACCAGCGCTGCTTGCCGGCGACGACGAACGGGCTCAGCGCGAAGCCGGCCGCTTCCAGGCCGCCGCGGGCCAGACGTTTTGCGCGGTCGACGGTCGAGCCGGTGGCTCGGGGAGCTTCGAGCCCGAGTCCATGGCTGGTCCCGCCGGACAGGACCAGGAGGTGACCGTCGCGTGGCATCGCCCGCTGTCGGTAGCCGACTCGCTCGCCGCGGGTGATCTGGTGCACGTCGAGGACGGCAGCTCGCGTCGACAGGGCGCCCAGGTCGCCGAGCCAAAGCGCAGTGCCGATGCGTGGCCGGATGTCGAGATCGGGCCGCCGGTTGCGCAGGTCGGCCAGCTCGTAGGGCGTGAGGTGGGAGACGTACATCGTTGACGTGTCCAACTGCGACGCCAGGAGTCGGCCGGCCCACGCGTCGGCTTCGGCCAGGTTCGTCGGCATCAGGGGAAGGTGAATGCCGAAGCCCTCGACCCCGACCGCGTCCGCTGCCCCCGCAGCGGCGGCGAGCTCGTGCCGGTCGAGGCCGTGACGTGCCATGGAGGTCTCGCCCTCGATGACCACACGAACGGCCCGGCCCGCAGCCGTCGCGATTCCGTCGATGTCCTCGATCCGGCTGACGGTGTGGATCACGCGGCTGTCCGCGAGCGCGGTCTCGATGGCCGGTCCGCTGAAATAGGGGCGCCACGGCGTCATGACCAGGACGTCACCATCGAACCAGCCGAGAGCCTCGGCCGCCTCGGGATGGGTGCCGACGGCGATCTGCGCCGCGCCGAGGCGCTCCGCCTCCGCGCCCAGGAGGTGCCGGCCGAAGCCGTAGCCATTGCCCTTGATGACCGGGACCAAGCCGGGCACGTCGGCCGCGAACGCGTCCAGGTGGCGGCGCCAGCGCCCTGCGTCGACGACCAGGTCGAACGTCATGCCGTGCCGTCCTCGGACCCGCCGCGCTCGCGGCGCTTCATCCATGCCGTGAACGCGGTGTAGAGGGCACGGTTCAGCGGCAGGTCCCATTCGCCGAGGTACTCGACGGCCTGCCCGCCGGTTCCGACCTTGAACTGCAGGAGTCCGGCGTGCGCGTCGTCGGCGTCGACGGTGTCGGTGATTCCGCGCATGTCGTAGACGTTGGCCCCGCCGTCGCGCGCGTCTCGGATCATGCGCCATTGAACTGCGTTCGATCCGCGAACGTCACGCTTGTGTGTGGTGGAGGCGCCATAGGAGTACCAGGCATGCGTGCCGACCTGGACCATGGTCGTGGCCGCGACGAGGTCACCCTCGTGCCGCGCGAGATAGAGCCGCAGCCGCTCGGGCGCTTCGCTCGTCAAGGCGTCCCACATCCGCTCGAAGTAGGCGAGCGGCCGGGGCGTGAAGTGGTCGCGGGCGGCGGTCTCGACGTAGGCCCGGTGGAAGTCAGGCAGGTCGTCTCGATGACCTTGGGACACCTCGACGCCGGCCTTCTCCGCCTTGCGCACGTTGCGCCGCCAGAGCTGGTTCATGCCCGCGAGCAGCTCCTCGTCGGTCAACGGATCTCCGGAGCCGTCGGCCAGCGGAACCCAGAAGTTGTACTGCGGCTGACCGGCCGAGAAACCGCCGGCGGCGGAGAGCTGCCGCCAGCCGAGTGAGGTGAGGGTGCCGGCGACGTCGAGGGCGGCGTGGTCGTTCTCGTTGGCGGGGACGTCATCCAGCCGGTGCAGCGCCGGGTCGGCGATGGCCGCCTTCAGCGTCGGCGCGTACCAGCGCCGGGTGACCACCGGCGGGCCCATGCGGATGGCGAAGGCGCGCTGCGTCTTGAGATAGGTCGTGAGCGCAGCCAGCTGCTCGGTGAGGTCCGAGCCGGTCCAGTCGATCGCCGGACCCTCGGGCAGGTAGACGAGAAAGCGGTTCAGGCGCGGCACCTTGCGGTACAGGACGAGGCCGGCGCCGACCAGCGACCCGCCGGCGTCGAACCAGCCGACGGACTCGCCCCGCCATTCGCTCTTGACCTGCGCCCATGCTGGCGTCTGCAGGAAGCTGGCGGTCCCGCGGCGGTCGATGAATGCGAGGTGTTCAGCGGGCGTGATCGGCCGCACAGCGAAGGTCACGTGGCGAGGTTACTAGTCGTGCGGCGTCGGGTTCACCCGGCGATGACGGATGGCGTGTACACCCACGGCGTCGGTGCGGACGGGGCGAGCAGCAGCGTCATGCCGGCTTCGGCGGGGGTTCGATCGGCCTTGCGGTGATTGCACCGCAGGCAGGCGGCGACCGCGTTGTCCCACGTCAGGGTGCCACCGCGGCTGCGCGGCACGATGTGGTCGACGGTCTCAGCCGAGCCGCCGCAGTAGCCGCACATCCGGTCGCGCGCCTTGACGGCCGCCTTGGTGCATCCGCGCCGGTGCCGCCAGCGGGCCACCACGTAGCGGACGAGCCGAAGGACACGCGGCATCGGGAAGGGACCGAAGGTGCCGGTGTCGGCTTCCTCGATGACGGCGACCTCGCGGACGAGCATCTTGATCGCGTGCCGAACCGACACGCGCTGCAGAGGTTCGTAGCTCGCGTTGAGCACGAGGACGTCCGACTGGGCCATGGCGAGCCTTTCTGAGCGCAAGCGTAAGGCCAAGCCCGCATATTTCCCCCAAGTACTCGCCGCCGAGCGACTCGTGCGGGGAGGTGCCCCAGGCCTAAGTCGGGTTTCCGCGTGCGCCGCCGGCGTCGGCGAGCATGGCGCGGAGCTCGGTCAGGACGTCCTCCAACGGGTCGAAGGAGTGCTCCGCACGGCAGAGGGCGATGGCGCCCTCGATCGAGGCGACGACGGTGCGGGCCAATCGGGGTGCCCGTTCGGTGGCGACGCCGCCGGCGACCAGCGCCTCGGCCAAGGAAACCTGCCACCGGTCGAAGATGGCCGTCGCCGATTGGCGCAGGACAGGATCCTCCTCCAGCGCCACGGCGAGCACCGGGCAGCCCGAGCGGAAGTCCGTCGACTCCAGCACCGTGCGCCAGCCGTTCGCGATCGCATCGATGGCAGCGTCGGGTCCCTGCTGGTGGGCCCGCGTGATGAGGCGCTCGACGCGCTCGCCGGCGGCAGCCACCGCCTCGGCCACCAGCTGGCGCTTGCCGTCGGGGAAGTAGTGGTACGTGGATCCGAACGGCACGCCGGCCTCGCGTGCGAGGTCGCGCAGACTCGCCGACTTGGCGCCATGTGTGCCGACCAGGAGCGCGGCGCCCTGGATCATGCGGGTTCGCGTGTCCTGCGTCATACCGGCATCCTAGGTCACCCTTATGACAATCGTCATAGCCACCGGACCCGCAATTCTGCGCCGCGAAACATGGACGACACAGGCCCGCCCTAGTCTGGCGTCGTGACCGGCGGCCAGATCTTCGCGGACTACGGGGCCGTCGGCGGCTTCGACGAGATGTTCGGCGCTCCGGACCGCGCCGAGGTGCGCGACGACTATCTCGCCGTCCAACGGGTCTTCGGCCAGATGACGCCCGACGACATCCGACAGCGCGCCGACTCACTCGCCTCCGGGTACCTGGAGCAGGGCGTGACGTTCGCGGTCGGCGGTGAGGAGCGACCTTTCCCGCTCGACATCGTGCCGCGCATCATCGAGGCCGATGCGTGGCGAACCGTCGACGCCGGGGTTCGCCAACGCGTCCGGGTGCTCGAGGCGTTCCTCGATGACGCCTACGGCAAGGGGGCCGTGTTCGACGACGGCATAGTGCCGCGGGAGATCGTGGCGTCGTCGCCCTACTACGCGTCGCAGTTCGCCGGCGTCGAGCTGCCCAACGGCGTGCGGTGCCATGTGTCGGGCATCGACCTCATCCGCGATGCCGACGGCCGGTTTCGCGTCCTCGAGGACAACGTGCGGGTGCCGTCCGGCGTCTCCTACGTCATGACGAACCGCCGGGCCTTGCTCGCCGCCCTTCCGGAGATGTTCGCCGAGTACCGCATCCGGCCGATCGCCCAGTACTCGCACAACCTGCTGCTCGCCCTGCGTGCCGCCGCTCCCCAGGGCGTCGCGAACCCGAACGTCGTCGTCTTGACGCCGGGCGTGTACAACTCGGCGTACTTCGAGCACACCCTGCTGGCCCGCACGATGGGGGTCGAGCTGGTCGAGGGCCGCGATCTGGTGGTGCGCAACAAGCACGTGCTCATGCGCACGACGCGCGGCTTGCGGCCGGTGCACGTCATCTATCGCCGAATCGACGACGACTTCCTCGACCCGAGCGCTTTCCGCGCCGACTCGATGCTCGGCGTGCCCGGCCTGATCGAGTCGGCCGTGGCCGGTCACGTGACCATCGCCAATGCCGTCGGCAATGGCGTGGCCGACGACAAGCTGCTCTACACCTACGTGCCCGACCTCATCCGCTACTACCTCTCCGAGGAGCCGATACTCGCCAACGTCGACACCTGGCGGGTGGGCGAGCCCGACCAGCGAGCCGAGGTGCTGGATCGACTCGACGAGCTGGTGGTCAAGCCCGTCGACGGGTCCGGCGGCAAGGGCATCGTGATCGGGCCGGCGGCGACGACGGACGAGCTCGCGGCCCTGCGCACGGCCATCGAGGCCAACCCGCGTGCCTGGATCGCGCAGCCGGTGATCTCACTGTCCACCGTCCCGACCCTCGTGTCCGACGGAATGCGCCCCCGTCACGTCGACCTGCGTCCCTTTGCCGTGAACGACGGCGACGACGTCTACGTTCTGCCAGGCGGCCTGACCCGTGTCGCGCTGCCCGAGGGCGAGCTGATCGTGAATTCCAGCCGCGGTGGCGGCTCCAAGGACACCTGGGTCCTGGCCGATCCCTACGTCGCGCCCGACCCCAAGGACCAAGTGCAGGACCAGTCATGATGCTCAGCCGGATCGCCGAGTCACTGTTCTGGATCGGCCGATACCTCGAACGAGTGGACGACACGGCACGTCTCCTGGACGTGCAGACACAGGTGCTCGTCGAGGATCCCGCCGTCGAGGAGGGGCCGTGGACGGCCCGCCTGTTCGACGTCATGGGAGTAACCGAGCCCGTCTCCAACTTCACCCGCGACGAGGTGCTGGACCTGCTGGCGTACGACCCGACGTCCAACCATTCGATCGCCTTCGCCCTCGACCGCGCGCGGGACAACGCCCGGGGCGCCCGCGAAGTGCTGTCGACGGAGATGTGGGCGTCCATCAACACGATGTGGCAGGGCATGGCCGGAGCCCGTGCCCTGCGCATGCCGACCTTCTTCGCCTGGGTCCGAACCCGCTCGGCCCAGATCGCGGGCATCGCCGACTCGACCATGACCCGCGACGAGGGATGGCAGTTCCTCGTCATCGGCCGGTACATCGAGCGGGTGGACATGACCGCCCGGCTGCTGGCCACCGCTGCCTTGGCACCGGACGCGCAGCTCGCCTGGCCGACCACGCTGCGCGGCTGCAGTGCGTACGAAGCGTTCCTGAAGGCGTATCGCGGGCTCGAGACGGACCGGGAGGCCATCGAGTTCCTGCTACTCGACCGGTGGTTCCCGCGCTCGATCGTCTATTCACTCGGCGTCGCCGAGAACGCGCTCAGCCAGATGGAGGGCGACGGCCAGCGCGCCGGGTTCCGCGACGAGGCGCAGCGGTTGCTGGGGCGGGCGCGGGCAGACCTGGAGTACCGCCCGCTGACCGAGCTCATCACCGACCTCCCGGACGAGATGGAGCGTCTGCAGCAGACCTGCGCGGACGCCAGCGAGGCGATCACCGCCCGCTACTTCGACCACTGACCTCGCGATTTGGCTGGAACGGAGCGCGCGCCCTACCCTTGTGCAGTTGCCCGTTCGCGGGTGACCGCTCCTGTTGGGGGATACGCCCCCAGCCGCCTAGTCCGAAGGAGATCAGCCTGTGGCTGACCTGCGCCAGTACGAAGTCATGGTCATTCTCGACCCCGACCTGGATGAGCGCACCGTCGCTCCCAGCCTCGACACCTACCTCAACGTCGTCCGTCAGTCCGGCGGCAGCGTCGAGAACGTGGACGTGTGGGGCAAGCGCCGCCTCGCCTACGAGATCAACAAGAAGTCCGAAGGCATCTACGCGGTCGTCGACCTGACAGCCGAGCCCGCCGCGGTCAAGGAGCTGGACCGTCAGCTCACGCTGAACGAGTCCGTCGTCCGCACCAAGGTCATCCGCCCCGGCGTTGCCTAGGGTGACTGTTCATTGTGGATGGAGTCTTCGCCGAATGTCGGCAGGATGACGTTCACTAGACACCTACCCCGTGCTTGATCCCTGAAAGTAGGCCTCCACATGGCTGGCGAAACCATCATCACTGTCATCGGCAATCTCACCGATGACCCCGAACTCAAGTTCACCCCGAGCGGTGCTCCGGTGGCCAACTTCACGGTTGCCTCGACCCCGCGGACGTTCGACCGACAGACCAACGAGTGGAAGGACGGCGACGCGCTGTTCCTCCGGTGCGCCGCATGGCGCCAGCTCGCCGAGAACGTCGCCGAGTCGCTCACCAAGGGCCAGCGGGTCATCGTCACCGGCGCGCTGCGCGTGCGTCAGTACGAGCGCCAGGACGGCTCCAAGGGCACGAGCGTCGAGATGAATGTCGATGAGGTCGGCCCGTCACTGAAGTTTGCGACAGCCAAGACCACCAAGGCCACCCGCTCGGCCAACAGCGGCGGTGGATTCGGGGGCGGCTCGTCCGACCCGTGGTCCAACCAGCCCGCCCAGGCACCGGCAGCCGACGCCTGGAACACCGGCGGCGCCGGCGGCGCCACCGAAGAACCCCCCTTCTGATCTCGATCCCCCAAGCACATACGTGCAGGGGGACCCCCAGATCACCGACTTAGAACCCAAGGAGAAACACGACATGGCTCCCAAGCCCCCTCTGCGCAAGCCCAAGAAGAAGAGCAACCCGCTCGCCGTGGCCGGCGTCAGCACCATCGACTACAAGGACACTGCGCTGCTGCGCAAGTTCATCTCCGACCGCGGCAAGATCCGCGCGCGGCGCGTCACCGGCGTCTCCGTCCAGGAGCAGCGCCAGATCGCCAAGGCGATCAAGAACGCCCGCGAGATGGCGCTCCTGCCCTACACGTCCAGCAGCCGCTGACACGTCCCGACGGAAGAAGCACACTCATGACGAAGCTCATCCTCACGCACGAGGTCAGCAACCTGGGCGAGCCCGGCGACGTGGTCGAGGTCAAGGACGGCTACGCCCGCAACTACCTCCTGCCGCGCAACTACGCCATGCGCTGGACGCGCGGTGCCGCCAAGCAGGTCGAATCCATCCAGGCCGCGCGCGCTGCACGCGCCGTGCACGACCGCGAGGACGCTGACGCCATCAAGGCCAAGCTCGAAGCCGAGCCGGTCAACGTGTCGGTCCGCGCCGGCGACGGCGGCCGCCTGTTCGGTGCGGTCACGGTCGGCGCCATTGCTGACGCGGTCAACGCGGCCTCCGGCGCCAACGTCGACAAGCGACGCATCGACGTCGGCCAGCCGATCAAGGCGCTCGGTGCGCACGAGGTCACGGTGCGCGTGCACCCCGAGGTCACCGCTCAGGTGCGCCTCAACGTCGTTGCCAGCGGCTGACCCTACGCAGTCAGCAGCGCGGCCGCTGAGGCCGCGTCCGGAACGAGCTCGACTCCCTCCGGCACCTCCCCCAAGGGGATGCCGGAGAACGGGTCGGGCTCGTCCCATGTAGGCGCAACACACAGCACTCGACCGAGGCCGATGCTCAGTCGCCTCGCGTACCGCGTCAGTCCTGCAGCAGCCACCGCTCCGCTGCCAAAACCGACGATGACGAGAGCGTCAGGATCCTCACCGAGCGATGCCGACAGCTCTCGGGCGTCGCGCACAGACGTCAGTAGCGCCCTACGCCCGCCGTCCTCGCTGGCCGGATCCCAGTCGGCCACCACCAGCCGCCCGTCGGGTACCGGCAGCTCGCCTGCCTCCTGCCGCGCGTTGGGCCAGACCAGGACGACGGACGTCACGCGTCAAGGTCGGCCGGGCGTGGAGTCCCCGTGCGGCGGCGCACGGACTCGCTGTAGACCTTCGAGCGAACGGCCAGCACCGGGTCGTCGCTGAGCTCGATGCCGTCGATGACCCGGGTGGGGTCGAACACCAGGATGTCACCGTTGGTCTCGCGCTGGGTCTCCGGAGCGACGAGCTCGAGCGTCCCGGCGTCGATCACGGATCGGGACGACGGCCACTGCACGGTTGGGTCGTCGGTGCGGTCACCGGCCTCGGCCACCTGGACCTTGAGGGTGAAGCGGACCGGTCCGGCCTTGAGGCGTTCGTCGAACTCGTCGTGCAGGTAGTTGGGGCCGAGCGCCTTGGCGTGCTTGGCGGACAGGAAGTTGACGCCCGCCTCGGGCTCCCACGTGTAGCGGACCGCCTGCCGGGAGCCGTCAGGGGCAACCCAGAAGTACGCGTGAACCGCGAAGTAGCGCTGTTCTGCGTAACTTGCCGGCGGCTTCAAGGTCGGCGCGTCCGCCACGAGGGCCGGCACGACGGTGCGGAGGTCCTTGGCGGCGAAGGCCGCCATACGGGCCAGGCCCGCCGGGGACGGATCGCCGGCCTTGACGAACTCGACCATGCGATCCAGGGACCGGACCGGGAACTTGGGCGCGGTCTGCGCGACGATGTCGAGTGCGCCCGAACCGCGAGCGAACTTCACCGCAAGGCCGCGGACGTCGGGCGCGTAGTCGGGGTGGTTCGGGTTGCCGGCCCCGTTCGAGACGCGGGCGACGACGTCGACGGGCTGTCCCGCGAACACGGCCGCGCTGGTCAGTGCCGATGCAGCGGGTGTGGCCGTGAAGGAGCCGCGGTACAGCCAGCCCTTGGCGTGCAGGCGACGGAAGCCGTCGTGGCTCCCGAAGCGGTCCTCGAAACTTGCTACGGCTTCTTCGGGCGTGACCATGGCGTCACCGTAGTGCAGTTCGACTGGCGCCGAGAACCATCCAGCGTTCCGATCGCTCGCGCAGGGCAAGGGTGACGAGGCGCGCCAGCATGAAGCCGCCATACGCAACCCAGAGCCAGCTGAAGCCCCATCCGCCGAGGATGACGGCGAGGGGCGCGTAGACGGCGAGGGTGACGACACCTGCCGCGGCGAGGTAGCGACCGTCGCCGGCGCCGATGAGGAGGCCGTCGAGCACGAACACGACGCCGGACACGGGTTGGATCGCCGCGACGATCAGCAGGACCGGCCGAAGCGCGTGGTGGACGTCCGGGTCGGTGGCGAATCCGGTGGTGACGAGCGGCGAGACGACAGCCAGGAAAAATCCGGCCAGCACGCCGGCCGCCAGGCCCCAGCCCATCATCCGGCGGGCGAGCCCGCGGGTGGCGACGGCATCCCCCGCGCCGAGGCTGCGTCCGGTCAGTGTTTGCCCGGCGATGGCGATCGCGTCGAGGGCGTAGGCGATGAAGGTGACGACAGCCATCGCGACCTGGTGTGCGGCGAGCGGCGAGTCTCCCAGGCGAGCGGCAAGGACCGTTGGGAGGAGCAGGGCGATCCGCAGGGTGACTGTGCGGGCGAACAGCGGGACTCCCTCGCGGGCGGCACCGAGGACGGCGGACGGACGTGGTCGGGTGTCCGCGCCCGAACGACGAGCGCGGACGACGACCACCCCGCCGAGCCAGACCGCCGAACCCCATTGCGCGATCGTGGTGCCGAGGGCAGAGCCGGCGATACCGAGGCCATATCCGTAGACGAGAACGAAGTTGAGCAGGATGTTGGCCGCATTGGCGACGACGGTCACCAGGAGGGGCGTGCGCAGATCCAGGTCACCGCGCAGGGCGCCGGTGGCGGCGAGGACGATCAGCATGGCCGGCAGTGCGGTGGAAATGATCGACAGGTACGTGCGTGCCTGATCAGCGACCTGTGCCGAGCTCGCCAGATGTGCCGCAATCGTCGTGGCCCCCGCGAGCATGGCGATGGACAGCACCAGTCCCAGTCCGGCCGCCAGCCACATCGCGCTGATGCCGATGGCGTGGGCCTCGCGGATCGCGCCTGCCCCGTGACTGCGGGCGGCCGCGGCGGTGCTGCCGTACGCCAGGAAGATGCACAATCCGACCACGGTGTTCAGCACGGTGGATGCCACCGCCAGTCCGGCGAGCGGGGTGGTGCCCAGGTGGCCCACGATGGCCGTGTCGGCCAGCACCATGAGCGGCTCGCTCGCCAGCGCGAAGCCGGCCGGCAGCGCGATCGCGAAAATCTGCCGGTCGACCGCCGACAACCGGACCGATCTCACGGTTCTGCGCCGTACGCCGGTGGTGCCGCCGGCCTGTGGACAGTCGGAGGACTAGTCCATCCGGATGGGATGCGGGGAGCTTTGTCGACACGTCGACCGGCGTCGTCGAAATAGGTCGGAAAGAATCTTGGCTCCACATCATGTGTGGCGTGTTTCCGCAGGTCAGAGGGCATATGGCGACGCCGTGGTGCGCTCGGTCCACAGCCACGTCCACGCCCTGTGCACACGTCCTGGCTCGTTTTGCACACGACCACGCGCATTTTCCACACCCCCTGTGGACGGCGGGCTTCACCCGAGCGGGCTGGAGTCCTAGTGTGGCGCGGGCGGTGCAGCGGAGATCGAGCGCCAGCGGACCTGGGAACACCTCTCGTATGCGGGAGATTGTCGGAGGTCATCCCTACGGTCGCAGGCATGACAGGAGTCAATCACTGATGGTCGCTGACCTGTATCCAGCAGAGGCTCCGGACGATGTGCCGGGTGGACGGGTCCCGCCGCAGGACATCCTCGCTGAGCAGAGCGTCTTGGGCGCCATGCTGCTGTCGAAGCAGGCGATCGACCCCGCCTCCGAGCTGCTGTCGGGCCGCGACTTCTACCGCCCGGCGCACGAGATCGTCTTCGACCTGGTGGTCGACCTCGCCAACCGCGGCGAGCCGGTCGATGCCCTGACCGTCAAGAACGAGCTGCAGCGTCGCGGGGACCTCACCCGCGTCGGCGGCGCCCCGTACCTGCACACGCTGGTCGAGTCGGTCCCCAACGTCGCCAGCGCCGACTACTACGCCGCGATCGTCCGCGAGAAGGCCGTCCTGCGCCGGCTCATCGAGGTCGGCAATCGGATCTCGTCGCTGGGCTGGGCCGAGACGGGCGAGGTCGAGGCTCTGGTCGACACTGCCCAGAAGGAGGTCATGGACGTCGACTCGGCGCGCGGCGTCGATGACTACCGCGGAGTGGCCGAGCTGATCAGCGACACCATCGACGAGATCGAGGCCATCCAGGAGCGCGACGGCGAGATGGCCGGGCTCTCGTCCGGCTTCGACGACCTCGATCGCATCACCACCGGCTTCCGGCCTGGCCAGATGATCGTCGTCGCCGCGCGACCCGGCGTCGGCAAGTCGACGCTCGGGCTCGACTTCTGCCGGGCCGCGTCCATCCGGCAGTCGACGCCGTCGGCCATCTTCTCGCTCGAAATGACCGGCGCCGAGATCTCCATGCGCCTGCTGTCGGCCGAGGCCAAGGTCCCCATCCACCACATGCGCGGCGGCGGCATGACCGAAGCCGACTGGAACTCCATCGGCCGGGCCATGCCGCGGGTCCAGAGCGCGCCCATCCTGATCGACGACTCGCCTAACCTGACCATGCCCGAGATCCGAGCCAAGGCGCGGCGCATGCGCAAGCAGCATGGCGTCGGCCTGATCGTCATCGACTACCTGCAGCTCATGACGTCGGGAAAGCGGGTCGAGAACCGCCAGGTCGAGGTGTCGGAGTTCTCCCGTCAGATCAAGCTGCTCGCGAAGGAGCTCGAGCTCCCGGTCGTCGCCATCAGCCAGCTCAACCGTGGCTCCGAGCAGCGCACCGACAAGAAGCCACAGCTGTCCGACCTGCGTGAGTCCGGCTCCATCGAGCAGGACGCCGACATGGTCCTGCTCGTTCACCGACCGGAGATGTACGGCGAGTCCGAGCGCGAGGGCGAGGCTGACTTGATCGTGGCCAAGAACCGTTCGGGCCCCACCGACCAGGGCATCGCCGTGGCCTTCCAAGGTCGCTATTCGCGCTTCGTGCCGATGGCACGGCAGTCCACCCCGCCACCGCCGAGCGGCGACTTCTTCGGCTAGTCCTGGTGACGTAGCGCCAGGCGCTCGTCCTTGATCCGCACGGCCGCCTTGGCCAACGGAACCTTGTGCCCGTCCTGGCAGCGCACCTCGGCGGACAGCCGCGACCCGCACTGGGTGTGGACGAGTTCGACGCCCGTGCGGTGGTCGTCCTTCAGGTTCTCGCCCCATTCCATGAGGGAGACGAAGACGGGGAACAGGCGGCCACCGAGCTCGGTCAGGACGTACTCGTGGCGCGTGCGTGCGCCGGGATCCTGATAGGGGCGACGCGCCAGTAAGCCGTACGCCACCAGGTCCTTGAGTCGCCCTGCGGCGACGGCCTCGCTGAGTCCTGACCGGCTCACGAGCTCCTCGAACCGGGTGCCGCCATAGAACACCTCGCGGAGCAGCACCATCGCCGAGCGGGTGCCGATGAGCTCAAGCGCGCGCTCGATGCGGCACCAGCCCTCAGCGGTCCATCCGTCACGATCGGCGAACGCTCCCTGGCGTTCCAGGACGGGCACAGTCACGTCGGCGTCGGTCGTCATGAGGCCATCCTACCTCTGCCTTGGGATATGCATAGTCAGGTGGTACGGTCCTGACTATGGGTACACATAGGCAGATGCGGAGCGCCGTCATAGTCGACGCCGTCCGTACGCCGATCGCCAAGGGCAAGACTGACGGCGCATACGCCGGCATCCACCCCGTTGATCTCCATGCGCACGTGCTCGCGGCGCTCGTCGAGCGCACGGGTATCGACCCGGCTGTCGTCGACGACGTCATCAGCGGCGCCGTCGGTCAGATCGGCGAACAGTCCGGCAACACCGCCCGCTGGGCGCTGCTCGGCGCCGGGTTCCCGGAGTCCGTCCCCGGAGTCACGGTCGACCGGCAGTGCGGGAGCTCGCAGCAGGCGCTGCACTTCGCTGCGCAAGGAGTCATGGCCGGTGCGTACGACGTCGCGATCGCCTCGGGCGTGGAGTCGATGAGCCGGGTCCCGATGGGATCTCAGTTCCAGGGCAAGGACTTCGCCGGCGGCAAGGTGGGCGCCCGCTACGGCAACGGTCTCGTCCCGCAGGGCATCAGCGCCGAGCTCATCGCGAACAAGTGGGGGTTGTCTCGCGGTCAGCTCGACGAGTTCGCCGCCGAGTCCCACCAGCGCGCGGCACGTGCGTGGAAGGACGGCCTGTTCGACAGTCAGGTCGCGCCGATCAACGAGCTGCGCACCGACGAGACCATCCGGCCCGAGACGACTGCGGACACGCTGGCGAATCTGCGGCTGGCATTCAAGAACGAGTACTGGGAGCAGCGCTACCCGGAGCTCGACTGGCGGGTGACCGCGGGGAACAGCTCGCCGATCAACGACGGCTCCGCCGCGCTCCTGGTCGCCAGCGAGGAAGCCGCGGCTCAGCTCGGCCTGACTCCGCGGGCTCGAGTCCACAGCTTCGCCGTCGTCGGCGATGACCCGATCTACATGCTGACCGGCATCATCCCGGCCACGCAGAAAGTTCTGGCCAGAGCCGGCCTTTCGGTCGCGGACATCGACGCCTTCGAGGTCAACGAGGCGTTCGCCTCCGTGGTTCTCGCCTGGCAGGCCGAGACAGGCGCTGATCTCGCCAAAGTGAACGTCAACGGTGGCGCGATCGCCATCGGGCACCCGCTGGGAGGCTCCGGTGCCCGCCTCATGACCACGCTGCTCAACAACCTGGAGCAGACCGGCGGCCGCTACGGCCTCCAGGTCATGTGCGAGGCGGGCGGCCTCGCCAACGCGACCATCATCGAGAGGATCTGAGTCGCATGCCTGCACTCGATGGAGCAGTCGTCCTGGTCACCGGCGCCAACGGTGGCCTCGGTAGCCATTTCGTCCACCAGGCGCTCGAGCGGGGGGCGACGAAGGTCTACGCCTCCGCGCGCAAGCCGAAGGCGTGGGACGACCGACGGGTCGTGCCGCTGGCTCTCGACGTCACCGATGCGCAGTCCGTGGCGGCGGCCGCCGCCGAGGCGCCGGACGTCACGTTGGTGATCAACAATGCCGGTGCCTCCAATGGCTCGAGCCTGCTCACCGAACTGACCGCGGCCCGCGAGCTGTTCGAAATCAACTTCTGGGGAGCGCTGGCCGTCACCAATGCGTTCACGCCCGCGCTGAAAGCGTCGGGTGGCACCGTGCTCAACGTCTTGTCCGTGCTGAGCTGGCTGGGCATCGGCGACGCCTACAGCGCGACGAAGGCGGCGCTGTGGCAGGCGACCAATACGCAGCGCATCCGGCTCGCACCGGAGGGCATCCATATCGCGGCGCTGCACCTGGGCTACGCCGACACCCCAATGACCAGCGGCGTCGATGCGGACAAGCTGGACCCCACCGATGTGGTGCGCACTGCATACGACGGCGTCGAGGCCAATCTCTTCGAGATCCTGGTCGACGACGTCAGCCGACAGGTCAAGGCCGGCCTGAGCGCGTCGGTCGAGGCGCTCTACCCGCAGTTGGCGAGCGTCCCGTGAACCGCCAGCGCACCTACTCCTGGACCGACCCGCTGGCGTTGGCGCAGCTCGGAGCCAGCATGGACGGGATCGAGTTTGCCACGAAGCTCAGGAACGGTGACCTGCCCCCACCGCCTGCGGCCGTCACGGCCGGCATCACCTTCGTGGACGTCGGCGATGGCTGGGCGAGGTTCGAGCTCGAGCCCCAGGAGCGGCAGTACAACCCGCTCGGCACCGTGCATGGCGGGATCCTGTCCACCCTGGCTGACACCGCGCTGGGGATCGCGGTCAGTACGCAACTTCCGCGCGGAAGCGGCTTCACGTCTCTGGACCTGATCATGAAATTCACGCGTTCGGCGACTGTCGACCGTGGGCTTCTCACGTGTGAGGCCCGCGTCGTGACCAGTGGACGGCGGGTCGCCACGGCTGAGGCCACCATCGCCGACGCGAGCGGGCGGCTCATCGCGCATGCCGTCTCAACCTGCCTCATCATCCCTTCGCCCGGGCCGGATGGGGCTGCCGCTGCGGGTAGGCTCCCTGAGTGGCAACGCTTATCCCCGATTGGCTCGACGCCGAGCACCTCCTGACGTCCTTCGGGCCCTATGCGATCTGGGTCGCCGTGGCGATCGTCTTCATCGAGTGCGGCCTGCTCTTCCCGATCCTTCCCGGCGACTCATTGCTGTTCGTGGCCGGCGTCCTCGTTGCACAGCGAACAGCAGGCATGCCCAACATCGTCCTCGTGTGCCTCCTGCTCACGGCCGCCGCCATCGCCGGAAACGCGGTCGGGTTCGGCATCGGAGCGAAGATCGGCCCGGCGCTCTTCCGCAAGGCGGACTCCCGCGTCTTCAAGACGGAGTACCTCGAGCGGACCCACAACTTCTTCGAGAAGTACGGTGCGCCAGCCATAATCCTGGCCCGGTTCGTGCCCATTGTCCGGACCTTCATCACCGCGGTTGCGGGGGCTGGCCGGATGGGCTTCAGCCGATTCATCAGCCTGTCAGCCATCGGGGGTGCACTCTGGGCCACCGGAATCACGCTGCTCGGCTACTGGCTCGGCAACGTGCCGTTCATCCGTCACCACATCGAGGGGTTGGCGCTCGTGATCGTGGCTGCCTCGGTGATCCCGATCGCGATCGGGGCCGTCCGCAAGGTCAGCGAATGATCGCCTCGCCGCACGAGTGATCGCGTCGCCACGCTCAACCCTCGCTCGCTCAGGCAGACCACGCACAAGCGCGTGTCTGCCGCTCGCTCGCTGCGGGTAATCTCGCGAGCATGGTCGAGGCGGTCGTGCAGAACGTTCCGAAGCAGCTGTTCATCGGGGGCGCCTGGTGCGATGCGGCGGGGGGCGCGACCTTTGCCGTCGAGGACCCGTCGACCGGTCAGGAGCTGGCCCGGGTTGCTGACGCATCGGTCGAGGATGGTCACGCTGCCCTCGATGCCGCGGTTGCCGCGCAGGCTGCGTGGGCCCGCAGCGCGCCGCGCGAGCGCGGCGAGATCCTGCGTCGCGCCTTCGAGCTGGTGACCGAGCGCGCCGACGACCTGGCGCGCATCATGACGCTCGAGATGGGCAAGACGCTGGCCGAGAGCCGGGCCGAGATCGCCTACGGGGCGGAGTTCTTCCGCTGGTTCTCCGAGGAGGCCGTGCGCGTCCACGGCCGCTACTCGGTCGCGCCGGACGGCAAGACGCGACTCCTGACGCTCAAGCAGCCGGTCGGCCCGTGCCTGATGATCACGCCGTGGAACTTCCCACTCGCCATGGCGACGCGCAAGATCGGCCCGGCTGTCGCGGCCGGGTGCACGATGGTGCTCAAGCCGGCCGGGCTCACACCCCTGACGGCGCTGTGGGTCGCCGACGTGCTGCGCGAGGCCGGGTTGCCGGACGGTGTGCTCAACGTCGTCACGACCTCGCGAACCGGCGCCGTCATGGCGCCGCTGATCGCCGACCCCAGGCTGCGCAAGCTGACGTTCACGGGCTCGACGGAAGTCGGCCGAAGTCTCGTCGAGCAGAGCGCACAGAACCTGCTCCGCGTCTCCATGGAGCTCGGCGGCAACGCACCCTTCGTGGTGTTCGAGGACGCCGACCTTGATGCCGCCGTCGACGGCGCCATGCTCGCCAAGATGCGCAACATCGGCGAGGCGTGCACGGCCGCCAACCGGTTCCTTGTGCACCAGTCGGTGGCTGAGGCGTTCGCGAGCCAGCTGGCCGAACGGATGGCTGCGCTGCGCCTGGGCCGCGGTGTCGACGACGGCGTCGACGTGGGTCCGCTCGTGGAGGAAGCGCAGCGCACGAAGGTTGCCGAGCTGGTCGACGACGCCGTCGAACACGGCGCGCGCGTGCTCACCGGCGGGCAGTCCGCGCCCGGCGTCGGCTGGTTCTACCAGCCGACTGTCCTGACGGACGTTCCCGCCGAGGCGCGCCTTCGGGACGAGGAGATCTTCGGCCCGGTGGCTGCGATCGTCGCTTTTGCCGACGACGACGAGGCCATCGAGCTGGCCAACGCGACGGAGTACGGCCTCGTCGCCTATGTCTTCACCCGTGACTTCGCGCGCGCGACGCGCGTCTTTGAGGCGCTGGAGACCGGCATGGTCGGCCTCAACCAGGGGATCGTCTCGAACCCGGCGGCACCGTTCGGTGGGGTCAAGGCGTCCGGCTTCGGCCGGGAGGGCGGCTTCGAGGGCATCGAGGAATACCTCGACACCAAGTACGTCGGCTTTCCCTCGGCGTGAACGTGTTCATTACAGTCGTCAGCGTGCGCCCTCGATTCGTGCTGCGACGGCAGGCGGCCCGCCGCCTGGGAACGGCGTTCCTCTGTGTCGCCTTGGCGGGGTGCACGCGCACGCCGCCCGAGCCGCACCCGACCGGCACGCTCGAGCCGAGCATCACCGAGTCGTCGCCGATTCAGGCGAGCGGCAAGCCCGACGAGGCCTGCACGCTGCTCAAGGCCGACGAACGCGCTGCCCTTCCGGGTATGTCGATGAATGCTGTGGTGCCTGTGCAGCCGGCCGCCGGGACGCAGGAATGTGTCTGGGTGCACGCGCCGAACCGGCCGGCCCGGGCGGCCATTCGCATCGTGGCGCTCAGCGCATCGGTATGGGCGAAGCAGGCGGCCCCGCAGATCGACAAGGCCATCCACAATCCGTCGACGCGCAAGAGCGTCGCCCAGGATCTCGGGAAAGCCTTCGCCGAGCTCTCGCGCGATCCGTCCCGCGTCCCCCCGGAGCGGATCTGCGAGATCTTCCTGCTGCTGGTCAAGGCGCATGGAATGCGCGAGAGCGACATGATCGGCTATGGGACGATCGGCGCGATGCCGGCCGCATACGCGAACACCTGTTCCGATGGCGTCATGATCCTGGCCGGCTACGGCGAGTACGGGCTGCGGCCGTCCCTTGCCCTGAACCACGGCGTCTTCCGCCTGGCTGAGGCCGCGCATGGCCGGGCCGTCGGGCTCTTCGGGGCCGAGGCCAGCGCGACCCCGACCGGCAAAGCCAGCGCGACCCCGACCGGCAAGACGAGTTCGACGCCGAAGGCCGAGGAGTCATCGTCGCCCGAGCCGTCCGAGAGCCCTTTCGACTACTAGCGGACTTCGACCGTAGGCCGCGCGGACCCGACCTGCTCCTCGTACAGGCGGGCATAGAGCCCGCCGGACTCGAGCAACTCGGCGTGGGTACCCGACTCGACGACGGCCCCGTCGTCGAAGCCGAAGATCACGTCGGCCGAACGGATCGTCGAGAGCCGATGGGCGATGGCCAGCGTCGTGCGGTTCTGCGTGGCCCGCTCGAGCGCTTCCTGCACGAGCCGTTCGGTCTCGGAGTCCAAGGCTGAGGTCGCCTCGTCGAGGATTAGGATGCGCGGGTTCATGAGCAGGACCCGGGCGATGGCCAGGCGCTGCTTCTCGCCACCAGAGAGCCGATAGCCGCGTTCGCCGGTGATCGTGTCGTAGCCCGCAGGGAACGACAGGATCCGGTCGTGGATGTTCGCGTCGCGCGCGGCGCGCTCGATCTGCTCGCGGGTGGCCTCCGGGCGCGCGTACGCGATGTTGTCGCGGATCGTCCCGTGGAACAGGTAGGGCTCCTGCGTGACGATGCCGACCGTGCGCGCGATGGACGCGAAGGTGAGGTCGCGGACGTCATGGCCGTCGATCAGCACTGCTCCTGCCGTGACGTCGTAGAACCGCGGGACGAGGTAGGTGACCGTCGTCTTGCCCGCACCGGACGGGCCGACGATGGCGGCCAGCTGCCCGGGCTCGACCCGCAGGCTGACGTCGTGCAGGGCCCAACGCACGTCGACTTCGTCGGTGGCCGCCGAGGCCGGCGGGGCGGGGTAGCGGAACTGGACGTCCCGGAACTCGATGGCCCCAACGGGATCAACGAGGTCATGCGCGTCGGGCCGCTCGGTGATGGCGGGCACGAGGTCGAGGTACTCGAAGATGCGCCGGAAGAGGGCCACCGACGTCTGGATGTCGAGCGACACCCGCATGAGCTGCAGCAGCGGCATCTGCAGGCGGGCCTGGACGGTGGTGAAGGCCACCAGAGTGCCGGTGGTGAGGTCGCCGCCGCCGCCGACCTTGCCGGTGAGCATCAGACCCGCCGCCAGGTAGAGCAGGGCTGGCGTGATCGCGAAGAACGTCTGCACGATGGCGAAGAACGCACGCCCGGTCATCGCCTGGCGCACCTGGAGCCGGACCTGCTCGTGGTTCGCCTCTCGGTAGCGCTCGACCTCGGCTTCGCCGCGGCCGAAGACCTTGGACAGCAGGATGCCGGAGACGCTGAGGCTCTCCTCGGTGATCGCCGTCATCTCCGACAGCGATTCCTGGGTCTTCTTCGCCAGCCGCTGCCGGCGCTTGCCCACGCGCAGCTGGATCACGACGAACAGCGGCATCAGGATCAACGTCAGGATGGTCAGGGGCCACGACAGCACGATCATCGAGATCAGCGCGGCCGTCACCGTGACGGACGTCGACAGGATGGACGTCGCGGTGTCCGTCAGCACGGTGCGCACCCCGGCGACGTCGTTGGCGAGCCTCGACTGGATGTGCCCGGTCTTCGTCGCGGTGAAGAACGCGAGCTCCATCGTCTGCAGGTGCGCGAAGAGCCGGGTGCGCAGGTCAGCCATCGTCGAGTTGCCGATGGTGGCCGTCAGCCAGTTCTGCCCGATCCCGATCAGCGCCGCAATGACCGGGATCACGCACATCCCGGCGACGAGCCAGCCGAGGATGTCGAGGCGCGGGCCGCCGGTCGGTGGGAACAGGGCGTCGTCGAACACCGCCCGGGTGAGGAACGGCACCAGCGACGTCAGCAGCGCCGCCGTGACCACGGCGATCATGACGAGGATGAGATTGCCCCGGTAGGGCCGAAGCAAACCGCCGACCCGGCGCAGCACCGGACCCGCGTCGCCGGCGTAGTCCGACGGCGTCAGGTGGTGTGCACGGATCCCTGGGTTCATTGGGGAAATGCTAGGTCAGCGGCCGAAGCGGCGTAGCCGCAGCGAGTTCGTCACGACGAACACCGAGCTGAATGCCATGGTCAGACCGGCGATCATCGGGTTGAGCAGGCCGAGCGCGGCGGCCGGGATGGCCGCGACGTTGTACGCGAATGCCCAGAACAGGTTGCCCTTGATCGTGCGCAGTGTCGCGCGGGACAGCTGGATGGCGGTCACTGCCGACGCGAGGTCGCCGTGCACCAGCGTCAGATCGGACGCGGCCATGGCCACGTCCGTGCCGGTACCCATGGCGATGCCCAGGTCGGCGGCGGCCAGCGCGGCCGCGTCGTTCACTCCGTCGCCCACCATCGCGACCGCGTGACCCTCGGCCTGCAGCTCGCGAATCACGTCGAGCTTCTCGGCAGGCGTCACCTCGGCGATGACACGGTCGATGCCGACCTGGCCGGCGACCTCCTCGGAGGTGGACTGGCGGTCCCCGCTGAGCACGATCGGCTCGAGCCCGAGCCGGCGGAGATCCGTGATCGCGGCGGCCGACGTCTCCTTGACGGAGTCGGCTACGGCGATGGTGCCGCGGACCTGTCCGTCCCACTCGACCGATATCCCTGAACCGGCGGAAAACCGGCCGATGCGCGCGTCGTGTCCGCGAACCCGGCCGCTGACGCCGATGCCGGGATGGTTCTGGAAGTTCTCGATCGGCTCAGGCTTGGCGAGGGCCGCAATGGCGCGGGCCACCGGGTGCTCGGACGCATGCTCGAGCGAGGCGGCTACGACCTTGAGCTCGTCGAGATCCACACCGGGTTGGGCCTCGACGCCGGTGACCGTCATGTGACCGGTGGTCACGGTGCCCGTCTTGTCCAAGACGATCGTGTCCACCGCGCGGGTCGACTCGAGCACCTGCGGACCCTTGATGAGGATCCCCAGTACGGCACCGCGGCCGGTGCCGACCATCAGGGCCGTGGGCGTCGCCAGGCCGAGCGCGCACGGGCACGCGATGATCAGCACGGCGATCCCCGCAGTGAACGCACGCTGCGCGTCCCCGGTCGCGACCATCCATCCGAGGAAGGTGGCGACCGCGAGGACGATGACGGTCGGCACGAACCAGGCCGAGATGCGATCGGCGAGGCGCTGGACGTCCGCCTTGCCCTCTTGCGCCTCCTCCACCAGCCGGACCATCTGGGCCAGGGCGGTGTCCGCGCCGACCGCCGTGGCCTCGACGATGAGGCGGCCAGCGGTGTTGACGGTCGCGCCGGTCACCGTGTCGCCGACGGTCACGTCGACGGGCACGGATTCACCCGTCAGCATCGACTCGTCGACAGCCGATGAGCCGACCACGACGACACCGTCGGTGGCCACCTTCTGGCCGGGCCGAACGACGAACGCCTCGCCGACCCGCAGGGCGTCGAGAGCGATGGTTTGCTCGACGCCGTCGCGCAGGACCGCGACCTCCTTGGCGCCGAGGTCGGCGAGCGCCCGCAACGCGGCCGTGGCCTGCTGCTTCGCGTTGGCCTCGAGGTAATGGCCGGCCAGGATGAACGTGGTCACGACGGCCGCGACCTCGAAGTACACGTCATGTTGTGCGTGGTACCAGCCCAGTCGAATGAGCTCGACGACGGACCAGAGGTACGCCGCAGTCACGCCGAGGCTGACCAGGGTGTCCATCGTTGCGGCGCCGTGGCGGGCGTTGATGGCTGCCGACCAGTGGAACGGATACGCCGCCCACAGCACGACGGGCGTCGCCAGGGCGAGCGCAACCCACGGCCAGCCGGCGAAATGCAGCGCCGGAACCATCGAGATGGCGACGGTGAGGGCCGCGAGTGGTGCCGCGACGCGAAGGCGCCTCAGCATGGACTCCCGACTGTGTAGCCCATGCCCGTGGGACGCCTGTTCCGGCTCCTGGTGCCGGTGCTCATTCCGCACCGTCGCGGAGTAACCCGTGTTCGCGACCGTGTCGAGCAGCACCTGCGGGTCGAGACCGGCCGGTGCCTCGACCAAGGCGCGCTCAGTGGCGTAGTTGACGGATGCATTCACGCCGTCGAGCTTGTTCAGCTTCTTCTCGATGCGGGCAGCGCACGCGGTGCAGGACATGCCGTGCACGTCGAGCCGGATGGTCGCGGTCATGCCAGTGGGAGGTCCCGGGCCGACGCAAGCGCGTAGCCCGCCTCGTCGACCGCCTCGGCCACCACGTCGGGGGGCAGTGGGGCATTGCTGATCACGGTCACGCGCGACGTCCCGCCGGCGACGAGGTCGACGCTCACGTCGCTGACGCCGGGCACGGCCCGCAGCTCACTCTCGACGGCGCCGACGCAGTGGCCGCACGTCATGCCGGTCACGGAGTAGGTCTCAACGGTCATGTCGGTTCTCCTCACGAGCGCACGAGACGCGCGATCGCGTCCGACGCTTCCTTGACTTTGAGCTGGGCTTCGGGCCCGCCGGCCCGGGCGGCATCGACGACGCAATGCGCCAGGTGGTCTTCCAGCAGCTTGAGCGCGACGGCCTCGAGCGCCTTCGTCGTGGCGCTGACCTGCGTGAGGACGTCGATGCAATACGTGTCGTCCTCGACCATGCGGGAAATACCGCGTACCTGCCCCTCGATGCGAGCCAGCCGTTTGCGGACGGCTGCCTTGTCATAGCCGTGTGCAGCGTGGTCAGTGTGATCCATTGGGCACCTCCATCGGGTCCCAACCATACCCCAGTGGGGTATATTCCGGACATAGGCTTGAAAGGTGACCGAAATCCCCGACCACGAGCCGGGCCTCAACGAATACCTGGGCCTGCGGTACAGCGAAATCGGGCCCGATCGGGTCGTCATCGAGTGGACCATCGGGCCGGAGCACCTCCAGCCGTGGGGCATTCCGCACGGTGGCTCGTACTGCACCGTTCACGAAGCGGCAGGCAGCATCGCGGGGGTTGAGTGGATCAACCGCGATCGAGCGCCCGGCAAGCCGCAGGTCCCCGTCGTGGGCACGAACAACTCGACCGATTTTCTGCGCCAGGCCAAACCCGGCGACATCATCACGACCACGGCAACCCCGATCCATCGGGGCCGCACGCAGCAGCTGTGGCGCGTCGAGTCCGTCGATCAGGACGGCCGGCTGATCGCGCAGGGGCAGATGCGCCTCGCGAACCTGCCGACGTCCTAGACGCGCTCGGGCCGGTTGCGGCCCGTTCGTTCGGATGGCGTCGGGTTTGACACCCGAAATCGGGGTTCTGAGGTGCCAAACCCACCGCTCAGGTTCGGCTGTGCGACACGGTAGAATCGCACCTGTCGGACGCGACTGGCGTTGAGGTGGGTGACCATCGGGAAGGTCCGACGCGATCGAGCAACCGTGTGGAACCGTTCGCCTGGGTTCCTCTCGCATCCACGAGAGGAGACTGCCGTGACCACCGTGACCTTCATGGGGACCATGACTGCTGAGACGCCGTACGCCACCGACCTGGTCAAGGACGGTGAGGTGAAGGTCCTGCTGTTGGAGAACATCCACGCGGTGGGCGCCGAGTTCCTGCGCAGCAAGGGCTACCAGGTCGAGGAGCGGTCGGGCGCGCTCAGCGAGGACGAGCTGATCGAGGCCATCCAGGGCTTCCACCTGCTGGGAATCCGTTCCACCACCTACGTCACCGAGCGGGTGCTGGCCGCTGCGCCAGACCTCATCGCCATCGGCGCGTTCTGCATCGGCACGAATCAGATTGATCTCCCGGCAGCGACCAAGCGCGGCGTCGCCGTGTTCAATGCGCCGTACTCCAACACGCGCTCGGTCGTCGAGCTGGCCATTGCCGAGATCATCTCGCTCGCCCGCCGCCTGCATGAGAAGTCGACCGACATGCACGCCGGTATCTGGAACAAGTCGGCCGCCGGCAGCCACGAGGTGCGGGGCCGAACCCTCGGCATCGTCGGCTACGGCAACATCGGCAGCCAGCTGTCGGTCATCGCCGAGGCACTTGGCTTGCGCGTCATCTTCTACGATCTCGACGACAAGCTTTCGCTGGGCAACGCGCGCAAGTGCGCGACGTTGGAGGAGCTTCTGGCCGAGGCCGACGTCGTCTCGCTGCATGTCGACGGCCGCCCGGGCAACGCCGGCATTTTCGGTGACGAGCAAATGCGCTTGATGAAGCCGCGCGCACTCTTCCTGAACCTCTCGCGTGGCATCACCACGGACACGGCCGCCCTGCGCCGCCACATCGAGTCGGGTCACATCGCCGGCGCCGCCGTCGACGTCTTCCCGATCGAGCCCAAGCGGCAGGGCGACGAGTTCGAGTCGGACCTGCGCGGGCTCAAGAACGTCATCCTCACCCCCCACGTCGGCGGCTCCACAGAGGAGGCGCAGCAGGACATCGGCCGGTTCGTGGCCTCGAAGCTGCGGGCCTACCTCGCGTTCGGCAACACCTCGCTGAGTATCAACCTGCCCGAGATCACCATGTCGGCCGACCCGCAGCGGCATCGGCTCACCCACCTGCACGCCAACGCACCCGGCGTACTCGCGGCGATCAACGGCATCCTCGGCGACCGCGGCGTCAACCTCGAGGCACAGTCACTGGCCACGAAGGGCGAGCTCGGCTACGTCATCACCGATGTCTCGGCCGAGGTCGGCATCGACGTGCTCGCCGAGCTGGCTGCGTTGCCGGAGTCAGTGCGCCTGCGGCAGATCAGCTGAGGCCGGACGCCCGACTTCCCTGCCTATCGTGTCGGCCAGGACCAGGAGGGCGAAGAGCGCAGCGATGGTGATGTGGAAGATCGCGTCGCCGCGCTGGTCTGGCAGGGAGAGGACCACCAGCGGGTTCTCGTCCAGCAGTCCCCAAGCCGCCGTCACCAGGAGAGTGAGCACGATCGCCTGCGCGTAGATGCGGGCCAGGTTGGCTCGGCGCCAGACGAGCAGGCCGGGAGCGAACAGGGCGTATCCGGCAACCACGTGCCAGCCGTTGTAGTCGACCCCCATGAACTTCACGGTGTGCGCCGCAGCGCCGATCCCGAAGTCCGGATTGATGGCCAGCGCCACCGCGTCGTGCACCAGCGCCACGACGACGAGCGCCAGGAAAGTGAATCGAAATGCTCGTGCTTCCTGCATGGCCCCACGTTAGGGGGTAAAGGCACTGGCCGTCAGATCAACGAGTGAAGGCGTAGACGAAGGCGACCGTCCCGGCGACCAGGGCGGCGATGACGATGACCGGCCACTTCCAGCGCCGGTTCCCGCGCTTGCCCGCGACCACGATGGCGACCGGCGTCACGACGGCCGCGGCGACCAGCAGCCCGGCGAAGGCGAACCAGCCGGTGGTGAAGTACGTGAGGTTGCAGACGGCCGGCTCGTCGGCTACCGACCCGCAACTGTCGGTCATCATGATCGACATCAGCCAGAGCGGTGCGAGGGCCAGTTCTCCCACAAGCTGCAGCGCGTAGAGAACCCAAGCGATGACGGTGTCGGCGGAGCGGGACTTGTCGGGCTCAGCGTTCACAGGGCGATCGTAGGCCTGAACCCGAAGCGATGGTCGGGTTTCCCCCAAGCACATCGTGCAGGGAGGTACCCCAGGCCAGAGCGTGATTCAGGATGCTCGGCTGGCGGCAACCCGGTTGTAGATCAGCAGGGCGATGACGGCCCCGACGATCGACAGGATGAGACCGCCGGCCTGCGGTGGCCAGAGTGCGACATCTTTCTTGAACAGAGCCCAGATCGCGCCGCCCACAAAGGAGCCGACGATGCCGAGGAGCGCGGTGGGAAGGATGCCCATGGCGTCCTTGCCCGGGACCAGCGCGCGAGCGATCAGACCGGCGACGAATCCGAGAACGAGCCAGAGAAGTACCACCCAGACGATTCCCATATGTGAATTTCCCCCTGTTTCGAAGGGCTCCCCTATCGGCGCCCTGATTGCACCCTAGGGCACCTCAGGGGCCACGCCGTGGACCGAAAACTCACAGCTTCGCGGCCAACTCCGTCGCCTGCTTGATGGCCCGCTTGGCGTCCAGCTCAGCGGCGACGTCGGCGCCGCCGATGACGTGCACGGGCTTGCCCAGCGCGGTCAGCGGTTCGACGAGGTCGCGCACCGATTCCTGGCCGGTGCACAACACCACCGTGTCGACGTCGAGGATCCGGTTCTCGGCGTGCTCGCCTTCGCCGATGGTGACGTGGAGGCCGGCATCGTCGATCTTGTCGTAGGTCACGCCCTTGAGCATGTCGACATCCGAGTCCTTCAGGGTCGCGCGGTGCACCCATCCGGACGTCTTGCCCAGGCCCTTGCCCAGCTCGGACGCCTTGCGCTGCAGGAGGTGGACCGTGCGACGCGGCGGCGCCTTGACCTTGGTCGCCAGGCCGCCGCGCTCGAGCGCCGGGTCGGTGACGCCCCAGCGCTCCATCCAGTGCTCGACGGACTCGTCGACGTCGTGCAGCAGGAACTCGCTGACGTCGAAGCCGATGCCGCCGGCGCCCATGACGGCGACGCGGTCGCCCACGGGGGCGCCGTTGATGGCTTGTGCGTAGGTGACCACCTTGGGGTGGTCGACGCCCGGGAGTGACGGGATGCGCGGCACGACTCCGGTGGCGAGGACCACTTCATCGAAGTCGGCGAGGTCGTCGACGCTCGCACGCGTCTGCAGGCGCACCTTCACGCCGCGCACGTCGAGCATCCGCTCGTAGTAGCGGATGGTGTGGACGAACTCCTCCTTGCCGGGGATCTTGGCGGCGAGCTTGAACTGGCCGCCGATCTCCGCGTCGCCCTCGAACAGCTCGACGGCGTGCCCGCGGCCCGCCAGCTCGACGGCAGCCGCGAGCCCGGCCGGCCCGGCGCCGACCACGGCGATCTTCTTCGAGCGCTTCGTCGGCAGCAGGATCAGCTCGGTCTCGTGCGCCGAGCGCGGGTTGAGCATGCAGGTCGCCCGCTTGTTCTTGAAGGTGTGATCCAGGCAGGCCTGGTTGCACGCGATGCAGGTGATGATCTCGTCGGCACGGTCTTCGGCCGCCTTCTTCACCCACTCGGCGTCGGCCAGCAGCGGGCGGGCCATCGAAATCAGGTCGGCCTCGTTCGTCGCGAGGATCTGCTCGGCCACTTCCGGCCGGTTGATCCGGTTGGAGGCGACGACGGGAATGGGCGTCCCGTTCTCGAGCAGGGCGATGCGGAGCTTGGCCGTGGTCCACGCGAACGCCGCACGCGGCACCGACGTCACGATGGTCGGGACGCGGGCTTCGTGCCAGCCGATGCCGGTGTTGAGGATGTCGACGCCTTCGGCCTGCAGCTTGAGCGCCAGCTCCACGGTCTCGTCCCAGGACTGGGCGTTGTCGACCAGGTCGAGCAGGCTGATCCGGTACTGGATGATGAAGTCGTCGCCGACCAGCTCGCGGGTGCGCTTGACCACCTCGACCGGGAAGCGCATGCGCTTCTCGGCAGTTCCGCCCCAGGCGTCCGTGCGATCGTTCGTGCGCGCGGTGATCATCTGATTGATGAGGTAGCCCTCGGAGCCCATGATCTCGACGCCGTCGTAGCCGGCCTTCTTGGCCAGCGCCGCGGCATTGGCGAAATCGGAGGCCGTGCGGTCGACGCCCTTGGCCGTCAGGCGGGTCGGCTTGAACGGCGTGATGGGCGACTTCTTGGTCGATGCGCTGACGCTGAACGGGTGATACGCGTACCGCCCGGCGTGCAGGACCTGCAGCAGGATCTTGGCCTCACCATCGCCGGCACCGTGGACAGCGTCGGTGACGACGTGGTGGCTCCGGGCGTGCCGGACGCTGGTCATCATCGAGCCGAACGGCAACAGCCACCCGTTCCAGTTGGGCGCATAGCCGCCGGTGACGATGAGGCCGACGCCGCCTTCGGCCCGCTCGGCGAAGTAGGCGGCCAGCTTGGGCAGGTCCTTGGCCCGGTCCTCCAGCTTGGTGTGCATCGAGCCCATGACGACGCGGTTCTTGAGCGTTGTGTGCCCGAGGTCGAGGGGGCTCAGCAGGTGCGGGTAGTCGGTCACTGGTTCGCTCCTGCTGACATGGCCGCGATGGCCTCGGCCTGAATTCGTTCGAACTGTGCGCCCATCGCGTCGGCGAGGGCGTGTGCGCCCTTGAGCGGTCGCACCATGACGGTGAACTCGCTGATGAGGCCGTCCTTGTTGGTGGTGATGAAGTCGCAGCCGTTGACGGAGACGTCGCCGACCTTCGTCTCGAAGATCAGGGCACTGCTCTCGCCATCCTCGATCTCGCGGACGTAGTGGAAGTCGCTGAAGACGCGACCGACGCCGCGCAGTATGGCCGCCGTGATGTCCTTGCCGGGGTACGGCTTGAACGCGACCGGGCTGGTGAAGACGATGTCGTCAGCCAGCAGCGCTTCGACGTCGTCGAAGCTGCCGGTACCGGCGAGCGCCGCCTCGATGGCCTCGCGAAATGCCTTCATGCTGCTGCTCCTCTGATGGTTGGCATGATGATCGGGTGATCACAAAAGCTCAGGGCCTGTTCCTGGTGGCCGCCGGCCTGTTCAACGTGCTCGTCTGGCCGCGCTTCGCGCTTGCCATCAGCCGCGACGACCGCGCGTGGGCCGGTGCGCACTGGCACAGCCGCCCCACGGCATTCTTCTGGGTGCACGCGGTGCTGATCGTGACGGCGACGTTCTTCGCGCTGGGCATCCTGTGGATCGCGTACCGCGCTCATGTGACGGCTCATGCGGTCCCCACCCCGCTGGCCGAAGCCAGCGTGCCAGCGGGCGGTACCCCCAGCGCCTGAAGGATCTCGTCGCACCATTCGATGCCGTTGCGCTCCACGCGCATCCCGCCGCTGAGGGCCAGCCACGCGCCCACGAGGTCAGCTGGGACCTTCGCGCGGTCGGGGAAGTACTTCTGCTCGCTGGCCTCGTATTCGGCGAGCTTGGCCGCGTGCGCAGAGCGTCGCGACTCGACCTCCGCGCGGAACGCGTCGGGATCGAGCAGGTGGAGCGCTCGGACCTTCACCGCGAACTCACTGCGGAGGGCCTCCGGCCGGCTCGGCTCGGCGAGCCACCGGGTCAGCTCATGGCGACCATCGTCAGTGATCGCGTAGACCTTCTTGTCCGGTCGGCCCGCCTGCGCCACGAGATCGGCAGAGACGAGCTTGTCGGACTCCATCCGGGCGAGGACCTTGTAGATCTGCTGGTGGCTGGCTGACCAGAAGTTGCCGATGGACGCATCGAAGCGGCGTGCCAACTCGTAGCCGCTGGCGGACTTCTCGGCGAGCGAGACGAGGATCGCATGCTCCAGAGCCATGGCGGCACGCTACCGCGCCTATGCAACTAGTTGCAATGGTTGGTTATGCAATGTGATGCATATCGCGCGGCGGGCGGAGTCAGGCGGAGCGGCGGACGGCGGCGTATCCGGCCCAGAGGACGAGGATGCCGAGGATCGCGAGGCCACCGAGGTTGCCCCAGTACTGGTCGGTCGTGAAGTTGATCAGCTTGTCGTCGATGAAGCGCTGGGACCGGTCGAGATTGGCGCTGGACGCTGTCGCGGCGAAGGCCCACCGGCCGGGGGAGAACATCGTGATCTGCTCGATGACGGCGCGGCCCGCCACCGGGATGAGCGCACCGCACAGCGCGATCTGGATCATGACGACGCCGACGAGGGCCGGAGTGGTCTGCTCGGTCGAGCGTGCTTTCGCCGAGATCCACAAGCCGACGAACGACATGACGGCGGCGAACAGGCCGAGCGGGATGGCAATCTCCCACCAGCCACGTTCGAGGACGCCACGGTGGTCTTGTTCGGGCAGGCCCCACGTCGCCAGCCGCGCGACGATCACGCCTTGCAGGAAGCAGACGATGCCGAAGACGACCGCCTTGCTGGCGAAGTACGCGCCCGGCGAAAGGCCGACCGCGTACTCACGACGGAAGATGGCGCGCTCCTGCACCAGCTCGCGGATGGACATGGCCGTGCCCATCAGCGCCGCCGCGATGATGAGAATGGTGAGGCGTTGGTTGGCTTCCATCGAGTGGTAGATGCCGTGGCTGTCCTTCACCAGGCCGAGCCCGTGGTCACCCTGGACGATGCGGCTGAGACCGGCGAGCACCAGCGGCATGACCAGCAACATCGTCAGGTGCATGCGGTCGGCGAACACCAGGGCGAGATTGCGGCGCACAAGCGTCGCGAACTGCCGGCCGGCCGACCGTGCGGGCGACGGGATCATGGTGCGGCGGGAGCTCGACATCGCGGGCGCGCTGGCCGGCGTACGCGGCAACTTCGCCGGCTTCTCGAGCAGGTCGAACATCTCGGGATAGTCCGCGCACTGGAAATGCTCAAGCAGCCCGTCGGGCGGACCGGCGTAGGCGAGCTGGCCGCCGCGGGCCATCACGATGATGGTGTCGCAGAGGTCGAGGCCGAGCACCGAGTGTGTCGCCACCACCACCACGCGGCCGTCGTCGGCGAGGGTGCGCAACTGATGCATGATCGTGCGGTCGCGACCGGGGTCGAGGCCCGACGTCGGCTCATCGAGGAACAGCAGCGGCGGTGCGGTCAGGAGCTCGGTGGCAATGGAGACGCGCTTCTTCTGGCCACCGGACAGCTGCGAGCCGATGCGTTGCCGCTGCTCGGCTTGCAGGCCGACCTGCTCGATGACGTCGTCGACCCGCTGCTCGAGAGCACTGGCCGAGGTGCTGTCGGGCAGGCGGAGCCGAGCTGAGAACGTCAGCGACTGACGCACCGCGAGCTGCGGGTGCTGAATCTCCTCCTGCGGCACGAACCCGATCTGGGTGCGCAGGTCGAGGTATTCGTCGTGCAGGTGATGCCCCTGCCACCACACGCCGCCGTCGGACGGAGAAATCTGCCCGGCCAGGCTGTGCAGCAGCGTCGACTTGCCCGCGCCAGACGGCCCGATGACGGCGGTCAGTGACTTCGGGCCGAGCGCGACGTCGATGTCGGAGATGAGGACGCGACCGGATTGGGCCTGGACAGCGAGGCGCCGGGCAATGAGGACGGGCCGGTCGGGCGGCGACGGGGACGTTCGCGTCTCGACCTTGATCGAGTCGTCGGAGACCTCCTGGGATGGCAGGACCGCCGCGACCTCCGCGACAACCGGGAGCTCGATCACCGGTGTGTCCACCACGACAGCTGCCTCGGGCTCTGGCACGTCTTTGACGACGCTCAGCACCGGTCGGGGCGGCGATACCTCGATCTCGACCGGGTGGCCGTCGGGGCCGCCGATCTGGAGCGTGAACGTCCCGGGGTGGTCGTACAGAACGTGGCGCACGCTGCTGCCGCCGACGTACATGCCCCCGACCAGGCCTTCGTCGAAGACGTGCCACCCGTCGGCACCCGAAACGAAGCCCAGTCGACCCAGCCGGGCGGACGGCCCGGCGAGCTTGCGCTCGATGCCGTTGGCCCGAACGCACACCTGGTCGAGCGCCACTGAGCGAGCCCCATCACCCTCGTCGGGCGTGGGACGCGTCTGGGCAGCGGACAGGACGGACATGTCTAGCCCAACGCTAGTTGCGCCAGCCTCTCCAGCCCCATTGGACACGCGGCCGAAGCGCCCGCACTAACCTGCGGGAATGGGCACGCCACCGCCGGACGAATCGGAGCTGATCGCCGCGCTCGGCGCCGGTGCGCACGGCTATTTCGCCGGTGGCGCCGGTGACGAGATCACGCTGCGGGCGAATGCCACGGCCTGGGAGATGCCGGAGTTCCTGCCCCGTGTCCTTGTCAACGTCGCCGAGCGGGACACATCGGTGACGGTCTTGGGGCAACGGTGGGCACATCCCATCGCCGTCGCGCCGATGGCCTATCAGCGCCATGCCCATCCGGACGGCGAGCTTGCTCTAGCCCGGGCCGCCGCCGCCATGGACAGCACGTTCGTGCTGTCGTCGCAGACGACGACCTCGCCGCGCGACGTGGCCGACGTCGCGCCCGAGCTGCGTCGCTGGTTCCAGCTCTACGTCTTCCGGGATCGGCGCATCTCGTTCGACCTCGTCGACGAGGCGCGCAACTCCGGGTATGAAGCGCTGGTCATCACTGTGGACTTCCCGGTCGGGGGCTGGCGGGATCGCGACCGGGCGTCAGGCTTCTCGGTCACGCATCCGGTCGCCCTCAATCCCGGCGGCACTCCGCTGTCGACCGCCGAGCTGTTCGCGCAGCACGATCCGAGCCTGACGTGGGAGGACATCGCCGCGTTCGCTGAGGCGGCCGGGATGCCCGTCCTGCTGAAGGGGATCCTGCGGCCCGACGACGCTCGACGTGCGGTCGATGCGGGAGCCGCGGGAGTGATCGTGTCCAACCACGGCGGCCGGCAGCTCGACACGGTTCCGACGGCCGCCGCAGTGCTGCCGCGCGTCGTGGACGCCGTCGAGGGTTCGGTCGAGGTCCTGGTGGACGGCGGCATCAGCCGGGGTTGGGACGTCGCGAAGGCACTCGCGCTCGGCGCATCGGCAGCGCTGGTCGGACGGCACCTGCTCTGGGGCCTCGCCCGCAGCGGAGCTGTCGGCGCCGAAGCCGCACTCGGCCAGCTGGTGGCCGAGTTCGACAACACACTGGCGCTGCTGGGTTGCCCTCTGGCGAGCGACCTCGACGGGTCCTATCTCAACCTCTGACGGCCGGGACGGCGTCAGGCTTTGCCGTCGTTGCCCTTGCCCTTGCCCTTGCCCTTGCCCTTGCCGTTGTCGGGCTTGGCGTCCTTCGTCTTGTCCGAGTCCGACAGCGCGGAATCGTCGTCCGTTGCGTCGGAGTCCGCGCTTTCGGTCGCGTCGTTGTGTGCGCGGCCGTGCGAACCCGGGTCGGCGGGTCGCGCCGGTCCGGGCGCGCCGGGATCGGGCTTGGTCGCCTTCTGGATCTGGCCGGGCGCCGTCGTGTTGACCGGCTTGGGCGCGTGGGTCGTCTTGGGCTTGTTTCGGACGTGGCCGGGTGCGTCGAACGGCGGGTTGACCGGCGTGACCGGGTGCCGGGGGCGCGCGGGGTGAGCCGGGTGTGGCACGCCGGCCGGCAGCACGCCGTCGGCGGCGTCGGCGACGACCTCCTGGATGGGATCGGGCAGCCGGTTGGTGGCGGCAGCCGCCGAGACGCCGCTGAAGGCCACTGCCCCCACAGCCGCGGCCACGATCCCCCGCGAGCGGGAGGTGCCCCCAGCCGCGCGACGGTGCGAACGCAGCGGGATGGCCCCACCGAGCAGGGCACGGACGTCGTCGGACGGCTCTGGCACCTCACTGGCCAGGCCGGCGATGCCGGTGAGGACGGCACGCACGGCGGCGAGGTCGTCGTCGCTGGCGTCGAGGTCGGCGAGCATGTCGTCGACCGCAGTCTTATGGTTCACGCTGTCCTTCATGGTTGCTCCCCCATGCCCTCCGCTTGGCTGCGGAGGGCCAACAGTCCTCGTCGTTGAAGCTGCTTGACCGCTCCGACGCTCTTGCCAATCACGCGTGCTGTCTCTTCCAGGCTCAGGTCGCCGAGAACGCGCAGCAGGATGACTGTTCTTTGCTCATCTCCCAAGGTGGCGAGAAGCGCGGTGGCCTCTCCCGAACCCAGCTGCTGGAACGCTTCCTGCTCGGCTGAGTCGTGCCGGCGACCATCCAGGTCGGCCTCGTACGGCAGTTCGACCGAACGACTGCGCCGCCGGAACTCGTCGATGAGTCTCGAGTGCGCGATCGTGAAAGCCAGAGCTCGAACTCCCGCGGCTCCGCCGGTGATCTTGCGGAGCCGCGGGAGCAGCTGCAGGAAGACTTCCTGCGTCAGCCCTTCGGCGTCCCGCGAGCCACGGCTGCGCAGGTACGCCAAGATCCCGGGTGCAACCGCTTGATACAAGGCCGTCAGTGCGGACGCGTCGCCATGGCGTGCGCCCTCGACGACCTCGTCGGTCAGCACGGAAGCCATCCATGCACTCCTTCGACTGCTGGTTCGACCATTCAGTCTGCATCACGACTCACCGCCTTCCCTGTCAGCCCGTTGCTCCCAGGATTCGTCGACCCCCCCGATTGCCTGAGTCGACGACTTAGGTTCACAGGAGGAATCGCCGGCAGGCCCGGGAAAGTTACTCAGCCGGCCGGAGATCCGCCTGGAACAGCGGGGTGATCCCGTTCGTTTGATGGGATGAGAACGTCGCTTCGGGAAGGATCAGCCGTGCACAACCACTTCAATGGCCTCAAGACGGCCGCGTTGTTCGGATTCCTGTGGACGGCGCTCCTCGCGATCTGGGCAGCCTTGGGCGCGCAGTCGGGGATGCTCTGGATCTTCGTGCTGCTGGGCGTCGGCTCGACCGCCTGGGGTTACTGGAACTCGGCCAAGATGGCGCTGCGGGCGATGCACGCCTACCCGGTCACCGAGGCCGACCAGCCCGCGATGTACCGCATCGTGGGCGAGCTGTCCTCGGCTGCGGGCAAGCCGATGCCCGAGTTGTACGTGTCGCCAACGCCGGCGCCGAACGCATTCGCCACCGGCCGCAATCCCGAGCACGCAGCGGTCTGCTGCACCGAAGGAATCCTTGGCCTGCTCGACGAGCGGGAGCTGCGTGGCGTCCTCGGGCACGAGCTCATGCACGTCTACAACCGCGACATCCTCACCTCGTCGGTGGCCGCCGGCATCGCCGGGCTCATCACGTCGATCGCGCAGTTCGCGATGTTCTTCGGCGGCCGGCGCGAGAACGGCGGCAACCCGATCGCCGCCTTGGCGCTCGCCTTCCTCGCCCCCTTGGCCGCCACGATCATCCAGCTGGCCATCTCGCGGACACGCGAGTTCGACGCCGACGAGGACGGCGCGCGCCTCACCGGTGACCCGCTCGCGCTCGCGTCGGCCCTGAACAAGCTGGAGTCCGGCACCCAGCGGGCGCCGCTGCCGCAGGATCAGAAGATCGTCGACGTCTCGCACCAGATGATCGCCAACCCGTTTGCCGGCGGCGGCTTCGCCAAGCTGTTCGCCACGCACCCGCCGATGGACCAGCGCATCGCCCGCCTCCAGGCCATGGCATACCGCGGGGGCTCGGCCGGACACTGAGCGGACCCGGGATTCGCTCCCCATTCAGACAAGTGTCAGAATCAGGGGCAGAAGCCCATCTGTGGCACGTCTCCTTCGGAGGTCCCTCGCATGACCGAAGCATTCATCTACGACGCCATCCGCACGCCCCGCGGTCGCGGCAAGAACACCGGCTCGCTGCACGAAGTCAAGCCGATCTCGCTGCTCACCGGTCTGCTCGAGGAGTTGCCGAAGCGCAACCCGACCATGGAGGCCAACGCGGTCGACGACGTCGTCCTCGGCGTCGTCTCGCCCGTCGGTGACCAGGGTGCCGACATCGCGCGTACCGCTGTCCTTGCCGCCGGTTTCGGCGAGCAGGTCGCCGGCGTCCAGCTCAACCGGTTCTGCGCCTCGGGTCTCGAGGCGGTCAACCAGGCGGCGGCTCGCGTCAAGTCCGGCTGGGAAGACCTCATCATCGCCGGCGGCGTCGAGTCCATGAGCCGCGTGCCCATGGGCTCCGACGGTGGCGCCTGGGCGATGGACCCGCGCACGGCGTTCGACGCGTCCTTCGTGCCGCAAGGCATCGGGGCAGACCTCATCGCCACGCTCGAAGGCTTCGACCGGACGGACGTCGACACGTTCGCGGCCGAGTCGCAGGCCCGCGCGGCCAAGGCGATCGCCAATGGCTACTTCGCCAAGTCGATCGTCCCGGTGCAGGACCGCAACGGTCTGACCATCCTCGACCACGACGAGTTCGTGCGCGAAGGAACGACAGTCGAGAGCCTGAGCTCGCTCAAGCCGTCGTTCGAGTTCCTCGGCGAGATGGGCGGCTTCAACGCCGTCGCCCTCAACGAGTACTACAACGTCGAGAAGATCAACCACGTCCACCACGCGGGCAACTCCTCGGGCATCGTCGACGGCGCCGCCCTGGTCCTGCTCGGCAACGAAGCGGCCGGCAAGAAGCACGGCCTCACGCCGCGCGCCCGCGTCGTCGCCACGGCGGTCATCGGCAGCGAGCCGACGATCATGCTCACCGGCCCGGCCCCGTCCTGCCGCAAGGCGCTCGACAAGGCCGGACTGTCGATCGAGGACATCGACCTGCTCGAGATCAACGAGGCCTTCGCCGCCGTCGCGCTGAAGCTGATGCGCGACCTCGACGACTACCCCGCTGACCAGACCAACGTCAACGGTGGCGCGATCGCCATGGGCCACCCGCTCGGCGCCACCGGGGCGATGATCCTCGGCACGCTCGTTGACGAACTCGAGCGTCGTGAGAAGCGCTACGGCATGGCCACGCTCTGTGTCGGTGGCGGCATGGGCATCGCCACCATCGTCGAGCGCATCTGACCGCCAGTCCCGGATCTTCAGGAGAACACCGAAATGACCAGCACTGACGCTGTGAAGTACGACCTGTCCGACGGGATCGTCACGCTCACGATCGACGACCCGAACCAGAACGCCAACACGATGAACGAGGCGTACCGCGCCTCGATGGAGGCGGCCGTCAACCGGCTCGCCGACGCCATAGCGGCCGACGCCGACACGATCAAGGGCGTCATCGTCACCTCCGGCAAGAAGACCTTCTTCGCCGGCGGTGACCTCAAGTTGATGCTGCAGGCGACGCCTGCCGATGCAGAGCGCCTCTTCGTCGAGGTCGAGTCGATCAAGGCGTCGCTGCGCAAGCTCGAGACGATCGGCAAGCCCGTCGTGGCGGCGATCAACGGCGCCGCACTCGGCGGGGGCCTGGAGATCGCGCTCGCGTGTCACCACCGCATCGCGGCCGACGGCCGGTACGAAATCGGTCTGCCCGAGGTCACCCTCGGCCTCCTCCCCGGCGGTGGCGGTGTCACGCGCACCGTTCGGATGTTCGGCATCCAGGACGCGCTCATGAACGTCCTCATCCAGGGCCCGCGCATGCAGCCGGCTGTCGCCCAGTCCAAGGGCCTCGTCCACGAGGTCGTCCCGGCTGACGAGCTGCTCGGCGCAGCCAAGGCATGGATCGAATCCGTACAGGGCGACGAGAACGCGGCCGTCCAGCCGTGGGACGCGAAGGGCTACCGGATCCCCGGCGGCACGCCGAGCACACCTTCGCTCGCCGCGGTCCTGCCGAGCTTCCCGGCGAACCTGGTCAAGCAGGTCAAGGGCGCGGACTACAAGGCGCCGAAAGCGATCATGTCCGCCGCCGTCGAAGGCGCGCAGGTCGACTTCGACACCGCGTCGCGGATCGAGTCGCGCTACCTGGTCGAGCTCATCGTCGGCCAGCAGTTCAAGAACATGACGCAGGCGTTCTTCTTCGACCTGTCGGCGATCAACGCCGGCCACTCGCGTCCGGACGGCATCGAGAAGGCCGCGTTCAAGAAGGTCGGCGTCATCGGCGCCGGCATGATGGGCGCCGGCATCGCGTACGTCTCGGCGAAGGCCGGCATGGAGGTCGTCCTCAAGGACGTCAGCCAGGAAGCCGCCGACAAGGGCAAGAGCTACAGCGCCAACCTGTTGGCCAAGCAGCTGGAGAAGGGCCGCACCACGCAGGAGAAGATCGACGAGTTCCTCGGCCGCATCACCGCGACCGACAACTACGACGACCTGCAGGGCGTCGACATCGTCGTCGAGGCCGTGTTCGAGAACCAGGAGCTCAAGCACTCGGTGTTCGCCGAGCTCGAGCCCAAGGTTCTGCCGGACGCGCTGCTCGGCTCCAACACGTCGACCCTGCCGATCACGGGTCTGGCGGAGGGCGTCAGCCGTCCCGACGACTTCATCGGCATCCACTTCTTCAGCCCGGTCGACAAGATGATGCTCGTCGAGATCATCGCCGGCGAGAAGACGAACGACACGACGATCGCGCACGCGCTCGACTACGTGCAGCAGATCAAGAAGATCCCGATCATCGTCAACGACAGCCGCGGCTTCTTCACCAGCCGCGTCATCGGTCGCTTCATCAACGAGGGCCAGCGGATGCTCGCCGAGGGCGTGAACCCGGTCGCCATCGATCGTGCCGCGACGAGGGCGGGCTTCCCGACCGGCGTCTTGCAGATCAGTGACGAGCTCAACCTCAAGCTGATGAAGAAGATCTCGGTGTCCTTCAAGGAGGGCATCGAGGCCGCCGGTGGCACCTGGACGCCGGAGCCAGCCGACGATGTCGTCGACAAGATGCTCGAGCTCGACCGTCCCGGCAAGCTCGAGGGCAAGGGCTTCTACGACTACGTCGACGGCAAGCGTGCCGGCCTGTGGTCCGGTCTCGTCGAGGCATTCCCGGTTGCCGACGAGCAGCCGCCCCTGCAGGACCTGGAGGATCGCCTGATCTTCTCGATGTCGCTCGACACCGTGAACTGCCTTGCCGAAGGCGTCCTGCGCACCGTCCCCGACGCCAACATCGGCTCGATCTTCGGCATCGGCTTCCCGGCCCAGCTCGGTGGCGCCATCCAGGCCATCAACGGCTGGGAAGGCGCCGACGGCGAGATCGGCCCGTCGGCCTTCGTCAAGCGGGCCGAGGAGCTCGCCGCCAAGTACGGCGACCGCTTCAACCCGCCGGCCCTCCTGCTGGAGAAGGCCAAGAACGGCGAACGGTTCATTTAGGGTGCGGACGGTCGCTCCCTCCGGGAGCGATCCGCGCCGCCCAAGCAAGCCTGCTCTTGTGCACGCGACCGGCAGAGCCGGATCGCTCGTAGAGCACACACGGCGCTCCACCGGTTAGCTGGTGGGGTGCCGTGCCCTTGGTTGCGTTCCGGGTCTTCAGTCGTGCCCGCAGGCCGGGCAGTGGGGTGAGCCCACGCGACGCGGCGTCCCGCACGCGCCGCACGGCTCGATGACCTGATTGCCGCACCCCTCGCAGTACGGACCGGCATCGGCTCCGCCGCGAATGGGATGGGCGCAGTAGGGACACTCGCCGTTGCGGACGCGCTTGCCCGGGAGGCGTCGCTCGAGCCACTCCTGGAGCCCGACGAACGCGCCCATCGTGGCGAGCGTGCCGATGCCGGACAGGACAATCGGACCGAGCTCGAGCGGGTCGATGAAGTCCGTGATGTAGTCCGTCGCGTAGACCACGGCGGTGATCACGCCGGTGGCGACGGCGGCGAACCCGAGCGGCTGGAACCGCGAGCTGCGTTCCCGCAGGCGGCGAACGATGCGCAGCGACGCGAGCAGCCACGTGACGATGAAGGCCAGCCGCACCCCGGCGACCATCCAGTCGTGGCGTGCATGACTCTGGCGTTGGCGGGCGTGATCGTAAGCCTCCATCTGGGCCTGTGCGTCGCTCGCCCGGTCAGCCGCGTCCGCCGCGCGGTGCTCGGCCTGCGCGAAGCGGTCGGCCGCGGCGCGGTACCGGCGCTCGGCCGCGTCCGTCGACCCGCCCTTGGCCGCGGCGATGTCGAAGTCGTTCTTCGCCAGATCCAGGTCGGACGCGGCGGTCTCACGCGCGCCCGCAGCCTTCTCCGCCGCCTGGCGCGCCTCCGCTGAGCGATCCATCGCGTGCTGCTGCGCAACGCTCGGCGCCGAGTTCATGCCGCCCGGCACCCAGACGTCGGCTTTGACATAGATCCAGACGCTGCCCATCAACAGGAACGAGGTCAGGATGATGGCGAGGAACTTCTCGCTCCGGGTCGACTGGACGTCTTCGATGTCGATGGTCACGTCATTCCTCAGAAGTTGAGCGGCACGAAGGTCTGCTCGTGCATCGGTGGCCGGATGTACTCGATCTTCGCCATCGATGGGATCTCGACTTCTGGCGGCGTGACGTCGGTGTAGTCGAACTGGCTCAGCAGGTGGCTGATGCAGTTCAGGCGAGCGGCCTTCTTGTCGTCCGACGGAACCACGTACCAGGGCGCCTGCTTGATGTCGGTGTACTCGAACGTCGTGTCCTTGGCCATCGAGTACTTGACGTAGAGCTCGTGCTCGGCGAGGTCCATGTCGGACAGCTTCCACCGTTTCAGCGGCTCAGCGTTGCGCGCCGCGAACCGGGCGGACTGCTCTTCGTACGAGACGCTGAACCAGTACTTGATGACCTTGATGCCGGACCGGACGAGCATCCGCTCGAACTCCGGTGCCGACCGCAGGAACTCTTGGTGGTCCTCCTCGGAGCAGAAGTCCATGACCCATTCGACATTCGAGCGGTTGTACCAGCTGCGGTCGAACAGGCACATCTCGCCGGCGGCCGGGAGATGCGCGATGTAACGCTGGAAGTACCACTGGGTCCGCTCGCGCTCGGTGGGCTTCGGCAGCGCGACCACTCGGACCGTGCGCGGACTCGTGCGCTCGGTGATGCGCTTGATGACGCCGCCCTTGCCGGCCGAGCCCCGTCCTTCGAAGATGACGGCGACCCGTTCGCCGGTCTCGGCGATCCAGTACTGCAGTTTGACCAGCTCGTTGTGGAGGAGCTCGATCTCGCGGTCGTAGACCTCGCCCTTGAGCTTGCCGTTGCTGTTGTAGTTGTTCGGATCGCGGCCGTCGCCGACGACCTGCTCCTCGTTGGCGCCCTCGGGAAGCGTCGTGGCCGTCATCTGAACCTCCAGTCCGGCGCTCGGGGGGAGTGCGCCGGGCGTATCGCGACATCGTGGGGTATCGACGACCAATGTGACAAGGGTCAGTTGCCAGCCTCGCGGCGTCGGCCACAATGACGGGTATGAGGTTCCCAAGCTCCCGGACGACTCCCGCCCGCACCGTTGCGTTCGTCCTTTCCGTGCTCGTCGCATCCGTGATCGCGGGGTGTGAGCCGGCCAGCAAGCCACAGCCACCCATCGAGTCGACGGTCCCGCCGTCGGCCGAGGTCGTCCAGAAGCTGGTCGGCCCCGGTTGCGCTGCCTACGGCAAGAAGTACGCGACTGGCCCGGGTTCGGTGGCCGACATGGCCGACAAGCCCGTCGCGGAGGCCATCGAGGACAACCCGGCGCTGAAGCAGTTCGCCGCCGCCATCAGCGGCAAGCTGAACGACAAGGTCAACCTTTCCGACGAGCTGGACGCCGGCGAGTTCACTGTCTTCGCCCCGACGGACGCGGCCTTCAAGGCGAAGGTTCCTGCGGACTGGGCGCGCACGCTCGCCGAGCCCAAGAGCGCCGAGGCACTGACCGACCTGCTGATGTTCCACCTCGTGGTCGGGCAGCGGAGCGCGAAAGATTTGAACGGCGAGCTTCAAACCCGGGGCGGCCAGAAGCTGACCGTCCGGACCGAGCGCGAGCGCATCCGGATCGCGGATCAGGCCAACGTCGTGTGCGGAGGCCTGCACACGGCCAACGGCACGATCTACCTGATCGATTCGGTCCTCATGCCGCCCAAGGCCGGCGACGGTCAGCAAACCACGCCGGCTCCGAGCGCGACGCCGGCTCCGAGCGCGTCGCCGGCTCCGAGCGCGTCAGCGTCGCCGGCGCAGTAGGTCGTCACCGCCAGCCGAGCTCGGGCGCGACGTGCTTGACGATGCTTTCCAGCAGGTGCGCGTTGTAGTCGACGCCCAACTGGTTGGGCACCGTCAACAGGAGCGTGTCGGCCGCGGCGATGGCCTCGTCCGCGCGGAGCTGCTCGATCAGCTGCTCGGGTTCGGCGGCGTACGACCGGCCGAAGACGGCGCGGAAGTTGTCGATGTGCCCCACCTGGTCAGACGACTCACCGTCCCCGCCGAAGTAGGCGCGGTCGAGGTCGCTGACGATCGGGAAGATGCTGCGGCTGACCGAGATCCTGGGCCCGCGCTCCCAGCCGGCCTCCGCCCACCGGTTGCGGAACTTGTCGATCTGCTTGCGTTGCTGGACGTGGAACGGTTCGCCGGTCTCGTCCGCCTTGAGCGTCGAGCTCATCAGGTTGACGCCCAAGTCGGCGGCCCACTCGGCGGTCGCGTCGGACCCGGCGCCCCACCAGATGCGGTCGCGCAGGCCCGGTGAGTGCGGCTCGACCCGCAAGAGCCCCGGCGGGTTCGCGAACATCGGCCGCGGGTTGGGCTGGGCGAAGCCTTCGCCCTTCAGGATCTCGAGGAGGACCTCGGCGTGCCGCCGGCCCATGTCGGCGTCGGTCTGGCCTTCGCCCGGCTCGAAGCCGAAGTGGCGCCAGCCGTCGATCACCTGCTCCGGTGACCCGCGGCTGATACCCAGCTGCAGCCGTCCTCCGGAGATGAGGTCGGCAGCGCCCGCATCCTCGGCCATGTACAGCGGGTTCTCGTAACGCATGTCGATGACGCCGGTGCCGATCTCGATCCGTGACGTCTTGGCGCCGATGGCGGCCAGCAGCGGAAACGGCGATGCGAGCTGCCGGGCGAAGTGATGCACACGGAAGTAGGCGCCGTCCGCCCCCACCTCCTCGGCGGCAACCGCCAGGTCGATGGACTGCAGCAGGACGTCGGACGCGGTGCGGGCGACCGAGCCCGGCGTCGCGGACCAATGGCCGAAGGAGAGGAATCCGATGTTCTTCACGGTTGGGTAAAACGCTTCCGACGCTCAAACATTCCGTTAGTTGAATGTGAAATCAGTCCGTCAACCTTGGCGGGATCGTAAAGTGGCGCCATGGTCGTTGAGATCTCGGTGCGCGGCGAGGCCGAGGGACGCTATGCCGCGGAGCGTGCCGTGGTCCTGCTGGCGGCTGTGTTCGAAGGCGCCGCGAAGGACCAGATGTACGACCATGCCGTCGCGCTGCAGAAGGCCATCGCGGGGCAGCTCGCCGAACTCGTCGACCGCGGAGCAGTCGCGACGTGGTCCAGTGACGATGTCGCAATGTCGACCCATCGCCCGTGGCTCGGCGACGGCAGACGCGGTGGCCTGATGCACGTTGCGCGCATCGGCCTGTCCGCCGAGTTCGTCGACTTCGAGCGGCTGAGCGGGTTCCTCGACCACTGGTCGGGCCGCGACGGAGTCGAGGTCGCCGGCGTCACGTGGGACCTGCTGGAGAAGAACCGACGCTGGCGCACCGCGGAGCTCCGGCGGGCGGCGGTCGACGACGCGGCCGAGAAAGCGCAGGCCTATGCCGAGGCCGTGCGGCGCGGACGCGTCACTCCGATACGCGTCGCTGACCCGGGTTTGTTGAGCCCCTCCGGCGGCGGGGCTGTGCCCTACGCGTTGGCTTCGCGGATGGCCGGCGGTGAGGGCAACGATGGGCTCCGGCTGACGCCCGCCCCGGTCGTCATCCGCGTCGCGGTCGAGGCCGCTTTCGCCGCAGATTGACGCCTGCCCGGCATGAATCGGGCTGACTGATGCGTCACATTTGCCCTTGGCACGTCCGCAAATACTAGGGCTGACCTGCGAAAACGTGGTGGACGACGCTTGCTCGCGCGCCTCGACAGGGTTAGGTTGCGGGGATGTCCCTCTGGTCGCGGTGGCGACACATCTCGGAGTCTGCCCGGGGCCGGTTCTTTCGACTCGGCATGCTGCGCGTACCCGTCCCGCGGATCTCGCTGCCGGCCGTACCGGGCTTCCGGCTCGTCCGGTCCAAGCTGCCGCCGCTGCCAGGGCCAGCCAGCAAGGCGTTGCCGCAGGCACGCGACGCCGTGCGCAAATTGCGCATCGCTCGCAAGCAGTCGACCCCCATGCGGGTCGTGTACGAGCACGCGATCGTGCACGAGAAGTTCAGCCTGCGCGCCCGCGTCGTCCAGCGCGGCGCCCGGCTCTTCTTCAAGCCGCTCATGCACTGGATGCCGCTGTCCGACACCACGATCCGCGCGCTGCGCACCGCCGACCGTCGCGTCTCGGCGCGGGGACCGCGCTCGCGGTACGTCGAGCCCTACCGGTACGAGCTGAACGGCGTGACGGTCGAGTCGATGACGCACCGCTACGGGCCGTCGAGCGACATGACCGTCCTGTACTTCCACGGCGGCGGCTTCTTCGCCGGCAGCATCGACACGCACCGCCGCCTCTGTGAGCGACTGGCGCTGTACACCGGCGCGTCCGTGGTCTCGGTCGAATACGTCCAGTTGCCGGAGGGCAACGTCGCCGATTCGGTTCAGGAGGCGATCGCCGCCTACGAAGGCCTCCTGGAGACGGTCGCCGAGCCGGACAAGATCGTCGTCGCGGGCGACTCCGCCGGCGGGTACCTGACCTTCAAGGTGGCCGAGCTCGCCACCCGACGTGGACTGACGCCACCGGCCGCGCTGCTGACGTTCTCACCGTTGCTCAGCCTCGACCCCGATCGCGACGACAAGGCGATCACGAAGGTCACCGCGTTCCGCGACGCATACCTGCCGCGTCATCGCATCGCCACCATCCGTGAGCGGTGGCTGCCAGCCCACGCGACGATCGAGGGCTACGCCTCGCCGCTGCTGGCATCGGCCTACATCTCGTCGCCGGCCTTCTTCGTGGCGGCCGAGGACGAGATCCTCCGTCCCGAGGTCGAGGCGATGGCCCTCCAGCTGGCCGACCGTGACGTCGACGTCGAGATCCACCTCTGGCGCGGCATGGTGCACGCGTTCCCGGTGCTCACCGACGCCATGCCGGAGAGCCGGCAGGCCTTGCTCATGGCGGCCGAGTTCGCCCGACGCGCCGTTGGCGAGTCGACGGAGACGCTGGTCGATCCGCAGTCGCACGAAGAGACCGTGATCGGCGAGCTCGTCAGCGACGACGAAGCCGACGTCGACATCGACGAAGAGGAAGAGATCATCGACGTCGAGCTGACTGGATTCGGTCCCGACAGCCGGAAGCGCTGGTCCTTCCAAGCCGGCTGACCCGCTGACCGGCGGTACCTTGCAGTCGTGAGTGATGCGGTGGGCGTCGACGTCGGCGGGACCGGCATCAAGGGCGCCGTCGTGGACCTTGAGACGGGTGCGCTGGAGTCCGAGCGCCTGCGCATCGCGACGCCCCAACCGGCCACGCCGGCTGCCGTGCGGGACGCCGTTGCTGCGTTGATCGCGCAGCTGGGTTCGGCGGGACGCGTCGGCATTGCGTTGCCGGGAGTCATCCAGCATGGCGTCGTACGAACGGCAGCCAACATCGATCCGGCGTGGATCGACACGTCCTTGCCTGAGCTGTTCCGCGACGTCGTTCCCACGGCAGCCGCCTTCGTCAACGACGCGGACGCGCAGGCGATGGCCGAGTACGCCCACGGTGCCGCCCGCGGGCAGTCCGGCCTGGTCATCACGGTGACCTTCGGCACCGGCATCGGCGTCGGACTCATCCACGACGGGAAGCTCATCCCCAACGCGGAGTTGGGTCACCTCGAGCTCGACGCGGCGGAGGCCGAATCGACGACGAGCGCCCGCGCCCGCGAGGATGCGCAACTGAGCTGGGAGGCGTGGGGATCCATGGCCTCGCGCTACCTGCAGCACTTGGAGAATCTGCTGTGGCCAGACCTTCTCATCATCGGTGGCGGCTTGGCCAAGAAGCCGGAGAACTGGCTGCCGCACCTGCAGACACGAACCCCACTGCGTCCTGCCGTGCTGGTCAACAACGCCGGGATCGTGGGCGCGGCGGCCGCAGCCGGAGCGGCGTGACACAAACAAGCAGGCTTGACTGTTTGTTTAATTCGGGGCATGCTCAGGGGCTGTGAGCAGCGATGTAGGCATCGTCACGCGCACGCCGCAGGCGGAGCGCACCGCTGCGACGCGGCTCCGTCTCATGGAGGCCACGGTCGACTGCCTGGTCGAGCTCGGCTGGGCCGGCACGACGACCACGATCGTCTCGGAGCGAGCCGGGGTATCGCGCGGCGCTCAGCTGCACCACTTCCCGACGAAGCAGGACCTCGTCGTCTCTGCCGTCGGGCACCTCATGGACCGGCGGCGCGAGGAGTTGCACGCCGTGCTCGGCAACCTGCCGAAGAAGGGACGAGTTCGCGCCGCGCTCGAGCTGGTCTCGACGCAGTTCACGTCCCCGGTCTTCTTCGCCGCTTTGGAGCTCTGGGTGGCCGCGCGGTCGGACGCCGACCTGCTCAAGGAGGTCGCGCCGCTGGAGCGCGCCGTCGGACGTGAGACGCACGCGCACGCCGTGGAGATCCTCAACATCGACGAGTCGCGCGGCAACAACCGGGCGCTCGTCCAGGCCACCCTCGACCTGCTGCGTGGGCTGGGCCTCGCCGCCTCGCTCAGCGACGACAGTCGTCGTCGCGCCCGAATTCTCGATGCTTGGGCCGATGTGCTCGAGCGGGAACTGGAGATCGACTGATGTCGGACGTACTGGAAGGTGTCCTGGCCGACCTCACGGCCGAGACGGAGCAGCTCGAGTCCTGGGTGACGCCGCTGGACGCGGTCGACTGGACGACGGTGACGACGCCCGAGGGCTGGACCGTCAGCCACCAGATCGCGCACTTGGCGTGGACCGACCAGGCGTCGCTGACGGCCATCCACGGCGGCGAGGCTTTCGAGGCGCTCATCGCGCTCGCCCTGAACGATCCCTTCGGCTTCATCGACGCCGAGACTGAGGAGTGGTCGAAGCTTCCGCCGGACGAGCAGCTGGCGCGCTGGCAGAAGGGTCGCGCCGAGCTGGCTGCCGCGCTCCGTGCCGTGCCGGCTGGCGAGAAGATCCCGTGGTTTGGTCCGCCGATGAGCCCGACGTCCATGGTGACGGCGCGGTTCATGGAGACCTGGGGTCATGGGCACGACGTCGCCGAAGGACTCGGCCGCACCTATCCGCAGAACGACCGGTGCAAGCACGTGTGCCACATCGGCGTCCGCGCGCGGGCCAACGCGTATGCGATGCATGGGGAACAGGACCCGGGCGATGACATCCGGGTGGAGCTGACGGCGCCGAGCGGCGATCTCTGGACGTGGGGTGGTGAGGACGCCGAGAACCGCGTGACGGGCAACGGCTATGACTTCGCCCTGCTGGCGACGCGACGGCGGCAGCGCGAGGACGTCGACGTCCACGCCGAGGGAGCCGCGGCGGACAAGTTCCTGGACGTCGTCCAGGCCTTCGCCGGCATGCCGGGCAACGAACCAAAGGCCGTCGCAGAAAGGCCGACCGCATCATGACTTCCGTACGCATCGGCAATTGCTCCGGCTTCTATGGTGACCGGCTATCGGCCATGCGGGAGATGCTCGACGGCGGCGAGCTCGACTACCTGACTGGCGACTACCTCGCCGAGCTGACGATGCTCATCCTTGGCCGCGACGTCATGAAGGACGCCTCGCTCGGCTACGCCAAGACGTTCGTGAAGCAGCTCAGCGAATGCATGGCGATCGCCAAGGAGAAGGGCGTCAAGATCGTCGCCAACGCCGGCGGCCTCAACACCCCGGCGCTCGCCGACAAGCTCAAGGAGATCGCTGCCGAACAGGGTCTCGACGTCAGCATCGCCTACGTCGAGGGCGACGACCTGCGGGCGCGGGCCGAGGAACTCGGCTGGCAGGGCGCGATGACCGCGAACGCCTATCTGGGTGCGTTCGGCATCGCCGAGGCGCTGAACGCCGGCGCCGACATCGTCGTGACGGGACGCGTCACCGACGCATCCGTCGTCATCGGACCGGCCATCGCGCACCACAGATGGGGTCGGGAGGACTTCGACGCGCTGGCTGGAGCCGTGGTCGCCGGCCACATCATCGAGTGCGGCACGCAGGCGTGCGGCGGCAACTTCGCCGGCTTCAAGGAGCTGGTCGCCAACGGCCAGTTCGACCGTCCGCTCGGCTTCCCGCTCGCCGAGATCGGCGCCGATGGCTCGTTCGTCGTCACGAAGCAGGAGGGCACGGGCGGAGCCGTCACCGTCGACACCGTTACCGCCCAGCTGGTCTACGAGATCCAGGGCGAGCAGTACCTCAACCCCGACGTCACGACGCACTTCTCCACGATTCACCTGGCGCAGGAAGGCGCCGATCGGGTCCGCGTCTTCGGCGTGAAGGGCTCGCCGCCGCCGGCGACGACGAAGGTGTGCCTCAACTTCTTCGGCGGATTCCGCAACGACGCCGAGTTGCTCATCACCGGACTCGACCAGGACGAGAAGGTGGCGTTGCTGCGCATGCAGGTGGAGCAGGCGCTGCAGGCCAAGGCCGACCGCGGGCTGGAGCTCCCGAAGCTCGAGTGGACCTTCAACCGGTCCGACGTTGCCGACCCGGCATCGCAGGAAGCGGGATCGTCCATCCTCCGGGTGCACGCCGAGTCGATGTCGCCGGAGCCGGTCGGCCGCGACTTCAGTAACATCGTCGTCGAGCTGGCGCTGGCGTCGTTGCCCGGCTTCACCGCGAGCAGCAGCCCGCCGCAACCGGGCCGGGCCTTCGGATTCTACAAGCCGGGTTACGTCCCGCAGGCTGATGTCCCGCACGTCGTCGTCCTCGCGGACGGGACGCGCATCGACATCCCGCCGCCGTCGAACACCGTGGAAAAGCCTGAGCCGTACTCGGCCGCTAGGCCCGCAGGGCCGGGAGCCGGCGCAGCCGGCGAAGCGACCGAACGGCGTCCCCTCGGCGAGCTCGCCTATGCGCGCTCCGGCGACAAGGGTGGCGACGCGAACATCGGCGTCTGGATCCCGGCCGACGCGCCCAACCGCGATGCCGCGGTGGCCTGGCTGATCGACCTGCTCACACCGCAACGGATCAGGGAACTGCTGCCCGAGACCGCTGACTTGGGCGTCGAGGTCTATCCGCTGCCGAATCTCGGTGGGCTCAACATCCTCGTCCGCGGCATCCTCGGGCAGGGCGTGGCGGCCTCGGCGCGCCTCGATCCCCAGGCGAAGGCACTCGGCGAATGGCTGCGCGCGCGGTACGTCGACATCCCGGTGCAATTTCTCAAGGGGGAGTCCCTCTCATGACGTCGATCTGGGAAACGCCGGAACGCAAGGCGCTGCGCGACAGCGTCGCAGCGCTGACGAAGAAGGAGATCGTGCCCAACCTCCCGCAGTGGGAGGAGGACGGCATGCTCCCGCGGGAGCTGCACCAGATCACGGCGAAGGCCGGTTACCTCGGCCTGGGCTTCCCCGAGGAAGTGGGCGGCTCGGGCGGCGACCTGGTCGACGTGACGGTCGCGGCCGAGGCGATGCTGGAGGCTGGCGGCTCCGGCGGCGTCATGGCCAGCCTTTTCACCCACGGCATCGCGATCCCGCACATCGTCGAGAACGGCTCGGCCGACCTCATCGATCGCTACGTCCGGCCGACGCTGGCCGGCGAGAAGATCGGCTCGCTGGGCATCACCGAACCGGGGACGGGCTCCGACGTCGCCAACATCCGCACGCGAGCGGTTCGGGACGGCGACGACTACGTCATCAACGGCGCGAAGATGTTCATCACGTCTGGCGTGCGGGCCGACTTCGTCACCACGGTGGTCCGCACCGGCGAGGACGGGCACAGTGGATTGAGCCTGATCGTCGTCGACAAGGGCACGCCGGGCTTCACCGTCTCGAAGTCGCTCAAGAAGATGGGCTGGTGGTGCTCCGACACCGCCGAGCTCGCCTACGACAACGTCCGCGTGCCCGCCGAGAACCTCGTCGGCGAGGAGAACCAGGGCTTCTACTACGTGATGCAGCAGTTCGTGACCGAGCGGCTGAGCCTCGCCGTCCAGGCATACGCGACGGCACAGCGGTGCCTCGACCTGTCAGTGGAGTACGCACGGCAGCGCGAGACCTTCGGGCGTCCGCTCATCACCCGGCAGGTCATCCGGCACAAGCTGGTCGACATGCACCGGCGGACGGACGCGGCCCGCAAGGTCACCCGGCTGGCCGTCGAGCGCGCCCTGGAGACCGAGAAGACCGACATGTCGCTCATCCTCGACGCGGAGCTCGCCAAGAACACGGCCGTCGAGACCGTCGAATGGGTTGCCAACGAGGCCGTCCAGATCCACGGCGGCATGGGATACATGCGCGAGTCCGAGGTCGACCGGCACTTCCGGGACATGCGCATCCTCGGCATCGGCGGCGGTGCCACCGAAGTCCTGACCGACCTAGCTTCCAAGTTGTTGGGGTACTGACCATGACCAAGACAGCGATTGACACCACGTCGGCGACGTACCAGGAGTGGCGTGCGGCCATGCTCGCCAAGGTCGAGGACCTGCGCGAACAGCTCAAGGTCCCGGTCAACGGCGGTGGCGAGAAGTACGTCGAGCGGCACCATGCCCGCGGAAAGCTCACCGCCCGCGAGCGCATCGAGCTGCTCCTCGATCTGGACACGCCCTTCCTCGAACTCTGCACGCTGGCCGGCTGGCACAGTCCCGAGCACACCTCAGGGGGCTCGATCGTCTTCGGCATCGGGGTCGTCGAGGGCACCGAGGTGCTGATCATCGCGACCGACCCGACGGTCAAGGCTGGCGCGATGAACCCGTGGTCGCTCAAGAAGAGCTTCCGCGCATCGGAACTGGGCGAATGGATCGGCCTGCCAACCGTGAGCCTCGTGGAGTCTGCCGGCGCCGACCTGCCGAACCAGAAGGACCTGTTCGTCCCGGGCGGAAAGTCATTCCGTGACCTGACCAAGTCGTCGGCAGGCAAGCAGCCGATCGTGTCGGTGGTGTTCGGCAACGCGACAGCGGGTGGCGCGTACATGACGGCGATGACGGACTACACGATCTTCGTCAAGGGCAACGCGAAGGTGTTCCTCGCCGGACCACCGCTGGTGAAGATGGCCACCGGTGAGGTGGCGGACGACGAGACGCTGGGTGGCGCCGAGATGCACGCGCGAACCTCGGGCCTTGCCGACTTCCTGGCCGAGGACGAGCACGACGCGATCCGCCTCGCCCGCCAATGCGTGCGCCGGCTCAACTGGCGCAAGAAGGGCGCCGGCCCGCGGACGCCGGACTTCAGGGAGCCGTTGTTCGACGCCGAGGAGCTGCTGGGCATCGTCCCCAATGACATCAAGATCCCGTTCGATCCGCGCGAGGTGATCAAGCGCATCGTCGACGGCAGCGAGTTCGACGAGTTCAAGCCGCTGTACGGGACATCCCTGGTCACGGGATTCGCCGAGCTGCACGGCTACCCGATCGGGATTGTGGCCAACGCGCAAGGCGTGATCTTCAGCGAAGAAGCCCAGAAGGCCGCGCAGTTCATCCAGCTGGCGAACCAGGTCGACACTCCCTTGCTGTTCCTGCAGAACACCACCGGGTTCATGGTCGGCGCGGAGTACGAGCAGAAGGGGATCATCAAGCACGGCGCCCAGATGATCAACGCGGTGTCCAACTCCTCGGTGCCGCACCTGACGATCAACATGGCCGCCTCGTACGGCGCGGGCGCCTACGCGATGAGCGGCCGCGGCTACGACCCGGTCTTCATGTTCGGTTGGGCGGGTTCGCGGACGGCGGTCATGGGCTCGGAGCAACTCGCCGGCGTCATGGACATCGTCACGCGTGAAGGCGCGGCCAGGCGCGGTGCCGAGGTGAACGAGGAGGAGCTCCAGGGCATCAAGGACTTCATCGTCGGCGTGGCCGAGGAGCAGGGAACCGCCTACTTCATGACCGGGATGATGTACGACGACGGCGTCATCGACCCACGCGACACCCGTGCCATCCTCGCCATCTGCCTGTCAGTCATCGCCAACAAGCCCATTGAGGGTGCCAAGGGTTACGGAGTTTTCAGGCTATGACCACCATTCGTTCTGTCCTCGTCGCCAACCGTGGTGAGATCGCGCGCCGGGTCTTCCGAACCTGTCGCGAGCTCGGCATCGTTACCGTCGCCGTTCACTCCGACGCGGATGCGCACGCGCCCTTCGTCGCCGAAGCCGACCGGGCGGTCCATCTTCCGGGGAATGCCCCGGCCGAGTCGTACCTGCGTGGAGACCTGATCATCGAGGCCGCCAAACGGGCCGGCGCCGACGCCATCCATCCCGGCTACGGGTTCCTGTCGGAGAATGCCGCGTTCGCTCAGCTGGTGATGGACGCTGGCCTCATCTGGATCGGCCCACGCCCCGACACCATCACGGCCATGGGCTCGAAGATCGAGTCCAAGAAGCTGATGAAGGACGCCGGCGTGCCGATCCTCGAGATCGATCCGGCGTCGGCGACTGACGCCGACCTGCCGCTGCTCGTCAAGGCGTCGGCCGGCGGTGGCGGCCGCGGGATGCGCGTAGTCGAGAGCCTCGATGCGCTGACGTCCGAGATGGACAAGGCCTCGGCCGAGGCTGCGTCGGCGTTCGGCGACGGCACGGTCTTCGTCGAGCCGTACCTCGCCACCGCTCGCCACGTCGAGGTGCAGGTGCTCGCCGACGAGCACGGCACGGTCTGGATCCTCGGCGACCGCGACTGCTCCATCCAGCGTCGCCACCAGAAGGTGGTCGAGGAGGCGCCCGCGCCCAACCTTTCCGACGTGGCCCGCACGACGCTGCATGACGCGGCCCGCGCGGCGGCCAAGGCGGTTGATTACGTCGGCGCCGGCACGGTCGAGTTCATGGTCGATGGAGACAAGGTCTTCTTCCTGGAGATGAACACCCGGCTCCAGGTTGAGCACCCGGTGACTGAAGAGGTGTTCGGGGTCGACCTCGTCGAGCTGCAGCTCGGTGTGGCTGAGGGCAACGCTCTCGACGACGCCGAACCCGAGGGACCAATTGGTCACGCCATTGAGGTGCGCCTCTATGCGGAAGACCCAGCCGACGATTGGGCGCCGCAGACGGGCGTCCTGCGCGCGTTCGAATTTGCGGACGGTCCGAATGTTCGCATCGACTCGGCGGTCGAGACGGGCTCCGAGGTGGGCATCCACTACGACGCAATGATCGCCAAGGTGATCGCCTATGGCGCTGACCGCACAGCCGCGATCCGCACCCTCGACGGGGCGCTCCGCACGGCGAGGATCCACGGCCTGACAACGAACCGGGAGCTCCTGCGGACGATCCTGCGCGACGACGAGTTCGCTGCCGGCCTGGTGCACACCGGACTGCTGAACCAGCGGCTTGACGAGTGGACCAACCGCGGGGCCGGCTCGGAGGACGACGAGAATTACGTCATCGCCGCCGCTGTCGCCGAAGCGGTCACCGCCGCGCGGACGTCGCCGGTGCTCTCGCGGATCCCAACAGGATTCCGCAACGTGCCGAACTTCCCGCGGACCCGCTCCTACTTCTCCAGGACGGACGAGCCGTTGGTCGTCAGCTACTCCACCGGCAGCGACGGCGTGTTCGTCATCCCCGGCGTCACCGTGGTTGAAGCGGAGCCGAATCGCGTTGTCATCGAGCGGGATGGCGTGCGGTCGACCTTCGAGGTCAGCGTCGCGGCGGGATCGGTCGACGTCGACGGGCCGGACGGCTCGCGCTCGTTCGTCCCCGTGCCGCGGTTTGTCGACCCGGCCGACGTCGTTGCTGAGGGCTCGCTCCTCGCCCCGATGCCGGCGGCCGTCACGCAGGTTGCGGTCGAGGTCGGTCAAGCCGTCAGCAAGGGCGACGTCGTCGTCGTGCTGGAGGCCATGAAGATGCAGCACACCATCGTGGCGCCCGCTGACGGCGTCGTCGCCGAGCTCGACGTGAGCGTCGGCGAGCAAGTCGAGTCCGGCGCCGTACTTGCGGTGATCGAGACCCCCGAATCCCCCGAATCAGGAGACCAGGAATGACCAACAACTTCACCGAGTCCGAAGAGCGCCAGGCGCTGCGCAAAGCGGTTTTTGACTTCACTCGCAACGAGTTCGGGCCGGATTACTTCCTGGCAGCCGCCCGCGAGGGGCGCAGGACGCCTGAACTTTGGGACGCTGCGGCCAAGCAGGGCTTCCTGGGCGTCAACATTCCGGAGGAGTTCGGCGGGGGCGGCGGCGAATTGGGCGATCTCGCCGCCGTCGGTGAGGAGATGGCCGCTGCTGGTGCTCCCCTGCTGATGACGGTGGTGTCGCCGGCGATCGTCGGCACCATCATCGCCGAGTTCGGGACGGCCGAGCAGAAGCAACGCTGGTTACCCGGAGTGGCCGACGGGACGGCCAAGTATGCGTTCGCGATCACGGAGGCTGACGCCGGATCGAACTCGCACAAGATCGTCACCACCGCCTACCGGACGGAGAACGGCGGCTGGCGCTTGACCGGCAACAAGACGTTCATCTCCGGCGTCGATGAGGCCGACTTCATCCTCGTCGTCGCCCGCACCGAGGATGCCAAGAGCGGCAACCTCAAGCCAGCCCTGTTCATGGTGCCGACCGACGCCGAGGGCCTGGTCAAAAGTGAGATCGACATGGGCCTCGTCATCCCGGAAAAGCAGTACACGCTGTTCTTCGACGACATCCTGCTCGGAGCTGACAACCTGGTCGGCAGCGAGGACGCGGCCATCGCGCAACTGTTCGCCGGCCTCATCCCCGAGCGCATCATGGGTGCCGCAATGTCGTTGGGGTCGGCACGCGTCGCGCTTGAGGCGGCGGTCAGCTACGCCAAGGAGCGCAAGGTCTTCAAGGACACCCCGATCGGCGCACACCAGGCGATTGCCCACCCACTGGCCGAGATCCACATGGAACTGGAGATGGCGCGGCTGATGACGCAAAAGGCCGCGGCGCTGCTGGCTGCCGGCGACCACATGGGGGCCGGCGAGGCGGCCAACATGGCCAAATACTCCGCAGCCAAGGTCGCGTGGCGCGCGGTGGACCAAGCCATCCAGACCCACGGCGGAAACGGTCTCGCGCGCGAGTACCGGCTGGTCGACATGATGGCCGCCGTGCGGCTCGGCCGCATCGCACCGGTGAGCGAGGAGATGGTCCTCAACTTCGTCGCCCAGTTCAGCCTCGGCCTGCCGAAGAGCTACTGATGACGGAGCTGGTTCACCTCTCGGTCGCGGACGAAGTCGCGACGATCACGCTCGACAGCCCGCACAATCGCAATGCACTGTCACGGCAGTTGCTGACCGAGCTCGTCGCGCACCTGGGGGCGGCTGCCGACGACGATGGCGTCAAGGTCATCCTGCTGCGGTCGGCCGACCGGGTCTTCTGCTCTGGAGCCGACCTCAGCGAGGTCGCCGGCGCCGGCTCGGCCGACGAGGGCGTCAAGGCGATCGTCCAGCTGCAACGGTTCCTCGCGACGCTCCCGAAGCCGGTCGTGGTCGAGCTCAAGGGGCCGGTCCGCGCCGGCGGGCTCGGCATCGTCGGAGCGGCAGACATGGTGATCGCTGCCGAGTCGGTCACCTTCGCGCTCACCGAGGTGCGCCTCGCGCTGGCGCCGTCGGTGATCTCGCTGTCGCTCCTCACCCGCTTCACCTCACGGTCGGCCGCCGACCTCTTCCTCACCGGACGGACGTTCACGGCCGCCGAGGCTGCGAGCGTCGGGCTCATCACACGCGTCGTCGCCGACGACGAGCTGGAGGCCGAGATCGCGCGAGTGATCACCGATCTGCGCGCCGGCCACCGCCAAGGGCACCGCGAGACGAAGCTGCTGCTGAACCACGACCTGATCGCGCGCATCGACGCCCTGGGCGATGAGGTGGCCGCACAGTCAGCGCGGCTGTTCGGCAGCGATGAGGCCCGCGAAGCGATCATGGCCTTCCTGAGCAAGAAATAGCCTCCGCACGCCGGTTTCGCTGAAACGGCGGGCAAAATCAGGGAATGACACTGATGGAATTCTGGGGCTGTTGTTCGGCGTGTTGCGGATGTTTTTTCTGATTCTTGTGATACTCGTGTGACTTTCTCGCTACGTTGCAGCCGTGCGCAGACTTGTTCTCGGGCTCGCCGGCATGCTCGTATCCGGTTTCCTCGCCCTGACCCCCACGGCGGCTGAGGCCACTCAATCGACCCTGTGCGTCGGCAAGTCGGTGGCCGAGACGGCGGCCTGTGACGCAGGGTGGGCGGCCGAGATGAACCTCATGCACTGGCGCATGTACCGGGGCCACAACTGCACGAACTACGTCGCCTGGCGCCTGACCCGCGACGGGGTGGCTCAACCCAGCTACCTCCTCGGCAGCGCCGGGTCCTGGGCGGGCCGAGCCAAGAAGCGCGGCGTCCCCGTCGACTCGGTCCCCTCGGTCGGCGCCGTCGGCACGTGGTCGGGACGCAGCCACGTCGTCTACGTCGAGCAGGTCACGCCGGATTCGCTGGTGATCAGCGAGGACAGCTGGTCGCGGAAGCGCTACCGCCGATACGTCGTGTACAAGGGCGATCGGGACTATCCGAGCAAGTTCATCCACTTCCAGGGCGCGGACGCGATCGTGCCCGGTGTCCTCACCGTGTCCGGCACGCCGCTGGTCGGGCAGATCCTCTCCGTTGACCCTGGCGCCTGGGGGCCGGCGGGCGTCCAGCTTTCCTTTGCCTGGATGCGCAACGGTGTCGCGATCCCCGGCGCCGTCGGCCCCACCTATGGCCTGACCAGGGAGGACGCCGGCCAGAAGGTCACCGCCGTCGTCACTGGCAATTACCCGGGCAAGCTGCCGCGGACCGCGTGGTCGCTTCCCACCGCCCCTGTGTCTGCCGGCACGATCGTGCCCGGCGTTCCGCAGATCCAGGGTGACGCCATCGAGGGCTCGGTGCTCACCGCCCTGCCGGGTGCGTGGAGTCCGGCCGACGTGCCGCTGACCTACCAGTGGTTCTCGAGTGGCAAGGCGATCAAGAAGGCGACGGCTGCCACCTACACGATCGACAAGAAGCAGCGCGGCAAGACCATCACGGTGCGCGTGACGGGCGCTGGCCCGGGCTTCGTGCCCGTCCCAGCCATGTCGGCCCCGACGGCACCCGTCGTCAAGAAGGGCCAGGTTCTGGGGGCCGTGGCTCCCGGCGTGCCCCAGATCGGCGGAACGCCGACCATGATGGTCGGTGACGTCGTCTCGGCCATCCCGGGCGCGTGGCCGGCGCCCCAGCCGGCCATCACCGTCCAGTGGCTGCGCAACGGCGTCCCGATCCCGGGTGCGACGGGCTGGGCGTACACGCTCGCCGACGCCGACATCGGCAGCCGGTTGCGCGTCGAGGTCGTCGGCTCACGGCCGAACTACACGCCGGCCCGGGTGACGACTCCCGAGATCGGCCCAGTCAGCCCGCGCCGGTAGTCCACGTCTCGGGCGCTGGTCGAATCGGGCCCGGGCGGAATACAATAACTAGTTCTGTATTCCGTGGGCAGGGAGTCCCGTTGACGTCGTCCGAAGTCGAACAGCACGAAGTCGCTGTCGAGCAGGCGTACGTCGACGTGGTCTACGCGCGGCTCGAGGCGTCGGCCAAAGTCGCGCAGTCGCTGGTCAAGGAAGGCTTCGCCCGCGGCCATGTCGGCAACGAAGGTGGCCTCGTCGAGCGCGATGCGATGGTCTATCAGGCCTCGCGGCGGCTCTCGGCCCTGAACGCCGCGCATGACGGCTTGGTGTTCGGACGGCTGAACCTGGTCAACGGCGAGTCGCGGTACATCGGCCGCATCGGCGTCCGCGACGAAGAACGCGAGATCCTGCTGGTCGACTGGCGTGCGCCGGCCGCCGCCGTCTTCTACCAGGCCACCGCCCAAGATCCGGCCGGCGTCGTCCGCCGCCGGGTGCTGCGCTGCACCGGTGACAAGGTCGTCGGCATCGAGGACGACCTGCTCGACGCCGACAACGCCCCGGACGACCTCGTGGTCGTCGGCGAGGGCGCTCTGCTCGCGAGCCTGAGCCGGGCCCGCGACTCCACCATGCACTCGGTGGTCGCCACGATCCAGAAGGAACAGGACGAGGCCATCCGCGCTCCCAGCCGCGGCGCCACCATCATCGGCGGCGGGCCGGGAACCGGAAAGACCGTTGTCGCACTGCACCGCGCGGCGTACCTGCTCTACACCGACCGGCGTCGCTTCGAGTCGGGCGGCGTGCTGGTCGTCGGGCCGTCGACGGTCTTCATGAACTACATCGAGCGCGTCCTGCCCAGCCTCGGCGAGACGAGCGTGACGCTGCGCTCGCTGGGTGAGGTGGTCGACGGGGTGCGCGCCGCCCGTCATGACCTGGCAGTGGCCGCGGCCGCCAAGGGCTCGGACCGGATGATCCCGATCCTGCGACGCCTGGCGTCCGCGCCCCAGCCGGGCGAGCCGACCGACTTCCGCTACTTCTACAAGGACGACGTCCTCACGCTCGACGCGCGCGAGCTCGCCGCCATCCGGCGCAACCTGCTGTCGAACCTCAAGCGCAACCGGGCGTACTCACGCGTTCCGGCGGCCGTTGCGACGGCGCTGTGGCACAAGGTGGCCGGCGAGCGCGCCCTGGACAAGGGTGAGGCCGGATTCCTCGACACGGTCAGCTCGGATGACCGGTTCTCCGACTTCGTCGAGGCGTGGTGGCCACCGGTCGATGCTGTCGACCTCTGGCTTTCGCTGCGCGATCGCGTCCGTGAGCTCGGCAACGGGGCGTTCACGCCCGCCGAGCTGGCGGCCCTCGAGGCGTCATGGAGCGACGAGACGCCCAGCATCGAGGACGTGCCGCTGATCGACGAGTTGCGCTACCTGCTCGGCGAGGTGCGCCGGGACGAGGAGCAGGACGACGACCTGCCCCGGCAGATGATGAGCTTCGAACGGCGAGAGCGAGACGACCGCGAGGATCGTGTCCGCTCGACCACCAGCATCGAGGACGACGGCTACGCGCACGTCCTGATCGACGAGGCGCAGGACCTATCCCCGATGCAGTGGCGGATGCTCGCTCGCCGCGGCCGCTACGCGAGCTGGACGATCGTCGGCGACGCCGCGCAGTCGTCCTGGCCGGACCCGGCAGAGTCTGCGCGCGCCCGCGCGACGGCGCTCGAAGGCATGCCCCTGCACCAGTTCCGGCTCTCGACCAACTACCGCAACTCGGCCGAGATCTACGATCTGGCCGCACGCGTTGCGCAGCAGGCCATCCAGAACCCCGACCTCGCCGAGGCCGTGCGCCGTACGGGTGAAGAGCCGCAGCACGTTGTCGTTCCGCACGACGACCTGCTCGATCGGGTCGCCGACGAGGTTGCCGCGTTGCTCGATGCGGTCGAGGGCACGGTCGCTGTCGTCGCCGGTCGCGCCAATGTGGAGCGCGTCGCGGAATCGCTTCGCGAACTGACCGCCGAGCACGGACGCCTTCGCATCCTCGACGGCATCGACACCAAGGGCCTGGAGTTCGACGGCGTGGTCGTGGTCGAGCCCGACGCGATCACCGACGAGGCCGAGTCCGGCTGGCGGACGCTCTACGTCGTCCTCACGCGCGCGACCCAACGCCTGACGACGGTCGGCACGACCGACCGCTGGCGCGACAGGCTGGCCTGAGCTCTCTGCCGCTGCGCAGAGGGCCCTCGCTCCGGGCCACTACAGTTGTTCGACCCCACCCGTGTCCAACTCGTCCAGGAAGCGCCATGTTCGACGACCTGTTCGCCAGCGAGGCGTTCGCGATGATTCGCATGCGCGGCGCGGAGTCGGTGACGCTTCTCGGCGGCGCGCGCTCGGACATCCCGACGCTCGCTGACATCCCGCTGTCGGAGAACGGCGATCCGGGATGGGAGTCACTGGTGCTCGTCCCCTTCGCACAGGTGGCCGAGCGCGGGTTTGTCGCGCACCAGGACGGGACACCGCTCAGCGTCATCCGGGCCGACGTCCGCCGTGAGGTCGCGCTGGAGGACGTCCTGGCGGCGTTGCCAGATGTGCCGGTCGAGTTCTCCGATCGCGGCGGGTTCGAGACGTCCGACGCCGACTACGCGAAGCTCGTCCGCTCCGTCATCGACGACGAGATCGGGCAGGGTGAAGGTGCCAATCTCGTCATCGCCCGCAAGTATCGCGCCACCGTTACCGAGTGGAACCACGATCGCGCTCTGACCGTCTTCCGCCGCCTGCTCGAGCGCGAGCGCGGCGCGTACTGGACGTTCTGCATCTTCACCGGCGACCGCTACCTCATCGGCGCAAGCCCCGAGCGGCACGTCAGCGTCGAGGGCGGGCAGGTCCGGATGAACCCCATCAGCGGCACGGTCCGACTTGCCGGGTTGGTTACGCCCGCTGAACGCAAGAACCGCCTGCTCGAGTTCCTGGCCGACGAGAAGGAGATCTACGAGCTCTTCATGGTCGTCGACGAGGAGCTCAAGCAGATGTGCGAGATCTGCCACGAGGGCGGTCTCGTGCTCGGCCCGTACCTGAAGCCGATGAGCCACCTCGTGCACACCGAGTACCTCCTGGCCGGCCGCACGCACGAGGACATCCGGCAGATCCTGCGCGACACCATGTTCGCCGCGACGGTCACCGGCAGCCCGGTCGAGAACGCGTGCCGCCTGATCGCGCAGTACGAACCGGAAGGGCGCGGCTACTACGCGTCCGTGGCGGCGCTGATCGGGCATGACGACGACGGCGTCCCGCGCGCCGACGCGCCCATCTTGATCCGCACGGCCGACGTCGACCTCGACGGCAACCTCGTGGTGACCGCGGGCGCGACGCTGGTGCGCGACTCCGACCCCGACTACGAGACGCAGGAGACCTGGGCCAAGGCGTCCGGCATCCTCAGCGCCTTCGGATTGGTTGAGCGGGCTCCGGCAACCGTGGGTGATGCCGATGCCTTCACCCGGGACGACGAGGTGCTCGTCGCGCTCGGTGCGCGCAACCAGCGGCTCAGTCAGTTCTGGCTGTCGGATCAGTCCGGCGCGACGCCGGTTCCCACACTCGTCGGCAAGCGGGTGGTCGTCCTCGACGGCGAGGACGACTTCGTCAAGATGCTGAGCCACGTCTTCAGCGTGCTGGGCATGACGACGGACGTCGTCCGGCACGACGCCTACACGCCGGGTGCGCTCGACGGGTATGACCTCGTCGTGCTCGGGCCTGGCCCAGGTGACCCGCGCGACACGGACGCACCGAAGATCGCCGCCTTCGATCAGGCGGTCGGCGCGTTGTTGGCGAGTGAGCAGGCGTTCCTCGCCGTGTGTCTGGGGCACCAGATCCTGAGTCGCAACCTCGGCCTCGATCTGGTCTACAAGGACATCGTGTTCCAGGGGACGCAGAGCCGCCTGCAGGTGTTGGGCCGGCCCGAGACGGTCGGCTTCTACAACACCTTCGTCGCACGCGTGCCTGCGTCCGGCCTGCCGGACGGGCTTGCGGTCGAGTCCGACCCGGAGTCCGGCGACATCCACCTCGTCGCCGGCTCGCACTTCCGCGGCATCCAGTTCCACGCCGAGTCGATACTGACCCAGAACGGCTTCGGCATCCTGCGCGACCTCGTCACCGACCTCATCGGCTGACCACCCGGGCGGTGGGTTCAGCACGCACCGTTCCGCGAGCGGTGGCTTTGGCACCGCGACACGTCGATTTCGGGTTTCAAACCCACCGCGCTGTTTCGTCCACAGCCGTGGAACGCGTAGAGCCTCGGCCCACAGGTGTCCCGGACCAAGTCGCGGGCGTATCGCCAACAGCGTCAAGTGGTCGCATGGAGCAGATTTCCCCGGAACTTCGGGGCGGACCGTTCACGACGCAGGACGCCCTCGCGTCCGGCGTCACTCGTCGAATGCTTCAAGGTCCGCGATTCCGCCAAGTGCACCGGGGCGTCCACGTGCTGGCGGAGTCTGAAGTCACCCCAGCCGTGATGCGAGAGGCAGCGCGTCTCGCAATGCCGGACGACGCGCGCTTGAGCCACGTGTCTCGGATCCAGGCCACCGGTGTCGACGCTGGTGTCCCGGCCCCAGTCCATTTCACCGTGGCGAGGGACCTCCATCTTGCGCGAGTGGACCACGGCATCGTGTTGCACCGAACCGAATTGATGCCACCTACCGATTCGATCGGCGTGACGCCCGCGGCTGCTCTCCTCCAGCATGCTGCGACCACGCGACGCCTCGACGTCATCAGGATCGGCGACCGGCTTTTGGCCACCGCGGCAGCGTCGTCGCTGGAACTGACCGAGCTCGCAGCCACCCAGTCTTGGCGCCCGGGCGCGGACTCGTTGCGGTGGTGCGTGCCTCTCATGAATCCGCGCTCGGCGTCGGTCCCTGAGACCGATTGCCGCGTTTACCTCGTGGCGGCCGGATTGCCGGAACCGCTCACAAACGTGCCCGTAGTTGATTCGCCCGACAGCCCGATCGGAGATCTTTGGCTTCCCGAATTTCGGCTGTGCATCGAGCATGAGGGGCGGCACCACTTCACGGATGCGGCCCAAGTCAAGCGGGACGTGTGGCGGTACTCCGTGATGCGCGACCTCGGCATCGCCTACGCAGGTGCATCGCGGGATCCTGCGCAACCCACGTCATTACGTGATGCTCGTTCACCAGGCCTTGGCCAAACGGGGATACCGCGGGCCCACGCCCTCGTTCGGGCGTCGATGGAACGCGCTCTTCTGCCGCGGCCACTGACCACGCTCTGAGCGGTGGGTTCGGCACGCCAAATCATCGATTTCAGGTGCCGAACCCACCGGCCGGCGGCGAGTGACGGCGGCCACATCGTCCGGGACCCGCGTCGCCTGACCTGCGCATTCTGTGTACGCGTGTGCACTGTGTTCGGCGTCACGTGGATTCTCGCTTGACCGCGGGAAATTTCCCCGTCAATCTTTGGGTGTACAGCCGTACACCGAAAGGAGAAAGCGATGAGCATAACCATCCCGAGCCCGATGGGCTCCCTGCTTCGCTCTCGCGTGGTCGAGGCGCTCGCCTCCCCGCACGGCGTCGACCGCTACCTCGAGATCGTCAACCCGATGTGGGCCGCGCACGAAGTCCGCGCCCGCATTGTCGACATCCGCCGCGAAGTCGACGTTCCCGGCCACCCGCCGGTCGCCACCATCACCCTGCAGCCGACGAGCACCTGGAACGGCCACCGAGCCGGCCAGCACGTCCAGCTCAGCGTTGACCTCCCCGGAGCCAAGCGCGTCACCCGCGTGTTCACCGTCTCGAGCTCCGACTCCAAGGCGGGCGAGCGCTTCACCATCACGATGCGCGCCAATCCCGATGGCCAGGTCAGCAAGTTCCTGGTCGAGCAGGCGACGATCGGCACGATCGTCCACCTGTCACAGGCGCAGGGCGAATTCGTCCTCCCGGACCGCATGCCTGAGCACATCGTGTTCATCACCGGCGGCTCCGGCATCACTCCGGCCATGTCCATGCTGCGGTCGCTGCAGAAGCGCACGCACCGTGGTCGCATCACCTTCCTGCACTACGCGCAGTCGCCGGAGCACCAGATCTTCGCCGACGAGCTCGCCGACGTCCGCACCACCGGGTACGGCGTCGACGTCCATCTGCTCCATCCGGAGTTGGGAGACCCGGCGCTCACGCCGATGTTCCTCGAGAAGCTCGTCCCCGGCTACCCCGACGTCCCGACGTGGGCGTGCGGTCCGGCGCCGCTGATCGAGGCAGTTCAGGCCGCCTACGACGATTCGGCCGCCCTCCAGGTCGAGTACTTCAAGCCGCCGAAGGTCGCGAACGGCGAGGCGGGTGGCGAGATCACCTTCGCCCGGACCGGCCGCACCGTGCCGAACACGGGTGCCTCCATCCTGGATCAGGCCGAGGCGGCCGGTCTCACGCCGCAGTCCGGCTGCCGGATGGGCATCTGCTTCTCGTGCCCCACCCGCAAGGCCGAGGGCACCGTCCGCAACATCCTCACCGGCGAGATGTCCTCGCTGCCCGACGAAGAAATCCGGATCTGCGTCAGCGCCCCCGAGGGCGACTGTTCCGTCGATCTCTAACCCAGCATCTTCCGAAAGGAAACATCATGAGCAATCCGTACCGCAACCTCACCGCCGAAGAACTCGACGAGTTCGGCGCCGAGATGGATGCAATCCGCCAGCGCGTCATCGCCGATCTCGGCGAAGCCGACGCCGAATACCTGCGCAAGGTCGTCAAGGCCCAGCGCAGCTTCGAAGTCGCCGGACGGGCGATGTTCTACCTGCCGCCGCTGTGGCCGGTGGCCGTCGCCTCACTGGGCATCAGCAAGATCCTCGACAACATGGAGATCGGTCACAACGTGATGCACGGCCAGTACGACTGGCTGGGCGACGCCGGACTGAACTCCCGTGTCTTCGAGTGGGACACGATGGCCCCCAGCGAGAACTGGAAGCACGGTCACAACTACATCCATCACACGTACACGAACGTCATGGGCAAGGACCGCGACATCGGCTACGGCATCCTGCGCATGGACGAGGACCAGCCGTGGCGCCCGTACTACCTGGGCAATCCCGTGTACGCGTTCCTGCTCATGATCTTCTTCGAGTGGGGCGTCGCGCTGCACGATCTCGAGACCGAGAACATCCTGAGCGGTGAGCGGAAGTGGGCCGACAACAAGAAGATCGCCGCCGCGATCGTGCGCAAGATGCGCGGACAGGTGCTCAAGGACTACGTTCTCTTCCCGGCGCTGACCGGCCCGTTCTTTCTGTCGACGCTCGCCGGGAACGCCGTGGCGAACCTGATCCGGAATATCTGGACGTTCAACATCATCTTCTGCGGGCATTTCCCGGCCGGCGTGGCGACCTTCACGATGGCGGAGACCGAGAACGAGACCCGTGGTGGCTGGTACTACCGGCAGCTGCTCGGTTCGGCGAACATCACCGGCGGCAAGCTCTTCCACGTGATGAGTGGCAACCTGTCGCACCAGATCGAGCACCACCTGTTCCCCGACCTGCCGGCGCGCCGGTACCCCGAGATCGCCGAGGACGTTCGCGCACTCTGCGAGAAGTACGACCTCCCGTACAACACCGGCAGCTTGTCGAAGCAGCTGTTCAGTGTGGCAGTGAAGATCTGCCGCCTGGCGTTGCCGTCCAGGAAGGCCAAGCCAGCGCCGAGTGATGAGACCCACCTTGTCCGGGAGGACGTCGCGGCCTGACACTTGTCGGATGAACGACCGACTGTCGAAGACCGAGATCAACAAGGACGCGCTCCAAGAGACCGTGGAGGCCGGCGCCCAGACTGTGGGTCAGGTGATGGCGATCATCACGACCGCCATCCGCGACGTCACGACGACGATCGGCGGCTTCGCCACGGACGCCTTCGAGATCCGCGAAGGCGTCCGCAAGGCGAAGGCCGAGCTCCAGTCCGACGACGAGGAAGTCGCCACCGCCGAATAGGGGGCGGCGTCAGTCCTTCGGCGCGCCGGCGGCCTTGTCCGAGTCGAGCGTCACCTCGGTCGTGTGCGACTTGCCGTCACGGTCGTAGGTGACCTCCACCTTCTGGCCCGGTCGGTAGCCGCGAATAGCGGCGATGACGCCGACATTGCTGGTGATGCGGACGTTGCCGACCTTCGTGATGACGTCGCCCTTGCGCAGCCCGGCGTTGGCACCGGCGCTGCCAGCGGTGACGTCCTTGACCTCGGCTGGCGTCTCGTCAAGCGGGTCCTCGCTGACCGGCGCGAGCGAGATGCCGATGCGCGCGTGCTGCGCTGGCTGGCCCTTCTCCAGATAGTGGGCGGCGTTCTTCGCCACGTTGATCGGGATGGCAAAGCCGACGCCGTCGAAACCGCCGCCCGACGACAGGATGACCGTGTTGATGCCGAGCACGCGCCCATCGAGGTCGACCAGCGGTCCGCCGGAGTTGCCGACGTTGAACGCGGCGTCCGTCTGGATGGCGGGGAAGCTCGATTCCAGCTTGCCGTCGCTGTCCGCGAAAGCCTGCGGGCGGTTGACCGCGCTGATGATGCCGCTCGTCACGCTGCCGGTGAGACCGAAGGGCGAGCCGAGCACGACGACTGGCTGGCCGATGCGGGCCTTGCTGGAGTCGCCCAGCGCGGCGGGTCTGAGGCCGGACTTGCCCTTGGCCTTGATGATCGCGGTGTCGGTGAACGGGTCGCGGCCGAGGATTTTTGCCTTCGCCTTGGAGCCGTCGCTGAACGTCACCGAGAGCGACCCCTCCTTGGCCACGCGCTCAACCACGTGGTTGTTGGTGAGCACCTCGCCGTTGCTGCTGATGATGATGCCGGTGCCGCGGCCGGCCGAGTCGTCTGCCTTGAAGCTGACCTCGACGACGGACGGCAGCAGGCGGGCGGCGACGCGCTCGGTGGCGTTCGTGGGCAGCTCGTCCGAATCCGCAGGCGTATCGAGTGAGCTGACCGCGTCGACGTTGGGCGCGACGAACTTCTCGTAGGCCGCGCTGCCGCCGACTCCCGCAGCGCCGCCGACCAGGGCGGCAGCGAGCAGGACCGGCAGCAGCCTCGGACGCTTGGTCGACGCCGGCGGTTCCGCCGGTCCCGTCGACGCGGGCGGCACAGGCGGCAGCGGTTGCGTCTGCGACGAGTCGGCGGCGTAGGTCGCAGCCGTCGGGACGCTGGTGCCCGCGGACGCTGGCGCTGCGCCGGCCGAGTCCTCAAAGCGATGGGTGAACTCGCCGCTTTCGGCCGCAGGTGCCTCGCCCGGCTCGGCCGGCGGGACGTAGGGGCGCGCTGCGAACGGGTCCGGGGTTTCGGTCATGACTCAAGATTCTCCCCCATGGTCGCAAGGCGTTCGCTGAGTCCCACCTGTGTGTTCGCTGTGCGAACCCTGGACTCGCCCGCCGCGCCCTCGATCAGGAGTCGGACGGACCGTCGAGAAGCCGTTGTGCCGCTGCCGCTGCCCGCGTTCCGTACGAGCCACCGAACAGCACCGCGTGGACGAGCAGTGGATGCAGCTGGTGCAGCGGGACGCGATCGCGCCAGCCGTCGGCGAGCGGCGCGGCCTCGGCGTAGGCATCGAGGACGCGGTCGAGATGCGGAAGTCCGAAGAGCGACATCATGGCGAGGTCGGTCTCGCGGTGACCGCCATGGGCGGCCGGATCGATCAGCCAGACGTCGCCGTCGGCACCCCACACCACGTTGCCCGACCACAGGTCACCGTGGATGCGCGACGGCGGTTCGTCGGGCCCGGCGAAGTCGTGGATCCTGCGCATCGCCTGCTCGATGGTGTGCGACTGCTCGATCGTCATCGCCTTGCGGTCGACCGCCGCCTTGACGTACGGCATGACCCGCCGGGAGGCGTAGAACTCCGGCCATGTGGGCAGGGCGCGGTTGGGCAGCGGCGCCAGTCCGATGAAGCCGTCGGCTGGAGCGCCGAACTCGTCGGCACCGGCCGCATGCGTCGTGGCCAGCGCACGACCGAAGCGCTCGGCGAGATCGTTGGACGGCTTCCCGGGCTCGACCCACGAGATCACGATGCAGTCGGGGGCTACGGCCAGCACCTCGGGCACGCGGGCGCCGGCGGCTTCGGCGAGCCAGCGCAAGCCGTCGGCCTCCCGTTCGAAGAAGTTCTCCGGCGGCTGCGGGCGGGTCTTGATGATCGCGTTGCGGCCGTCCGTCAGACGCAGACGCGTGGTGGTGCAGATGTCACCGCCGGCCACCGAGGTGGTGGAGACGACGCCATGGCCGATGAGGGACTCCGCGCGCGCGGCGGTGCCGGTCATACGTGCCATGGAAGTGAGGTTACCTATTCGTCGGGAGTGAGCGCTGGGGGTCGGCGACTGACGATGTGCTCGTGCTCGCTTGACCTTAGCCGTGGGGCTCGAGCTGGGCAGCGAGTTCGGCGACCAGGGCGTCCGCCGTGCGCTCGACCATCTGCAGCACCTGCCCGAACCCGTCGGCGCCGCCGAACCACGGATCGGGCACCTCGTTGTCGCGCTCGCTGGCCTCGGGATCGTAGTCGCGGAACATCCGAAGCTTGTGGGTCGACGCGACGTCGGGAGCGAGCTCGGCCATGTCGGTGTAGTTGGTCGCATCCATGGAAAGGATCAGATCGTTCTCGGCGTACCACTCCATCGTGAACCGGCGCGCGATGTGCTGGCTCGGGTCGTAGCCGGCGGCGGCCAGGGTCTGTGCGGCACGCGGATCCATCGGCTCGCCGGTGTGCCAGCCGCCGGTGCCCGCTGAGACGACGGTGACGCGATCGGCCAGGCCCGCGGCGGCCAGCCGCTCCTCGAGGATGACGTGGGCCATCGGTGACCGGCAGATGTTGCCGAGGCAGACGATGGCGATTTGCATGAGGCGGACGGTCAGCAGTGGGTCAGGCGCGGCGGGCGATCGACCCGAAGAACGCGTTGACGATCGAGACCACCACGGCGCCCAGCAGGGCCCACCAGAATCCGTCGACGTCGAACGGAACGGCCCCGGCGACCGGCAGGTGCGCGCTGATCCACTCGGTCAGGAGCAGCAGCAAGGCGTTGATGACCAGCAGGAACAGTCCGAGGCTCAGGACGATGAACGGCAGCGACAGCACCTTGACGACGGGCGCGACGAACATGTTCACCAGGCAGAAGACGAGGCCGACGATCGCGACCGGGACGACCTTGTCCTGCAGCGTCTGGTCGGGCGTGCCGATATTCATGTGGGTGCCGAGCAGGGCTGCGGCGACGGCCAGGGACAGGGCGCTGAGAACCCACGCCAACGCGAATTTCATGTCCGCATCCTTGCACCTTTTCGGCCCCGCGCAGGTTTACCGTGGTGCTGGAGACCCACCAGGTCTCCGGGCCGGCAGGCCGTCGAAGGAGCTCCACCCATGGGCCAATCGGCAGCAGGACACGTCGCGGGCTTCGCGGTGCCTTCCGTCCAGTTGCTGACGCCCGACGGGCAGCGCCAGACGCATCCGGAGTTCCAGTACGGGGGCGAGACGACGGCCATCACCGAGCTGTTCCGGCAGATGGTCCTGATCCGTCGCATCGACACCGAGGGCTTCGCCCTGCAGCGCAAGGGCGAGTTGGCGCTCTGGCCGCCCGTGCTGGGGCAGGAGGCCGCCCAGGTCGGATCGACCGCTGCGTTGCGTCCGACGGACTTCGTCTACGGCACCTACCGCGAGACGTCCGTGGGCTGGCTGCGCGGCATCGACATCGCCGACCTCGTCGCGGTGTGGCGCGGCTCGTCGTTGGGCGGATGGGACGCGCCACGCTTCGGCTTTGCGCCGATGAGCATCGTGATCGGCTCGCAGCCGCTGCACGCCGTCGGCCATGCGCTCGGGCTCACGCTGCGCGGTGACATCGGTGATGCGGTCCTGACCTATTTCGGTGACGGCGCGGCCTCGCAGGGCGACGTCATGGAAGCACTCGAGTTCGCCGTCCTCCAGCAGGCGCCGGTGGTTTTCTTCTGCCAGAACAACCAGTACGCCATCAGCATGCCGGTCGACCACCAGACGGCCGTGCCGATCGTGCGCAAGGCCGAGGGCTTCGGGCTGCCGGCCGTTCGCGTCGACGGCAACGACGTGCTCGCGTGCCAGGCGGTCACCGCATGGGCGCTGGACCACGCGCGCGCGGGCGGTGGTCCCGTGTTCGTCGAGGCGCTCACCTACCGCATGGGGCCGCACACCACGTCTGACGACCCGACGCGGTACCGCGACGCAGCCGAGCTCGACGAGTGGCGCGCGCGGGACCCAATCGATCGAGTCCGCCGGCATCTTGAATCCGTGGGCGTCGGTTCCGAGACCTTCGACGCCATCGACGCCGAGGCGGAGCGCTTGGGCGAGGCGGTGCGGACCTCGTGTCTCGCCATCCCCGATCCCGATCTCGCCGACTGGTTCGACAACGTCTATGCCGAGCAGACCGACGAGCTGCGCGCCCAGAAGGCCGAGTACATCGCGTGGCGCAGTCAGTACGGCGGCGCCGCATGACCGAGATGACGTTCGCGAAAGCGCTCAACGCCGGCCTCCGGGCGGCGATGTCGGCTGACGACCGCGTCATCCTCATGGGTGAGGACATCGGCCAGCTCGGCGGCGTCTTCCGGATCACCGACGGCCTGCAGGCCGAGTTCGGCCGGCAACGGGTCCGGGACACGCCGCTGGCGGAATCCGGAATCGTCGGGACTGCCATCGGGCTGGCGCATGCCGGGTTCCGGCCCATTGTCGAGATCCAGTTCGATGGGTTCGTCTACCCGGGCTACGACCAGATCGTCGCGCAGCTGGCCCGCCAGTTCGGCCGCTCGCACGGCAGCCTGCGCGTCCCGGTCGTCATCCGCATCCCGTACGGCGGTGGCATCGGAGCGGTCGAGCACCACTCGGAGAGCCCGGAAGCGCAGTTCGTCCTCACGCCGGGCCTCAAGGTGGTGACGCCGTCGACGCCACAGGACGGCTTCTGGATGATCCAGCAGGCGATCGCCGCCGACGATCCGGTGATCTTCCTGGAGCCCAAGCGCCGCTACTGGCAGATGGGTGAAGTGGACTTCGACGCCGCGCCGCCATCGCTGTGGTCGTCCGCAGTCCGTCGCGAGGGCAATGACGCCACGCTCATCACGTACGGCCCCGCCGTCGCGACCTGTTTGGAAGCCGCCGAGGCGGCTGAGGTCGATGGCATGGACCTTGCCGTCATTGACCTGCGCAGCCTGTCGCCGATGGATCTCGAGCCGGTCTACGCGTCCGTGCGCAGGACGGGGCGCGCGGTCGTCGTGCATGAGGCGGCGCGGACGCTGGGGCTCGGCGCCGAGATCGCCGCCCGCGTCACCCAGGAGTGCTTCTACTCGCTCGAGGCGCCGGTGCAGCGGGTGACGGGCTACGACCTGCCCTACCCGCCGAGCCGCGTGGAGGACGAGTATCTCCCCGGACTGGACCGCATCCTCGATACCGTCGAAGCACTCCTGAACGACACGTGGCAGACCCTGCCACTGAAAGAAACCGGGGCATGGGGGTGGGCCGGGTGAGCGAATTCGTTTTGCCGGATGTGGGTGAAGGCCTGACGGAGGCCGAGATCCTGACGTGGCGCGTGGCCGTCGGCGACACGGTGGATGTCAACGACGTCCTCGTCGAGATCGAGACGGCGAAGTCCGTGGTCGAGCTGCCGAGTCCCTTCGCGGGCGTGGTGACCGACCTGCTGGTCGAGGAGGGCACGACCGTGCCCGTCGGCACGCCGATCATCGCCATCAGCGAAGCGGCCGAGCAGTCCGAGCGCGAGCCGACCCTGGTCGGGTACGGCGCACGCCGATCCGGCCCGCGGCGGCGGCGGAAGGTGGCCGCTGATCTGGGTACGGTCGTCCAGCTGCACGGCGGCCATGAGCACGATGTCCATCGCCGGGTCCGGGTCAAGCCGCCGGTGCGCAAGCTCGCGAAGGACCTCGGGGTCGATGTCGCCGAGGTGCCCGCGGCCGGGTCGTCCGTGACGCGCGCCGATGTCGAGGCATATGCGGCGACGCGGTCCGGTCGCGCCGGCTCACAGGGAACGGCGGCTGCCGTGGCCACCGCCGCCGAAGTCGTTTCCGTCGCTCAGCCGGCTGTGGCTGGGGACGTGCGGGTTTCGGTGCGCGGCGTCCGCAAGGTGATGGCCGAGGCCATGGTCCAGTCCGCGCGGACTGCGCCGCACGCGACGGAATGGCTGACCGTCGACGTCAGCCGCACGGTCGACCTGGTGGCGCGGCTGCATCGGGACCCTGCATTCGACGGTGTCAAGGTGACGCCCACGGTCATCGTGGGCAAGGCGGTCTGCCTGGCGCTTCGGCACACGCCGTCGCTGAACGCGGCATGGATCGAAGCTGTCGCAGACCAGCCGGCCGAGGTGCTGATGCACGGGTCGGTCAATCTCGGCATCGCCGTGGCGACAGACCGTGGCCTGGTCGTGCCCAACGTGAAGTCGGCCGAGCAGCTGTCGATGGTCGAGCTCGCCCGCGACCTCGAACGGCTGACCACGGGGGCCCGGGAGGGTCGCACCCAGCCAGCTGACCAGGCCGGCGGGACGTTCACGGTCACCAACGTCGGCGTCTTCGGCGTCGACGGCGGGACGCCCATTCTCAACGTCGGGGAGTCCGGGATCCTGGCCGTCGGTGCCATCGAGCGTCGCCCGTGGGTGGATGAGGACGACAGGATCGTGCCCCGCTGGGTGACCACGCTCGCCGTCAGCTTCGACCACCGGATCGTCGATGGCGCCGAGGCGGCGCGCTTCCTCACCGACGTCGGCGACATCCTGCGCGACCCGGCGACCGCGCTGACCTACTGAGTCACTAGCGCTGCTGGCGAAGGGCGCGGCGCCGCCGGACGAACACGATCAATGAGGTCAGGGCCGCGCCGAGCAGGCTGGCCAGGATCACGGCGTTGCCGACCCGAGCACGCTCGGTGAACCCGTCGACCGTCGCGAAGGCGTACTGCGCGTTGTCGACTCGCTTGTCCGCGGGCGCGCACGTGACGGTGACGCCGTTGCGGCCCTCGGGCTGGAACGCGACCAGGTGCCAGGTGGTGCCGTCGTCCTCGACCTCCAGGGCAATGGGCGCCGGCGGGACGGGCGTGCTCCGACTGTCGGTGACGACGTCCGTCATGGTGCACGTGATCTGCCGGTCGGGCTGGACCACGTCGGTGAACACCGCGACGCTCGAACCCTGGGCCTGCAGGGCCTCGTTGGTCGACGAGATGCGCGCGTGCCGGACCGCGTCCCAGGCACCTCCGGCGACGGCAACGCCGACCATCCATCCGACGATGACGAGCGCCAGGGCAGCCAGGTACCAGTACTGGCTGGGTGCTTCCTTCGGTTCGCCTCGGTCCACGTCGTCACCGTATCGACCCCGAAAATGCGAAGTGCCCCGCGTCCGGGTGGATAGCGGGGCACTTCGCATTTCGGGGACTAGCTCAGAAAGCTGCCTCCGGCAGGCTCATGATCGAGTCGTCGATGTTCTCGGCGATGACGCGCTCGCCGGCCAGCTTCGGCAGGACGTTCCGCGCGAAGAAGGACGCCGCGGCGACCTTGCCCTCGTAGAAGTCCTTCTCCGAGCCGGTCGCACCGGCGTCGAGCGCCGCGAGCGCGATCTCGGCGCCGCGCAGCAGCAGCCATGCCACGACGACGTCACCGAGGACGTAGACCAGACGGGTCGTGTTCAAGCCCACCTTGTAGATGTTCTTGATATCGCCCTTCTCGTCCGCCGGGTTGGCCGACATCAGGTCGTTGAAGACCGCGCCGAGGATGGCCTGCGCGTCCTCCAGGCCCTTGGCCAGATACTCGCGGTCCACCTTCAGGCGAGCGTCGCCCTCGCCGTTCTCCGCGAACTGCTGGACCTCGTTGGCGATGAAGCCGAGCGCCTTGCCACCGTCCTTGACGATCTTGCGGAAGAACAGGTCCATGCCCTGGATGGCGGTCGTGCCTTCGTAGAGCGTGTCGATCTTGGCGTCGCGAACGTACTGCTCGATCGGGTAGTCCTGCAGGAAGCCCGAACCGCCGAGCGTCTGCAGCGACTCGGTGCCCAAAAGGACCCATGCGCGCTCCGAGCCGTAGCCCTTGACCAACGGGAGGAGCAGGTCGTTGATCGCCGCCGCCTCCGAGGCATCCTCGCCGGCAGCCTCCTGCAGCTGGACCTTCTCCTGCCACGACGCCGTGTAGAGCATCAGCGAGCGGAGACCCTCAGCGAACGACTTCTGCGTCATGAGCGAGCGACGCACGTCCGGGTGGTGGGTGATGGTGACCTTCGGAGCGGTCTTGTCGGATGCCTGCGTGAGGTCCGGGCCCTGGACGCGGTCCTTGGCGTACTCGAGGGCGTTCAGGTAACCGGTCGACAGCGTCGCCATGGCCTTGGTGCCGACGAGCATGCGGGCGCCCTCGATGACGTTGAACATCTGCGCGATGCCGTTGTGCACCTCACCGAGCAGGTAGCCGACAGCCGGCTCGCCGCCGCCGACCTGCGGGTCGCCGAAGGTGACCTCGCAGGTGTTCGACTGCTTGATGCCCATCTTGTGTTCGACGCCGGTGACGTAGGCGCCGTTGCGCGCGCCGAGCTCGCCGCTCTCGAGGTCGAAGTGGTACTTCGGCACGAGGAAGAGCGACAGGCCCTTGGTGCCCGGACCGCCGACGCCATCGACGCCCTCCGGACGCGCGAGCGTCAGGTGCATGATGTTTTCCTGCGTCTGGATCTCAGCGCCGGTGATGAAGCGCTTGACGCCAGTGATGTTCCAGGTGCCGTCCTCGTTGAGGGTTGCCCTGGAGCGGCCGGCACCGACATCGGAGCCGGCGTCCGGCTCGGTCAGGACCATCGTCGCGCCCCACTGGCGCTCGGTCATGAGCTGAGCGATGCGCTTGTCGCGCTCGGTGCCGTTGTTGTAGACGACGCTGGCCATGAACGGGCCGTTGGCGAAGAACCACACCGGAGCGTTGGCGCCGAGCACCATCTCGGCGCAGGACCAGACGAGGCCGGCCGGCGCCGTCATCCCGCCGATCTCCTCGGGGATGCCGAGGCCCCAGAAGCCGGAGTTCATCCATGCTTGGTACGACTTCTCGAACTCTTCGCTGACCGGCGCGGTGTGCGTCGTCGGATCGAACACCGGGGGGTTGCGGTCGGCCTCTACGAACGACGCTGCGAGGTCGTTGGTCGCGAGGCGCTCGACCTCATGCAGGATGCTGCGGACGGTGTCCTCGTCCATCTCCTCGAAGATGCCCTTGCCGAGCTGCTCCTGGAGGCCGAGGAGCTCGAAGAGGTTGAACTCGATGTCGCGGACGTTGCTCTTGTAGTGGCTCATTGCCGTTACCCCTTTTGGGTCTGATAGTGCGTCTGACCGGGGGAAACGCGGATCGCTGCTCCAGAGCTTGGCGTTCGCGGCTGCCTCGGACATTCTGGCGGGAGTTCGTTACTCGTCAGTAACATAAGTATCCACCCGGCCGGGCTCGAGAGCAAACCTTTTAGCCGGAATCGTTCCAAACGTCACACTCGAACCCGCAAGCGGGAGGTACCCCAGTTGATCAGCTGAACCGACGGGCGAAGGCTTCGAACGCCTCGCTCTGCAGGGATCGAGCTTGGGCTTCGGCCTCCACGTCAAGCGACGTCGCGAGGTCAGACATGGACGCCACCCGCACGCTGCGCTTGATGTCGGCCATGAGCGCGGGTTCGCGCGTCGCGTAGACCGCCGCGAGCTCGTGCGCCCGCGCGAGTGGCTCGTCGTGCAGTTCCTGGGCGATGCCGAGCCGCGAGGCCGTGGTCGCGTCGATGATGTCGCCGGAGAACAGCGCGGCGGCGGTGTTCGCGCTGCCGATGCGCTGAGTCAGCATCCAGCTGCATCCGCCACCCGGGTGCAGCCCGATCTTGGCGAAGGTCGGACCGAAGCTCGCCTCGGGTCCGGCGATGATGACGTCGCATGCAAGGGCGATGTTCATGCCCGCGCCGACCGCCGGCCCATGCACCGCGGCAATGGTCGGGATGGAGAGGTCGCGCAGGCCGAGGAACGAGCCGTAGACGCGGAGCAGGACGTCCTTGAGCACCTCGACCGGCCGGGTCCGGTCGCCGAAGAGGCCCTGGAGATCGGCGCCCGAACAGAACGCGCGCCCGGCGCCCGTGACCACAAGAGTGCGGACTGAGGGGTCTGCGGCGGTGGCGTCAACGGCTGTGGCGAACTCTTCCAGCAAGGGCCAGCTCAGTGCATTGAGCTTGTCGGGGACGTTCAGCGTGAGGGTTCGGACGTGGCCGCCGCCCTCCTGCGGGCTGTCGCTGCGGGTGACGAGTGACATTGTGCGAGCGTAGCGAGCGTTGCCGTCGCCAGCGATGCACTGCGCGTGATCGCGTCTTTGGCGCTCAACTGGGGGCACCTCCCGCTTGCGGGGGAGTGCTCGCTCGGAGTCGGCGCGCGAGCGCGCCACCCCTCGCTCACTGCGCGTAACCTCTGGCCATGGCCGACGAACCTCGCCCCGGTGGCGGCTGGGTGGTGCTCGCCGGGCTCGTCCTGGTCGTGGGCATGTTCGTCGGATGGAAGCTGCTGACCGGGTCGTCGGGCTCGGACGATGGCGGCGGCTACACCTGCAAGACGCAGACCGTCCGGGCCGGGCAGCCGCTGTCATCCAGCGTCGTGACCGTGGACGTCTACAACGGCAGCGACCAGGAGGGACTGGCCGGCCGAGTGAGCGCAGCGCTGCAGGAGCGAGGATTCCGGCAGGGCGCAATCGCCAACAGCCCCAGTGCGACGAAGCCGAACGCGGTGACGATCCTTACGGAGAACCAGTCCGACCCGCGCGTACAGCTGGTCGCCCAGCAGTTCAGCGACGTCGACTTCCGGGTTCCGGACTTCGGCACGAGCGCGTCGGTGACCGTCGTCGTCGGCGACGGTTTCACTGGCTTGAAGGACGGGGCGCCGGCCACGATCACCGCCGCGTCCGACGTCTCCCTCTGCTACTGACTCACCAGCCGGCGAGGCGGCCGTCGCGGGAGATGGCGGTGATGCGGGCCTCGGTCTCGTCCCGAACGCCGCGGGTCGCAACCACGAGGATCTCGTCGTGGCGGCGCAGCCGCGTCATCCGCGTGGGCACGAAGCCCTTTTCCTCCCGGACGACGAGCGTGACAACGGCACCCTCGGGCAGTCGGAGTTCGCCGACCTCGACGCCGGCCAGCTTGGATCCGGTGTGGACGCGCACCTGAAGGAGGTCCGCGGCGATCCGCTCAAGCGGTGCGGCCTCCACCTCGAGGTCGCGCGGTCCGCCAGTGAGCACGCGACACCAGGCCGCGATGCGGGCCAGGCCCACGGCTTGGATCAGGGTGTAGATGACGACGGTGACGAACACGATGTTGAACAGGTCGTTGGCCCCCGGGACGTCGGCTGCCAGCGGGATGGTGGCGAGGACGATCGGGATGGCGCCGCGCAGCCCGGCCCATCCGAGGAAGAGCAGCTCACGGCGTGGCCGGTCGAACCAGATCGCGCTCAGGACCACCGACAGCGGGCGGGCGACGAACGTCAGGATCCCGCCGATGACGGCACCGGCGATCAGGTGATACCAGCCGAACGTCTCCGGGGTGGCCAGCAGGCCGAGCATGACGAACAGTCCGATCTGCGCGAGCCAGGCGACGCCCTCCACGAACGAGCGGGTGGCACGGCGGTGCGGAAGGTCGGCGTTGCCGAGCACCAGCGCGGCAACGTAGACGGCCGCGAAACCGCTGGTGTGAATGGCCGTCGCGGCGCCGTAGGCCAGCACCGTGAACGTCACCACGACAACCGGGTACAGGCCGGACGCCGGCAGCGCCATCCGGCTGAGCACCCACGCCGCCGCAAAGCCGACTGCCAACCCGACGGCGACGCCGACGCTCAGCTCGAACGCGATGCGGATGCCGAAGGCCCACCAGCGGTCCGCATCCACTTCACCGGCGCTGAGCGCGAGGACGAGGACCGCGATGGGCGCGTCGTTGAGGCCGGATTCGATCTCGAGCACCGACGTCACGGACCGCTTCAAGCGGACGGTACGAAGTACCGAGAACACCGCGGCTGCGTCGGTCGGCGTCAGGACCGCGCCCAACAGGATGGCCAGCTCCCAGCGCAGGCCGAGCGCATAGTGGGCGGCCAGGCCGACGACAACGACGCTGACCGCGGAGCCGGCCGTGGCCAGTGCGAGCCCGGACGCCAGCGACGGCCGCACCGCCCGCCAGGACGTCGTCAGGCCGCCTTCGGCCAGGATCAGGACAAGCGCGGCGAACCCGAGTGCGAGCGCGAGGTCTGCGTCGGCGAACTGGATCCCCAGGCCGGAGCTGCCGAGCAGCAGCCCGAGGCCGAGGTAGGCAAGCAGTGACGGCAGGCCGGCGCGCACCGACAAGCGGACGCCGAGCACCGCGGCGATGAGGACAATCGAGCCGATCAGCAGGACCTGATCGAGCTCGTGGACGCCCACTCATCCTCCTGCACTCGTCGGTACCCGATGGTATCGGTGGGCGGCCGTCGGGCCCGTGCCTTGAAAGCGGGTGAACATTCCGACATTGCCGCCCCGTCCCGGACTATTCGGCGCTACGTTGCGTTCGTCGGGGATCGGACCAGGAAAGGTTGGATCGCATGTCTTTCGCAGAGGCAATCAAGGCCGTGCTCGGAAACTATGCAAAGTTTGACGGGCGTGCCCGCCGCAGCGAGTACTGGTATTTCGTTCTGTTCTACGTCGCGGTCGTCATCGTTCTCGAGATTCTCGGGGGAATCCTTGGCCGCGCGGTTGGCGGCGTGTTGTTGGCCCTGTTCCTCCTCGGCGTCATCATTCCGATGATCGCCGTCGGGGTCCGCCGCATGCACGACACCGACCACTCGGGTTGGTGGCTCATCTGCCCGATCGTTCCCCTCGTCTTCGCTCTGATGGATGGCTCTCCAGGCCCCAACCGTTTCGGCCCGTCGCCGAAGGGCGATGCGGCTCCGGCTCCCGCTGCGTCGATGGCCCCGCCCCCACCACCACCGCCGCCTCCGCCTGCCTGACACTTGGCGCCATGACGACCACGCCCACGCTGGATCCGTTCGTCCAGCGTGGGCATTCCCCGCTGACTCAGTCGACGGGCCGCATCAGGAAGACGGGGATGACTCGATCGGTGCGTTCGGCGTACTTGGCGTAGTTCGGCCAGGTCTCGATCATGTGTTCCCAGACGGCTGCGCGCTCGTCGCCGGTGACCTCGCGCGGGACGGCCGTCATGCTCTGCCCGAGCACGTTGATTTCGACGGTGTCGGCCGAGCGGACATTGAGCACCCACACGGGCGGCTTGGGTCCGCCGAAGTTCGAGCCGGCCACCAGATAGCCCTTGGGGTGCGGGACGCACAGGACGGGTGTCGAACGGGCCACGCCGCTCTTCCGGCCGACGACGGTGAGCACCATGCTGGACAGGCCGGCGAGACGCATCAGGGTCAGCCGACCGCCGGTGAGACGCGACAGGGTGCGGTCGATCCAGGTGATCTGGGGGAGGAACCGAGGCAGCCAGCGAAGCGCGCCGATGCGGATGGCAACCGGAGTGAACAGACCCATGGGCCGAGTGTAGGGACTGCCGTGGACGCTGTCGTTGGCGTGATCGCAGGGTGTCGGTCTGGTCACATTGGCGGCTGGAAAGTCAATGGAACGGCGTGCCCTCAACTAGGTTGCTGCTGTGGAGTCGAAGCGCAGTCCCTTCGATCGGGAGATGACCGAGGAGGAGATTCAACAGATCCTGCGCGACCGCGACGAACGGCTCGACCCGGCCAACCGGCCCGAGAACGCCGAGGTCGACAACGGTGACCGCGAGTGGGACTACGACAACGACGACTTCGCCGACAACATCGTGGGCGGCCGCTCGAAGTTCCACCACGCGAAGCCACACGTGGCGCCCATCGAGAACTCGCGTTCGCTGCGCACGATGGGGGTCGGCCTGACGCTCGTCTGCCTGTTCTTCGGGTGGTTGACGTGGGCGTTCTTCACGAAGGCCTTCACCGAGCACGACGACGTGAAGCTGGTGGCGTCGAAGTCAGGCCTGGCGATGCCGGAGCGTGCCGACGTGAAGCTGCGCGGCATGATCGTCGGCGTCGTCCGGGAAACCAAGATCGAGAACGGCCGCGTCGTCATGACGCTCGGCATGGACCCGAAGCTGATCACCCGGGTGCCGCGCAATGTGCGCGCGGAGATGGTGCCGAAGACGCTGTTCGGTGAGAAGTACGTCTCGTTGGTGCCGACGAGCGTGGGAACGACCGAGCACCTGCTTGCCGGCGACACCATCACCGACGCAACGGTGCCGGTGGAGTTCGAGAAATTCTTCAACGACGTCTACCCACTGCTCACTGCCATCCCGCCGGAGAAGGTCTCCTACACGCTGACCGCCCTGTCGAACAGCCTCGAGGGCCGCGGCGAGGCCCTCGGCGAGACGTTGGAAGAGTCCAACGACTACCTGAAGAAGCTCAACCCGGACAACAAGCAGGCCATCGCCGACATCGTCGCGCTGGGCGAGGTATCACGGACCTACTCCGGGCAGATGAAGAACTTCGGCAAGCTGCTGCGCAACTCATCCAAGGTCAGCCGCACCGTCACGGACAAGGACGACGAGCTCGCGGACCTGTTCAAGGAGGCGGGGAAGCTGGCCGACGTGCTCCGCGTGTTCCTGGCCGCCTCCGGCGACGACATCGTCACCACGGCGCACAATAGCGTGCAGCCGCTCCAGGTCGGCGCGGAGTACTCGACCATGTTCCCGTGCTGGTTCAAGGGCCAGAACGCCTTGATCGACAACGTCGTCAACGAGGTGTTCAACAACAACTACCTGCACATCGCGATGGTGACGACCAGTCCGCAGCCCTCGAGGTTCGGCCAGCCGGGCGACCCGCAGCCAGAGCACCCGATCATTCCGACCGAGGCGACCGTCGAGTCGATGGACTTCTCCCAGCCGGAGATCCACGGCTACAAGCCGAATCCCGGCGACCCGGGCAACCCCTTCCCTGCTGGGCTCGGCACCGTCTGTGACGAGCTCTACGAAGCCGCGAAGGGCAACCCGCGGACGCCGGACGAGCCCTTCCCGTATCAGGCGTCCTTCTGGCGCGAGTTCGGCATCAGGAACTCGCACAACGGCAAGCTCGGCACCGACGCGGAGTACAACCGAGCGGCGGTGTCGTCGGATGTTGGGGACGTTGCTTCGCTGCTGGTCAGTCCGATGGTGTTGCGGTGACCGGCGCAGCCTGAGCGTTCCAGTTGCGGGTCGGGGCGATCCTCGCGGCCTTCGGGCGCTCGGGCCTTCACCGGCCGGGTCTGAGCGTTGGCTTTGGGTGTCGGGGTGTTCCGCGTCGCCTTCGGCGACGCTCCAACCCCTCCTTCGCGCGGGCACCACGTGAGCTGCGCTCACGCGTGCCTCTTGCTCAGTCGGGGTGACAGGAGCCGTCGGAGCCCCGCCGGGACTCCTCCTCCCAAATCCTGCGCGACAACCCAAGACGAAATCAGGGCCGCCCTCCGGACGACCCCAATTTCGTCGGGGTGACAGGATTTGAACCTGCGGCCTCATCGTCCCGAACGATGCGCGCTACCAAGCTGCGCCACACCCCGTGGCTGGGTGTTCCTGCCGGTCAGGCAGGCAACCCGGCCGAGTCTATCCCAGTCAACGTGAGCAGCGTCGCCTCGGGGCGGCACGCGAAACGGACCGGTGCGTAGGGCGACGTTCCCGCCCCTGCCGACACGTGCAACCACGACGGATCATGACCTGGCGTCGCATGCTGATGCAGGCCACTGGCCCGTGCGCGGTCGAGATCACAGTTCGTCACCACGGCGCCGAATCCGGGGACACACAGCTGCCCGCCGTGCGTGTGCCCGGCCAGGATCAGCGGGTAACCGAGGGCGTTCCAGCGGTCCAGGACGCGCAGGTACGGCGCGTGCGCGACGCCGATCGCGAGGTCGGTGGACGCGTCGGCGGGCTCGTCATCGAGGACGTCGTAACCGAGATGCGGGTCGTCGACGCCGACGAATGCCAGGCGCCGCCCGGCCACCGTCAACGAGTCATGACGGTTGGACAGGTCGATCCACCCACGCTCGGTGAACGTCCGCCGCATCTCCTCGAACGGCAGGTCGCGCGGCCGGGTCTCCCACCACGGCTTGTCGCCGCTGTCCTTGCCGGTTCCGCCCTGCAGGTATCGCAGGGGATTCTTGAAGATCGGCGAGTAGTAGTCATTCGAGCCGAAGACGAAGACGCCGGGCAGGTCCAGCAGGTCGCCGTACGACTCGACGACGGCCGGAAGCGCCCGCATGTGGGCGAGGTTGTCGCCGGTGTTCACGACGAGGTCGGGCTCGGTCTGGGCGAGCGTCCTCAGCCACGCCCGCTTGGCCTCCTGGCTCGGCACGAGGTGGACGTCGGAGATGTGGAGTACTCGCAGCGGATCGGATCCGGAGGGCAGCACCGGCACCGTGACCTCGCGCAGCACGAACGCCCGCGCCTCGTACAGGGCGCCGTATGCGACGGCGGCAGCACCGGCCGCAACCGCACCGAGGGCAAGGGTGGTCGGTCGCATGCGCGTAACGATACGGCGAACCACGCGAGGTGCCGACGCGTGCGTCTTGCCGAACGGAGCGAGTATCGGCAGCAAGACCTGGGTGCTGGTCGCGGGGCCGGGCATAGGGTGACAGGCGTGGCTGAGCTCAAGGACAGGATTCGTGCCGATCTGACGGCGGCGATGAAGGCGCGCGATGCGCTGCGCGCCAGCACGCTGCGGATGGCGATTGCGGCCATTGCCAACGCCGAGGTCGCCGGCAAGGAGGCCCGCGAGCTCACCGACGACGATGTCATCGGCGTCCTCACGTCGGAGTCGAAGAAGCGGCGCGAGGCGGCCGAGGCGTTCGACGGCGGCAACCGGCCCGAGCTTGCCGAGAAGGAGCGCGCCGAGGCAGCGATGCTGGCCGAGTACCTGCCCGAACCGCTGACCGACGACGAGGTTGTGGCCATCGTGACTGCGGCCATCGAGAAGACCGGCGCCGAGGGGCCGCGGGGCATCGGACCGGTCATGGCCGTCGTTCAGCCGCAGGTCCGTGGCCGCGCCGACGGCGCAGCGGTGGCCGCTGAGGTCAGGCGCCAGCTCGGCGCCTAGCCGCCGTCCGACTCGTCGTCGCCGCCTTCCGGCTGCGGCTCCGGTGGCGGCGCGAAGTCGACGGGCTCGAGCATGCCCTGGATCGTCCCCATGGCCTTCTTCCACATGGGTCCGGCCAGCGACGAGCCGCCGACTTGGCTGAAACTGATCGGCTGCCCACCGAGGGTGATGCCCGCGAGTGGCTGTGGACGTCCCTGGTTGTCTGCGCCGGCGATCGTCGAGGCGTCGACCAGCCGTGGCGTGTAGCCCATGTACCAGACGGATCGACCGCTGTTGGTCGTTCCGGTCTTGGCGGCTGAGGGGATGTCGAGCGCTGTCCCGTTGGCGAACCCGAACCCACCGGGCTGCTGCAGGCCCTTGAGGATGTCGTTGATCTGCGCCGCGACGCCTTCGTCAAGGACGCGCTTGCAGTCCTTCGTGTACGCCTTGATGACCTGGCCCTTCATGTCCAGGATGCGTTCGACCGGCTGCGGCGTGCAGTAGATGCCGCCGGAGGCGGGCACCGCGTAGGCCGCGGCCATGGTCAGCGGGCTCACGTCGGTGACACCGAGCGTGAACGGGCCGACCTGGTCGCTGTCCGGGACGGTGATTCCCATGGCCTGTGCCATCTGTACGACGGGGCACAGCCCGACGTCGCGCTCGAGCTGGGCGTAGTACGTGTTCACGGACTTGCGCAGGCCGTTGTACATGTTCAGTTTGCCGCTGACCGTCGAGTTCGCCACGTCCCAGTCGTCGACCACGTGGCCGCCGTTGCACGCGGTGAGCGTGCCACCCGGGATCGTCAGGTGCTCCGGGGCGTCGTACGTCTGGTCGACCTTGATGCCGTTGGTGAGGGCGGCCGCGGTGGTGAACAGCTTGAAGGTGGACCCCGCCTGGAACCCGGCCGAGTCGCCGTAGGCCGTCGGCACGGCGAAGTTGATGTATGACTGGCCCGCCTCGAGATCGCGTCCCATGGGCCGGGACTGGGCGATCCCGCGCACCTTTCCGGTGCCCGGCTCGATCAGCGCTTGGGCGCCGATCGCCTGGTCGGTGGGTGCCACGGTCGACGTGACGGCACCGCTGATGGCCTGCTGCATCCGGGGGTCGATGGTGGATTCGATGGTGAGCCCACCCCGCTCGAGGACGGCGGCACGGTCGGCGACCGTCTGGCCGAGCGCGGGCTCCTGGAGCAGGTAGCGCCGGATGTAGTCGCAGGCGAAGGCCGCATTGTCGCTCGCGGACGCGCAGCCAGCCGAGAATGCGGTGAGCTTGAGGTCGAGCGGCTCGGCCATCAGCTGGTCGGCCTCGGCCTGGTCGAGCTTGCCCTGCGCAGCCATGACCGACAGGACCGTGTTTCGGCGCTGGGTGGCCCGATCGGGCGCGCGCTTCGGGTCGTAGTACGACGGGTTCTTCACGACACCGGCCAGCAGTGCGGACTGCTTGGCCGTCAGCTCGGCCGGTGACGTCGAGAACCAGTGCTGCGCAGCGGCGTTGATGCCGTAGGCGCCGTCGCCGAAGTAGGCGATGTTCAGGTAGCGCTCGAGGATCTCGTCCTTCGAGTGCGTCTTCTCGTACTGCGTGGCCAGCTTGAGCTCGCGGATCTTGCGGGCGATCGACGGCGCCTGCGCGGCCTCGATCTCCTCCTGCGTGCGCGCTTGCTGGACGAGCGTGAGCTTGACCAACTGCTGTGTGATCGACGAGCCGCCTTGGGTCGTGTGGTGCGAGGCGTTGTTGACGAGCGCGCGCAGCGTGCCCTTCACGTCGAGCGCGCCATGGCTGTAGAACCGGTTGTCCTCGATCGCGAGGATGGCCTTCTGCATCGTCGGGCTGATCTGCGAGAGCGGGACATCCTGGCGGTTCTCCCGGTAGAAATACGCCAGCTGGTTGTGGTCAGCCGCCAGCAGCTTGGTGGTCTGCGCCGCCGGATTGTCGGCGAGCTCGGCCGGAAGATCGATGACGCCCTGGGTCAGCCGATTGGCAGTCACGACGGTGAATGCGGCCGCCGGGACGAGCATCCCGGCGACGAGCAGGCCCGCCAGGACCGACCATCGCAGGAGCCCGGCGAGGATCAGGCCGCGGTCGGTCGGAACCTCCACAGCCTCGACGGAACGCCGGACGGACTCGGTGACGTCCTCCCACGGCATGGGCCCAAGGATAGGTCGGATCCGTGCGTCTGCCGCCGACGCATGTGACAGGAGATTACGCGTGTTGCAGGATATGTCTAGTCCAAACGGACTAGACGGAACCGTCCGCTTGGGTTCTGCCGAAGGTTACGCGTCAGTACATAGCGTGTTTTTTGTCGTTTCTTCGACCGACACGCTGGTCGATCCTCGGGAAGGTGTACGACATGACATGGAACGCGAACTGGGCGGCATCGGCCGCCTGTAACGGAAATTCCGAGGCGCTCTTTGTCAAGGGCGCCGAGCAGAATCGCGCCAAACTCATCTGTGGCTCGTGTTCGGTGCGGGCTGAGTGCCTCGCCGAAGCTCTGGACAACCGGATCGAATGGGGTGTCTGGGGCGGTATGACAGAGCGTGAACGTCGTGCCCTCCTGCGCCGCCGCCCGAACGTCCCAACCTGGCGCACGGTCCTTCAGTCAGTCTCCTGAGACAGTAAGCAGCTCGCCGATCTCCCGCAGGCCGGCGAGGTCGTGCACGTCGCTGGCCAGTGCCGGGACGCGCGCCGTGGGCACGTGTGGGTGCGACGACGTGAACCGCGCGGCCACACTTTCCTCGCGCTGCGACCGCCGCGCCCGTTCGGCGTGAACCAGCAGCAGCTCGGACGTCGCCGTCCGCGCGGCATCGTCACCGGCATCGGCGGCGAGGCGCTTGGCGCCTGACTCGGCATCCACTGCGCTGATGCCCCGTCCCGCACGTACGTGGAACCGGTTCACCACCAGCCCGGCCAGCGGCATGTTCTCGCTGGTCAGGCGTTCGGCGAAGTAGGCGGCTTCGCGGATGGCGTCCGGCTCGGGAGCTGCGACGACGAGGAAGGCTGTCTCGTCGGCCTGGAGCAGGCGGAAGGTCGCCTCCGCGCGCTGCCGGAAGCCGCCGAAGACGGTGTCGAGCGCGGCGATGAACGCCTGGACGTCGGAAAGGAACTGGCCACCGAGGATTTTCGTCATGGCGCCGGTCACGAGCGAAAGGCCGGCCGTGAGCACGCGCGCCGGGCCCCGGGCGGGAGCGACCATGATGCGCATGAAGCGGCCATCGAGCAGGGACGACAGCCGCTCGGGCGCATCCAGAAAGTCAAGGGCAGACCGCGACGGCGGGGTGTCGACGACGATGAGATCCCAGCCCTTGGTGGTGTCCGCATGCAGCTGGCCGAGCTTTTCCATCGCCATGTACTCCTGCGTCCCGGCAAAGGAGCTGGACAGGGCGATGTAGAACGGGTTGGCCAGGATCTGCTGCGCCTTCTCCGGCGAGGCAGCCGCTTCGACGACGTCGTCGAAGGTCCGCTTCATGTCGAGCATCATCGCGTCGAGGCTGCCACCGGCCGCCGTGTCGACGCCCTTGACCGGGCGTGGCGTGTTGTCCAGCTCGGTCAGGCCCATGGACTGCGCCAGCCGGCGCGCCGGGTCGATCGTCAGCACGCAGACCTTGCGGCCCTGTTCGGCGGCGCGGAGCGCGAGCGCCGCGGCCGTCGTCGTCTTGCCGACTCCGCCGGCGCCGCAGCACACGATGATGTCGACCGTCCGATCGGCCAGCAGGCCGTCGACGTCCAGCCGTCCCGCCTCGGACGCACGGACGGCCGACTCGCGTAGCGGGGCACCGGGACCGGTGGCGCGGACGGTGGCGCGACTGGCTGTGCGCTGAGACTTGCCGGCCATCACGAGGCCTCCTGCAGCAGCTCCGCGCGGAGGATGCGGGCGAGGTCGAAGAGCGTGCCTTGATCAATGACGTCCGGCAGGGTGGGCAGTTCGACGACCTCGCGCGTCCCGAGCGCTTCGCGTTGAGCGTCCTGCAGCTGCTGCCGTTCGATGTGGCCCTTGCCCTCCTCGACGAGGGTGGGGGCGACGCTGCCGTCCAGGCCGATGACGTCCAGGGCCGCGCTCACATCCCCCGCCGTGAGTGTGCCGGAGGCCACGTCCTTCTGTGTCCGCTCGCTGAGCAAGGCGGGGCGCACCATGTTGGCGATGACCGCACCCACCGGGAGGCTTGCCGTCTTGAGGTCGGCAATGCCGTCGAGGGTCTCCTGGACGGGCATCTCCTCGAGCAGCGTGACCAGGTGCACGTGCGTGCCGCGTGATCGCATCATCGACATGATCGAGTCGGCTTGACGCTTGACTGGTCCGACTTTGGCCAGTCCGGCAACCTCCTCGTTGACCCCGAGGAACCGGGTGATGCGGCCGGTCGGCGGCGCGTCCATGACGACGGCGTCGTAGACGAACCGGTCGCCCTTCTTGCGCTTGGCGGCCTCGTAGATCTTCCCGGTCAGGAGGACGTCGCGAACGCCGGGCGCGATGGTCGTGGCGAAGTCGATGATGCCGAACCTGTCGAGCGCCTTGCCCGCGCGGCCGAGCCGGTAATACATCTGCAGGTACTCGAGCAGGGCCGACTCGGCGTCGACGGCCAAGGCGAACACCTCGCCGCCGCCGAGCCCGACCGCGATCTTGCGCTCCTCGTAGGGCAGCGGGGCGACGTCGAAGAGCTGTGCAATGCCCTGCCGACCCTCGACCTCGCAGAGCAACACCCGCTTGCCTGCGTCCGCCAATGCAGTCGCAAGCGCGGCGGCAACGGTCGTCTTGCCCGTGCCGCCCTTGCCCGAGACGATGTGTAGGGGAGTCGAAAGTGCCACGGCCTGAACCTTAGAGGTTCCGGGGTGAACGTCGCGTTCGCTCCTGCCATTAAGGTCGGGGACATGACGACATGGGAGTACCTGACTGCCCCGGTGCTGGTGCACAGCACCAAGCAGATCCTCGACAACTTCGGCGCGGACGGATGGGAGCTCGTCCAGATCGTGCCGGGCATGAACCCGGAGAACCTGGTCGCGTACTTCAAGCGTCCCGTCGCCGGCTGAGCATGACCCCGTCGCAACGGCTGGCCGAACTCGGGTTGACGCTGCCTGAGGTCGTGCCGCCGCTTGCCGCCTACGTGCCGGCGTCCCGCTCGGGAGACCTCGTCTTCACGGCCGGGCAGGTTCCCATGCGCGAAGGCACGCTGCTCGCCATCGGCAAGGTCGGAGCAGAGGTGACGGCCGAGGACGCGACGGCGTGTGCCCGCCAGTGTGCGCTGAACGCCCTCGCCGCCGCGGCGTCGGTGGCCGGTGGACTGGATGCGATCCAGCAGGTGGTCAAGGTGGTCGTCTACGTGGCGTCGGCGCCGGACTTCGCCGGCCAGCCTGCCGTCGCCAACGGCGCGAGCGAGTTGTTGGGCGATGTCTTCGGCGATGCTGGTCGGCACGCGCGAAGTGCGGTCGGCGCCGCGGTGTTGCCGCTGGATGCGCCGGTCGAGGTCGAACTCGTGGTGCGGGTGGCTTAGGCCGATGCGCATCCCGATCCCCGCGTCACTGCATCTGCCGACCGCCGCGACCACGCCCGCGGCGCCGCGGGACGCCGCCACAATCGCCTTGGTGCGCGACGGTGAAAAGGGCCTGGAGACCTACCTCCTGCGACGTCGGTCGACGCTGGAGTTCGCGCCTGGCGTGCTCGTGTTTCCCGGTGGCGGTGTGCATGAGGCCGACCGGGAGATGACGCGCTGGATCGGGCCGGAGCCGGCTGTGTGGGCCGCTCGATTCGGATGCGATGAGGCCACCGCACGCGGCCTGGTCGTCGCCGCCGTGCGCGAGACCTACGAAGAGTCCGGCATCCTGTTCGCCAGCGGCACGGGCGGCGAGCCCATCCTGGACGACATGGCGAGCATGGTCGATGAGCGGCGTGCGCTGGACCGGCGCGAGCTGGATTTCGGCGCTTTCCTCGAGGCCCATGGACTCTCGATCCGAGCCGACCTGCTGGGGGCCTGGGCCCACTGGGTGACGCCGGCCTTCGAGCCCAAGCGCTTCGACACGCGGTTCTTCGTCGCCGCCGTGCCGGCCGGGCAAGAGACTGGCGACCTTCCCGGCGAGGCCGACCGCGCCGCATGGTGGCCGATCGTGGACATCTGGCCCGAGCTGGAGTCCGGCAGCTCGATGATGCTGCCGCCGACGTCGGTGACGTGTGGTGAGCTGGAGGGGATGACGGTGGCCGAGCTGCCTGCGGCGGTCGCCGCGCGGTCGTTCCGGCGGATCGAGCCGCGGCTGGTGGAGGACGACGGCCAGCTGTTCCTGGACTACTCCTTGGAGTTGCCGTGAGCCAGAACCCCGACATCGCGCAGCTCGTCCGCGCCGACAACCCGAACATGATGACGCTCGACGGCACGAACACCTGGGTGCTGCGCGGGCCGGGTTCGGACACATCGGTTGTCGTCGATCCGGGCCCGCTGGACGAGGATCATCTCGCCGCCGTCCTCAACGTCGCGGGCGACGTCGAGCTGGTGCTGTACACGCACCACCACTTCGACCACACCGAGTGCATCGACCGCTTCGCCGAGCTGACCGGCGCGCCGGCCCGCGCGATCGGTGAGGAGTGGTGCCGCGACGCGGACCCGCTCGCGGACGGCGACAGGTTGGGCGTCGCCGGGTTGGCGCTGGAGATCGTCGCGGTGCCGGGTCACACGACCGACTCGATGGCGATCCTCGTCACGGACGATGGATCACTGCTCACCGGCGACACGGTCCTGGGGCGCGGGACGACGGTCATCGCCTGGCCGGACGGCGTCCTCGGCCCGTACCTCGACTCGTTGGCGCGTATCCGCGAGCTCGTCCTGGAGGGTGCCGCGACCCGCTTCCTCCCGGGGCACGGGCCGCTGGTCGAGGAGCCGCTCGCCGTCATCGACTACTACCTCGAGCACCGGGTCGAGCGCCTCGATCAGGTGCGTGACGCCGTCGCCAACGGCGCGGCGACGCCCCGCGAGGTCGTAGAGATCGTCTACGCCGACGTCGGCCAGCACCTTTGGCCGGCGGCCGAGATGAGCGTCCGCGCCCAGCTGGACCACCTGAACGCCGACTCCTGAAGCACGATTTGCGCGATAGACGTCAACGAATTCAGTCAAGCGTTGACAAACATCGCGCAAATCTCGAACGGGTGTGGCGGTTCACAGGCTGCTAAGGGCGACGCGGCTGTCCACAGAGACGTTTTGCGGGATATCGCGGGCGGCCCCGCGAGCGCACGGTCGTTCGATGGCCACCCAGCGCGAACTCACGGTTGGGCTTGCCGGCCGCGTCTTCACGGCCGCAGAAGCAGAAGCGGCAGGCCTCAGTGCTGCGATGCTTCGCGGCTCCCGCATCCAGCGGCTGGGGTTAGGTATCTATCGCTACTCGGACGGCGACCTGCCGCTCGACCAAATGCTGTGGGCCGCCCTCAAGGCCTCGCCGGGTTCCGCCGTCAGCCACACATCCAGCCTCGCGTTGCGTGGGCTCGAGTTGAGGCCACCTCTTCCGGTGCACCTCGCATCGAACCGACGGCAACAGGTCCGTCGGTCGGAGGTCGTGGTGCATCGACACCGAGGCGCGTTGGAGCCGGAAGTCATCCGAGGCCTGCCCGTCCTCGGCGCTGATCGCACTTTCGTGGACTGCGGCTCGATCCTTGGCTTGGCCGCATTGGTCGCGGCGGGCGACTGGCTCATCGTCCACCGGTACACGACCACAGAGAAGCTGCGATCTTTTGCTGAGCGATCGCATCTCGATGGCGTGCAGCGGGCTCGAGTTGCTGTGGACCTCGTCCGGGACGGGGCCGAGTCAGTCCGCGAATCGCTGTCTCGCTTCCATCTGGTGTCGCATGGGCTTCCGGAGCCCGACGTGAATCTGAGAATCATGGGCGCAGCAGGAGAGTTTCTGGGGCGGGGCGACCTTCCGTTCCCTCGGTGGAAGGTTCTCGCCGAATATGACGGCTGGTATCACGAACGGAGCGGTGCGCAGCGTCAGCACGACTTGCTTCGGCGGGAGCGCCTTGAAGCGGCGGGTTGGATCGTCATCGTCCTCACCTCCGCGGATACACCCCGGCGAACGGCGTGGCGCGTCTACAACGCACTCACAAGCCGTGGCTACACCGGCCCCACGCCGCGCCTGGACCCAAGATTTGCGCGCTGGATGTCGACTAAATCGGCCCGACGTTGACGAATATCGCGCAAATCGTGCCCAGCGGGGGCGGTGGGGGCGGGGTTGGTCAGCGGGCGCGGCGCTGGAGGCGTTCGAGGTCGTAGACGACGACGCCCCGCGGCTCGAGCCGCAGCCACCCCCGCGACGCGAAGTCGGCGAGCGCCTTGTTGACGGTCTCGCGGGAGGCGCCGACGAGTTGGGCCAGCTCCTCCTGCGTGAGGTCGTGGCTGACGTGGATGCCGTCGTCGGCCTGCCGGCCGAAGCGCTCGGCCAGGTCGATGAGGGCCTTGGCGACACGGCCCGGCACGTCGGAGAACACCAGGTCGCCGACAACCTCATTGGTGCGGCGCAGCCGCTCGGCCAACTGGTGCAGGAAGGCCAGTGCGACGCCGTTGTGGTCCTCGACGAGCGGGCCCAGGACGTCGTGGCCGAGGGCGGCCAGCTCGACGTCGGTGACCGCCGTGGCGGTGGCCGAACGGGGCCCGGGGTCGAAGAACGAGAGCTCACCGAACATCTGGCCGGGGCCGAGCAGGGCCAGCAGGTTCTCGCGGCCGTCGGCCGACGACCGGCCGAGCTTGATCTTGCCGTCGACCACCACGTACAGCTGGTTACCGTCGTCGCCCTCGTTGAACAGCACGTCGCCGCGACGCAGCGACAGCGGCGTCATCGACTTCTCGAGTATGTCGGCAGCTTGATCCTCCAGGCCGGCGAAAAGCGGGGCTTGGCGGAGCACAGGGTCAGTCACGGGGGTTCCTCGTCGGTGTTGCGTCTGTCACATCGTCGCGCACGTGAGGACACTTTGCCACCGGAACGGGCCGATGATCAGTGCCCGAATCGGCGGCGCCTCAGCGTACGACCCGGCGCGCGAGTCGAGCCGTACGTGACGGATGCGGATGCCAGAGCTCGTGATCGGTGCTGTCCCAGGCGTAGGCAGGGACGTCATCGGTGATGAGTTTGCGGAGGTCCGGGATGTCCAGCTCGTCGGCCGACCAGGCGTACAGCTGCTCGACGCGTGGCTGGATGACCCCGACGTCCAACAGGTGGCCGAAGCCGTGTTCGGTTGCGACGACTGAACTGACGTCATCGCCCAGCGGGTAGGTCGCGGGCAGGACACGCGACAGTGACAGGAAGATCGCCGTCATCCCCAGCCGGGGGTCGCCGAGCGGCGGCGCAACGGCGGCGAAGGGCCCGAGGGCCAATCTTGGCGCCGCCACGAGGGCATGGGCATAGAGGACGCGCACCAGCGCGAGGTTGATGAAGAACCGCTCGACCTTGTCCTCGGCCTCGGCCAGCTCCGCGTGGGCCAGATAGGCCGAGACGATCGAGTGGTTGTGCGCCCGGTACCACCGCCGGGCGCTGGGCCGCTGGATGAAGTCCAGCCCAACGGCGACGCTGGCCGATGACGGCTCACCGTCGTGGCCCTGGAAAAGCGTGCGAGCTTCGGCGGTGTCCCGCAGCAGCCGGGCGTTGACCGCCCGCCACCACGGGCTTCCCGGGCGGACCGCGTCGAGGGGCGCAAGCAGGCCGCGGCGCAGCTGCCAGCTCATGAACGCGTGGGCCGCGCGACGGTAGGGAAGATGCCGGCCCCGGACGCCGGCCTCGGGTGCCGCGTACAGCTCGTGCAGCAGGGCGAGACGACCGTGTGGATCGTCGACAACCTCGGCGACGCGGGCCGAGGCGACGTCCATCGCCGTCGTGGCTGCCATGGCCCGACGCTAGTCCTCCGCCGCGCGCGTCACACCTTTAGGCTTGCCGGGTGTCAGCACCGGCCACGCGCAAGTCGCCGGCGGTACCCAAGCCGCCGACCTCGTTGGTGCGACGGGCCCGCAAGATGGACCGCGTCCTGGCCGCGACGTACCCGGACGCCAAGTGCGAGCTCGATTTCGAGACGCCCTTCCAGCTGCTGGTCGCCACCATCCTGTCGGCGCAGACCACGGACCGCCGGGTGAACGCAGTCACCCCCACGCTCTTCGAGCGCCACCCGGACGCCGCCAGTCTCGCTGCCGCGGACCGATCCGACGTTGAGTCGATCATCCGATCCACCGGCTTCTTCCGAGCCAAGACGGACAGCCTCCTGCGGATGTCCGCCGCGTTGGTCGAGCGGTTCGACGGAGAGGTTCCGCCACGCATCGACGACCTCGTCACCCTGCCGGGTGTTGGCCGCAAGACCGCCAATGTGGTGTTGGGCAACGCCTTCGGTATTCCGGGAATCACCGTCGACACGCACCTCGCGCGGCTGACGCGCCGCATGGGCTGGATCGACGAGAAGACGTCGAAGGACCCGGTCAAGGCCGAGTTCGCCATCGGGGCCCTGATCGAGAAGTCCGAGTGGACGATGATGTGCCACCGGATGATCTGGCACGGCCGCCGCTGCTGCCACGCGCGCAAGCCGGCGTGTGGCGCGTGCCCCGTCGCCCAGTGGTGCCCGTCGTTCGGGACGGGACCGACCGACCCGGTGATCGCCGCCGGGCTCCTGACCACGGAGGGCCGCGCGTGAAGATCGGCGTTGCCTTGGCGGGCGTAGCCCTCGTGGTTGGTGGATGCCAAGGGGGTCCGGTGAAACCGACCGACCGGATGACGGTTCCGATGCCGGGTTCCGTCACGACGGAGTCAACACCGACGCCGACCGAGACCCTGCCCGACCTGTGCCCGCCGGTCGGTTCGCCGAAATCGGCACAGAAACGGGCCTTGCCCGACGTCACCTTGAATTGCCTGGGTTCGGACAAGTCACGAAACCTGGGAAAGCTGACTGGCCGACCGATGGTCGTGAACTTCTGGGCCAGCTGGTGCGGCTCATGTCGCGTCGAGCTTCCACTGCTGGCCCGAGCGCATCGCGAGTGGGGCGACCAGGTCGCGTTCATCGGCATCGACGTGCAGGACGCGTCCGCTGAGGCGTGGAAATCGATGACCAAGGCGGGGGTGGATTATCCGCAGCTGGAAGACCCGCGCGGACGGACCCGGGGGGCGTTCGGCTGGCAGAGTGGCCTGCCGATCACCGTATTCGTCGACGCGACCGGAAGAATGGTCGACACGGAGCGGACGTCGTTCCGGACGTACCCGGAAGTGACCGCAGCCCTGCGCCGACACCTCGGGGGATCGCTGAGGGATGTGGGCCGGTGAGGATCGAGACCGACGCCACGATCCCGCCCTGGCTGGAGCCGCTGGCCGAGCTGGCGGATACCGCACGTCCAGAGCAGATGGCGCCGTTGATCTGGGACCCGCCCTCCAACGCCCGGCCCGCCGCCGTCCTCGTCTGCTTCTCCGAGGGCGCTGACGGCCCGGAGCTCCTGCTGACCGAGCGATCCAACACGCTGCGCAGCCACGCTGGCCAAATCTCGTTCCCCGGTGGCGCCACCGATCCTGGCGACGACGGCCCGATCGGCACGGCCCTGCGCGAGGCGCAGGAGGAGGTCGGACTCGACCCGGCAACCGTCACGGTCTTCGGCACCTTCCCGCCCCGCTGGCTGGTGCCCAGCAACTTCGCCGTGACGCCGGTCCTGGGCTACTGGCGAGACCCCCATCCGCTCGACCGCTCTACGCGCGAGGTCTACCGGATCCTGCAGCAGCCGATCGAGCGGATGATCGACCCGGCCAACCGATTCACTGTCCTGCACCCGTCCGGGTGGCGCGGGCCGGCGTTCGACATCGGCACCGAGGTCCCGCTGTGGGGGTTCACCGCAGGTGTCGTCAGCGCCCTCTTCCGGCTGGCCGGATGGGAAAAGCCGTGGGACGAGTCGGTCACCCGCCGGCACCCGGAGGTCCTGTGAACTCCCTCGACCTCATCCTCATCGTCGTCTTGGCCATGTATGCCACGTCCGGCTTCGTCCAGGGCTTCCTGGTCAACCTCGCCGCCACGTTGGGGCTGGTCGCCGGCGGCATGATCGGGATCGTCGTCGTGCCGTCCATGCTGCCGGCGGAGGGGCCGACACTGTCGTCGTCGCTGCTTGCCCTCGCCCTTGTCGTGGCGTGCGCGGGCATCGGCCAGGTGATCGGCACGGCCGTCGGGTCCGCCGCGCGCGAAGGTGTGCGCCGCAGTCCGGCCCAGTTCCTCGACTCGCTGGGCGGCTCGGCGCTCAGCATGATCGCCGTGCTCGTCATTTCGTGGGCCATCGGCTACGCCGTCAGCGGCACGGCGGTTCCGTACCTGGGTACGGCGGCTCGCGACTCTGCCATCCTGCGCCGGGTCAACGACGTCATGCCGCACCAGGCGACGCGGATGCTGCGAGCGTTCAACCGGACGCTCGACGCCAACGTCTTCCCGCGGTACATCGACCCCTTCCAGGACGAGTCGATCCGCTCGATCGCGCCGCCGGATCCCGGCGCCTTGCAGGCGCCCGGCGTGCAGCAGGCGTCGGGCAGCGTCCTGAAGATCCTGGGCGTGGCCTCGTGCGACCGCGGTATCGAGGGTTCCGGCTTCGTGTTCGCCCCCGAGCGGGTGATGACGAACGCGCACGTCGTGGCGGGTGTCAGTGACCCGACGGTCGAGGTGAACGGCGACCGCATGTCGGCGCGGGTCGTCTTCTACGACCCGAACCTGGACGTGGCGGTGCTTGCCGTCAACGGCCTCAACCGGCCCGCGCTCCGCTTCGACCTGTCCGGAGAGGCCGGCGAGGACGCGGTGGTGCTCGGCTACCCGGAGAACGGTCCGTTCGACGCTCGCGCGGCCCGCATCAGGTCGGAGATCACGATGCGCAGCCCGGACATCTACGACCAGGGCCAGCACCTGCGCCGGGCCTTCGCGCTGCGCGGGCTGGTGCGCTCCGGGAACTCGGGCGGCCCGCTCGTGTCGACCAATGGCGATGTCCTGGGCGTGATCTTCGCAGCGTCGGTCACCGACTCCTCGACGGGTTACGCGCTGACCGCCGAGCAGGTGCGCGGTGCGGCGGTCCAGGGTCGTACGGCTACGGCGCCGGTGAGCACGGGTGGATGCGCATGACCCGGAGCGGGTCATGGCTGGTCTGGCTGGTGGCGGTGCTGGCCGGCATCGTCACCGTTCCGATGCTGTGGGTCGCGGAGAACGTCGCGAACGAGGACGGCTGGGTCACCTTCACCGCCGGGTTCGTCGAAGACGAGCAGCTGCGCAATGGCGTGGTCGATGCCGCCGCCGAGGCCATGCTCGCCCGGGCGAGCCTGCCGCCGGAAGCGACGCGGCTCTTCAACCAGGCCCTGCAGGACCTGGTGCGAACCGCGACGACGCAGCCGGGCTTCATCGAGGCTTGGCGTGAGTCGCTGCGGCGCACCCATCGGCTGAACTTCGATCCGGACGCGCACTCGACCCGGCTGCGCGCCGACATCGGCCCACTGGCCACCTTCGTGGCCCACGACGTATCGGAGCAGCTGCCGGTGCGGCTCACGGTGCCGGATCGCGTCGTCGTCCCGATTCACGACAAGCCGGATGAGCGGCTGATCGCGGTCGTCGCCTCCAGCCCGCGCTGGGGCAAGATCGGCCTGGTCATCGTCGGCATCGCGCTGCTGGCCAGCATGGGAATGGCCGGGGGCGTCGCCGGCGCCCTGCGTCGCTTCGGGTTGGCGTTCGTCGCGGTGGCCGGGCTGATGCTCGTCGCGACCGGCGTGGCGCTGCCAAAGCTGCTTGCCGAGCGAACCGCATCGAGCGACTTCGCTCGTCAGATGCAGGACCTGCTGCTCGCCCACACCGCGCATTCGCTCAACAACTGGGCGATCACACTGGGGGTCGTCGGGGTGGTTGCGTCAGTCGTTGGCGTCGTCGGCGGGCTGGCCTCGCGAGGCGTCAGTCACCCCTGAAGGCGGCCGGGATCTCCTTGGCCGTGGAGATCGTGGCAGTCGGAGCCTTGACCTTCTTGATCAGTCTCAGCCCGACGAGCACGGCCACGGCGGCGATGAGCAGGTAGAAGCCCGCCACGATGAAGAACGACGCCGACACCGGCAGCCACAGGTCGAGCACGAGCGCGAGCCCGACCGAGGCGAGGATGAGCACGACGGCCGCCATGAAGCCGGCCACGAAGAACATCGCCGTGCCGATGCCACCGGCCTTCGCGCTGAAGCTGAGCTCGTTCTTTGCGAGCTGCACCTCGGCCTGGATGAGGGCTGACAGGTCACGGCTCGCATCGGCCACGAGCTGGCCGATGGTGGCTCCATCGGACGCCTTGATGATCTTGGTGTCGGCGGCGACGTGCTTGTGACCGTTGGACGTGTCAGGCGTGCTCATGAGTCTTGAGGGTAGTACCCGCTAGTCCTCGTCGCTCGAGCCCGCCATGCCAGCGCTGATGGCGTCCATGACCGAGGAGTCGGCGAGGGTCGTCGCGTCGCCCACCTCGCGGTTCTCGGCCACGTCGCGCAACAGCCGGCGCATGATCTTGCCTGAACGGGTCTTCGGGAGCTCGGCGACGATCATCACCTGCCGCGGCTTGGCGATCGGCCCGATCTCCTTGCTGACGTGCTGGCGCAGCTCGGCACCGATGTCCGCGGGATTGCCCGCAGCCGAGCGCAGGATGACGAAGGCAACGGGCGCTTGCCCGGTCATCTCATCGGTCGCGCCGACGACAGCCGCCTCGGCGACCGACGGATGCGAGACGAGGGCGGACTCGATCTCCGTGGTGGAAAGCCGGTGGCCGGAGACGTTCATGACGTCGTCGACCCGGCCCAGCAGCCAGATGGCGCCGTCGTCGTCCAGCTTCGCGCCGTCGCCGGCGAAGTAGTAGCCCTTGTCGGCGAAGCGCGACCAGTAGGTCTCCTTGTAGCGCTCGTCGTCGCCCCACAGCGTGCGCAGCATCGACGGCCACGGCTCGGTGAGCACCAGGTATCCACCGTGGCCGTTGCCGACCACCTCGCCGTCGTCATTGACAACGGCCATGCCGATGCCCGGTAGGGCCCCCATGGCCGAGCCGGGCTTGCAGGCAGTGACGCCGGGCAGCGGGCTGAGCATGTGCGCGCCCGTCTCGGTCTGCCACCAGGTGTCGACGATGGGCGTGCGGTCGCCGCCGATGACCTTGCGGTACCAGATCCAGGCCTCCGGGTTGATCGGCTCGCCGACCGAGCCGAGGATGCGCAGGCTGGACAGGTCGAACTTGGCCGGGATGTCGTCGCCCCACTTCATGAACGTCCGGATGGCCGTGGGCGCGGTGTAGAACTTCGTCACCCCGTACTGCTGGACGATCTCCCACCAGCGGCCCTGGTGCGGGGTGTCCGGCGTGCCCTCGTAGAGCACCTGCGTCGCGCCGTTGGCGGTCGGCCCGTAGACGATGTAGGAGTGGCCGGTGACCCAGCCGACGTCGGCCGTGCACCAGTAGACGTCGTCGTCCTTCAGGTCGAAGACGGACCAGTGCGTGTACGCACTCTGGACGAGGTAGCCCCCGGAGGTGTGCAGGATGCCCTTCGGCTTGCCGGTCGTGCCTGACGTGTACATGACGTACAGGGGATGCTCGGCGTCGAACGCCTTCGGTGCGTGCATCTCGGACGACTCGTCGACGAGCTCGTGCCACCAGACGTCGATGTCGCCGTTCCAGGCAACGTCCTGGCCGGTGCGCCGCACGACGAGCACGTTCTCAACGAGTGCGGCGTTGCCGTTGTCGATCTTCTGCAGCGCTTCGTCGACAGCAGGCTTGAGCGCCGAGGCAGTCCCGCGCCGGTAGCCGCCGTCGGCGGTGATGACCAGCTTGGCCTGGCAGTCCTCGATCCGGCTGGCCAGCGCGTCGGCGGAGAAGCCGCCGAACACGACCGTGTGCGGGGCGCCGATCCGGGCGCAGGCCAGCATGGCGATGGCAGCCTCGGGGATCATCGGCAGGTAGATCGCCACCCGGTCACCGGCCTCGATGCCGAGCTCCTCGAGGGCGTTTGCCGCGCGGCAGACCTCGTCCTTGAGCTCGGCGTAGGTGATGGTGCGGGTGTCGCCGGGCTCGCCGACGAAGTGGAAGGCCACCCGATCGCCGTTGCCCGCCTCGACGTGCCGATCGACGCAGTTGTACGCGACGTTCAGCTTGCCCCCCACGAACCACTTCGCGAACGGTGCGTCAGACCAGTCGAGCACCTCGCTGAAGGGCGTGTCCCAGTTCAGTCGGTCGGCCGCCGTGGCCCAGAAGCCGAGACGGTCGTCGGCAGCCGCGGTGTAGGCATCGGCCTTCGCGTTGGCGTTCGCGGCGAGCTCTGCCGGCGGCTCGAACACTCGGTCTTCATGGGACAGGTTGCTGATGGTGTCCGACACGACTGCTCCTAGCGTTGTTCTATGGTCGACGCGATGCCCAGACTAGAACCCAACCGTTGCGCCATGGTTGCACCGCGGTGAGCGACCCGGTTGACCGGCTCCAGCGCTGGGAACGTTCCGGCGGTATGTGGCGCGTGCTCGGCCGCTCGCCCGATGGCGAGCTCGTGGTGGAGCTGGAGACGTGCTCCGGGGAGCCCATGGAGCAGTTCACCTCGGCCGACGCCGAGCTCGCCGCATACGTGGGCGAGCGCGACATGAGCGACGGGTCGCTGGATGCGGGACCTTTCTTCCACGGCACCAAGGCCGAGGTCGAGCCCGGTGACCTGCTCCGGCCCGGCCGGAGTTCCAACTTCGGCGAAGGGCAGGCCGCCAACTTCGTCTACCTGACGGCGACGATGGACGCGGCGATCTGGGGCGCCGAGTTGGCTCTCGGCGAAGGGCGCGGTCACATCTACCGGGTGGAACCCACCGGCCCGATCGAGCACGATCCGAACCTCACGGACACGAAGTTCCGCGGCAACCGCACCAGGTCCTACCGGACGCGCGACCCACTGCGCGTCGTCGAGGAAGTGACCGACTGGGAAGGTCACCCGCCCGAGGTCTTGCAGCACATGCTCGACAGCGTGGCCGAGCTGAAGCGTCAGGGCATCGAGGCCATCAACGACTGACGATCCGGTCCTGTCGGGTCTACGCTCTCGATGTGCCGGACATGCACGACCTGGGCGGAAAGCGCGAGTTCTTCGCGCCCATCGAGCACTCGCCGAGCGAGCCCGTCTTCCACGAGGAGTGGGAGGGCAAGGTGGTCGGGCTCGCCACGTTCCTGCAGACGCTGTTCGGCCCCAACTTCGATGCGTTCCGCTCAAAGCTGGAGCGGCTGCCTCCGGAGGAGTACTTCGGGCCGTACTACGGGCGGTGGCTGGGCGTGCTGGAGCGTACGTTCGCCCGGCGTCGCGGCGATGGGCGTTCCGTCCCACGGATCAAGGTGGTCGGCACGGCGCTCATGCTGAACCGCGTCGTGCTTCGACCCAGAGTGCCGCGCCTGATTGCTGCTTACGTCATGCCGCGCGTCGTCGGTGGCGCCAAGCGGGCGACCAAGCCAGCTCGGTTCAAGGTGGGTGACGCGGTCCGGGTGCGCGCCGAACGGTACGAGGGGCACACCCGCCAGCCGGGGTACGTGACCGGCCGGCGCGGCAACGTGACTGACCATCACGGTGCTGCGGTGTTCGCCGACACCAACGCCGCCACCGGATCGACAGCGGCTGAGCACCTGTACATCGTCGCGTTTGACGGCACGGAGCTGTGGGGCGAGGCGGCCGAGCCGAACACCGAAGTTCGCATCGAACTCTTCGAGCCCTATCTGGAGCCAGCATGAATGAACACGCGGAGATCGCGACGCGCGTGGAGGCCCTCGAATCGCTCCTCGCCGAGCAAGGCCTGATCGATCCGGCGACGGTCGACGCCATCATCGAGCACTACGAGAAGGATGTGGGCCCGCTCAAGGGCGCACGCGTCATCGCCCGCGCCTGGACGGACGACGCCTATCGCGAGCGGCTCCTGGCGAGCGGGACCAAGGCCATTGCCGAATTGGGATACGGCGGAGCCGAAGGCGCCGACATCCGCGTCCTCGAGAACACCGACGACGTGCACAACGTCGTCGTCTGCACGCTGTGCTCGTGCTACCCGTGGCCGGTCCTCGGGCTGCCGCCCAGCTGGTACAAATCGGACGCGTACCGCTCCCGGATGGTCGCGGAGCCGCGCGCGGTGCTCGCCGAGATGGGCCTTGACCTTGCCAAGGACGTCCGCATCCGGGTCTGGGACAGCTCAGCCGAGGCCCGCTACCTGGTGCTCCCGCAGCGTCCTCCTGGCACCGACGGCTGGTCGCCCGACCAGCTCGTGCCGCTGGTCAGTCGCGATTCCATGATCGGTGTCGCGCGAGCCTCGGATCCGACCTGATGCCGAATGCCGAGTCGTTGCTCGACGCCGACGGGCCGGCTGCTCCGCCGCGGTCGAATGGCGAGCTCGCCTTTTCCGAACCGTGGGAACGACGCGTGTTCGGCGTGACCATGGCACTCACGCAGACGGTCTTCTCGTACGACGACTTCCGCCAGTACCTCATGACCAGGGTTGGGGAGGCGCCTGACCGTCCGTATTGGGAGAGCTGGACGGCGGCGCTGGAGGACGCGCTCTCGTCAGCGTGCGTGCTGGACCAGGATGCGGTCGACGCCCGATTGGGCGAGTTCCTTAGGCGGCCGCACGGGCACGATCATTGATCCTCGGTGAGTGGGCCGAGGACGCGGTAGCGGCTGGCGACGAACGCGCCGTTGCGATGCGTCTCGACCAGCTCGAGATCCAGGCGACGCGGCAAGAGCGGACGGCCCGCGCCCAGCACCACGGGCGCGGCGTAGACGACGATCTCGTCGAGCAGGCCGGCATCGGCGAACTGGCCGGCGAGGTCGCCGCCGCCGCACACCCAGATGCCCTTGTCGCCGGCCACAGCCGCCATCTCGGCATGCACCTCGCGCACGTCGCCGTTGGCGAAGCGGACGCGATCGTCAGCCGGCAGCGAGCGCGAGGTCATCACCCAAGTGGCCTGCGGCATCGTCCAGTCCGGCTCTTCGCGCTGCAGCCAGTCGTACGTCGTCGAGCCCATCACGGTCGCGCCAATGCCGGCGATGAACTCGTCGTAGTTGAGCGGGCCTGCGGTGTTCTGGTCCTGACGGAACAGCCATGCCAGCGAGTCGGACGGATCGGCGATGTAGCCGTCGAGCGTGGTGGCCGTGTAGTACGTCGTCGTCGGCATGCAACCAGCCAACCAGAGCCGGGGGACCGTTCCTAGGCGCTCAACCAGGCCGGGTCGAACTCGGCCGCTTCGGGGTTGCCGACCGGTACGCGGCCGACGAGCCTGCAGCCGGTGAGCCGGGTGAGCTCGCGTTGATTGAGCGCACCGGCGCCCGTCGCCGCACCGATGACGAGCACCGGGTCCAGTCCGTTTCGGCGGAGGTGCTCGACCGTCAGTCCGGTGTGGTTGAGCGTGCCGAGCGAGTCCCTTGTAACCACGACGACCTCGGCGTCCCAGGACGCGGCGAGATCGGTGATGGTCCCGCCGTCCGCGTCGATCCGCACCAAGACCCCGCCGGCTCCCTCGGCGATCACCACGTCTGTGTCGATGCCGTTCAGCCGGTCGACCAGGGCGCTCACCGGCAAGAGCTCAGCGCCCGTCTCGTGGGCGATGGTCTCCGGCGCGAGCGGAAGAGACAGGCGCTGCCACTCCTGCGCAACGGGCATGCCGACGATGCGGTCGATCTCGTCGGCGTCGCCGCGCTCACCGGGAGAGACACCGGTCTGGACCGGCTTGACGACCGTGACCGTCTCGCCGGCGAGCAGCAGTGCCTGGGCGATGGTGGCGGTGGCGTACGTCTTGCCGACTTCGGTGTCGGTGCCCGTAACGACGATGCGCCTCATGGCAGGACGGCCGTGATCGCCGTGACAGCACGCTCAAGGTCGGAGTCGCTCAATCGTGCCGATGCCGTGATGCGCAGGCGGCTCGTCCCGTCGGGCGTCGACGGCGGCCGGAAGCAGCCGACCAGGACTCCGTCCTCCCGGCAGCGCTTCTGCGCAGCGAGCGCCGCGCGGGATCCGGGCATGGTCACTGACATCACGGCGCCGGCGGGCGTCGCGCCGATGGCGTCACCGAGAACCGCAGCGACTTCGTGCAACCGCTCCACCGGAGCCGGGTCGCTGGTCAGGATGCCCAAGGCCTCGGTGGCCGCTCCAGCCGCCGCAGGCGCCAGCCCGGTGTCGTAGATGAACGCTCGCGCCGTGTTGACCACGTGATCGATCGCGGCTGGCGAGCCGAGAATCGCGCCGCCTTGGCTGCCGAGCGCCTTGGACAGCGTCCCCGTCACAACGACGTCGCCTGCCGCGGCGAGTCCGGCCGCATGGACCAGCCCGCGGCCACCCGCGCCGGCAACACCTAGACCGTGTGCCTCGTCCACGAGCAGGACGGCGCCGTGTTGTTCGCAGAGCGTCGCCAGCTCGGCCAGCGGAGCCGCGCCGCCCAGCACGGAGTAGATGGACTCCACGATGACGACGGCGCGCGTCATGTACCGATTTCGCAGTGCCTCGTCGACGGCTGCGATGTCGTTGTGTGGCACCACCTTGACGGTGCCGCGCGACAGCCGGCAGGCGTCGATCAGGGAGGCGTGGACGTGCGCGTCGGAGACGATCAGCGTGTCCTCGTCGGTGAACGCCGTCACGGCGGCGAGATTCGCGTGATACCCGGTCGAGAGAGCGAGCGCCGCAGGCCGGCCGGTCCAGTCCACGAGCGCATCCTCGAGCGCCTGATGGACCGGCAGTGTGCCCGTGACCAGGCGCGATGCACCCGCGCCAGCACCGTACGTTTCCGCGGCCGAGCTGGCAGCCTTCACCACTCGCGGATCGCGGGAGAACCCGAGGTAGTCATTCCCGGCGAGGTCGATGGCGCCCTCGACCGGGAGGTCCAGGCGCCGCTCCAACCCTCGTGCCCGGCGTTCGCCGGCACCTGCCGCGAGCCATTCTTCGAAATTCACGCCGTGCTCGCTTTCGTTGCCTCGAGCATGGCAGCGGCAATCTGTTCGATGTCGGATTCCTGGCTGACGTAGGGCGGCATGGTGTAGATCAGGTCGCTGAAGGGCCGGATCCAGACGCCATGGGCAAGTGCCGCGCGGGTCGCTGCGGGCACGTCGACCGGGCGGCTGAGCTGGATGACCCCGACAGCGCCGATGGTGCGGACGTCCGCGACCTGGGGCAGGTCGCGTGCGGCTGCCAGGCCGTTGGTCAACCCGCCGTGGATGCGCTCGATCCGGTCGGGCAGCTCCGGGTCGTCGAGCAGGTCGAGGCTCGCGTTGGCCACTGCGCAGGCGAGCGGGTTGGCCATGTACGTCGGGCCGTGCATGAGGACATTCGACTCCGAGGCCGCGATGCCCTCGGCAACTCTCGTGGAGCAGAGGGTGGCGGCGAGACTGAGGTAGCCACCGCTGAGGGCCTTGCCGACGCAGAGGATGTCGGGTCGGACGCCGGCGCGCTCGAACGCGAACATCGTGGTGCCGGTCCGGAAGAAGCCGGTTGCGATCTCGTCGAGGATGAGCAGCCACCCCCGGGCAGCGGCTTGGTGGGCGAGCCACCGGACGGCCGCTGGCGGGTAGACGTACATGCCGCCCGCGCCCTGCAGGACCGGTTCGATGACTATGGCCGCGATGTCGTCGAGCCCGTCGAGCATCGGCTCGCACGCGGCGATCCAGGCGGCGAGGTCGGCATCCATCCCCCACCCCAAATCAGCGTGGGCGGTACCCCCACTGGCCGGCGGACGGGGGAGGAAAGTCTGCTGTCGCAGCACGTCGGTGAACATCGAATGCATTCCGCCGACGGGATCACACACGCTCATCGCGCCGAAGGTGTCGCCGTGATAGCCGCCGCGGATGGTGACGAAGCGGGTCCGCTCGGCATGCCCGGCGCCGCGCTGATACTGCAGCGCCATCTTCAGCGCCACCTCCACGCTGACTGATCCCGAGTCCGCGAAGAACGCGTAGGGCAGGCCCGTCAGCCCAGCCAGGCGCGTCGCGAGAGTTGCCGCCGGTTCGTGGGTCAGGCCACCAAACATGACATGCGCCATCCGGTCGAGCTGGCTGCGGGCAGCCGCGTCCAGTTGCGGGTGGCGGTAGCCATGGATCGCGGCCCACCACGACGACATCGCGTCAATCGCGGCGCTCCCGTCCGCGAATTCCAGGCGCACGCCCTGTGCAGCCGTGACGACGCCGAACGCGCTGGCGCCGATTGGCGCGTACGGATGCCACACATGCGCCGCATCGGCGGCAAGCACGGCATCGGCGTCCATGGTGGTCCCTCGGTCAGGCTCGGGTGGGCTACTGAACAGTGTTCAGGATAGAGTGCCCGGCATGTCGGACATCCTTGAGCCCGCCGGTGACGGCATTTTGCGCACTGCTCGTCGGCAGGTGCTGGAAGAAGGTCGTGGGCTCGACCGCGACCAGCTCGTCCAGATCCTGCAGCTCCCAGATGCCGAAGTCCCGGCCTTGCTCGATCTCGCGCACTCGGTCCGCCAGAAGTGGTGTGGCCCCGAGGTCGAGGTCGAGGGCATCGTCAGCCTCAAGACCGGCGGGTGCCCGGAGGACTGCCACTTCTGCAGCCAGTCCGGCCTGTTCGACTCGCCTGTGCGCTCGGTGTGGCTCGACATTCCTGAGCTGGTGCAGGCGGCCAAGGAGACGGCGGAGACCGGTGCCAGCGAGTTCTGCATCGTGGCGGCCGTGCGCGGCCCGAACGATCGGCTCATGGAGCAGGTCAAGGCGGGCATCGACGCCATCAATGAGGCCGTCGACATCAACATCGCACTCTCGCTCGGCATGCTCTCCCAGGAACAGGTCGACTTGTTCGCCGAGTGGGGCGTCCACCGGTACAACCACAACCTCGAGGCGGCGAAGTCCTACTTCCCGCAGGTCGTGACCACGCACTCGTACGAGGAGCGCTGGGAGACCTGCCAGATGGTGCGTGAAGCCGGTATGGAGCTGTGCTGCGGCGGGCTCGTCGGCATGGGAGAGACGCTCGAGCAGCGCGCTGAGCTGGCTGCAGAGTTGGCCTCGCTCGACCCGCACGAGGTGCCGCTCAACTTCCTCAACCCGCGTCCAGGCACGCCCTTCGGCGACCAGGAGGTCATGTCGTCGAACGACGCGCTGCGCGCCATCGGCGCCTTCCGGCTCGCGATGCCGCGAACCATCCTGCGGTACGCCGGTGGCCGCGAGCTCACGCTCGGCGACCTCGGCACGCGCGAGGGCCTGCTCGGTGGCATCAACGCAGTGATCGTCGGCAACTACCTCACGACGCTCGGTCGCGACGCCGACAAGGACCTGGCGCTGCTGGCCGAGCTCGAGATGCCGATCAAGGAACTCTCGAAGACGCTCTGAGCAGTCATGACCTACTGCGGACACTGTGGCGAAACGCTCGGCGGAGCCGACCACGCGGTCTGCCGACAGCGGCTGGCGATGGAACCGCCGCGCTACTGCGTGCAGTGTCGTCGCCGGATGAAGGTCCAGGTAACCCCACGCGGCTGGACGGCCGCCTGCGTGGAGCACGGCTCCCCATGAATCGCGATGACATCGTCACCGCTGCACTCGACGTGCTCGACACGTGGGGCTTTGAGTTCTGTTCGATGCGGCGCGTTGCCGGCGCCCTGAACGTCCAGCCGAGTGCGCTGTACCACCACGTGGAGAACAAGCAGACGCTCTTGGGGCTCATGGCCGAGCGCATCGTCGCGGGCGTAGTCCCCCACGCCCCCGAGGGGGCACGGGAGGTGCCCCCAGTGAAGGAGGACCTGGTCGGTACGAGCCATCGGCTCCGTGACGCCATGCTCGCCGTGCGGGACGGCGCGGAGGTCGTGGCGACCGCATCGGCCTTTCGGCTCGGGCTCTCTGAGCTTGAGGGCGACCTCGCCAAGCAGTCATCGCCGGATGTCGCGCGCACGCTGCTGATCTATGTCATCGGGCACACGCAGGCCACGCAGCTGCACCGACAAGCCAGTGCTCTTGGGGCGATCCAGGCCGACCCGGACCTTGACCCGTCGTTCGCCCGCGGCCTCGCGATTCTGCTGGACTAGCCGCCGGCCGGAGCGCTTGTGAACCTCGGCGCATGAAGTTACGAACGGGTACGGCTATCGCCGCGACCCCGCGGCGGCGTACAAAGGACGCAGAACTTCATAGACGGCCAGCATCCAGTACCCACGCGGCGATCTCCCGTCCCACAGGGCAGTCGCACTCGGGATATCCCATCTGGGCCCCGGGGCGACGATTGACGAAGGCACGCTTGGTAGCTGCCGGTGCTGACCCAATGGGAGCGCCCCCCGGGGCGCTCCCATCCTTTTGTGGATGGCCTTGTCGGCCGTCGATGCCGAGGTTGGCCCGAGTATCGTGTGGGCGTGCCGAAGGTGATCGCGTATGCGGTGTTGGCGCATGAGGACCCCGACATGATCAGGCGACTAGTCGCCGACCTCCGCGGTCGCCCGGTGGTCGTGCACGTAGACGCCAAGTCGGACATAGAGCCCTTCCGGCAGATTCCGGGCATCCGGCTGGTCGAGAATCGGGTAGCCGTCCACTGGGGCGGCTTCTCCGTCGTCGAGGCCACACTGCACGTTTACCGGGCTGCCCTCGAAGAGCTCGGTGACGAGCCGGACGCAGCGGTCGTGCTGCTGTCCGGCAGTGATGTTCTCGTCCGACCGGTCGAAGAGTTCGAGGAGTACGTCAACGCCGTGCGATGGAGCGAGCACATCCGGGCGGTCCCGCTCATCGACGGCTTTCAACCCTTGGCGGATCGTGCCCTTCGACGGTGGTGCTTCGACCTGGTCCCGCCGCGCGCGGAGGGGTGGCGACAACGCCGCAATGCGGTCATCCGACGCGGTCTTGCGGTGGGACTCCCACGGCGTCGCCTTGCTGCATTCCGGCCGTACACGCTGGCGGTGAGCAGTCAATGGACGCTTCTCACGCGTGCGTGCTTGGAAGACCTGCTTCCCATCGCCCTCGATCCCGCGTACCGGCGGCTCTTCCGCCACACGTACGCGCCGGACGAGATGTACTTCGCGACCCTCGTCCACTCCAGTCGGTGGTCGGCTCGTACCGAGTTCGGCGGGCTGGAGGAGCGCGGGGAGAGGATCACGACCGAGTTCCCCAACTTCCACTACGTCGATCCGTCGCTGAACGTCTGGCTCGATGAGACCCAGGCACCGAAGGTCGCGGCGTCCGGCGCCTTCTTCGCGCGGAAGATTCGGTCGCGCGATGTGGACACGTTCTTGCGTGCGGTTGCGGAGGCCAGGTCCGGAGCAGGTGAGGTGCCAGCGTTGCGTGGCGTTCGCGTGGCTGCACAAAGCCCGCGCGACGACGGCTGACGTCGCGCGGTTCGGCTAGACAGCCGGTGCGACGCGTTCGTTGGCAGCGGGGGCGTCGAGCAGGAAGGCGATGCCGCACTGGCGACAGACGCCGAGGCTCATGACGTCGTCATCGGGGAAGTCGATGTCGCTCTCGCAGGTCTCGCAGATCATGGACAGGCCGTGCCAAGCCAAGCCGTCGCTCATGGTTTTCCTCCTGTCACGCGAAGTCGAGCAGGGTCGTTTCGGGGGTGGGTTCGTCGGGGAGGTTTTCGCGGAGGACGCGCGCCCGCAGGCAGTGCGTCTGGTGACGGAGTCGAAGGGTTCCGGACTGTGAGGCGTACGACTCGAACAGGTCGCGGACTGCGGCAAAGATCGCATCCTCCGACGCCGGGCCCTTGACCTCGGCCGCGAACCGCAGGGCGCCGCGCAGGTCGAGCTCCTCCCAGGTCGCGAACTCGTCGATCTCGGCTGCGCCGAACAGCCCGGACGCGGTGAGGGTGTCGGGGCTCGGTTGGCGGTCGGGTCGGCGGCCGATGACGTCGTGGAGCCGGCGCATCCATGGGATCGAATCGTCGTAGGTGCGCGTCATGGTCGACAGCAGACCGTCGGCCCTGAGCACGCGCGCGTATTCGGCGAGGGCCATGGGAGCCTCGCGGACGTCCGGCGCGATGACCACGTCGAACACGGCAGGCCCGAACGGCAGGCGCTCGCCCTGCGTGCGCACGTAGAAGATGTTGGGATGACGCGACACGGTGACGTCGTCGCCGGCGACCACGACCTCGTGCCCCTGATCGGCCAGGACATAGGCCATCGGGGCATCGCCCACGTGCAAGACGCACGAGAGCGCATCACCGACCAGCCAGGCTGCCGCACGGCCGGCACCGGTGCGGGGTTCGGGCGGTGCGACACCGACTGCGGTGCCGAGAGCGAGCGCTGTTCCATCCATTGCCGTCAGGTTAATCACCCCGCCCCCCGGGGTCCCGGACGCGCGCCGATAACGTTCCACGCATGTCCGATCCATTCGCTCACGTCGCCTCCCTCGAGGGCGTGACCTCGGCGTTCGCGGCGACGCGGGACGGCATCGACCTGCTGTTGCGTGACCGCGGTCTGCGCCGCGTCTCGCCGGACGACACCTCGCGGGCGCTGCTGCTCGGCGCCGCCGCAACGGCATCGCTCGAGGGAAGCAAGATCGAAGCCGACGCGCTCGCGGAGGGCGGCGGAGACGTGACGGCGCGGGCCGCGCTGCGGCTCTCCACCGAGCTGCTCGGCCTGGTCCCGGTCTGGCGACGCGCGCCGCTGCAAGCCGTCGCTCGTCTGCACGCCCTGGCCGCGGCGGGATCAGTTCCGGATGAGGACCTCGGGCGGCCAGACGGAGACACCCAGCGACTCACCGTTCTGGCGCGCAAGCTGGGCCAGCCGACTCAGGCGCCCGGAATGGCCATCGCCGCGATCGTCCATGCCGAGATCGCGGCCAGTGGTGCGTTCAGCTCACACGCGGGCGTGGTGGCACGAGCCGCCGAGCGGATCGTGCTCGTCGAGCGGGGGGTCGACCCGCCGTCCGTGACCGTGCCCGAAGCAGGACATGCTGCCGTCCCGGATGGATATCGGGCGGCACTGGAGGCCTATGCGGCTGGTTCCGACGCGGGCGTCGCGCAGTGGCTTCGCTACGCGAGCCAGGCTTTCGCGCGAGGCGCCGAGGCGTCGCCGCTCGCGGTCAATCGCTAGCCGCGATTGTCCTGGGGCTCCAGCTCGCCGGGCGACTCGATCAACGGCTGGCCCTCGGGCCCGCGTCCATCGATCGCCGTGTAACGCAGCTTCAGGCGGAGGAAGGGTCGCTCGAGCCAGCGGTAGCTTGCGGCTGACACGGCGATGGTCAGGATGAGACCGAGGACGGTGATGCCGGGCCCGGCCCATGGGCCAGTGACGCCCAGAGCCTGCAGCACTTTGGCGACCGAGTAGATCGCCGCCACGTGGAAGACGTACAGGCCGAACGAGATGATGCCGAGCGCGCGGAAGGGTCGCCAAGCGAGGACATTTCGCAGGGGCGGGTACCGAAGACCCGCGTCCACCAGCCCGGCGACCATGACAGCTGCCGGAAAATACAGCCACAGGTCGGTCTTGTCCGGGGTGGCCACGAAGGCGATGCCGGCGCACACGGCGGCCAGCAGCGACAGGACCGGCTTCCACGTCGGGGTCACGACGGCCAGAGTGAGGCCCAGCAGGATCGATTCCGGGCGGAGGTAGGGGATCACGTAGACGCTTGGGTAGTGGACACCGCTCTCGATGGCCCAGAAGCGCGCGCCGAAGGCCGCGATCTCGAAGATGAGCAAGCCCCAGAGGAACCGTCGTGTTCCCCACTTGCGCCAGGCCATGAAGACGAACGGCAACAGCAGGTACACCTGGAACTCGAAGGACAGCGTCCACAGATGTGCGACGGCGCGAACCGATTCGTTGTAATCGCGGAACCAGGTGACGATGTTGTCCGCGCTCAGCAAGGTGGCCGCGAAGCGGAACCACGCGAAGGAATGGGCGAATCCGCCTCCGGCGACGAACATCACGGCGTAATAGACGAAGAGAAGCGGGTAGATGCGCAGCACGCGCCGCAGGTAGAAGTTGCGGACGTTGACCTGCCCATTCTTCTCGTCCTCTGCCTTCAGCAGGTGGAAGAGCAGAAACGCAGAGATGACGAAGAACAGCTCGACGCCGACCCAGCCGTGCTTGGCGACGAACGGGTTGGACGCCGGCCCGGGGAGGTGCTGGAAGAAGACGCTGAGAAACGCCACCAGCCGAAGGCCATCGAGAGAGCCCACGTAGTAGGAACGGGGTTGAGCCGACGTCACCGGCGCCCTCTCGGCAATGACGGCTCGGCGCGTTCCGCTCGCGCTTTGCTGTCGTTGGTTGCCTGTTCCTCTGCGAGTTGGTCGGCGAGCAGGGCGAAGCCCACGACCACCCACACGTATCGGGCGCCAAGCACGGGAAGGAAGATGTCGAGCATGACGGCTGCCAGCGCGGGGGCGGCCAACAGGCCGTGCGGGCGACGCAAGGTGAACAGCGGTCGCAGCAGGCCGCCCACCATCATCAAGTAGCTCATGAGGCCGAAGAAGCCGACGGCGGCAGCGATTTGGATATACGCGTCGTGTGCGCCCCAAATCGTGAGCCAGCCATCTCCGAGCAGGGGATGGTGGAAGAACTGCTGGATGCCGTCGCGGGCACCTTCAGCCCGAGCGTCGTTGGAACCCTGAGCCGAACCTTCACCCAGCATGCGACCCAGAGTCGAATCGGGGTTGGCGTTCTGCGCGAGGCCGTGCAGCACTGCGAAGGCAGCAAGCGAGGCGCCGCCGACGGCAAGGGCTGCCGGGATGGAGCGGTTGAACAGCGGGTAGAGCAGCGTCAGGATCACTGCGCACGCGAAGGCAGCCCGACTGCCCGTGATCCAGACTCCGACCATCGAAAGTGCGGCCATCAGCCCGACGATCCAGTGGTGCCGTGCGCGCAGCTCGCCCAGCAGGAAGGGTGCGAGCGAAATGCTCAGCACTTCACACATCCCCATGACATTCGGGTGGGTGGTGAAGCCGGCGTAGCGATCGTCGAAGAGCGGGCCCTTGACGAATGCCGCCACGACGTCGATGCAGTTGCCGAGCATGTAGGCGAGGGCCATCGAGATTGTGGTTCGCGTCCCGGGTCGCCACCACGCATAGAAGACGGGCAGGAACACAAGTCCGCGGACGACGTCCAGGAGATGGCTGAAGTTTTCGCCAGGTTGCGGCGTCGCCAACGCCGAGAGAGTGCCTACCGACAACAACCCGATGGCGCCCACGAGGTAAGCGGGCGGCAGACGCAGCGGGTTTCCCAGCAGCCGTGGTAGGAGGAGCGCGAACCCGAGCAGGAGGAATGGATCAGACAGCTCCATCCAGCCCGCGCCCGGGATCGGGTGGACGTTGTTGAACGTGACGGTGGCCATGCCCACGAGGACTAGCCCGGTTCCGATGCGGGTCAGTCCGAAGATGGGGGCGGTTGCGGCCAGGAACAGCAAGAGACCGCACACTGCGGCGAGCGTCGGCGACGACAGCGAGAGCGGGACCACCGCCAGCGGAACCGCCGCGAGGAGCACGACGACCAAGGTATTCGCCGTCTTGCCCCTGGTGGGCAACGAGCCGGAGCTGCCCCTCATGATTCAGCGCCGGGCGCGGCGTCCCTTCGACGCCGCTACTCGTTCCGTGTCGCCTGTCGCCCCGCCGGTCGTGGGGTAGCCGTAGCCGTAGCCGTAGTAACCGTAGTCACCCATCCGGTTGCCCAGTGGGACCTGGTTCAACACCGTGCCGAGCACCTTGCCGCCGACGGCCTCGATACGACTCAGCGCCCGGCTGAGCTCAGCGCGACGAGTGACGCCGTGCCGGACCAACAGCATGGCGCCGTCGACCTCGGTCAGCAGGATGGTGGTGTCCGCTACCGGCAACAACGGCGGCGCGTCGATGATCACGAAATCGAACGACTCGCGAAGGCGGGCCAGCAGGTCGCGCATGACCCGGGTGTCCAGCACCTCGGCCGGGTTGGGCGGCTGCGGACCCGTGCCCAGGAACGTCAGGCCTGAGGCGTGCTGCTGCGCGGCTTGCTCGAGTGAAGCCCGGCCCAGCATCACTGTGATCAGGCCGACGGAATTCTCCAGGCCGAGCAACTTGGCGGCGTTGGGGTTGCGGAGGTCTCCGTCAAGCAGCAGTACCGAGTGGCCACCATTGGCGATCGCGATGGCCAGGTTGGTCGCGACGAACGTCTTGCCTTCGTCGGGCAACGAGCTGGTTACGACGATGGTCTGTCCGCGGGCGTCGAGGTTCGCGAAGCGCACGTTGGTGCGCAGAACCCGGAACGCCTCGCTCAGCGGGCCGCCGGCGTTGTCGCTGATGAGTGGATAGTCCTTGACCGTCGTGTCGAACGGCAGGGCAGCCATCGGCGCCAGGCCGGTGATCTCCTCGACGTCGTCCGGCCGCTTGACGGTGGAGTCCAGCACCTCTCGAAGCACCGCACCCGCGATGCCTGCGAGCAGGCTCAGTCCGATGCCGATCACGAGGTTGAGTGGGACGTTGGGCGAGACCGGCGTCGGGTTGAACGATGCCTTGGACGCGAGTCGCGCCACGATCGGCGCAGGAACGTCGGAGTCGCCCGGCGTCTCGATGTCCTTGACCAACCGGATGATCTCGTCGGAGACGACGGTGGCGAGCTGTTGGGCGAGCTCGGGCGTGCCAGCCCGGGCATCGACCTGCAGCAGCAGCGTCCCCGAGGTCACGGTCGCGCTGATGCCCCGGATCAGATGCGCCGAAGACGGGCCCAGGTTCAGCCGTTCGGCGACCCGGCGCAGGACGTCGGGGTCAGTGGCCAGGCGCGCATAGGATTCGGCGCGCTGCTGTGCCGTGGTGGACGCGTTGTACGGATCGAGCACGCCCGTCGGCGGAGGCGACACCCAGAGCGTCGCCTCGGACGCGTATGTGGTCGGCGTGGTCAGCGTCAGGCCAACCGTCACCAGGGTGCCGAGAAGGAGGGTCAGAGCGATGAAGCGCCAGCGGACACGCAAGATGCCCAAGAATTGCCGCAGATCCACGAGCTCCTCTTCCCGTTCCCACGCCAAGCGGTCGGCGCTAGGGAATGAGTGTATGCAACGACCGCCTGGGATCGCGGGAAGGTCACCCGAATGGCTCGCCATGCTCCAACCCGGGTGGTCGAGAGGATGCGGCAGTTGGCACGATGTGACCCATGCGAGACGGACTGCGGATCCAGTTGTGGAGTGCGCACTATGAACCGGAGCCGACGGGGATCGGGCCGATGAGCCGCACGTTCGTGGACGCTCTGCGGAGCCGGGGACACGAGGTCGAAGTCATCGCCGCCCACCCTCACTACCCCGAGGCCGAGTGGGGCCGGAAATGGCGGCCGTACCGCGAGGTTCGTGACGGGATCCCGGTCCTGCGCCTGCCGTTGTGGGTGGGTCGCGAGTCGGGTGGCCAGCGGGTGCGCCAGGAAGGAACCATCGCGCTGGCGCATCTGGCGGCCATTCCGTTCCTGCGGAAGCCGGACGTGTCACTCGTGGTCTCGCCGTCATTTCCCGCGTTGTTGCCCGCGATGCTCGCGCACCGGTCCTGGCAGGTTCCGTGGGCGCTGTGGCTCCACGACATCCTCCCGGATGGAGCCACGGCCACGGGCCTCGTCCACGAGCACAGCCGGGTCATTCGCGCGTCACGCCGACTGGAGCTTGCCGCGTACCGACGTTGTGACCGGATCGCCGTCATCAGCGGGGCTTTCGTCAGGAACCTCGAGGAGAAGGGCGTCCCTCGATCGAAGATCGAGCTGATCAGCCTGCCCGCCACTCGAGAGCCCCGCGGGCTCGCGCCTCAGGGACGGCCGGAGCCCGCCGGCCCGCTGCGCGTCCTGACGATGGGCAACATCGGGTTCTCCCAGAACCTCAGCGCGGTTGTGCGTGCCTGGGAGGCCAGCGAGATCGATGCCGTCCTGCACATCACGGGCGCCGGTGTCGCCTTCGACGACGTGGCGCGTGAAGTGCGCACTGACCGCGTTCGCATGCTCGGTCTCGTCAGCGACGACGAGCTCGAGCGCGAGCTCGCGCAAGCGGACATGGCGTTGGTGTCGCAGACGTCCGACGGCGTCGAATTCAACGTCCCGTCAAAGCTGATGAACTTCATGGCCTACGGACTGCCGGTCATTGCGACGGTGAACCCTGACCGTGAGGTGGCGCGCGTCGTCGGCGAGTCGGGCGGCGGCTGGATCGTCGATGCCAGCCGACCGGAGGACCTGCCGAGCTTGGTGGCGTCGCTTCGCGACAGCGGGGACGAGATCAGGAAGCGTGGCGAAGCGGCCCGGTCGTATGCCGCTGAGCACTTTTCCCAAGAGGGCTTCGCCGGACACCTGGACGCGCTGATGCGTGAGACCCTGCGGGTCAGCCAGGTCGGCGCCTGACCATCCTCAGGCGGTGGCTGCTGCCGGTGCCACACCGCGTAGAGAGTCCAGGTTCTGGTCGCAGAACCAGCGGTACGTCGACTCGATGCCGTCGCGAAGCTCGATCCGGTGACGCCACCCGAGCTCGTGGATGCGGCTGACGTCGAGGCACTTGCGCGGCATGCCGTCGGGCTTGGTGTGGTCGAAGACCAGCTCGGCGTCGGGGAAGACGACGTCGCGCACCATTTCGGCGAGCTCGCGAATGGGCTGGTCGATGCCGGTGCCGACGTTGACGTGGCCGCTGTCGTCGTAATGGTCCATCAGGAACAGGCAGGCGTCAGCCAAGTCGTCGACGTGCAGGAACTCGCGCAGCGGACTCCCGGTGCCCCAGATCTCGACCTCGCCGGCGCCGTTGAGCTTGGCGTCATGGAACTTGCGCATGAGCGCGGGCAGCACGTGGCTCGAGGTGAGGTCGAAGTTGTCGTTCGGGCCGTACAGGTTGGTCGGCATGGCCGAGATGAAGTTGGCGCCGTACTGCTGGCGGTAGGAGTCGCAGAGCTTGATGCCGGTGATCTTGGCCAGCGCGTACGCCTCGTTCGTCGGCTCGAGCGGCCCGGTGAGCAGCTGGTCCTCGGTGATGGGCTGGGTCGAGTGACGCGGGTAGATGCACGAGCTGCCCAGGTACAGCAGTTTCGTGGCGTCGTAGGCATGACTGGCCTGCACGACCGTGCCGTGGATCAGCATGTTGTCGTAGAGGAACTCGGCCGGCCGGGTCGAGTTGGCCATGATGCCGCCGACGGTGCCCGCGACCAAGAAGACATAGTCCGGGCGATTCGCGCGGAACCAGTAGTTCACGGCCGCCTGGTCGCGCAGGTCCAGCTGGTCGCGGCGTGCGGTCAGGATGTTCGAGAAGCCTTCAGCCTGAAGCCGCCGCAGGATGGCCGACCCGACCAGCCCGGCATGACCGGCGACGAACACGCGTGCATCGCGGGGGATCTGCGTCATGCCGCAAGGCTACGTGACGTCCAGCAAGCAGATGGCCGGGATGCGGTGACTGATCGGCTCATGACTGGCCATGTCGAGCAGTCGGCAGCAGGATGCGGCGCAGCAGTCGGCGGGCTCGATGCGAGGGGAGCACCTTGCGCAGAATCGTCACCGCACGCCCGATGGCTCGCAGGATCTCGCGCTCGAGGAACTTCTCGAGGCGTGGGTTGTGGGCGACGATCGTCGGGTGAACCAAGGGGAAGGCGACAGCCTTCACGGGGACGGCTGAATAGGCGCCGCCCTCGATCGTCGTCTGGGTGGCATCGGCGCGGAAACCCAGGTTGGAGATGAGGTTGGTCCGGGGATACACCGACAGGCCGTGCTGGCTCATGACCGTGTACTGCCACTGGTGGTCCCACGTGCCGTTGCCCGCGTGGGTCCAGTCCCATTCGCGTCGGAGTGTCGATCGGTGCGAACGGTTCGCGTGCAGGCCGTCGAGCATCCCGGTGTCCCGGAATTCAGGCCAGCTGCTCATCCGGAAGTCGTAGTTCGCCCACGCACGGCGCCACGTCGCCCAGCCCCAGACGAACGGGTACGACGCGAACGAATAGCTGGCGTTGACGAAGACGTCCTCCGGTGCGGCCAGATTGAAGCCGGAGACCTGCATGATGCGGGTGTCGTCCTTGTACCGCTCCAGCATCGCGTCGCAGAATGCGAAGAACGTCGGGTCGGGGAAGCAGTCGTCTTCGAGCAGGATGGCCCGGTCGACGTGCTCGAAGACCCAACTGATGCCTTGGGACATTGCTGGTCCGCAGCCAAGGTTCTGCTCGCGCACATTCCAATGCACCTCGCAGTCCCAGTCCACGTTCTTCACGATCTCGAGTGTCTCGGCGCACAGTCGAGCGTCGTCGGGCCGGTTGGCACGCGGGCCGTCGGCCGAGATGAACAGGACCCGCGGCTTGGCCGCCCGGATGATCTCGAAGACGCGCCCCGTCAGGTCCGGGCGGTTGAAGACGAACAGGGCAACCGGAGCGGTGGCCCTGGGGCCATCGCTCACGAACGTGCCCGGGGCCCGTAGATCGATGCCACTTGATCGACGAGGCCCGCCTCGTGCTTGAAGTGCCGGTTCTTGACGACCCGGTTCTCCCGCGGGGCCGGGCTCTCCTCGGGGACGATCAGCGAGATGCAGTCGAGCCACGTACGCCGGGTCGTCCAGGGAATGATCTCCTGGCCGATGCAGCGCAGGCCGGCGGCCTCGGCGGACTTGGCGACGAACTCAGCGCAGACGCCGAAGTCGCGCCCGTGCTGGTAGTCGAGGACATGCAGCCTCCGGAGCGCACCGGGAAGCTTCGGGATCTTGCGGAACCGGCGGCTGAATGCTGCGGAGCCACCGAGGTTCGAGTGGTGGATGAAGGCCACGCCCTCGGGCTTTAGCACCCGCCGGAACTCGTGCATGTACGCGGCGAGCGTTCCCGGGTCTGCGTGCACCAACGAATCAAAGCTGAAGATGAAGTCGATCGACGCGTCCGCGACTTCGGGCACCGTGGTGCCATCGTTCGTCAGGAATCGCAGGTGCGAGTCGTCGGCAAAACGCTCGCGGCAGGCTTCGATGCAGTTGTCCGAGAGGTCGACACCGGTCAGGCCCTCGCACTCCTCCCTCAGGAACTGCGTCCACCGGCCGTAGCCGCAGGCGATCTCAAGGATCTGACCCGTCGGGAGGAAGCGGTGGATGCGCGGGTACAGCGAGCCGTACCACTGCGCCTCGGGCCCGCCCCACGGTGCGGACCACTCGTCGCCGGCCTCAGACCAGTCGTAGTCCTGGCCCCACCATTTCTTGTTGTAGTTGACGGAGACCATGAACCCCTCTCCCGGGTCGTGTCAGGTGCCAGAGTAATGGTCCTCGTCGGGCGCGGTGCGGGGTGTCGGCTCAGCGGGGCCCGTGGGGCCACCAACTCGTGACGTCGACGCCGTATCGCTCCGCGAGCGTCTGGTTGTGCGGTGCGAAGTAGGCGCCGAGGGCCATCATCGCGGCCGTCTCGTCACCCGCGGCCGAACCGAGGAACTGACCAGGCCAAAGGCGGCGGTATGCGCGAGCCATCCGGTCGTGCAGTCGACCGGCCGGAACCAGGCGATTCAGGAACATCGCGAAGCGTCGCAGTGGAGAGTGCGATTGAGACTGCGCGAGGGTCCGATTCATCGGCGTGAACGAGTAGTTGTCGTAGAACGTCGGATCAATGCCCGCGCGTCGACAGATCTCGTCAAGGACCTCCCGCGGCCGTTCCGTCAGCTGCTCGAAGCCGACGACCATCAACGCTTCGGGCGGAAGCTGTGCCGACCACCGGTCCAGCGCATCGACGTACTTGTCCCGGCGCAGGCTCTCGGTGAGATACCAGCGGAGCCGATCGTTCGAAACCGCGCGCTGGAGTGGTTCGGGGTCCGTGTCCAGCAGGGCCTGCACGTACGCCGGAAAGGTCAGATCGGGATCGACGTGATTGCCCTCTGCGCCATTGTTCTGCGCGAAATAGAAGCCAGAACGGATCTGCTCGGCCGGGCACCGGACGACGACGATCGTCAGCGGCGGCCGCTCCAGAGCCGTGAACGCGCCTAGGGCCGTGTCGCTGAACACGTTGCTGGGCGACGCCTCCACCCGCAGGCGGCCGTTCCGTTCGCCCGGGAAAAACCGCTCGAAGCCGGGCCACCCCTCGTCGCCGAAAGTCCGGCTCTGCGTGTGGCTGCCATCGAAGCCGATGAAGTAGAACGTCTCCTTGGGTTCGGAGCCTTGTACGTCTGGGTGCGCGGCCAGCCACGTGTACAACGAGGTGGTGCCCGATTTGGGCACCCCGATGACCGCAATGTCAATGGGAGTCTTTGTCACGCGACGAGATTATGGCCGACGATAGGCTCTCGCGCGCGGACACCACAGGGAAGGGTTTGCATGCGCCCGGATGCCGAGCGGCCATTGGCGGTCGATCTCGACGGCACTCTCATTCACTCCGACCTCCTCTTCGAGGGCGCGAACGCCTACGTGACGAGGACTCCCTTCGGTGTTTTCAACCTCGCCCGCTGGGTGGCCGCCGGTCGTGACCGGGTGAAGGTGGAGCTGGCCAGCCGATCGGCGATCGAGCCTGCGGCTCTCCCGTATCGGGCGGAGCTGCTCGACTGGCTCCGGGAGGAACATCGGGCAGGTCGCGAGCTCGTTTTGGTGAGTGCGAGCGACGAGCGGCAGGTCAAGGCCGTCGCCGATCATCTCGGCATCTTCCAGGCGTCGTTCGGCACCCGGCCGGGCTTGAACCTGAAGGCGCACGCCAAGCACGATCTGCTCGTCGACCAGTTCGGCGCAGGTGGATACGACTACGTCGGCGATCACAAGCCGACCTCGCCGTATGGGCCGATGCCCACACCGCGCATGTGGTCCCCGCTTTGCCGGCCGGGTCGCCAGGACCTCCACCGTCGGAAGCACCTTCCGGCCGGCCGAGGCAAGCTCGGTCGGGTTGCTTCTTCGTGCGATGCGTCCGCATCAGTGGGCCAAGAACCTTCTGATTGCGGTTCCTCTTCTGAGCGCCCAACTGATCGGTGACGAAACCGCCGTGTTGCGCACGCTGTTGGCGATCGTCCTGTTCAGCCTCACCGCCTCGAGTGCCTACCTGCTGAACGACATCGTCGACGTCGCGAACGACCGCATCCATCCGGAGAAGCGACGTCGCCCCTTCGCCTCCGGCCAGCTGAGTCTGGTGGTCGGCTGGATTGTCTGGCCCGCGCTGGCCGCGCTGTCGCTGGCTCTGGCGCTCGTCCTGCTCCCCTGGGAGTTCGCGGCGGTACTCACCGTGTATTTCGCGGTGACCTTGACGTACAGCTTCTGGGCGAAACGCAAGGGCGTCCTCGACGTCATCGTGCTGGGCGGCCTGTACACGATCCGGCTGATCGCCGGGGGCGCGGCAATCGCCGTGCCGTTGACGATGTGGCTCATCACATTCTCGATGCTCTTCTTCCTGAGCCTCGCGCTCGTCAAGCGCGTGAGCGAGCTTTCGCGGGTACGGCGCACCGGCGCGACGATTCCGCGGCCGCGGATATCTGGACAGCGACCTTGAGTTGCTGTCGTCCTACGGGGTGGCGACCAGCATCGGCTCGATCGTCATCTTCACGCTCTACCTGCAGGACGAGCACACCCGGCAGATGTACGTGCATCCTGACGTCCTCGGCTTCGCCATCCCCGTCCTGCTGGCATGGCTGATGAGGTGCTGGCTGTTCGCGCATCGCGGGTACATGAACGAGGACCCGATCGTCTTCGCCATCCGTGACCCGAAGAGCCTGATGCGGGGCGTCCTGTTCGTTGCCGTGATCGTCGCCGCGAATCTCTCTACGATGTTCTGATGCGGATTGCAGGCTGGGGTCGGTTCCCGGCGGTCGACGCCGAGGTGTCGCACCCGTCGTCGATGAACGACGTGGCGGCGCTGGTCGCCGCCGGTCCGCTCATCGCGCGTGGCCTGGGCCGCAGCTACGGCGACAGCTCTCTCGGCGAGCGCATGATCGATCTCACCCGCTTGGACGCTCTGCTCGGCTTCGACGACGCGACCGGCCTGTTGACCTGCGAGGCCGGTGTCTCCCTGAGCACGATCATCTCGGTCCTTCTGCCTCGGGGCTGGTTCCTGCCGGTCAGCCCGGGGACGCGGTTCGTCACGGTCGGCGGCGCCATCGCCAGTGATGTCCACGGCAAGAACCACCACGTTGCGGGCTCCTTCGCCGACCACGTCGAGTCGCTCACGATGATGCTGGCGGACGGTTCTGTCCTGAGGGCATCCCGCGGCGAGAACGCCGATCTCTTTCACGCCACGTGCGGCGGGATGGGGCTGACCGGCATCATCCTCAGCGCTTCGATCCGGATGCTCGCCGTCCAGTCAGCTCGCATCGACGAGCACCTGATCAAAACGCCAGATCTCGCGGCCACGCTGGAGGTTTTCGAGGGCTTCCGGGACACGACGTACTCCGTCGCCTGGATCGACCTGCTCGCTTCATGCGCGGCACTCGGCCGATCGCTGGTGATGCTTGGCGAGCATGCGGTCGACGGTGACGTCACGGGCGGGCCGACCGAACGGCTCACGCCCTTCCCCGTTGATCTGCCGTCAGGCCTCTTGAACCGTCACACGGTGCGGGCGTTCAACACGGCCTACTACCAACGCGTTCGCGGCAACGAGGTGCGTCACCAGGTGTCGCTCGACGCGTTCTTCTATCCCTTGGACAAGGTCGGCGAATGGAACCGCGCCTACGGATCGCGCGGCTTCCTCCAGCATCAGTTCGTCATCCCGTTCGACGGGGGGCGGGAGCTGCTGCACGAAATCGTCGATGTCATCGCACGGTCCGGCCTGGCCTCCCCGCTGGCAGTCCTCAAGACGATGGGTGACGCCAACGACAGCATGCTCGGCTTCCCGTCTCCCGGCTTCACCCTGGCGCTCGACCTGAAGGTGTCGGACGCGGCGTTCGACCTGTGCAACGAGCTCGATCGACTGGTGATCGATGCGGGCGGCCGGATCTACCTCACGAAGGATTCCCGGATGAGCCCGAAGACGTTCCGTGCGGGATACCGGCGCCTCGACGAGTTCGAGGCCGTGCGAAAGACCTATGGAGCCGCTGGCGTGTTCGTCTCGGCGCAGTCTCAGCGATTGGGGTTGGCATGACCACGGTGGCAGTCATCGGAGCGACGAGCGGAATCGCGAACGCGACCATGCGGCTCTGGGCCGCGCGCGGAGCCGATCTACGGCTCGTCGGCCGGGATCCCGAGCGCCTCGCCCTCGCTGAACAGGACCTGATGGTGCGTGGCGCGGGGTCAGTTGCCGTGTTCGTCCGTGGCATAGACGGAACCGCTGCCGTCGAGGACATGGCTCAATGGCTGTTCGCCGACGGCATCGTCGACGTGGTTCTCATCGCCTTCGGGACGATGCCCAGCCAAGAGGCTGCCGATGCAGACCTGGCGGTCGCAGCTGAGTTACTGCAGGTCAACGGCACTCTGGCGCTCCTCAGCGCGCAGGCCGTGGCCCTGCGGCTCATCGAGCAGGGCCACGGGGCGCTCGCGGTGATCGGGTCCGTCTCCGGAGATCGCGGACGGCAGTCGAACTACCTCTACGGATCGGCGAAGGCCATGGTCGCCACCGGCGTCGCAGGGCTCCAGCACCGCACCGCCGGCTCGCCGGTGACCGTAACCCTCGTGAAGCCGGGGCCCACGGAGACGCCGATGACCGATCATCTCCGAGGCGGTTCGATGGCGTTGGCGAAGGTCGAGACGGTCGCGCGGGACATCGTGTCCGCCGTGGACCGCGGTCGCCCAGTCGTCTACACGCCGCGCAAATGGGCACTGATCATGACGATCATCCGGCTGCTGCCGCGCCAGATCTTTCATCGCACCCGCCTCTGACGATGAGGCCGCAGCATAAACTCGGGCCGTTCCAAGGAGGCCACTGAATGTCCATGGGTGCCGAGACGCGTCCGCCGATCCGAATCCTGGTGCGGGGATCCTCCACCGTCAGCTGGATCGCCAACGTCGAGCCCGGACGTGTCGCCCACGCCTACCCGCGCGAGCTCGAAACCGCCATGCACCTGGACGGCTGGCCGACGCAGGTGCGCGTCGAATCACCCTTGGCGGCGTCCTCGCGACACATCCTGCGTGACGCTGACGCCGACATCTTCGCCTGGGACCCGGACGTCATCATCATGAACACCGGGCACATGGAGAACCTGCACTTGCTGCTCCCGATCCCGTTCGCCCGGCACGTCTTCACCCGCACGGCCCGGCCGGGACGGTGGCGCCAGCTCTACCGACGCCGCGTGCTGTGGCTGTTCTATTCAGTCGCGACGAGGATCCAGGCTCGACTCGAGCCGGCGCTCGGGCCGTGGCTTTTCGGGCGGCGGCGCAAGGCGATCCTCGCCCATCTCAACCAGTACATCGACATTGCCAGTCGGAACGGGCACCCGCTGGTCATCGTCATGGGGTTCGTCCCGCCGTCCACACCGCCGCACACGTTCCCCGGTGTGGCGGCTCGACTCGAGATCATGAACGAGGCCTTCCGCGAGCTCGTTGCGCAGAGGGCCCAGCCGGAGGTCATCTGGTTCGATCCAGCCGACGCGCTGGCGTCGGGTGGAGTCGAGGCCGTGTCGGCCATCGGCGACGGGATTCATTTCATTCCAGCCGCGCATGTTGCCGTGGGCAAGGGGCTCGCGGCAGTCGTGGAGGCGTGGGCTGCGCACCAGCGGCCCGGACTCAGCGGGTCAGCTGGCCGTGCGCAGCTTGAACAGGAACATGACGTCATCGACGCCGAGAACCGACCGCGCGGTGTCGTCAACGAGTGATTCGCGGGCGACCTGTTCGTAGCCGAGTTCAGCCAGCAGCGGCAGGTAGTTGCGCTTGCTGCCGTCCGGTTGGGACGCGATGAAGCGATCGCTGTCGTTCTGGAACCGCTCGTCGGGATTCGGCACGATCATCAGGTTCGGGATGCCCAGCTTCTGCACGCGCTGGAGCCACCACTCCACGGCTTCGTACGTACATTCGGAGAAGCTGTGGATGTTCAGCGCCACGTCGAACGGGCCGTCCAGCCGCTCGTCGACCTCGTCGAGCGGGATCACGTCGGCCCGCTCGGCGAGGCCGCGGTATTCGAGGTAGAACTCGCAGAGGAACGTGGACTCGGGCACGGCGTCGACGCAGGTGTAACCGGTCATCCCGGGGTTGGCGTCGAGCAGGCGGTGGGCCATGCGGCCGTAACCCGCGCCGATGTCGAGCACGCGGACGTCGACACGATCCAGCACGCCGAGATGCCGCTGAAGGAAGTTGATCTCGGCGACGGAGTCGAGCAGGTCCCGGCTGACCGGAGCCAGGCTGGGGAACTCGAAGGTCGGGCACCCGAAAGCGCCGTCCTCGGAGAGCGTGTCGAGAAGCCCGTTCGTGTCGTTGGCCCGCACGGACTGCTGGAACACGAAGTACTTGAGTCGCTCGGTCTCCGCGTCAGCCAGGCCGTAGTAGTTCCAGACGTAGCTGCTGCTGGCGCGGAACCGGGTGAGGTCGACTCCGGCGAGTCCGGTCGAGACGAGGTTGGCCTTCGACTGCCGATGCGCCCACACCGAATGCACCGCTGCCGGTGAGTCCACGGCGGCATAGCGTCGGCGCAGCTCCAGGAGCCGTTCACTCCGGTTGCCGAACACGTCATCGAACGACTTCTCATCGGGCCGCTGGAGCTCCATGAAGGCATTGATCTCCTGCGGACTCAGTTTCCTGACCGTGTACCCCATCCGGACGAGGAGCTTCTGGACGAGAAGTTTGAGCCTTTGGCGCATTGCGCGACGATAGCGCGCGTGGTCAGGATGGGCGACGCGAGACGGGTTGGGTCGCGCCACGGATGCCGCAGGTAGGCTCGCTCCCGTGCGGTTCACGGGCAAACGGCGGTTCGCCGAGATCGTCGTTTCGGTGGGGCTGGCGGCCGCGGTATCGGGCACTCTCGCCTACGCCAATCGCAAGATCGTCCGCAACTACTTCCCGCTCGCCGATGAGTGGTCGATCCTCGCCAACTCCCATCCACGCGTCGCAGATCCGCAGGGCTGGTTCACCAAGGGCTTCCGTGACTACTTCACGCCGCCGGCTGGCTTGCCCAACCTGCAGGGGTTCCTGTTCAGCCGCCCGCTGTTCAACGCAACCTACTGGGCGGTCGGTCGTCGCGCCGAACCCGAATCGGGGCGCTATCTGCAGATCAGCCACGTCGGCGTCGGCGTGTGCGCCGGCATGACGACGCTGGCTGTCGCTCGGTCCGGCGGGTCGCTCCGGTCCGCGGCGGGAACCGGTGCGGTGCTGCCGCTCATGCCCGCGCTGGTTCCGTCCATGACGCTCCTGATCCACCCGTGCATGGCGTTCGACCCCCTGGCTGCCGCAGTCACCCAGGGTGCCACGATCGCGTACGAGGGAGGCCGGCTGCGTACCGCAGCAGCGTTGCTGACCGCCGCGCTCCTCACGAAGGAGACCGCGCTGCCGACGGCTGCTGCTCTGCCTACGCTGTACGCCTTGGAGAACCGGGGCCGCCTGCTGCGGGACGGGCGGGCCCGACGGTCCCTGCTCGCGTTGGCCGCACCGGCGGCCGCGTGGTTCGCAGTCAGACGAGCCACTTTCGGCCCGTCGAGCATCGAGGACAGCGCCTACGTCTTCCGCCCGGACCCGCGCGGCAAGCTGATGCGCCAAGCGCGCATTGCGGCGAAGTTCCCGTTCTGGGTCAACTACGGCTCACTTGGCGAGCGCGGCCTCACGGTGAACAAGGTGGCGGCCGGCTCGCTCCTGCTGTCGAACGCCGCCGTGGTTGCGGGCGCGGTGGTCGAGCTCGCGTCCAGGCTCCGCGCAGGCAGGCCGCCCTCCCCGGACGAATCCTCCCTGGCGGCCTCATATGCCTTCCTGTTGGCCATGGGAACGAGCTCGCGCTACGGCGTCGCACTCGACATGTCGATGCTGCATGCCTTGGTTCAGTGGCGCCGCGAGCGCGGTCGGCCCTCACGAGCGGCTCGAGTCGTGTCGGCGGGGCTGGCGCTGGGCGTGGCCACAAACACCGTCCTGACGGCTAAGGAGTACCCCAGGCTCGAGCGCAATTTCCTCGCCTATGCCGATGTGGGGCGCAAGTACGTCACGGCCCTGCGGCGGTTCGGCGCCGGTGAGCGTGTGCTTGTGCTCAACGACCCGGTGACATTCTGGGCGCCGGTGAAGTTCCTGACGCGAACGCTGGGCATCAAGGCCGAGGTGATCAAACTCGCGGACCATCCGTACTCCAGGGACAACCTCGACGGCATGACGAACACGTCGATCGTCAGCCTCGAGCCGCCAGCAGGACCCGGCGAGCCTTGGCGTTTCTCACAGTCGCGCGGCATCGACATCCTGTCCTCGCACCCTCTCCTGCCGAACGACGAGCCGGTGCATGTCGACTATGGCGACGGAATCACCATCGACCTCGAACCGTTCGCGTCCGATGTGCCGCCCACGGACGATCACCAGCGTTGGGAAGCCATGCGGATCATGCCCGGAGACCGTCCGGCGCACCTGCTCTACTACGACCCGGCGACCGGAGAGTTCGAGACGGTTGCGGTCAACGCGTGAGTTCTGCCGAACCGACACCCATTCGGGTGAGGTCGATTAGCCTTTCGGACATGCCCGATGCGGACGCGGAAACGCGTGCCAAGCGGCGCGACCGCGCCCTGCTGCACGGCGCGTTGTCGACCGCGATGGTCCGCATCATCACCGCGGCGGCCTCCTTCATCACGCTGGGCATCGCCGCTCGATCGTTGACCCGAGACGAGTTCGGCTTGGTCGCGGTCATGAGCTCGATCTTGCTGATCGCCACGATGCTCGACTTCGGTCTGGGCGGCGCACTGACGACCCGGGTTGCCACCAGCCACGGCCGCGACGACCTCCACGGCCTCCGCGAGCATGTCGACAATGCGTTGGTCGCCCTCACCGGCGTGGGTGCCATGATCGCCCTGGGGGGCACCCTTAGCGTCCTCACCATGCCGTGGCACGACTGGATCGGCGGGACGCTGTCGTCGTCAACCGTCACGCGCTGCCTGATCATCACCTTCGTCATCTCCGGGGCGATGCTTCCGACGGCCGTGGGAATCGTGACCTTGTCGGCAATGCAGCGATTCGCGGCTGCGCAGATGAGCATCGCGGTCGGAAGCGTCGCGGCGGTGATCGCGACGGCGATCGTCGCGCCCCTGAACCCGCCACCCGAGGCGTTCCTCCTGACCATTCTCGGTTCCCCGCTCGTTGCGTCACTGGGGTTCACGCTGTGGGCTCGCCTCGGCATGTTGCGCGGCATCGGCCGGTTCGGCGTCGAGCGCGAACAGATGGCGGACATGTTGCGGGTGTCAGGCTGGTACGCCCTCTACACGGTGGCGAACACCGTCACCGTCGGGACAGGGACCATCATCGTTGGGTCGGCCGTGGGGCTGGCTGCGGCGGGTGTCTTCAACGTTGCCGTACGGCTGTTCTCGCCCGTCCTCACCATCGTCACGGCCTCCGGGGCCCAGCTGCGCCCCGGAATCACCGAGGCTTTGGCTCGAAACGATGTGGCATGGGCGCGCTCAAGGCATCATCGGGGCCTGCTGGTCGTGGCGGCGGCGAGTGCCGCGATGAGCCTGGGCCTCGTTGTTTTCGGGCGTTGGTTCGCCCGGATCTGGGTTGGCGACGCTCTCGTCCCGTCGTGGAGCCTGCTGATATGGACGGCCGCGTTCACGGTCGTCCTCGCGCTGGCTGCTCAGTACGCCGTGCTCGTTCAGGCCGTCGAACGCATCCGACCGGCCGCGGTACTGGCCGTGAGCACAGCGGTCGCCGGAACGGTGGCGTCGGTGGTGCTTGCTCAGAGGATGGGCATGAACGGGGCCATGATCGGAGCCACCGTTGCCCTGGTGTTGATCTTCGTCCCGGGCATCGTCCGGATGGCCGGCGGCATCTTGCGGTCACTCGAAACGGTGCCAGCCGTCAACGGCAGGTGAACAGGAAGTTGTTCGTCTCCGAGAGCGCCTGCTCGATGTCGGTCGCGTCGCGCAGCCCATCCTCGGCGTACCACTTCCAGGTGTAGCCGAGCCCGACGAGGTACTCGAACAGCTCCTTCGCCTCGTAGCCGAAACGCGGTGTGAACCGGCGGTCGATCTCGAGCACAAGATCAGGATGGTCGCGGCGAAGGATGCCCTCAGCACCGCGCATGGCTGCGAACTCGGCGCCCTCGACGTCGCATTTGATGACGTCGACGCGCTCGACCTGATCGAGCAGCAGACCATCGAGCGTCTTGATCTCGACCTCGACCGAGCCGGGGCCCGCCTTGCCTTCCTCGGCGAGGTGATTGGAGGCACCGTCGACGCCCGTCATGATGGCGTGGCCCGGTTCGGAGCCGACGGCGTTCGGCCAGACCGTCATGCGCTCGGACAGCCCGTTGCGGGCCAGGTTCTTCTGGAGCCATGACCGGGTGAGCGGGACGGGCTCGAACACGTGGATGGTGATGTCCGGGTGGGCTCTGGCCACCGGTATCGCGAAGCCGCCGACGTGTCCTCCCACGTCGACGTAGGCGCCGCCGGGCTTCAGCGCCGAGATGATGCTGTGGAGCTCGCCACCCTCGTGCTCCCAGCCGAGCTCCTTGCCCAGAGCGCTCAGCCACGACTCTGGCTCGTAGTGCCAGTCGAGGCCCTCGGCATCGGTGATCCAGATGCCGTCCGGCTCGAAGCTCACGCGGCGGGTGCCGAACTGGTCACGGAGTCGTCGACCGTTCCGCGCCCACGCAGCAAACTGGACATGGTCGCGCTGGCTCGTCAGACGCGGTGTGACCCAGCGGCGGTAGGCCCGCAGCGCGGGGGCGGGGGCCCGGCTCTTGAGCAACTCGCGCAGACGCCACGCGGCGTTGTTCTCTCGCATAGTCTCCGCAGCCTACCTAGGCGTTCTCGCCCGATGCGTGGGGCTTGCGCGCATACAGGTCGAGCACGTTGCGGAAGATGAGGTCGCGATCGACAGCGACGTCCAGCGGACGGGCCATTTTCTCGCTGGCACCTGCGGGGACGCCGAGTGACCGCAGGTACTCGTGCGTCTTCAGGCTGTAGCGGGCACGCGGGTGGATCTCCACGACCTCGAACCCGTTGCGCCGTGCGCGCGCTGCGAGCCCGTCGCTGGAGTAGAGCGTCATGTGCATGTCGCTCACCCGCCGATCCAACAGGCGGACGAAGCGTCCGCGGGAGGAGCGCGCAGCGGCGAGCGCGGCACGATCCATGGCGGACCAGCGGGGCGTCTGGAGGAAGAGGATGCCGCCCGGCTTCAGGATGCGCAGCGACTGGCGCAACAGGTCGTCCGGATCCACGACATGCGCCAACACGCACCACATGGTGACGGCGTCGTACAGGTTCTCGCCCGCAATGGTGTCGAGCTCGCCGACGTGCAGTTCGATGCCGGCATCGTCGCGCGCCATCTCCACGGCGCCCGGCGCCAGCTCATTGCCATACGGCTCGAAGCCGAACTCGCGAGCCAGCATGAGGAATTCGCCCGCACCGGCACCCAGGTCGAACAGTGCGCGTCCGCCGGACTCGATCAGCTCGTCAATGCGCTGCAGCGCGGATCGGTAGTCGCGGTCCAGGCTCTGCTCGCGCTTGGCATCGACGTAGGACGCGTAGATCTCTCGGTCGAAGTCGTAGTTGCCGAGGATGCGCTCGGCTGCGGGCGGGTTGGTGAGCCAGCGCGTACCGCAGGCGTCGCACCCGGCGACGACGCGCCCGGTCTTCTGCGAGGCCGGGTACGCGTGCACGGAACGGCTGGTGCATGCCGGGCAGGTGAGGGACACGGGCATCAGATTAGACGGCCGCAATCTGCTCATAGACCTTGGAAGTCAGCTCGGCCGTCCGCCGCCACGTGAAGAGTCGGGCACGGTCGAGTCCGGCTGAGCGGAGTCGCTCGGCCTCGCCGTCGTCCGTCAGGGCGCTCTCGAGATGGCGGACGAGCGTTGCCCGGTCGCCGGGCGCAAAGACCAGAGCGGCATCGCCACCGACTTCCGTCAGCGCCGGGATGTCCTCGATGACGGCGGGGCAGCCTGAGGCCATGGCCTCGATGACCGGCAAGCCGAAGCCTTCCCACAGCGAGCCGTACATCATCACCGACGCCTTGCGATAGATCCAGGGCAGCACGGCATCGCTGACCCGCAGGCGGAGGGTCTTCTGGTCGATGCCGAGCTCCTCGATCCGCTCGGACTCGCTGGGGCCGGGGGCGCCGACGAGCACGAGGTGCACGTCCGGGTGCCTGACCGCGACTTCGGCGTAACCCTCGAGAAGCAGATCAATGTTCTTGTGTGCGGTTCGGTTGCCGACGTACAGCACGTAACGCTCGGGGAGTGCCGGCAACTTGGTCGGCGCCGGATCGAAGAACGACGGGCCGACGCCGAGCGGCACCGTGAAGACCGGTTTGTCGTAGTCGGGGTGGAACCGATGCAGATCGGCACGGGTGGTGTCCGAGATGCAGATCAGGGCGTCAGCGCGGTGGATCACCTCGGTGTGCCGCGCGATGTGGTCGTCGCCCGGGGCCAGGAGCTCAGGGAACCGCTCGATGATGAAGTCGTAAACCGTTGTGACGTGCCGCCGGCCGGGCCAGAGGTCGAAGGCCTCCGGCTGGTAGAAGGTGTGGTGGACGATGTCGGCCGGCTCGGCCCGGCGGAGGCGGCGCGCGTTGAGCCGGCGCAGCACGGGGTATCGGATGTTGCGGGGCAGCGGGACCTCGACGAAGCGCGAGTCGTGCTCGGCCAGGTGGCGGCTTGCGATCCACTTGTACGGGGTGATGGGCCGGACGCCGAGCTCCGGGTCGGCGCTGAACTCGGCGATCAATTCAGCGAAGTAGCGCCCGATGCCGCTCCGTGCATGCCGGAAGAAGGATTCGCCGTCGTACATGACGTCAATCGGCATCTGGCGAGAGTACATCCAGGTTGTAGGCTGCTCTGCCATGGCCTCGGCGAAACGGTGGGTGCGCACCTACCTGAACGAACACCATCCCGAGCAGGCAACTCGTATCCGTGACCGCCTGATGGAGTTGCGCCGATTGCGGTCGATCGAGAACCGGATCGGCAGCCTCGAACGTGCCGTTTACGCAGGAGTCTCTGCCGATTCGACCATTCACGACTGGGAAGCCAAGATCCGGTCACAGAACGGCGAGGACGGCATCCTCCTCAACGTCTTCAGCCGCATTGGGGCGACTTCCCGGCGGTTCCTCGAGTTCGGCTGCAGTTCAGGCCTCGAGTGCAACTCGGTGAATCTCGCGCTCGGCTTCGGGTGGTCCGGCCTCATGCTCGACGCCGATCCCACCGCCGTGCGGAAGGCGAAGATCTTCTTCCAAGACCATCTGGGCGAGCATCATGACCGAGTCGAGCTTCGCGCCGGCTACGTGACCCCGGAGAACATCAACGACCTCATCGCGGACGCAATGGCGGGCCCGGACGACCTGGACCTGCTGTCGATCGACGTCGACAGCATCGACTACTGGATCTGGGAGGCCGTCGACCCGAAGTTCCGGCCACGTGTGGTCGTGTGCGAATACAACGCCGGCTTCGGGCCGACGCGATCGCTCACCGTCGCCCCGCGCGAGGGTTTCGACCCGTTCACGAAACATCCGTCCGGCTTCTATCACGGCGCATCGGTTGCGGCGCTGCACAAGCTCGCGACGGCGCGCGGCTACCAGCTGATCGGATGCGATTCGGCCGGCGTCAACACGTTTTTCGTGCGCCGGGACTGCGCGGAAGGGCTTCCCGACCTCGACCCGAGGGAGGCCTATCAGCCCAACACTTGGCGTGCGGACACACCAGATCCGGAGCATCAGTTCCGCCTGATCGCTGACCTCCCCTTGACGGAGGTCTAGGTGGGCGACCCCGCACCGCCCGGCCCCGTGCTGGTCACCGGTGGCTCAGGCTTCATCGGCACCAATGTCGTGCAGGCACTGGTCGATGCCGGCCGGGCCGTGGTCAACATCGACGTGGCACCGCCCCGCAACCCACAGCACCGCGACCTGTGGACTCGTGTCGACCTGGTCGATGCCGCCGCGGTCCGAGCCGCCGTCGAGGCGACGGCGCCGGCGAGCGTCCTCCACCTGGGCGCGCGTACCGACCTCGAGGGCGAGACGGTCGACGACTACGCGGCCAACACGACGGGGACGGCGAACGTGCTGGCGGCGCTGAGCGCGTGTCCGGTCCCGCCGCGGGTGATCGTGGCATCGTCGCGCATGGTGCTGCCGATCGGAGTCCAGCCCTCCTCCGACGTGGACTTCGACCCGCCCAATGCCTACGGGATGAGCAAGGTGGAGACCGAGCGCATCACCCGGGCGAGCCACTACCCGGGCACGTGGGCGATCACTCGGCCGACGTCGATCTGGGGACCGTGGTTCAAGGAGCCGTACCGCGACTTCTTCATGGCCGTGGCGAAGGGCCAGTACCGCCACCCGGGGCACGCCCAGGTTCGCAAGTCGTTCGGCTACGTCGAGAACACGGTGGCGCAGCTGCTGGCACTGCTCGAAGCTCCTGCGGAAGCCATCCAGGGTCGCGTCTTCTACCTGGCCGACTACGAGCCGATCGACGTCCTCGAATGGGGTGGCGAGATCCGCCGCGCGACCGGCACCGGCTCGTCGGTCAAGACGATCCCGCTCGGCGCACTGCGCGCGGCCGCCCGCACCGGCGACGTTCTGAAGCGCCTCGGCTGGGCGAACGTCCCGCTGACGACCTTCCGGCTGGGCAACCTGCTGACCGAGATGATCTACGACCTGCGGCCCATGGAGGAGCTCCTGCCCGCATTGCCCGTTCCGGCGTCCGAGGGCGTCCTGCGGACCGTCGCCTGGTTGCGGGCGACCGGCGACCTGCCGGATCCGGCCACTGGCCCATGAGGGTTCTGTCCGTCGTCGTGAGCCTGGATCCCGAGCTCGGCGGTACTCAGGCGGCGGCGACGCAGATGACGCGGGCGACGCAGCGGGCCGGCGTCAGCAACACCGTCGTGACGGCCGCGACGCCCGCGGCGCGGGAGCGGGCCGGTGCCTATGTGCGCCGGCTTGAGGCTGACGGGGTTGAAGTCATCCAATTCCCGGCAACACGGTGGCTGCCGGGAGCCGACAAGCTGGGCCTCAGCCTGCCGGCCATGTGGTGGCTCGCCCGCCGCGCCGGCGGCTACGACGTTGTCCACGTGCACGGAGTCTGGGGTCTCACCCTGCTGGCCGCGCTCGCCGCAGCCCGCCTGCGCGGAATTCCCATCGTCGTGACCCCGCACGAGTCCTTGACCGCGATCGACATCGAGACCTCGCAGAACGCGCTGCGACAGTCGTTCAAGCTCGCGCTCCGGACGATCTACCTTCGCTGCACGACGGTGTTCGTCGTGAACTCCCAACTGGAGGCTGACACGTCCGTGCCCGAAGCGGACGCCGCGCGGGTGCGCGTCGCGTACCACCCCGTCGTCGAACCCGGTGCGCCCGCGGCCCTGCCCATGACGCGCGGCACGGGTGAGGGCCTGCGCGTCGGCTTCCTCGGTCGCTTGCACCCGAAGAAGAACCTCGCCTTGGTCATCGATGCTCTCGCGCAGGTGCCCGATCACGTCGTCCTCGTCGTTGCCGGGGGAGGGCCTCTGCTGGAGGACATGCAGCAGCACGCGCGGCAGCGCGGTGTGACGAAACGGGTCGAATGGCTCGGGTTCGTGTCGCCGGACGAGCGTGACCGCTTCCTGGCCGGCATCGACGTACTGGTGATGCCGTCGACGTTCGAGAGCTTCGGCATGTCGGCGGCAGAGGCGATGCTTGCGGGCGTTCCCGTGATCGTTTCCGAGACGACGGGCATCGCCGAAGTCATTCATCGGCACGATGCAGGCGTCGTCGTGGCGCCCGATGCAGAGTCGGTCGCCACAGCCATCCTGCGGCTTGACGCGGATCGCGATGCCTTGACGGCGCTCGCCGTCGCCGGCGCGGAGGCCGTCCGCGACGAGCTCAGCCTCGAGCACGCAGGTGCGGTGTTGAAGGACGCATACCTGGGTGCGCAGGCGCTCTCCATCGGATAGGCGGCGGGCGACGATGCCGAGGGAACTCGGCCACCAGTCCACCCGGTATGCTCGTCGCTCGTGAAGCGCGCATTCATCACCGGGATCACCGGCCAGGACGGTTCCTACCTGACCGAGCTGCTGCTGGAGAAGGGGTACGAGGTCCACGGGCTGGTGCGCCGTTCTTCATCGTTCAACCGGGGGCGCGTCGATCCGATCTGGCAGTCGCACCCAGAGGCCGCCCAGCATCTGCACCTGCACTACGGCGACATGACCGATGGCATGAACCTGATGCACCTGGTGAACGACATCACGCCGGACGAGGTCTACAACCTCGCCGCGCAGAGTCACGTCAAGGTGTCGTTCGAGATGCCGGAGTACACGGCGTCCGCCGACGGCATCGGCGCCACCCGGCTGCTCGAGGCCATCCGGCTGGGTGCGCCAGAAGCGCGCTTCTACCAGGCATCGACCTCGGAGATGTTCGGCGCCACTCCGCCGCCGCAGGGCGAGCAGACCGTCTTCTATCCCCGTTCGCCCTACGGTGCGGCCAAGCTCTACGCGCACTGGATCACGGTGAACTACCGCGAGGCGTACAACCTGTTCGCGGTCTCCGGCATCCTGTTCAACCACGAATCGCCGCGCCGCGGTGAGACGTTCGTGACCCGCAAGATCACCCGCAGCGTCGCCCGCATCAAGGCCGGCCTCGAAACCGAGCTCCACCTGGGCAACCTCGAGGCGGTCCGCGACTGGGGCTTCGCCAAGGAGTACGTCGAGGGCATGTGGCGCATGCTGCAGCAGGACGAACCCGACGATTTCGTCCTGGGCACCGGCACCGGCATGACGGTTCGGCAGTTCTGCGAGACGGCCTTCGGCCACGTCGGGCTGGACTGGGAGGACCACGTCGTCCACGACGACCAGTACGAGCGTCCCACGGAGGTCGACGCGCTCATCGCCGACCCGACCAAGGCACAGGACATCCTCGGCTGGAAGGCCGAGACCCACTCAGAAGCGCTCGCGCGGCTCATGGTCGACGCCGATGTGGCGTCGCTCGAGGCCGATCGCGCCTGACCGTGGGTCAGCCGCGCACCGCGCTGATCACGGGGATAGCCGGGCAGGACGGTGTCCTGTTGACGCGGCACCTGCTCCGTCAGGGCTACGCCGTCGTCGGAACCCGGCAGCCCGGGATTCCCTACACGTTGGAGCCGTATCTGGCTGGTGCGACCGTCGTGGAGCACGACCTGGTCGACACAGCCGGGTTCATTGAGCTGTTCGGCGCCCATGAGCCGGACGAGGTCTACAACTTGGCCGGGTTCAGCTCGGTCGCGCGCAGCTGGGATGTGCCCGAGCTCGTGCAAGAGGTCAACGGCGCTGCGGTCGAGCGGATGTTGGACGTGCTGAGCGGCACCGATACTCGGTTCTTCCAGGCGTCAAGCGCGGAGATGTTCGGCCCGGACGCACCCAATCCGCAGGACGAAGACACCCCGCATTGCCCGGACAACCCATACGCCGAGTCCAAGACGCGGGCCAGTGAGGCGGCTGCCGCCGCCCGGAGCGAGGGCTTTTTTGCCTGCGTCGGCATCCTCTACAACCACGAGAGCCCGCTGCGGGACCTCCATTTCGTGACCCGGAAGATCACCCGCGCGGCGGCGGAGATCGGCGCCGGCCTGCGTGACGAGGTCGAGTTGGGCAACCTGGACGTTGCCCGCGACTGGGGCGCCGCCCGCGAATACGTCGAGGCGATGCACGCGGCGCTGACACACGACGAACCCGGCGACTACATCATCGCCACCGGTCGGACCCACACGCTGCGCGACCTGGTGGAGGCGGCGTTCGCCGCGGCGGGAGTGGCCGACGGCTGGGGTCACGTGCGCCAAGACCCGGACCTGCTGCGCCAGTCCGAGATCGCTGCCCGCTTCGGCGACGCATCGCGCGCCCGCACCGTCCTGGGGTGGGAGGCCCAGGTCCCGTTCGAGGAGCTGGTACGCGAGATGGTCGAGATCGACCAGCGTCGACTGGCGACGGGAATCGAGGAGTCGCCGGACTACCTAAGCTAGCGGCGGTGCAGCGACTCAGGCGACGGTCAGTGCGTCCCGGAAGTAGTCGATCGTCGACGTGAGGCCGGCGCCGAGATCCGTCACGGGCTTCCAGTCGAGCAGCGCCTGCGCGGCGGAGATGTCAGGCTTGCGCTGGGTCGGATCGTCCTGCGGCAGCGGCTCGAAGACCAACTCGCTCGTCGAGCCCACGCCGGCCAGGATCTTCTCGGCCAGCTCCAGCATGGTGAACTCGCCCGGGTTGCCGAGGTTGACCGGGCCGGTCACCTCGTCGGGCGAGTTCATGAGCCGGATGAGGCCGTCAACAAGGTCGTCGACATAACAGAACGACCGCGTCTGCGTGCCTGCGCCGTAGATGGTCAGGGGGTGGCCGGACAGGGCCTGGACGATGAAGTTGGAGACCACGCGGCCGTCGTCGGGCCGCATGCGCGGCCCGTAGGTGTTGAAGATGCGCGCGACCTTGATCTTCAGGTTGTGCTGGCGGTAGTAGTCGAAGAACAGCGTCTCCGCACAGCGCTTGCCCTCGTCGTAGCAGGACCGGATGCCGATGGGGTTGACGTGACCCCAGTACGACTCGGTCTGCGGGTGCACCTCGGGGTCTCCGTACACCTCGGACGTGGAGGCCAGCAGGATCTTGGCGCCGGTGCGCTTGGCCAGCCCGAGCATGTTGATCGAGCCGTGCACGGACGTCTTGGTCGTCTGGACCGGGTCGTATTGGTAGAAGATCGGCGAGGCCGGGCACGCCAGGTGGTAGATCTCGTCCACCTCGACATACAGCGGGAACGTGACGTCGTGCCGCAGCAGTTCGAAGTTCGGATGGTCGGCCAGGTGCTGGATGTTCTCCTTGCGGCCGGAGTAGAAGTTGTCGGCAACGAGGACGTCGTGCCCCTCATTGAGCAAACGCTCGCTGAGGTGAGCGCCGATGAATCCGGCACCACCGGTGACAAGGATCCGACGACGGACGAGCGACGAGTTGGGGCGAGCGGGCGCTACGGTCACCTGCGCGATCTTGCCACAGGCACCACGGGCCGGGTCGCTCAGACGCGTTCGCGCCGTTGCCGCCCGCGGGCGGCGAGGACGATGGCGGCCGTGAGGGCGACGACGGCCGCGGCAATGGCGGCGACGGCTGCACGGTCGTCCAGTCCGAGGCGGGTGCGCAGCGGCACCGAGCGGGTGAAGGAGAGGATCGGCCAGCCCCGTTCCTCGGCAAGTTTGCGCAGGCCACGGTCGGGATTCACGGCGAAGGGATGCCCGACGATCTCGAGCATGGGGGCGTCGGTCTCGGAGTCGGAGTAGGCGTACGACGTGCTGAGGTCGTAGCCCTCGCGCTCGGCCAGCTCCTTCATGGCGACGGCCTTGTTGGGTCCGTAGACGTAGTGCGCCACCTCACCGCTGTACTTGCCGTCAGCGACCACGAGTCGGGACGCGACGACGTGATCGGCGCCGAGCAGGCGGCCGATCGGCTCCACCATCTCGATGCCGGACGCCGAGACGATGACGACGTCGCGGCCGGCGCCGTGATGCTGCTCGATCAGGTCGACGGCTTCGTCGTGGACCAGCGGATCGATGATCTCGTGCAGAGTCTCGGAGACGACTTGGCGAACCACTTGGGCGTCCCAGCCGGTCACCATGTCGGTGAGGTAGGCGCGCATCTTCTCCAGCTGGTCGTGGTCGGCGCCGCCGATCGCGAAGATGAACTGGGCGTACGCGCTGCGGAGGACGGCGCGGCGGGTCAGCAGCCCGCCTTCGTAGAACGGTCGGCTGAACGCCAGCGCGCTGGACTTGGCGATGATCGTCTTGTCCAGGTCGAAGAACGCCGCAGATCGCGTCTGACTCACCTGATCAGCATAAACAGTGGGGCATCAAACAGCTGGCGGCCGTAGCCGGTCGGCGTCGCCGGGACGGACGATGCCGTGGTCGAACGCGTAGACCACTGCGGCGGCGCGGTCACGCAGGCCGAGCTTGACGAAGATCCGGCCGATGTGGCTCTTCACGGTCAGCTCGGAGATGAACAGGGTGGCCGCGATCTCGGCGTTGGTGAGCCCGCAGGCGATGGCGTGCAGGACCTCCTGCTCGCGGCTGGTGAGGAGGTCATGGTGCATGCCGGCCGTCGGAACGTTCGCGGACTCGCGAAAGCGGGTCAGGACGCGGGCGGTGACGGCTGGGTCGAGCCAGGAGCCTCCCTCTGCCACGGTGCGCACGGCCGCGACCAGGTCCTCGGCGGACGAGTCCTTGAGGATGAAGCCGTTGGCGCCCGCGCGCAGCGCGCCGGACAGCATCTCGTCGTCGTCGAAGGTGGTGAGCACGAGGACCGGCGGTCCGTCGGCTGCACTGATCCGGCGGGTCGCCTCGATGCCGTCGACGCCCTTCATCCGGAGGTCCATGACCACCACGTCGACGTGATGATGCGCGAGCACGCCGGGTACGTCGGCGCCGTCTGCGCACTCGGCCACCACCTGGAATCCGCCGCGCGGCCGCAGGATGCGCTTCAGCCCCGAACGCACGAGCTCCTGGTCGTCGACCAGGAGAACTCGGGTGGCGGGGACGTCGTCCGTCATCACGTGGCCTGCGCGCGGGAGGTGCCGCTAGCGGGCTCAAGCGTGCCGGCCGGCGTACCTCGCCCGCCCGCCGGCTTCGACCGCAGCGGGACGACCGCCTGGACGATCCAGGCCTCGCCACCGCGGCCGGCCGTCAGGTGACCGCCGAGCTGCTCGATGCGGGCCTTCATGCCGGCGAGGCCAGTGCCCAGGCCGTCGACGGGGACGCGTGCACCGGGTGCTGCGTTGCGAACGGTGAGGCGCGCCTGGCGGCAGGTGACCTCGAGATCGACGACGGCCTTGCCGCCGTCGCCGTGCTTGACGACGTTGGCCAGCGACTCCTGCACGATGCGATACAGGCCCAAACCGACGGGCGCGGGCAGGTGCGACAGGTCCCCGGCGGCGTGGAAGTCGACGGCCTGGCCGGCCGTGCGGAACTGGTCCACGAGCGCACCGAGATCGTCGATCGTGGGCAGCGGCTGCCGAGCGCTGGTGGCCGACAATCCGCTGACCGTCTGCCGGATGTCGGCCATCGCCTGACGACCCACGCGTTCGGCGTCGGCCAGCGCGTCGACCGCCTCGCCGACCTCTCCGGTCGGGTCGGGCAGGTCGTTGAGGATCTGGCGGGCCGCCGTGACCTGCAGCATCGTGACGCTGAGCGAGTGCGCGACGAGGTCGTGGATCTCGCGGGCGATGCGGTCGCGTTCGGCCAGGGTGGCGCGCTCGTAGGCCTCGGCCCGCGCCTGGCGTTCGGCGAACAATGCCCGCGCCGACCAATGCACCATGAAACCGCCCTCGAGGCCGATCGCCACGATCAGGAGGGACGCGATCAGCGTGGCGGTCTCGGTGACGGAGCTGAACTGCGGCACCGCGGCAAGGGCGAGCAGTGCGACGATCATGCCGGTGCGGGCGCCGTCGCGCGCGGCGAAGTCGGCAACGATCAGGCTCAGGACGATAGCCGCCGCGTCGATGCTTCGGCCGGCGACCGGAACGCTGAGCACGAGGGCGATCGCCAGGGCGTTCGGGATGAACCGAACCCAGCTGGGCAGCCAGTTGTCGACCCGCAGCTCGATGACGATCGGCGCTGCCAGCAGGGCAACGACGGCGAGGAACTGCCACGACGCGAGCTGATGGCGCTGCAGGAAGGCGGCCACGGTGGCGATGAGCTGGCCGGACTTGCACAGCACCGGCATCCACCAGGGATAGGCGACGCCGTGATCGAGGCTGCTCGCCTCGATGCGACGCAGCACGGCCGGGACCGACAGATGCATGTTTCTCAGCGTAGGGCTGTGGTGCAGGTCACGGCATCCGTTCGAAGTCGGACGCGAGTTCCTACCGTGGTCGTAGTCACAAACAGTTCCGTGGCGCGATGCCGTGGCCCGATGCTGGCACCTAGCGTCGACGTGGACGCTCCCGTCCGGCGTCTCTGCTTCCGGAGTTCGCCCCAGTTCGTGCACAGTGAGGGACAAGCCGAGTGGCCGGAGACGAGTCGTGGGAATGGACGGAAGCCCTCGCGGCCTTCGTCGTTCGCAACGCGCGCGCGGTCATCGTCGTGTGGGTGCTGCTGGTCGCCGGCCTCAACATCCTCATCCCGCAGATCGAGGAGGTCGTCGCCCATGACTCGACGTCCTTCATCCCGCTGGACTCCAAGGCAGTCGTCGGCCTCGAGCGCATGGACGACCAGTTCGGTGACGGCCGGAGCTCGAGCTTCGTCCAGGTCGTCGGTGAGCGCCACGGCGGGCTGACCGACGCTGATCGTCAGTACTTCTTCGATCTCGGTCCGCGGCTGACGGCCGACCGGCACATCTCGTTCGTCCAGGACATCCACCGCGACGACGTGCGCGACGCCCTGACCAGCAACGACGGCGAAGCCATGTACATGACCGTCGGCATCCCCGGAGCCACGGGGGCGCCCGCGGCCAACACGCAGATCGACACCGTCCGAAAGATCGCCCACGCCGAGAAGCCGGCCGGCTTGAACGTGGCCGTCACCGGGTCGCCGACGACGATCCGCGACATGACGCACGTCATCGAGTCGAGCCTGGCCACGATCACGGGCGCGATCCTGCTGGCCATCGCCATCATCGTTCAGTGGCTCTACCGATCGGTCGGCGTCACCGCGCTGATCCTGGCCGTCATCGGCATCGCCCTTGGCGTCGGCCGGGCCTTGGTGGCCTTCGCCGGCATGCACCTGTTCGGCATCTCGACGTTCACCGGTGCAGTGATGACCACCGTCGTACTTGCGGCGGCCTGCGACTATGCCGTCTTCCTGATCAGTCGGTACCACGAGTTCCGCCGGGAGGGCATGGAGCCGCGACTCGCGGCGGCGATGGCCGGCGCCCGCGTGTCCGGCATCATCATCGGCTCGGCCCTGACCGTCGCCATCGCGAACGCGGCGATGGTGCTGGCCGACGTCGCCTTCTTCCGCACGACCGGGCCCGCGGTGGCCGTCGCCGTGCTGTCGACCCTGACGCTCGCGGTCACGCTCATCCCGGCGGTCCTGGCCGTCGCCGGCCAGCGCGGGATGATGGAGCCGCGCCCGGTGAAGGCCGGCGGCGGCTTCTGGGGCCGGATGGCCGGGCTCGTCGTCACGCGTCCGGGGCGCGTGCTCATGGCCGGTCTCATCCCGCTGGCGATGCTCGCTGCGTTCTACCCGCGCATGGACATCAGCTACGACGAGCGGAACAACCAGCCGACGACCACGGAGAGCAACCGCGGCTACCGGCTGCTGTCCGACCACTTCCCGGTCAACGAGGCGACGCCGAGCTTCGTGATGATCTCGACCGACAAGGATCTGCGTCAGCCGGCCAACCTCGCGGCCGTCGAGCGCGCGTCGGACGCCGTGGCCCGGATCGACGGCATCAAGTCCGTCCGCTCGATCACCCGGCCGAAGGGCAAGCCGATCGCGAAGGCTTCGGTCGGCTATCAGGCCGGCAAGGTCGGGGAGAAGCTGGATGACGCCGCCGATGACATCGACGACGGCTCGGCGGATGCCCAGAAGCTCGCCAACGGCGCGGACAAGCTGAACGACGGAGCGCGCAAGCTCGACTCGGGAGCCGAGAAGTTCGCCGACGGGACGGACAAGGCGGTCGACGGCGCACGGAAGCTGGTCGATGGCAGCAGCGAACTCGGCCGTGGACTGGAGCAGCTGAGCGGCGGCGCCGGCTCCGCGCGCGACGGCAGCGCCGCCCTGCGTTCCGGTGCCGACCAGCTCGCGACCTCCCTGGAGCAGGGCGCCGACCAGGCGCAGGTCGCGGTGGACGGCCTGGGCATGGCCTACGACGCGCTCGCCACCAAGAGCCTGACCTGCAACGTCGACCCGGCCTGTCGGGCCGCGCGCGACGGAATCAAGCAGATCTACGAGGCAGAGCGCGACCAGCTGGTGCCCGGCATGCGCCAAGCCGCCGCGGCCGCTCGCCAGATCGCGAGCGGGAGCGCGTCCCTCAACGACGGCCTCGCCCAGCTCACGGACGGACTCAGCCAGGCTCGCGTCGGGGCCACGCGAATGGAGGACGGCCAGCAGCTCATGGCCAAGAAACTCGGCGAGCTCAACGACGGCGCCGAGAAGATGAGTCGCGGAACGGACAAGCTGGCCAACGGCACCGACAAGGTGAGCGACGGTACGCAGGAGGCGGCGGACTCGGTCAAGAAGCTGAGCAAGGGGCTGACCAAGGCGTCCGACTATCTGCTGGAGCTCGGCGACAAGGCCCGTGATCCGTCGGTGGGCGGGTTCTATCTCCCGTCCGATGCGTGGGACGACGACAAACTGGTGACTGCCGTCAGCCTCTTCCTGTCGGCCGACCACAAGTCGGCGCGCCTGTTCGTGCTGGACAAGGTCGATGCGCAGCAGCGCCCGGCAGCCGACCGGATCGACGACATCGAGGCGGCGACCCATCGCGCGCTTGTCGGCACGCCGCTCAAGGACGCCAGCGTGTACATCACCGGGACGGCGCCGTTCAACGACGAGCTGAACTCGCTGTCCCAGGCTGACTTTTGGCTCGTGGCGACGGTGGCGCTCATCGCCGTGCTGATCATCCTGATGGTGATGCTGCGGAGCCTGGTCGCGCCGCTGTTCCTCGTCGGTTCGGTCGTCCTGTCCTACGTCGCCTCCATGGGCATCGGCGTCCTCTTCTGGCAGGACCTCTTGGGTCATGACCTGGACTGGACGGTGCCGGGCATGGCCTTCGTGATGCTGGTCGCCGTCGGCGCCGACTACAACCTGCTGCTGATGAAGCGCATGCAGGAGGAGTCGCCCGATGGATCTCGCGCCGGCATCGGCCGCGCGCTCGCCGTGACCGGCGGCGTCATTACGGCTGCCGGCATCATCTTCGCGGCCAGCATGTTCGCGATGATGACGGCCGAGGCCGTCGGCCTGGCCCAGACCGGCTTCACCATTGGCATGGGCCTGCTCATCGACACCTTCATCGTCCGGACGTTCATCGTGCCGTCGGCGGCGGCGTTGCTGGGGCCCGCCATGTGGTGGCCGCGGAAGCCGCAGCGCATCGTGCCGATGGACGAGCTCCTGCGCGAGCGCCAGTACGCGACCAGCTCGTAGGTCGTTCGTCCACACGCCGTCGTGCGGTTTGCCGTCATCCACAGCGGTGAGGTGGCCCGTGGCGGCATCGTCCTCGGCGGCGAACGCTGGGCGGCATGGTTCGCAATGCGTCTCGAAGCCGGGTGCTGCAACAGCTGGACGGCCGTGGTCTGGCGGCGCCGCTCATCTGCACGGCCGACGACGACCTGCTCGACGTCCTGCTGGACTGGTGTTCGGCGCTCGGCTCGACGCCGGAGGTCGTGCGCGACGCCGGCATGGCGCGTCAGGCGTGGAGCTCGGCATCGTTGGTGCTGGTGGGCGACGACGTCGCCGCCGACCTGGCTCGAAGCCGGCCGGCCCGGCGCCCGGCGGTCTTCGTCGTGGCACGGTCGGGAAGCGCTCGACCTTGGGATCTCGCGGTGGCGCTGGGGGCCGAGGACGTGCTCGATCCGGCCGAGCGGGATCCCGTTCTGCAGACATTGACCGCAGCCGTCGACGGCGGCGGCGACGCCTGCGTCGTGGCCGTGGTGGGCGCGGTCGGTGGGGCGGGCGCGTCCTGCCTTGCTGCGGCTCTGGCCGTGGAGGCTGGCCGGCGCGGACTGCGGGTGCTGCTGCTGGACGGCGATCCGCTCGGCGGCGGACTGGACGTCCTGCTGGGCATCGAGTCGGCCGATGGGCTGCGCTGGTCCGATGTGGGGCCACACGCCGGGGCGCTCACTGCGCGCACGTTGACCGAGGCGCTGCCCCGCATGGGCAACGTGTGGGTGCTCGCGGCGGGGCGCGGTCCGATGCGTGACGAGCCGCGCGTCGACGGGATCCTGCGTGCTGCCCGCCGTGGGTTCGATCTCGTCGTTGGCGACGTCAACCGTCAGGTTGGGGGCGTCGGGTCTGACGTGCTGGCTGAGTCCGTCCTCACCGTCGTGGTCGTGCCGGAGGACGTTCGGTCCGTCGCGGCCGCGGCGCGGGTGATCGATCGGCTCCGGCCCGGCTCGTCGTCGCTGGCCGTGGTCACGGCCCGGCGCCCGGCCGGGCTGTCGCGCGAGGCGGTGTCGGCGAGCCTGGGCGTCCCGGTGATCAGCCGGATCGGACGCGATCGCCGGCTGCCGGAGTCCATCGATCACGGCGCCGGCCTGGGCGGGTCCGCGGCGCTTCGGCGGGCGGTGCGGCCCCTCCTCGACCTGGTGGCCGCCGGATGAGCACTCCAACGTCCACAGACGTGCTCGACGCGGTGCGGCGCCGGCTGATCAGTTCGGCGGCAGAGCCGACGGCCGACCATGTCGCGGCCGCGCTCCGAGCCGACGGCCGACTGGCCGACAGCGCCACTGTGCTGGACGTCGTCGACCAGCTGCGGCGGGACGGGCGCGGTCTCGGGCCGCTGGAGAGGGCCGCCGGCATCGCGGGTGTCACCGACATCCTGGTCAACGGCACGGGGGAGGTGTTCATCGACCGAGGCGGCGGGCTCGAGCCGGTTGATGCCGGCCTGTCCGATTCGGCGGCCGTGCGGCGACTGGCGCAGCGGCTCGCTGCCCAGGGCGGTCGGCGACTCGACCACGCGAGCCCCTGGGTCGATGCCCGGTTGCCGGGCGGCATCCGGCTGCACGCCGTGCTCGACCCGATCGCGAGGCCGGGTCCGGTCATCTCGCTGCGTGTCCCGACCGCCACGAACAGCGGGCTCGACGACTTGCAGCGGATGAACATGGTGGCGCCGGCCGGCGTCGACCTGCTTCGTCGCCTCGTGTCGGCGCGGGTCGCGTTCGTGGTCAGCGGCGGCACGGGAGCCGGCAAGTCGACGCTGCTGTCGGCCCTGCTGGCGGCGTGCCCGCGGCCCGAGCGGCTTGTGCTCGTCGAGGACAGCAGTGAGCTGCGCCCGCAGCACCCACATGTCGTGGCCCTCGAGGCGCGGCCACCGAACGTCGAGGGGATCGGCGAGGTGACCATGCGCGATCTCGTGCGGCAGGCATTGCGCATGCGCCCTGATCGCCTGGTCGTCGGCGAGGTGCGGGGCGCCGAGGTGGTCGACCTGCTGGCGGCGCTCAACACCGGTCACGAGGGCGGATGCGGCACCGTGCACGCCAACTCGGTCGAAGACGTGCCTGCCCGGTTCGAGGCACTCGCCGTCGCAGCTGGCCTGTCCCGGGCGGCCCTGCACAGCCAGCTGGCGGCCGGGCTGCGCGTCGTCCTGCATGTTGGCCGGGATCGTCAGGGCACACGACGACTGCTTCAGATCGGCGTGCTCCAGGCCAGACCAGACGGGCTCGTCGTGCCGACCCCCGCTGCTGTCTTCGATGGCGTCGACCTCGTGCCCGGACCGGCCAGCGAGCTGCTCACGGGGATGCTGCGTCGATGAGGGCGGCTGACGTCGCGATCGGCTGGTGCCTCGGCGCTGCCATCGCCACCACGGCGGCTTGCTACGTCGCGCGTCCCGACGACTGGGTCGTCATCCGGTTGAGGCTCGGCTCGACGACGAGCAACCGTGTCAGCCAACTGTCGGCGCGGGCTCGGATGGCTGTGGCCGTCGTCGGCACCATCGCGGTGTCGTTGGCCCTGCCCGATCTCCCGACGCAGGTCGCGGTCGTCGCGGGCGTTGCCGTCGGCCTGTTCTCGGCGTCGCTGCGCCGGCAGGCGCGCGCCCGGCGGGCGGCCGCCGAGTTCCGTGCCGACATCGCGCGCGTCCTCAACTCGGTTTCCGCTGAGCTGCGCGCGGGCGTCGAGCCGCTGGCCGCCGTGCGGGCTGCGGTTGCGGACGAGGCAGCGGCGTGGAGTCCGGTGCGGTCGCCCGACGCGGCCGACATGGTTGAGGCGCTGCGTACGGTGTCGGCGCGACCGGGTGGCGAAAGCCTGGCCGAGGTCGCCGCGGCCTGGCAGATCGCGGACCAGACCGGATCGCCTCTGGCCAACGTCCTCGACCGGATGGCCGCAGCGGTCCGTGCCGAAGTCGAGCTCGACCGGGAGGTCGCCGTCGAGGCCGCTCCGGCCCGCGCGACCGGACGACTGATGGCGCTGCTTCCCTTGGCCGGGCTGGGCCTCGGCATGATGCTCGGCGTCAATCCGATCCGGGTGCTGCTCACCACCGGCATCGGCGTCACCTGCCTGGTCGCCGGGCTTGGGCTCGCCGGCCTCGGCGTGTGGCAGATCGAGCGCATCGTCTCGTCCGTCGAGGCGCGATGACCGGCGGCGTCGACCTGGTCGCCTCGACGCTGGGCGCCGTTGCGGCCTGGTTGGCCCTGCCGGCGCCGGCCGAGCGACGCTGTCGCGCGTTGTGCCGGGATGCGTCGGCGCGAGCCGCAGGACGGGTCACCGACGGCGCTGCTCGGGCGACTCGCGTCTCCGCACTCCTCGATCTGATGGCCGCGGCCCTTGAGGCCGGCCTCGCGCCATCCGGCGCGCTTTCGGCGGTGGCGGCGGTCCTCGCACCCTCCGAACAGGAGCGGCTGCAACGCGCCGCCGCGATGCTGGACGTCGGAGGCGAGGCCAGCGAGGTGTGGCACCACTTGGCGCAGGACCCGGTCCTCGGTCCGCTGGCGACGGCGCTCGAGCGGTCCGAGCGGTCTGGGGCGCCGGTGGCCATGGTGGTCCGGGGACTCGCTGACGAGCTGCGCCGCGACGACCGCGCCCGCCGGCTCGGCGCGGCCCGGCGGGTCGGCATCCGCACCGCGGTCCCACTCGGCGCGTGCTTCCTGCCGGCGTTCTTCCTGGTCGCGATCGTCCCGACGGTGGTGGCCCTGCTGCGTGACGCCTTCTGAGACCCGGCTCGCTCGGCCAAGTCCACAGCCATGCCGCGTGGTGGCGCTTGTCCCCAGCCGGCGAGATCGGCGGCAGACCGAGCGCCGGGACGCCCATGTTCTGGGTGACCGATATTCGCCAATGAAAGGACCATCCGTGAACGCAACAGAACAGCTGGACTCGGGTACGCCACAGCGGTCGAGGACCGAGCACGGCATGACGACCGCGGAGTACACCGTCGGAACGCTCGGCGCCTGCTCGGTGGCGGCGATCCTGATCAAGCTCGCCCAGACCCCGTGGTTCGGCGACCTGATCAAGTCGCTGCTGTCCAACATCAACGGCATCGCCGGATTCTGATCCGTGGGCGCCGTCTCATGAACGAGGCCGGGGTGACGACCGTGGAGTTCGCCGTCGGGACGTTGGGCACGGCGACCATCGCCGCGATCCTGATCTACCTGGGAGTGGACCCTTGGTACGCCGACGTGCTCGAGAACATCATTCGGCACGCGCTCGATCCCAATGGGCTGCTCAAGCACCTTGAGTCGTTGCCCCGGTTTCCATGGGGGTGAGACCGATGGCGATCCGACAGCGTCGCGAGGCGGGCATGGTCACCGCGGAGACGGCCGTGCTCACGCCGGTCGTCGCGCTGGCCCTCGCGCTCGGCGTATGGGTCATCTCGCTGGCACACCTGCAGGTCCGCCTCATCGACGCGGCGCGCGATACGGCACGGCTCGTGGCGCGCGGCGAATCGGCGACCGCGGCCGTTCAGGAGGTCCGGCCCGGCCTGCCCGACGACGTCCGGTTCCGGGTGTCGCGACATCCGTCGGGCTATGTCCAGGTAAGAGTCGTCGGCCGGTCGCGCGCGCCGCTTCCCGGCTTGTCCTGGCAGCTTCGGGCGACGTCAGCGTGCGTGGACGAGTCGTGAGACAGCCGGAGTCCGGCATTGCCACGGTCTCCGCGGTGGTGGCGGTCGGCCTGACGATGGTCGTGGCGGTGGCGCTCGTGCAGGTCGGGCTCGTCATCGCGGTCAAGCATCGCGTCCAGGCGGCCGCTGACCTTGCGGCCGTCGCTGGCAGCGCTGCGGCGCTCCGGGGCGACGACGGGTGCGGCGTGGCGAAGACCGCCGCTCGGCACAACGACGCCCTGATCCAGCGATGCGAGGCCGACCTCGCTGTGGTGACGCTGACTGCTGAACGGGCCACCGAGCTCCTGTGGGGCACGCGCTACCGGGCGCACGCCGACGCCCGGGCCGCGCCGGACTTCTACGTGCCGGCATCCCGCAGCAGAAGATCGAGCAAGCGAACCGCACCCTTCTTGTCCAGGGGCTCGTTGCCGTTGCCGCATTTCGGTGACTGGATGCAGGAGGGGCAGCCAGTGGAGCAGGCGCAGGAGGCGATGAGATCGCGGGTCACAGCCAGCCACTGCGCGGCGATCCGGTACCCGTGCTCGGCGAATCCGGCCCCGCCGGCGTAGGCGTCGTGCACGAAGACCGTGAGCGTCCCGGTGTCCGGGTGCAGAGCGGTCGAGACGCCGCCGAGGTCCCAGCGGTCGCAGGTGGCGAGCAGCGGAAGCATGCCGATGGAGGCGTGCTCGGCAGCGTGGGCCGACCCGGGCAGGTCGGCAGGATCGAAGCTCCCGGCCAGCTCGGCCAAGGGAAGCGTCCACCACACTGCCGTGGTCCGGAGGGTCCGTTCTGGAAGGGCCAGCGGCTCCTCACCCAGGGAACGGCCATGCCGGTCGCGGCGGGTGTATCCGATCACCTGGCTCGAGACGTCGACGACGCCGACGTTGATCGTCGCGCCGCCCCACGCGCGCGAGTCGGTCATCTCGACGACGGCGATCTCGGTGGTCGATCGCGCCTGTGTCCAGTGCGCGGGAGCCTCGGCGTGCATCTCGGCGACGCCTGCCTCGATGTCGTAGTGGTCGCACACCCACGACTCGCCCTGGTGGATGTACACCGCACCCGGATGGACGGTGGCGTCGGCCGACGACGCGTCCACCGTGCCGATCAGCCGGCCCGTGGCGGTGTCGATGATCTGCACCGGCCGGCCGCCGCTCGAGCGCAGGTCGGCCAGGTCGCTCGCCCGCTCGCGCTTGGTCCAGTACCAACCCGCGGCCCGACGGCGGAGCCAGCCGGCCTCCTCCAGCGCGGCAATGCCCTCGAGCGTGCGGGGGCCGAACAGGTCGGCGTCGGCCTCGGTCAGCGGGAGCTCATGCGCGGCGGCAGCCAGATGTGGGCCTAGGACGTAGGGGTTGTCGGTGTCGAAGACGGTCGACTCCAGCGGCGCATGGAGGAGCGCCTCCGGGTGATGCACCAGGTAGGCGTCGAGCGGCTCGTCGCGCGCGATGAAGATGCCCGTCGCGGTGCGACCGGCCCGGCCGGCCCGGCCGAACTGCTGCTCCAGAGCGGCGCGCGTCCCCGGGAAGCCCACGGAGATGATCGCGTCCAGGCCGGAGATGTCGATGCCGAGCTCCAGCGCGTTGGTCGTGGCGAGCCCGAGGAGATCGCCGGACCGGAGTCGTGCCTCGAGCTCACGGCGTTCCTCGGGGAGGTACCCGCCGCGATAGGTCGCGACGTGAGACGGCAGAGATGGGTCGACCTCGGCGAGCAGGTCCTGCGTCGCGCTCGCCACCAGCTCGGCGCCGCGCCGTGACCGCACGAACGCGAGGGTGCGGGTGCCTTCGACGACGAGGTCGGCAAGCAGGTCCGCCGCCTCCGCGGTCACCGACCGCCGTACGTCCGTCTCGCCGATCAGCGGCGGCTGCCAGAGCACGACGCGACGCGGGGGACGGGGCGAGGCGTCGTCCGTGACGGCGACGACGTCGAGGCCAGTCAGCCGATGGGCGACGTCCGCGGGCTCGGACATCGTCGCCGAGGCCAGGATGAACTGCGGCGACGATCCATAGGACGCGCACACACGCCGTAGCCGGCGCAGGACGAGCGCCACGTGTGCGCCGAAGACGCCGCGGTAGTGATGGGCCTCGTCGACCACCACGTACCGCAGGCCGCCGAAGACCCGCGTCCATCGCTGATGACCGGGCAACAGCACGTGGTGCAGCGTGTCCGGGTTGGTCAGGATCCACGCGGCGTGGTTACGGGCCCACTCGCGTTCCTCCCGGCTGTTGTCGCCGTCGACGGCCGCTGCCGTCACCCCCAACGGCGAGAGCCGACGCCACTGATCTGCGGCGAGCGCCTTCGTCGGCGCGATGTACAGAACGGTCGGGCGCCGGTTGCCCTCGAGCGATGGGCCCGTCCGACCGTCCTGCAGCGCGGCAAGTCCGGCGGCTTGGAAGACGAGCGACTTGCCCGACGACGTCCCGGTCGAGAGCACGACGTGTGACCCGGCCGCCAGCTCGTTCAGCGCCTCGGCCTGGTGCGCCCACAGCGCGCCGGCAGTCTCCGGGAACGCGGCACGTACCTCGTCCGGGATGTGTGCGGGCCACTCCTCGACGACCGCCGGTCGCGCCGGCAGCTCCTCGGAATGGGTGATGCGGTCGCTTCGCATGATTGAATCCCGATTATGGAGTTCACGGTTTCCACTCGGGGCGAGGGGCCGTTCACGGTGGTCGAAGTCGGCGGTGAGGTCGACGTCTACACCGCGCCGCGCTTGCGTGAGGCGGTTGTCTCCGCCATCGACGACGGCAGCACCCGCCTGGTCATCGACGTCGACAAGGTGGAGTTCCTCGACTCGACGGGCGTCGGCGTCATGGTGGGCGCGTTGAAGAAGGTCCGCTCGTCCGGCGGGACGCTCGACATTGTGTGCACCCAGCCGCGGCTGTTGAAGATCTTCGACATCACCGGCCTCGACAAGGTGTTCGGCCTGCACGCGTCCGTCGCCGACGCGGTGCGCAAGCGGTCCTGACCGGGCCGCAGCTCGGGCGACCGGAATCCGGTAGCGCCACCCCGGTGTGACCGCCCTCACGGCTGGCTGCTTTGCTACTCCTCGGCAGTTATTGGCCCAAATATGGAGGAATTCATGCTCAACGCGACACCTGTTGCGTCCAGCGGAGCGATCCACCTTTCATCCACCAACATCCATTTCGTACAGGTTGTTGCCGCGGTGGCCGTCCTCGCCCTCGTCCTGGCCGTGGTCTTCCGCGCCCAGGTCCTGAAGGCTGACGAAGGCACCGATAAGATGAAGGAGATCGGCCTCGCCGTCCAGGAAGGCGCATCGGCGTATCTCAACCGGCAGTTCCGCACACTCGGCTTCTTCGCCGCGTTGGCGCTTGCGATGCTGGTTGCACTCGACTCCGCCGTGGGCGGTATCGACAAGGACGTCCGCATCGGACGTTATGTGGCGCTGCTCGTCGGTGCTGGCTTCTCGTCGTTCATCGGCTACATGGGCATGTCCCTGGCCACCAAGGCCAACGTGCGCGTCGCGGCTGCCGCCCAGAACGAGGGCCGCAACCCGGCCATGAGGATCGCCTTCCGCACCGGCGGTACCGTCGGCATGCTGACGGTCGGTCTCGGCCTGCTCGGCGCCTCGGTCATCGTCTGGATCTTCAAGGACAAGGCACCGACCGTCCTCGAGGGCTTCGGCTTCGGCGCGGCACTGCTCGCCATGTTCATGCGTGTCGGCGGCGGCATCTTCACCAAGGCCGCTGACGTCGGCGCCGACCTCGTCGGCAAGGTCGAACAGGGCATCCCTGAAGACGACCCACGCAACGCGGCCACCATCGCCGACAACGTCGGCGACAACGTCGGCGACTGCGCCGGCATGGCGGCCGACCTGTTCGAGTCGTATGCGGTCACGCTCGTCGCCGCGCTCATCCTCGGCGCTGTCGCCTTCGGTGAGAAGGGCCTCGTGTTCCCGCTCATCGTCCCGGCGATCGGTGCGGTCACGGCCATCATCGGCGTGTTCATCACCCGCCCGCGCGCTGGCGAGAACGGCCTCAAGACCATCAACCGGTCCTTCTACATCTCGGCGTTCATTTCGGCCGTGCTGTGCTCGGCGGCGGCTTGGTACTACCTGCCCTCGTCCTTCAGCAAGCTCAAGGGCGTCGACCCCAACGGGCTGGTCGCCACGATCGCGCAAGCGCAGGGCATGGCTCCTCCGGGGCTGGGCACCGGCTTCATGCAGCGTCCTGACGTCATCGCCATCATCGCCGTGCTCATCGGCATCGTGCTGGCTGCCGTCATCCTGGCGCTGACCGGCTACTTCACCGGCACCGAGACGCGTCCGGTCAAGGACGTCGGCAAGACTGCGCTCACCGGCCCGGCCACGGTCATCCTGGCCGGCTTCTCGGTCGGCTTCGAGTCCGCCGTCTACACCGCGATCGTCATCAGCGCTGCCGTGTTCGGTGCGTTCCTGCTGGGCAGCGGGTCGGTCATCGTCTCGCTGTTCGCCGTGGCGCTCGCCGGATGTGGCCTGCTCACGACGGTCGGCGTCATCGTCGCCATGGACACCTTCGGCCCGGTCAGCGACAACGCGCAGGGCATCGCCGAGATGTCCGGCGACGTCGATGCAGAAGGCGCGGCGATCCTGACCGAGCTCGACGCGGTCGGCAACACCACGAAGGCCATCACGAAGGGCATCGCGATCGCGACCGCCGTTCTGGCCGCCACCGCGCTGTTCGGCTCGTTCACCGACTCGATCAAGGGCGCCATCCAGCACGCGGGGCTGAACTTCGAGAACGCCGGCAACATCCGGCTCTCGGAGACCTACGCGTTCGACGGCATCCTGAACGTCGCTGACCCGTCCAACCTCGTCGGCCTGATCCTCGGCGCCTCGGTGGTGTTCCTGTTCTCCGGCTTGGCGATCAGCGCCGTCGGCCGCGCGGCGGGTGCGGTCGTGTACGAAGTGCGCCGCCAGTTCAAGGAGATTCCCGGGATCATGGAGGGCACCGGGCGTCCGGAGTACGGCAAGGTCGTCGACATCTGCACCCGTGACTCGCTGCGTGAGCTGGCGACGCCGGGGATCCTGGCGCTCTTCGCACCGATCGCCGTGGGCTTCGGCCTGGGCATCGGGCCGCTGGGTGCCTACCTGGCCGGCGCCATTGCCACGGGCGTGCTCATGGCCATCTTCCTGGCCAACTCGGGCGGCGCCTGGGACAACGCCAAGAAGCTGGTCGAGGACGGCAACCACGGCGGCAAGGGCTCCGAAGCCCACGCCGCCACCGTCATCGGCGACACCGTCGGCGACCCGTTCAAGGACACCGCCGGCCCGGCCATCAACCCGCTGCTCAAGGTGATGAACCTGGTCTCGCTGCTGGCGGCTCCGCTGATCATCAAGTACTACTACGGCACGGCCGAGAACGCGACGCTTCGCTACTCGATCGCCGCCATCGCAGTGCTCGTGATCGTGGTGGCCGTCTACATCAGCAAGCGGCGTCCGATCGCGATCGGATCCGACGCGGAGGCTGCCTCCAACCCGGTTGCCGAAGAGGGCGCGCTCGTCAAGGAGTAAGCACGCACCACACATCGAGGCGCGGGTCCGGTTTCACACCGGCCCGCGCTTCGCTGTCTGACCGGATTTGCCGGGGGATTGACAAGACCGGCTACGGTATGGGCCGTCTGGCTCTGCCGAATCACGTTTCTGGAAGGAAACCCCTTGACCACGCTTGTCATCGTCGAGTCGCCGAACAAGGTCCGCAGCATCGCGGGCTACCTCGGCGACGGATTCGTCGTTGACTCCAGCGTTGGTCACATCCGAGACTTGCCCGATTCCAAGCGCAACCCGGTGCCCGCCAAGCACAAGGGCGAGGCGTGGGCGCGGATCGGCGTCGACTACGACGACGGCTTCACTCCCTATTACTTCGTCCCGACGGACAAGAAAGCGCAGATCACCAAGCTGAAGAAGCTGTTGAGCAGCGCAGATGAACTCATCCTCGCGACGGATGAGGACCGCGAGGGCGAGGCCATCGCCTGGCACCTGTACGACGAACTCAAGCCGAAGATCCCGGTCAAGCGGATCGTCTTCAACGAGATCACCAAGGGCGCGATCCTCGCGGCGATGGATCATCCTCGTGACATCGACATGGACCTTGTCGACGCGCAGGAGACCCGACGCATTCTCGACCGGATCTACGGGTTCGAGGTGAGTCCGGTGCTGTGGCGCAAGATCGGTCAAGGCACCTCGGCCGGACGCGTGCAGTCCGTCGCATTGCGACTCATCGTGGAGCGCGAGCGGGCCCGCATGGCCTTCCGCTCGGCGTCCTACTGGGATCTCACCGCCACCCTCGCGGCTACAGACGGCGATGGAGCACAAGCGTTTGATGCCGCGCTCGTCAGCGTGGACGGCCAGAAGCTGGCCACCGGCAAGAGCTTCGACGACGCCGGCGCGCTGACCGCCAAGAACGTGGTGGCGCTCGACCAGGCCAGGGCTGAGGCGCTCAAGACAGCAGCCGAAGGTCAGCAGGCCACGGTGACGTCGGTCGAGGCCAAGCCGTACACCCGCAACCCCGTGCCGCCGTTCCGCACCACGACCATGCAGCAGGATGCGTCCCGCAAGTGGGGCTGGAGCGCCGCGCGCACCATGCAGATCGCCCAGCGGCTCTACGCCGACGGCTACATCACCTACATGCGCACGGACTCGATCACGCTCTCGCAGACCGCGCTCAAGGCGGCCGGCCAGGCCGTGCGCGAGCTGTACGGCGCCGAGTACCACCGCGAGCAGCAGTACACGTCCAAGGTCAAGAACGCCCAGGAGGCGCACGAGGCGATCCGCCCGGCTGGCGAGACCTTCCGGACGGCGGAACAGACCGGGCTGTCCGGCGACGACCTGAAGCTCTATCGACGCATCTGGAAGCGCACCGTCGCGTCCCAGATGATGCCGGCCAAGGGCGAGACCGTGTCGGCTCGTTTCGCGCTCACGGCGACGAGCGGCGAGCAGCTCGAATTCGCTGCATCTGGAACCACCATCACCTTCAAGGGCTGGCTCAAGGCGTACTCCGAGGCCACCGAGGTGGTCGAGGACGCCGAGGCCGCGGAGAAGAGCGAGACGCTGCCGCCGCTGACGGAGGGTCAGTCCCTGGACCTCGCCGGCATTGTGGCCGAGGGCCATGACACCAAGCCGCCGGCGCGCTACACCGAGGCGACGCTGATCGCCGAGCTGGAGAAGCGCGAGATCGGGCGGCCGTCGACCTACGCCACGATCATGAGCGGCCTGCTCAACCGGGAGTACGTGTGGAAGAAGGGCACGGCTCTCGTCCCGGGCTGGATCGCCTTCAACATCACTCGACTGATGGAGGCGCATTTCAGCCGCCTCGTCGACTACGGCTTCACCGCCGAGCTCGAACAGGTCCTCGACGACATCGCCAACGGCCGCGAGGACCGCGTCCCGGTCCTGGAGAGCTTCTGGACCGGCGAAGGCCCCGGCAACACCGGCCTCAAGCGCCTGCTGGAGAACCTGCCCGAGATCGACGCCCGTGAGATGGCCACGTTCCCGGTCGGCGAGGACCCCGACAGCGGCCACGTCATCAACGTCCGCGTCGGCAAGTACGGCCCATACTTGGAGGGCCCACCGCTGCTGCCCGGCGACGGTGGCGAAGTGGTCCCCACTCGGGCCAACATCCCTGAAGACCTGCCGCCCGACGAGCTCACGCTGGAGAAGGCGAAGGAGCTCCTGGCGAATCCGGCGGGCCAGGACAAGGTGCTCGGCACGCACCCGGAGACTGGCCTTGAGCTGATCGCGAAGAACGGTCGCTTCGGCCCGTACGTCACCGAGGCTCTGCCGGAGGACGCTCCGAAGTCGGCCAAGCCGCGGACGGCGAGCCTGTTCAAGTCCATGACGCTCGACGGCCTCGGCCTGGACGACGCGGTCAAACTGCTGACGCTTCCGCGCGTAGTCGGCACGGATGTCGACGGCGTCGAGATCACCGCGCAGAACGGTCGCTACGGCCCGTACCTCAAGAAGGGGACGGACTCGCGCTCGCTGGAGTCCGAGGACCAGCTGCTCACTCTCTCCGAGGACGAGGCCCGCGCCATCTACGCCCAGCCGAAGACCTACGGTCGTCGCGCGGCGGCTGCGCCGCTCAAGGAGCTCGGCCCCGACCCGGTCAGCGGCAAGAACATCGTCGTCAAGGACGGCCGCTTCGGCCTCTACGTCACCGACGGCGAGACCAACGCCTCGCTGCGCAAGGACGACAGCCTCGAGGCTCTGACGCCGGAGCGGGCGCACGAGCTGCTCGCCGACCGCCGGGCCCGCGGACCGGTGAAGCGCACGGCCAAGCGTCCGGCCAAGAAGGCGGCTGCGAAGAAGACGCCGGCGAAGAAGGCCGCAGCAAAGAAAACTGCGGCCAAGAAGGCCTGACGACTTCTCAGTCTGCGCTGACGATGGCCCGTTCGATGCGAGGGTCCGGAATCACCCAGATGACGGCGACGGCGACGTAGAAGCCGAGCGCCACCACGGTCGCCGTGCGCGCTTCCTCGTTGCTCATCCACGCAGCGACGATGCCGCTGGCGTAGAGGACCGGCGAGAGCTTGCCCTTGAGGTCGCGTCCGAGGGCGCGGTGCAGGCGCCCATCCGGGCCTTCGGCGCGCAGGATGCCGCTTTGCAGCACGAAGTAGGCGATGGCCGCACCGAGCAGGTTGACGCCGTAGACGGTGAGCGGAACGCGGGCGAGGTGTGACTCGTCCATCCACGCCGTCGTGAACGGGTACAGCGAGAGCCAGAACAGCAGGTGCAGGTTGGCCCACAGGATGCCGCCGGTCACGCGTTCGGTGAGCTGGAACATGTGGTGGTGGTTGTTCCAGTAGATGCCGATGTAGACGAAGCTCAGCAGATACGTCAGAAGGCTGACGCCGGCCTCGTGCCACAGTGCGGCGAACGTGTGCTGCTCCGGGACGTGCAGCTCCAGCACCATGATGGTGATGATGATCGCGAGCACGCCGTCGCTGAACGCTTCCAGCCGCGAGGTCTGCATGCATCGATGATGCCGGACCATCGGCGACTCTGCCGTCAGAGGGGACGCCTAGGATCATCGCCATGCAGCCGCGGAACGCCCCGTCCGGTCTGTTCATCGCGCTCGAAGGCGGCGAGGGCGCGGGCAAGTCGACGCAGGCGACGCTGCTCGGCCAGTGGCTCGAGGAGCTCGGTCACACCGTCCTCCTCACCCGCGAGCCGGGCGGAACGGCCGTCGGCGCGGCCCTGCGCGGCATCCTGCTCGATCCGGCCACTGGCGCCCTGTCGCCGTGGACCGAGGCACTGGTCTACGCCGCCGACCGCGCGGAGCACGTCCGCTCGCTGATCGAGCCGGCGTTGGCAGCCGGCAGCGTCGTCGTCACCGACCGCTACGTCGACTCGACGCTGGCCTATCAGGGTGCCGGACGTGAGCTGGACATCGACGAGCTCGCGTCGCTCAACCGCTGGGCAACCGGCGGTCTGCGTCCACACCTGACCGTCGTGCTCGACATCGATCCGGTCGACGGCCTCGCGCGAGCCGGCCAACCCGACCGCATCGAATCGGAGCCGCTGCAGTTCCACGAGCGCGTCCGCACGCACTTCCTCGCCCTGGCCGCAGCCGACCCCGACCAGCACGTCGTCATCTCGGCCGCCAACGACGTCGCGGCGATTCAGGAGCTCATCCGGGCCGCCGTTCGGCCTCTCCTCGTCGAGGGGCCGGCGTGAGCGTCTGGGACGAGCTGGTCGGCCAGGGACCCGTCGTCGATGGCCTGCGCGAGGTCGTCGCCACACCCGCGGCCATGACGCACGCGTGGCTGTTCACCGGGCCGCCGGGATCGGGGCGATCCAATGCGGCGCAGGCGTTCGCGGCCGCGCTGCAGTGCCGAAGCGGCGGGTGCGGCGCGTGTGATTCATGCTCGATGGTCGCCGCCGGCACTCACCTGGACGTCTCACTGATTCGCACGGACGGGCTGTCCATCGGCGTCAACATCGCACGCGACTACGTTCGGCGGGCGGCCCTCGCACCGGCACTCGGACGGTGGCAGGTGCTCATCGTCGAGGACGCCGACCGCCTCACCGATCAAGCCGCCAACGCCCTGCTCAAGTCCATCGAGGAGCCGGCGCGGGCGTCAATCTGGATCCTCTGTGCCACCGCCGTCGACGACGTCATGGTCACCGTGCGGTCGCGCTGCCGCCCTGTGCTCCTGCGGACGCCGCCGGTCGACGCGATCGCCGGACTGCTGGCCAGCCGCGACGGCATCGACCCCGTGGCAGCTCGGGCCGCGGCCGCTGCCTCGCAGGGTCACATCGGCCGGGCCAAGCTGCTGGCGTCCGACCCGGCTGCGCGCGAGCGGCGGCGCGCAATCCTCGCGCTTCCGCTGCGGGTCAATTCGTTGGGGGCTTGCTTGGCGGCTGCGCAGGCGATCGCTGACGAGGCGACGGCCCGCGCCGTCGACGTCGCCAACGACAAGGACGAGGCCGAGCTGGCCAACCTGAAGGAGTCGTGGGGCGTTGAGGCTCCCAGTTCCCGCAGACCGGCCGGGTTCGCCGGCGAGCTCTCTTCCCTCACCAAGGACCAGGACCGCCGCCGCAAGCGGCTCACCCGCGACGCCATCGACGGAGTCCTGATCGACCTCCTCGCCTTCTGCCGCGACGTCGTCGCCGAGCAGGTGGCGTCGGGTGCCGACCTCGTCAACGCCGACGTCGCGTCCGACGTGGCCGCAGCGGCCGCGGCGTGGACGCCGGAGTCCACCCTGCGCCGCATCGACGCCATCGTCGAATGCCGGGCCGCCCTCGACGCCAACGCGGCGCCGCAGTTGGCTCTGGAGCGCATGATGACTGGTTTCCTGAGCTGAGATTTTCACGCCCTCCACTAGCATCCGGGGAATGAGCGGCAGCGGGTCGACGACGCGGACGGCGCCGCCCATCAGCGGCAAAGCCATCTGGTCGCTGGTCCTCGGGATCGCATCAGTCGTCCTCGTCTTCGGGTGCGGCCTCCTGACCGGAATCCCCGCTGTCGTCCTCGGTTTCTCTGCCAAGCGTGACGTCGCCCTGTCCGGCGGGGCCGAGCGAGGGCGCGGGATCGCCATCGCCGGCATCGTCACCGGCGTCGTCGGGATGCTGGTGAGCGCACTCTTCCTGCTGGCCGTCGGGGCCGGCATCTGGTCGTCCCACGACGATTCGGCGGCTCCGCCGTGGAAGCCGCCGACGGCGTCCACGCACATCGACAAGCGTGACCTCAAGCCGTTCTACACGCAGCAGGTGCGGTGGTCGGACTGCGGCGGGGGCAAGTGCGCGCGCGTCAAGGTTCCGGTCGACTACGAGAAGCCCAAGGGCCAGACGCTGCGCCTCGCCGTCAAGGTGATCCCGTCGACGGGCGCGGGAGGCCACAGCCTGTTCCTCAACCCCGGCGGACCCGGCGCGTCCGGTTTCGAGCTCGCCGACTACCTCGCCACGAAGATCAGCCCGGAGGTGCGCAAGCAGTACGACCTGGTGAACGTCGACCCGCGCGGCGTGGGCGACAGCGAGCCGATCGACTGCCTGTCCGACCGCGCGTTCGAGACCTGGGCGGCCGGCGATCCCGATCCGGACACCCCGGAGGAGGTCGCGGAGTTCCGTGCCGACACCCGCCGGTTCGGCAAGGGCTGCCTCAAGCGCTCCGGCAAGCTTGCGGCTCACGTGTCGACGGAGGAGGTCGCGCGCGACTTCGACGTCCTGCGCGCGCTGTTCGGGCGCGAGAAGCTCGACTGGTTCGGGTTCTCGTACGGGACACAGATCGGCGCCACCTACGCCACGTTGTTCCCGAACCGCGTCGGCCGCATGGTGCTCGACGGGCCCGTCGACTCCTCACTCAGCACCATCGACGCGAGCCTGGCGCAGGCGGTGGGCTTCCAGGACGCGCTCGACGCCTACGTCCGCAGCTGCACCAGCGCCATGTGGTGCCCCCTCGGACGGGACGAGACGAAGGGTGGCCGCAAGATCGTCAGCTTCCTGGCGCGCGTCGACCAGCATCCGCTGCGCACCGACGACGGAAGCCGTCGGCTCACCGAGGGTCTGGCGTTCTACGGCATCGTCAAGCCGCTGTACAGCGAGGCGACATGGCCGACGCTCACGCAGGCGCTCGACGCCGCCTTCGACGGCGACGGAAGTGTCCTGATGCGGCTCGCTGACAGCTACTTCCAGGATGCCAACGGCGAGGCTTTCCGTGTCGTCTCGTGCCTGGACCAGCGCGACGTCGTCACGCCGGAGGACGTGGAAGAGGCGGAGCCGCGATTCCGGAAGGCGTCACCGGCGTTCGGGCCGGCGCTGGCGTGGGGGACGTTGGGATGCACGGACTGGCCGGTGAAGCCGGACCATCCGCAGATCGACATCTACCCACACACCAAGGCGCCCATCCTGATCGTCGGTGCGACGCGCGATCCGGCCACGCCGTATGCGGGGGCGAAGGCGCTGGCGCAGCAGATCCCATCGTCCGTCCTGCTGACCCGACGCGGTGGCGGCCACACGTCGTACGCGAGCGGCGACACCTGCATCGACGCCGCGGTCAACGCCTACCTGATTGCCGGCACGATGCCGGCCAAGGGAACTGTCTGCCGTTAGGCCCGGGCTGTCGGTTTAGGGCCTATACCGGTGGTTGGTTTCCCAGCCGCGGCCTGTGCCGCGGTTGATGTGCATGCGGCCACGGATTCTCTTGTATTTCCAGTGTTCTTGGTCTGCGCGGTGGTGGCAGGCGCTGCAGTGCAGGGTGGCGTTGTCGAGGTTGGTCATCCCGCCGGTTTGCCAGGGATCAGTGTGTCGGACTTCGCACCAACTGGGTGGTCGGTCGCAGCCGGGTGCGGTGCAGCCGCCGTCCATGACGGCCAGGGCGTCGCGTTGGGCTTTGGTGAAGAGGCGTTGGGTGCGGCCGAGGTCGATCGGGATCGAGTCTGAGCCGAGGACCATGGGGATGATGCCGTGGTTGGCGGCCAGCCGGCGTAGTTGGCCGGCGGAGAGGCGTTCGCCGGTGGCCAACGTGGCTGCAGCCACGTTCGACTGCAGCTTTGACTCGTCGATGGTGACGACGACCCGGATGGGGGTGCCGCCAGTGGTGGGGAGCTGGTCGGTCGGGATGTGTTGGAGCAGCTGGCTGAACGCGATGCCCTGCTTGTGCTCGTGGGTCTCGTACGGGTCTTCGGCGGGGTCGAGGTGGTCACGGCGGGGTGCGGTGTAGGCGTCCAGGATGGTTTTGAGGATCCGGCCATCCAGTTCCGAACCGGTGCCTTTCCAGGACCAGGTCCCGGAGTTGGGGGTACCCCCTGCACGAAGTGCTTGGGGGAGTGTCCCAGAGCTTGAAGTTCGTCTTGGCCCGCGCGATGGCTTCGCGACGGCGCAGCAGGGCGTCTTCGTCGGCGTCGACGTCGGGTTCGGGTTTGAACTGGTCGGTGATCCGGCGCGCCCGGGTCGCCAGATCGTGCGGGGAGAGCGCTTGGGCGTCCCGGATGAGGGCCCGTTCGGCGAACTCCCGCTGATCGGCGCTCACGTCACCGGGCAGGTCGTGGATGGCACGGCTGATGACTTTGGCGTGTCCGTGCGAGATCAACCCGTTCGCCGAGGCCTGCTCCGTCAAGCTGGTTTCAGCCAAGGTCTCAGCGTCGTTGATCTCCCGCTGCACCGCACCCGAGTTGTTCCCAAACGAGCGGGAGATGACCTGCGCCGCTCGGGTCGGATGATGAGCCCGAACCGCCCGGCTGGCCGCACCCACATGCGTGCTGACCCGTGATTCGATCCGCCGCAAGGCGGCAGCATGGTGGCGGGCTTCAGACTCGCTCTGGCCCACGTAGTCCGAAAGCGCAATGGCGTCGAGCTCGGCCTCGATCCGCGCCAGCCTGAGGGCCAGCGCGGACTGTGGAACGAACTCTGCGGTCATCACCCTCCACTGAGTAACGAACGATAGTTCGATAATACTATAGAGATGCGACAGAACACAAGTCTCCATGCCAACTTTTCTCGGCAGTTTCCCTCGCCGCGGGCCCGTGCGCCAGACTCCCCTAGAATCGGCCGGGTGTCCGACCGCACCTTCTACGTCACGACGCCGATCTATTACGTCAACGACGCCCCGCACATCGGCCACGGCTACACCACCGTCATCGGGGACATCATCACCCGCTGGCACCGGCAGCGCGGAGAGGACGTCTGGTACCTCACCGGCCTGGACGAGCACGGCCTGAAGGTCCTGCGCAAGGCCGAGGCCAACGGCAAGACGCCCAAGGAGTGGACCGACCACCTGGTCGACACCGAGTGGCGTCCGGTCCTGACGACAATCGACGCGGCCAACGACGACTTCATCCGCACCAGCGAGGAGCGGCACGAGTCGGGGGCCCAGAAGTTCTGGCAGGACCTCCACGACCGCGACGCGGTCTACCGCGGCGAGTTCGCCGGCTGGTACAGCGTCGGCAGCGAGGAGTTCGTCGACGAGGCGGACGTCCGCGACGGCGAGGGCGAGGACGAGGGCCACAAGGTCTCCGCGCTGGACGGCAGCCGGCTTGAGCACATCACCGAGGAGAACTACTTCTTCCGGCTGAGCGACTGCCAGCAGGCCCTGCTCGACCTCTACGAGTCCAACCCCGACTTCGTGCAGCCGGCGTCGGCGCGCAACGAGGTGGTCGCCTTCGTGAAGCGCGGCCTCAAGGACCTCTCCATCTCGCGGTCGACGTTCGACTGGGGCGTCCAGGTGCCGTGGGACACGAAGCACGTCATGTACGTCTGGATCGAGGCGTTGCTCAACTATCTGACAGCCGCCGGGTACGGCCGGGACGAGGAGAAGTTCCAGCGACTGTGGCCGGCCAACCTCCACCTGGTCGGCAAGGACATCGTTCGCTTCCACGCCATCATCTGGCCCGCGATGCTGATGGCCGCCGGGTTGCCGCTGCCCGGTCAGGTTTTCGCCCACGGCTGGCTGCTCGTCGGCGGCCAGAAGATGAGCAAGAGCAAGCTCAACGGCATCCGGCCGGACGAGCTTGTCAATGCCTTCGGCTCGGACGCCTACCGCTACTACTTCGCCCGCGCGATCACGTTCGGCCAGGACGGGTCGATCTCGTGGGAGGACATCCACGCCAGGTATCACGCCGAGCTGGCCAACGGCTTCGGCAACCTGGCGTCTCGCGTCGCCGCCATGATCGGCAGCTACTTCGACGGCTCGCTCCCGGCTGCGGGACGGCTGAACCCCGCTGAGGACAAGGTCATCGCGACGGTCGCGCAGGCCGTCCAGGATGCCGATGCCGCCATCGACGCCGTGGCCCCGCAGGACGCGCTTGCCGCGGTCTGGACCATCGTCGACGAGCTCAACGGCTACCTGACCGAGCAGGAGCCGTGGAAGGTCGCGAAGGACGAGAGCCAGCGCGAGCGGCTCGGCACCATCCTCAACACGGCCGCCGAGGGGCTGCGCGTCCTCGCCGTGCTGCTCAACCCAGTGATGCCGAAGGCGTCCGCGGCACTGTGGGAGGCGCTCGGTGCCGATGGTGCCCTGGGTGAACTCGAGGACCAGCGCATCGACGCGGTCGCGGCTTGGGGTCAGCTGCCGACCGGCACGACGGTCACCAAGCCGCCGAGCCTGTTCCCCCGGATCGAGCTGGAGGCGCCGGCGTCGTGACTTCCGCCGAGACGCGGTGGCCGGAGGCGCCGGAACCGCTTCCAATCCCCGTGGTCGACAACCACTGCCACCTTGACCACAGGGTGCAGGGCGGAGCGCGTATCGAGCCCGCCGCGGCGCTGGCGCAGGCCGCTGCTGTCGGCGTCACGCGCATCGTCCAGGTCGGGACGGACGTCGAGTCGTCGCGCTGGTCGGTCGAGGCGGCGCGCAAGTTCCCCAACGTCGTCGCGGCTGTCGCTCTGCATCCCAACGACGCCCCGCGCTTGGGCGATGGCTATGCCGCGGCGTTCGCGGAGATCGCCGAGCTGGCGGCCGACCCGAACGTCCGGGCGGTGGGGGAGACCGGGCTCGACCATTTCCGTACCGGTCCAGGGGGCCGCGAGGCCCAGGAGCAGTCGTTTCGCGACCACATCCGGCTGGCCAAGGAGCTGGATCGGACGCTGGTCATTCATGATCGCGACGCTCACGCCGACGTCCTACGCGTCCTCGACGACGAGGGCATGCCTGAGCGCACCGTCATGCACTGCTTTTCCGGCGACGGCGAATTCGCCCGCGCCTGCCTGGACCGCGGGGCCTATCTGTCGTTCGCCGGCACGGTCACGTTCAAGAACGCCGAGAACATCCGAGATGGCCTCCGAGCAGCGCAAATGGACAAAATCCTGGTCGAGACGGATGCGCCGTTCCTCACACCCGAGCCCTTTCGGGGCCGTCCCAATGCTTCTTTTCTTATTCCGCTGACAGTTCGATTTATGGCTGGAATAGTAGGGGTTTCCGTGTCAGAACTTTGCCAAAGGATCCGCGAGAATACCGAACAGGCGTTCGGTGGGACGTGGCCAGAGTGGGTTTGACCAGTGATTAAGCGTTCGTATGGTGGACGACCGGCCCATAAGGCCGTGACGGCTCACAGGGCCGTTGTCCTGACCCCTAGACACAAGGGCGAACCCATGCGGATTCCGCAGATCACTCCTGGTCATCTCCATCCGAAACATCTGAACAAGGTCCACACGAAGGGCGCGTTCATCGCGCTCAACGCTGCGGTGCTTCTCGTTCTGGCCGGCGGCACCACTGCCTACGCGGCCCTGAGCAAGGACGTCACGGTCACCCTCGACGGGCAGACCAAGACCATCCGCACCATGAGCGGGACCGTCGGCTCGACGCTCGCCACCGATGGCATCGCGCTCGACCCGAAGGACAAGGTCCACGTCGACGGCAAGCCGGCGAGCAAGAACGCCACTGTCGACGACGGTGACAAGGTCTCCGTCGCGTTCGCCAAGCCGGTGACCGTAGCGGTGGACGGGCAGACGACGAAGGTGACCGTCCACGACGGCACCGTCGGCGACGTGCTCGACCGTATGGACGTCAAGCCGACCGACGACACATTCGTCTCCGACGATCGCTCCGCGCGCCTCTCCCGCGCCGGCACGCGCATCGTCGTGAGCAACCCGAAGCAGGTCACCATCGACGTCGATGGTCAGTCCAAGACGCTGAACAGCGCCGCCCCGACCGTGGGCGCTGCGCTGAAGGAAGCCAACGTGAACCTCGACGCCAACGATGAGGTCGAGCCGGCTGTGGGCGAGCTGCTGTCCAACGGCGATGCCGTCAAGGTCACCCGCATCGAGCTGGCCAACAAGACCGAAGTGGTCGACGTCAAGCAGCCGGTCGAGTACAAGGACGACAAGACCCTGGAGAAGGGCACCACGAAGGTCCTCGATCCGGGCCAGGAAGGCCGTGCCCGTGAGCACGTCCTGGTCACCCAGGCCGACGGCGCGGAACGTAGCCGACTCGTCCTCGAGTCGTCGCAGCTGGCCAAGCCCGAGACGATGATCATCGCGCGCGGCACCGCCGAGGCGCCGCAGGAGCCGATCGGCGTCTGGGACAAGATCGCGGCCTGCGAGTCGGGCGGCAACTGGCACATCAACACCGGCAACGGCTACTTCGGCGGCCTGCAGTTCAGCGCCGCGACGTGGCACAGCCTGGGTGCGCCCGGCCTGCCGAACGAGGCCAGCCGCGAGACCCAGATCAAGTACGCGAAGATCCTGCAGGCCCGCTCTGGCTGGGGCCAGTGGGGCTGCGCCGGAGCACGCAACAACTAAGTTGAGCCTGTTGGGTGCGGCCGATGTCCGCCGGATCGCCGCGGACATCGGCCTGCGCCCGACCAAACAGCGAGGCCAGAACTTCGTCATCGACGCCAACACGGTGCGCCGCATCGTGCGGACGTCGGGCGTCGGGCCCGATGACGTCGTCGTCGAGATCGGTCCCGGGCTTGGCTCGCTGACGCTCGACCTGCTCGCGACCGCGTCCCGCGTGATCGCCGTCGAGGTCGACCCGGTGCTCGCCGACCAGCTGCCGAAGACGGTGGCCGAGCGTGCGCCGGAGCTGGCATCGAAGCTGGAGCTGCTCCACGCCGACGCTCTGCGCGTGGATGAGCTGCCCGGCCCACCGCCGACGGCACTGGTCGCGAACCTTCCGTACAACGTGTCCGTGCCCGTTCTCCTGCACTTCCTCGAGCGCTTCCCCTCGCTCGAGAGTGCACTGGTCATGGTGCAGGCCGAGGTCGCACACCGGCTCGCTGCCGGGCCGGGCTCGCGGACGTACGGCATCCCCAGCCTGAAGGCCCGCTGGTGGGCAGACGTCGACCTGGCCGGCAACATCGGCCGGACCGTGTTCTGGCCTGCGCCGAACGTCGACTCGGCCCTCGTCGCGCTCCGCCGACACGAGCCGCCGGCAGCGCCTGAGCTGCGCAAGCGGACGTTCGCGCTCGTCGACGGGGCTTTCGCCCAGCGTCGCAAGACGCTGCGGGCGGCACTCGCCTCGATGTTCGGATCGCCCTCCGCGGCCGAGGCTGCCCTTGTCGCGGCCGGCATCGATCCCGGCGCGCGCGGCGAGCAGCTGACCATCGCCGACTTCGCGCGCCTCGCTGCCTCTGGCTAGGTTGGACCGGTGACGATGTCGGCCACCGCGCGGGTCCCCGCCAAGATCAATCTCAGCCTCGGCGTGGGCCCCGTCCGCGACGACGGCTATCACCCGTTGGCGACCGTGTACCAGGCGCTCGACGTCCACGACGAGGTCCGCGCGGTCGTCGTCGAGGACTCGGACGACATCGAGGTGTCTGTTCATCTCGAGTCGGCGTCGGAGTCCGGCGAAGTCCCCGAAGGCGCGGACAACCTAGCGGCGCGCGCGGCGCGGACGCTGCGCGAGGCGACGGGCGTCGAACAGGGCGTGCGCCTTGCCATCCGCAAGGTCATCCCGGTCGCGGGAGGCATGGCCGGTGGGTCGGCCGACGCCGCTGCCTCGCTCGTTGCCTGTAACGCCGTGTGGGGGACTGGGCTGAGCCGCGATGAGCTCAGCGAGCTCGCGGCGGACGTCGGGAGTGACGTGCCGTTCCTCCTGCACGGCGGGAATGCGATCGGCGGCGGCCGTGGCGAGAACGTCAGCCCGATCCTTGGCCGCGGCAGCTACTACTGGACGATCGCGGTGTCGGACCGAGGCCTCCCCACGCCCGCTGTGTTTGCCGAGTTCGACCGGCTGACGGCTGATCGGACGGTGCCGCCCCCGTCCGTTCCCGAGGCCCTGCTCGCGGCGTTGCGTGCCTGCGACCCGGTCGCTTTGGGTGAGGCGCTGTCGAACGACCTCGGCGAGGCCGCCCTGTCACTGCGTCCCGACCTGCGCGACGTCCTCTCCGTCGGCTCGGGTGCGGGCGCGCTTGGCTCACTGGTGTCCGGGTCGGGCCCGACGTGTCTCTTTCTTGCGCGCGACGAGACTCAGCAGCTCGACCTCGCGGTTGCCTTGGCGAGCTCCGGCGTGTGCGCCGACGTCATCCAGGCCCGCGGCCCCGTCCCCGGCGCCCACCTCGTCACGTAGCCGGCCAGTGACACGATTTGCGCCCGAATCGACCCTTTTTGCGTCTCGGCCTGTCGAATTTGGGGCAAATCTCGCTCAGGTAGCCTTGGGCGTCGACTCAATGCGATCCCCGGTTGGTCTGTCGGCAGGGCCCGCCTGACTTTGAATCAGGATTAGCGACGCAGGTTCGACTCCTGCCCGGGGAGCGGGTCAAGGGATAGGGAGTTTCAAAGGCCCCACGCCCTCTCCGGCGAGCGAGGAGTCGCTCCGCGGCGAGCCTTCGCAGGCAGCGGATAGAGGGTCCGCTGCACCGATAGGCGGCTGGCCATGAATCGTCGTATCAGCGGCAAGTTAGTTCGGTTGCGGGACCGGTGGTCTTCGTCCGGCATCTGATTTTCGGTTTTCGTCACAGCATGAAGATCCCGCTGCGAGAGTGGATGCATGCGTCGTGCGGTGTCTTTGGCTGTCGTCGGATTGTTGTCTGTACTGGTGCTGAGTGGTTGCGGATATGTGCATTTTGGAAAGGCAGATCCGTCAGCGGTCCCACCGGCCGCCGCGCATCCGTCGGCGCACACCAAGGTGTTGTACAAAATGAACGACGAGGGCATGTATGTGTTCCCTGAAGCGGCCAGCATGTACTCGGTCGCCGATGTCGACACCAAGCTCGCCGGACTGCCGGAGGACTTCCTGCGGTTCATGCGCTCCTACGTTGCCGAGACGACCAAGGGCAGCCCGGGCGAGGGCCAACCCTGTGCTCCGCATGTTGATGTCACCCTGTTCGACCCAGAAGGGTACGCGTCCGGCAGCGCGGCCGACTGCGACGGCGGGGACGAGATCTATGCCCGAAGCAATGGCCGCTGGAAGGTGATCTGGGGTGGCCAGATCCCGCCCGACTGCGCCACGATGCACAAGTACAAAGTGCCGAAACTGATCATTGCCGATTCGATTGACGGAACGTGCACCGACGCTGACCACAACAGCGTCCCGTCGTACGACCCGTCAAGCGGCCCTCAGCGCACCTGTCTTGACGGTTCTCAGGTCGCCAGTGGCGGTAGGTGCGATCTGCGGTCGACCGCAGTCATGTTCGCCGTCGCCGGAGTGACCCCGGATCAGTGCACCAAGGACTCGGATCCTCCCTGGAATGCCCCCGGCCAAAGTTTCACCTGCACGCTCGATACCGGCCAGATGCAGGTGGGGCGTTTCCTGAACGCCTCCACTAAGGCTGAGAGGGTTGCCACGTACCGCTCGTACCATTACTGCGCTCCGTACGACGGAACCTGGTACGTGTGTGGGGGGAGCGGTTCGGGTCAAGGATGGCTACGCGCCTACTTGGGCGACGATCTGTTGATGTACATGAGTTCCAAGGACAAGGGCGTGCTCCTGTCCTTGGACGGGGTACCCGACCGCGATGTCGTGCGGCATGGTCGGTGAGGCAAGACTGCACCTGAGGGTGTGCATGCAGTAATTGCGGCACCTAATGCGGTTTCCGCGCACTGCAGTCCTGCGGCGGCTGCTACCGCTCAGGGATGCTGGCCTTCGATGGCCGTCTTCAGTTTGGCGAGCGTGTCGTCAAGTCCAGATTGGATCTGTTTTTGGGTCGCGGTGTCGAAGTCGCCGTGGGCGAGCTTGGCCTCCATGGTGCGCATCTGGTGATGCACGAACCACCGCAACAACCTCGGCTGGTGCTCGAGTAGGCGCTCAACGGCGCTGGTGTCGGTGGCACCCATATCGGTCTGGCTCGCCACGGTCAGCGTCGTTGTCCCACTGTGATTCGACAGGGTGTATGCCGTTGTCGACGTCCCGCCCGGGTAGCTCATGGTGAAGGAGAACTTGGTCGGTGGAGAGTAGGCCGTCACCCGCAGGACGGCGTCACGTGAACTGCCGCCTGGTGCTTGGATCTGCGACATGCCGACGTAACCAACCTTGAGCAGACTGGTGTCCGGTGGCATCGCTCCGGCACCGCCGAGCCAGACCGTGAGCTTTTGCGGCTCGATCAGCCACCGGAACACCACATCCGGCGGAGCGCCGATCTCGATGCTTGCGTGTGTCGCCATCCCCATGACCGGACCTTAAATGGATTGTCGATGCCAGCGCAGGCAATACCGTGGGCTCGTGCTGAGGCTCGTGTTACGCATCGTCGGGGTCAATGCGTTGGCCGCCCTCGGGAGCCGTCTGCCGTTCGCATCGACCCGGCGGGTGGTGGGGTCCTTGCTCGTCCTGAGCAATCTGATGCCGTTGATCGCGGTGGCGCGCGGCACGGCGCAGTTCTTCGACGTCTACGGGTACTTCCTGATGGAGGCGGTCGTTCTGTGGGCTTTCGGGATGGTGCGCATCCTGACCGCGACCGGACGCGGCCAACCTCCCGACGCCGCGGTGGTGGTCCAGAGTGGGCGCATCGATATCGATAATCCCCGGCAAGTCGCCCGCTTCTTCAGCTGGCACTTCGGCATCTTCATGGTGCTCTCGACAATCACCACCGCCGTCTTGGTTCGACACACCGGCGGCATCGTGGCGCCGCTGTCGTACTGGCTGATCCTGCTGTGCGCGTTGCTGACCATCCACACCGCCGACCTCGGGCTCGTCTGGTTCGGGCAGGACGCCCGGAGCCGGATGAACCCCGGACGCGCGATGTTCGTCCCGTACCCCGCGGTCCTGACGCTCTACACGGGCGCCATGGTGTCCATCGGGCTCGTGCTCGCATTCGGCCACGCCGGCGAAATCGCCTCCATCGCCGTCCTATGCGGCCTGAAGGTACTGGTCGACTTCGCCGCCCGATTTGTCGTCCCAGTGGGGTAGGGGGCCGTGTCACAGAAATGTCACGGACGGCCCGGATGCTGGCGGACTCCTGCGGACGCTCTGCTGGCTGAATCTCCTCTCTCTGCTGACTGTCCGCCACTCCCCGAACGCTGCCGAACGGGGAGTCCGGGACTTTGAATCAGGATTAGCGACGCAGGTTCGACTCCTGCCCGGGGAGTGGGGACTCGGCCGATCGTGGTCAGTCGCGTGGCCGGTACCCGTGCCCGGTCCACCAGAAGTTCTTCGTCGTGATCTTTCCCTCGGCGCACCCCGGAATGCAGTTGTTGTCATGCTGGGCGATTTCGAAGATGCCGTCATGGTCAACGTCGACGACATCGGCGTAGTAGTGACTTCCGTTGTAGTTGCCGCTTTCCATCAGGGTGCCGAAGTCGGCGAATCCGTCCACAGTTGGCCGTAAGACCGTGACGCCGTTGTAGCGGCCGGGGTTCCAGTTGATGAAGATGTTGCCCGTCTTGTCCCTGGCTGGGCTGTTGATCTTCATCTCGTACCAGACGGTGTCTCCGGTGTTGAAAGACCATCGAACGCGACCGTGGCCGTCGACGACGGTGATGTAGCTCGGCGTCGACGTGTCTTCGGTCGGGTGTTCGCTCGTCACCAACACAACTGGTCCCCAGGCAGGGTGACGGAATGCAACCGAGCCGGTCACGGTGCCGCGAACGTTGGGGCGCCATACTTTCTCGGCAATCGGAACGGCATGTGGGCCGTCCGGGGAGGGCGACCAAGTCCTCACTCCGACGGCCGCAGCCGCGAGCAAGCCCGCGGCGAGGCCGATGGCGATGATCAATCCGCGCTCACGCTTGCGCTGGGGGCCCGTCACCCCTGTTCCGTCATGTCGCCGGTCTCGACGTCGCCGGCGGGCTCGAGCGTGAGGGTCATGACCCCGGTCTCGCTCACCCGCGCGGGCCGGGTCGGACGGAAGGCCATCGGCGAGAAGCCGGACTCGAAGAATCGCTTGCCGGTGCCGAGCGCGATTGGATAGATCCAGAGGTCCAGGCGATCAACTACTCCCTCGTTGACGAGGCTTCGCACCAGCTCACCGCTACCCCACGTGTGGATCTCTTCGAAGTCCTCGCGGAGGCGTCCGGCCGCTGTGGCGTCTGGCAGGACGGTGGTCTCTGCCCAACTCGGGTCGCGGAGGGTTCGCGAGACCACGTACTTCGGGATGGCGGCGAACTTCGCGGCCACCGGGTTCTCGGTGGACTGGAACGGCCAGTACGCGGCGAAGATCTCGTAGGTGCGGCGGCCGAGGAGGAGCGCGTCGGTCTGATCGATGCTCTCGAGAATCGACGCACCGGTCGCCTCGTCGGGATACGGCGCCTGCCAACCGCCGAACGGGAAGTCACCCGTTGGGTCCTCGTCGGGAGCGCCGGGCGCCTGGTAGACGCCGTCGAGCGTGAGAAACAAGTCTGCAGCGATGATGCCCATACAGCCATCCTGCATCGAAGTACGCTCACGGGATGAGAGCCGTCGTCATCACCAAGCATGGTCCGCCGGAAGTGCTGCAGGTTCAGGAGCGTCCCGACCCGGTGGCCGGACCGGGCGAGGTCCGGATCGCCGTCAAGGCGGCCGGCATCAACTTCGCTGACCTGTTGGCGCGCACCGGCATGTATCCGGACGCGCCAAAGATGCCGTCGGTCGTCGGCTACGAAGTCGCGGGCGTCGTCGAGTCACTTGGCGAAGGTGTCACCGAGTATCAGCTGGGCGATCGGGTCATCGGCGGGACGAAGTTCGGCGGCCACGCCGAGCTGGTCGTCTCCAAGGTCCAGGACACTCTTCCGTTGGCCGACGGGCTGAGCTTCGAGCAGGGCGCCGCCATCCCGGTCAACTACGGCACCGCATACGCCGGACTGGTCATCATGGGTGGCGTCCGCCCGCGCGACCGCGTGCTCATCCACGCCGCAGCTGGCGGAGTCGGCATCTCAGCCACGCAGATCGCCAAGGAATTCGGCGCGGAGGTCTTCGGGACGGCGTCGCCGTCGAAGCACGACGCCATCCGCGGCTTCGGCGTCGACCACGCCATCGACTACCGCAATGACGACTTCGCCAAGGTCGTGATGCGGTTGACCAACGACGAGGGCGTCGACGTCGCGTTCGACGCCATCGGGCCGTCGAGCTTCCGGAAGGACTACGCCATCCTGCGGCCCGGCGGGCGCCTGATCTGTTACGGCCTCAGCGAGGTTCAGACCGGTGAGAAGCGCAACCTGCCCGGGCTGCTCAAGAGCGTCGCCGGCATGACGACCGCCACGATGCCGTGGTGGAAGAGCCTGTTGATCCTCAACGAGAACAAGGGCGTCTTCGGCCTGAACATGCTGTGGTGGTGGGAGCGCGAGGGCGGACTCGGCAGGCTCATGGAGCCGCTCGCCGCGGGCTTCGAGTCCGGCGCCTACGTCCCCGTGGTCGCCGCGTCCTTCCCGTTCGAAAAGGCCGCCGACGCGCACCGATTCATCCACGAGCGGAAGAACGTCGGCAAGGTCGTGCTCGTCCCCTGAGCCCTTTCCGCTGCCCCCGGTCAGTTCTACGCTGGAGGCATGTACACGCTTGAGTTGAACGACGAGGAGCTCCGGCTCCTGCGGTCGGCGATTGGGTCGTGCGTGCGGGACTACGGGCATGACGAAGCCGACATTCGCCGTGTCTACCAGGCCCTGCTGGCACGGCTGCCCGCCGGCGTTGCCAAAGCCAGCTGACCGTAACCTACGCGGATGCTGCTGCGTTTGAACTCCCGACACCTTTAGATGCCGGGGGAACGTCATGTCCATCTTCGAGTCGCCGACCACGCTCGAGTCGCGCCATGAGTCCTATGTGGCCGATGAGGTTGTCGAGGCTGACGCGCCGCGAAAGGGCGTCAACCCGCGGTCCGTCCAGATCGCCGGAGCTGTCACCGCGGCCCTCGTCGCACTGGGTCTGCTGGTCTCCAACTCGGCGAAGCCCGATGACCACGTCCGGCCGGTGGTGAGCACCAAGGTCGGGCCAGGGGCGGCTGCCATCGAGCAGAATGACGCGCCGCAGGGTGCAGCGCCGGCTCCTGCTCCGCCGCCGCCCGTCACCGACCAGCCGACGGCCGAGGCTCCGGCGCCGGCCACAGGTGACGCGTCCGCCGGGTCAGATTCAGGGCAGCTCACCGGCCCGGTCCGGCAGAGCGACCCCAAGTGGGACCATCACAAGGGCAAGGGCCACTGGCGCTAGCCGGCCGCAGACCCGTCTGAGCTTGTAGCCGGTGGGTTAGGCACGTCCATCAGTCGATATCCGGTGCCAAACCCACCGCTGGGAACGCATTGCCACGCCCACCGGGTGCGATGTCGCTCGCTCAGCCGACGTATGCGTCCAGCTCGAGGTCGTGCGCACGGCCGAGGAGCTCAGCTGCCTTCTCGCCGATCATGATCGCCGCGGCATTGGTGTTGCCGCTGACGATGCTCGGCATGACGCTCGCATCGGCGACCCGGAGTCCCTCGACACCCACGACGCGCAGCTCGGCGTCGACCACGGAGCCGATCCGGCAGGTGCTGGTCGGGTGGTAGACGCTGAACGAGTAGTGCCGCGCGAGGTCCTCGATCAAGGCGTCGGTCAGCTCGTCGCCGGGCGAATGCCCGTGCTTGGACGCGAGCGCCGGCGCCACCATCACGGGACCGGCGCCGTGCTTCTCGCGCAGCCGTGACTGGATCTCCAACGTCTTGCGCACGATCGCGGTCATGACGGCGATGTCGTGCGGATCGTCGTAGTAGTTGAACCGGATGTCCGGCGCATCGAGCGGATCGGCGCTGGCCAAGCGGATCTCGCCCCGGCTGTGCGGCTGCACGGGGTTGGCCAGGATGATCATGTTCTCCTTCTCCGGAGCCAGCGTCGTGGCCACGTCCTCGAAGAACTCCTGGGGGTCGATGCGCAGCAGCGTCTGCCAGATGTCCGCGTTGTAGCCGCACGCGAACAAACCGATCTGCGCGTCGTGTGTGTGCGGGTCGCCGAGACCGGTGGAGAACCAACCGCAGGCCTCGTACAGCGACGACGAGACAATGCCGTTGCCGGTCGTGAACCACTCCGTGACCTGCCGCTCGGCCTCGGCCTTGAGGCCGGCGAGCTCAGGCGGGAGCGTGGCGTCGTCGGCCGGGTCGGCGGGAAGCGGGCCGGCCGGGGCGCGCAAGGCGTCCGGGCCCATGCCCACGCCCACGGTCGCCATCGAGACACCGAGCCCCGGCGCCTCGAAGGTGAAGCCGAGCTGGAGGTGGTCCTGCAGGTTCTGGCCGACGTCCGGAGCATCGACGAGGCAGTCGATGCCGACGCTCGCGAGGTGGTCGGCCGGCCCGATGCCGGACAGCATGAGGAGCTGTGGCGACTGGTAGGCGCCGGCGCTGATGATGACCTCGTGGCGCGCCTCGAGGACGCGCTTCTCGCCGTCGCTGTCGACGTACTCGACACCCGTGGCCCGCAGCGCGCCCGAGTCGCCGTCCAGCACGATGCGCGAGACCTGCGCGTCGGTGACGATCATCAGGTTCGGCCGGGTCTCCGGCTTGCCCTCGAGGTACGCGTGGAACGTGCTGGTCCGCTTGCCGTCGAGGGTGGTGGTCTGGAGCAGCGACACAGCACCGGCGGGGCCACCGCGATCGCGGCCGTTGTAGTCGCCGACCGGAATGCCGGACTCCACAGCGGCGTCGACGAACGCGACTGCGCCCGCGACGATCGGCTGTCGCACCGAGACGCCCAAGGGTCCGTCGGTTCCGTGGGCCTCAGGGTCGACCGGGATGGCGTCCGACGGAACCAGGTGCTCGCTCTTGCGGAAGTACGGCAGGACGTCGGCGTAGCTCCAGCCCGTCGCACCGCCGTCGGCCCACGCGTCGAAGTCGCCCGGATGGCCCCTCACGTACGCCATGTAGTTGAGCCCGGAGGAGCCGCCGAGCATCTTGCCGCGCGGCGCGAACATCCGGCCGTCGGTGAGGCCGAGACCGGCGCCGCCGGCATCGCCGGTGAACATCCAGTCCGTCGCGGGGTTCTGCTGCAGGACGGGACAGGCTGCCGGCATGAGTTCCTCGGCCGGCGGTCGTCCGCCCGCCTCGACGAGGATCACGCGCATCGCGGGGTCCTCGCTGAGGCGCGAGGCGACGACAGCACCGGCCGAGCCGGCGCCGACGACGATGAAGTCAGCTGTTTCGCTCATGGTCTCTCCAGAAACGGGTCGGGCCCGCGTCCGGAGGCAACGGGCTCGGCCCGATCGTGCCATCGTTTGGGGATCGTGTCCCGCAATGCGGCGATTGAAGCGGCCGTTTCGTCAGGCTGACGTTGTCTTGTACGGTCTGTCGCGAAGGGACACACCATGAACATTGATCCACGCGCCGTTTTCGTCGCTGCCGCCCTCGTGCTCGTCGGCGGTGTCGCCGTCGCGAAGACCCGCCATGCAGAGCCGACGGCACCGACGCCGTCGTCCGCGACCGGTGCGCCGGGCGCCGCGGCCGTCGACACCGACCCGGTTGAGCCGACTCCCAGCGCATCGCCGTCCCCGTCGCCGAGTGCCAGCCCTTCGCCGAGCCCGACCGAGGACGCCGACACGGACTCCTACAGCGCCGACGAGGACACCGACAGTGCTGACACGGACACTGACGTCAGCACGGACAGCGACTACACCGACAGCTCGAACGACTAAGTAGACAACGAGCCCGGCCGATACGATTGCGCCGTGACTGACACGGGCGTGGGCACCTCCTCGGTGACGGTGACGGCGATTGTTCTCGCCGCCGGCGCCGGTACCCGCATGAAGTCCACGCGGGCCAAGGTTCTCCACGAGATCGGGGGGCGCTCACTCATCGCGCACGTGTTGACGGCGGTCCGCGGCGTCGGTGTCGCGAGCACCGTGACCGTCGTGGGCCACGAGCGCGATCAGGTGTCCGCCGCGATCGCCGACCTCGGCCTCGATGTCGTCGAGGCGGTGCAGGAGGAGCAGCGCGGAACCGGCCATGCCGTCCAGGTCGCGCTCGAGGCGCTCGGCCAAGCGCCCGATGGAACCGTGCTCATCACCTACGGCGACGTCCCCCTGCTGACCAGCGAGACGCTGGCCGGACTGCTGGAGGACCACCATGCGTCCGGCCAGTCCGTGACGATCCTGAGCGCCGAGCTGGACGACCCGTCCGGCTACGGCCGCATCATCCGCGACGCGGACGACCTGGTGGTCGCCATTCGCGAGGACGGTGACGCGAACGAGTCAGAGCGCGCGGTGCTCGAGGTCAACAGCGGCATCTTGGTCGTGGATGCCAAGTTCCTCGCCGACGCCCTCACCCGTCTGTCGCCCACGAACGCGCAGGGCGAGCTGTATCTCACCGACATCGTCGGCCTCGCCGTCGACGACGGTCTGCCGGTCGGCGCGCACGTGCTGGAGGACGTCTGGCAGACCGAGGGCGTCAACGACCGGGCGCAGCTCGCCCGCCTCGGACGCGAGCTGAATCGTCGGCTGACCAGCCACTGGATGCGCGAGGGCGTGACGATCGTCGACCCGGCGTCCACGTGGATCGACTCCGCAGTCACCCTGGCGGCGGACGTCACGCTCATGCCGGGAACGCAGCTGCTCGGCGCGACCGTCGTCGAGTCCGGCGCCTGCATCGGGCCCGACACCACCCTGAGAAACGTCGAGGTGGGCGCCGAGGCCAGCATTGTCCGCACCCACGCCAGCGACGCCGTCGTCGGCGCCGGCGCTGCCGTAGGTCCGTACGCCTACCTCCGTCCCGGTACCCAGATCGGCGCGGACGGCAAGATCGGGACATTCGTCGAGGCCAAGAACGCCCAGCTCGGAGCGGGCGCCAAGGTGCCGCACCTGTCCTATGTCGGCGATGTCGAGATCGGCGAGGGTGCCAACATCGGCGCCGGCACGATCGTCGCCAACTACGACGGCGTCGAGAAGCACCGCACGACGGTGGGCAAGCACGCCCGCACCGGATCGAACAACGTCTTCGTCGCGCCGGTAACGATCGGCGACGGCGCCTACACCGGCGGAGGCACGGTTGTCCGCGACGACGTTTCGCCGGGGGCGCTGGCCACGAGCGCCGGCCCGCAGAGGACCATTGAAGGATGGGTGCCGGCCAAACGGCCGGGAACCGCCGCGGCAGAAGCCGCGACGGCCGCCCTGTCTGAGCAACAAGGGGACGACGCCGGTGAGTAGCCTGCTGAAGAAGACGCCGACGAAGACGATCATGCTCTTCAGCGGCCGGGCGCATCCGACGCTGTCGCAGGAGGTCGCCAACCTCCTGGAGACCGAACTTGTCCCGACCACCGCGTACGACTTCGCCAACGGCGAGATCTACGTCCGCTTCGACAAGTCGGTGCGCGGCTGCGACGCCTTCGTCATCCAGAGCCACACCGCGCCGATCAACGACGCGATCATGGAGCAGCTGATCATGGTCGACGCGCTCAAGCGTGCGTCAGCCAAGCGCATCACCGTGATCCTGCCCTTCTACGGCTACGCGCGGCAGGACAAGAAGCACCTCGGCCGCGAGCCGATCTCGGCGCGGTTGATGGCCGACCTGTTCACCGCCGCTGGCGCCGACCGGCTGATGACCGTCGACCTGCACACCGCGCAGATCCAGGGCTTCTTCGACGGCCCGGTCGACCACCTGCTGGCCATGCCGATCCTGACGCGGCACGTCCGGAAGAAGTATGGAAAGCGCGACTTGGCAGTCGTCTCGCCGGACGCCGGCCGCATCAAGGTCGCCGAATCGTGGGCCAACCAGCTGCAGGCGCCGCTGGCCTTCATTCACAAGACGCGCGACCCGCGCAAGCCGAACGAGTCGAAGGCCAACCGCGTTGTCGGCGAGGTCGAGGGCCGGACCTGCGTCCTGGTCGACGACCTGATCGACACCGGCGGAACCATCGTCCAGGCCGTGGAGGCGCTGATGGAGGCCGGCGCGCAGGACGTCGTCGTCGCCGCCACGCACGCTGTGTTCTCCGACCCGGCCGTCGACCGGCTGAAGAACTCCTCTGCCTGCGAGATCGTCGTCACCAACACGCTGCCGCTCGACGACGACAAGCGCTTCGACAAGCTCACCGTCCTGTCCATCGCCCCGCTACTGGCCCAGGCCACGGCCGCGGTGTTCGAGGATGGCTCGGTCACCTCGCTCTTCACCGACTGAGTGGGCGCCGCTCCGTCAGGAGTGCTCGAGCAGGAACGGGAACCACGCATCGGCGAGTCCCTCGGGATTTTCGATCGCCGGCGAGTGGGCCGAGTCGGCGACGACGTGGATCTCGACGCCGAGCTGTTCGGCCATGCGAGCCTGCGCATCGTGCGGCCATGCGTCGTCGTCAGCGCCGCGGCCCACCCACACCGGCAGGCGGAGACCGTGGATGCCGGCGATGCGATCGGGCGCACTGATGAGGAGCTGTGTCATAGCCCGCAGCGAGGCGACGGAGTTGGACGTGAACCGACGCTCCAGGAATGCGCCGATCGCCGGCAGGCGCTTCGCCCCGTTCTCGCGGAACCGGTGGATCTCAGCGAGCGGGACAGTGCCCAGGGCCGTCAGCATGGCGCCGAGCGGACGCTCGGTCGACTCGCCGAGCGCTCCCGGCCCGGTGTCCAGCAGGCTGAGGCTGCGCCAGGTCGAGGTGCTCTCCAACGCGGCCGTCTGCGCCACCAACCCGCCGAACGAGTGGCCGAGCAGGTGGGTGGTCTCGGCTGAGCACTCCCGTGCCAGCGAGGCGGCGTCGGCGGCGAACCCGGTCAGCGAGTAGTCATCGTCGTCCGCCCCCGGCGTCTCGAACTGCCCGCGCTGGTCGTAGGCCGTCGCGTCGATTCCGATGGATGCGAGCAGCGGCAGCATCGGCGTGAAGTCCTCCTTGCTGCCCGTCCAGCCGGGGATGAAGAGGACGTGCGCCAGGGGATCGGGCACGCGGATGGTGTGCGCTGCGAACGGGCCACGGCTCGTCTCGATGGTGGTTGCCGCGACGCCCTCGGGTATCTCAAGGGACTTCGGCGTGCTCATCGGCCGCGCTTTGCCATCCGGGCGACGACGCTCGCGGGCGCATATCTGGCGATAAACGTCAGGACCTTGTACCGGACGGAGGGGACCGAGACGGCCTTGCCGCGTTCGAAGTCCTTCAGCGCGGCGCGCACGGTGGGTTCGGCCTTGAGCCACATCCAGCGGGGGACGCCTGAGACGTCCATGTTGCCGCGCTGGTGGAACTCGGTGCGGACGAAGCCGGGGCACATGGCCGTGACCGTGACGCCGGCGTCGGCGTACTGCCAGTTGGCCCAGCGGGAGAGGTTGACCAGCCAGGCCTTGTGGGCGGAGTAGGCGCCGCGCGGGGTGAAGGCGGCGACGCTGGCGACGTTGATGATGCCGCCGTGCCCGCGGCCGGTCATGGCCTTGATGGCCGCATCCATGAGGTGCATCGGCGCGCGGACCAGCAGGTCGAGCTGCTGGTCCTCGTCGGCGATGTCGGTCGTGCCGAACCAGCCGGCCAGCGAGGAGCCGGCGTTGTTGACCACGAGATCGACCGGGCTGGCCGCGTCGGTCACCCGATTGACGGCGGCGGCAAGGCCGTCCTGGGTCGTCAGGTCGGCGCCGATGACGTCGACCTCGACGCCGTGACGGGCGCGCAGCTCGGTGGCGACGGACTCCAATCGCGCCACGTCCCGGGCGACGAGGGCGAGGTTCCAGCCACGGCCGGCCAGCTCCCGCGCGAAAGCGTTTCCGATGCCTGCGGTAGCCCCCGTGACGAGTGCGCGTCGTGCCATGTCCGGAGCGTATCGGGCAGTTGCCCGATACGCGGAGGAGGTCGAGTAGCCGACGAACTCAGCTGGGGGTACCTCCCTGCACGAAGTGCTTGGGGGAATCGAGACCAGGTGCGCCGATCTCGATTCGAGCCCTTCGGGCTCTACTCGATCAACGGAGGCACGGGGCGGTACGGTGTGCGGCATGACGACGACCATCGCGGTGGTGAACCAGAAAGGCGGCGTGGGCAAGACGACCACGGTTGCCTCGCTGGGCGCTGCGTTGGCGGAGAAGGGGCAGCGCGTCCTCTTGGTCGACCTGGACCCCCAAGGGGGCTTGACGTTCTCGCTGGGCATCGACCCGGAGGACATCGACATCACCGTCGGCGAGGTCCTGCTGGGCAAGGCCGCGCCCGACGACGCCATCGTCATCACCGACGACGGCATGCACCTGCTGCCCAGCAACATCACGGTCACGCAGGCCGAAGAAGCCCTGATCAACCGCACCGGCCGCGAGCAGCGGCTGCGGGTCGCGCTGGACAAGGTCGCCGACGACTACGACTGGATCCTGGTCGACTGCCCGCCCACGCTCGGCGTCCTGACGGTCGGCGCGCTGTCGGCCGCGCACCAGGTGCTCATCCCACTGCAGGCCGAGACGCTGTCGCATCGCGGCGTCGGCCAGCTGCTCGACACCATCCACGACGTCAAGCAGTTCATCAACTCCGAGCTGGGCATCCTTGGCGTCCTGCCGACGATGTACGACGGCCGCACCAACCATGCGCAGGCCGTCATCCGGGCGATCCAGGAGTCGTACGAGCTCCCCATCATCGAGCCGGCGATCCCCAAGACAATCCGGTTCGCCGAGGCGCCGGCCATCGGCCGATCCATCCTCGGCACCAGCAAGAATCACAAGGGCGCCGAGGCGTATCGCCAAGTGGCAGCTTCCTTGTTGAATGGCCATGGCTGACGTTCTGCAGTTACCCTTCTTCGGTGCTGATTCGTCAACCCCCCGGCCAGCACCGGGCGCCACGTCGTCCTGAACGGGCGCCGGAGCCGCTGTCGCATGGCAGCCGGGCGTTGCGGGTAAATCCTTCGCGCGGGCGTTTCACGCAGTCAGCGGGGACCCGCTCGCAGGAGAAGGTCTCGACGATCATGCGTGGCACCGTGTGGACCGTGTTGGCGGTCGGCGCCCTGGTGGCGGGGATCGGCGGCATGTTCGCCGGTCCGGCGGCGACGAGCGCAGTGCCGTCCACCAAGCCGGTCGCCGCCGTGCACGACACGAGGGTCGTGGCGTCGCCCAAGCTGCCGCCCGCCTCAGGCACCGGTCGCCGCATCGTCTTCGACCAGTCGGATCAGCGCGTGTGGCTGGTGTCGTCCAGCGGCAAGGTCACGCGTTCCTACCTGGTCACGGGCAGCAACCGGGGGAATGTCCGCCCCGGCGTCTACTCCGTCAAGTCGAAGACCCGCTTCGCGCGCACGTACGGAGGCGGCGGCACCCTCGAGTACTTCGTGAAGTTCACCCAGGGGCACACGGCCGCCATCGGGTTCCATGCGGTGACCCGTCGAACGAACGGCACGCTGGTCTACGCCCGCCAGGACCTTGGCGCGGCGCACACGCCCGGATGCGTCGAGGCGATGCGGAACGACGCCGCTGCGCTGTGGAACTTCGCTCCCGTGGGCACGCCTGTCGTGGTGACGACCTAGCGCGGACCCACTAGAGGGCTCCGCTCGCGCTGCGTGTCGTGTCCGCGGTACGGCCGCCACGCTGCGGCAACCGAACTAGGATGGTCCGGTGCGTGGTGGTGCTCCGCGCCACCGGGACCCTTCGCGGTGGCGCCGTCTGGCTCCGCGGTTCGGGCAACGGACTGACGGCGGTCGATGGCTCACGCCCAAGGCCGCTGTCGGCCTGATGATGGCGGTGCTCGGCGTTGGCGGCGCAATCGCGCTCGCTCCGTACCGTGCCGGACCTCAGGCGCATCGCGAGGACTTGGTGAGTGCGCCCCTCGCCGCTGCGCCGGCCCCGTTCCTGAACCTGATTCCGGGCATGCCGGCGGCAGTGGCGGGCGGCGTGTACGCCGCCACCGGACCGGGAATGCTTGCGCCGTCGGTCGCCGACCAGCCGCAGTACCTGTACGTCCCGAACAGCTCGCCGAAAGGCCCGGGCGTCACGTGGGTCATCGACCAGCGCACCCACAAGATCGTGCGGACGCTCCAGACCGGGCTGCTGTCGCAGCACGTGACGCCGTCCTACGACTTCAAGGTGCTCTATGTCGAGGCGAGCCTGTCGGGCCGCCTGGCGACGATCGATCCGGCGACGGGGCGGATGACCGGCGCGATCGCGACCGATCGGCCCTACAACCTCTACTTCACACCCGACGGCAAGCACGCGATCGTGATGGATGAGCAGCGCCAGAAGCTCGTGTGGTCGGACCCGAAGACGTTCCAGTCCCAGGACAATGTCAGCGACCCCTCCTGTCGCGGCCCCAATCACGCCGACTTCTCCGCCGATGGCCGCTACCTCGTCGTCACGTGCGAGTTTTCCGGATCGCTCCTCAAGATCTCGACCTTGGATCACCAGGTGGTCGGCCGGCTGAAGCTGCCGGTGCACAGCAAGCCGCAGGACGTCCGGTTGGCGCCTGACGGGCGCACTTTCTACGTCGCCGACATGGGCCGGGACGAGTTGCTCCAGATCCCGTGGGACGACTTCAAGGTCGCCCATGAGTACCGGACCTTGATGATGCCGCACGGCATCTACCCGAGCCGTGACCAGCGCTTCCTGTATGTGTCGATGCGCATGTCGGGCGCGGTGCAGGTGTTCGACCTGGCGAAGCAACGGTTCACCAGCACTTGGCGGGTGCCCGGCCACGGCACGCCGGACATGGGCGGCCTTTCGGCGGACGGCAAGACGCTCTGGCTGTCCGGACGGTTCTCCGGTGAGGTCTACGGATTCGACACGGCGACGGGCAAGCTGGCGGCTCGCATCAAGGTGCCGGGCCGGATGCCGCATGGCCTGCTGGTGTGGCCGCAGCCCGGGCGGTATTCGCTCGGGCACACCGGAAACATGCGATGACGCGCAGGGTCTCAGCTCGCCTGGCGGCAGCCTGCCTGGCGTTGACGCTGTCGGCTGCGTGCAGCCACGCGTCGGTGCTGCCAGCCCCGGCGGGAAGCGGAGCTCAGTCGACGCGTCCGCCGCGACCGCCCGTCCTCCATGCAGCGCTCGCGCCGTTCCGGCTGCCGACGCCGATTGCGCGAGAGGCCGTCGCCGGATCCGGGCCAGTCGTCACCGTCGCCGGTGGTCTTCTACCCGGCAATGGGAGTACTGCAGCCGCATACGAGCTCGACCTGCGCAGCGGCAAAGCCAAGACGCTCCCGGACATGCAGGTGCCCGTGCATGACACCGCCGGCGCGCGATTGGGCAGCCGGACGATCGTCATCGGCGGCGGCAATGCCGCCGAGCAGGATGTGGTCCAGGCCTGGGACGGTGATGCATGGTCAACGATCGGACGCATTCCGCAGGCCCGCTCCGACCTCACCGTGGTCAGGGTCGGGAAATTAGTGCTGGTTCTCGGCGGCTACAGCGGCCGCACGGTGGCGGAGCCCGACATCCTGGGGTCCCGTGATGGCCGGGTCTGGAAGTCGATCGGTCGGTTGCCGGTCCCCGTCCGGTACGCCGCGTCGGCCGTCGTCGGCGGTCGGATCCTGCTGTTCGGCGGCGAGCGTGCCGGGCAGATGCAGACCGCCATCCAGCAGGTCGACCCCAGCACGGGTCAGGCATCCGAGATCGGCAAGCTGAACGGCCCACTGGGCCACGCGTCAGCCATCGTGCTCGACGATCGAGTCCTCATCGCCGGTGGCCGCGGCAATGACACCGCGGCTGTCGACACGATGTGGTGGTTCAACCCGCGCACGCGCAAGCTCACGCCAGCCGGACACCTGCCGATGGCTCTCGCGGACAGCGCCGTGGCCACTTACCGTGGGCACGGCTATCTTCTCGGCGGCGAGTCGCCGCACAACGTCGACGCCGTCGTCTCACTCTCGCTCGACTGACGGCCGGGCTACCCCGGATCAGCCCGTGGGCTGACCGCCACGGGTGCGGTTGCGACGGCGCCGGTTGCGGCTCGCGCTGGAGCCCTCGCCGGACGACGTGCTGGCAGCGGCCCCGTCGGCCTGGGTGGCGCTGGGACGCCCGCGACTCTGGTTGCGCTGCGCGCCCGCGGTACCGCCGCTGCGATCCCCGCGGTCGTTGCGACCGCCGCGGTCATTGCGGTCGTTGCGTGGACGGGGCTCCTTCGGATCCGGGTCTTTGAGGCGGCCCTTCACGTTGCGCGGGATGCCGAGATCGTGGAACAGGTGGTCCGACGTGGAGTAGGTCTCGAGCGGCTCGTCGAACGGCAGGCCGAGCTCGTTGTTGATGAGCTTCCACCGCGTCAGGTCGGCCCAGTCGACGAACGTGACGGCAATGCCCGATGCGCCCGCGCGGCCGGTACGGCCGATGCGGTGGACATAGGTCTTGTGGTCTTCGGGGCACGTGTAGTTGATGACGTGCGTGATGCCGGCGACGTCGATGCCACGAGCAGCCACGTCGGTGGCGACCAGGATGTTGATCTTGCCGTCGCGAAAGCGCTGCAGCGCCTTCTCGCGCGCAGGCTGCGCCATGTCGCCGTGCAGGGGCGATGCCGGGAAACCGCGGTCGGTGAGATCTTCGCCAACGCGCTGCGCCTGCCGTTTGGTGCGGGTGAAGACAAGCACGCGACCGACGTCCTCGGCCTGCAGGATGCGGGCGACGACCTCAGGCTTGTCGAGATCGTGGGCCTGGAAGACGAACTGCGCCGTGGCCGGGACCATGTGGTCCTCGTCCGGGGACTCCGCCCGGATGTTCATCGGGTGCCGCATGTGCTTGCGGGCCAGGGTGACGATGGCGCCCGGCATCGTGGCCGAGAACAGCATCGTCTGGCGCAGCTCAGGCGTGCGGGACAGGATCGACTCGACGTCGGGCAGGAAGCCCAGGTCGAGCATCTCGTCCGCCTCGTCGAGAACCATCGACTTGACGTGCGCGAGGTCGAGGGCGCCGCGGTTGACCAGGTCGAGGACGCGGCCGGGCGTGCCCGTCACGATGTCGACGCCGGTTTGGAGTGCCTCGAGCTGCGGCTCATAGGGGACGCCGCCGTAGATGACGAGGTTGCGGGTGCCGCGCTTGGCCGACGCGGTGTCGATGTCCTTGGCGACCTGGATGGTCAGCTCGCGGGTCGGCGTGAGGATGAGCGCCTGCGGCTTGCCGGGCTCGATCACATCGGCGTACTCCGGGTCGTGCGGCGCGATGGTGCGCTGGACGACCGGGATGGCGAACGCGAGCGTCTTGCCGGTGCCGGTGCGCGCCTGGCCGATGAGGTCGGTGCCCATGAGGGCGACCGACAGCGTCATCTCTTGGATGGGGAATGGCTCTTTGATGCCGACGTCGGAAAGAGCGTCGGCGATCTCGGGCAGGACGCCCAGATCGGTGAACGTGGTCAGCGGTCTACTCAGTTTCTTCAGGCGGGGTTTTCGACTGTCTTCATGCCCCGAGCCCGTACTCTGAGGCGGTTTTCAGGGTCCATCCTATCGGCAGTGCTCCGGTCCGGGACGGCCGCTACTCTCGGCGTCATGACGACTTCGCCTTCGGCCTTCGACGACGAGACGTACCGCGCGGGAGTGGTGGAGCTGCTGGGCGCCTTGGCCTACGGCGAAATCAGCGCGTGCGAGCGCATTGTCGACGACGCCCGGATGGCGCCCGACCTGCGCACGCGGGTCGAGATCGCGATGATGGCGGCGTCCGAGTTCGACCACTTCATCAAGTTCCGGGACAGCCTCGTCAGCCTCGGCGTCGACCCGTTCTCGGCCATGGAGCCCTTCACCGGGACATTCGAGAGCTTCCACCGGCGCACCGCGCCCTCGGACTATCTCGAGGGCCTGGTCAAGATGTACGTCGGCGACGGCCTGGCCGCCGACTTCTACAGTGAGATCGCGGCATTCCTCGATGCGCAGACCCGCGAGCTCATCGTCGAGACCATGAGCGGCACGAGCCATTCGGAGTTCGTCGTGACCGAGGTGCGCAAGGCCATCGACGCCAACCCCAAAGTCGCCGGACGTCTTGCGCTCTGGGGCCGCCGCCTCATGGGCGAAGCCCTCAGCCAGGCGCAGGGCCTGGTTGCTCAGCGCGACGCCCTGACGTCGGTCATGGTGGGTGGCGTCAACACGCCCGGCCTCGACCTGATGGCCATCGGCCGCATGTTCACCCGCGTCACCGAAGCGCACACGGAGCGGATGGCCGCGCTAGGCTTGGAGGCCTAGTTGGGGTTCGAGCAGCTGGCGGTCATCTGCCTCGTTGCCATCGCGGGGCCCCTGCTTGCGTTGCGCAGGCGGTGGCACCTGCCCGTCGTGCTCGGCGAGCTCGCTGCCGGCGTGCTGTTGGGCCGCACCGGCTTCGGCTACCTGGACCCATCCGACCCGACGTTCAGCTTTGTCGCCGACGTCGGCTTCGCGCTCGTCATGTTCGTGGCCGGCACCCACGTACCGGTACGCAATCCGGCCCTTAGGCCTGCGGTGCGCACGGGAATCCTGCGAGCGGTCCTGATCGGCGCGGTCGCCGCCGCGTTCGGCGTCGGGCTGGCAGCTTGGTCCGGGGTCCCGCATGCTCCGCTGTTCGCGGTGCTGATGGCGTCGTCGTCGGCGGCGTTGATCCTCCCTGTAGTCGACTCACTCAAACTGGGACGAGAACCGGTCCTCGCCCTCCTGCCCCAGATCGCGATCGCGGATGCGGCGTGCATCGTGGCCTTGCCGTTGGCGATCGACCCCGCACATGCCGGCCGGGCCGCCTGGGGCGCGATCGCTGTCGTGGCTGCCGCAGTCCTCGTGTTCGTCGTGTTGGGCGCGCTTGAACGGAACGGTGTCCGTCATCGCGTCCACACCGTCTCGGAGAAACGCGCATTCGCGTTGGAGCTGCGCATCCAGTTGACGATCCTGTTCGCGCTCGCGGCCCTTGCCGTGCACGCGCACGTGTCGATCATGCTGGCCGGCTTTGCCTTCGGGCTCGCCGTCGGCGCGCTGGGCGAGCCGCGCCGCCTGGCGCGGCAGCTGTTCGCGCTTACCGAGGGTTTCCTCGGCCCGGTGTTCTTCGTCTGGCTGGGCGCCGAGCTGCAGTTGCGCGACCTGGGCGCGCACCCTCGGCTCATCGTGCTCGGCGTCGGCCTCGGGCTCGGGGCGACGCTTGCGCATCTGGTCGCTGTGGCGACCCGCCAGCAGGCGTCGCTCGGACTCCTGGCCTCTGCGCAGCTGGGGGTCCCGGTGGCCGCGGCGACGATCGGAACCCGACTGCATGTGCTCGTTCCCGGCGAAGCCTCAGCGCTGATGCTCGGCGCCCTCGTGACGATCGCCGTCGCCGTGATCGGCGGTGGCCTTGCCGTGCGAGCCGGCCTGGTCGAGCCGCGTGGAGCCGCGCGGTCGAAGCGCGCGGACCCGACCGGTGGCTGACGCGCGCGCCCTGACCTCCGAGTACGAGCGGTGGTTGGGCGGCCAGATCCCGTTGGATGCGGGCGAGCTCGATCGCAAGCACCAGGAGATGGCGGCCGACGAGATCCGCTTCCTCCGGGCCACCTACTACCTGTGGCTGGCGCGCGTCGCCGAACACGCGCCGAGGGTGTTGGACATGGCGGCGGTGCCGCTCGTCGGTGATCTCCATGTGCAGAATTTCGGCACCTGGCGTGACCACGAACAGATCCGTCGGTGGGGTGTCAACGACCTAGACGAGCTCGGCCGCGGCCCGTGGCTCCTCGATCTACTCCGGCTTGCGGTCTCGGCGGTGCTTGCGCCGGACATCGCCCTGGATGAGGCGGCGGTGTGCGCAGCCATCCTCGACGCCTGGCGTGCGACAACCCCGCGCGCAGCTCTCGAGGTGACGGAGAGGGGCGCCGAGCATCTCGAGCGCCTGATTCCCAGCTTCGATTCGCCGGCCAAGTTTTACGCAGACCTGGCCAAAGGTCCACAGGTCAAAATCCCACCCGCGGTGGCCGCTGCGGCGGCCGGCGTCGCAGAAGCCGGTTGGACGCCGGTGTGGCACCAGCACGTCGCGGGCACCGGATCACTGGGGCATGCGCGGGCGGTGGGCGTCGGTCCCGCCGCTGACGGCTCGATGCATGCGCGCGAGGCCAAGCAACTGGGCCCGGGCGCGGCCACGTGGGCGGCTGGTCGACATCCGCGGATGCCAATCGCCGAGGCCGGCTTGTATGACAGCGTGATGCGCGCCGTCCGTGGCGCTGCCGGCGCCACGCGGGTCGGGGACTGGCAGGTGCGCGATCTTGCGCCCGACGTCGTCCGCATCGAGCTGAGCGGCCTGCATGCCAAGAATGCGGCGCGGCTCCTGCGATCGATGGCACGCGCCGCCGCCGACGTCCATGGCTCCGATCCGTCCGCATTCGCGGCCGCCCGCGCGGACCCGCTCACCGCAGCGGAGTTCGCCGCCATGGTGCACGCGATGGTCGACGTCACCAAAGCCGATTGGCAGTCCTACCGCTGAGCGGCGGCAGGCCGAACGGCTACTAGGCGCTGAGGCGGCGGGCGATGACCTTGAGGCAGAGCGTCTCGTCGGCGCCCTCGAAGATCGAGAGCACGCGGGCGTCGACGAAGTAGCGGCTGACGGGGTACTCCTCGGCGTAGCCGAAGCCGCCGTGGATCTGCAGCGCCTCGCGGGTGACCCACTCGGCCGCCTTGCACACGTACGCCTTGACCATCGCGGCCTCAAGGGTTCCCTCGCCCTTGGCCATGAGCGTGGCCACGGTGTACGAGAACTGGCGGGCGGCCTGGATGATGACGGCCATCCGGGCCAGCTTGGCCTTGGTCAGCTGGTAGTCGGCGATCGGCTTGCCGAAGACGTGCCGGTCGTTCGCGTAGGTGACGGCCGCTTCGTAGGCGGCCTGCATGACGCCAACGGCCCGCGCGGCCGTCTGGAGACGGCCGTTCTCGAAACCGGCCATCTGGTAGTAGAAGCCGTTGCCGAGCCCGTCCTCGCCGCCGAGGAGGGCCTCGGCCCCCACGCGCCAGTTCTCGAAGCTGACCTCGTAGCTGTGCATGCCGCGGTAGCCGATGGTGTCGATGGCGCGGCCCGACATCTTGCCGCCACCGTCTTGCTCGAAGTCGAAGCCGTGGCCGTCGCCGCGCTCCTTGGGGACGATGAACAGCGACAGGCCGCGGTGCGTCTTGGACCGGTCGGGATCAGTCCGGGCCAGGACGAGCAGGACGTCCGCGCGGGCGGCCATCGTGCACCAGGTCTTGACGCCGTTGATGACCCAGTCGTCCCCGTCGCGGGTGGCCGTCACCTTGATGTTCGCAACGTCCGACCCGAAGTCCGGTTCGGTGACCGCGATCGCGTTCATGACCTCGGTGGTCGCGAGCTTGGGCAGCCATTCGCTCTTCTGCTCCTCGGTGCCGCCCTTGAGCAGTGCCCGCGCCATGATCTCCGGGCGCGTGATGAGCGAGCCGCCGGCGCCGAGCGAGCCGCGGGAGAACTCCTCGGTGGCGACGACCATGCCGATGAGCTCGGATTCGCCACCGTCACTGAATCCGCCGTACTCCTCCGGGATCGACAGGCCGAAGGCACCGATCTCGGCCAGGCCGGTAATCAGCTCTTCGGGGAGGTCCGCGTTCGTGCGGTGGATGTGCTCGGCCCGTGGGGCGATCTGCTCCTCGGTGAAGTCGCGGAACGCGTCCTGAACCGGCTCGAAGTCCTTGTCGAGGTGACGCGGACCGGGCCCGGCATCGGCCAGTTCGGCCAGGAAGTCAGGGGAGCGGTAGGTGGCGAGGAACTCCTTGGCGCCGTCCAGGGCCGTCGCGTCGACGCCCCACAGCTCCTCGCGGCCGAACAGCTTGCTGGCCAGCTCGGCGACCGCGTCGGCGACGAAGGCGTTGGTGATCTTGGCCTCGAGGTCGCCCTTTGCGCCGTACTCGAGCAGCGAGTGGGCGGTGGCGACGGCAGCCGCGGCGTGCGCGAGGTCGTACGCGAGCACCTGGTTGGCGTCGACGCCGCCATCCAGCGACGCGAGCGTCTTGGCGCCGGTCTTGACGACGCCTTCAGCGAGTTCGACGACGGATGTGGCAGCCGTGAGATCTGCGGTCATGGGAAGAAAGCGTAGCGAGGAGCAAATTCGGCGTTTCGTGCCGCCCAGCGTGCCGCGCCCCTACCTTGGGCGCATGATCGCCAACCGACGCACGGCTGTGCTCCTCGTCGTCATGGCGGCCGTGGCGATCCCGGGATGCTCGGCGAAGGTCTCGACCGGCGACAAGCCCACGGACGACCGGCAGCGGGGGACCTTGCTCGTCGACGAGAAGGGCAGCTCGGACTACGCGATAAGCCCCGCCGGACGTCTGATCGTCAAATCGTCGGGGTATCAGGGCAAGGAGTCGCGGGGGCTGCTGATTCGTTCCCTAGATGGGAAGACGTTCCGTCCGCTCGTGGCTGGCAGCCAGCACCCGCTGGCATCAGGTGCGCAGTGGATGGGCGATCGGAGGGTGGCGTTCAGCGATCCGGGAAAGTCCCGCGACTCGCGACGATCCACTCTGTGGGTGGCGAGTCTCGACGGATCGGCCGCCGAGGTTCCGGACGCCGTGCTCGGCGGCGAGGACTGGGAGTCGTGGACTGTCGCCGACATCGTCGGCGCGACCGACGACGAGATCTACTTCGTGGCCCACAAGGTGATCGGGTCCGGGAGCGACCTGGTGTCCATCCGCCCGGACGGCTCGGACCGCACCGTGATCGTCAGCGACCTCTATCTGGAGAAGCTGCGCCGATCGGACATCGAAATCAGCCCGGATGGCACGCGGGCCGTCTGGACGCAGGAGAACCCCGACAAGAAGGACTTCAACAACAGCACCGTCGTCGCCGTCGGGGCGCTCGACGGATCCGACGCGTCCGTGCTCGGTCACGGGCATGAGCCGGCGTGGTCCGCTGACAGCAGGTCGATCGTGTTCCTCTCGAACGAAGGACGTAAGGAGAAGGACGGTCTGCCCTTACTGACCATCAACACAGCGGCCGCCGACGGCTCGGGAAAGCCGAAGGTCCAGGACGGCGGCTACTGCTGCTGGGCGGGCCGCATCCAATGGATCGGCAACAACACTGTCGTGCTGGCCGATGCCGCCTACGTCGTCGGCGACGGAAAGCTCTACGCCGTCACGCTCAAGTAAGGGCTGTCCGGAAGAGCTACCCGCCCAGGCCGAAGCCGAGCTTGCGGCCAGATTCGGACGTGAAATAGAGATAGGCGATGTTCCGGGCCGGGACGGCCACGGTGTGTCCCTTCGCGTCGGTCAGGCTGAACACCGCGTCCTCGGTGAGGGAGTTGTTGAGGCCCTCGAGGACTGCGTCGGGCGCCTCCTCGGTTTCCACCGACAGCTCGCGGCTCACGTGCTGGACGCCGATCTTGACCTCCATGGTCATTCCTCTCCTTCTGCATGAATCGGGAAGCCACCGATGCCGCGCCAGGCGAGGCCGGCAGCGAGCTGGACTGCTTCGGCCCGGCTGAGCTCGGAATCGGACGACATCCAACTGCGCGCGCTGACGTGCCCGATGCCGACCAGGCCGGCGGCCAGCAGGTGCGAGGCGGCGGGCGACAGGGCGGTGTCCTCGCGGATGACCTCGGCGATGGCTTGAGCCGACTCCTCGGTGACGCGCTCGACCAGCTCGCGGACGCGCGGGTCGCTGCTCAGGTCGGCCTCGAAGACGAGCCGGAAGGCCGCGCGGTCATCGGCGACGTAGTCGTACCAGAGCTCCATCGAGGCCTGGACGCGATTCTGGTTGACGTGCGTGGACGCGAGTGCGGACCGGACGCCCTCGACGACCGTCTCGACGGACGACTCGAGAAGTGCGAGATAGAGGTCTAGCTTGCCCGGGAAGTGCTGATACAGGACGGGCTTGGACACTCCGGCGCGTTCGGCGATGTCGTCCATCGACGCGGCGTGGTAGCCGGACTCGGCGAAGACGTCGAGCGCGACGTGCAGCAATTGGGCCCGACGCGCCGTCCTTGGCAGTCGTCCGTTCGGCGTCTTGAGCGGGGCCGGGGTGGTCACGTGGTCAATCTAGTGGGTACCTCCCACTCCCGAGTCCGACTCGGGTACTGCGTGGGATGCTGAACGACGTGAGCGCACAGATTGATCCTGCCAAGCCGGTCCTGGTCACCGGCGCGAGCGGATACGTGGCCAGCTGGATCATCCGCTACCTGCTCGAGGACGGCTACAACGTCCGCGGCACGGTGCGGAACCCGGAAAAGGCGAGTGGACTCGAGCACCTGCATGCTCTCGCCGAGGCCCATCCCGGCAAGCTGACGCTGTTCAAGGCCGACTTGCTCGATGAGGGCAGCTACGCCGAGGCGATGGACGGCTGTGAGCTCGTGATCCACACGGCGTCGCCGTTCCTGCTCGGCCGGGTGCGCGATCCCGAGGCGCAGCTGGTCCGGCCTGCTCTCGAGGGCACGCGCAACGTGCTTGGCAGCGTCAACGCGACGCCGTCGGTCAAGCGCGTCGTGCTGACCAGCAGCGTGGTGGCCATCCACGGCGACAACATCGACATGAAGGGCCGTGGCCCGTTCACCGAGGCCGACTGGAACACCACCAGCTCCGTTGACCACCAGCCCTACCCGTACTCGAAGACGGTCGCCGAGCGCGCTGCCTGGGACATGGCCGAGGCACAGGACCGCTGGGACATGGTCACCATCCACCCGGGCCTCGTGATCGGTCCGGCGTTGACGAAGGTCAGCAAGTCCGGCTCGATGACCACGATGAAGGCCTTCATCGACTACTCGCTGGCCACCGGCGCGCCCGACCTGGCGCTCGGCTTCGTCGACGTCCGCGACGTCGCGCGGGCCCACATCCTCGCCGGATTCACCCCAAGCGCCCATGGCCGGTACATCACGAACGCCGACACCGTCACGATGCTCGGTATGGGCAAGATGCTGCGGCGCCGGTTCGGCCACAGCTACCCGTTCCCCGTGTCGAAGATCCCGAAGCCGATGTTCAGGCTCGTCGGCCCGTTCGCCGGATACTCCCGCGACTTCGTCGACAAGAACGTCGGCTGGCCGCTCGCCTTCGACAACACCCGCAGCACCAAGGAGCTAGGGCTCGTGTACCGCAAGCCCGAGGACTCGCTCGCAGACCACTTTCAGCAGATGATCGACGACGGCCTCACGCACAAGCCTTTGGGACGGCATGGATGATGGCCGCATGACGGATCTCAGCGGGCGCCATTTCCTCGTCACCGGCGCGAACACCGGCATCGGCAAGGAGACGGCGCGCGAGCTCGCCCGCCGCGGTGGGCGGGTGACCCTCGCCGGACGCTCGGAGGAGAAGACTCGCGCGGCCATGGCCGACATCGCCGGCACGGTCCCCGACGCGGACCTCGCGTTCCTGCAGCTCGACCTCGGCGACCTCGCCGCCGTCCGCCGGTCGGCCGAGGAGTTCCTCGCGAGGGAGGAGCCACTGGACGTCCTCGTGAACAACGCCGGCCTCGCCGGTGCCAAGGGCATGACGGCCAGCGGCTTCGAGCTGGCTTTCGGCACGAACCACGTCGGCCCGTTCCTCTTCACCCAGTTGCTGCTCGACCGGCTCAAGGCCTCGGACGCCGCCCGCATCGTCAACGTCGCCAGTGAGGCGCACTACTCGGCGAAGGGCATCGACTGGGAAGCCGTGCGCAAGCCGACCTCCGGCCGGGCCGGATTGCCTGAGTACGCGGTGTCGAAGCTGGCGAACGTCCTGCACGCCCAGGAGCTGGCGCGGCGGCTGGACGGCACGAGCGTCACCACCTACTCGCTGCACCCGGGTGTCATCGCCAGCGACGTCTGGCGCGAGGTGCCGGGGCCGCTGCGCGCGCTTGCGAAGCTGTTCATGAAGTCAACCGAGGACGGCGCCAAGACGAGCCTGTACTGCGCCACGTCGGAAGCCGCCGCGTCCGAGACGGGTCTCTACTACGACAAGTCGAAGCCGAAGACCCCCAATGCCGTCGCCACCCCAGAGCTCGGGGCCGAGCTCTGGGACCGCAGCGAGGCCTGGGTCAGCTGACCCAGTGTTCCGGGTGCAGGTGCGGGCCGGTCACGCTGCAGTGGATGCAGTCCTCGACGTGTAGTCGCTCGCGCGCTGCCGCATCGTCGGCGGGTGGCCGACGCACGAAGGCAGCTGCGACCAACGTGCCGGCGCCGAGCAGTGCAGCGCTGATCACCATCGCTGTCCCGTAGCCGGCGCCGAACGCAGCCGGCTCTGTGTAGTCGTCACCGGTGATCCCGGCGGCGACCGGTACGACGGCGACCGCCAAGAGCCCGGCGGTACGCGCGACCGCGTTGTTGATGCCGGATGCGATGCCGGCGTTGCGGTCGTCGGCCGAGTTCAGGACGGTCGCGGTCAGCGGTGCGACCATGAGCGTCAGACCGGCCCCAAAGAGAAGGACGGCGGGTAGGACGTCAAGAAAATACGTTGCATGAGCGCCGATTCGGCTCATCAGGACCACGCCCACGGCGGAGATGAACGGACCAAGGGCCATGGGGAGCCGAGGCCCGATCCGTTGGGCGAGGGCGCCGGCGCGCGATGAGAACGCGAACATGATCGCCGTGATGGGGAGCATCGATGTCCCGGCCGCCAGCGGTGACCAACCGGCAACGACCTGCAACTGCAGCACCAGAAGCACGAAGATCACCCCCAAGGCGGCGTAGACGAGGAACGTCACGACGTTCGCTGCACTGAACTGCACGCTGCGAAACAGCGCCAGCGGGACCAGCGGCGCGGACGACGTGGCTTCGACGATCACGAATGCGACAAGACAGGCGACACCGACGCCCATGGTGGCGAGGACCACCCCGGCGAACCCCGCGTCGCCGGCGCGGGTCAGGCCGAAGGTGAGCAGGCCCAGCCCGACGGCCGCGAGGCACGTGCCCGCGACATCGAGACGCTGTGCCGCCTGGGGGTCGCGACTCTCCGGCACCTGGCGCGCGGCGAAGACCACAATCAGGACCGCGACGGGAACGTTGACGAGGAAGACCAGCCGCCAGTTCACCTGCACCAACCAGCCGCCGAGAAGCGGCCCGACGGCGGCCGCAATGCCGGTCATGCCTGACCAGGCACCGACAGCCGCCGCGCGGTCGTCGGGGTGGAACGACGCAGCGATGATCGCCAAGCTGCCGGGCGTCAGCAGCGCACCGCCGATGCCCTGAAGACCGCGTGCCGCGATCAGGGCGTCGATGTTTGGCGCAACACCGCACAGCAGCGATGCCACCGCGAACCACACCACGCCGATGACGAAGATCCGACGTCGGCCGAACCGGTCGCCCAGTGAGCCGCCGAGAAGGATCAGGGCGGCAAGGGTCAGCGTGTAGGCGTTGATCGTCCACTGCAGGTCAGCGAATCCCGCCCCGAGGTCTTCACCGATCCGAGCGAGCGCCACGTTGACGACGGTGGCGTCGAGCAGTGCCAGTCCGGATCCGAGCACCGTTATCAGGAGCACCCAGCGTCCACGGGTGCTGCCCATGCGGAGGGCGGCGGAGTCGGCGGCCACAGGTCAGTCCGTCAGGTAGAGGTCGCCGTCTTGCACCACAACCTGGTGGATGCCGAGTGGCTGCAGGCGGGTACGAGCCTTGAACACGGCGCCGGCGCCCGGAACCATCCCGAAGACGCCGCCCGGCCCCTTGAGCATGCGGCCAGTGCTGACGTCGTACGTGGCGCCGTGCCATGGGCAAACCAGGCAGCCGTCGTCGTCGATCGAGCCCTTGGCCAGATCTGCGCCGAGGTGGCGACACCGGCCTGAGGTGGCAAAGAAGGTGCCGTTGGCATTTCCGACGACGAGACCTTCGAATTCCATGACGGTTCCGGGCGGAATGTCTGAGATGGCGCCGATCCTCTTCATCGGGTCAGCGTATGCCCGAGATACGGACCGGATTGGTCGCAACAGCCGGTCACCGGGAAGAATGGAGTGCCTGCCGACGTTTCGTCATGCGTCGGGAAAATCGTTTTGAGGAGTAACCGTGGTCGCGCCACTCGTGGAGCCAGCCAGCGAACTGACCATCGATGAGGTCCGCCGCTACAGCCGGCACCTGATCATCCCGGACGTCGGCATGGATGGCCAGAAGCGGCTCAAGAACGCCAAGGTCCTCGTGATCGGCGCCGGCGGCCTCGGCAGCCCGGCGTTGCTCTACCTGGCCGCGGCCGGCGTCGGCACGCTGGGCATCATCGACGACGACGTCGTCGATGAGTCAAACCTGCAGCGCCAGGTCATCCACGGGCAGTCCGACATCAACCGCCCGAAGGTTGATTCGGCGGCGGCGTCCGTGGCCGAGGTCAACCCGTACGTCAAGGTCATCAAGCACCAGCTCCGGCTCGACGAGAGCAACGTCCTGGACATCTTCAAGGACTACGACCTCATCCTCGACGGCACCGACAATTTCGCGACGCGCTACCTCGTCAACGACGCCGCCGTCATCCTCAACAAGCCGTACGTCTGGGGCTCGATCTACCGGTTCGAGGGCCAGGTATCCGTCTTCTGGGCGCAGGAAGGCCCGCAGTACCGCGACCTCTACCCCGAGCCCCCGCCGCCTGGCATGGTCCCGTCGTGCGCCGAGGGCGGCGTGCTGGGCGTGCTCTGCGCGTCGATCGGCTCGATCATGGTCACCGAGGCGATCAAGCTCATCACCGGCATCGGCGACCCGCTGATCGGCCGGCTCATGGTCTACGACGCGCTGGAGATGCGGTACACCACGCTGAAGATCCAGCGCGACCCGACGCAGACGCCGCCGACCGAGCTGCTCGGCGACTACGAGGCCTTCTGTGGCGCCATCAGCGAGGAGGCGGCCGATGCCGTCGCCGACTCGACGATCTCCGTCGCCACGCTCGACGGCTGGCTGAAGGAGCGTGCCGACGGTGGCCGTGACTTCGTGCTCGTCGACTGCCGCGAGCCGGTGGAGTACGACATCAACCGCATTCCGGGCTCGGTGCTCATCCCCAAGGGCGAGTTCCTCAGCGGGACGGCGTTGGAGAAACTGCCATCCGACAAGCAGATCGTCATCCACTGCAAGACGGGTGTGCGGTCCGCGGAGGCGCTGGCCATCGTGAAGGCGGCCGGCTACAAGGACGCGGTCCACGTCGGCGGCGGGGTCGCCGCCTGGGTGAACCAGATCGACCCGTCGCAGCCGGCCTACTGATCTGGCTGTCGTGACCGCCCGGCGTGCCTTCCCGCTCGTCTGGGCGGTCACCTGCGGGGCGATCTACACGGCGATCTCGCTGGTGCAGTTCGGCCGGATGCAGGCCGCGTCCTACGACAACGCGATCTTCGAGCAGGCCATTGCCGGCTATGCGCACGGCGGATGGCCGATCTCGCCGATCAAGGGCGTCGGTTTCAACCTCTTGGGCGACCACTTCTCGCCGGCCATCGCGCTGATTGCGCCGTTCTATCGGCTCTTCCCGCACTCGGAGACGCTGCTCGTGGCGCAGGCCGTGCTGGTCGCGGTATCGGTGTTCGTCATCGCGTCGGTGGCGGTGCGCACGCTCGGCTGGCGGATCGGCGCGGTGGTCGCGGTGGCGTACGGCCTGTCGTTCGGCATCCAGTCGGCCGTCGCCGCCGACTTCCACGAGGTCGCGCTCGGCGTTCCGTTGCTGGCGTGTGCCGGGGCCGCGTTCGTCGAGTCGCGATACGACGCAGTCGTCTGGTGGTCGCTGCCGCTGCTGCTGGTCAAGGAGGATCTCGGGCTGACCGTCGCGGCGATCGGTGTCGCGCTTCTCCTCGTCCGGCAATGGCGACGCGGGCTGCTGCTCACCATCGGCGGCGCAGTCGGAACGGCGCTGGTGCTCCTGGTGATCGTCCCGTTGGCGCGGTCGGACCATTCGGGCTATGCCTACGGGTTGGGCGGGGACGGCGGCTTCGGGTCGCTCGGCGACGACCTTGGGCGCAAGGCGCTGACGTTGCTGCTCACGCTGGCGGTCGGTGGCCTCGTGGCCGTCGTCTCGCCGTGGGCCGTCGTCGCGATTCCGACCTTGGCGTGGCGGTTCGCCGCGGCCAACGCGCACTACTGGGGCACGGGCTGGCACTATTCGCTGGTGTTGATGCCGGTCATGGCGATCGCCGGGATCGACGTCATGCGCCGCGTGCGCTGGGCGCGTCCGGTCGGCGTCGTGGCCCTCGTGGCCGTGACCTGTTTGGCGCTGGTCCCGACGGCGGTGATCCCGGACCCGCCGTTGACCCGCTACCTGAGCCCGTCCGCATGGCATCGGACGGAGCGGCAGCAGGCGGCCGACCGGGTGATCGCGCTGATTCCGCCGGGCGCGACCGTGGACTCGGACATCGGCCTCATCGACCACCTGATCGGCCGCGGACGACGGGTGACGTGGACCGGTACCCGGGATGTCGCAGGCACACCCGACTGGGTCGTCATGGATCACGACCCGACGTCGGGCATTGGGTCACCGCCCAGCGCGAAGGAGTACGCACGCAAGCGCTACGGCGGTTCATACCGCACCGTGCTGAGCGTGTGGCCCTTCGAGGTGGCGCGGCGGGACTGATGTATCGACCTTTAGGCGGCCATGACGGCCTAAACGTCGATACATCGAAGGTGGTGACGCATCTATGTACAAAGATGCGTCGCTACGGCAAGTTCTCGAGCTCGCGCTTGAGGATCTTGCCGGTGGCGTTGCGCGGGAGCTCGTCGAGGACGACGATCTCCCGCGGGATCTTGTAGTTGGCGAGGTGGCTTCGCACGTGCTGCTTCAGCTCCTCCTCGGTGGCCTCATCCCGCAGGGCGACGAAGGCGCGCAACCGCTGGCCGAACGCGTCGTCCGCCACGCCGATGGCGGCAGCCTCGACGACGGCCGGGTGGCTGGCCAGCGTCTCCTCGACCTCCTTGGGGAAGACGTTCTCGCCGCCGCTAACGATCATCTCGTCGTCGCGGCCCTCGACGAACAGGCGGCCGGCCTCGTCGAACCGGCCGAGGTCGCCGGTGGCCGCGAGACCTCCGACCCGGTCCTTGTCGCCGCCGCCGGTGTAGCCCTCGAACAGCATGGCGTTGCCGACGAAGACGCGTCCGACCTCGCCCTGCTTGACCTCGATGCCGTCGTTGTCGAGCAGCTTGACCTGCACGCCGCGCGGTGGGCGGCCCACGGTGCCGGGCGCCCGGCGCATGTCCTCGGGCGTCGCGATGGCCGCGAACGACACCTCGGTCGAGCCGTACAGGTTGTACAGGTTGTCGCCGAACGCATCCATCCAGCGGGCCGCCAGGTCGCCCGAGACCGGCGAGCCGGAGACGGCGACGACGCGCAGGGAGCTCGTGTCGTACTGACGGCGCGTGGCCTCCGGAAGCTCCAGGATGCGCTGCAGCATCACCGGGACGACGGCGAGGCCCTCGGCGCGGTGCCGGGCGATGTCCGCCAGCGTCGCCTCCGGGTCGAACCGGCGGCGCAGAATCATCGTCGAGCCCAGGCCGAGCCCGAGTGCGAAGTGGGCCAGGCCCCAGGCGTGGAACAGCGGCGCGGCAATGACCATTCGCATGTCGGCGTGCAGGGGGATGGCCGACAGGATGCCGGCCGGGGCGTCGAGGGTGAGTCCCATCGACCCGCGTTGTGCGCCCTTGGGCGTGCCGGTGGTGCCGGACGTGAGGATGGTGACCCGCCCGGACCGGCCCGGGCGCGGCGGACGCTGCCCGGCGTGCTCGGCCGCGAGCCGCTCCAGCTCGGACGTGCGAAGGCGCACGCGTCCCTCCGCTGCGCCGTCGAGGACCTCGCCGAAGGTGGTGTCGTGGATGAGCGCGACCGGGTTCTCGCGCGCGCAGACGTCGGTCAGCTGCGGGCCGGCGAAGGCGGTGTTCAGCAGGAGCACGTCGCCGCCGGCCTTGGCGATGGCGACGGCGGCCTCGATGAACCCGCGGCCGTTGCGTGCCATCAGGCCGACCGCGTCACCCGGCTTGACACCGCGGGCCCGCAGGGCGACGGCCATGGCGTCCGTCCGGCGGTCGACATCGCGCCAGGTGAGCTTGCCCTCCTCATCGATCAGCATCGTCTGGTCGGGATGCCGCGCTGCGTTGACGCCCACCCCGGTGGCCACGGTGGCGCCCCACCTGAAGGCCGACAGGCCCATGGCCGGCAGCTTCGCCGGGTTCATCGGCGCGATGATGCCCGCCTTGGCCAGGACGATCGCATTGCCGGCTTCGTGGGCTGCCCGGGCCAGCAGGTGGCCGGCGGGCTTCTTGGCCGGCTTGGCCTCGACGTAGCCGGCGACGCTCCCCAGCAGGCCCTCCATGATCGTGTCCACCGACCGCACCGAGGCCAGGTCCGCGACCGTGCCGAGAACGCCCGGCGAGTCATAGCCGAAGCGCAGCGTCACGCGCGTGTGTCCGTCGTCGGTCTCGCGCAGGCGGAGCCGCATCCGGTGGTCCACGCCTGTCACCGTCGCCCACTGCAGCTCGCGTTCGGGCTCGTAGACGATGACCTCGACATTGCCGCCGACGGGAACGGCGCCGATCCTGAGCAGGACGCGATACCGGGCTCCGACCGCCGGCGCATTAGTGCCCCGGATGGGCTCGATGTTCACGCGGTCGCTGAACCGGTCGAGGGCCACCGGGTCCGAGATCATGCTCCAGACCGCCGACGGTGGCGCGGCAATGACGACCTGCTTCTCGATTCTCATCCGATCACCGGGATCCGTCGTTCGCGCTGGAGATTGGTCAGGACGTCCTGCATCCGCCCGACGATGTCGTCGTAGACCTCGTCGAGGTCGGGGTCGTCGCCGTAGGTCTCGCGCAGGTAGATCGGCGCCAGGTACTGGATGACGATCTTCGAGGGCAGCGGGATGAACGGGAAGAATGGGGGCAGCAGCCCGAACGGCAGGCCCACCATGATCGGCAGGACCTTCAGCCGCAGGGTTTTGTCGAGCCTGAGCAGCTTGGCGATGTTCTCGCCGCGGGAGAGGAACAGCGCCGTCTCCTGGCCGCCGATGGTGACCTGCGGGACGATCGGGACATTGTGCTCGAGCGCGAGCCGGATGAATCCCTTCCGGCGGTTGAAGTCGACGAGGGCCGAGTCGCGGGTCGGCTTGAACACCTCGTAGTCGCCGCCGGGATACACCTGCAGCAGGGCGCCGGCCCGCAGTGCCATGTCGGCATTGCCCGGGTCCGCCTCGACCGTCCCGAAGCGGCGCAAGATGCCGGCCAGCGGCGAGTTGAGGACCATACGGTGGGCCAGTTGGTAGAAGGCACGCTCGACGCCGAAGTACGAAGAGATCGCCAGTTGCGAGATGAAGATCTCCGGCGACTGCAGCCCGCCGGTGTGATTGCCGACGATGAGTGCCGGGCCTTCCTCCGGGATGTGATGCAGGCCGCGGACGTCAGGTCGGAACCAGATGCTGACGAGGAGCCAGGTGCTCGGAAGCAGCTCGCGCATCGCGTCCGGGTCGCGGTCATCGAGGTTGCCGCGACGAAATCGCGGAACGAGCGCCTTGAGCGGGCCGGGCGCGGGCAAAGCCACCATGAGCACATCTTGGCCCATACCCGTGGGCGCCGTGACCTAACGTGCTCTCCATGAACGACTTCACCGAGGCTGTGCTCGCGTTGGTCGAGCGCGTCCCGCCCGGCCGGGTCGTCACGTATGGCCTTGTCGCCGACCACCTCGCCAGTCGTGGGCACGGTGGTGGCGCCCGGCAGGTGGGCAAGGTGATGTCACTGGAGGGCGCGGCCGTCCCGTGGTGGCGCGTGGTCCGCGCCAACGGCACGCTTCCGCCGCATCTCGTGGTCGATGCGCAGCGTGAATGGGCGCGGGAGAAGACGCCGGTGAAGCGCGGTCGCGTGGACGTGCCCGAAGCCGTGTGGCACCCCTAGCAATTCCGATACTTTCGCTGCGTGATGTCGACGACGAGGGTCCTGTCCGGGTTCGTCATGGTCGCGGTGCTCGCTGGATGCGGAGGTTCGCCGAAGCCGGGGGAGCCTGCATCGGACGGATCGACGGCCGCCGAGAGCGCGGCACCGGTCAAGCCTCTCGTCGCGCCCGAGCCGCCCCTGCCCGATCCGAAGCCGGACGGGCTCACGATCACGCTCACCAAGTTCGCGCAGCTGCCGCCGTCCAAGACGAACCCGCCGGCCCCGCGCGGCGACAAGCTCGATCGCTACGACCGCATCAACTACCTCGGCGAGCTGCCGGACGGCTCCGGCCGCCTGTACGTCCCCGATCTCAACGGGTCGCTGTACCTCCTGCACGACGGCAAGCCGACGAAGTACCTCGATGTCGCCAAGGAGGCCGGCTCCGACCTCTGGACCAGTCGCGGCTTCGGCTCAGGCTTCGGGTTCGTCGCGTTCGACCCGGAGTTCGCCAAGAACGGCATTTTCTACACCATCCACACCGAGGCCTACGACGCGCTGAAGACGAAGAAGCCCGACCTCGGGTCGTCGGACGAGGCTGTCGTGCAGGGCGTCCTGACGGAATGGACGGCGAAGGACCCCACGGCCGACAGGTTCGCGGGCAAGCGTCGTGAGGTGATGCGGCTGGCGTTCCCGGCCTACATCCACGGCATCCAGCAGATCTCGTTCAACCCGTACGCCGCCAAGGGCGACGCCGACTACGGCCTGCTCTACATGTCCGTGGGTGACGGCGGCGCCGTTGGCAAGGCGGCCGAGGCGAAGCAGAAGAGCGACATCCCCCAGGACCTTTCCGTGCCGCAGGGCAAGATCCTGCGCATCGACCCGGGGGCCAAGGGCGCCCGGAAGTGGAGCGTCCCGACGGACAACCCATTCGTCGACCGGCAAGGCGCACTCGGCGAGATCTACGCCTACGGCCTGCGCGACCCCTACCGCTACAGCTGGGATTCGCAGGGCAGTCACCGGATGCTGCTCGGCAGCATGGGCGAGAACCGGGCCGAGTCGATCTACGACGTCCACCCCGGCGACAACTTCGGCTGGCCGGTGGTCGAGGGCCCTTTCACCGCGCATCTCCTGGCGAACTGCGACGTGACGAAACTGCCCGACGACAGGCCAGACTTCACCTACCCGGTCGCCGCCTACAGCCACCTGCCGGCCGCCGGCTCCGGCCCCTGCGACGACACCGGCTACGCGATCATCGGCGGCTTCGTCTACCGCGGCAAGCTCGCGGCGCTGCGCGGCCAGTACGTGTTCGGCGACGGCGTGAACGGCCGGATGTTCCACATCGACGCGGACCAAATGCAGCGCGGCGGAGCGCTGGCCCCGGTGCACGAGCTGACGCTGGTGGAAGGCGGCAAGGACGTCACGATGCGCGAGATCGCCAGCGATCCGGGCGTCCTGACCGCGGGCAAGCCGCGTGTCGACCTGCGGTTCGGGATGGACCGCGCCGGTGAGCTGTACGTGCTGTCCAAGTCCAACGGCACGATCTGGCGCGTCACGGCCGCGGCGCGGAAGTGAGTAGCGACATCGGTTGTGGGTCCTGTCTGGTGAGATGGCCGGGTGCCTGAGTACCGCCTGAATCGACGCGCGTCGGGGCCGGCCGAGGTGCCGAGCCTGGACGACAGCCAGCAGGCCGTGCTCGACCACGGTGTCCTCGGACCGGCCGGCCCGCTGCTCGTGCTCGCCGGGCCCGGCACGGGCAAGACGACGACGCTCGTCGAGCTCGTCGTCGACCGCGTCACGAACCACGGCCTCGATCCCAGCAGGGCACTCGTCCTGACGTTCAGCCGCAAGGCGGCGCAGGAGCTGCGCGCCCGCATCGCCCGGCGGCTGCCGGGCCACGGCGTCGTGCCCGTCATGACGTTCCACGCCTATTGCTACGCACTCGTCCGCAGCCGGTCGTCCGCCGAGTCCTTCGCCGACCCGCTGCGGCTGCTCAGCGCGCCTGAGCAGGAGTTCCGCATAGCCGAGGTGCTCGCGTTCGCCACGGAGCAGAACTCCATCCTCTGGCCGGACGACCTGGCCGCCGCGGTTCGCACGCGTGGGTTCGCTCAACACGTCGGCGACTTCCTCAGCCGGGCCCGCTCCTACGGGCTCGATCCGGAATCGCTGCGCGCGCTGTCCGTGCGACGAGGTGAGCCAGCGTGGATCAGCGTGGCGGAGGTCTGGCGCCGTTACAACGACGGACTCGCCCTGGCCGGCGAGGTCGACTACGCCGGCTTGGTCGACGAGGCGCAGCTCGCCCTCGACCTCGCCGAGCGCGACGGCGAGCTCGGACGGCACCAGCCGGCGCTCCTCGTCGTCGACGAGTACCAAGACACCGACCCCGCGCAGGTCACCCTGTTGCAGCGGCTGGCCGGCCCCGCGACGGAGCTCGTGGCCGTCGGTGATCCTGACCAGTCCATCTACGCATTCCGCGGCGCGGACGTCCGCGGCATCTGGGAGTTCGCCGATCGGTTCGGCAGCCCGGCCAAGCCGGCCAGCGTCCTCCCGCTTCGACACACGCGCCGGTTCGGCCCTGCGCTGCTCGCTGCGTCGCGCGCCGTCATTGGACGCCTGGGCATCGCCGGCTCTATGTCGGCCGAGGGGTTCGACGCCTTCCGCAACCCCGAGCCAACCGCCGACCTGCCGGGACGTATCGACGTCCGCGCCTACACCGACGCCCGGGCCGAGGCGGAGCAGATCGCGCGGACGCTGCGCCGGGCCCACTTGCGCGATGGGGTGCCCTACGCGCAGATGGCCGTCCTGGTGCGGGCCGGCAGCGACGCCATTGCGCCCTACGAGCGAGCCCTGCGGTCCGCCGGCCTGCCCGTCGAGGTGGCAGGCGACGAGATCCCGCTGGGCAGCCAGTCCGCGGTCCGCGCGCTCGCCCTGGCCGCGCGTGCCGCACTCGGCCTCGCGTCAGGTCGCGACCTGCTGCCGGAGGAGGGCGAGGCGCTGCTGGCTGGCCCCATGGCCAACCTCGACGCCGCCCGGCTGCGGATGCTGGCCCGCGAGCTGCGGCGCCTCGATGCCGAGCGCCAGGGCGTGCTGCGCGATTCGGCCCAGGTCCTCACGGACGCGCTCACGCACCCGGCCGAGCTGGCCTTGGCCGTCAGCGGCGGCCCGCTGCGGACGGCGGCCGACCGTGCCGAGCGGCTCGCCGCGACGCTGCACCGAGCGGCCGTCCAGATCCGTGAGCAGGTACCGGCCGAGCAGGTTCTGTGGACGCTCTGGGACGGCACCGACTGGCCGCGCCGCCTCCAGCGCGCCGCCGACGCCCACGATCCCGCCGCTCATCGCGACCTCGACGCCCTCGTGGCGCTCTTCTCCGACGCCGCCCGGGCCGAGGAGCGGGGCGGCCAAATGCGCCTCCGCGGGTATCTGGATTCGCTGGAGTCCCAGCAGATTCCGGCTGACACGCTGAGTGAGACCGGCACCCGCGGGCAGGCGGTGCGCGTGATGACTGCGCACCGGTCCAAGGGGCTCGAATGGGATGTCGTCGTGCTGGCGGGAGTTCAGGACGGGCGCTGGCCGTCGGTGCGGCCGGCGTCGTCATTGCTGCGCCTCGAGCGGCTCGACCCGGTCGGCGACGGCATTCCGCCCTCGTTCGGCGCGCTGCTGGCCGAGGAGCGACGGCTGTTCTACGTCGCCATGACCCGGGCTCGGCGGCGGCTCATCGTCACGGCTGTCGAGAGCTCGGCCACGGATGGCGAGCAGCCGTCCAGGTTCTTCGACGAGCTGCGGCCGCTGGCCACCGAGCCGCCCGGCCCGGCGCTTCGCAGTCCGGCCCGGCAGGCCTCGCTCCGCGGCGTCGTCACCCACCTGCGTTGGCTCGCCGAGCGCGGGCCGACGTCCGACGTCCAAGCTGGCGCAGCGGTTCGGCTCGCGGGAATGGTCGACCTGGTTCCGGCCGCCCATCCCGATGCCTGGTGGGGCTTGGCTGAGCTGACCGAGTCGACCGTGCCAGTCCGGCTCGTCGACGAGCCGCTGAACCTGTCGGCCAGCGCCGTCGAGAGCGTTGTGGAGTGCTCGCTCAAATGGTTCCTCTCGCGGGAGGCGGGCGGCATCGAGGCGACGTCGTCGGCGCAGGGATTCGGTCTCGCCCTGCACGTTCTTGCCGCCGAGATCGTCGAGGAGACATCCGTCGACCCCGATGAGCTTGTCGCCCACCTCGACTCGGTCTGGCACCGGCTCGACTTCGACACCGACTGGATCGCCGCCCGCGAGCGCGACGCGGCGTCGACGGCCGTGCGGCGGCTGGTGTGCTGGCACCTCGACCGGCCCGACGGACGCACGCCCGTGGGCGCCGAGGTCGAGTTCACCGTCGAGATCCCGGTCGGCGACGATGTCGTCCGGCTGCGCGGCTCGATGGACCGGGTCGAGGTCGACGCGCATGGCCTCATCCACGTCGTCGACCTCAAGACCGGCAACACCAAGCCCACCGCGCTCGAGGTCGCCGAGCACGTCCAGCTCGGCGTCTACCAGGTCGCCGTCGGAAATGGCGCGGTCATCGAAGGGCAGCTCACGGGTGGCGCGGAGCTCGTCCAGCTGAGGCACGAGCTGGCCGCGTCGCCGGGCCTGCCCGTCGTGCAGAAGCAGCAGCCGCCCGGCCCGGACCAGCCGTTCTTCGTCTACGACCTGCTCCGGCAGACGCGCGACACCATCCGGCAGGAGCGGTTCGATGCGCTCCCCAACGCGAGGTGCGATCGCTGCGCGTTCCGCAAGCAGTGCCCGGCGCAGGTCGAGCCGACGATCCCCGAAGTGTCCACGGGGGTGCCCGAATGACGCGTTACGTCGACGATGAGACCCACCTGTGCGAGCTGTTCGGCATCCCGTTCAGCCCGGAGCAGCTCGCCGCCATCACGGCACCGCACGACGGCCCATCGCTGATCAGCGCCGGCGCCGGATCCGGCAAGACCACCGTCATGGCGGCCCGGGTGGTCTGGGTCGTCGGGCATCACGGCATCGCGCCGGGCCGCGTTCTCGGCCTGACCTTCACCAAGAAGGCCGCGGCCGAGCTCGGCCAGCGGGTCCGTGCGGGCCTGCTCGGCATGGGCGATGCCCGGGCCGTCGCCGAGCTGTTCGACGCCGAGGGCGAGCCAACGGTCTCGACGTATCACGCCTTCGCCGGCGCGCTCATCGACGAGCACGGGCTGCGCCTCGGCATCGAGCCCGGCCAGACGGTCGAGACCGACGCCCTGCGCTTCCAGCGGGCGGCTCGGGTCGTCCGGCGGTACCGCGGCTCGCTGCCCAGCCTGACCACCAAGCTCACCGCAACCGTCGAGCGTGTCCTCGCCCTCGACGCCAACCTGTCCGAGCATCTGGTCAGCCTCGACGAGCTGCGGGCCTTCGACCGCCGCACCATCGACGCCATTGACCGCGCGGAGAGCCCGACGGCGGACGTCGCCAAGGCGCGGGCCGTCGCGCGCGAGCGGCTCGACCTCGCCGACCTGGTCGCGGCCTATCGCGACGACAAGAAGTTCGCCGGCGTCATGGACTTCTCCGACCAGATGGCGTGGGGTGCCGCACTGGCCCTGCAGCGGCCAGAGGTCGGCGAGCTGCTGCGCGAGCGCTTCCACGTCGTTCTGCTCGACGAGTACCAGGACACATCGGTCACGCAGCGCAAGATGCTGCAGGGTCTGTTCTCCGGGCCGGATGCCGAGCACGGGCGCGGCCATCCGCTGTCGGCCGTCGGCGATCCCGCGCAGGCCATCTACGGCTGGCGCGGCGCGTCGTCGGACAACATGGCGCACTTCCGCGAGCACTTCCCACCGGCATTCGGAGCCGCCGCACCGGTGTTCGGCCTGCGGGTGAGCCGGCGCTGCCACCCCGATGTCCTCGCCATCGCCAACCGAGTGGCTGAGCCCTTCTACAGCGACTTCGACGGGCTCGACCCGCTGAGCGCTCCGGCGGGGGACGCCGGCACTGCCGACATCACGGTCGCTCGCCACCTGACCGTCAGCGAGGAGTTCAGCACCCTCGTCGACCAAGTGGTCGAGGCCAGGCTGGCCAACCCGGCGGAGGAGATCGCGGTCCTGCTTCGCCGGCGCGCCGAGATGGCGCGGCTCACCGCGGCGCTGCGGGCGCGGGGCGTCGATGCCGAAGTCGTCGGGCTCGCCGGGCTGCTGAGCCTGCCGCACGTCGTCGATGTCGTTAGCCTGCTCGAGCTCACTGCCGACGCCACGGCCAATCCGGCCATGCTGCGGCTGCTGGCCGGCGAGCGATTCCGCATCGGCCCGCGCGACCTGGCGCTGCTGGGTGACCGCGCCGGGTTCCTGGCTCGCGCGGTCCAGCTCGAGTCCGACGAGACTCTGGCTGGCCGGCTGTCGGACGCGGTCGCCGGTGTCGACCCCACCGAGATCGTCTCGCTCAGCGACGCGGTCGAAGACCCGGGCCTGGCCGAGTACTCCGACGAGGCCCGTGCGCGGTTTGCCGAGGTGGCCCGCATCCTGCGCACCATGCGGCAGAGCACCGGGTCGTCGGTGGCCGACCGGGCCGGCCTGGCCATCCGGTTGCTCGACCTCGACATCGAGACCCGCCTCCTCGGCACCGGCGCGGCCGACGACCTCGCTGCTCTGGTCGACGTCGCCGGCGACGTCGGCGGGCGAGAGGGCACCGATTCGCTCGTCGGCTTCCTCGCCTACCTGCGTGCCGAGGACGAGCAGGGCCAAGGGCTCGAGGTTCCCGCCCGGGCCCGGCCCGGGGCCGTCCAGGTCCTCACGATCCACGCGGCCAAGGGCCTCGAATGGGACCGCGTGTTCCTGCCCTTCGTCGTGGGCGGCCAGTTCCCGTCGGCGCAGGGCCGCGACCGCTGGACGTCCAATCCCAAGGGATTCCCCTACCCGTTGCGCGGCGACGCGAACGTCCTCCCGGTCCTGCAGGGATGGACGCGCGCCGACCTGCAGGACCTCATCGCCGGGTTCCAGGCCGACGAGTACATGGAGGAGGTCCGGCTCGGCTACGTCGCCTGCACCCGCGCCCGTCGGGCGCTGCACCTGAGCGGCCACTGGTGGGGCCGCGACCAGAAGAACCCGCTCAAGCCGTCGACGTTCCTGGAGACGATGCACGAGGGTGTGCGCGAGCTCGGCCACCGGGTGCTGGTGTGGGCCGAGCCGCCGAGCGGACCGCCCAACCCGGAGCTGCAGCGCGAGCCCATCGCCTGGCCGCGTCCGCCCGGCGCGTTGCCCGCGCGGCGAGCCGCTGCCGAGCTCGTCCGGGCGGCGATCGCCACCGGGGCCGCCACGGAGCCGCGCACCATCGACCGCGATGCCGAGTCGACCATCCTCGCTGAGCTCGACGCCGAGATCGAAGCGTTGCGCGCCGGGCACGATCGGCTGGCCGCGCCGCTCGAGATCGAGCTGCCGGCAGCGCTGTCGACGACGTCCGTGCTCGGGCTCGTGGCCGATGCCGACGCGTTTGCCCGGCAACTCGCCCGGCCGATGCCGCGGCAACCGTCGGCCGCCGCCCGCCTGGGCACGCGGTTCCACGCCTGGGTCGAGGCGCACTACGGCCAGCAGGTCCTGCTCGATCCCACCGACCTGCCCGGACGGGGCGACGTCGACCTCGCGTCGGACCTCGACCTGGCCGACGTCATCGATCGGTTCCGAGCCGGGCCGTACGGCGACCTCTCGCCGGTCGCGATCGAGGCGCCGTTCTCCATCGTCCTCGCGGGGCAGCAGGTGGTGGGTCGCATTGACGCCGTGTTCCGCGACGGAGACCGCTGGGAGGTCGTCGACTGGAAGACCAACCGTTCGGCGTCGGCCGATCCGCTCCAGCTCGCCGTGTACCGCTTGGCTTGGGCCGAGATGAACGGCCTCGACCCGTCGGACGTCCGCGGCGCCTTCTACTACGTCCGGCTCGGCGAGGTGCAGCGGTTCGGCGACCTGCCCGGCCGGCCGGAGCTGGAGCGGCTCGTCCTGGAGCAACCGGCCCGATCTGGCTCGCCGGCGTGACGACCGGCCGCGCTCGCCCCAACGCGTTTCCGTAGACTTTCGGGCCTCTGGCCGTCATGAGAGGAACGCCGTGCCCAACGACATCACCGCCGACGAACAAGCGTCGACGCGCAGTGCCGACTGGCCGTACTTCTGGGGCCCTTTCGCGATCGTTCTAGCGCTCGTCTTCTGGGTTCAACGCGCGAATTTCTCCGGTCAGTTCAATGCGTGGGGCGACGCGGCCATCAACGGCCTTTCGGTCTTGCGCGCCGAGCACCTCGACCAGTTGGTCGGCAACTACTCGCGGGTGGGCTTCCACCACCCCGGGCCGGTCTACTTCTATGTCGAGGCGTTCGGGGAGAAGGTCTTCCACGACCTTCTTGGACTGGTGCCGGGGCCGTACAACGGCTCGATCATGGCCGTTCAAATGATCTGCGTTGCAGCTGTTGCCGCTGTCGCGGTCCTGGTGCGTCTTGCGACCAGCTCTGGGGCCGCGGCGCTGGTGGCCGGTGCGATGGCCTTCGCATTCACGGCAAAGGTCGGCGCGGTGGGCAACGACTGGTTCCCGAACCTCTACGTGACGGCATTCCTGGTCTTCGTGGTCGCGGCCGCAACCGTGGCCGCGGGTTACACGGGGACCATCCCGTTCTACGTGGCCGCGAGCGCCACGCTCGTGCACGGACACGCCAGCTTCCTGCTCTTCGTGGGCGCGACCACACTCGTTGCCGCTGCGGCGTGGTGGGTGGGGCATCGAAACGGAATACGCGCCGAGGCGGCGCAGCATCGCCGTGCGCTGTGGGCAGGTGCCGGCATTGCCGGGATCTTCGGGCTGCCCATGCTGCTTGACCTCATCCTGCATTTCCCCGGTGAGTGGCCGCTCTACTTTCACTACGGGCTTCACGCCGAGCGGGCACCCCGCGACTTCGCTGACCTGTTCGCCTTCTGGATCAAGACGATCAATGGGACGGATCTCCGGCTGCGGCACTTGGCGATCGCAGGCGTCATCGGGTTGATTCTGCTTGTGACCGAGCGGGCGCGTGATCGGCGAAGGCTGTTCCTGTCGCTGCATGTCGCCGTCGCGCTCGAGACCGCGCTGTTCTTCTACTACCTCGCTCGCGGAGTCGATGCCCTCGATCCGTGGACGACGTTCAGCTACGTGGGTCGGTTCTACCAGGTGGTGCCCCTGATCTTCGTGGTCGCGGTTGTGGTTCACCTGATCCTTCGGATCCGCTCGATGCTTGGAACGTGGGCCGGCACGCGCATCGCCATGGGTGCACTCGCGCTCGTCGTTGCGTCGTTCTTCCTCGTTCTCGGTGCACGCGAGCCACTCCTGCGGACCATTTCGCCACCGTCGACGTATCCAGCGGCTGCGTCGACGATCCAGCGCCTGGCTGATGCGCGCCTGATCGACCTGAAGGCCGACAGCCCGGGCGCATGGCCGACTGCTGCTGCCATTGCGCTCGAACTGGAACGCCGTCACCAGCGCTGGTGCGTCTCGGGCCTCAACGCGAGCGAATTGATGTACGGGCGCGATCACGTGTGTACAGCGAGGCAGACATCGCGCGCCCTGGTCGTCGTGCTGGATGACGAGCCTGGCGGCAAGGCCGGCCGCGAGTTGTGGCGTTCGGGGCCGAATGATCCGGTGGTCGGTCCCGGTCCGGTGCGCGTGACTCTGCCGAGGTGACTGACGAAGCACACCTTCGCCGATTCGCGTCCCCGGTGCGATCAGATCGTGGAGACTAGGCCACGGAGGACCACACCAGCATGATCGATCGCGCCGCGGGAGCGTCTCCCGGTATCGCGGCCGAGTCCTTTCCCGGCGCGGCCCGGTTTCTCCGGCGCGTCCGCAAGGACATGGAAGCCGACACCGCGACGCTGCTGCTGATCGATTCGACCCGGACCGTCCTCGAGGTTTCCGGGACGGTCGGGCTCGACCGTACGCTGATGGGCGCACGGCATGTGCCCATTGGCGCGGGCTTCGCCGGCCGCGTGGCGCAGAGCCGCCAGCCCGTCGTCCTCGCCGACGTCACGCCGTCCCGCGTCGTCAACCCGGTGCTCATCGATCACGGCTTGCAGACATTGCTGGGTGTCCCGGTCATCCAGGACAGCGAGCTGCTCGGAGTGCTCCACGCCGGGTATCTCCGCGAGCGTGACATCACGAACGCGGACAAGCGGAAGCTGACCGAGCTCGCCCGCGAGCTCGCTGACTCCTTGCGCGAAGGCATCGAGCGGGCGGAGCAGACCGCCGCGCTGACGCTCCAGCGCAGCCTGCTCCCAGGTGCCCTGACAGTCCCGCCCGAGTTTGCGATGGCGGCTCGCTACGTGCCGGCCAGCGGCGACCTGGGTGGCGACTGGTACGACGTCTTCCCGCTGCCGGACGACCGGCTGGTCGTCGTCATGGGCGACGTCGCCGGCCACGGCCTCGAGTCCGCGATCGTCATGGGACGCCTGCGCAGCGCCCTTCGGGCCTACGCCCTCGACGCGGACAATCCGGCCGACGTGTTGAGTCGCCTCGATCGAGAGGTGTGCCATTTCGAGCCGGACGTGCTGGCCACCGTCGTCCTCGGCATCACCGAGCCGCCCTATCTCGAGTGGAGCTTCAGCAGCGCGGGCCACTTTCCGCCACTGGTCGGCGCCGTGGGCCGACCCGCCCAGCGGATCACCATGCCGACCGATCGCGTCATCGGCGTCGACTTCCACACCCAACGGCACACCACCACCGTCGACATCGCTCCCGGCGGCTACTTCTGCCTGTTCACCGACGGCCTCGTCGAGCGACGGCATCCGGCCGCGGACAGCGACGTCATCGAGGAGAACATCGCCAAGGTGTCCGAAGCCCTGTCGGAATTCGACGATCCGGAGATGGGATGCATCAGCGTTCTCACCGAGGTCGTCGGCGACCGGGATGCCGAGGACGACATCGCCATCCTCATCGCGCAACGCCTCGACGCCTAGTCTTGCTCCGTGAGGTACGCCTTCGAGGAGACCCAGCACGAGCGGGCGGCCCATCTGCGCCGCGACGACGCCTGGCGCAACCGGGGGCTTCGGGTCATGGTCGTCGGCGGCGAGCACATCGCCTCGCACGCCGGGCAGGGCATCCGCTGGGTGGATGTCGACGACGCGCCGGACGGGTTGTGGGTCTTCCTCGGCCTGCGTGACGGTGTCGGCCATGCGGCCGTCATCGTCGACCGCATCCCGGACGAGCTCGAACCCCAGAGCCTGCGGTTCATCGGCCCCACGATCGCTCCCGAAGACGCCTCGCTCGCCGTCCACGCGGTCGGCCTGGCCCGCTGGCACCAGACGCACCGGTTCTGCGCGCGATGCGGTGCGGCCACCGACGTCATCAAGGCTGGCCATTCGCGGATGTGCCCGTCGTGCGGCACCGAGCACTTCCCGCGCACCGACCCGGCCGTCATCATGCTCATCACCGATGGTGTCAGTGCAGACCAGGGCGGGCGCGCCATCCTCGGCCGGCAGCCACGCTGGCCGGCCGGCTACTTCTCCACCCTCGCCGGCTTCGTCGAGCCGGGGGAGTCGGTCGTCGACGCGGTGCGTCGGGAGGTCATGGAGGAGGTGGGCGTCGTCGTCGGGCCGGTTGAGTACGCCGGCAGCCAGCCGTGGCCGTTTCCATCCAGCCTCATGCTCGGCTTCCACGGCATCGCCGAGAGCGTCGACATCACCGTCGACGGCGACGAGCTGGAGGAGGCCCGCTGGTTCACGCGGGACGAGATCACCGAGCTCACCGCCTCCGGCGAGCTCCTGCTCCCGCCGTCAGTGTCGATCTCGCGCTGGCTGGTCCAGCGCTGGCACCAGGGCGAGATCTCCGGCGACTAGACCCGTCCCTGAACGCTCGCAGTTCCAACTATCGATGTTCTTGCGTTCCGGCACCGAAGTACCGACGTTTAGGCCGTCATAGCCGCACAAACGCCTAAAGATCCGTCGCCAGCGTGGCCCGGACGCGTCCGCAGGCTCCCGTACGCGGTGAATTGTGGACAACGGGCCCCCAAAAGGCCCGTTGCCCACAGTTCCCGCTCGCAACCACGCGCCACTCCCCGATTTGGATGGTTAGCCGTGGCATGCCGCAAGACTCGTCGGTGCTCCCAACTAACCTGACGGCGTGACCCCACCCGATGCCGAGGCGCTGCTGGCGAACCTCGACCCCGAGCAGCGCGCGGTCGCCACCACGCTGCGCGGCCCGGTCTGCGTCATCGCCGGTGCGGGCACGGGCAAGACGCGGGCCATCACGCATCGCATCGCCTACGGCGTCGCCACCGGCATCTACCGGCCATCCGAGGTGCTCGCCGTCACCTTCACCACGCGCGCCGCCGGCGAGATGCGGTCCCGGCTGGCTGCGTTGGGCGCGGCCGGCGTCCAGGCCCGAACCTTCCACTCAGCGTCGCTGCGGCAGGCCCGCTACTTCTGGCCACAGGTCTACGGCACGGAGTTCCCCGAGATCGTCAAGTCCAAGTTCCCGCTCGTGGCCGACGCCACCCGGCGCATCGGCATCCGCGCCGACCAGAGCATGCTGCGCGACCTGTCGTCCGAGATCGAATGGGCCAAGGTCAGCAACATCCGCCCGGCCGACTACGCCGCGGCCGCCGCGCGGGCGCGCCGCGAGGTCGGCGACCTGGAGCCCGGGACGGTGGGCACGGTCATGGCGGCCTACGAGGAAGTCAAGCGTGAGCGCGGCCGCATCGACATGGAGGACATTCTGCTCATCACGGCGGCAATCCTGGCCGACGACGAGCGCGCCGCGGCACAGGTCCGTCGCCAGTACCGCTGGCTTGTCGTCGACGAGTTCCAGGACGTCAACCCGCTGCAGGCGACGCTGCTCGACCTGTGGCTCGGCGGCCGCGACGAGATCTGCGTGGTCGGCGACCCACGCCAGACCATCTACACCTTCGCCGGCGCCTCGCCGGCCGCGCTCACCGGCTTCACCCGCAAGTACCCCGACGCCGAGCGCATCGAGCTCGTCCGCAACTACCGGTCGACGCCGCAGATCGTGGGCGTCGCCAACGCCGTGTTCCCGCGGACGGCCGAGGGCGTCCAGCTGACCGCCCAGTCTCCGGCGGGGGAGCCGCCGCGGTTCATGGCGTACTCCGACGACGGTGCCGAAGCGCGCGCCATCGCCGCCGAGCTGGCGCGGCTGAACCAGAGGGGCCTGCCCTGGTCCAGCATGGCCGTGCTGTTCCGCATCAACGCCCAAGCCGAGCCGCTCCAGGAGGCGCTGGGCGAGGCCGAGATTCCCTACACGCTGCGCGGCGTCGAGGGGTTCTTCCAGCGGGCCGAGGTGCGGCAGGCCGTGGCGCTGTTGCGCGCTTCCGCACGGGCCGCGGCAGCCGACGACGGTCCGCTGGTCTCCGAGGTTCGGGCCGTCCTGTCGAGCATGGGCTACACCGACGAGCCGCCGCACGGCGCGGGTGCCGTGCGCGATCGGTGGGAGTCGCTGCGTGCGCTGGTCTCGATGGCTGACGCCATGCCGGAGGGCGGGAGTATGCAGGCCTTCATCACCGAGCTCGCGCATCGGGCCGACCATGCCCACGCGCCAGTGAGCGACGGCGTCGTCCTCGCCACCCTGCACGCGGCCAAGGGCCTCGAGTGGGACGCCGTGTTCTGCGCGGGCGTCCGCGAGGGCCGCCTCCCGTTCTCGCTCGCCGAGACACCCGCCGAGGTCGAGGAGGAGCGCCGGCTGTTCTACGTCGGCGTCACACGCGCCCGCAAGCACCTGAGCGTCACCTGGCGCGGCCGTGCCTCCCGCTTCCTCGACCCGATCCTGCCGGCCGAACAGCGCAGCCAGGCCCGGTCCAAGGTCCGGAAGAAGGTCCCCGCAGCCGTCGAGTCGCTCAGCGACGCCGACCGGGCGCTGTTCGAACGTCTCAAGGCGTGGCGGCTGGCGGAGGCAGGCCGGGCGAGCGTCCCCGCCTTCGTCGTCTTCACCGATGCCACGCTTGCTGCTCTCGCGCAGCATCGACCTACCGATGCCACGGCGCTGCTGCGCATGCCGGGCATCGGCGCCAGCAAGATCGAGCGCTATGGCGAGTCGGTCCTGGCGGTCGTTGCCGGCGAGTCGTAGGTGTCCGAACTGCTGAAGGACTTCCGCCAGGCCGGATTCGGTGTGTGCCGCTGACGCTTGCACCGCCTTGCCCAGCTGCCGGATCTCAACTTCCTGCGTCGCCAGCTGCCGTTGCTGCACATAGAAGAACGAACGGACGAACGGCCACAGGGTGCGGCGCACGGATTTGACCAGCCAGCGGTGGTTGCCGGCTTCCATCCCTGACTTCGCCAGTGCCGTTCGTTGTCTCGCGAGCTTCCGTTCGAACCTGCGATTCGACGTGGGCAACTGCCACCCCTTCTTCGTGCAGAGTCGTGGGCGCCGGGCAGCGCCTTGCGAATCCTCGCCGCTCGTGGCGCCACGAAAGAAGGCCTCCCGCGTAGCCGGAAGTGGTGACGGGCGGTCGTCCGCGCCACGGTCGCGGCGGGTCTAGCGAGCGAATCCGGGCAGTGACTCAGCCAGTACTTCCGGTACGCGGACCGTGGCGCCGAGCTGGCAGAGCACGCCGACGCCACCGACGCCGACACGGTGGAGCAGCACGTACTCGCGCGGGAGATTGATGCGCAGCGACGTGCCCATGCCGTCGGCCGTCGGGGCGCTGACGTGGGCGACCTTGGCGCGAATCCACTCGCGGTTGAAGGTGAACTCCGCCGTTCGCGCCGGCTCGACGAGCGGGCCGACGTAGCGGCCGATCGCCTCGGGACTGATGTGCGCATTCGGCCGCAGGAAACCGAGCTCGCGCAAGGCGGTTTCCAGCTCGTCATGGTCGCCGTCGGCGGCGATGCGAATCAGGCGGCCGAGCTCGGCCGGGACGCCATTCGGCAGGCGGTCGACGGCTCCGAAGTCGACGACGCCGAGCTGACCGCTTTCGAGGATGCGGTAGTTGCCCGGGTGTGGGTCGGCGTGCAGCAGCCCGGCCCGAACGGGGCCGGTGAACAGGAAGTGGATGTACAGGCTGCCGAAGTGGTCGCGCTCCTCCTGCGTGCCGTCGGCGATGATGTCGGCCAGCGAGCCCTTCGATTCGAGCCAGGTCGTGACGAGTGCCTGATCGGTGGCGGCGATCGCCCGGGGGATGACGATGTCGGGATCGTCGGCGAACGCATCGGCGAACGTGTTCTGGTTCTCCGCCTCCTGGCGGTAGTCCAGCTCCTCGACGACGCGGGCCTGCAGCTCCTCGATGAGCCCTTGGACGTCGACCGCCGGCGCGATCATGCCGAAGATGCGCCCGAGCCGGGCCAGCTGACGCAGATCCGAACGCAGGGCACGGCCGGCTCCCGGGTACTGCAGCTTGACGGCCACCTCGACCGGCTCGCCGCCGTCGGGGTCCTGCCACATGGCGCGATGCACCTGGCCGATGGACGCGGCCGCCGCGGGGACGTCCTCGAACGTGGGGAACTGGTCGCGCCACGCGTCACCGAACTCCTGTGCCATCACGCGATGGACGACGCTCGGCGGCATGGGCGGCGCCGCATCCTGCAGCTTGCGGAGCGTCTCGCGATAGGGCTTGGCGATCTCGTCCGGCAGAGCGGCCTCGAAGATGCTCATCGCCTGGCCGAACTTCATGGCGCCGCCCTTGAGCTGGCCGAGGACGCTGAACAGCTGGTCGGCGGTGCGCCGCTGCACTTCGAGGAGGACGGCCTCGGCAGGGGCGCCCGCGAGCCGCTTGCCGACGCCGAGTGTCGTGCGTCCGGCGAAGCCGACCGGGAGCGCGGCCAGCTTCATGCCGCGGGCGAGGGCGTTGACCGGCAGCGAGGCGGCGGGCTCATTGCGACTGCGGCCGCGTCGCGCTGGCGGGGGATCCGGCTCGGCCATGTGTCCAGCGTAGTCAGGCACCGCCAGTGAGCAGGGAACAGCAGCAGCGTGGGTGGAACGCCGGCTCGCCCAGCGTCCGCACGGTGCGATCGGGCCCGACCGCGACGATGGCCCGCACGGTGCGGGCCGCGGTGCCGGCCGGAGCGTCCGCCGCCTCGGCGAACTCGAGGCATGCGGCCGCGATCTCGGTGACTGCGGTGTGGCCGGCGAGGGGCGGGACCGCGCTCGGGATGCTGCGGCCGAACTGCGGGACCAGGGCCGGCCAACTCGGGTCCCAGGCGGCGCGATGCAGGTCCGCGCAGTTGACGCACGGCGTCATGCCCGGAACGACCAGCGGGCCGATGCGGACCGTGTCGGCCTCCTGGACCACCACGAGGTGGGCGGTGCCGGACCGGGTGATGTCGGCCAGCGCGGCGCGGTGGGGCTCTCCGGAGGAGAGGACGACGAGCAGGTCTGCATCGGGCCCGACGCGGACGCCGATGGTCTTCAGCAACGCTCCGGCGTCGCGGGCGAGTGGCGCGCTCGGCCCGTCGTGCGCGAGCTCGACGCGCAGTGATGGCCGGGCGCGACCGCCCTGCAGGTCGACGATGGCGCCCGCCTCAAGGAGCGGCGCCAGGGCGTCGCCGACGTCGAGGGTCAGCTCCGGGATCTCCCGCCGGGCGTTCCGGCTCAGCGACTCGAGGTCGCGCAGGCCGTCCAAGGACAGCAGAAGTGGGTACAAGCCGGGGCGGTCACGAATGACGATGCCCGGGTTCGTACCCACTTGCAGATGTTTGGCGTCACGCCGCAACAGCGCTGCTCCCGGCCGGACCGCAGGTCTCACCGGGCCACTGTGACGAACGAATGGCCGGCGTGCGAGCCGGCCATCCACACGTCACCTCAGGTGTTACGCCCTGCCGAGGATCCGGTTGAGCTTGGTCGAGCACACCGGACAGACGCCTTTCGCCATCTTGGTGCCCTTGTCGCTGACGTGGATCTCGCCGGTGGCTTCGCGCTTGGCCTTGCACTTCACGCAGTAGAACTCGCCACTCCAGGTTTCCGCCATGGTTTCTCTCCTCATTGGACGAGCCCCGGCCGGGCCTGCCTTCCCCTGCGGGCCCGGCCAGGAGCCCGATTCGCGGCCAACGTAGGGGCCGCGCTGAGCGCGGGTCAACCGTTTTCGCAATATTGATATCCACCCCTGTGGATAACCCTGGGGACAAGCTGTGGGGATCGCCGGGCGTGGATGTGGACAGCCGGTGGACAGCCGGTGGACGAACGGGGACGCGCCGTGCCGCCGCAGGGGCGTTGACGTGCGGGGATACCGTGAGGGGCGTGGACGACGTGGAAATTCGGCGCAGTACACGGCGAAAACGGACCGTCAAGGCGTACCGGGACGGCAACAAGATCGTCGTCCTGATGCCCGCCCACCTCAGCGAGGCGGAGGAGGCGGCACACGTCGAGAGCCTGGTCGCCAGCATCCGCCGCAAGGAAGCCAGCCTCACCGACGGCGAGCTGATGGACCGCGCGCTGACGCTCAGCCGCCAGTGGCTGGAGGGCCGGGCCCAGCCGGCCAGCGTCCGCTGGGTGACGAACCAGGCCCGGCGCTGGGGGTCGTGCTCATCGGACGACCGCACCATCCGGCTCTCCGACCGGATGCAGGGCATGCCGCTGTGGGTCATCGACTACGTGCTCCTGCACGAGCTGGCGCATCTGATCGAGGCCAACCACAGCGCGCGGTTCCACGCGCTGCTGGCTGACTTCCCCCACACCGAGCGGGCTAGGGGATTTCTGGAAGGCGTGACCTGGCGGCAGCGATGAGGTCGCGCACGTCCTGGTCGGTCGGTTCCGGCGCGGCGGCCGGGTCCAGCGCAAACCACTGGGCGTCGTCCTCGCCGGCGGCGATCGCGAGCTTGCTGTCCGCTGGCGCGAGGACGAGGAACTGCACGTCGAGGTGATGCCCACCGTCGCCGCAGAACGGGACGGCGTGCCGTGACAGCCGCAGCGGGATCGGATCGACCGTCAGCCCTTCGAGGCCCGACTCCTCGCGTGCCTCGCGCAGTGCCGCGTCGGTGAGCGTGGCGTCGTCCGGCTCGCAGTGCCCGCCCGTCTGCAGCCACTTGCCGGCCTTGGAGTGCAGGACCAGAAGTACTTCGTCGAACCCGGCGCGACGCCGCGCGATGAGCGAGCTGCTGGTGAGATGATCCGGCTGGCAGTGCCGGTACATGCCCTCCGGTTGCGCGTCCAGGTGCGCGAGATAAGCCTGCCGCAGCGACTCCTGGTCCGCATCGGGGGCCGCCCACGCCGCCAGCACGCGCTGCGCGTCGGCGTGCAGCCCCCGCTGGCCGGAGCCAGCGTGCCAGCGGGCGGTACCCCCACTCATTCGTCGGGGTCAGTCTCGGCGCCGAGCAGCTTGCCCAAGGCGTCGTCCCAGTCGGTGTCTGCATGCTCCGACTGCGGCGTGAAGCCGAGCGGATCGTCAAGGTCAGCTGCGCTGGGCATCAGGTCCGGATGAGTCCACACGGTGTCGCGCGCCTCGGCGCCGAAGCGGTCGCGCAACGCGGCCCAGAGCGTCGCGGCATCGCGCAGCCGGCGCGGCCGGAGCTCAAGGCCGACGAGCGAGGCGAAGGTTTGCTCGGCCGGGCCTCCTGCGGCACGCCGCCGCCGCATCGCCTCGGAGAGTGCGGCCGCGGCCGGCATCACGTCGCGAGTCGCCTGATCGACGACCTCGTCGACCCAGCCCTCGATGAACGCGAGCAGGGTCTCGAGCCGGTCGACGGCGGCCTGCTGCTCGGGCGTCCGCTGGGGCTCGAACAGCCCGGACTCCATCGCCGACCCGAGCTGCGTTGGATCGAGGCCGGCGATCTTCTCCTCGATGCCGGACATGTCGATGCGCGTGTTGCGGGCGAAGTCCTCGATGGCGCTGAGCACGGCGCCGCGCAGCCACGGCGCGTGCTGGAAGAGCCGGAGGTGCGCACACTCGCGCAGCGTCACGTAGAGCAGGACGTCGGCCGGGCGGTGCTCGAGCCCCTCGCCGAACGCCGTGACGTTGGTCGGCAGGATGACGGCCACGCGCTCGGGGCCGAGCGGCAGGCCGATGTCGGTCGACGAGAGGACCTCGCCGGCCAGGCCGGCCAGCGCCTGCCCGATCTGCTGGCCGAAGATGGCGCCGCCGACCTGCGTCAGCATGCCGACCAGCGGGCCGGCCATAGCCTTGGCTTCGTCCGGCAGGGCTTCGCCCATGGCGCCGATGACGTGCGTGGCGATGGGCTCGATCAGGCTGCGCCAGGTCTCGGACGTCTGGTCGATCCAGTCCGCGCGGCTCCACGCGACTGCCGAAGTCGCGCCGGCCGGAATGGAGGTGGCTCGATCCAGCCAGCCCTCGGACAGCTGCACGGCGTCGTTGACGGCACCGGACTGGCCCGAGTGCGGCGACGGATCCGGCCCGGCGGCCGCCACGGCCTGCCGCGCCACGTCGCGCGCCATGGCGAAGTTGATGGGCCCGTCGTGCGGCTGGAACATGTGCTGCATCTGGCCGAAGAGGACGCCGAGATCGGGCATCGCGGCGCCGCCAGCGCCGCCGCCCAGCGCGCTGAACAGGCCCTCCATCGGGGTGCCCTTGAACGGGTCCTGGCCGCCGTCTGGAGTGCTGCCGGGCTCGATGTCGTCCGCCATGCAGCCAGCCTAACGAGCGGGCCCACATCCAGCGACTAGCCTCAGGACGTGCGAAAACTGACCAAACTGTTGGTGATCATCGTCATCGCGATGCTCGTCAACGCCTGGTTCGTCTCCCGGCAGGTGCGGGAGGCCACCACGTTCGGGGGCGGGCGTGTCGTGAGCATCACCGGTCCGGACGTCAACGTGCGCGAGTACGGGCCGGACTCCGCCGAGGGCGCGATCGTTCTGTTACACGGCTTTGCGTCCTCGATCGAGTGGTGGGGAGACGTCGCGCCAAAGCTCGCCGAGCAGACCGGACGCAAGGTCATTGCCATCGACCTTGTCGGCCATGGCGGCTCGGAGTCGCCGCTCGACTCTGACGCGTACGGCCTCCAGGGTCAGTCGCTCGCAGTGACCCGTGCGCTCGCCGCGCTCAAGGCGAACCACGTCGTCCTCGTCGGCCACTCGATGGGCGGCGCTGTGGCAACGTCGGTGGCCCAGCGTGAGCCTGATCTCGTCGACCGGATCGTCGTGATCGACTCGCCCGGCGGACCCGGCCTCTTCACGCACACCAAGTTGCAGGACGCCGCCTGCTGGCCCATCGTCGGGCCGGCCGTCGATCGCCTCCGCGCCGTCGACGCCCTGACGAAGTCCTCCCTGCAGACCGCGTTCGCGAGCAACTACGAGGTCCCGCAGTTCGCCTACCGGTCGCTCAAGCCGATGATCCAGCGCGGCGTCTGCGCTTCGACGGCCGTGACCGAGATGAACGCCAAGCGCCCGATGGCGCTCCAGCTGGCACAGCTGGGCAAGCCGGTGAAAGTGATCTGGGGAGGCCTTGACACCCGAACGCCGACAGCGGCCAATGTCGCCGTCTACCGCAATGCCGGCCTGACACCCGAGATCATCCAGAATGCGGGCCACAGCGCACCGGTCGAGGCGCCCGAAGACGTCGTGCGGATCATCGTTGATTTCGTGAAGTAGTTTGTCCGGGTGCCGTCCCGAGTCCGCCTAGCTGACATCCGTGACACGCCCTTGAGCGTGGACGAGGTGTTCCGGGCTGTCCAGGATCCGGCGGCCGGCGGGACAGCCGTGTTCGTCGGGACAGTGCGTGACGTGGACCCGTCCGTCGACCCCGATGCCGAGGTGGTCCGGCTCGACTACAGCAGCCACCCGACCGCGCTTGAGCAGCTTCGGACGGTGGCCGAGCGGGTGGCGACCGACGGCGGCGCAATCGCCGTGGCCGCGGTGCATCGCGTCGGTGAGCTGGCGGTTGGCGACCTTGCGGTCGTCGTGGCGGCCTCGGCCGCGCACCGGGCCGAGGCATTCGCCGCGGCTCGGTTGCTGATCGACGACCTCAAGGCGGAAGTGCCGATCTGGAAGCACGAGACGTTCGTCGACGGCGAGACGGCCTGGGTCCATGGCGCCTGAGTCCGCGCGGGTTGGGCGGCGCTATCTCTCGCTGCTGGTCGGCTCCCTGTCGCTCATCACGCTCGTGTGCGTGACTCTGCTGCTGCCCGTCCCCTACGTCGTGCTGTCGCCGTCGCTCGCCTTCAACACGCTCGGCCGGTTCGACGGCAAGCCGATGATCACGTTCTCGAAGAAGGTGAAGACCTACAAGACGAGCGGGGCGATCGACTTCACGACCGTCGCGGTCACGCGGCCGGAGGCGCACCTGTCGCTGGTGGAGGCGATCGTCGCCTACTTCACGCCTGGCAAGGAGGTCATCCGGCGGCGGGCGATCTACCCCGAAGGCGAATCGGCCAAGGACTCGCAGAAGGTGTCCCACCTGCTCTTCACGTCCGCGCAGTACTCCGCCCGCGTGGCCGCCGTCCGGGCCGCCGGCTACAAGGTGCCAATCGTCCCGGTCGTCCGGGATGTCACCAAGGGCTATCCGGCCGCCGGCAAGCTCGAGCCCGGCGACGTGCTGGTCAAGATCAACGGCGAGCGGATGAAGTCGTCTCTCGACGCCTTCACCGCCATCGGCATCAAGAAGCCCGGCGACCACATCGCGATCACCTATCGCCGCGACAGCCAGCTGCACACGGTGAAGCTGACGGCGGCCGCGAACCCAGACGATCGCAAGCGCGCACGCATCGGCATCACGATGGCCACGCCGAAGATCCCGTTCAAGATCGACTTTCACACCGGCTCGCAGATCGGCGGCTCGAGCGCCGGCGCCATGTTCGCGGTAGCGATCTACGACCGGCTGACGCCGGGCTCGCTCACCGGCGGCCGGCACATCGCGGGCACGGGCACGATCGAGCTCGACGGCGCGGTCGGACCGATCGGCGGAGTGCGGCAGAAGTTGGTCGGCGCGGCGCAGAGCGGAGCCACTGTCTTCCTCGTCCCGGCCGCCAACTGTGCCGACGCGGCGCTCGACGCCGATCGCCACGGCCGGGCCCACGGCATGCGCCTCGTGCGCATCGACACCCTCGACAGCGCGATCAAGTCGGTGGGTGCGCTGGCAAAGGATCCGAACGCAAAGGTCCCGCAGTGTGAGCCCCCTAAGTAGGCTCCACCCATGAGCGGCATCTTCGGCGTACCCGGCCGGCCATCCCCGCCGCGTGGGCCAGCCTTCGACCGGCGCCGACGCGTCCTCGTCCCGACGCTCGTCACGCTGGCCACGCTGCTGTTCATCGGTTCGATCTTCACGAACATCTGGACTGATCGGCTGTGGTACCGCTCGGTGGGGTACGGCAGCGTCTTCTCGACCGTGCTGGTGACGAAGGTCCTCCTGTTCGTGGTGCTCGGCGGGCTGTTCGCCGGCCTCGTCCTGCTGAACGGAGTCATCGCCTGGCGCCTGCGCCCGGACGTCCTGCCGACCCGCCGCGACGATCCCGCCTTCCGCTACCGCGTGGCCCTGGTTCCCATCGTTCGACCCGTCGTCCTGGTGATCGGGCTCGCGCTGACCCTCTTCGCCGGCTCGGTGAGCGCAAGCCACTGGGACACCTTCCAGCTGTGGCGCCACGGTGGCCGCTTCGGCATCCGCGACCCGCAGTTCCACAAGGACGTCGGGTTCTTCATGTTCGACTTCCCGTGGTTGCAGTTCGTCGCGTCCTACCTGTTCGCGATCATCGTCATCTCGGTGCTGGTGGCCGCATTCGTCCACTACATCTTCGGCGCCATCCGTCTCGGGGGTGGCGGCCCCAACCTGGCCCGTGGGGCGCAGGTGCACCTGCTGGTGCTGCTCGGGTTCGGCGTGCTGATCCGTGGCTTCTCGTACTGGCTGCACCGGTTCGCCCTGGCGGTCGAGCCGTCCAGTCTCTTCGACGGCATCGGCTACACCGACGCGCACGCCCGCATCCCCTCGCAGAACATCCTCGTCGGCGTGGCGGTGGTCTGCGCCGTGCTGTTCTTCGCCGGCGCGCTGATGCGCTCGTGGGTTTTGCCGGGCATCAGCCTGTCCATGCTGATCCTGACGTCCGTGCTGATCGGCGGCATCTGGCCGTTCGTCATGCAGTCGTTCCAGGTCAAGCCGTCCGAGCCGGACAAGGAAGCGCCCTACATCGCGCGCAACATCGAGGCGACGCGGGACGCGTACGACGTGGCCAACTCGACCACCCAGCGCTATTCGGCGAAGACGTCCTTGACCGGCGCCGAGCTCAGCCGCTCGGCTGAGTCGCGGGTCAGCTCCCGCCTGCTCGACCCGACGCTCATCGCCCCGGCCTTCGAGCAGCTGCAGCAGGTGCGCGGCTACTACACGATGCCCGAGACCCTCGACGTCGATCGCTACAAGCTGGACAAGCCCCCGCAAGCGGGCGGTGCCCCCAGCGGGCGGCCGCAGGACCTCATCATCGGCGCGCGCGAGCTGAACCTGGCCGGCCTCCAGCCGTCGCAGCGCAATTGGGCGAACGAGCACACCGCATACACGCACGGCTACGGCATCATCGCTGCGCGCGGCAACCTGCGCGGCCCGCAGGGCGCACCCGTCTGGGTGGAGAAGGACATCCCGCCGGTCGGCAAGCTCAAGTTCAAGATCCCGCCGCGGATCTACTTCGGCGAGTTCTCGCCGGACTACTCGATCGTCGGACGCCCGGCCGGGGCGGCGCCCGTCGAGGTCGACATCCCGCGTGGGGACGGTGGCGGCAAGGCCGCGACCCAGAACACCTACGGCGGAACCGGCGGCGTGCCCGTCGGCAACTTGTTCAACAAGACGCTCTACGCGTTCAAGTTCGCCGAGCCGAACATCGTGCTGTCCAGCCGGGTCAACCAGGCGTCGCGCATCCTGTACGAACGGCACCCGCGTGACCGGGTCAAGAAGGTCGCGCCGTGGCTGACCATCGACGGCGACGAGTACCCGGCCGTCGTCGACGGACGTGTGGTGTGGATCGTCGACGGCTACACGACCAGCGACCACTATCCGTACTCGCAGCACCGCTCGCTGCGCGAGGCAACCGACGACACGCTCACCCAGGGTGCGGCGACGGTGGCCCTGCCGACCGACCAGGTCAACTACATCCGCAACTCGGTCAAGGCCGTCGTGGACGCGTATGACGGCTCGGTCGACCTCTACCAGTGGGACACCCACGATCCGGTGCTCAAGGCGTGGATGAAGGTGTTCCCGGACGTGATCCAGCCGCGTTCGGCGGTCAGCGCTCCGCTCCTGGAGCACCTGCGGTACCCGGTCGACCTGTTCAAGGTCCAGCGCGACGTGCTGCGCGAGTATCACGTCACCGACGCGCAGACGTTCTACAAGGGCGAGGAGCGCTGGAAGGTCCCGGAGGACCCGGCCGGCACGAACAGCTCGCTGCAGCCGCCGTACTACCTGTCGGTCAGTCGGCCGGGCCAGAAGGGCGGGCCCTACTTCTCGCTGACCACCGTCTACCTGCCGAACAGCCGGCAGAACCTGGCGTCCTTCGTCTCGGTCAACTCTGAGGCCACCGACAAGGGCTACGGCCAGATGCAGATCCTGCAGCTGCCCAGTGACACCCAGGTGGGTGGGCCGAGCCAGATCGCCAACCAGTTCAGCTCCGACCAGGGCCTCAAGCAGGCGCTGCTGCCGTTCTCGCAGGGGAGTGACGCCGTCATCCAGCGCGGCAACCTGCTCACCCTGCCGGTCGGCAACGGCCTGCTGTACGTCCAGCCCGTCTACATCAAGCGGCAGGCTGCCGAGGGCACCTATCCGGTGCTGCAGTTCGTCGCGGCGTCCTTCGGCAAGGACGTCGGATTCGGCCAGACGCTCGACGAGGCACTGCGCGTTGCCCTGAAGCTGCAGGACGGCGACGTCGGGCCCGCGCCGGAGGTCGACACGGGAACGCCCGGCGCCGGCAAGACGCCGAGCGAGTACCTCGCCGACGCATCCGCGCGCTACAACGAGGCAGAGGATGCGCTGAAGGCCGGCGACCTGGCGACGTACCAGCACAAGATCGACGAGATGAACGAGCTCATCGGACAAGCCCAGAAGGCGCTGCAGTAGCTGCAGCCAGTGAGGAGCCCGCCGCCATGGGTCTAATTCGCCGTCGCAACCTGGCCGGCGCCCAGGTGTTCATCACCGGGGCGGCGAGCGGTATCGGCAAGGCCACCGCGCTGGCCGTGACCGCCAAGGGCGGCGAGCTCTTCCTGACCGACGTCAACGGCCCGGCGCTCGATGCGACGGTGGTCGAGATCGAGGCGGCCGGGGGAAAAGTCCGCTTGGCCGAGGCGGCCGATGTGTCGTCGTTCGAGGCGGTCCAGGCCCTTGCCCAGAAGGTTCACGAACAGGTGGACGCGGTTGACGTCGTCATGAACATCGCCGGCATCTCCACGTGGGGACGGATCGACCGGCTCGAACACAAGCAGTGGCAGGCCATCGTCGACGTCAACCTGATGGGCCCCATTCACGTGATCGAGGCCTTCGTCCCGCCCATGATGAAGGCGCGCCGCGGCGGAGCGATCGTCAACGTTTCGTCCGCGGCCGGCATCGCCGGCTTCCCGTGGCACGCGGCCTACAGCGCAAGCAAGTTCGGGCTGCGTGGCGTCTCCGAGGTCCTTCGCTTCGACCTGCGCAGATACGGCATCGACGTGTGCCTGGTCGTCCCGGGCGCGGTGAACACCGGGCTCGTCCAGACGCTCAATGTCGCCGGCATCGACACGTCGAACACCTCGTTCACGAAGCTGCGCGACACGTTCGTCGGCCACGCCGCGACGCCGGAGAAGGCGGCGAAGCAGATCGTGAAGGGCGTCGAGCGCGGTACCTATTGGGTCTACACCTCGCAGGACATCCGGCTGCTGTTCCTGCTGCAGCGCTACTTCGAGCCCGGCTACCGTCTGCTCATGCGCGGGATGAATGACGGGTTCGTGCGGGCGATCAAGAAGTCCGAGGCTCCCCGCAGCGAGATCAAGCCATGAGCCGTCTACCGGTCCCGAGCCTGCGCGAGGCGGGCCCGCTCGCGTGGGGCTTCGCCCGCATCAGCGGACGGGTGATCGGCACCGAGCCGCCGCTGCTGTTCCTGACCATCGGCCGACAGCACGGACTGTTCCGAGGCTGGCTGCACTTCGCCGGCAAGCTCATGCCCGGTGGAAGGCTGCCCCGGCGGGAGAGCGAGCTCGTCATCCTGCGCGTTGCCAACCAGCGGCAGTGCGACTACGAGGCCGAGCATCATCGACGTCTCGGCAAACGCGCGGGCCTGACGTCAGAGGAGATCGGCCGCGTCGCCGACGGGCCCGGCGCCACCGGCTGGACGTCGCGCGAGGCCGCGCTGCTGCGGGCCACCGATGCGCTGGTCGCCAACCGTGATCTCAACGACGCCGAATGGGCGTCATTGCGGACGCACCTAACTGAGCGGGACGTCGTCGAGTTCCTGCTGCTGGTCGGCCACTACGACATGCTCGCGACCTTCGTGAACACGCTCCGGCTCCCGCCAGACCGCCCGCTGCGCAAACCGGTGGTCGAGTAGACGAAACCTAGGTCGTTTTCTTCCGCCGGTCGTAGTCGGCCAGGAAGTTGTTGATCTCGACCCAGGTCGTCGCGGGTGCCTTCGTGCCGGTGAGCATGCCGAGGTGGCCGCCCGGAACGATGGGCAGGCGAACGTCGGGGGAGTTCGGCAGGATCTTGCCGACGTGCTGGACGGCCGGGATGGGCGCGAGCACGTCCGTCTTGCCCGCGGCGTTGAGGACCGGAATGCGCACGTTGGCGAAGTCCACGAACACGTTCGGGCCCTGGAAGTGGCCGGCGGCGATCTCGTTCCGCAGCGCCAGCCGGTGATACATCTGCAGGGTGGCCCGGCCCGGGTACGCGAGCATGTTGTTCATGATCGAGTCGACCGCCTCGATCTGCTGCAGGAACTCGCGGTCGTTGCGCCGCGTCCAGAGCGTGCGCGGCTTCTTCAGGTACGTCGGCAGCGAGGTCGCCTTGAAGCCGAGGCTCACGATCGGCGCCGGGATGGAACCCGCGAGCTTCACGGTGGTGCCGAGGAGGCGGCCGCCGGTGAACTTGCCGATCGCCCGCACCGGGGCGAGAGTCGGGTTCTTGGAGAAGTCGAACGGGCTGCCGACCATCGTGACGGTCTGGATGGGCAGCTCGGCGTGGACGGCGGCCGTCGTGAGAGCCATGATGCCGCCGAGCGACCAGCCGAGGATGTGGACCGGGCGTCCGCCGGCGTCCTCGGAGACCTTGCGGATGGCGTCCGGGATGACGTCGTTGACGAAGTGCTCGATGCCGACCTTGCGGTCCTCGCCCTTGAGCGGCCCGTAGTCGACGAGGTAGGTAGGGCGTCCGCGCTGGACGAAGTCCCCCGCGAGCGAGAGCCCGCGGCGCAGGTCGAAGCAGGACGACTGCGAGCCCAGCGGTGGGATGAAGAGCAGCGGAAGGCCCTTGCTGCGCACGCCCTTGGCCTTGACGTAGCGATGGAGCTCGCGGGTGCGGCCGGTGTAGATGATGTCCGACGGCGTGCGCGTCGTGTCGGCGATGCCGCCCTTGACGAGGAAGTCCCAGAGGTTCACGACCCCGTCGCGTCGCGCTTCAATCGTGCGCGTGAAGTCGGATGCCGATCCGCTTTTGCTGTTGTCGCTGCCTGCCACGCGCTCATTCTGGCCCACGGGGGACCCGTTATCCGAAGATCGGGAACTTCCGCTTCGCCGCCAGCCGATCCATGCCGCCCTGGATGGCGGTCTCGACCTCGCCGTAGACCTTGTCGACGTAGTCCTGGTCGTCGAGCCGTGCCGGATCGTGGTCGACCTCGATCGGGTCGAGGAACTCGGTGCGGATCTTGGCCGGCAGCGGGATGTGCGCGGGCAGGATCTCGACGGCGAGGGGGAAGGGGAAGCCAGCGATGATCGGGATGTTCGCGCCGCGGAGCCGCTTGCCCAGGCCCGTGTACTTCGCGATGAACTTTCCTTCGGAAATCACGAACACGGTGTCGTGTCCGCCGACCGTGGCCACCGGAACGATGGGCACGCCCGAGCGCATGGCTTGCCGGACGAAGCCCTTGCGACCGCCGAGCACGGCTTGGTCACGCTTGCGCCAGTTGCGCATGGCGTCTTTCTCGCCGCCGGGCCAGACGATGACGTCGTGTCCGGTGGCCAATGCCGCTGACACACCTTTCCGCGATGCCGGAATGACGCCGACGGCGCGGAAGTAGTCGCCCAGGCCGGGTGCGGCCATGAGCACGTCGTGCGCGGTGCCGTGCAGGACCCGTTGGCCCTCGAAGTGGCGCTGCCAGGCCTCGACGAGCGTCCATGCGTCCATGGTCAGGGAACCGCCGGAGTGGATGCCGATGAGCAGGGACGGCTCGTCCGGGATGCGATCCCAGCCGTCGACTTCGAGCCGGAAGTAGTAGTCGTTGAGGAAGCTCCACAGCGGACGCTGAATCCGGTCGAAGCGCTCGCTGCGGCCCGCGAGATTGGGTTCGCGTCCAATGCGCTTCGCGATCAGCTTGGCCAAGGGATCTTGTGGACCTGCGGGCCGGGTGGTCTGGCTGGGTGCCGGTGTGGTGCTCATGAGGAAAGTCTCATGTTTCAGGCTCGATCGCATCTATGGCGCAGCGCCCGGAGTTGGCCTTGCCGCTTGGTTCGCCGGCACAAAGCGCGCGATTCTGTCAGTTCAGCCGGTTCGGGCCATCCCCCGCAAGCGGGAGGTGCCCCCAGGTCCGGCTCGCGATGTTGACCACAGGTAGCCGGTGTCCCAGCTGCCCGTCATCGTGAGTTTCCCGATGGTGACCAGGGCGTGGCACTTGCGGCAGAGGCCGGCGAGGTTGTCCAAGTCCGTCCTGCCGCCGGAGAGCCAGTCGACGACGTGATGGATCTCGCCGATCGGATGGTGGCAGCCCGGGTTGGCGCAGCGCCCCTTCTGGCGCCACCGGATGATCTGGCGTTGTTTCCGGGTGGCGAGGCGTTGCGTTCGGCCGGCGTCGAGGACCTGGCGGTTGGCCTTGATGCCGGCCACGAGAATCGGAGTGAGGTCGGCACCCCACGCGAGGTAGGCGAGCAGGGCCGGCCCGATAGGCCCGAAGCCTTCAAGGACGGCTGGTTCGGCGTCCAGATCGAGTGGCCGCTGGCCCGAATGGGCAGAGTTGCCATTGAGCGCATCGCGCAGGGTGTCGGCGTCAACGACCACCGAGACTTGTGGTTGAACCCCACCCTCGGCCGGCAGCCCGTTGCCCAGCGCCTGAGTGAGCAGTTCATCGAGGCCGTCGATGCGACGCTGCGCGCTGGTGCGATCGTCCTCGGCATCTCGGGGCACGGCGGCCGACCGCAGGAAGGCATGCAGCTTGGCGCCGACGTCGGGGCCGAGGTGGCCGTTCAGGTGGAAGCCATCGAGCACCCTGAGGCACTGGATGTCTTCCTTGTCCATGCCGCGCAGCCAGGCCTCGTCCAGTTCGTCGGGCTGGGCGATGGCCTTGAGCAGGCGCATCTTCTCGAATAGCTCGGCCGGACGCAGGCCCTCAGCCAGCACCTTCAGCTCGGCCTCGACGTTGACGATCTCCTCGTGGCCGACGTGCTTGAGTGCGTACGTCAACGCATTGACGTGATTGAGCGACACACGACCGGCATGAGCGGACTGGCCGATGGAGGGAAGGTCAGTCATCGTCTTGGCTGCGCGCACCATCTGCCGGGTCGTCGACACGTCCTGGACGAGCTCGCGCGCGGCCCAGGTGGCGACCGACGCGCAACCTTCGGACTCATGCGCCTTCGTGGCGTCCATGGCGGCAAGCAGGTCGGCTTCGTGGGCCTGGAGGGCGTTGACGGCTGCGTGCACGGCCCGGATCTCGTCGGCGAGCGGAGTGGTCACCGAGCGCATCGCGTGCGCCGCGACCCGCAGGAGGCCCACGGCCGCGGCGACGCGATCCGCGATGCTCACCTGTACCGAATCCATGCCTCCATGATAGTCGAACACACTGACGAAAAACAAGCCAAGACGTCACGAAATGATCTGAGATTGCAGGGGTTTCAGAGGCGCTGCCGGTGTCGGAGCCGGGTGCAACAATGGCCGCGGGACGTGTATGCGCGGAGGTCGGCGCGGCACCGAATCCAGTCGCGCAATCGGCCTTACCGTTGGCCCATGGCCGACCTCACCGAGCCCTGTCTCAACTGCGGCACCCAGATGCGCTGGGAGACGTCGCACGAGCGCTGCGACGGCTGCGGCTGGATTCGTCCATGCTGCGAAGGCGCGCCCTGCCCGATCTGACGGCGACCCAGTTTGGGTGCGTCGATCCGCTCCCGTACACTTACATCTCGCATCGCGGGGTGGAGCAGTTCGGTAGCTCGCTGGGCTCATAACCCAGAGGTCGCAGGTTCAAATCCTGCCCCCGCTACCAGTTCAAACAGGGTCCGGCCATCAGGCCGGGCCCTGTTTGCGTTGTAGCGCGGGCGCTGAGGATTTGATGGGGGTACCCCCTGCACGGAGCAAAGCGGAGTGCTTGGGGGACTGCCCCCGCTACCAGTTCAAACAGGGTCCGGCCATCAGGCCGGGCCCTGTTTGTGCGTAGCGCGGGCGCTGAGTCAGGCACGGGGGCGTTGCAGAAGCCGCGACATGACGATCGAGGTTCGCGTGCGGGCGATGCCTTGGTTGCCCCGCAGCCGTTCGACGGTGGTCTCGACCTCGGCGATGCCGGCGGCGACGACGTGAACGAGGGCGTCAGCCTCACCGGCGACGGTCCAGACACCGACGACTTCGGGGATCTGCTCGAGGTCCGTGCGGATCCGCTTCTTCGAGACGTTTTCGGCCCAGGTCACCTCGACAAAGGCCTCCGTGTCACGGCCGAGGGCCGCTGGATCAAGGACCGTCGTGAACCCGGCAATTTCGCCGCGAGCCACCATGCCGTCGACGCGGCGTTTGACGGCTGGCGCGGAGAGGCCGACGGCGGAGCCGATCTGAGCGAAGGTCGCACGAGCGTTCGCAGTCAGCTGTCCGATGATTGCGCGATTCAGATCTGTTGCGCTCCTCGATCAGAATCAACAAATTATGATCAGAATACGCAATGACTCGCGATATGTTGCGTGTCAAGTTCAAATCTAGACTGTTTGTATGACGATCGCGCAGGCCGAGCCACTTCTCAGTGCAAGGCGTGCGTCCACGCGCCGGCACTACCTGATGTGTCCGCCGACCTTCTTCGATGTCTCCTACCGGATCAATCCCTGGATGCATCCGGACGGGAACGTCAGTCAGCCGCGCGCCATGCAGCAGTGGGCGGCTCTGCGTCAGGCGTTCGTCGAAGCCGGACATGTCGTCGATGTCATCGAGCCGGTCGACGGTTTGCCCGACATGGTCTTCGCGGCCAACGGTGGTCTCGTGGTCGAAGGGCGGGCGGTCGCGGCGCGATTCCGATTCCAGGAGCGGGCCGCTGAGTCTGCTGCCTACGAGCGTTGGTTCGCCGACGCGGGTCTCACGTCGTTCGGGCAGACGTCCGCCGTCAATGAAGGTGAGGGGGACCTGCTGGTCGTCGGCGACATGGTGCTCGCCGGAACCGGGTTTCGCACGCATCTGGAAGCTCACGCGGAGATCAGCGCACTCCTTGGTCGCCCGGTCGTGTCACTGGACCTCATCGACGATCGCTACTACCACCTGGACACGGCCCTGGTTGTTCTGACGGACGAAGAGGTGGCGTACTTCCCCGACGCGTTCAGTTTGCGGAGCCAGGCCCTCTTGCGTGATCTGTTCCCGACCGCCCTGTTGGCCGCGGCGAGCGACGCCGCTGCCTTCGGCCTGAACGCCGTCAGTGACGGACGCCGCGTATTTCTTCCGGCCGGCGCGACGGGTTTGGAGCGGCAGTTGGTCGAGCGTGGGTTTGAGCCCCATCCCATCGACGTCTCCGAACTTCTCAAGGCCGGTGGAGGAGTGAAGTGCTGCACCCTGGAGATTCGGCGATGAGCAGCGTGCCTTTCGTTGACGTCGCGAACATGGCGCGGTGGATGGCTGACCGCGGCGTCGAGCCGCTGCTGGTGAGGCTGACCGACGCGCTGGAGGCGGACTTCCGTCGCTGGGAGTCCTTCGAACTGGTGCCACGGGTCGCCACGCATTCGGTCGACGGGGTCATCGAGTTGATGCCGACCAGCGACGGAGAAACCTTCGGCTTCAAGTACGTCAACGGCCACCCGATCAACCCATCGCGCGGGCTCCAGACCGTCACAGCCTTCGGGGTCCTGGCTGACGTGCGTACCGGGTACCCGACCTTCCTCGCCGAGATGACGCTGCTGACCGCACTGCGCACCGGCGCCACCTCGGCCTTGGCCGCGCGGTGGCTCGCCCGGCCGGACTCGCGGGTCATGGCCTTGATCGGGACGGGGTCGCAGGCCGAGTTCCAGGCGCTCGCGTTTCGCGCGGTCTGCGGGATCGACCAGATCCGGGCCTACGACGTCGATCCCGGCGCCGTTGCCAAGTTCGTCCGGAACGCCGAGCGTTGCGGACTCGACGTGTACGTGGCCCGTGACGTCGCCGACGCAGTCGAGGGCGCCGACATCATCACGACCTGCACGGCGGACAAACGATCGGCGACCGTGCTGGCGGACGACCGCGTGTGCCCAGGCGTCCACATCAACGCGATCGGCGGTGACTGTCCCGGAAAGACCGAGCTCGACGCAGCCGTCCTGCAGCGGGCCCGCGTCGTGGTCGAATACGAGCCGCAGACGCGCATTGAGGGCGAGATCCAACAGATGCATCCGACGTTCGCCGTCACCGAACTGCACGAGGTCATCGTCGGCGGGCAGCGGCGGCAGTCCGCCGAGGAGATCACGGTGTTCGACTCGGTCGGATTCGCAGTCGAGGACGTGTGCGCTCTGCGGTTCCTCCGGGCGGATGTGCTGGGCACCGATTTCGTGGACGAACTCGACTTGGTGGCGTCGCCGGCCGATCCGCGGGACCTGTACGGGCTTGTCGACGCCGTACGCCCGGTCGCTGCTCAGCGGTCGCTTCGGGCCTTATGACGGGCGCTCACCTCGATCCAGGCTCGAAGATCTCGACCAGGTTGCCGGCGGGATCGCTGATCAGGAACTGGCTGCCGCCGGGTCCTGACGCCACGTCGCTGCCGAATGTCACGCCGGCGGCCTTGAAGCGCGCGACTTCAGACTCCAGGTCATCGACGATGAGGTGAATCCTGTTGCGGCCCGGGGTGGCGGCCAGGTCGGTGGGCGTGGCCTTGGCGCCGGAGCTTGCGGCGCCCGAAAGCAGCAAGCGCAGCGCACCGCGGCGAACGTCGGCGAAAGCCGATCCGGCTTTCATCTCGAGCGTGAATCCAAGTTGGGTCGTGTAGAACGCCACGGCTGCATCGACGTCGTCAACGAGATAGCGAACGGTGGCGAGCTCATCGGGATCGGACATCCTTCGACGGTACGTCGCGAGGGTGGCTCGGCTTTGCTGGACTAACCCGCAGCGCGCAGGTTACTCTCCAGTAACTCTCGCGTTGGTCTCGGCAACGCCTCAGCACGGAGATCTTCATGATGCGTCGTTTCATCGCCGGCGGTGCGGCCGCGGTTCTCTTCCTGGGATTGCAGACCACGTCGGCATTCGCCGGCGACACCGTGACGCCGTCGCCCGGCACGCACACGTTCACGACGGAGGACCGCATGGTCCAGGTGGTCGACGGCCCCACCAACACGCACCAGGCGACGATCGACACCCGGCTCTACCGGCCCGACAACGCCACCGTGAAGTCCCCGCAGCCGGCGGTCCTCATGACGCACGGATTCGGCCTCAACAAGCTTTCGGCGGAGGTCGTCAACATGGCGTCCTTCCTGGCCAGCCACGGCTACGTCGTCCTGACCTACACCGCGCAGGGCTTCGGCGAGAGCAGCGGCTGCATCGCGCTGCAGTCCCGCACCTACGACGTCAAGGACGCGAGCCAGCTCATCACCCATGTACTGGAACCCAACTCCTGGGTCAAGCGCGACAAGAAGGGTGTCGTCGTCGGCATGGTCGGCGGCTCGTACGGCGGCGGCATCCAGGCCAACCTGGCCGAGAGCGATAACCGCATCCGGGCGATCAATCCCTATCGGACCTGGAACAACCTGCAGTTCTCGCTCGACCCGAACAACTACGTCGCGGCCGGCGACGCCACCGGCTTCGACCACACGCTGAACAAGCAGGGCGTGTTCAAGCGGATGTGGACGTCGCTGTTCTTCGCCGCCGGACAGCAGGAGCCCGCCAACGGCAACGGCGGATGTACCGACGAGCCGCCGGCAGTCCCGCCCTGCCTTGGCTTCTACAGCCAGACGTGCACGACGTATGCGCGCCTCAACGCGACCGGCGATGCGGCGGACGAGGACCGTTCGTTCATCGCCGATTCGTCCGGCTCCACCGAGATCAGCAAGCTGCGTGTGCCGACGCTGCTCGTCCAGGGACAGCACGACACCTTGTTCAACGTCAACGACGCGGCCGCGACGTACACCGCCCTCAAGCGCAACGGTGTCCCCGTGTCGATGATCTGGAACTGGGGTGGCCACGGCGGCTACAACTCCCAGCCAGGTGAGTGCGAGGACTTCGCCGGCGGCGGCGCATCGACGTACCAGGCCTTCGACAGCTGCTACCTCCCGCTGCGAACGCTGTCGTTCCTCGATAAATGGCTGCGCGGCAAGTCCGATCCGCACCCGGGCTTCACCTGGTTCCGCGACTGGACGGACTACTCCGGCACGGGCCCGACCACGGCGTACTCCGGGGCGAGCTCGTTCCCGGCAGGATCGACCACCACCTACACGTTGTCCGGCACGGACAAACTCGTCGGCTCGGGGGCAATCGTCGGCACGTCGACGATCGTCAATCCGGCGGGTGGCGAACCGGCCGCGTACACCGAGACGTCGAACTTCAGCGGCCCGTCGTCGTCGCCGAATCTGGCCCAGGCTCCCACCGACATCCCGGGCCAGCACGCCGACTTCACCACCGCGCCGTTCGCGTCCGACGTGACGTCTGTTGGTGTGCCGTCGCTGCGGGTCCGGTTGTCACACGTCGCCCCGACCGATCTGGTGCTCTTCGCCAAGGCGTGGGATGTCGCCCCGGACGGCACCGCGACGCTGATCAACCGCCACATCGCTCCGGCACGCATCCCGAGCAGTGCGCTCGGCGCCCCGGTTGAGATCAAGCTGATCGGCTTCGCCCACCGTTTCTCGGCGGGCCACTCGTTCCGGTTGACGCTGGCGACGACGGACCAGACGTCCTCCAACAATGTGGTTCCCGACGCGATCACGGTCGCGTCCGGACCAGGTTCCACCCTCACCCTGCCGACCGGGGCGAACTAGCGTCGCTCAGCCCAGTTCGCCCATGTGCGTCAGCACCATCAGGACGGGCCCGGCGATGGCGACGATGCAGATGACGCCGAAGAACAGCCATGACAGGGGGCGGGCGAGAATCCCGCTGGCGTATTGGCCCATGAGTCGGGAGTCTTGGGATGCCCGAACGACGGGCCAGAAGGACAGCGGCATCGCCACCGCTGAGCCGATGACGGCGTACTCGGTCAGCGAGATCGGGTCGACCTGCGTCTGCACGATTGCGTAGCCGAGGGCGAAGGCGGCGAACAGCGTCGCCGCCCATTTCTTGTTGTGCCGGATCCCGTCCTTCTTGCCCCAGCGCCACCGCTGATGCTGCGCGAGGTTGTATGCGCAGGAGAAGGCGCTGTCGATCGTCGAGCCGCCGATGGCGAAGAACGCGCCGACCAGCGCCGCGGTGAGCCCGACGGGTCCCAGCTCGCGCAAGGCTTCGAGCATGGTGGTTCCCAAGTGCGTGGGGACGACGTTCGTGTACAGCAGCTGTTGGGCCGCCACCACGGCAATGCTCATGGCGACCAGCCCGCCCAGCGGGTACCCGATCGCGGAGTTCAGGATGTTGACCGGCAGGTCCTTCTTGGTCCAGCGCTCCTCGATGCCGCCGGACGAATAGAAGTAGATCTCGTATGGCATCATTCCGGCGGCGATCAGGGCGACCACGAAGTACCAGTACTGCGAGGATCCGCCGCTGGGCACGAGTCCGCCACCGACGGCGTGCCACGCGACTCCGTGGTGCAGGGCCGCGACGATGTAGACGAGCAGCCCGAGCGCGGCGTATCCGAAGACCCGCTCGATCGTCTGGAAATGAAGCAGCGCGCTCGCGGCCACCAGAAGCAGCAGCGCAACGAGTGTGAAGAAGCCTTCGTTCCAGCCCAGTGCGTAGTGCAGCACGAGGCCGAGGCCTCCCAGCTCGGCGGAGAGCGTGATCAGGCAAACCGCCAGGCCGAAGACGAGCGTTGTGAGGGACAGCCAGCGGGGGTAGTTCTCCCTGATGAGGTCCATGTTCGCCTGACCGGTCACGATGGCCACGCGTCCGCTGAGCTCGGAGAAGACCGTGATGCCGATGACGCCGACCGGTATCGCCCACAGCACCTTGTAGCCGAAGATCGCGCCCGCCTGGCTGTTGAAGACGAGCTCCCCGATGTCCACGAAGCCGCCGAGGGACGCGATGATGCCCAGTGCCACGCCCAGGTAGCGTTTCACGAGGCCACCCGTGCCAGTTTCGAGGACAGCTGCCTCAGCGTCTTCGCGGATTTCCGGGCTCGCGAGACATCCGTCGGGTGGATTGCGATGGCGCCGAGGGCGCGGTCCAGCTCGCCGCCGAGCCGGAGGAGCTTCGCCCCGTCGGGCGTTGGCGTGTCGGCGATACTGTTCTCGATCCGGGTGACGTCGTCCTGCAGCTCCTCGGCATGCGTTCGCGCGAAGGTCGGTCCGGCCCGTCCGCGAACGATCTGCTCAGCCAGCCGCGCACCCTCGCGGGCGTCACTCGTCAGGCTCTGTGCGCTGAGCTGCGCGCGTTGTGTGGGTGTGGCGCAACCGACGAGCACCAGCAGCGCGCCACAAGATGCCACGACGACCGCACGGTGCATGGTCTGTGGGTACCCGGGGCGGGAGGCGGCAAACGACGGTGCGGTCTCGCGGCCCGCGCTCGGCCTACCCTCGTAGACGCCGGGAGGTGATCCATGCCCGAAACGTCGGGCCAGCAGTCATCAGCAGTCGGGCGCAGCCTGGTGGCGCTGGCCATCACCCTCGTGGTGATGGGGTTGCTGCTCTTCGTGCCTGCCGGGACGATCGACTGGCCGCGAGCCTGGACGTTCTGCGCGGCGTTCGTGATCGCGACGCTCATCGCCGTCGTGGTCCTGTGGCGCGTCAACCCGGAGATCTTTGTCGCCCGCTCGCGGGTCCAGCCCGGCACGGAGCCGCGCGACTACCTCTTTCTGGCGATCGTGATGGGCGGATTCGTCCTCACCCTGCCGGTCGCCAGCCTGGACTTTCGCCTGGGCGGCGCCGCTGCGCCCGATTGGGTGGTCTGGCTCGGCTACCTGCTGTTCGCGATTTCCTATGCAGGTGAGACGTGGCCGCAGGCCGTCAACCGGCACTTCGAACCCGGCGTCCGCATCCAGAAGGACCGCGGCCAGACGGTGATCGACGCGGGTCCGTATGCCGTGGTGCGCCATCCTGGCTACATCTTCGGCACGCTGCTCGCGATCAGCGTGCCGTTGGTGCTGGGGTCGTGGTGGGCGCTGCTCCCCGCGGCCGCTGTGGGCGTCGGGCTGGTCCCGCGGACGTTGTTCGAGGAGGCGACGCTACGTGCCGAGTTGCCGGGCTACGCCGAGTACGCCCAACGCGTGAGATGGCGGTGGATCCCGGGAGTGTGGTGACCGAGCGACGGACCCGGTCAGCTCGGATCAGTCTTCGACTGAGGGGGATCGTCCAGCGCCTTCGTCGGACATGCTCTTGATCTGTTGACGCAGCGAGTCAGCCTCGGCGCGGAGTTCCATGACCCTGAGCGCCCCCTCGTGATTGACGCCCGTTTCAAGCAGCGCGGCGATCTCGTTGATGCGATCGACGTCGTCCTGGCTGTAGCGGCGCGTGCCGCCCCGCGTCCGGGTGGGCGTGACGAGACCACGGGCCTCATAGGCGCGCAGGTTCTGCTGGCTGACGCCGGTCAACTCCTCGACGACAGAGATGCTGAATACGCCTCGATTTCGCGAATGCATGTGGTGGTGCCAGCCCTTCTGAACCTCTCTTTTCACCGTACTTGAACATATGCATTTTGCAGAGTAAATCTATGTCATGTACAGAGATCTCTTCGGATAGGCGAAGAGATCGAGACAGCGAAAGACATAAGGGAGGCTGAGTTTGATGTTGATGAGGACCGATCCATTCCGCGAATTCGACCGCCTGAGTGAAGCGGTGTTCGGCACCAGCGCGCGGCCCGCGGCCATGCCGATGGACGCCTACCGCGACCACAATCGATTCGTCATCCAGCTGGACCTGCCCGGCGTGGACGCCGAGTCGATCGACCTGACGGTTGAGCGCAATGTGCTGACCATCCATGCTGAGCGGCCGGAGTCCATCGACTCCGACTCCGAGCGGATCGTCGCTGAGCGCTCCTACGGCACGTTCAGCCGGCAGCTCTTCCTGGGCGAGACGCTGGACGTCGACCGGTTGAGCGCCGACTACGAAGCCGGAGTCCTGACGATCGAGATTCCGGTGGCCGAGCAGGCCAAGCCGCGCAAGATCGCGATCGGCGGCACCGACAGCCGCCGGCGACTCAGCGCCTGACCGGGACGTCCCGCCATGCATTCGCCAGTGCACAACGTCCAGACCTACCGGGTGTCCGATGCCGACGCGCAGGGTCTCATTGCCGGGCTATTGGCAACGGTTGACGACCTCACCGTCGGCACCGCCACCCGTGGGTCGGGACACTTCCTGACGGTGGAGTGCGCGGACGAGGCCCGCGCCCAGTCGATCTACGAGCTGATCATGACGATCGACGAAGGCGCGATCCCGGTGCCGATCCCGGTCGATGTCCCGTGGGCTGCCGATCCGGCGGAGGAGGTCGAGACGGCCTAAGCCGGGAGATCCATGGTCGGGCGTCCGGCAGCGATCCGGCGTCGTTCGGTGGCGATCACCAGGTCGTGCAGACGCGCGTTGTCCCCGCGCCGGATCGCTCGGGGGACGAGCGGTCGGGACGTGCGCACGGCGAGCGCAGCGGTGCGGAAGGCGCTCTCGTGCACGGGCGTCCAACGCAGGCCGTACAGCCGACGGACCGGTGCCGGAAGCATGCCGCACACCACCAGGTTGGTCGCGCGGATACCGAGATCCATCGGCACCGGCACCGGCATGTCGTTGGCTATGGCACGGCCGACCATTCTGGCCTCGTCGGTCAGGTGCATGTGGCCGCCGCGGTACCAATGGTCCAGGTAGTCGGTCAGGCCCCGGGCGCTCGTCGGAGCCGCCGTGCGGGGCATGCCGAACAGCTCGCCGAACCGCACCCAGTCCTGCCACAGGTCCTCGGCCTCGGTGGCGGTGAGCGGGCGCACCAGCGTCTCGAACGCGACGCGGGACGAGTCGGCCAGCATGGCCATCGTCCAGAACATCAGGTCGGGATTGAACGCGTCGTACGCAGTTCCGGCGGCAAACGTTCCCTCGCGTTGGGGGAGCTCGCCGTGAACCCGATGATGCAGCTGGTGGACGGCCTTGAGCACGCGATCGGCCTGGGGTCTCGTCCCGAAATAGATGGTCTCGGCGCTCGAACGGGCGGGACCTCGCGTCACTGTGCTCCGCGGTGCCGATGAAGGGCACGGGATGCGTCGCGCCGATGATCAGGGCGCGCTGGCCGTACGTCTGGCCGACGGCTCGATGGGACTGGACGAAGCGGAGCATCGAGCCGGGCGCGAAGTAGCCCTCGGTTCCTGGCACCCATGCATTGTGACACTGGTGCTGTCGCAATGCATGGCATTGGGACCGGCCGGCGCTTTGCCTAGGCGACCTCGAGGACGGTCAGCAGGGTGGCGAGGACGATCTCGCGCACCTTCGCCCGGGTCATCGTGCCCTCGGTGAGCCACTGATGGACGGACCCCTTGACCAAGCCGCTCCACGCGACCACGGCGGGCAGCAGGTCGGCGCGTCGGTGCGCGACGTCGAGGGCGTCGATGAGCCGGTTCGCGATCAGCTCGTCGGCCTCGTGCACGACCTCGGCGACGGCCGGGTCCGCGCCGGGGCCGCCGCCTGCGGTGAAGGCGAGCCAGGTGTTCGGCCGGCGGGCGATGCCGTCCAACCAGCGGTCCAGCAGCTGGCCGGCCCGATCGGCGACGGTCTCGCCGTCGAGCTCGGTCGGATCGACGGGCGGGATGAAGTAGAGCCGCCGGAGCACCTCGATGTAGAGGTCACGGCGGGTGCCGAAGTAGTGGTGGATGAGGGGACGGACAACGCCAGCGGCCGCGGCGATCTCCGCCGTGCTGACCGAGGTGTGCGGGCGCTCCTCGAACAGCTTCATCGCGCAGCGCAGGATCTGTTCACGCCGTTCTTCGGCGGGCAGCCGGGCAGCCAAAGGCTCAGCGGTCACGTCGTCTTTGCTCCCGTCCGGTGCCGTGGCCCTTTGCCAATCGGCGCATCTCGCCGTAACCTTCCGTCAGTGTTGACGTTGTGTCAACAACAACCAGTCTTTCAGGTCACGGGTCATTTCGCCCGCCCATCGCCCAGGAGGAACGTGTGGGTTCGATCGCCGGCCGTTCCCTCATGAGGCCGCTCGTTCCGGTCGGACAGCTCTTCGCCTTCGCTCTTGACGTCCTGCGCGCGCTCGGCCAGCGACCGTTCCAGTGGCGCGAGTTCAGTGACCAGGCGTGGTTCGTGACGCGGGTGTCGCTGCTGCCGGCGATCGCGATCACGGTTCCTTTCGGGGCCGTCCTCTCGCTCCAGATCGGCTCGCTCTTCGCGCAGCTGGGCGCGACGTCGTTCACCGGGGCCGCCGCGGTGACGGGCATCGTGCAGCAGGCGGCGCCGGTTGCGACGGTGGTCATCGTGGCCGGGGCCGCCGGGACGGCAGTCGCCGCCGACCTCGGCTCGCGGAAGATCCGCGAGGAGCTCGACGCGATGGAGACCCTCGGCATCTCGCCGATCCAGCGGCTGGTCGTCCCACGCGTCCTGGCGATGGCGGTCATCGCCGTGTTCATCGACGGCGTCGCGACCGCAGTGGGCACGGCCGGCGCGTACGGCTTCAACGTGCTCGTGCAGGGCGGTTCGCCGGGGGCATACGTCCACGCGTTCACCGCGCTTTCCCAGCTGCCGGACCTCTGGGTCGGCGAGCTCAAGGCGTTCATCTTCGGCGTCATCGCCGGGATCGTCGCCTGCTACCAGGGCATCCGCGCCAAGGGTGGCCCTCAGGGCGTGGGCGACGGCGTCAACCAGTCCGTCGTCATCGCGTTCGTCCTGCTGTTCGTCGTGAACACCGTCATCACCGGGGTGTACACGCAGATCGTGCCGCCGAAGGGCCTCTGACGATGACCGATGTCACCACCAGTGCGCCGGTGCGCATGTGGCGCTCGAGCGTCCGCGGCATGGGCGAGCTGGGCGATCAGGTCGCGTTCTACGCGCAGAGCTTTCTGGGGGCACGGCGGGCGCTGACCCATCACCGCCGGGACGTCCTGCGGCTCCTCGCCGAGGTGAGCCTCGGCCGCGGCGCCATGATCATGGTCGCCGGCACGCTCGGCATCATCATCTTCGAGGTGCTGGCCGTCGGGGGCGTCGTCGGCCTGATCGGCTACCAAGGCCTCCGGCAGGTCGGCATCCAGCCGTATGTCGGGTTCCTTTCGGCGTACTTCAACACGCGCGAGGTCGCGCCGCTCATCGCCGCGAATGCCCTGATCGCGACGGTCGGTGCGGGGTTCACCGCGCAGCTGGGCGCGATGCGCATCAGCGAGGAGATCGACGCCGTCGAGGTGATGGCGATCCCGTCGATCCCCTATCTGGTGAGCACCCGCATGGTGGCGGCGTTCATCGCGGTGATCCCGCTGTACATGGTCGGCCTGATCGGCACGTATGCCGCGACAGAGGCGGTCTCCATCTATTACTACGGCCTCACCCCGGGCACCTACGACCACTACTTCACCCTGTTCCTGCCACCGATCGACATCATCTATTCGTTCGGCAAGGTGCTGGTCTTCTCCATCATCCTGACGCTGGTCTGCTGCTACTACGGCTTCACCGCGTCCGGCGGCCCGGCCGGCGTCGGCGTCGCGGTCGGGCGGGCGGTGCGGATGGCCGTCGTGCTCGTCGTCATCGCCGACTTCTTCCTCAGCCTGGCGCTGTGGGGATCAACCACGACCGTGCGGATCGCGGGCTGATGGGCGAACGTTCCGGCCGCCCGGTGCTCGGGCTTGTCTACGTCCTGGTGATCGCGCTGCTGATCGCCACGAGCATCGGCATCTTCCGCAAGGCGATGCCGTGGCAGCACGCCGCCGAGGTTCAGGTCCGCACGCGCCAGGTGGGCCTCGGGCTGAGCCCGCATTCGGACGTCAAGTACCAGGGGCTCCGGGTGGGTGAGGTCCGCCGCATCTCGACCAACGGCACGGAGTCGACCGTGACGCTGGCCCTCGATCCCGAGCTGATCGGCAGCATCCCGTCCTCAGTCGACGCGATGTTCGTGCCGAAGACGTTCTTCGGCGACAAGTACGTCGACCTCCGCCAGCCCGCGGACGCCCCGCGCGGACGTGGCCTGGCCGACGGCGCCAGCCTGCGGCAGCCCACGCGAGCCGTCGAGATCGGCGAGATCTTCGACCGCTTGGTTCCGATCCTGCGGGCGCTGCAGCCGGCGCGGGTCTCGGCCGTGCTGTCGTCGCTGGCAGAGCTTCTCGACGGCCGCGGCGACGACATCGCGCGGACGATGAACGTGACGCGTCAGGCGCTCCAGGCGTTAGAGCCGAGCTACGACAACCTGGGCGCTGACCTGCACAAACTCGCTGACACGGCGAACATCTACGCCGATGCCGCACCCAGCCTGCTGGCCGGCCTGGACGACGCGGCCGCGATCTCGAAGGACAACCTGGTCGCGCACCAGGAGGACCTGCACCGTGTCCTGAAGAGCGCCACCGCCACGTCGAAGGCGGGTCGGGCCCTGCTGGACGAGAACGGCCGCGCGCTCACCGCGCTCACGCAGCGGTCGCGTCCGGTGCTCGCCTTGGTCGACTACTACTCGCCGACCATTCCGTGCATCCTCGCCGCGCTCGACTACGGCAATCGAGCCGCCAACCTGGCGGCCGGCGTGCGCGGGCCGTACATCGCGCTCTCGGTCGACATGGTGGTCGACGAGGCCGCCTACGCCTACCCCGACGACCTGCCGTCAAACCCGACAGCCGAGGCCAACGTCAAGAACCTGCCCGCCCAGGTTCCCAGCTTCGCCTGGCACTGCCCGACGCTGCCGGACCGCGTCACCAGCCTGCCAGACACCCCACCGCCGTACTCCCAGCAGCCGTACGGCCAGACGTTCAACCTGGGGAGCCCGTGATGGCCGGCGGCGCCAGGCAATGGCGAGCCCGGTCGGTTCTTCCGTCCTCGATGTGGAAGACCATCGGCTTCGCTGCGGTGACGACTGTGCTCATCGGAGTGCTGGCGACCTTGATCGGCAACATCTCGTTCGAGCCGACGAGCACCTACTATGGCCGGTTCACCAACGCGACGGGTGTGCTGAAGGGTGACCGCGTCCGGGTGGCCGGCGTCGAGGTCGGCAGCGTGCGGGCCATCCGCATCGTCGATGCGGGCGACGGCCGCAAGGACGCCATGATCGAGTTCGCCGTGCGCAAGGACGTGCCTGTCCTCGACTCGGCCCACCTGCAGCTGCGCTACGAGAACATCGTCGGCCAGCGCTACCTCGCGGTGGAGGAGAAGGCCGGCCAGGGCCACCGCGTTCGCACCGGCACCACCTTCGGGCTCGACCAGACCTCGCCCGCGCTCAACCTCACCGAGCTGTTCAACGGGTTCCAGCCGCTGCTGCGCGCACTGGAGCCCGAGCAGATGAACAAGCTGTCGTACGAGATCGTCCGGGCGTTCCAGGGCGAGGCCGCGAGCCTGGGCGGCCTGCTGCGCGACACCACATCGCTCACGTCGACCCTCGCCGACAAGGACGTGGTCATCGGCCGCCTGTTGGGCAACCTGAACGACGTCCTGTCGACCGTCGACGCGCGCGACACCGAGCTCACCGCGCTCATCGTCCGCTTCCGCGACCTGATGGACGGGCTGTCGTCCGACCGCCGCACGATCGCGGTCGAGCTGCCGAAGCTGGACCGGTTGCTGTCCGAGTCGGCTGACTTCGTGCACGACGTCCGGCCGTCCCTCGCCGGGACGGTCCGCGGGCTCGCCAAGGTCGCACACCAGCTCGGCATCGACGAGCGGACGCTCGCCGCATCGTTGGCCGAGATCCCGCCGAAGCTGCGAATGATGGCGCGGACTGGCTCGTACGGCTCGTGGTTCAACTTCTACGTCTGCGGGCTGGAGGTCCGGGTCAAGATCAACGGCGGCACGCTGTTCCTCGGCACGCCGAGCATCACCTCCAACGAGACCGGCTCGGTCTGCGCCAAGGCGGACGCCTCACCTGCGGGGGACGGCTGATGAGGCGATCGTTCTCCGAACGCAACCCGGTGCCCATCGCGATCTTCGGGCTGGTGGCCATCGCCCTGCTCCTGACGCTGGCGGTGAAGTGGAAGGACCTGCCGCTGGTCAGCGACGACGTCACCTATCGCGCCGAGTTCAGTGACGCCTCCGGCCTGGTGGTCGGCGAGGAGGTGCGCGTCGCCGGTGTCAAGGTCGGGCAGGTGCGCGACCTGTCCCTGGCCGGCAACAAGGTCATCGCCCGGTTCACCGTTGCCGGCATGCAGATCGGCGACCGCACGCAGGCCGGCATTGAGGTCAAGACGCTGCTCGGCCAGCATTTCCTCAGCCTGACGCCGGCGGGCGAGCGGATGCTCCCGGAGGACGCAGTCATCCCGCTGAGCCGGACGCGGACGCCGGTCAACATCGTGCCGACGTTCAACCGGCTCGCCGACCAGACGGCGCGCACCGACACCGATCAGGTCGCCGACGCCTTCGACTCCCTGGCGACCACGCTCAAGGTCACCGCCCCCGAGATGGAGGGCGCGCTCACCGGCCTGGGTCGCCTGTCGCGAACCGTCACCAAGCGGGACGAGCAGATCACCGAGCTCTTCCGTCACACGCGGAGCGTCACCGGCGTGGTGGCTCAGCGCGACCAGGAGCTCGGCCAGCTCCTGAAGTCCTCCGACCAGGTGCTCCGGGTGCTCGACGATCGGCGCAAGGTCATCCGCGCGATCATCCGCGACACCGCGCGGCTCGCCCAGCAGCTGCGCGGGCTCGTCGACGAGAACGAGGCGATCATCAAGCCGGCCTTGCAGGACCTCAACACGGTGCTCAAGGTGCTCCGTGCGAACGAGAAGAACCTGGAGACGATGCTGACGTACGCGGCCCCCTATGCCCGCGAGTTCACCAACGTCGGCGGCACCGGCCGGTGGTTCGACGCCACCATGAAGTTCCCGCGCAGCTACTCGCTGTGCAGCACCGGCGACTCCACCGCGGCGACCAAGGGGCTGCTCGACCCGGTCCTGAGCGCCATCAACCAGCAGGTCAACGGCAGCAACCAGCCGTGCCTTCCGCTCGGTCCCGCTCTCGGGGGTGGTCAATGATGCGCCTCCCCGCGACGACCCTGCTGACCAAGCTGGTGGCGCTGGCCGTCATCGCCGCCCTGGCCTTTGCCGCCGTCGGCCTGCTCCGGCCCGACCCGCGCCACGTCTCGGTGATGTTCCCCAGCACCACGAGCCTGTACGAAGGTGCGCAAGTCAAGGTGCTCGGCGTGCGCGTCGGCAAGGTCGAGTCCATCGACGTCGTCGGGACGCAGGTTCGGGTCGCCATGGCGTACGACCCCGAGGTGAAGATCCCGGCCGACGTGCACGCCATCGTCGTCCCGCCGTCGATCGTCGGCGACCGCTTCGTACAGCTCGCCCCGGCGTACACGGGCGGACCGGTGCTGCCCGACGACGCGAAGCTCGACGCCACCCGCGCCGGTATCCCGCTCGAGCTCGACGACACCTACCGCGCGCTCGACCAGCTGGCTACCTCGCTCGGCCCGACGGGCGCGAACAAGGACGGCGCCGTGTCGAGCCTGATCACCGCGGGCGCAGACAACCTGCGCGGTCGCGGTCAACTGATCAACAGCACGGTACGCGAGCTCGCCGACGCGATCTCGGTGCTCGCGGGCAGCAGTGACGACTTCAACGGGACGACCACGAACATGGCGCGCCTGACCAAGAAGCTCGCGGGCTCCGACGCGACCATTCGCCGCCTCGCAGTGAGCCTGGTCGCCGTCAGCAGCATGCTCAACGACGAGGGCGACAACCTGGGCACGGCCGTCACGTCGCTCAACCGCGCCCTCAAGGGCGTCGCCCGCCTGACCGAGGACAACCGGTCGAACCTGCGTGACGCCACGCAGGACCTGACCAGCGTGAGCACCGCCCTTCGTCGGCACACCAAGGAGCTGGAGGAGGTCGTCGATCTCGCGCCGGTCGGGCTCAACAACCTGATGAACATCTACGTGCCGCGGAACTGGGACCCGAACAATCCAGCCGCCAGCACCATCAACGGGCGGACCGGCTCGCAGAACCTGCACGCCAAGATCTTCGAGGACCTCTCGACTCAGCTCGGCTACGCGATGACCGCGGCCTGCGACTCGATGACGCCGGAGGCAGCGGCTCAGATGGCGCCGCTGTGCACGGCGTTGAAGGCGGCCGGCGGCAACCTCGGCACCGTCATCGACAGCATCTATCACCAGGACGCGACCCGATGAGGCGCGTCATTCTTGGACTCGTCCTGGCATCGCTGACCGGATGCGGATACCGGGGCGCAGCGAGCCTCCCCCTGCCCGGTGGTGTCGGCGGCGACGGATATCGCATCTCGATGGTGTTCGACGACGTCACCAATCTCGTACCGCAGGAGACCTGCCGAACCGGCGACGTCGTCGTGGGCACTGTCGAGAGCATCACCCTGCGATCTGACCTGAAGGCCGAGGTCGTGTGCCGCGTGCAGCCCGGCGTCAAGCTCGCGGCCAATGCGGCGCCCACGCTGCGGGAGACCAGCTTGCTCGGCGAGCGCTTCGTGGCGCTGGATCCGCCGACGGGGGAGCGGGCCACTGGCGCCTTGGCTCCCGGCTCGGCCCTGCCCGCAGGCAACGCCCACGTCGTCCCTGACGTGGAGGTCGTGCTCGGCGCTCTGTCACAGCTGCTGAACGGCGGCGGCCTCGACAACATCGAGACCATCACCCGCGAGCTCTCGACGGCGCTGAGCGGCGCCGACCTCGGCGACACCACGCGCACGGTCGCCCGGCTGGTGAAGACCCTGAATGACCACCGTTCCGACATCGTCCGGGCGCTCGACGGCCTCGACCGCCTGTCGGCGGAGTTGAGCACCCAGCGCAGGGTGATCGCCTCGGCGCTGGACTCCGTCCCGAGCGGCCTTGACGTGTTGGACGAGGAGCGTCCACAGCTCGTGCGCACGCTGGAGGAGCTGGGCCAGCTCTCCGACACCGCGACGCCCTTCCTGCGGGCGACGCGCGCCGACACGGTGGCCGACTTCGAGCACCTGGCCGTCATCCTCGAGAACCTCGCCGCGTCCAAGCATCGGCTGGCGACGGCACTCGAGTCACTGGGCACCTTCCCGTTCCCGAGCTACAGCAAGTACGTCACGAAGGGTGACTTCGCCGGCATGTACGGCCTGTACGCCCTGGACTTCGACTCGTTCAACAAGCTGCTCGCCCAGCGGCCCGCGCTGCCCGCGCCTCCCGGCGCTCCGGCGGCGGCCAGCCCGCAGTCGCGGGCCGCGACCGCGGGAACGCCCGGCATCAGGTTGCCCAACCTCGCCGTCCCGAAGGTCGTCGTGCCCGATCTGGCGCTGCCGGACCGGGTCGTCGACAACCTGCTGGGCAACCTGCCGATGCTGCAGAGCGGCAAGCCGGCCGTCCCGTCGGGCGGTGCACGATGATCACCCGACGGATCCAGCTCCAGCTCATCGCGTTCACCGTGGTGACCGTCCTTTCGTTCAGCTACGGCGCCGTCCGGCTGCTTGGCCTCGGCAGCCTGGTGAACCCGGGCTACCCCGTGTACCTGCAGGTGGCGGCACCCGACGGGCTGTATCCGCGGGCCGATGTCGACCTGCTCGGAACGAGGGTCGGCCGGGTCACGGCCCTTCGCCCCGGCCCGGGCTCGGCCACCACGGTGCGCATGCTCATCGACCCCGACGTCACCATCGCCCGGGACGTCCGCGCCGCCGTCGGCTCGAAGTCGGCGATCGGCGAGGGCTTCGTTCAGCTGAGCCCACTGTCCAGCTCGGGCCCCGTCCTGAAGGCGGGCGACACCATCCCGCTGAGCCGTTCGGTGTCGCCGGTCAAGCTCGAGAGTCTCCTGTACAAGCTGGAGGCGCTCGCCGCCTCCATCCCGCTCGAGGACCTGGACACCGTCCTGCGCGAGAGCGAGACCGCGCTGGACGGGCTGTCGCCCAGCTTCGGGCTGCTGCTCTCGGGGAGCGAGAAGCTCTCCCGTGACACCTTGGCCAACATCGACGACACGACTGCCCTGCTGCGCGACGCTCGAACGGTTCTCGACACACAGGTCGAGCTCGGCCCCAAGACCCGCCGCTGGTCGCGCGAGCTGGCCGGGTTCCTCGACGAGATGCGCGACCTCAACCCGGACCTCATCCACCTGTACGACAACGGGCTTCGCGCATCGACCGGCGTCCAAGGCATCCTGGCCGACCTCCGCCCGGTCCTGCCGCAGCTGCTGGACAACCTGCTCGTCCTGACGAACCTCGCGGGCGACCGAATTCCCGAACTGCGCAAGGCGCTGGCGATCTTCCCGTGGATCCTCGAGAACCAGGTCAACACGACCCGCCCGTGCGACGACTACGACGCGACGACCGGCCAACCGGTGGCCAGCTCCTGCCACTACGACAAGGACGGGTTGCCCATTTACCAGCTGCACTTGTCGCAGCAGCTGGACAAGGTCGCCGGCAATCCGTACCAGTCCTGCACGCGTGGCTACGAGGGCACCAGGCGGTTCACGCCCACCGGTGAGCCGGTCGACGGCACCGGGCCGCCCCAGGCGACGGACGAGCCGCCGAACCTGCTCGCACACTGTGCGTCACCGCCGGACGACGCGGTCTCGCCGAGCGTGCGGGGTGCACAGAACGTCACGAAGCCGGCTTATGAGCGCTGACCAGACTGTGACAGTATCGCTGTCATGAACGTCGAACGTCCGGAGCTGACGGGTCTTCCCGGGATCCCGGAATCCGTGCTCACCCAGACCTTGGTGGACTCGCTGCCGCCGAACCAGTCCGACGCGCCGTGGGACTGCACCTGCACCGGGCTGATCTGGCTGGGTCGCGGGGGCGCGAAAGCCGCCCATGCCTTGCCGCCCGGCCTCCAGTCCGGCCGGGCCCTCGCCACGGTCGGGGGTTTCGTCCGCTACAGCCACACACCGGTCGGGACGTATGACGAGGTCTTCGGGCTGGTCGCCTCCCACGACGGCCCACGGGCCTGGGGCAACGTGGCGTTCATGTCCGTCGACTCCCATTCGAGCCTCGTCGGCGGCCGTACGAACTGGGCGATGCCGAAGACGCTGTCGACGTTCAGCGGCGAGCCGGCTGATCGCTCGACCATGACGGCGCGCTCCGTCGACGGAGTCGAATGGACGGTCAGCGCCACGGCCCGTGTCGTGGGTCCCGCGATTCCGCTCCGCAGCCAGAGCGAGGCACGGCAACAGTTCGCCGACGGCCGGATCGGCACCTCCGTGCTGACCTTCCGCGGCCGGGTCCGTCCAGCCGTCGTCACCGTTGACGTCAGCTCGGAGGGATCCCTCGCGTCGTGGCTGCGGCCGGGCCGGCGCCTGGGCGCCGTGATCGAAACGGCGTCGTTCACGCTCGGTGAGCCCCGCTTCGCGGACGCATGACCGATCCGCTCCAAGCCTTCCGGCTCGACCGGAAGTGTGTAGTCCTGACCGGCGCAAGCTCCGGACTGGGCGTCGGCTTCGCCCGGGCCATGGCATCCGTCGGCGCCGACCTGGTGCTCGTCGCGCGGCGGGCCGACCGCCTGGCCGAGGTCGCTGACGGGCTGCGCTTCCTCGGCGGTCGCGTCGAGACGTATGCCGCGGACGTCAGTTCGCCCGACGACTGCCGGGCTGCTGCCGATTTCGCGGCCGAGCGGTTCGGCCGGATCGACGTTCTCGTCAACAACGCTGGGATTGGGGTCGCCGTGCCGTCCTCGCGGGAGACACCGGAGGGCTTCCGCTCGGTCATCGACGTCAACCTCAACGGCTCGTTCTGGATGGCGCAGGCCTGTGCTGAGCACATGCCGGTGGGCTCATCCATCGTCAACGTCGCCAGCGTGCTCGGCCACATTGCCCCGCGATTCCCGCAGGCCGCTTATGCCGCCAGCAAGGCCGGCGTCCTGGGTCTCACCCGCGACCTTGCCCAGGAGTGGTCGGGCCGGCGCGGCATCCGGGTCAACGCCCTCTGCCCGGGCTACTTCGCCAGCGAGATGACCGCGAAGTCCGACGACCAGCTGCGCGAGATGGTCGCGAACCACAGCATCCTCGGCCGATTCGGCGAGCAGGCCGAGCTGGACAGCGCGCTGCTGTTCCTCGCGTCGCCCGCGGCGTCCTACGTCACCGGCACCAGCTTGCTGGTCGACGGCGGCATGTCCGCCCTGTGAGATCCGCACTGTGAGGGATCTGCGTATCCTGACCCGCATGTCGGGCGAGGCCCTTGAGCGGCGCGAGCGCATCCTTCAGGCTGCCGCCAAGCATTTCGCCGACCAGGAGTACGAGCGAGTGTCCACCGTGGCGATCGCCAACGACGCGCACGTCAACCGAGGCTGGATCCACCACGAGTTCGGCTCCAAGCGCGACCTCTACCTGGCTGTCCTGCGACGGACGGTCCGCACGCCCTCGCTTCCGCCGCTTTCCGCCACGGGTGCCGACCCCGCCGACCTCGAGCAGGCGATCGGCAAGGTCATATCGGCTTGGCTGGACGATGTCGACGCGCACCGGTCGTCGTACCTGCTGATGTACCAGATCCACGCCGGCTCGCGGAGCGATCCGGTGATTCGCGGGATCCTGCGCGAGCTACACCTGGAGACGGTCGACAACGCGCTGCGCGCGTTCGTCCCTGACGCTGCAGAAGCGTCGCCGGCGGCGCGGGCCATGATCGCAGCGTTCGGCGAGGTCTCGTGGCACCTGCTGTGGGAGTGGCTCGAGTCCGGCCGCCTCGACCGACCGCAGGTGGAACTCATTCTCACCCGGTCCCTCGCGACGCTGTTCGACCTCCTGGGAGAGGTCCTCCGATGAGGCGGGCCGCGACGTCGGTCTTCGCGGCCGTGCTGGCGTGCCTCACGCTTTCCGCGTGCGGCGGGTCGGGGGAGTCGCTGCCGACTTTCAAGGACGCGGCGAAGGGCGAGAAGGTCGCTCCTGAGAGCTTCCTGAGCGCGCTGCGCAGCAGCTTCCGGAGCGGTTCGACAGCCGTCGTCTCGTTCGACGTCCGAGGTGGCGCTGCCCTCCGGGGCGGCGGAGCCGTCCGGTACGCCGACCGGACGATGGACTCGGACCTGCGGATCGAGGACTGGCAGGTCTCGGGCGGATCGATCGACGTGCGCACCATCGGCGGCAGGACGTACATGCGGGTGCCGGAGTCGCGCGGGCTGTGGGTGAACCTGAGTGCGGGACACGCCGGGACGCCGGGCGCCGACCTTGCGGACGAGGCCGATCCGCGGAAGGCGATCAAGGAGCTGCGCGCCACGATCCAGGAGGTTCGCTTCAGCGGAACTGAGCGGCTCTCCGGCGTCCCCGCGCGGCGCTACCAGGTCGTGACCAAGCCGAAGGCCAAGCCGTCGGCGGGAGCCACGCCGGCGTCCAGCCGTCCGGTGGTGACCGAGTACTGGTTCAACCGAGACGGCCGCGTTGTCCGGCGGCAGAGCGAAGTCAACGACACCGGCAGCGTGATCTTCCGGTGGTCAGACTGGGGCAAGCCGGTGAAGATCGCCCGGCCGGCGCCACACACGGTCGTCACGTTGAAACACCTGGAACTGCTGCGAAAAAAGCAGGCAGCGGAGCACGCAGGCGAATCTACAGGTCAATAAATTTGGGTGATTCAGTTCACATTGCCGCCGAATGTTGGTTAAGGTTCTGCTACTTCCGTTAGCACCTGTTAGACGCGTGGGTGCGTGAGGCGCTCGGGTGGGCGATCGGCGCACGACAGACAAGGGTGGATGTGAGCAGCGTTCTGACCGGATCCCGCGGAGTGGTGAGCCTCCTCGTCGACCACTCGCGCACCGGCATCCACACCGCCGGCGAGATCGTGCTTCTTGCCATCGACGCGTCGGTCTCGGCCTTCTGGTCGATCGTGCGGGGCGAGTTCTCGTGGGACGAGTTCTTCGAGCAGGCCTGGTTCATGACCCGGGTGTCCCTGCTGCCGTCCATCCTGGTGTCCATCCCGTTCGGCGTCATCGTCTCCGTCCAGGTCGGCGGCGTGGCCGCGCAGATCGGCGCCCAGTCGTTCACCGGCGCGGTCAACGCCATCGGCGTCATGCGTCAGGCGGCGCCCCTGGTGTCCGCTGTCATGATCGCCGGGGTCGTCGGGTCCGCTGTCACCGCAGACCTCGGTGCGCGAGCCGTGCGCGAGGAGCTCGACGCGCTGCGCGTCATGGGTGTCTCGCCCATCCAGCGACTGGCCGCACCACGCATCGTCGCGGCCGTCCTCGTCGGCATCTGCCTGAGTGCCGTGGTCGCGACCACGGCCATCGTCACCGGCTACATGATCGTGGTCGGGTCCGGATCGGTCAGCTCCGGCACGTACCTCGGCGCGTTCATCTCTTTCGGCCAGATGCTCGACCTGGTGATGGCCGTGCTGAAGGCGATCATCTTCGGTTTCGTGGCGGTCGTGGTTGCCGCGCACAAGGGCATGAACGCCCGCGGCGGCCCCAAGGGCGTCGCCGACGCCGTCAACCAGTCCGTCGTGCTGAGCGTGATCCTGCTGGCCATGATCAACGTGGGCATCACGCAGGTCTACGTGATGCTCATTCCGCAGAGGCTGGCGTGATGGCGGGCTCGAACGTGCTGAACCGGGTCTCGGCCGGCACCGTCAGCGGGCTGGCCCGCATGGGCGACTTCGGCGCCTTCTCTGTCAAGGTCCTGCGCGCGGTGCCCCACACGCTGCGCCGCTACCCGGGCGAGTACATGAACAACCTGAGCGACATCGCGTGGGGCACGGGCGCGCTGTTGGTCGGCGGCGGCACGATCGGCATCATGGTGCTGCTGTCGGTGGCCGCAGGCACCTCACTCGGTATCGAGGGATTCAGTGGGCTGGAGCTGCTGAGCCTCGGTCCGCTGGCCGGCGCCGTCAACGCCGGCGTCAGCACGCGTGAGCTCGCCCCGCTCATCGCGTCGCTCGCGCTCGCCTCGCAGGTCGGCTGTCGCTTCACCGCGCAGATCGGCTCGATGAAGCTGCACGAGGAGATCGACGCGCTCAGCGTCATGGCCGTGCCTCCGGTGTACTACCTGGCGACAACCCGCGTGGCCGCCACCATGACGGCGATCCTGCCGCTCTACTACATCGGCCTGATCGGCTCGTGGATCGCGTCCAAGGCGGTCGTCGTCTACCTGTTCGGCCAGTCCGGCGGAACGTACGCGCACTACTTCGGCCAGTTCATCTCCGGCCGTGACCTCGCGATCTCCACCCTCAAGATCCTGGTGTTCACGCTCATGGTGGCGCTGCTGCACTGCTGGTACGGCTTCAACGCCGCCGGCGGGCCGGCCGGCGTCGGCGAGGCAACCGGTCGCGCCATTCGCGCCAGCATCGTCACCGTCATCGTGCTGGACATGTTCTTCACGCTGTTCTTCTACGGCACCGATCCCGGCGTCAGGTTGTCCGGCTGATGATGTTCGGACGACCCCGACGCCGGGAGCCCAGCCAGCGCGACCTCGCCATCCAGGGGGTCGTGTTCATTGTCGTCATGGTGCTGCTCGGGGGCATGCTCTCGATGAAGCTGCACGGGCAATTCAGCGACTCCGTCCCGGTGTCCGCCGAGCTGCAGACGGTCGGCGGGTCGCTGCGGCCCGGCGTAGACGTCAAGATGCGCGGCATGGCCATCGGCAAGGTCACCGGCCTGAAGGGCGACGCCGGACACGTCAAGCTCGACCTCACCATCGAACGGCGGCACATCGACCAGGTCCCCAACACGGTGCAGGCGCGCGTCCTGCCTGCGTCAGTGTTCGGAACCTCCTACGTCGACCTCGTGAACCCAGAGGGCCTGGGCGGCGGCTCGCCCCTGCGCCCGGGCGACGTCATCCGGCAGGACACCTCGCAGGGCACGGTCGAGCTGCAGACCGCCCTGGACAGCATCGACCAGCTGGTCAAAGCGCTCGGACCGGGCGAGCTCGCGACGGCGTTGCACACCGTCGCGTCGGCGCTTGACGGTCGCGGCGAGGACCTCGGCCGGTCCATCGACGAGTTCACCGCGTACCTCGACCGGCTCGAGCCCATGGTGCCCAAGATCCGCGGCGACCTGCGCCTGCTCGTGGTCAACCTGAACGCCGTCGCGCGCAACGCCCCCGACCTGCTGGAGGCCGCGGACCGCGGCCGCATCACGCTCAACAAGCTGGTGAAGCGGCGCCACAAGATCGAGAAGCTGCTCGACGGCGGCGCCACCTTGATGAGCGAGTCCGACGCCCTCTTCACCAACCACGAGGCTGCCTACCTCAAGGCCCTCGGCTTGTCGGTGACGCTGGTCAACGCACTCTACGAGTGCCGCGACGGCCTGCGGGCCACGCTGCTGGAGACCGGCAACGTCTCGCGCTCGCTGCTGACCGTCCTGGAGGACGGGTACGCGCACGTCGAGGGCTACGTCCACACCAACGGTCCCGACGACTACACCCCTGCCGACCGCCCGCACTACGACATCCCGGCGGGAGATGCCTGTGCCTAACTCCGTCGCGAGCGTCCGCATCCGGTCGGTCTACTTCAAAGTCATCGCCTTCTTCGTCGTGTCGGCGGTCCTGCTGCTCCTGCTCGCCAACACCATGGCCGACGACGTCCACGGCGACACGTTTGCGTACAAGGCGCGGTTCACTGAGGTCAGCGGGCTGCAGTCCGGCGACGACGTGCGCGTGGCGGGCGTCCAGGTCGGCAAGGTGACGTCGGTTGACGTCGATCCGGCGACGCGCAACACGGCGCTGGTGGGTTTCACACTGCGCAAGGATTCGCCCCTGCTGTCGAACGCGACGCTCATCATGCGCTACCAGAACCTGCTCGGGCAGCGGTACCTGTCGCTGGTCCAGCCGAGGCAGCACGGCTCGGTGATGCCGGAGAACTCGACAGTTCCACTCGACCGGACCAGTGACGGCTTCGACCTCACCGAGCTGCTCAACGGGTTCCGGCCGCTGTTCGACGTCCTCAAGCCGGCCGACGTCAACCAGCTGACCGAGTCCGTCATCAAGGTGCTGCAGGGCGAGGGCGGGACGGTGGCCGACCTGCTCGACCAGACCGCGCAGCTCACCAACTTCCTCGCCGACCGCGACCAGCTCTTCGGCGCGGTGTTCGACAAGCTGACGCCCGTGCTCGTCGACCTCGCCGGTCAGGGCGACGAGTTGCGCGACACCGTCCGCGACCTGAGCGACTTCATGAAGGGTCTGGCCAAGGAGCGCAAGACGTTCGGATCGAGCATCGACAACATCTCGAAGACGGTCGGCACCACTGACGAGTTCCTCGGGAAGATCCGCGAGCCGGCCCGCGTCGACGTCCAGAAGACGAAGGCGGTGCTCCGCATGTACGCCGCCGAGGCGCCCAACTTCGGCCAGTCGATCGACGGCCTGAGCTCCCTCATGGGAACCCTGGCGCGCGTCCTGTCGTACCGCAATGCCCTGACGAACTACTTCTGTGCGCTCGACCTCGACCTCGGCGGCGGCCTCGCCGTCCGAACCAGCGCGCTTCCGGGCCAGTACTCGGAGGTGTGCCGATGATCGGCTTCAGCCGGGACAACCCATTCCGCATCGGCGTGGCCGCCTTCGTCGCCCTCGGCGTGCTTGGCGGCCTGATTCTCATCATCAGCGTCATCCCGTTCGGCGCCAACACGTACCACGCCGAACTCGAGCACACGGCCGGCCTGCGCGCGAAGGAAGGCGTCCAGATCGCCGGCGTCGAGGTCGGCGAGATCAAGAGCCTCAAGGTCGTGGGCAGCCACGTGGATGTCGTGTTCACCGCCGACAAGGACATCCCGCTCGGCGCGCAGACGACGGCCGCCGTGAAGGTCGGCACATTGCTCGGCACGCACTATCTCGCGTTGCACCCGGAAGGCAGTGGCACGCTTCCCGACGACACCATCGCGCTGTCGCGCACGTCGGTGCCCTTCAACCTCCAGGACGTCATCGACCAGGGCACGGGCGCCGTCAACGAGCTCGACGGCGCAAAGATCGCCGAATCGCTCAGCGTCGTCGGCGACACGCTCAAGGCCGCCGGACCCAGCCTGGGCCCGGCCTTCGAGGGCGTCTCGCGTGTCTCACAGCTCATCACAAAGCGGGACGACCAGATCGGCGATCTGCTGGCGGCCTCACGATCGATCTCAAAGCAGCTCGCCGACAGCACCGGCGACCTGACCCAGCTCATGCGTCAGTCCAACCTCGTCATCGAGGAGCTGGTCCATCGGCGCAAGGCCATCCGAAACCTGCTGTCAAGCGTCTCCTCGATCACGGCCACCCTCGACGGCATCCTTGCCGACAACGCCGACGAGCTCGGACCGATGTTGAAGGACCTCGACACGGTGACGGCCGTCCTCAACGCGCGGGACGCTCAGCTGAAGACGGCACTGCACAACCTGGCCGTCACGGCTCGCTACTTCGCGAATGCGACGGGCGACGGTCCCTTCGTCAACCTGTACATCCCCGACAACATCCCGAACAAGGCTCGCTGCGGATTGGCGGGGTGCTGAGATGCGTCGACTGATTGCTGTCACCCTCGCGCTCGCCCTGTCCGGGCTCCTGAGTGGCTGTTCCCTGCCCGGCAGCGGCGCTCGCGAGATCACGGCGATGATCGGCGACGGAGCCGGACTGTACGTCGGCAACGACGTCGGCGTCCTCGGCGTGACGGTCGGCAAGGTGACCAAGGTCGAGCCGCAGGGCAAGGTCGTCAAGGTGTCGTTGAAGGTCACCGATCCCGACATCAAGATCCCGGCCGATGCCGCGGCCGTGGTGGTGTCGCGGTCGGTCGCCACCGACCGCTACGTCGAGTTGACGCCGGTCTACAAGGGCGGCCCCGAGATGGCTTCGGGCACCGTGATCCCGCTGGAGCGCACCCGGACACCGGTCGACTTCGACGAGGTGCTCGGCTCGTTGTCCAAGCTCTCCGCCTCGCTGACGGACACCCCGAAGGCAACGAACAGCCTCAGCGAGGTCCTGCAGATCGTCGCGGCGGCGTTCAGCGGCAACGCGGACAACCTGAACAGCGCCATCCACGGGCTTGCCGGCTTGGTGGACACCGTTCACGGCCACCGCACCGAGCTGTTCGACACCATGGAATCGCTTGATCGCCTTGCCACCAAGCTGGTGGACAACAAGGAGCTCATCAAGACCTTCGTCGAGAACCTCGGCGATGCCCTCGACCTGCTCAACGACGAGCGGCACAGCATCGGTGACGTGCTTCGTGCCCTGCAGGACACGCTGCAACGGCTGGCCGACTTCAGCACCGAGAACCGGGGCGCCATCAAGTCGAGCGTCGCTCAGGCGACCAAGCTGCTGCAGACCGCGCTGGACAGCCGGGCCGACCTGGCCGAGACGCTCGAGGTCATGCCATTGGCGACCGACAACGTCGCCCGGACGCTCAACCCGACCGACAACCACGTGTGGGTTCGCGCAGCGCCGGCCCAGATCCTGGGGCTGCAGCCGCTCTTCGAGCAGCTGTGCTCCGTCATCGGGCCGGTGTGCAACCTGGCGACCTTCCCGGACCTGACCAACCTGCTCGGGGGTGTGGCGCCATGATGCGACGAATCGCGCATGCCCTGCTGGCTGTGGTGGCCGTGGTCGGCCTTGCCGGCTGCGGTGTCGGCTACAAGCAGCTGCCGCTGCCCGGCTCCAAGGTCCGCGGCGACACCTATCAGGTGCGCGCGGTGTTCGACCAGGCGCTCAACCTGGCGCAGGGCGCCCAGGTCCGCGTCAACGGCGTGGCGGTCGGACGCGTCTCGGACGTCGCGGCGAGGAACTACCAGGCGCTCGTCACGATGGACATCCTGTCGACGGCGAAGATCCCCGACGACTCGACCGCCCGGCTGCGCTACGACACTCCTCTGGGCGAGCTGATCATCCAGGTCACACCCGGTGGCTCGGCCCGCGATTTCGGTGACGGCGACGAGTTCGCGCTCGACAACACGACGACCGCGCCGACGGTGGAGGACTCGCTCTCGGCTGCCTCGACCCTCATCAACGGTGGCCGCCTGGGCGAGCTGCAGACGATCGCTCAGGAGCTCAACGCGACGCTCGGCGGTCGGGAGGACAAGCTGCGGCACAGCGCCGAACAGCTCGACACCTTCCTGCAGGACGCCAACGCGAGCACCAGCGACCTCAACAGCTCCCTCGAGGCGCTGCGCAGCGTCTCGGTCGTGCTCGACGAGCAACGCGGCACCATCCGCGAGGCGCTTCATGACGTCGGCCCGGCAGCCAAGACCTTGGGCAAGAACACCGACGAGATCGTCACGCTCCTCAAGCGCGCCGAGCGGCTGGCACGGACCGGCCAGCGCATCGCCAACGAGGTCGGCGACCCGCTGCTGCAGATCCTGCAGCAGTTGGGCCCGATCGCCGACGCGGTGCTCTCGACGCAGCCCGAGCTGCACCCTGGACTCATCGACCTGGAGAAGGTGGCCGAGCAGCTGGAGCGCACGGTGCCGTCCGACACGCTGCCGCTCTTCGCCGTCATCCACGTCGACCAGACGCAGGTCAACCCCATTTCGGCCCCGCAGCAGAGCCAGCAGACGGCCGTCGCCCAGGCGACCCGGCCGATCACCAGCCAGCTGCTCGGGGCGAATGCGCCGAACGTGCTCTCCGACACGGTCAAGGCCATCACGGATGCCTTGGCAAAGTCGGCGCCGGCCTCCGCTCCGTCGGGCGGCTCGGGCTCCGGACTCCTGCCGAACGTCGGCTCGTTGCTGGGAGGCCGTCGATGACGCGCAAGCACCTGGTCAGCGCCGCCGGCATCGGGACCGTGTTCGTCCTGTGCGTGCTCTATCTCTTCGCCGTTGCCCTGAAGACGCCGTTGACCGAGAAGCCGGTTCAGGTCGGCGTCACCCTTCCCGGCAGCGGCGGTATCTACAAGGGCTCCGAGGTGACGTACCGCGGCGTGCGGGTTGGCCGGGTCACCAAGCTCAGCCTCACCGATACCGGCGTTCGCGCCACCGTCCGCCTGGACGGTGCGGCGCGGGTGCCCACCGACGCCCGCCCTAAGGTGCGCAGCCTCTCGCCTGTCGGCGAGCAGTACATCGACTTCCAGCCGGGAAGTGCGAGTGGGCCCTTCCTGGTCAACGGCGATGTGGTTCGCGGGTCTGCCGAAGACCTGCCGACGGCGCTGGCCACGACGGCGATCAACTTGGACAAGCTGATCAAGCAGATCGATCCGGCGACGGTGCACTTGGTGCTCGAGGAGACCGCCAAGGGGCTTGAGGGATCGGCCGATGACCTGCAGCGCATGGTCATCCAGGGCATGGAGCTGCTCGACGACTTCAACGCGCACTGGCCCATGACCGAGCGCCTGATCAACAACGGCGACCAGCTGCTGGAGCTCGGCGCCGACCTGGTCCCCGACTTCAACTCCATCACCAAGGACGCCAAGACGTTCACGAAGTGGCTCCGCAAGATCGACCCGACGCTGGTCAAGCTCCTCGACCGTGCGCCCGGACAGATCGAGGAGCTGCGGCTGCTCGTGCGTGACGCCAGCGACGTCCTGGACAGCTATCTCGATCCGTACATCACGCTCGCCGACTTCCAAGCGGCCCGCGAGCCACACCTGCGGGCGCTGCTGACCAACTACCCGCGCGGCTTCCGTGCGCTTCAGAGCGCGATCCACGGCGGGGCCGTCCATCTCGACGCGTTCTTCGAGTACTTCGCGTACTGCGGCTACAACCAGACCGAGCACCCGCCGATCGATCCGACGCGATACCCGCTGCAGGACGACGGCCACTGCTCGCAGAGCTGGCCCGCCTCGCAGCGCGGCGCCCAGTGGGCACCGGGACCCCTAAGGTGAGTGCCGTGAATGCGGCTGCCGACGAACGCAACTGGAAGCGCATCAGTCTCGCCTTGGCCGCCGTCCTGCTCGCCGCGCTCGTGGCGTGCATCGCGCTGGCCGTCGGCCGGTCGCACAGCCAGGCACGCATCGACGCCGACAACGCGGCCACGCAGGCGGCCGAGCGGGTGGTCACCAATTGGCTGACGTACGACTACCGGACATACCGCAACGACATGACCTGGGTGACCAAGAGCGGGACGCCGAAGTTCAAGAAGGAGTTCTCGGCGGCGGCGCTCGAGGGCATGCGCAAGCGCATCGTCGGGCCGCGCCAGCTCATCAGCCGTGGCCGCGTGGTGAATTCGGCTGGGACGGCCAAGGACGCCGATCACGTAAAGGTGCTGCTCTTCACCGACCAGACGCTCACGGACAAGCAGATCCGGCGGGAGCACACCCAGCCGCTGCACGCACGCAGCGGGGTCGAGCTGAGCATGGTCCGCGTCGGCGGTGCCTGGTTGGTCGACGACATGGTGCAGCTGCAGTTCCAGTAGCCGGACACCGAACAGACGGCCCGGCGGTGGGTAGTTCAGGTCCCATCCCGGCCCGTCGGTGGGTACTTCAAGGTTGAGGGCCGTTCAGGCCTGAAATACCCACCGCCACCCGCACCGACATGGCGCGGAGCGGTTAGATGCCGAAAGACTGCTAGTCCTTGGGGCGCACGCGCCGCACGCCTTCGCGGGCGAGCGCGACCGGCGACATCACAACCTGCAGCGACTCGAGCGTCTTGGTGAGGTTGTTCATCAGCGGCTCCATCTTGGCCGCCGTCGTATCGATGGTCTCGGCCGCGTTCGAGAACCGGTCCAGAGACTGACTGAACCGGTCAAGGGTCGCATTGAAGTCGTTCAGCGCGGTGGCGAACGCGCTCAGCAGGGGCCCCATCTCGGCCGCGACGCCGTCGACGCGCTGCAGCGTCTGGTCGACGTCCAGCACGGTCTTGACCCGGGATCTGAGGTTGCGCTCCACGTCACAGTTATACCGGTTCAACACTGACAGCCTCACTGTTACAGTGTTTCCGGTTGGAGGTGCCAATGTCCGATTTCGATGCATCCGTGAAAGTCAGGCTGGGGCGGACGCTGTGGTGACCACACCGGCAGCGCCAGGCTTCTTGAAGCGTCCGGCGCAGCGGCTGGCCCTCGGTGCGACGCATCGGCTCGGCACGCAGTCGCGTTCGCTGGCAGAGCCGCCGCCGGGCTCCGGGCTGCGAGCGGTCCCGGGCGAGCAAGGGCTCCCCATCGTCGGCAAGACATTCCAGGTCCTCATCGAGGGCCAGGAATGCGCCATCAAGTACTACGAGAAGTACGGCCCGGTCTTCTGGAGCTACAGCCTCGGCCAGAAGATGGTCTGGGCGGTCGGCCCGGACGCCGTCCAGGAAGTGCTGGCGAACAAGGGCAAGACCTACAGCCAGAGCGGCTGGGAGTACTTCATCGGCCCATTCTTCACTCGCGGCCTGATGCTGCTGGACGGGCAGGAGCACCTGACGCACCGCCGGATCATGCAGGAGGCATTCAACCGGCCCCGGCTCGAGGCGTACCTGACCGCCGTGCGGGGCACGATCGATGAGGCGGTCGGCACATGGGAGGACGGCGACTTCCTCGTCTACCCGGCGATCAAGGCGCTGTCCCTGGACGTGGCCACCCGGGTGTTCATGGCGGCCGAGTCCGGCCCGGAGGCCGAACGCGTGACGCAGGCCTTCGAGGACACCGTCCGCGCCGGCACCGGCATCGTCCGGACGCATGTCCCGGGTCTTCCGTTCCTGCGCTGGAACAAGGGCCTCGTGGGCCGCAAGGTGCTGGAGGACTACTTCCGCTCGATGCTGCCGGAGAAGAGGAAGTCCGACGGCGACGACCTGTTCGCCGCCCTGTGCCACGTGCAGACCGAGGACGGCATGTCCTTCAGTGACGACGACGTGGTCAACCACATGATCTTCCTGATGATGGCCGCGCACGACACGTCCACGATCACGGCCACGGCCATGGCGTACTACCTGGCGAAGAACCAGGACTGGCAGGAGCAGGCCCGCAAGGAATGCCTCGCCCTGGGCGAGGTCACCGATCTCGCCTCGCTGGACAACCTGCCGACGCTGGACATGATCTTCCAGGAGGCGATGCGGCTGGTGGCGCCGGTTCCGGCGCTGGTCCGCCGGACGACGAGCGACACGGACCTCGACGGCTACTTCGTCCCCAAGGGGACGATGGTCACCGTCGTCCCGGGCGCGACGCACATCCTGCCCGAGCTCTGGACCGAGGCAGACGAGTTCGAGCCCGATCGCTTCGTCGAGCCCCGGCTGGAGCAGAAACACCACCGCTTCGGCCACATCCCGTTCGGTGGGGGTGCGCACAAGTGCATCGGCATGATCTTCGGCGGGATGGAGGTCAAGACGCTGCTGCACCGCATCCTGTGCGAATTCCGCATTGACGTCCCGGACGACTACGAGGTCCAGTGGGACCACACGTCACTCGTCCGTCCGTTCGACGGACTCCCCGTCACGCTCAGCCGGATCTGACCCGAAGGAAAGCCTGTGCCAGACAACCTCAACGGCCGCGTGGTGGCCATCACCGGCGCCGGCCGCGGCATCGGTGCGGCGACCGCCCGACAGCTTGCCGCCGCCGGCGCACGGGTAGCCGTCGCCGACCTGGACCTCGACCGCGCCGAGCAGGTGAGTGCCGAGATCGGCGGTCGCGCCTATCGCGTCGACGTCACCGACTCAGCCGCCTTCGACGCCTTCCTCGACCAGGTGGAGGCCGACCTCGGCCCGCTGGACGTCCTGATCAACAACGCCGGGATCATGCCTCTCGCCGAGCTGCTGGACGAGACGGACGCCCGCATGCGGCGGGTGTTCGACCTGAACACCCTGGCGATGATGCACGGCACGCGGGAGGCCGCTCGACGCATGGTCGCGCGCGGTTCCGGTCAGGTGGTCAACATCGCCTCCACTGCCGGCGAAGCCGGCCTTCCCGGCGCGACGACCTACTGCGCCTCGAAGGCCGCCGTCATCGCGTTCTCCGACGCGGCCAATGTCGAGCTGCGCGCCAAGGGTGTCTTCGTCACCTGCGTCATGCCGGGCATCACCCGCACCGAGCTCGCCTCCGGCGTGCGGGAGCTGCCGGGCTTTCACGCGATCACCCCGGAGGACGTCGCAGCCGGCATCGTCCGCGCCATCCGTAAGCCTCGCTTCGCCGTCCACGTGCCGCGCAGCGCGGGCCCGCTGATCCGCACGACGTCGCTCCTGCCGCGCAGGTTCGGGCTCTGGATGGGGCGCGCCATGGGTGCCGACACCGTCTTTCTCGATGCGCTCAAAGCTCCCGAGCGCGACGCCTACGAACACCGCGCCGACGTCAACCCCGGAGACCTCTCATGACCCGCCTGCTGCCACCGATCCCGGGTGGCGACCTCCTCGCCACGAAGCTCGACGCCGCCGCCACCGAAGTCCGGGCCGTCGGCATCGCCCGACGAGCCGGCTTGATCGGCGGAGAATCGCCGCGCGGCCTGGTGACCACCTTCGTCGACATGAGTCGACTCGGGGCGCCAGCCGCGGCGCTGCAGAAGGCCGCTCGCCGTGACCCCGATCGCGCCAGCGTGATCGACGAGCTCGGCGTGATGAGCTACCGCGAGCTCGACGAGGCCGCCAATGCCGTCGCCAACCACTGGCGCTCGCTCGGCTTCGAAGCGGGCGACGGCGTGGCCATCCTGGCCCGCAATCACCGCTGGTTCGTCGTCGCGTTCTTTGCGGCGAGCAAGCTGGGCGCGCGCATCCTGATGCTGAACACCGACTTCGCCGGCCCTCAGGTACGCGAGGTTGCTTCGCGCGAGGGCACCGACCTCCTTGTCCACGACGAGGAGTACGGCCAGTTCCTCGATGGTGTCGACCCGCGATTCGGGCGGTTCCTGGCGTGGTCGGACTCCGACGGGAAGGACACGCTGGCTTCGGTGGCCGCCGGCGGCAACACCGCCAGGCCTCCCGCGCCGGCAACGCACGCAAAGATCGTGGTGTTGACCAGCGGCACGACGGGCACGCCCAAGGGCGCTCCGCGGGCGGAACCTCGCGGCATCACGCCGGTTGCCGCGCTGCTGGAGCGGGCACCGTTCCGGCACGGCGACCGGGTCGAGAACTGCGCCCCGATGTTCCACTCGCTCGGGCTCGCCTTCATGCTCCTCACCGTTGCGCTCGCCGGTACCTTGATCGTCCGGCGTCGGTTCGACCCGGACGTGGTGCTGGGCAGCATCGAGTCCAACCAATCGCGCGGGATGGTCATGGTGCCGGTGATGCTGGCCCGCCTGCTCGACGCGCTCGATCACGCCAAGGTGAAGCCAGATCTGGATTCGCTGGAAGTCGTCCTGCTGGGCGGCTCGCAGCTGGGCGGCGAGCTCGCCGAGCGCGGGCTCGAGGGGCTGGGCCCGGTCATCCACAACCTGTACGGATCGACCGAGGTCGCGTACGCGACGATAGCCACGCCGGAGGACCTGGCCGCCTCGCCCGCGACCGTCGGCCGGCCCGTCCTCGGCACCAAGGTGCGCATCCTCGACGAGTCGGGTCGTGAGGCGCGGCAGGGCGAGGTGGGCCGCATCTTCGTCCGCAACTCCCTGCCGTTCGACGGCTACACCGGTGGCGGCACCAAAGAGGTCATCGACGGCTGCATGTCGACCGGCGACGTCGGCCACTTCGACGAGAACGGCCGCCTGTTCGTCGACGGCCGCGACGACGAGATGATCGTCTCCGGCGGCGAGAACGTCTTCCCGCGCGAGATCGAGGAGCTGCTCGAGCACGTCGAGGGCGTCGTCGAGGTCGCGGTCATCGGCGTCCCGGACGACAAATGGGGCCAGCGGCTGCGGGCGTTCGTGGTCTGCGAGGACGGTGCGAAGCTGACGGCCGAGGGCCTGCAGGACCACGTCCGCGAGCACCTGGCCCGGTTCAAGGTGCCGCGCGACGTCGTGTTCATCGACACGCTCCCGCGCAACGCCACCGGCAAGATCCTCAAGCGCGTGCTGAAGGACCTGGAGTGACGGTGCGCCTGGCCGTCCCGCGGCCGCTCCGGCGAGCGAGCCAGCGGGTGATGCTGGGTGCCATCGGGATGCAGGCCAACCGCACGGCGCGGCGCGGCCGGGTGACTGCCTTCGAAGTGCAGGTCCTGCGGCTGGGGACTGAGCTGCTGCTGTCGATGCCGTGGATGCGCGCCGACCGCGGTGCCGCGGTGGCACAGGTGATGGCCAAGCACGGCGGGGGACAGGTTCGCGGGGAGTGGGTGGAGGCCCTCGGGGTCAACACGCGTGACTCGTCAGCGGTCCTCTACCTGCACGGGGGCGCCTTCCTGTTCGGTTCGCCGCGCACGCATCGCGGCATGGTCGCCGAGCTCTCACGTCTGTCTGGACGGTCCGTCTTCTCGGTCGACTACCGGCTCGCCCCGCGGCACTGGTTCCCGGCCGCGGCGGACGATGCGCTCCGGGCGTACTCGTGGTTGCTGGCGTGCGGCATCCCGGCCGACGGCATCGTCGTCGCCGGCGACTCGGCCGGCGGTCACCTAGCGCTCGGGCTCAGCCCGCGCGCCGGCCGTGCCGCCCTGCCGACTCCCGCCGGGATCGTCGCGCTCTCGCCGGTCGTGGACCTGGCGATGGAGCTGAGCAAAGGCGTGACCGACCCGTCGATGCCGCGCGTCGACCTCGTCGGGTTCGCCCGCGTCCTCGTGCGGCCGTACGTCGGTGACACCGCGGTCGATCATCCCGAGCTCTTGCTCACCAAGGACGATCTGGCCGGCATGCCGCCGGTGCTCCTGCATGCGAGTGCGGACGAGATCTTCGCGGCCGATGCCCAGCACTACGCCGATGCCTTGCGAGCCGCCGGCGGAACCATCGACCTGAAGCTGTGGCCGCGACGGGCCCACGTCTTCCAGCTGCAGTTCCACAACTCGCGGGTGGCGGCCACGGCCCTGCAAGAGATCGCGGACTTCGTCGCGGAGCGGACGAGCCCCCGGGTCAGATGACGCGCTTGCCCCCGCGCATGCGTCGGCGCATGTCGGCCAGCACGAGTCGCGTCGGCAGCTGTCGCAGGGCCTTGGGCACCAGCCGATAAAGCGGCGGGAAGACCGTCCAGAACAGGTCGTAGGCCCGCTGGTCGGTCGGTGTCCAGGTGAGGCAGAGGACCTCGCGGATGCGCGGGTCGAGGTTTCCCCGGCTCATCAGGCCCTGCATCCGCACAAGCGCGCGGGCGCCGACCGAGCCGTTGTTCGGGTCGAGGAGACGCTGGACGTAGACGCGGACGGCAGCGTCCGGCTCGGTCCGGTCCAGGGCCTCAGCCCAGTAGTCGAGGAACTCGGCGTAAGTCGCCGGCCAGGCACCGGGCTCGACCTGGAGGATCGTGCCGAAGATCTGCGAGTCCTCGTACAGCCGCTGCCGGCTGGCGTCGTCGAGTGAGCCGAAGACGCGCTCGTACATGTCGATGCCGTTCTGCGCGAGCGTCGCGGCGACCCACAGCTGCAGGTCGGGGTCGAACGCCGTGTAGCGCCCGGCGGAGCGCACGGGCGCGTGCGCGCGGTTGACCATGCGAGCGATGGACTGCCGTTCCTCGTCGGTGCCGAGGATCATCGCGTAGACGAACGTCAACGTCGTGCGGAGCCGGTCGACGGGACGGGCCAACGTGGTGCTGTGCTCAGCGACGCCTTGGCCCACGCCCTTCATCGCCAGTTGGTACAGGACGGTCGAGCCCGCTCCGAGCAGCAGCACCGGTTCGGCGATGATGTCTGCCAGGGCGACGGCTGGAGTCGGCGCGGGAGAGCCAGCGGCGTCGTTGGCTCGGGCAGGGGAGATCTCGGGCTCAGGTCCGACGAACAAGGGGTTCACCAATCTCTCAGTGCTCGGACAGCAGGCTGCCGTCGACGAGGCCGTCCGTCGCGGTCTGGAATGCGCTGGCGACCGCCTCCAGCGTGAGTTGGCGCAGTCGCGACATCGTGCGCTCGAACTCCTCGGGGTCGGCGTCCAGCCGGCCGCGCACCTCGGGCAGCACGTGCTTGCGCATGACCTGGCGCAGCTCGAGGGCGAGTGCCTCCATGTGCTCGCGGATCGCGGCGCCGGCGGCCTCGATGCTCCTGAGCGGGAGGTCGAGGTCGAGGACGGCCAGGGCGACATCGACGGTCGGACGAGCCTCGAAGCCGTCGGCAGTACGACCGAGGTAGCCGCTGTCGACCAGGTAGTCGACTTCGGCGTCCGTCAGCCGGCGACCCGCGCGGTGTTCGAGTCCGGCCCGGTCAAGGTGGGTGGGGGGAAGGGGCGCCCAGGAAGCGATGAGGGAGCGGCGCAGCTCGACGTCCCGGGCTGGCGTGTCCTCCGGCATGGCGCGCAGGTACTGCTCGATCGCGCCCAAGGTCAGGCCGCGGTCCTGCATCGTCCGGATCAGGTCGAGCCGCACGCGGTGCCGGTCGGTGTAGTACGCCACCCGGCCGCGGCGCTCGGGCGGGGGAAGTAGGCCGAGGCTCGCGTAGTAGCGCGTCGTCCGAACCGTGAGGCCAGCGCCGGACGCGAGCTCGTCGATCGTCACGGTCGCGTCGTCGGGCGGCGTTGCTTCGTCCACCGGTTGGGCTGTCACGGGCATCACTCTATCAATGTAACTGCGTCAGTGTTACTGTCACAGTAGTACTGATTTTGGAATCTGATCCCGAGAAGGGGAATCACCGTGGACTTCGACCTGCCTGACACCGCACTGGCGGTGCGAGACGGCGTGGGCGCCGTGGCGGCCAAGTACGACAACGCCTACTGGTCGCGCTGCGAAGAGGAGCACCGCTTCCCGCAGGAGGCGTTCGACGACCTGGCGGCGGGCGGCTGGTTCGGTTTGGCCGTCCCCACCGAGTACGGCGGTGGCGGACAGGGGCTGCTCGAGCTCGCCGTGGCGAACGAGACGCTCTGCGCGTCCGGCGGGTCGGCCGGGTCGTTCTTCTACATCACCACGCCGGGCTTCGGCGGCATGACGGTCACCCGTCACGGCACCGAGGAGCAGAAGCAGCGCATCCTTCCGGGCCTCGCGGCCGGTACGACGCAGTTCTGCCTGGCGCTCACCGAGCCGAACGCCGGCAGCAATGCCCTTGCCATCACGACCGCCGCGCGGCAGGACGGCGACGACTTCCTCATCCGCGGCCAGAAGGTCTGGATCTCGAACGTCGAGAACGCCGACTGGATGGTGGCCGTCACTCGCACCACGCCGCTCGAGGACGCCAAGCCGCGGACTGCGGGATTCACGCTCTTCCTTGTCGACGTCAAGCAGGCGCTGGCAGACGGGACGCTGACGTATCACCCGATCCCGAAGATGGGCAGCAACATCCTGTACTCCAGCCAGGTGTTCTTCGACGACGTGCGGGTGCCGGCCAGCAACGTCATCGGCGAGGTCGGCCAGGGGTTCGGTGTGCTGTGGGACGTGCTCAACCCCGAGCGGATCCTCGCCGCAGCCGGCGGGGTGGGCGCGGCTGAGGCGGCGCTGGACGTGGCGTGCGAGTACGCCCGCCAGCGCGAGGTCTTCGGCCGTCCCATCGGCGCGAACCAGGCGCTTCAGTTCCCGCTCGCCCAGATCAAGGCGAAGACCGAGCTGGGCCGGCTCATGACGTACAAGGCGGCCTGGCTGTTCGACCAGGGCAAGCCGTCTGGCAACGAGGCCAATGTCGCCAAGCTGACCGGTGCCCAAGTGGCGTGGGAGGCGGCCAACCAGGCCTTCCAGACCCTCGGCGGTATGGCGTACAGCAAGGAGTACCCGGTGGAGCGGATGTTCCGCGATGCGCGCATCGGCAAGAACATCCCGGTGGCCGAGGAGCTCGTGCTCGCGCACATCGGCACGCACATGCTCAACCTGCCCCGAAGCTACTGAGGACCAGCGATGACCAGCGAGAACGTGCTCATCGAGCGGGACAGCATCCTGACGCAGATCGACGGCCTGACGACGATCTCTGCGCTGACCGCGACGGCCAAGGCCCATGGGGACGCCTCGGCGTACTCCGACCGTCGCGCCACCGACGGCTCGCCATGGCGGACGATCACGTGGGGCGACCTGCACGCCCGGGCGCGTGACGTCGCCGCCGGCCTGATGTCGGTGGGCGTCGAACCGGGCGACCGGGTCTGCATCATGGCGTCCAGCCGGATCGAGCACGTGGTCGCCGACGCCGGCGCCGTACACGCGGGCGCCATCCCCATCTCGACGTACGCGACGCTGTCGCCGTCGCAGGTCGCCTGGTACGCGCGTCACGCCACCCCGACGGTCGTCGTGCTCGAAGGTCCGGAGCAGGTCGAGCGCTGGTCGGAGGCCCTGACCGATCCGGTGGCGAGCGAGCGCCTCAAGGCAGTCTTCGTCCTCGACGGCGAGGCCGGCCCCCACCGGACGTGGGACGACCTCGTGACCACCGGACATGAGCTGCACGCCGCGGACCCCGGCGCCGTCGAGGCGCGGCTGGCATCCGTTCGGCCCGATGACGTCGCGACGATCCTCTACACGTCTGGCACCACGGGTGACCCGAAGGGCGTGATGCTGACCCACACCAACGTGCTGTTCGAGTGTGAGTCTTCATTGCGCGCCGGCGGACTGGACGAGCCGGGCATCACGATCTCGTACCTTCCGCTCGCCCACATCGCCGAGCGCATGCTCGGCATGTACATCCCGATCTACCAGAGCGGCCACGTGCACCTGATCAGCGATCCGGCGCAACTGGTGCCGGCACTCGCTGAGGTCCGGCCGACGCGGTTCTTCGGCGTCCCGCGGGTGTGGGAGAAGATCATGACCGGCGTCGCCGCCAAGCTGGCCGCGGAGCCGGACGAGCAGAAGAAGGCCGCCATCGCCGGGGCGATGCAGGTGGGCCGCGAGTTCATCGAGTCGCAGCAGTTCGGCGCCTCCCCGCCGCCGGAGCTGCCGGCCCTGTTCGAGCAGGTCGACGCGGCGGTGTTGGGGCCGATGCGGGCCATGCTGGGCCTCGATCGCGCTGAGTGGACCTGCAGTGCGGCCGCCCCGATGCCGGCCGACGTCGCCCGGTTCTTCGCCGGCCTGGGCCTGCGGATCCTCGACGTCTACGGCATGACCGAGACCACCGCGTCCGTGACCGCCGGAACCCTGGCCAACTTCCGGGTCGGCACCGTCGGACGTCCATTGCTCGGCATCGAGGTGACGCTAGGCGACGACGGCGAGATCCTCGCCCGAGGCCCCGTCGCCACGCCCGGTTACTACCGCAACCCGGCCGCGACGGCCGACCTGATCGACGCGGACGGCTGGGTGCACACCGGCGACATCGGCACGATCGACGACGACGGCTTCATCCGGGTGGTCGATCGCAAGAAGGAGATGATCATCACCTCATCGGGCAAGAACATCGCCCCGTCGGTGATCGAGAACTACCTGAAGGAGAGCCCGCTCGTCGGCCACGCCATGGCCATCGGCGACGGGCGGCCCTACCTCGTGGCGGTGCTGACGCTCGACGGCGAGATCGCGCCGCTGCTGGCCGCGCAGCAGGGCATCGAGGACACCTCGATCACGGCGCTCGCTCAGCATCCGGGCATCCGGGCGATGGTCGACCAGGCCGTGGAGAAGGCCAACGCCCGACTGTCGCGTCCCGAGCAGGTCAAGGCCTACGAGCTGTTGCCGGTCGAGTGGACGGCCGAGTCGGACGAGCTGACTCCGACGCTGAAGCTCAAGCGCCGGGTCGTCCTGGACAAGTACGCCGACGTCGTGGAGCGGCTCTATGGTGGCTGATCCGCACGCGGCGTCCGATCGCGAAGCCAGCCTCGTCGAGCAGTTCCGGCCGCTCGGGCCGGGCGCTGCCGCCTGGTACGTCACCAGCGACCTGCGCGGGATGCTGCTGGCGATCCGCGCCCTGGTGCTCCAGGTCGGCCATCCGATGGTGGGAGCGGCGGTTTACGAGCACTCGGTCTACAAGACCGACCCGTATGGCCGGCTGTGGCGCTCGATCACCTCCCTGCTGCGGCAGGTGATCGGTGGCTACCGCACGGCCGAAGAGGGTGAGCGCCTGATGCGGCTGCACACCGAGATCAAGGGCGTCGACGCCCAGGGCCGGCGCTACCACGCGCTGGATCCGGGCGCGTTCCTCTGGGTGCACGCCACCATGTTCGAGGCGTGGCGCTGGTTCCTGCGCGAGTGCGGCCCCGGGCTGACCGACGCCCAGGAGCAGCAGCTGTTCGACGAGTGGCGACGCGTCGGTGGGTTGATCGGCGTGAAGCCGCGCCTGCTGCCGGACACCATCGCGGAGTTCGACGCGTACTGGGACGCGATGCTCCCGACGCTCGAGGACGGACCTGTCGTCCAGGATCTCCTTTACATCCCGCCGAATCGGCCGCCCTACGTGCCGATGCCGCAACCCGTCTTCAACGCGCTGACCAAGCCGTTGCTCACGCTCCAACGTAGTTTCGTGGCCGAGACGCTGCCACCCGAGCTGGCGGAGCGGTTCGGCTTGTTCCGCTCGGCGAAGACGGCGAAGCACACCCGCGGGCTCATCACCTTCGCCCGCGCCCTCGGCTGGATCCCACCGCTGCTGCGGCGCAGCCCGTTCGCGACGCTCGCCATGCGGCGCACGTCGCGCGATCCCCGAACCATCCCCGAGCCCATTGCCTACCCGTGAGGTCTGCTGTGAACGCGCAACTTTCCGTCGTCCCGCCTGCCACTGACGCGCGGCCGAGCGGCCTGCGACCGTCGTGGGTCATCGACGAGGTCATCGACGAGCTGACCGGCTGGGTGAGCCGCGATCCGTCCGGCCAGGCAGAACCCATCGTCGGTGTGGCGCCCTTCGACCTGCAGACGATCGCCGCGATCCCGGCGAGCACGGCCGATGACGTCGCTGCGGCAGTCGACGTCGGACATGGCGCGCAGCCGGGGTGGGCCGTCACGCCGTTCCGGCGCCGGCAGGCCGTGGTGCTCGCCTTCCATGATCTGCTGATGGAGCGCCAGGACCAGGTCATCGACCTGATCCAGTGGGAGACCGGCAAGGCTCGACTTCACGCCTGGCAGGAGGTCGCGCAGGTCGCGACCATCGCCCGGCACTACGCGCGTAGGGGCGCGGCCTACCTGGCCGACAACCCGGTCCGCGGCATGGTCCCGGGGCTGACAAAGGTGCGTGAGGTCCGCGTCCCGCGCGGCGTCGTAGGCATCATCTCGCCGTGGAATTACCCGCTCTACCTGGGCGTCGGCGACGTCATCCCGGCCCTGCTCGCCGGCAACGCCGTCGTGTCGAAGGCTGACTCTCAGACGGCTCTGACGCTGCTGTGGACGCGCGCGCTGATGGCCGAGGCCGGCCTGCCGGCCGACCTGTGGCAGATCGTCGTCGGGCCGGGATCGGTCGCCGGCACCGCGTTGATCAACGCGGTCGACTACATCTGCTTCACCGGCTCCACCCAGACGGGGCGCCGCGTCGGCGAGCAGGCCGGAGCGCGGCTGATCGGGGCGTCGCTGGAGCTCGGCGGCAAGAACCCGCTCATCGTCCGCGAGGACGCCGACCTGGCCAAGGCCGCCGCGGGCACCGTCACCGCGTCGTTCACCAACACTGGCCAGATGTGCATCAGCATCGAGCGCGTCTACGTCCATGAGTCGGTGTACGAGGCATTCGTCGCCGAACTGGTCAAGCAGACCAAGGCGCTCACCCTCGGGCAAGGCTTCGACTACTCGTACGACGTGGGCTGCCTGACGTCGGAAAGTCAGCTGCAGGCCGTCCGTGACCACGTCGACGAGGCGGTCGCCAAGGGCGCCACCGTCCTTGCCGGTGGCCGGGCGCGGCCCGACCTGGGCCCGCTCTACTACGAGCCGACCGTTCTGGCAGACGTCACGCCCGACATGTCGGTCTGCGGCGAGGAGACGTTCGGCCCGGTCATCTCGGTGTACCCGTACACGAACGACACCGACGCCATCCGCCTCGCGAACGAGGGCAACTACGGGTTGTCCGCGAGCATCTGGAGCGCCAGTGCGCGCCGGGCCGATACCCTCGCCCGTCGCATCCGCTCCGGCGCGGTCAGCATCAACGACGGCGCCGCTGCCGCGGCCGGCTCAATCGAGGCCGGCATGGGCGGCATGGGCGACAGCGGACTGGGTCGGCGGCACGGCGCCGAGGGAATCCGCAAGTACACCGAGTCGCAGACGATCGCCGCCCAGCGGCTCGTGGCACTCGGCGTGCCGGTCAACAAGACCATCGCCCAGTTTGTCGACATGAGCAACAAGCAGTTGAAGCTGTTCCGCCGGCTGGGCCTGCGGTGACCGAAGACACCCCTGCCCGAGCCGCGCTCGGCTCGCTGTTCTCGTCGGCTGCCGCGACCGCGCGGCGCCTGCCGGGTGGTGCGTGGCCGGCCAAGGTGATCGAGGGATACGGCGGTGCCGTCCTCTTCGCTCACGACGTCGCGGCCGACCTCGTCGACCGGGTGCGCGGGACCGGTGCTCGCACGCCGGCGTTGCCGACCGAACGGCGTCCGGCCGCCCAGCCGGACTCGCCAGCCCAGCTCATGGAGCGACTCATCAGCCGATCTCTGGAGCAGGACACGGCGGCCGGCAAGGCCGAGGTCCACCTGTCCCTGCTGCGGCAGCTGGTGCCCGACGAGGCGCGCATCCTCGCGACCTTGGCCGAGACGGTGTCCGCGCCCTTGGTCCACATCCACCACCGCTCGCGCGGCGACGCGTTGCTGGAGAACGCGTCGCTCATCGGCCGGACGGCTTCGGTGACGGTGCCCAGCCTCACGCCGCAGTATGTGAGCCATCTGCGGGCGCTGGGGCTGGTCGAGATCGGCCCTGAGAACGACGCGGACGGCTATGGCTACGAGCTGCTGCTGGCCGACAGCGGCGTCCGACGGGCAATGCGCGAAGGCCAGTTCGGCAAGCTGCCGGCGAAGGTCGTCCGGCGGACGGTGCTGCTGAGCCCGCTCGGGCTTGAGGTCTGGCAGTCGACGCAGCAGGACGCAGCTCCAAGCGACAGCCCCGACGAGCCGTGAACACCCCGCTCGAAGCGTGGCGCTTCTTCCTCGACCACTGGCTCATCCTCTCGCTGATGCCGCCGGTCGCGGGGTTCATCGGCTGGATCACCAAGGTCATGGCCATCTGGATGGTCTTCCGGCCGATCGAGTTCGTCGGCATCGGTCCGATCGGCTGGCAGGGCCAGCTGTCCCGCCGAGCGGCGCAGTTCGGCAGCGATGCCGCCGAGATCATCCTCAACAACGTCATCGATCCCCGCGAGCTGGTCGACCGGATCGATCCCCATCGGGTGGCCGCGGAGCTGGACGACATCATGGTTGCCGCGGTCGACGACGTCGCCAACGACATCGTCGGGCGTCGGTGGGCCCAGATCCCGGCCGCGGCCAAGGCGCCGGTCTTCGCTCGCGCTCGCGCCCGGTCGCCGCTGATCGTCGCGAGCCTGCTGGACCAGGCGAAGAACAACATCGACGAGCTGTTCGACCTCAGCCACATCGTCACGGCCGAGCTCATTCGCGACAAGGTGCTCCTCACCGACCTGGTGCGCGGGCCGATGGCGCCGATCATGGCGTTCATGCGGCGGTTCGGGCTGATCTTCGGCCTGATCGTCGGGTTCCTGCAGATGGTGGTCTTCGCCGTCACTGAGAGCCACGTGATCATCCCGGTGTTCGGCCTGCTCATCGGGCTGGTGTCCGACTGGCTCGCGCTGCAGATGCTGTTCGAGCCGAAGGAGCGCAAGCGTTACCTGGGCATCTTCCCGTGGCACGGCATGGCGTTCGCGCATCGGAACCACTTCGTCACCGAGTACGGACGGCTGGCCGGCGAGCGGATCTTCACGCCGAAGCTGCTCATGGGTGCCCTGCTCGACGGGCCCCTGTCCGATCGTCTCTTCGCGCTGGTGCACCAGGAGATCGAGGCGGCGATCGACGCCGAGCTGGGCCTGATCGAGCCGCTGGTGCCGCTGGCCGTCGGATCTCCGCGCTATCGCGAGCTGCGCCGCATCGTCGTCACCCGGGCCCAGCAGAGCCTGCCGGAGGCCGCCGAACGGCTGGAGCCGTACACGGCCGAGGCGATGGACGTCGAGAACACGCTGATGCAGACCCTGGACAAGCTGTCCAACTACGAGCTCGAGGCGCTGCTGCGCCCAGTGTTCAAGGACGACGAGTGGCTCGTCGTGGCCGTCGGCGGCGGGCTCGGCTTTGCCGTCGGTGAGCTGCAGGTGTTCCTGCTCACCCACCTCGGCGGCCTCTAGCCGTCCACCGCACTGCCGGTAGGGCGGTGGGTTTGGCACGCTTGGCAGCGTCCCAACCTTCGGGCGGTGGGTTCAGCACGCGATTCGGGCGTAATGACGTGCCAAAGCCGCCGGCGCCCAGGCGGGACGTGCCAAACCCACCGCCCCGGGGTCAGCTCCCGAGCACCCGGCGGGCGATCGCGAACTTGTGGACTTCGGTCGGGCCGTCGTACAGCCGGAAGGCGCGGATGTCGCGGAAGATCATGCCGACCGGCGTCTCGTCGCTGATGCCCATGCCGCCGAGCACCTGGACGCACCGGTCGAGGACCTGGAACAGCTGCTCGGACACCGACGCCTTCACCATCGAGCTCTCGTGCCGGCCCTGCTCGCCCTGGTCGAGGACCCAGCAGGCCCACCAGATCATGAGCCGGGTCTGCTGCAGCGCGATCTCGTTGTCGGCGAGCATGAAGCCGACGCCCTGGTGCTGGCCGATCGGCTTGCCGAACGCCGTCCGGGTGCGCGCGTAGTCGAGGGCGATGGACTGGGCCCGCGTGGCGGCGCCGAGCCAGCGCATGCAGTGCGTCAGCCGTGCCGGCGCCAACCGGAGTTGGGCGTACCGGAACGCCTGGCCCTCCTCGCCGAGCAGCGAGTCGGCGGGCAGCCGCAGGTTGTCGAATCGGACGACGCCATGGCCCTCGACGTAGTTGCGGTCCATCGTGTCCATCGTCCGCTCGATGACAATGCCTGGCGTGTCGCCCCGGCAGAGGAAGAGCGTCGGCCCGACACCGTCGAGGTCGGCCATGATGATCCAGGTCAGAGCGCGGTTCGCGCCGGTGATGAGCCATTTGCGGCCGTTGATGAGATAGTCCGCACCGTCGCGCATGGCCGTCGTGGCCAGCTGGGACGGGTCGGACCCGGCGCCACCCGGTTCGGTCATCGCGAAGACGGAACGGTGCGAACCATCAATCACCGGACGAAGGAACTCGTCGATCTGGGCCGGCGACGCGATCTTCGACAGCAGCATCATGTTGCCCTCGTCCGGCGCGGCGCAGTTCAGTGCGACCGGGCCCAGCGTCGACCAGCCGGCCGCCTCGAACAGGACGGCCTGCTCCAGGTGGGTCGTCCCGCGGCCGCCGAACTCGACTGGCGCCTGGAACGTCAGCAGGCCGGCCTTGCGGGCCAGCTCGACCAGCTCGATGCGCAGCTCCTCGGTCGGGCCATGGGCCGTCAGCCGCGGATCCTTCTCGTATGGGACGACCTGCTCGTCGACGAAGGCTCGGATCTCGTCGGCCAAGGCCTGCGTTTCGCTGGGAATCTGAAAGTCGATCATTGGGCTCCATCCATGAAGTGGTGTGCACGTTCGAAGAGTCTGAGGGTCGTCGTATGAAGTCGGTCGCCGATCTCGGCGGGGGCGAGCCCGGCCTGCGCGCGGGCGTGGCTTCCTTCGAGGATGATCCCGAGTTTGAAGCACGCCAGGACGCCGTACCAGGCAAGATCCGACAGGTCGCGCGAGGTTTGCGCGGCGTAGCGATCGATCAGCTGGGTCGTCGTCGGCAGCCCGCCGGCCTGTGTGAGGAGCCCGGCGAACTCGGCCGGGGCGCCGGGAAGGTCCCAGGTGGCCATCAGCCAGCCGACGTCGAGCAAGGGATCGCCGATCGTGCTCATCTCCCAGTCGACGATCGCGGCTACAGCGGGCTCGGTGCGCTTGAACATCACATTGCAGGCGTGGAAGTCGCCGTGGATGATGCCGGGCGTCCATTGCTGGGGGACCCGTTCGGACAGCCAGCGGGCCACGCCGCCGACGTCGCCGATGTCTGCGCCCGCGTAGCCGGGCAGCTCGTCGTAGGTGGCGAGCTCGGCCAGCCACCGATCGACCTGGCGTTCCAGGAAGCCGTCCGGACGCCCGAAGTCAGCCAGGCCGACGGCCTCGTGGTCCACCGCACCGAGCGAGGCCAGGGCATCGATCATCGACAGGGCGAGCTGATGCCGCTTCGCGCCGTCGCCGGCCGCGGCGTCCGGCAGCTCGGAGCCGGCATTGAAGCCGTCGACCGGCTCCATCAGGTAGAACACGGCGTCGCCCAGCACGCTTGTGTCGTCGCAGGCGGCGATCAGGCGCGGGTGGGGGACCGGGGTGCCGGCCAAGGCGTGCAGCACCCGGACCTCGCGGCTGATGACCCGGTTGCTGAGCGGTCGGAGATGCTGCGGTCCCCGGCGCAGGACGTAGTCGCTGCCGTCGCGGGTGAACCGAACCATGACGTTCTGCGTCCCACCCGAGATCGGGCTCACAGCCGAGATCGGCCCGGTACCCAGCCCGTGCGCATCCATCCACGCACTTACCCGGTCCACGGAGATTGACAGTAGGCCATTCATTGTGACAAGAATACTGTCACATTAAGTCTGTCGTGGTTGATCAGGATGTGCGGAATGACGGGATCGGGCGCCGGGAACGGCCTCAGCAGGCGGCGCGTGCTGCTCGGCGGCGGCGCCATGGGTGCCTTCGGAGCGATGCAGGTGATGACGCCCAAGGCGGCGTGGTCGTGGTCGCCGCTCGGCTCGATCGCCGGCAGTGGAGCCGGGCTCGACCCGACGACCGTGTGGGACGCCGCCGCCGACCCTGTGGTCGCCGGCATCATCGACCGCGGCGAGGTCGCCCAGGTCAACGCGCTTCTGCGCACATGGACCAAGAACGGCCAGGCACTGCCCGCCGGCCTGCCCGCCGACCTGCATGACTTCATCGAGTCCGCGCGGCAACTGCCGTCGTGGGCCGACCGCGCCAAGCTGAACCAGACCAAGGACTTCTACAAGCGCCGGGGGACCTATCTCGGCGTCCTGTACGGCATGGGCAGCGGCATGATGAGCACGCTCATCCCGCACGAGGCGCGCGCCGTCTACTACTCCAACGGTGGCTTCGACCTCAAGGAGCGCATCTCGAAGACGGCGAAGCTCGGCTACGACATCGGCACGCAGAACGCCTTCGACGACGACGGCGAGATGATCGTCACCGCGGTCAAGACGCGCCTCATCCACGCCGGGGTGCGCCACCTGCTGCCGAAGTCGTCGTACTGGGCGGCGGTGGCCGATGAGGACAAGCCGATCAGTCAGCGCGACATCATGATCACCTGGCACAGCCTCGCGTCGTTCACCTGGCAGAAGATGAACGACTGGAAGATCAAGCTCCCGCAGGCCGACGCCGACGCCTACCTGCACTCGTGGCAGGTCACCGCGCACATGCTCGGTGTGCTGGACGAGTACATTCCGGTCTCCTGGTCGGAGGCCACGTCGCAGTCGACGCAGCTGCTCGACCCGCTGCTGGCGGCCACGCCGGAGGGACTCAACCTCGCCGATCGCCTGCTGCACCTGGCCAGCGAGTACGACGGGGGAGCGTCCTACCCGTTCCTGTGCTCGGCGACCCGAAACACCCTGGGCAACCAGAAGTCCGACTGGCTCAAGATCCCGCGGCAACCCGGGCTCGACCAGATGGTCGCCGCCGGCTGGCCGCAGTACATCGCCATGAAGGAAGGCTGGCACACGCTGGGCCTGCCGCTGTCCAGCGAGCTGACGTGGGGTTTCGATGAGTTCCTGCGGCTCGGCACGCTGATGTTCCTGTCCGAGGGCAAGCCGATCAGCATCGAGATCCCGTCCGGCAACAACCCCAACTACGGCGGTACCGGCGCCGGTCCGGGCACCGGCGGCTACTAGCTCGGCCCACCGACCGGCCTTGGGGCGGCGGCAGCGAGCTTGAGAACAGACTCCGTCGCCCCAAGGTCTTCAATTGCCGTCTGGGATAGCCTCGGCAAGCATGACGTTCACATCGCTGGAACTGCGGTCGGAGATCACGTCGGGCGGCGAGCTCCGGCTCACGCTGGACGAGCGCGAAGTCACAGACCCGGGTCCCGACGAGGTCCTCGTTCGGGTTGAGGCGACGCCGCTGAACCCCTCGGACCTCAACCAGCTCCTGGGACCGGCCGACCTGGATTCACTCGCCAGCAACGGGACGAGTGAGCGTCCGGTGACCACGGCCACGGTTCCCGAGCACCTCCTCGCCATGACGGCTGGGCGAGCCGACCAGCCGCTGACGTTGGGAGTGGAAGGCGCAGGCACGGTCGTCGCGGCCGGCGCGAACGGACAGCATCTGCTCGGCAAGGTGGTCAGTGCCGCGCCCGGCCAGATGTACACGCAGTACCGCAAGCTCCCGGTGTCCGATGTCTTCCCGTTTCCCGAGGGAGTGACGCCGCAACAGGGGGCGTCCTCGTTCGTCAATCCGCTGACCGCTCTCGGCATGGTGTCGACGATGCGGCTGGAGGGACACTCCGCTCTGGTCCACACCGCGGCCGCGTCGAACCTCGGACAGATGCTGAACAAGGTGTGCATCGCCGACGGCATCGGGCTGGTCAACGTCGTGCGGAGCGCCGAGCAGGAGGACATCCTCCGCTCAATCGGTGCGACGCACATCGTGAACTCGACCGACCCGGACTTTGTTCAGCGCCTGACCAGCGCAATTTCGGACACCGGCGCGACGCTGGCCTTCGACGCCGTCGGGGGCGGTGGGCTGGGCGGCCAGATCCTGGCCGCGATGGAGGCCTCGCTCCTGGCGAAGAACCCGGTGCCCGGCCCGTATGGGTCGCCGGTACGCAAGCAGCTCTATATCTACGGCCGTCTCGACCGGTCTGCGACGACGCTACCGATTTCGGTCGGCATGGCCTGGAGCGCCGGTGGCTGGCTCCTGCCGTACCACCTGTTCCGCATCGGCGCGGAAGAGACGCAGAAGCTGCGCACGCGGGTCGCCGACGAGATCACGACGACGTTCGCCAGCAGCTACACCAGTGAACTCACCTTCGCCGAGGCGCTCGACCCGGACGCGATCCGCGGTTTCGGGCGGATGGCCACCGGCGAGAAGTACCTGCTGCGGCCGAACGGCTGACGACTTCGAGGGTTACGTAGGCGTGACCCGCACGACGGTGCGGTCACCGAGGGTGACGGTGAGGCGTGCGTCGCCGAACGCCGACGCGATGAGCTCAGCCGGCTCCGCACCGGTCACCCGGTACGTCCGGTGGGGGACCAGCCGCTCCAGGCGGAGGTCGGCGCGCACTGGGCCGTTGCCCGGACGCAGGACGAGCTCGAGGTCGGCTCCGTAGCTGACCGCCTTGGCTACGAGGACGTCTGGGTAGCTCGCCTCGGCAAGCACCGGCCCGGTCTTCCAGGCATCGGGCGTCCCGTAGGTGAGCAGGTCGCGCATCGCGCTGTGCCGGCTGAAGCGGGCCAGATTCGCATAGAGGTTGGTGAACGCGGAGGCGTCGGCGTATTTGCTCGCACCGTTCGACTCCGCCACGCGCTCGCGCTCATCGAGTGCGGCTTGGGCTCGCGCCGCGACGTCCTCGTCACCGAGCTCGCGGGCGGTGAGCATGGTGAGGACTCGTCCGTACGTCTCGCGTCCGAGCCGGTAGTTGCCCGGGTCGAGACGGTTGGACGCGCTGCGTGGCAGGGCACCGGTCTCGTCCAGCTTCTGCTTGACCAGCCACCAGGTGCGATGGGCGACGTCGGGCATCGTGGCGTGCAGCCAGTAGGCGGTCGAAAGCTGCACCGCCTCACCACTCCAGAAGTTCCATGAGAGTCCCAAGTGGTTGCTGCGCACCCCGATCAGTCGGCCATCGGGACGGAGAAACTCCTGGTCGTATCCGGTCCGGAGACGGTGCTGGAGGTCGGCGAAGTAGCCGGTGGGGTGATCGCGGTCGTGGCTGAGCAGGGTGTTCATGCCCATCGTGTTGCAGATCGGGTAGATCCAATTGGGCTCGCAGGCGAACAACGTGTACGCCGAGTTCACCATGTTGCGGTGTGTGCAGGCAGCGATGGTGCCGGCGTCGTGTGGGTAGCTCGTGCGCTCGTTCCACCGGAAGGTCAGGGAGCCCGGACGGGTGTAGCGGTCGTCGTTCAGCGCGGAGTACAGCCCGAGCATGAGGCCGTGATACCCGCCGAGCATGATGTTCTCCGGGGTGTCGACCGGGTCCTTGTTCAGGCTCAGGCGGCCCCAGGCATTCTCGAGGGCCCAGTAGCCCCAGACCTTGCGGTGCAGCATCTTCTCGATCGCGTTGCGTTGTGCCTGCGCGAGGTAGCCGGTGAAGGCCGGCGTGCGGGTGAACTGCGACATCGACAGGCTCCACCCGAGCATGTTGACCTGGTAGCGCAGCGCGCCCTCGCGGAACTGGTCGAGCCGGTTGAAGCCGCGGAACTCGTCGAGCGGCTGGAGGGCTAGATCGAGGGCGTAGCGCAGCCGCTTGAGATCATCTTCGGAGTGCTCGACCACCGGCTCGCGGACGTCGTCGCCGGGATGGCCGGTGACGGTGAACTCGGTGACGGCGAGCTGCTGGTTGAGCGATCGCCCGGTGCGCACCTGGCCCGCGTGGCGGAACCGATGGACGAGGTGAATGGTCGTCGCGGCAACGGGCACCGCGGCGAGCGCGACGACGGCGGCGCCGGTGCTGACTCGTCCGGCCACGAGGGATCCGGCGATTGCAGAGCCGACCCAGACAAGAGGCGGCAGGATGGCCGGCCCCAGCGTCCACCACAGGACGACGGACAGTGCGGTGCTCGTGAGGGCGATCGCCGCAAGCAGCCAGTGGCCGCCGTAGGCGAGCCCACCGCCGGGGAATGCAAGACCGAGTCCGGCCGCGCGCCACGATGTCGGAGCACCGGCGAGGAGCGGGATCAGGCCGGCCAACCAGAGCACTGCATACACAGCGAGAGCGCGCCGGATGCGGCCCAGCGTCACCGGCGGGATGACCGAGGTGGGCTCGGGGAGGAGCGCACGCATCCGCACGTCCGTCAGGTCGGGGGCGCTCATGCCGCGCTCAGGACGGCGTGACGCGGCTGGAAGCGGAGAGCGGCGCCGATCGTCGCCAGCCACAGTCCGGATGAATGGAACGCGAGGTCGAGCGGCGTGGACTGGATGGTCACGACGCCCAGAACGTGCATGGCGACGATGCCGGCGACGAACCATGCGATCCCGACGACCATGCAAGCCTGGCCGACGGCGTCCTGTTGCCGCCGGGGCTTGTCGGTGGCCAGCGCTGAGCGCCGGGGGGCGTCCGCAGTCGGTGGCCACGTCGCGGCTGGCGCGAACTCGTCGTCCCGCCCGGGGATGACCAGTCGGATGACGCGGTACACCCACGAGACGAGCAGGGTCAGGGCTGCGCAACAAGCCACGGCAGTCGCCTTCCGTCAACGCTTACAGTCTAATATAACTCAGGTTACAGATGGTGACTGCACGCGTCAACAACGGCATGACTCAGATGCCGAGGCTTCGGCCGATGATCTCTTTCTGGATCTCGGTCGTGCCGCCGTAGATCGTCGAGATGCGGCTGTCCAGGTAGGCGCGGGCGATCGGGTACTCCAGCATGTAGCCGTACCCGCCGTGCAGCTGAACGCCCCGGTTGACCATCGAGTTCTGCAGCTCGGTGGCCCACCACTTCGCCATGGAGGCACCGACCGAGTCAAGGGCGCCGGTCAGGTGCTTCTCGACGCAGTCGTCGATGAAGGTCTGGACAATGCGGGCCTCGGTCGCCATCTCGGCGAGCAGGAACCGGTTGTGCTGGAACTTTCCGATCGGACGTCCGAACGCCTCGCGGTTCTTGGCGTAGTCGAGGCAGAGCTCGTAGATGTACTGGCACGCAGCGGCAGCCTGTGCCGCGATGATGAGTCGCTCCTGCGGCAGGTTCATCATCAGGTAGATGAAGCCCTGGCCCTCCTCGCCGAGGAGGTTCTCCTTGGGAACGATGACGTCGGTGAACGAGAGCTCGGCAGTGTCCTGCGCGTGCAGGCCCACCTTCTCCAGGTTGCGACCGCGCTCGAACCCCTCCATCCCGCGCTCGACGACCAGAAGGCTGTAGCCCTTGTGGCCGGCGTCCGGATCGGTTTTTGCCACGACGATCACGAGGTCGGCCAGGATGCCGTTGGAAATGAACGTCTTCGAGCCGTTCAGGACGTAGTGGTCGCCCTTGTCGACGGCGGACGTGCGGACGCCCTGCAGGTCGGAGCCCGCGCCCGGCTCGGTCATCGCGATCGCGGTGATGATCTCACCGGTGACGCATCCCGGCAGCCAGCGCTGCTTCTGCTCCTCGTTCCCGAGCTTGATCAGGTACGGGACGATGATGTCGGTGTGGACCGAGAATCCCGGTCCGTTCGCGCCGACCCGGCACTGCTCCTCGGTGAGGACGACGTTGTAGCGGAAGTCGTCGACGCCAGGTCCGCCGTAGGCCTCCGGGACGTCGAAGCAGAGCAATCCGGCCTCGCCGGCCTTCTGCCATAGCTCGCGCGGGACGATGCCGTCGCGGTCCCACTCCTCGGTGAAGGGCTTGACTTCCTTCTCCATGAAGGTCCGCGCTGTGCGGCGGAAGTCCTCGTGCTCGGTCTCGAACAGGTCACGCATTGATGAGCTCCTTGACTCGTGTCACCAGTGCCGGGGCATCCTCGGCGACCGGGGTGATCTGGAGGTTGGTCACGCCGCTCTCGCGGAACGCCTCGATCCGCTCCTTGACGTAGGACTCGGGGCCGACGAGGTTCATCGCCTCGAGGAACTCGAGCGGGATGACCGCTTCGGCTTCCTTCTTCTTGCCGTCGAGGTAGAGGTTCTGGATCTCCTCGGCCTCTTTCTCATAGCCGTACTGGCGGAAGAGGGTGTTGTAGAAGTTCTTGTCGCGAGCGCCCATGCCGCCGACGTACAGCGCGACGAGCGGGCGGGCGAAGTCGAGCAGTGCCTTCGTTTCCGGGCCCTCACCAATGGCGCACATACCGCCGGCGACGACCTCGAGCGGCGCCAGGCCGTCTTGACGCTTCGCCGTGCCCTTGGCCAGCGAATCGCCCCAGACTGAGGCCGCCCTCTCCGGGTGGTACAGGAAGGGGATCCAGCCGTCGGCGTACGCCGCGGCTCCGGACACCGACTTCTCGCCGAGGGCGGCGATGTAGAGCGGAATGGACGAGCGCTCGGGCGTCACGAGCAGCTTCAGCGGCTTGCCGAGTCCGGTCACGGCGCCCTGCTCCTTGGTGAGCGGGACATTGAACGTTCCCTCGTGCACGAGTGGTTCGCGGCGCAGCCCGCTACGGATGAGATCGATGATCTCGCGCGTGCGTCCCAGCGGGTTCGCATAGGGCAGGCCGTGGAAGCCTTCGATCACCTGCGGGCCGGAGGCGCCGAGGCCGATGATCGCGCGGCCGCCGCTGACGTTGTCGAGGCCGGCCGCGGTCTGCAGCAGCGCGCCGGGCGTGCGCGAGTAGACGTTCAGGATGGCGGCGCCGATTTCGATCGTCTCCGTCTTGGCGGCGAGGTAGCCCATCAGAGTGGGGGAGTCGAAGCCGTAGGCCTCGGCCACCCAGATGGTGTCGAGGCCGGCCTTCTCCAGCGCGCCGACCTGATCGGCGGCATCGCGCGGGTTCCCGGCATACATCAAGGCGCTGGAAAGTTTCATGGGGTGCCTTCCTGGGGGATCTGACAGTGACAGTATCACTGTCACCGTCTACTATCACTACCCATGACGTATGAACTGGGCCACGGCACCGGACCACTGCGGGGCATCAAGGTCGTCGAGCTGGCGGGCATCGGCCCGGGGCCGCACGCGGCGACAATCCTCGCCGACCTCGGCGCCGATGTGATCCGGATCGACCGTCCCGGTGGCGGCGGAACCGGCGCGCCCCCGGCCACCGACTTCCTGACGCGTGGGCGACCGAGCATCGCCCTCGACCTGAAGAACCCGGACGCGGTCAAGGTCGCGCTCGACCTGGTGGAGCAGGCCGACGTGCTGCTCGAGGGCATGCGTCCCGGCGTGACGGAGCGGATGGGCCTCGGCCCCGACGCCTGTCTCGAGCGCAATCCCGGCCTCGTCTATGGCCGGATGACCGGGTGGGGCCAGGCGGGTCCGTGGTCACAGATGGCCGGCCACGACATGAACTACATCGCCATCACCGGAACACTGCACGCCACCGGCCAGGACCCGGCCAAGCCCTCGTTCGCCCAAAACCAGGTCGGCGACTTCGGCGGCGGCTCGACCTATCTCGTGATGGGTGTGCTCGCCGCGCTCGTGGAGCGGCAGCGGAGCGGCCGCGGCCAGGTCGTCGACGCCGCCATCGTCGACGGAACGGCGCACCTCAACATGATGTGGGCGGCGATGCTCGCCGGCGGCATCGCGGTGGAGACGCGCGGCGTCAACCTGCTCGACGGCGGGCTGCCCAACTACTCGATCTACGAGACGTCCGACGGTCGTCACATGTCGGTGGGTCCGCTCGAGCCGCAGTTCTACGCCGAGCTGATGCGCATCCTCGAGATCGACCCCGTGACCGCGATGGACCACGACGCGATGCGCGCGCTCCTCACCGAGAGGTTCCTGTCGAAGACGCAGGAGGAGTGGGCGAAGATCTTCGACGGCACTGATGCCTGCGTCGCCCCGATCCTGCCGTTGAGCGAGGCCGTCGACCATCCACACATGGCCGCGCGGGGCGTCTTCGTCGAGCGCGACGGCCTGGTTCAGCCGGCGCCGGCACCGCGGTTCTCGCGGACCGAGCCCAGCCTCAGCACCGGGCCGACGAAGCCGGGGGAGCACACGAAAGCCGCGCTCGAGGCCTGGGGCATCGCCGGTGTCGACGACCTGATCGCCGCCGGCGTCGCGGATCAGGCCTAGCCGCGTCGGCACGGCCCCATCCACATCTGGAAGGGACGCGGCTAGCTGCCGCGAAGCGCTCGGCAGACCGCCAAGCCGTACAGCTCGGCGAGCTCGTCGCGGTCCCAGTCCTGGTTCTCGTCGAGCCAGGTGCGAACGGCCGCCTCGCACGACGAGGTGAAGAGCTCGATCAAGGCCGGAAGCTTGCGGTCGAGCTCTGGTGTCCTCCACCACCGCGCCATCGCAGGACCGATCCAGCTGGTCGCGGCCTCGATCGCCAACGCTCGCGCGGCGCGGACCTGGCCGGCGACGGCGGGATCGGGTGCGCTGAACAGCAAGAGGCGCCAGCTGTCCGGGTGATCGTCGACGGCGGCGAGGAGCGCCGCGAACCCGTCGACAAAGGCTGGTTCGGGGTCGTCGCGCGGGCCGGAGCTCCGCAAGGCGGCCAGCACGGAGGCAAGCAGTGCTTCGCGCTCCCGCTCGAGGAGGGCGTCGACCATCTCGACCCGATCGTCGAAGCAGGCATAGACGACCGGACGCGTCACGCCCATCTCGTCAGCGACCGAACCGATCGTCACCGCGCCCAAGCCCTCGCGCACGGCCACCGAGAGAGCCGCGTCGAGCACCTGCGGTCGGCGTCGCTCCGGACCCAGGTGGGCGGCGCGCTGTCGAACGGCGGTTCGCGGTGACATGTCCCACATCGTACGGGCGGAAGCAGGAATTTCCTACAAGGAGGTAGCAAATTCCTACATTGATGTATTAACGTGGTCACGTTCGCCAGATCGGAGAGTCCCATGGCCCTGTTCAACCCGCACAAGCCAGAGTTCGACGAGTTCGACTTCGAGACGAGGCGCATCTTCGAGGCGACCATCGAGTTCTTCGAGTCCCGCGGGAAGCGCGTCCTCAAGCAGCAGGATCGCGATCGCGTCTGGTACCAGGACTTCCTCGACTTCGTTAAGCGGGAGCGGGTCTTCGCCACGCTGCTGACGCCGGCGGCGCAGGCCGGTGGCGATCCAGACAAGCGGTGGGACGAAGCGCGGGTCGCGAAGTACAGCCAGATCCTGGGCTTCTACGGCATGGCGTACTGGTACGTCTGGCAGGTCAGCATCCTGGGACTCGGACCCATCTGGCAGAGCCACAATGAGGCGGCCAAGCAGAAGGCGGCCGACCTGCTGGATTCCGGCGAGATCTTCGCGTTCGGCTTGTCCGAGAAGGAGCACGGCGCCGACGTCTACACGACGGACATGGTGCTGACGCCCGACGGCAAGGGCGGCTACCGGGCCAACGGCGGCAAGTACTACATCGGCAACGGCAACCGCGCCCGGATGGTGTCGTGCTTCGGCCGGATCGAAGGCCTGCCCGCGAACGCCAAGGACCAATCCGGCTATGTCTTCTTCGTGGCCGACAGCCAGCACCGCACGTACAAGCTGCACAAGAACGTCGTCGACGCGCAGATGTACGTGGCAGCGTTCGATCTCGAGGACTACCCAGTCAAGGCGGAGGACGTCCTGCACACCGGGTCGGAGGCCTTCGACGCGGCGATCAACACGGTAAACGTCGGCAAGTTCAACCTCGGCCCCGGTGCGGTCGGCGCGGTCCAGCACGCGTGGCACGAGGCCATCACGCATGCCGAGAATCGGGTTCTCTTCGACTCGAAGGTGACCGACTTCAGCCAGGTGCGAGCGATGTTCACCGAGACGTGGGTCCGACTCGCCGCGATGGACCTCTACACCGAGCGGGCCATCGACTACATGCGTTCCGGCACCGCTGATGACCGTCGCTACCTGCTGTTCGACGCCATCGAGAAGATGGGCGTCACCCGTCAGGGCGCGAAGGCCTACGAGCTGATGTGGGACATCATCTCGGCCAAGGGCTTCGAGAACGACATGTACTTCCCGATGGGCGCTATGGCGATGATGGGCCTGCCGCGGCTCGAGGGAACCGTGCACGTGAACATGGCGCTCGCGCTCAAGTTCCTGCCGAGCTACCTCTTCAGTGCCACCGATCCCAGCCTCGCGCTCCTCGCCGTCCGCAAGCCGGGTCAGCCGAGCCGGGTTCCGGATCGACTCTTCGCGCCGGCCTTCAAGGCGTCCCGGGTCGGCATCCGGGCGGCGGCCCCCCTGCTCGGGGGTCGTCTCACGGGAAAGGCACCTGAGCTCCCGCCGCGTATCCGCGATGCGGTCGACGACACGTTCCTCTTCCAGCAGGGCCCGGCGCAGGGACTCGGCAACGTGGCGTTCCACGACTGGCGCGCGACGTTCGCAGCCTTCAACCGCCTGCCCAATGTCCGGATCTTCCTGGCGCAGGTCGACGCATTCCAGGCCCTTCTCGGCACCACCCCGCTCAGCAAGCCCCAGCTGCGCGACCTCGACCTGTTGCTGGTCGTGGGCGACATCTTCACCGCGGTTCCCTACGGCGAGCTGATCCTCCAGCAGGCCCAGATCAGCGGCGTCAGCGACGACCTGCTGGACAGCATCTTCGAACTGCTCGTCCGCGACGTCTCGGCCCATGCGCTGAGCTTCCAGAACAAGCCGCAGCCCACCACGGCACAGCAGAAGGCCGCGGCTGCCATCGTGCGTCGTCCATCCTTCGACGAGCACCGAACCGCCGAGGTGTGGGCTGAGGCTCGCTCAACGGCGGGTACCTACGAGATGAACGCCTGAGAGGCATCGACCATGGCTGAGAACGCCCGTTCCGCGATCCAACCGCACGAGGACTACGGCTTCTTCGGGCCGGACTCCGTGACCTGGAAGGTGTGGGGCTACGCGACCACTCCGTTCATCGGCATCGAGCGCGCCACCGTGGTCGAAGAGCTCGATCCGAACCTGTTGGCGGCGGTTCACAACACCGGGGCCAACTACGCCCGCCTGTCGACGCGTTACGCCCGGACCGTCCAGTACTTCGCGGCGGTCGCGTTTGCCGACACGCGCACCGTCATGAAGATGGCGGACGTCCTGGTCAAGGTGCACTCGAAGGCCATCGGCATCGAGCCGGTCAGCGGCAACCGGTACGACGCGAACGATCCCGACTCGCAGCTGTGGATCCTGATCACCGGCTGGCACTCGGTGCTCAAGGCCTACGAGATGTTCGGCCCGGGCAAGCTGACCGAGGCCGAAGAGAACCAGTACTGGGCTGAATGTGCGGTCGCGGCCGAGCTCCAGACCTGCGATCCCGCCGATGTGCCCCGCAGTCGCGAGGAGGTCCGCGCGTACTTTGCGGGCTGGCGGCCGCGGCTCGCGGCCAGTGAGGCGACGCAGGCGATGATGGACCACCTGCTCAATGGCGCGAATGCGATCGTGCCCGAAAAGGGCCTCTGGCGGCTGGTGCGGCCGGTCGCGAACTGGTCGCTGCGTACCGGCACGATTGCCACGATGCCGATGCACATGCGCAAGCTCGGCGGCGTACGGCAATCGCCGGCCACCGACGTCTTGGTGCGGATCTACCTTCGCTCGGTCTTCGGCGTCCTGAATCGGTCCCGGCTGATCAAGACGTTCGTGGTTCGGCAGCTTGTTCCAACGACGTTTCCGGTCCTGGCCCCGATTTGGTGGCAGCTCGAGCCGACCAATCCAGTGGTTCTCACCCCGGCTGAAGCCCGCGAGCGTTACGGATTCAAGCGCCCGCGCGACGCGCACCTCGCTCTGCGCGCGCGTCAGGCCGAGCGGGTCTTCGGCGAGGGCTTGGCGCCCAGCGACGAGGGCCTGATCGAGTCGCAAGCGGCGCTCGGCCGGCTGGCATAGGGCAGGGATCCTGCCGAAGTTAGGACGCATCTATCGACGTTGTTGCGGTCCGGGCACCGAAGTATCGACGTTTAGGCCGTCATAGGCGCACAAACGCCTAAAGATCCGTCGCCAGCGTGGCCCGAACGCGTCCGCAGGTTCCCGCTCGCCACCACCCGCTGCTTCCCGATGTGGATGGTTAGAGGTCACCCAACGACCCGCGAATGACCTACAACCATCCAAATCGCGGCGCGAAACGCAACTGTCATGGCGCGAACCGGGCGGGTCGGCGAGCGGAGTCGCCTACCCCCCGGCCCGGCGGGTGACGATGGCCCGGCGGGTCTCGGTGATCGCGTCGCTGAACGCCTCGACGAGTGCGGCTGCGCCGGCCTGCTCCCAGTTGTCGAGCATGGCGACCAGTTGGTCGGCCTTCAGCTTGCCCGACTTGTAGGCGGGCCAGAGCGACTCGCGGAAGAGCGTCTCTGCCTCCTGTGCCATGGCCTTGCCGTGGCGCTTGAAGATGTCGTCCAGGTCGCGCGCGACGCGGGCCGGGACCCCGCGATCCGGAACGTCCTTCCGGGACCCGATGGCGGTGCCCGCGGACGAAACCGGCCGTACGGTCACGCGATGCAGGGCGATCTGCTCGGCGGTGGCGTCGTCCGGGATGCCCTCGAAGTACCGCTCGATCGCGGCCAGGTTGAGGCCGTGCCCCTGCAGGTCCTTGAGCAGCTCGAACCGGGCGACGTGTTCGGGGCCGTACACGGCGGAGCGGCCGCGCTTGGTCGGCGGCGGCACGAGGCCGCGGGTCGTGTAGAAGCGCAGGTTGCGCACACTGATGCCGGTCCGGTCACTCAGCTCCTCCACCGTCAGCTCCTCCGCGGGGACAGACTCGTCGCTCAACGTCAGCTCCTCGGACAGTGAGATGGATGCCACAGCGTCAACTTGCATGGGGACCTCCCGGACAAACAGTTACAGTGATAGTGTCACGGTCAGTGACCTCAGGTCCACAGTGATCGCCAAGCATAGTTGGGACATCTCCATGGCATCTGCCGCTGAAGCTTTCGTATACGACGCCATTCGCACACCGCGCGGCAAGGGAAAGGCCGACGGCTCCCTGCATTCGGTGAAGCCGATCGACCTCGTCGTCGGACTCCTGGATGAGCTCCAGACGCGGCACGAGTCCCTGGACCCGGCCCGCATCGACGACCTCGTCCTCGGTGTCGTCGGCCCGGTCGGTGACCAGGGCGGCGACATCGCCAAGACGGCGGCCATCGCCGCCGGCCTCCCGGACACGACGGCCGGCGTCCAGCTCAACCGCTTCTGCGCCTCTGGGCTCGAGGCGGTCAACCAGGCCGCAAGCCGCATCCGCGGCGGCTGGGAAGACCTGATCCTCGCCGGTGGCGTGGAGTCGATGTCGCGCGTTCCGATGGGATCCGACGGCGGCGCGTGGGCCATGGACCCGGCGACCGCGTTCGCGACGGGGTTCGTCCCGCAGGGCATCGGCGCCGACCTGGTCGCCACGATCGAGGGCTGGAGCCGCGAGGACGTCGATGCGTTCGCCGCTGAATCCCAGGCTCGCGCCGCGAAGGCCCAGGCCAACGGCTACTTCGACCGGTCCGTCGTGCCGGTCAAGGACCTCAACGGCCTGACCATCCTCGACCGGGACGAGTTCATCCGCCCAGGCACGACGGTCGAGAGCCTGTCCGCGCTGAAGCCGTCGTTCGAGGGCATCGGTGAGCAGGGCGGCTTCGACTTCGTCGCACTCGAGAAGTACCACTGGGTCGAGAAGATCAACCACGTCCACCACGCCGGCAACTCCTCCGGCATCGTCGACGGCGCGGCCCTGGTCGCCATCGGCAACGAGCAGGTCGGCACCGACCTCGGCCTCACGCCGCGGGGACGCATCATCTCGGCTGCGGTCTCCGGCGACGATCCGACGATCATGCTGACTGGCCCCGCACCGGCCGCGCGGAAGGCCCTGGCCAAGGCCGGCCTGACACCGGAGGACATCGACCTCTACGAGATCAACGAGGCCTTCGCGGCCGTGGCCATGCGGTTCACCCGCGACCTCGGCCTCGACCCGGAGATTGTCAACGTCAATGGCGGCGCCATCGCCATGGGTCACCCCTTGGGCGCCACTGGCGCCATGATCCTCGGCACCCTGCTCGACGAGCTCGAGCGCCGCGACCTGCGTCGCGGGCTCGCCACCCTGTGTGTCGGCGGCGGCATGGGCATCGCCACCATCGTCGAGCGCGTCTGATCGCCACCCGAGAACCAGAAGGAAATCCTCATGACTGAAACCGCAACTGTGCTCGGCGTGCGCTACGAGAAGGACGCCGACAACATCGTCAACCTCGTCCTCGACGACCCGGGCGCCAGCGCCAACACCATGAACGACGCGTTCAAGGATGGCTTCGCCGTCGCCCTGGCCCAGCTGGAGCAGGAGATCGCCGACGGATCGGTCACCGGCGTCGTGATCAGCAGCGCCAAGAGCACCTTCTTCGCCGGCGGCAACCTGAAGAACCTCCTGTCGGTCGGCCCGGAGCAGGCGCAGGAGGTCTACGACCTCTCGGCCCAGCTCAAGGCGGCACTGCGCAAGCTGGAGACTCTCGGCGTCCCCGTCGTCGCGGCCATCAACGGCGCGGCGCTCGGCGGTGGGTACGAGATCTGCCTCGCCACGCACCACCGGATCGCCTCGAACAACCCCAAGACCGAGATCGGCCTGCCCGAGGTCACCCTCGGCCTGCTCCCCGGCGCGGGCGGCATTGTCCGCACGGTCCGCAAGCTCGGCCTGTTCTCTGCGCTCATGGACGTCCTGACGACGGGCGCCCGCTACAAGGTCGGCCAAGCACTGGAGAAGGGCCTCATCGACGCCGTCGTCGAGACCCAGGACGAGCTCGTCCCGGCCGCCAAGCAGTGGATCCTTGACAACAAGGACACCGAGAACGTCGCCGTCCAGCCGTGGGACCGTCCCGGCTACAAGATCCCCGGCGGTGCACCCAGCCACCCGGCCATCGCCGGCGTGCTCCCCGGCATCCCGGGGAACGTGCGCAAGCAGGCCAAGGGCGTCCCGTACCCGGCCCCGCGCGCCATCGTGTCCGCCGCCGTCGAAGGCGCCCAGGTCGACTTCGCCAACGCGGAGAAGATCGAGGGCCGCTACTTCGCCTCGCTCGTCACCGGGCCGGTCTCCAAGGCCATGATCCAGGCGTTCTTCTTCGACCTGCAGGCGCTCAACGGCGGCTCGCTGCGTCCTGAGGGCTACGACAAGTTCACGCCGGCCAAGGTCGCCGTGCTGGGCGCCGGGATGATGGGCGCCGGCATCGCGTACTCGACCGCGCGTGCGGGCATGGACGTCGTCATCAAGGACGTCTCCCTCGAGGCCGCCGAGCGCGGCAAGGGCTACTCGGTGAAGCTGCTGGCCAAGCAGGTCGAGCGCGGCCGCATGACCCAGGAGAAGGCCGACGAGATCCTCGCCCGGATCACGCCGACTGGCGATGCGCAGGACCTCACCGGGTGCGACATGGTGGTCGAGGCCGTCTTCGAGGACGTGTCGCTCAAGCACCAGGTCTTCCAGGAGATCGAGCACGTCGTCACCGCCGACGCCCTCCTCGGGTCCAACACCTCCACCCTGCCCATCACCGGCCTCGCCGAGGGTGTGAAGCGCAAGGCGGACTTCATCGGCATCCACTTCTTCAGCCCGGTCGACAAGATGCCGCTGGTCGAGATCATCCGCGGCGCCGACACGTCGGACGCCGCCCTGGCCAAGACCATCGACTACGTCCTGGCCATCAAGAAGATCCCGATCGTCGTCAACGACAGCCGCGGGTTCTACACGAGCCGGGTCATCGGCTTCATGGTCAACGAGGGCCTCGCGATGCTGGCCGAGGGCGTCAACCCGTGGAGCATCGAGCGCGCCACCACGCAGGCCGGTTACCCGGCGCCGGTGCTGCAGCTGACCGACGAGCTCAACATGGAGCTGATGGGCAAGATCGCCAAGGCCACCCGCGCGGGCCTGGCTGCCGAAGGCAAGGCGGTCGATGAGCACCCGGGCATCGCCGTCGTCGAGACGATGCTCGAAGCCGGCCGGCCCGGTCGCCTGCGCGGCGCTGGCTTCTACGAGTACGACGAAGCCGGCAACCGCGGCACCTTGTGGAGCGGCCTGTCCGCCCTGTTCCCGGTGGCGGAGACGCAGATCCCGCTGCAGGACATCAAGGACCGGATGATGTTCGCCGAGGCGCTCGAGACCGCCAAGACCTTCGAGGAGGGCGTGATCGAGTCCGCGGCCGCGGCCAACATCGGCTCGATCATGGGCATCGGCTTCCCGGCGATCACCGGTGGCGCCGTGACCTTCATGACCAACTACGAGGGCGGCCTCGAGGGCTTCGTGAACCGCGCCGAAGAGCTCGCCGCGGCCTACGGCGAGCGGTTCAAGCCGACGCCGTGGCTCGTCGAGAAGGCCAAGAACGGCGAGGGATTCCCTGCCTGACAGCTTGGGTAGGCTGGCTACCCGGGCGGCGGGAGCGGGGTTGCGTCGTGTGACTCCAAAAGAGTGATCATCTGGTCGATCTCGCGCTGCTGATCAAGGATCATGCTGCGTGCGGCGTTGCGGACGAATGGCAACCCGGCGTGCGTCGCCGCATATTTCGCCATGGGAAGTCCACCTTGATGGTGGCGTGTCATGAGTTGCAGGAACCGCACGTCCAGCGCCTTGCCGGTGAGGTTGACGAGCTCGTCCAGCTCGGCCGATGTCGCCATCCCCGGCATCGAAGCGGAGCCGCGATGCATGGACGCCATGTCGTGCCCGCCCATCCACGCCATCGGCGGTCGTTCGGACTCCACCGGATGACCCCAGCTTTGCAGCCAGCCGGTCATCTGACCGATCTCGCGCTGCTGCTCGGAATCGATGGCGCGGGCGAGCAGGCGGACCTCGTCCGATCCGGCATGTTCGCGGGTATAGGCGGCCATCAGAACCGCTTGCTGGTGGTGCGCCGACATGTCCTGGGCGAATCCGACGTCGACTGCATTTGGCCCGCGCCTTGCCTCCGTGTCGGACTGCGCGTTTCGAACGACCACTGTCGCCAGAACTGCGAGTCCAGCGACGAGAGCGAGCGCGACGGCCCAGGTCAGCGTCGGTCGTCGCACGCTACCTGCCAGACGGGATCGAGAGCGGCACGATGTCGCCGGATCGGTGGTGGCGACCGTGGTGGCCCCGACCCCCGTCGCTGTCGGAATCGCTGTCGCTGTCGTCACTCGTGTGGCGCGCAACCGGGGACGCGGCCGGCGTGGGCGTGGTCGTCGGCGGCTCGGATGGGCCACCGCCCATGACCGCGCACGTGCCGTTGGTCAGCCGGACGTTGTAGAAGCCCGTGCGTCCGTCGGAGTACCAGACTTCGCAGCGTGCGGGCACGAACTCCGGGCTGGACTGGGCCCAACTCGGTGGGATGGCGTTCGTGGCGAGCTGCTCGAGCGGCGTGTTGCCGAAGTTGGGCGTGATGGTCGATGGCTGGTTGAAGTAGGCGATCTCTCGCGGGTGGTAGGGATCGCGGATGTTGAAGATGCGCAACCCGGACGACAGCATGCTGCAGGCCATGATCCCGGGATCGGCATAGCGCGGGACGTTGCAGTAATGACCGGCATACCCTCCCACCGGGTTCGCAGCGCCCGGATCGTTGGCGAGCGCCGCGAAGTTCTCTGGCTGGTGCACTTCGAGGCGGATGTTCGAGATGACCGCGGGCTTCGTCTCGTCCGCGATGTCGATGATGCGCGCGGCGCCGGGCTTCGACCCGATGAAGCTGCGCGGCCCCAGCGCGCCGTACTCGTCCACCTCGACGACGTACGGGTGACCGCCGATGGTGACCGGAATGGCGATCTGCGGGATTGTGCCGTCCCACGTCACCGAGCCGACCGGGGTTACCTGCGGATTGGGCTGGCGCGACTGGACCTGTGATGTGTCAGAGATGGTCAACGTCGCCGGGAAAAGCGACGTCAGGTAAGCCCGGTTGCCGTCCTGGCTCAGGGAGATGCCGTGCGACGGATGGTTCACGACAGCGAGGGTCGTCGGCGCCGCCGGGTTGCTGACGTCAACCGCAGCCACTTGTCCATTGGGAACAGGGTTGCCGGAATAGAAGGTGTTTCCGTCGAGTGCCATGCCGCTCTCGTGGCCGATGATGCCGGCGAGGTTGAGCGGCGGCGACTTGAGCTCGGGATGCCGGCAGTCCTTCGAGATGTCGTAGACATCGACGACGCCAGGGCCGAAGGCAGGCGTGCCGGCGACGGCTGCGAGAAGGCCGCGTTTCTGGTTCACCTGCAGCGACTCGTGTGGCGTCAGCATCGTAACCGTGCTGAGCGTTGCTGTCCTGACCGGCTTTGCCGGGTTCGACATGTCGAGTACGGCGACTCCGGCGTTGAGGCCCTTGCTGACGTCGGTGATGCCGGTGCCGACCAGCAGCTGGACGTCGTAGTAGGCGCACTCGTGGCCGGCGGCGTCGACGTAGCGCCGGACCTTGAACCCACCGAAGCTGCCCAGCGGGACGGAGGTGAGCTCGCTGCCGACCAGCTCGGTGTTGCACCGGTAGCCCTCGGCAGCCCGACCACCATTGATGTCGTCCAGGCTCACGCGCCCCTGAAGCCCAGTCTCGGGGTGTGATCCGGGCCCGCAGGAGGCTTTCGGAACCGAGTCCGTCGAGGGAGCGGCGGCCGCCCGAGGCGTCGCCCCGGGGGCCACGGGCGCGATCGAGAGCGACAGGGCGGCGACTACGGCGGCGAGGAGAACAGCGCGCAGCGACCTGAGGATCACGGGCAGCGCGGGCACGCCGGCCGGAGGAGAAGATGTGCCCATTGCAGCTCTGTGAAGTCCATTCCCACCGGCGCGCGTCGATGGCGCCGATGCCGCATCCTATTCGGTTCGTACGTGTGGCGCTTCATTGCGGCCGATTGGCGGCGTCAGGGCGTGACGGCGAGGTTCTCGAGGACCGCGTCGGCGAGGCTCGCGTCGCCCGTGACGGTGGTCATCACCTGATCGGGCGCGCGCCGGCCGCCGGCCAGGATGATGAAGGTCTCGAAGTCCATCGCGAGGCTCACGGTCGCGTCGTCTGGTGGCGCGTCGAGCATCGAGGCCCGCCCATCGTCGCCCATGCGTGCGGCAACCGTCGTTTCCTGCTCGCCCGTGATCTCGAGCACGACGCTGGAACCCGCCGGCGCACCAACGCGCTTGCCGAGGACGTAGGGAAGGCTGCGCGAGAAGCTGCGGAGCACGTGGGCGCCGCCGAGTCCGTCCAGGCCGCCCGGACGACCGATCGCCCGGCGGATGTCCTGCTGGTGCATCCAGTGGTCGATGGCCCGATTCGACAGCAGGGTCCCCATGTCCCAGCCGATCATCGCGGCGAAGCCGTCACCGGGTGCCGTCGCGTCGAGCGGCATCATCGCGCCGAGGGCCTCGCGTCGCTTTGCGGCGGCGGACTCGATCTCATCGATGATCTGGTCGGTGGACCAGCCGGCGCGAGCCAGCGGCCCCGACTCGGTGAAGAAGTTCATCGGGCCCTTGATGTGATCGGCCGGCGGCACGTCGACCTCGGCCTGCGGGTTCCCGGCGAGCACCGACTCCAGATGCGCCAGGTGCGCGGCCACGTAGCGGACATTCCAGCCGGGCAGGTCAGTCGGCTTGTCCCAGTCGTCCGGCTCAAGGGTGCGCAGCAGGGCGACGTTGTCGCCGACCACCAGCCACCAGGTGTCGATGTAGTCCTGCAGCGGGTTTGCTCCACGCATGGGGTCACCCTAGGACGCCGAGATCGTCGGCGTCCCAGGGTTCAACTCACAGCGGTCAGACCGGCCCGTCGTCTTCGACGATGCGGCGCTCGACGACGCGTGTGGTGGGACGTCGTTCGACGTAGGTGGAATTCCAGCCCCAGGCTCGGCCTCGGCCCACGGTCAGCACCAGGATGATCCCGGCGATTCCGGCGAGGGTGAGAAGTACGCCGAGGGCGTATTCGTTAATGAAGGGAATATCAACTTGAACGACGCCGAGCAGCAGGATGAGGCCCAGCACAATCAGCGTGATGCCGGCTCCAATGGTCATTGTCTTGTCCTTTCGTGACATTCCTGACTACCCAGGGAAGATGCCCGGCATGCGCCGGAAAAACCTCGCGACGTTGCGGCCGGACGCTAGCGTGCGAAGCGTGAATGACGACGTGATCGAATACGGCGATTGGGGTGCGCGGTTCTTCGAGTTTGCCGTGACCGAGGAACGCGTCCTCTCGGGCGTCAATGCGGTCGCCGGTCAGCCGATCGAGTTCGGCCCGATGGGCGTGGGCCCGGGCCGCGTCGCCAAGGTCTCGGCCAGCGGGAGGATAGGTACGGCGACGGGTCAACGGGTCTCCACCGACCCGGTCCAGTTCGACGTGCGCATCCCGGTTGCGCTCCAGTTCGAGCTCAACCTGGGACTCGACGTCCATCGCTTCGACGCGGACATCGAGATCCCGCTCAAGCTCACGGCGCGGGCGCGGGACGACCTGGCGATCGTCATCGACATCGATGCGCCGTCAAGCCGCGACATCCAGATCTTCCTCAAGGCCAAGGGCCTCCGGGCCACGGTTACCCAATACGCAGTGAACGTCGAGGGCGAACTGCGCCGCTTCATCGCCAAGTACGTCAGTCGCGAGATCAGCAAGCCGACGGTCGAGGCGGCGCGCGTCGTCGACGTAGCGGCAGCCATCCACCGTGCCGCCGGGAGCGTCGTGCCGAAGGCGGCCCGGGACTGACGACGCCGCGGTTCAGGCGGCAGACGCCTTGACCGGGGCGAGCGCGATCCGATCGAGGAATTGCGCAATGGAGTCGACCGCTTCGGCGGCCTCCGGCAGCCAGTGCGTCGTGTGGAACACGTGCACGTCCAGCGGCCAGAACCGCACCTCATGCGGAACGCCGAACTTGATCAAGAGCTTCTCGTAGTCCCGGATCTGGCCCGCCAGCGTCTCACCCGCAGCGGCGTGGATGAGGACGGGCGGCAGGTCCGGATGCGCGAGGCAGATCCGGCCCGTCTCGTCGGCGGCATCGACGTTGCTGAACCGGGCCAGCGCGGCAATGGCCCTGGGCGTGAGGACCGCGCAACCGCGTCCGTTCGGCTTGAGATCCACAAGGCTCAACAGGGGTGAGATCGCGACGATCGCGCTCGGTTGCGGCAGGCCGGCCTGGCGGACGCGGTCGGCCACTTGGAGCGCCAGGAAGCCGCCGGCTGAATCTCCCGCGACGACGATGTCGTCCGGTGCGATGCCCTGGTCGAGGAGGTGCCGGTAGCCGTCGAGGGCATCGTCGGCGGCGCTGGTGAACGGGTTGTACGGGAGCTTTCGGTAGTCGACTGCCAGGATCTGCGCATCGGTGCGCCGCGAGAGTCGTGACAGGAAGCCTCGGTGAAGGTGCCACCCGCCGACGAGGAAGCCGCCGCCGGGCAGGTAGAGGATCACGCGCGAGCTCCCATAGGAGGTCCGGGCGTCGATCCACTGGGCCCTGCAGCGGGGGAGGTCGATCGGAATCACACGGGTCGCCGGTGCCAGCCGGTTCAGCCGGCCGACCTGATCGACGGTCCAGTACGGCCATGGGAGACCCGGAGCGCGGCTCCATGCCTGGACGATCGGCCGAACCCAGAGGCGAAGCGCCAGGCTGAGTGCCCGAGCGCGAACGCTTGGTTTTCGACACTCACCGTCGCTTCCCATGTCAACCACCGTCCACTGTTGCGTACACGTGCGTACATACCCAGATGGATGGATTCAATGAGTGTGTCTTGGGTGCCCTGGGATACCAGTCAGTCCGCGGACTGGTCGTCGGCGCCGACGATCTGCTCCAGGCCAACGGCGTCGCGAAGCTCGGTCGTCGCGTCGCGAAGCTTGCCGTCCGGGTCGTCGATCTCGGCGGAGTCCATCAGATGGCTGAGCCCATCGGCTATGGCGTTCAGCTTCTCCTGAAGCGCCTCGTTGTCGCGTGCCTGCGTGTTCTGGAGCAAGGCGACGAGCAGGAATGTGACCACCGTCGTGACGGTGTTGATCTGCAGTTGGTACGACTGGCTGAGGAAGGCGTGCGGTCCGGCGACCGCCATCCGGACTCCGCCCTCGACCAGCCAGGCCGCGACGATCAGGACCGCAGCCGCGAAGAAGGGCGCCCGGCTCACCAGGTGCCCGATCTTCGTCGCAAACCGATCGAACAGGTCAAGATCCTTGGAGACGCTCGACGGCATCCGTTCCTTGGCGGCGGTCATGGGGCGGTCCTCTCGTCAGGATCGCTCCTTACCCGAACGCCGACGGTCTGACTCACCTTGAGGGTTGACCCGGGGCCATGCCTGGAGGTACTTATACAGAAGGACCCGCGGTCACACAGCCGGCCGCTCGGGGTCGCACTCCGGTGGGGAGCAGTGCGATGACCGCAGTCATCATGCCTTCTACTTTTCAGTCACCGCAGGGCGGCGAGCCCTGGCTGGTCCACACCTACGCCGTCAGCAATCCCGAGGCGCAACGGTTGACGGCCAGCCTCCTCGGCCGGTTTCCCGACGTCAACGTCAAGACGGCCAAACGCGGCAAGCGGCCGCTGGTCGTCGTCGAGTGCCAAGACCCGCAACGCGCCGAGTCGCTGTACGACGTCATCGTCACCATCGACTGGGGCGCCCGCCTGGTCGATGCGACGCGCATGCCGATTGCGCTTACTGCTTAGGTCCGGCCCTCGTCACCACTCGGCGGGAAGGCCGCGTTCGGCGACGATGCGCTCTGCCACGGTGCGCAGCTTGAGGTTCTCGGCCTGGGAGTATCGGCGCAGCACCTCGAAGGCGGTGTGGTCGTCGAGGGAGTACCGCGCCATCACGATGCCCGTCGCGATCCCGATGAGCTTCCGGCCGTCGACGGACTCGCGCAGGCCGTCGATGTTGTGCGATGCCGCGAGGGCAACCGATGCGTGGCGCGCCAGGATCATCGCAACGTCTTCGTCCGCCTCGTCGAATGCGTTGGGCTCGTGCGAATACATGTTGATCGATCCGTAGCGACGCGTGCGGGTGGCCAGGGGCGCGGCCAGGATGGAGCTGTATCCGAGGGCCGCGACCTCCTTGCCCCATCGGGGCCAACGCCGGTCGGTGCGCGCGTCGTCGATGCGGAACACCCGGGTTGGATCCTCAGAGGCGTCCAGACACGGGCCTTCGTCGAGCTCGACCTGCAGCAGGTGCGCTTGGGTCACGTCCGCACTGGTCGATGACACGACCTCCACGCGTCGACGCGCGTGGATGAGCAGGACGCCGGCCTCGTCGCTCCTCAACGCGTCCCGGCTGTACTCGATGATCTGGTCGATCGTTGCCTCGGCGCCTTCCGCCTCGTGCAGATCGAGTGCGAGCTCGGCAAAGGCGGCGCTGACGCCGTCCCGCACCTCCGTCGGCTGAGGCACCGCGTCGTTCGGGACCGCTTCCATGGGGGTCACGCTCTCATTGGGCCGGATCGTCAACCATGCTGAATTCGTCATCGCATGCGGTGCACAAGTACACCGTGATGCCGTCGCCGGATCCGAGCTGGATCGTTACGAACGTAGCGCAGACAGGACACTGAACGCGGGCGTTTTCCACTTCGGCTGTCACCTTGAGTCGGCCCCCACGAGAGGCTGGCCCGGGCCGCCGCACTGCTCCAGCGGTTCGGTTGAACTTTACTCGAGGCACTCAAGTGAACCGAGGCGGGACGCCTCCCGTCACTCCTCTGCGGCGTCGGCCAGCTCCTCGGCGAGCTCGCCCTTGGACTTCGCGGACGCACCGGAGATGCCGGCGTTCGCTGCCTGCTGCTCAAGCTCGACCTTGGTGAGCTCGTCCGGCAATTCGCCGAGGTGTTCCTCGCGGCTCGCCAGGAACGCCTGGCCCAGCTCATCGAGCCGCTCCGCGCTCAGCCCTGCCCGCATGCCGGGCAGGACGGACGACTCCTCCTCCTCGACGTGATGCTTCACCGCGTGGATCAACTCGGCGAGCTTGTCGCCGAAGTCGGGTGCGTCGACGTCGGTATTGGCTACCGCGGCCGCGAGCTGGTCGGCTTCGAGATGCTCCTTCTGGCTGTGCGCGACGTCGTCGGCGATGCCGGCCTCGGCCGCGGCGGGGTAGACCTCCGCCTCCTCCGCCCGGCTGTGCGCGGTCAGGAGTGCCACCATGACCGGCACGGTGGTGGGGCGGGAGTCGGGCTGGTTCTGGAGCTGGTCGAAGAGCCGCTCCAGCTCGCGATGGTCCTTCATGATGAGGTCGACGACGTCTGTGGCCATGGGGTCTGCTCTTTCTGCTCGTGGGTGGGCGCGTCTCGCGCCTGTGACGAGTACCCCGGACGCGGCGCGATTAACGCCCCAATGCCGGAGGCTTGGCATGGCCCCGATCTGGGTACAGATGACGCCAGGTTGGTTCGGGTGCGGAAGATGTGAGGGAGCGACATGACGACGCCATGGGTGGTCCAGATCTTCGCCATCTCGGATGCGCGGGCTGAGGAGTTGATCGTCGGGCTGCTGGCCGGCGTCAAAGACATCGTGGTGGAACGCGCGACCAGCGGTTCCGACCACTTCGTCATCACCGAGTGTGCCGATTCGGCTCAGGCCAGGTCGATCGCCCGCATCGTGACCTCCATCGACTTCAATGCGCGTCTCCTGCACACCACGTGCGGGTCCGCCCGGTCGACGGCTCGACGCAGCGTCGTACCGTCGCGCATGGCTGGATGACGCTCGGGGTAAGGAAGCATCCATGTACACACTGCTTTGGATCATCGCCGCCATCTTGGTCATCGCCGGAATCTTCGGGGTCATTCGTGGACAGGTCGTCTGGGGGATCGCCCTGATCGTGGCCGGCCTCCTGATCGGGCCCGGGGGCGTCAGCATCCTGACCTGACGGGACGGCTGACCGGCCGCACCGACCTCACTGCGTGAGGAGCCGTACGACCGCTCGGTCGATGCCGTCCTCAGATCGTGCGGCGGCCATGGTCGTCCCGTCCTCGAAGAGGTCGATGACGCGGGGGTCGACGTAGGACTTGCGGGCCACCGTTGGAGTGTTGCCGAGGAGCTCGGCGGCGACGTCGACCGCCTCGCGGATCTGGCGGGCTCGCCGCGACGCGGTGTCGGCGCGTCGCGTGCCGGCCAACTCGGTGGCCACGGTGACGGTCGCCTTCCAGGTGCGGAAGTCCTTGGCGGTCACGTCGAGGCAGCTGAGCCCTCGGATCAGGTCGTTCACCTCGCCGGCGTCTATTGCGCGCCAGCGTCGTCCGTGCGGTGTCGCCAGGAATCTGCCCGCGCGACCGCGGTGCTCGGTCAGCGCATCGACGACGCGCACGACAGCGGCATCCGTCACGGCGATCTCGTGATCGACGCCGCTCTTGCCCTGGAACCGGAACGTCCGCGCGCCGTTCGTGCGGTGCACGTGCCGGACTCGGAGGGTGGTGAGTCCGAAGCTGCCGTTCTCCTCGGCGTAGGCGTCGGATCCGAGTCGGAAGCATCCGAGATCCAGCAGGCGCACGGCCGCCGCGACGACAGTGGAGCGTTCCGCCGGGTCGCCGGCCAGCATCCGGCCGATGCTGGCGCGCAAGGCGGGCAGTCGTCGACCGAGCTCGATCGCGCGGTCGAACTTCTCGGCGTCCCGCTTGCGCCGCCATTCGGGGTGGTACAGGTATTGGCGCCGCCCGGCGTCATCCGTGCCGACGGCCTGCAGGTGCCCGCGTTCGTCCGGGCACACCCACACGTCGGTCCACGCCGGCGGGATGACGAGGGCCTTGACCCGGTCGACCTGGGCGGCGCCGAGAGGCCGGCCGTTCTCATCCAGGTACCGGAAGCCGCGACCGTGGCGAACCCGGCGCCACCCCGGGCTTTGGCACGAGACGGATCGCAGCCTCACCGCCGAGATGTACCCGCGCGCCTGCATGGCCAACCGCTTCGCGGGTACGCCCTCGGCAACAGAAGGAGGTCGATGACCATGCCTGGCAAGTCAGCGCACGTCAAGAACGAGAAGCAGTACGAGGCGCTCAAAGACAAGGGGATGTCCAAGGAACGCGCTGCCAAGATCGCGAACTCCCCGGGCGCATCCAAGCGCGGCGGCGAGAAGAGCCATTCCGGCAGCGGAGACTCGTCGCAAGGCGGCACCCACGCGCAGAAGGTGCGGGCTGGCCGCAAGGGCGGCAAGCACTGATCGAGTCAAGCGAGCGCTCAGTGGGAGCAGGTCGGGTGCGGAATCCGGTCGGTCATCCCGCTGAGCTGCTCGCGGAGGCTCGCCGGTTCATCGCCGCCAACCGCGACGAATCCCAAGGCCTCGGCCATCGCTGACCACGCCGCGAGGTAGCGGATCGGCAACTGGACCAGCGCCGATCCAGCGATCAGGCCCGTGGTTGTGCACGGCGCGGCCTTCTCCCGCGCAGCCTTCTCGGGCGCGGGCGGTACGCGTGCTGGCGCCGGTGCCGGTGCCGCCTGCGTGACGGGCTGCGGCGCCTGGTTCGCTAGTTCGACCTGAGCGGGTCCGGGCGGGGCATGATGGATCGCGTGCAGGACGACCGGGTGCATGTGGCTGGTCTCCACCTGGAGGCCCATCGCCACGGTGACGACAGCTGCGGCCGCCACCGTCGAGAGTGACGCCATCGCGGACATCGGCAACGCCTCCCCAATCAGTTGAGAGGGAGATACCCGCTGGTCCGGCGCGCAAAACCTGCTGTGCGGAGCCGGCCGAGGTTCAGCCGCGCCAGCCGGGGACTGCCGCATCGAGCCACGCATCGGCGCCCTCGGGCAGACGGTCGTGGACCGCCGCAACCCGGGCCCATTCCTGCAGCATCGACACGAAGCGCCCGGGGTTGTAGACGTCCTCTTCATAGTCGAATCGGTCGTTCCCGGCGTATCCAAGGATCGTGATGTTCGTGGCCTCGTGGACGCTGCCGTCACCGGGATCGGGCATGACGTTACGGATCTCGCAGACGATGCGGCCGCGCTCCTCGTCGATCACGTGCCACGACGGCGGGAAGTCGGTCATCCAGCAGCCGGGCGGCGACGTCATGGTGTCGACGACCCACACGCAGATCTCGTCCCGGCCCCGGAACGCGCCATAGGCATGCTCCAGATAGGTCGCATCGTCGGTGAAGAGGTCAGCGAAGTGCGTCCAGTCGCCGGTGGTGGCCGCTCGCCGAACCTGTTCCTGATAGCGCTCGAAGGCGGCCTCGAGTTCGTCGCGTGTCCACGTGCTCACCCCGGCAACCTAGCCAAGATCGCCGCGTCCCAACGCCGACCCGCTCTAGCGGTGGGTTGTCGTCGCTTTCGGGCGCCTGAAACCACCGAAACCCACCGCTCCGTGGTTGCGAGCGGCAAATGTGGGCAACGGGCCCCTTGAAAGGCCCGTTGTCCAGAATTCAGTGCGTCGGTGGCCTGCGGATGCGTCGGGCCCACAGTTGGCGGTGGGTAACTCAGGTTTGAGCCGGCTTGAACCGTGAATTGCCCACCGGAGGGTCGCTGCAGATCCTGAATAACCCACCGCCGAAGGACGCATTACCCCAACGCCCCGGCCGAACTGATCTAATCAGCGTCGCCGACCGTCCCGGACCTCCTGAGTGACAGCGCCCCACGGACTCTCGGGATGCTGAGTGCGAAGCACAGCAGGGCGAGCGCGGACGTCGTGGCGCCGCCGAGCACCACCGTGCCCGGGCCGTGCGGCACGAGCAAGCCGCCGACGACGGGAGCGATCGCCAAGCCGACGTACATCGCCGTCGAGTTCCACGCCAGCGTCGCCGACGAGTGCTCGGGGCGCAGCTCGACCAGGCGATGCTGCTGGGGGACCCCGGCCATCGACACCGAGAACCCCCACGCGAGGAAGGCGGCAGCTGCAGAGAGCAGCTCGCGTGAGCCGGCCAGTGCGGCCAGCACGAGCACCAGCGCGAGCAGCGCGCCGACCCCGGTGCGGCCGGTGCCGCGGATGTCGCTCAGCCACCCGCCGGCAATCCCGCCGAACACGCCGCCGAACCCGTAGGCACTCATCAGGATGGCGAGCTTGGCCCCGTCGCCATGGGTGAAGTCGTGAACGACGAACGCGCTGTAGATGTAGACCATCTGGAAGGCGGCGGTCATCAGGAGGCGAGTGACCAGCAGCATCACCAGGTCGACGGACGCCAGGCTTCGCAACCGCGGCACGGCGACGGCGACGCGAGTCGACTCGGCGGCCGACAGCACGGGCGGCATGAGGAGGGCCATGACGGTCGCGCATCCGGCGAGTGCGGCCAGCGTGACTCGCCAGCCGCTGACGGTGGCGAGCGCCGTGCCGATCGGTGAGCCGACCGCCAGCGCCACGGCGAACCCGAGCCCGGCGAAGGCGAGCGCCCGGCCGCGTCGGTCCTCGGGCACGAGCGTGGGCGTCACGGCGAAGGCAGTCGGGACGAGCGCCGCCGCACCGACGGCCGCCACGACGCGGCCGACGACGAACCAGGAGAAATTCGGGCCGAGCGCGGTGATGAGCGTGCCGGCCGAGATCACCAGCATCCCCGCGGCCATCACGGTCACCCGCGACACCGGCGCCAGCACCCGCGACATCGTCGGCGAGATGAGGGCCACCACCACGGCGTACGCCGTCAGTGCGTAGCCGACCCGCACCATCGGGACGCCGAGGGAGTGGGCGACGTCGGGTAGGACGCCGGCGATGACGAAGGCATTGGTGCCGACGAGGAACAGGGCGGCCGTCAGCAGCAGGATCTGTGGATTGGCGGTCCGGCCGGGGCTGTCCGACGCCCCGGGACGGCTCAGCTGACGGTCCAGGTGTCTCGACCGGCGACCAGCTGGGCGAGGGCGGTCATCCGGTCGCCGACGTTCGCCGACGCCGCGGCGACCTGGTCGCGGGCGAGGTCGTCGTAGGCCGGGCGCGTCACCTGCCGGAAGACGCCGATCGGGGTCAACGGGACGCCACCGGCGTGCTCGACCCTGGAGATCGCGAAGGCCTGTGAGGGGTCGGGGTTCTGGGCGTCGTGCCGCAGCAGCGTGTCGGCTCCGACGTCCGCGACGCTGACCGACTCGACACCGCCGCCGGCGGACCGGACGAGGCCCTTGGTGCCCAGACCGTCCTCGCCCGGAGTGCCGAAGCGGATCGGCTCGCCGTCGACGAGTGGGATGAGCGCTTCGTCCTTGGTCTCGTTGTTCTTCAGCACCTCGAACGCGTCATCGTTGTAGATCGGGCAGTTCTGGTAGATCTCGACGAACGAGCTCCCGCGGTGGACGGCCGCGGCACGCAGCACCGACGTCAGGTGCTGCCGGTCGGAGTCGATGGTGCGCGCGACGAATGATGCCTCGGCGCCCAGGGCCAGGGACACCGGGTTGAACGGATGGTCGATCGAGCCGAGTGGCGTCGACTTGGTGATCGTGCCGGGCTCGGACGTGGGGGAGTACTGCCCCTTCGTCAGCCCGTAGATGCGGTTGTTGAACAGCAGGATCGTGAAGTTGACGTTCCGACGCAGCGCGTGGATGAGGTGGTTACCACCGATCGACAGTCCATCGCCGTCGCCCGTGACGACGAAGACGGAGAGGTCGGGCCGCGTCGTGGCCAGCCCCGTCGCGATGGCCGGCGCCCGGCCATGGATTGAGTGCATGCCGTACGTGTTCAGGTAGTACGGGAAGCGCGACGAGCACCCTATGCCGGAGACGAACACCGTGTTCTCGCGCTTGATGCCGAGCTCGGGCAGGAAGCCCTGCACGGCGGCCAGCACGGCGTAGTCGCCGCAGCCCGGGCACCAGCGAACCTCCTGGTCGGAGGTGAAGTCCTTGCGGGTGAGCGGGGTCTCCGATTGCGGGACGCCCGCAGTGCCGTGGATGGGCATTCCCAGGTCCGTGCTCATCTGACGCTCCCCACCACGTCGAGATCGACGTCGATTCCCTCGGCCTCGGCCACCAGCGCACCGATGGCGCGGGCGATGTCGGCCGCCTTCAGCGGGAGGCCGCGGACGTGGTTGTAGCCCTGCGCGTCGACGAGGTAGCGGCCGCGCAACAGCAGCGACAGCTGGCCGAGATTCATCTCGGGCACGAGCACCCGGTCGTAGCCCTGCAGGATCTCGCCCAGGTTCGACGGGAACGGATTGAGGTGTCGCAGGTGCACCTGTGCGACGTGGTGGCCGGCCTTGCGCACGCGACGCACGCCGGCGCCGATGGGGCCGTACGTCGAGCCCCAGCCGACGACGAGCACCTTGGCTGCGCCGGACGGGTCGTCGACCTCCAGCAGCGGGATCGATTTCGCGATGGCGTCGACCTTCGCCTGACGGAGGCGGACCATCAGCTCGTGGTTGGCCGGCTCGTACGAGATGTTGCCGTCGCCGTCAGCCTTCTCGAGGCCGCCGATGCGATGCTCGAGTCCGGGCGTACCGGGGATGGCCCAGTTGCGGGCAAGCGTCTCGGGGTCGCGGCCATACGGCAGGAAGGACTGGCCCTCGAGCAGGTCGTCCGGTGAGGCGAAGTTCGGGTCGATGTCGGGGAGCTCCACGATGTCGGGGATGCGCCACGGCTCCGAGCCGTTGGCGAGGTAGCCGTCGGACAGCAGTATCACCGGCGTTCGGTAGGTGACGGCGATGCGCGTCGCCTCCAGCGCGGCGGCGAAGCAGTCGCCGGGGGACTGGGGTGCGATGACCGGAACCGGCGCCTCGCCATTGCGGCCGAACATCGCCTGGAGCAGGTCGGACTGCTCGGTCTTGGTCGGCAGGCCGGTGGACGGGCCGCCGCGCTGGACGTTCACCACGACCAGCGGCAGCTCGGTCATGACGGCGAGGCCGATCGCCTCGGCCTTCAGCGTGACGCCCGGGCCCGACGTCGTCGTGACGCCAAGGGCGCCGCCGAATGACGCGCCGATCGCGGCACCGACGCCGGCGATCTCGTCCTCGGCCTGGAAGGTGGTCACGCCCAGCGCCTTGTGCTTGCTGAGCTCGTGCAGGATGTCCGAGGCCGGCGTGATCGGGTAGGAGCCGAGGAACACCGGCAGCCCGGTCTTCACCCCACCCGCCACCAGTCCGTACGCGAGCGCGAGGTTGCCGCTGATGTTGCGGTAGTTGCCGGCCGGGAACGTTGCCGGCGCGACCTCGTACTGGACGGCGAAGGACTCGGTCGTCTCGCCGAAGTTCCAGCCGGTCTTCAGGGCCGCCACGTTCGCCGCCGCGATGGCCGGCGATGCCGCGAACTTCTTCTGCAGGAAGGAGACGGTCGGCTCGAGCGGGCGTCCGTACATCCATGACACCAGGCCGAGCGCGAACATGTTCTTGGCGCGGCTGGCGTCCTTGCGGGACAGCCCGAACTCCTTGACCGCCTCGACCGTCATGCCGGTCAGGTCGACCGCGTGGACGTGGAAGTCACCGAGGACGTCGTCGGGCTGGCCGACGTGGTCGAGCGGGTTGGCGTCGTAGCCGGCCTTCGTCAGATTGCGCGCGGAAAAGTCGGCGGTGTCGACGATGATCGTCGCGCCCTTGTGCAGGTCGGACACGTTGGCCTTGAGCGCGGCCGGGTTCATGGCGACCAGCACGTCCGGGGTGTCGCCGGCGGTCAGGATGTCGTGGTCGGCGAAGTGGATCTGGAATGAGGAAACGCCCGGAATGGTGCCCTGTGGCGCCCGGATCTCGGCCGGGAAATTCGGCAGCGTCACCAGGTCGTTGCCGAACACCGCCGACTCCTGCGTGAACCGGTCGCCGGTCAACTGCATCCCGTCGCCGGAGTCACCGGCGAATCGGATGATGACGCGGTCGAGCGCCTCCCGGGGTTTTGGACTGGTCATGCCGATTCGCGATCCTGCACGTCTTGGGTCTGGCGCCGTTCGTTTGGAAGCCTAGTCGCCGGGTGGTGGCGAATCCGGACTTGAGGACTATTCGGACGTGCGACTCGTCACGTCGCGCGGCGGGGCGTCAGCAGCTCGCGACGCTCAGACGTCCCCTTGAGCCGGCGGAATCCACGCGAGATCAAGGGAATGGGCCGCTCGAGCGCGTCCCGGGTCGCCGCCGTGATGAGGATGTCGTCGCCGGTCTTTCGGGTCATCGACTCGACCCGCGCGGCGACGTTGACGGCGTCGCCGATGACGCTGAAGTTGAGCCGTCCCGCGCCGCCGACCGCGCCGGCGACGACGCGTCCGGTGTTCACGCCGACTGCCACGGTCAGTCCGGTGCCAACCGCCGCAGCAGCGGTGACGAGCTCCTGGGCGGCGGCCAGGGCGCGGTCGGCGTGGTTCGCGTGGCGCTCCGGGACGCCGAAGTACGCGAGCAGCCCGTCGCCGAGGAACTTGTCGACGTGCCCGCCGTGCCGTTCGATGACCGGGACGATGGCGGTGAAGATGCGGTTGAGAGTGTTGACGACGTCGGCCGCGGCCGCCGTCTCGGCGTAGGACGTGAAGCCGCGAACGTCACAGAACAGGACCGAGACCTCGGCCTCGAAGCCGGCGTCCGGGACCTCGCCCGACAGGATGATGCCGGCCACCTCGCGATCGACGTAGGTGCCGAATGCGGCGCGCATCTCCTCGCGTTCGGACAGGCCCTTCGTCATGAGGTTGAAGTCGTGCGCGAGCTCGCCGAGCTCATCGCTGCTGGTGACGGGAACGCGGGTGGAGTAGTCGCCGGAGCGCACCCGCAGCATCGCCTCGCGGACGTCGGCGATCGGTGTCGTGACGGCGCGGGAGAGGAGCACCGTCAACTCGGTCGACAGGAAAAGCCCCACGACCGTCGCGACGGCTGTGGCGGTGAGGAGTCCCCGCGCGCCGTCACGGTCGCCGAGGACCGCCGCGACCAGCAGGCCGGCGCTGATCGTGTAAACCGGCAATCCCAACCGCAGGCGTCGTTCGACCGGCAGGCCTTCGCGCGTGAACGGGAAGTCGTCGGGCATCCGGGTGGCGATGTCCTCGACAACGGGTTTGGAGAGGAACTCGGCGATCGAGTAGGTCAGGAAGGCTCCGTACGCGGCCGGAATGACCGATGCGAGCAACAGTGCGACGAACCCGAGCCACCCGGTGCGGAAGACCACGCTGGTGATCGCCACCACCGGGACGATCCCCACCACGCTGATGCGAAGGGCGTTCCGGCGGTATTGACGAAACGCGAGCGAGGTCACGGCGTGCCACGCGGTCACGGTCTCTTCCAGATCCGGATCCGGCGCGGTCTTCCAGTGCTCGACCAGCCGGATGGCGTCCCGTGAGCGCCACAGCGAAGCGGTGACGGCCGACGCAGCGAACACCGCCGCGATGACCGCGAGGACCGCGACCTGCGCCACCGGCTGCCGAAAATAGAGGCCGATCACGGTGATGGTCACGACCACGACGACCACGGCGGCACCGACCTGCCCGATGAGCACGACAAGCCAGTAGCGCACGCCGAGGCGCGCATACAGCCATCGGATCAGCCGGTTGATCACCAGCCAAGTGTGGCGGGTACGGACTGCAGGGTGCGGGGGGCCTCAGGCGAAGCTTGGTTGGTGACCGTGGCGGAGGGGGTTTGCCAGTGCCTGGTCGTACTGCACGCGCAGGGCCTGCACCAGCTCGGCGACCGACTGCCGCTGCGAGACGGCGCCGATGCCCTGGCCGGATCCCCAGATGTCCTTCCACGGCTTGGGGCCGGTGGCCGCCTCGGTGCCGAAGTTCATGCTGGACGGGTCCGAGTCGGGCAATCCGTCCGGGTCCATCCCCTGGGCCGCGATGCTGCCGCGCAGGTAATTGCCGTGCACACCGGTGAACAGGTTGCTGTAGACGATGTCGGAGGAGCTGCTCTCGACGATCATCTGCTTGTAGTCGTCGACCACGTTCGCCTCGTGCGTCGACAGGAACGCGCTGCCGATGTACGCGAAGTCGGCACCAGCGACCTGCGCCGCCAGCACCGAACGGCCGTGCGCCAACGAGCCGGACAGCAGTAGTGGCCCGTCGAACCAGGAGCGGATCTCGGTCACCAGCGCGAACGGCGACGTCGATCCCGCGTGGCCGCCGGCCCCTGCGGCGACGGCGACGAGTCCGTCGGCCCCCTTCTCGATCGCCTTGCGGGCGAACCGGTCATTGATGACGTCGTGCAAGACGATGCCGCCGTAGGCGTGGATCGCCTCGTTGACGTCTTCCCGCGCCCCCAGCGACGTGATGACGATCGGCACCTCGTGCTCGATGCACGTCTGCATGTCCTCGTCGAGCCGGTCGTTGCTGCGGTGGACGATCTGGTTCAACGCGTACGGCGCGACCGGACGTTCGGGCGCATCGGCCGTGGCCTTGGCGAGCTCCTCGTCGATGCGGGTGAGCCACTCGGCCACCTCGCTCTGCGGCCGTGCGTTCAAGGCCGGGAACGACCCGATGACGCCGGCCTTGCACTGGGCGATCACCAGCTCGGGCCCGGAGGCAATGAACATCGGGGACCCCACCACGGGCAGCGTCAACGGGCGCGTCAGGATCTCGGGAAGGCTCACGGGTTCACCGTTTCTCTCTCAGGCCGAACAGGGCATGCGCTTGATGGCGTTCATGAAATGGCCTGTCACGAATTCTGGCTCGCCCAGCTCCAGGGTCGGGACGCGGGTCAGCAGTTCGCGGAACAGGGCCCGCAGTTGCATGCGGGCGACGTGGTTGCCCAGGCAGAAGTGCGGCCCCCCGCCGCCGAAGGAGACGTGCGGGTTCGGGTTGCGGGTGATGTCGAAGGTCCAGGGGTCCTTGAACACGCTCTCGTCGCGGTTGGCCGAGGAGTAGAACATGACGACCTTGTCGCCCGCGTCGACGTCCACGCCACCGACCACGGCGTCGACCTTGGCGGTGCGGCGGAAGGTCATGACCGGGCTGGCCCAGCGTACGAACTCCTCGATCGCGCCGGGGATGGCGCGGTCGTAGTTGTCGAGCAGCAGCTGCTTCTGCTCCGGGTGGTCGCACAGGGCTTTCATCGCGTGGCTGGTCGTGTTGCGCGTCGTGTCGTTGCCGGCAACGGCGAGCACGACGAAGAATGAGCGGATCTCGTCGTCGGTCAGCCGCTGGCCGTCGATCTCGGCTTGGACCAGCGCGGTCATCACGTCGTCCTCGGGCTTGGACCGCCGGGCCTCCATCAGCGTGGTGGCGATCTCGTGCAGCGCCATCGTGCCGCCGATGAGGCAGCTGAACGGGTCGCCGTCGCCGATGTACTCCGGGTCGTTGTACCCGACCATGTCGTCGGCCGCCTTCACCATCTGCTCCCTGAGCTCCTCGGGGACGCCGAGCATCCCCGAGATGGTCCACAGCGGCAGGCGCATGGACACCTGCTCGACGAAGTCGTGCGGCCCCTCGGCCAGGAACTCGGTGACGATCGCCGCCGCCTGGTGCTTGATCTGCTCCTCAATCACGCGGATCTGCCGCGGGCTGAATGCAGATTGGACGAGACGGCGCGTGGTGCCGTGCTCGGGCTCGTCCATCGTGAGGATGGATTGGGTCGCGATCAGCAGGTCGGCCGGCGCGTTCTCGAACATGACGCCGCCCAGGTAGGGCGACGAGGAGAAGACGTCGTGGGCCTTGCTCACGGCAATGACGTCCTCATGGCGGACAACCGCCCAGTAGCCGGGATCCTCGACGTCCGGCATGAGCGAGCCATAGGCCCGCGGCTGCCAGGTGACCGGACGCTCGCGGCGCAGCACCTCGAAGGCCTCGTCCCGCTCGCGTGCGGGCTTGGACCAGAACGCCTCACTGGAGAGCTCGAGCTCGTCGTACACCCGAGGGGGAGTGATCACGGTCATGGCAGTTCTCCTCGTCCATCGCTTGACAACCTCAGTCAAACATAAGGTACATTATATTTCAGAACGTGCCAACCACACAACCCGAACCGGTTCGACACCGAGGAGTCACGATGAGCCAGCTGGCGATGACCCAGCCGTCGACTGAGCTGAACCTGACGCTCACGCTCGAGCAGAAGACGGCCCTTGCCGACGACGTCGTCGAGCTGACGTTCAAGGCGCGCTCGACGCTCCCGCCGTGGCAGGCCGGTTCCCACATCGACCTCCTTGTCGGTCCCGACCTGGCGCGGCAGTACTCGCTCTGCAGCGACCCGCAGGATCGGCGGTACCTCAAGGTGGCCGTCCTCCGTGAGCCGGCCAGCCGCGGCGGCTCGGTCTTCGTGCACGACGACCTGCAGGAAGGCCAGCAGATCCAGATCCGCGGCCCGCGCAACCATTTCCCGCTAGTCGACTCACCGCGCTACCAGTTCATCGCCGGCGGCATCGGCATCACGCCGATCCTGTGCATGATCCGCGAAGCCGAGCGGGCCGGAGCTGACTGGCGCCTGCTGTACGGCGGGCGCCGGCGCGACTCAATGGCCTACGTCAAGGAGCTGGAGCAGTACGGCGACCGGGTGCGCATCCAGCCCCAGGACCTCGAGGGGATCCTCGACCTCGACTCCGTCCTGGGCGAGCCCCGCGACGACACCGCGGTCTACTGCTGCGGCCCCGAGGTCCTCCTCGACGCCGTCGAGGCGAAGTGCGGCGACTGGCCAGCCGGCGCGCTGCACGTCGAGCGATTCGCGCCGAAGGCCGTGGGCGCGGATGTCGTTGACACCGAGTTCGAGGTCGAGTTCGCCCGCTCGGGCGTCACCGCGACGGTGCCGGCGGGCGTCTCCATCCTCGACGTCGCCACCGAGAACGGCCTCTTCGTCCTGCGGTCGTGCAGCGAGGGTGTCTGCGGCACCTGCGAGACCGTCGTCATGGACGGCGACCCGGATCACCGCGACTCCGTCCTCACCGACGACGACCGCGAGCAGGGCTGCTTCATGCCGTGCGTCTCGCGAGCGTGCTCGAGCCGCCTCGTGCTGGATCTCTAGGTCACCGGCATGGGACAACGCCTCAGTTCGCTCGACAACGCGTTCCTCCAGGTGGAGGACGCCGAGAACCGCATGCAGTTGGCCGGCATGCTGCTGTTCGCTGGCGAGGCGCCGGACTTCGCAGAGTTCCGCCAGGTCGTGGGGGAGCGGCTGCTCGGCCTGCCGCACTTCACGCAGCGGCTCTCCGGATCCCTGCTTGGCCTGGCCCGGCCGCGCTGGGTCGAGGACCGCTCCTTCGCGCTCGACTATCACGTGACGCGGACCGCCCTGCCCGCCCCCGGCGGTCATGACGAGGTTGCCGCGCACATCGAGAACCTGACGGCCAGCCCGCTGGACCTGAGCCGACCGCTGTGGGAGATCGGCCTCGTCGAGGGGCTCTCACACGGATTCGGGATCTCGCTCAAGATCCACCACTGCATGGTCGACGGGCTGTCCATCATCGACGTCTTCACGGCCCTGTTGGCTCCGGACTCCCGGCTGCCGGCCGCGGCACCGACCCAGGCGCGGAAGCCGTCCGCCGAGCCGACCTTGCTGCGTCGGCTCGCCCCGGCGCCGGTGTCGGCGGCCGTCGGCGTCGTCGGCCTCGCGCGGACGCTCGGCCAGGCGCCCGCGTCCACCTTCAACGGCGGGCGACCCGGCCCCACGCGACGGATCTCCTACGTCTCCGTCCCGCTCGCCGACGTCCACGAAATCAGGCGCGCGCACGACACCACGGTCAACAACATCGTCCTCGCAACGGTCTCCGGCGGCCTGCGTCGATACCTCGAGCGCAATGACGCCCTCGTCGACAAGCTGCACGCATTCGTCCCGGTGAACGCTCGCCCGAACGGCTCGCGTGGCGCGATGGGCAACCAGATCGCGATGACGTACCCGGAGCTGCCGGTGGGTGAGCCGGATCCGGCTGCCCGTGTCCGCAAGGTGATCGAGAGCGTGCGTCGCGCGGCTCAGTCGCGGCAGGCCGCGACGACCGGCACGCTGATGGGCCTGCTCGGCCTCGCGCCGGCTCCGCTCGCGGCGACGCTCAACCGCGCCATGCAGTTCCGGACCGGCATGTTCAACGTGACGGTGACCAACGTTCCGGGGTCGCCGGTGCCGCTCCACTTCATGGGCCGACAGCTCGACCTGATTGTCGGGTCGACCCCATTGACGCGGCAGCACGGCTTGACGGTCGCGGTCCTCACCTACAACGGGTCGCTGACGTTCATGGTCACCAGCGATCCCCGTCGCGTCCCGGGCGGGGACACCATCGCGGACGACCTGCAGGCCGAGTTCGACGCCTTGCTCCAACTCGCCAAGGAAAACCAGAGGAGTCACCCATGAGCAGGACGAGCTTGCACGGCCGGCGCATCGCCATCACGGGCGGCGCGCGCGGGATCGGGCTGGCGACGGCGCGCGAACTCGCCGGACGGGGTGCCACCGTTGTTCTCGGCGACCTCGACGCGACGCTGGCCGAAGCGGCAGCCGCTCAGTTGGGGAATGGCGCCGTCGGCCTGGTCGTCGACGTCTCGGACCACGCGTCGTTCGCCGAGTTCATCGAAGCCGCGTCGTCCGACGCACCGCTGGACGTCCTGGTCAACAATGCCGGAATCATGCCGATCGGCCCGTTCCTCGAGCAGTCGCCCGGCACATTGCGACGGACGATGGAAGTGAACGTCCTCGGCTGCCTGCACGGGATGAACCTCGCGCTGCCGGCCATGGTCGAGCGCGGGTCAGGCCACATCCTCAACGTGGCCTCGACGGCCGGCAAGACGCCGGTGCCCGGGGGCGTCGCGTACTGCGGCAGCAAGTCGGCCGTGGTCGCGATGACCGAAACGGCGCGCGTCGAGTTCGCCGGCACCGGCGTGGACTTCACCTGCGTGATGCCGCATTTCACGAACACCGAGCTCATCTCGGGCACGAACGCGACGAAGCTGATTCCCGTCGTCGAGCCCGAGGACGTGGCCACTGCCATCGCCGACGCCGTGGAGCGACGGAGGAAGGACGTGTTCGTGCCAAAGGTCATCGGGCCTATCCTGCAAACGCAGCCGTTGCTCGGCCGCCGATTGAGAGACACGATGAGTCGACGCCTGGGTGCCTACGACACCTTCCTGCATTTCGACAAGACCAAGCGGTCCGGCTACGACGATCGCGTCAGCAACACCTGAGGGAGCGAACCACATGACCAACACCGACGTACGAGTGTCACTCGCGGCGACCGAGGTCGCCCGGCTGCGGGCCACCTTCGCCTCAGGACGCACGCTGCCACTGAAATGGCGATTCGAGCAGCTCGATGCCCTGATCCGGATGCTCGAGGACGGAGAGGACGCCATCGCCGCGGCGCTCGCCAGCGATCTCGGCCGGCCGCAAGGTGACTCATTCATGGGCGACGTGATGCCGCCCCTCACCGAGGCCAAGTTCGCCAAGAAGCACCTCAAGAGCTGGGTGAAGCCGCAGCGGGTGTCGCTCCCGCTGGCCCAGCGCCCCGGCAAGGGCTGGTACGACTACGAGCCGCTCGGCGTCGTGTTCATCATCGGGCCCTGGAACTACCCGATCCACCTCATCCTCGCGCCGCTGGTCGGGGCGATCGCGGCCGGCAACTGCGCGATCCTCAAGCCGTCCGAGCACACCCCCGAATCCGCCCGGGTCCTGGCCGAGCTGGTGGGCCGGTACCTCGACCCCGAGGCGTTCTCCGTCATCCTCGGCGGTGCCGAGGAGACGCAGGACGTGCTGGCGCAGGGTGTGGACCACGCGTTCTTCACCGGCGGTCCGGAGATCGGCAAGGCGATCATGGCTGCGGCCGCCCCGCACCTGACACCGGTCACGCTTGAGCTCGGCGGCAAGTGCCCGGCGGTCATCGCTGCCGACGCCAACCTGGAGGTGACGGCCCGTCGCATCGCGTGGACCAAGCTGCTCAACTCCGGTCAGACGTGTGTGGCGCCGGACTACGTCCTCGTGGACCGGGTGGTCAAGGACCGCTTCATTGACCTGTTGAAGCAGTCACTCGTGGACATGAGCCCGGCCGGCGACGGCGGCAAGTCCATGCGGATCGTCACCTCGCGACACGCAGAGCGGCTTGCCCGGCTGCTCAACGGCCACGGCGGCCAGATCGTCCATGGCGGCGGCTCATCGGCGGCCGACCGGGCGGTCGACCTGACCCTCGTGGACGAGCCCGACCTCGACTCGCCGCTGATGCAGGAGGAGATCTTCGGCCCCATCCTGCCGATCCTGGCCGTCGATTCCGTCGACGACGCCGTCCACCGGATCAACCAGGGGCCCAAGCCGTTGGCCGCGTACATCTTCAGCACGTCCCAGAAGCTGATTCGCCGCTACGGCAAGCAGGTGCCGGCCGGCGCCATCGTCGCCAACCACGCAGCGGTCCACGTCCTGACGCCGAACCTCCCGTTCGGCGGAGTCGGCAACAGCGGCATGGGTGCGTATCACGGCAAATGGGGCTTCGAGGTGTTCAGCCATCGCAAGGCGTACCTCTCGCGGTCGTACCGGGTCGATCCCGCGATGCTCTACCCGCCGTACAGCGAGTTCACCCAGAAGCTCATGCGCAAGCTCTTCTGAGCGGACGCCTGTGACGTCGACATTGAGTGCTCCCACGCCGGCCCACCTGGGTGGATCCGGCACGCCCATCGTGCTGCTCCACGGGGTGGACATGAGCTGGCGCGCCTGGGCGCCGGTCATTCCCCTGCTCGAGAAACACCACACCGTGTACGTGCCGACGCTGGCCGGCCACCGTGGTGGTCCACCGCTGCCGGCCGGGAGCGTGGGGATCGGCGCCATCGCCGATGCGCTCGAGCGCCAGCTCGACGAGCTGGGGTGGCAGCGCGCTCACTTCGCCGGGAACTCCCTTGGCGGCTGGCTGTCGCTCGAGATGGCACAGCGGGGTCGCGCGGAGTCCGTCATCGCGTTCTCGCCGGCGGGTGCCTTCTCGTCCTGGTGGGCCGCGCGCCGACTGGTCTGGTTGCTACGGGTGATCGGACTCATCGCCCGGCTCCCAGGCATGGAACGTCTCCTGCGGTTCCGGGCTGTTCGCTACGCACTGGGACGGCCGGTGTGGCACCGTCCGCAGCAGCTCGACGCGGCTGGCGCCCTTGAGGTGCTGCACGACTTGCGGGCCTGCACGGCTTTGGAGGTGCTGATCGCCGGTGCCAAGGCGGAGGGGCCGCCGTCCTTCTCGATTGCCGACGTGCCGATCCGGATCGCCTGGGCTCGGCGGGATCGGCTCATCCCGTTCCGGTCCTACGGAAGGCCCTACCTCGAGCTTCTCCCGGACGCCGAAGGGATCACGCTCGACGGCGTCGGTCATGTCCCCATGTCCGACGATCCGGCCCTGGTCGCCGAGACGATCCTGGCCTTCACCCAGCCGCAGTCCGAGCCGGCGGAGAAAGCATCGTGACCGCCCGTCGACTCCTGCCGACGGAGGAGAGCGCAGATCTGCTGCGCCTCGTCCGCGACATCGCCGCGCGAGAACTGCAGCCGCGGGCCGCGGACGCCGAGGCCACAAACGCCTTTCCGCGCGACGCGTTCCGGCTGCTCGGCAAGGCGGGGATCCTTGGCCTCCCGTACCCCGAGGAATACGGCGGAGGTGGCCAGCCGTACGAGGTCTACCTCCAGGTACTCGAGGAGATCGGCTCGGTCTGGGCGTCCGTCGGCGTCGGGGTGTCGGTGCACGCGCTGTCATGCTTCGGCCTGGTGACCGCCGGAACCGAGGAGCAGAAGCAGCGCTGGCTGCCGGACATGCTCGGTGGCGAGCTGCTTGGGGCGTATTGCCTGAGCGAACCGCACGCCGGATCGGACCCGGCGGCCATGCGGACGACCGCGCGCCGTGACGGCGACGAATACGTCCTCAATGGCGCCAAGGCGTGGACGACCCACGGCGGCGACGCCGACTTCTACAAGGTCATGGCCCGAACGAGCGACGATCGCAATGGCATCTCGTGCTTCCTGATCCCGGCGGACACGCCGGGGCTCACGGCTGACAATCCCGAACGCAAGATGGGCCTGACCGGCTCGACAACGGCCACGATGTTGCTGAACGACGTCCGGATCCCGGCCGAGCGGCGACTGGGTGAGGAGGGCGACGGCCTGAAGATCGCGCTCGCCGGCCTGGACTCCGGCCGCCTGGGCATCGCTGCCGTCGCGACGGGCCTCGCCCAGGGTGCGCTCGACCACGCGGTCGCCTACGCACAGGACCGCGAGACGTTCGGGCACCGGATCATCGACCACCAGGGACTGGCTTTCGTTTTGGCCGACATGGAGGCCGCCGTCCAGTCAGCGCGGGCGACGGTGCTGCACGCGGCCCGGCTCAAGGATCTCGGCCTGCCGTTCAGCCGGGAGGCCTCGATCGCGAAGCTCGTCGCGACCGACAACGCCATGAAGGTCACGATGGATGCGGTGCAGGTCCTCGGCGGGTACGGCTACACCAAGGACTTCCCGGTCGAGCGGTACATGCGGGAGGCCAAGGTGATGCAGATCTTCGAAGGGACCAACCAGATTCAGCGGATGGTCATCAGCCGGAGCCTGGATCGCGGCGACGCTGGTGCGATCGACGCGGTGTAGCCGCGACTATGTTTGAACCCTGACACGAGGAGGTGCCTGATGCGATTGCTGGTGACGCGCGACAACTACTACGACGCGGCCATGCAGATCCTCGCGACCGAGGGTGCCGGCGGCGTCAAGATCACCAAGCTGTGTGCAGCGCTCGGCGTCACGACCGGATCGTTCTACGGCTACTTCGGCAGCCTCGATGGCTTCGTCGACTCGTTCCTGGAGTACTGGTGGGAGTCCCAGACGGCTCGGGTGGTCGATCTGGCGAATGCGCCCGAAGATCCAGCCGATCGGATTCGGCTCATGCGGAGCCTGGGGTCGCAGCTGCCGCACGCGGCCGAAGGTGCGATCCGGTCCTGGGCGCACACCAACGCTGCCGTGGCGTCCATGCAGGAAAAGGTCGATGAACGCCGGTCGGAAGCCTTGGCCGAGGTGCTTCGCCCGGCGGCCGCCGATGCCGACGAGGCCCGGACACTGGGCATGCTCGCGATGACCCTGCTGGTGGGTCTCCAGCAGTGGCGTCAACCGGTCACGGCCAAGGAGTTCGATCGCATCTTCAACGAGTTCGAGAAGCTCGTCCTGATGAACGTGGGCGCGTCGCCGGTTTAGGGCCTATACCGGTGGTTGGTTTCCCAGCCGCGGCCTGTGCCGCGGTTGATGTGCATGCGGCCACGGATTCTCTTGTATTTCCAGTGTTCGGTGTCGGCGCGGTGGTGGCAGGCGCTGCAGTGCAGGGTGGCGTTGTCGAGGTTGGTCATCCCGCCGGTTTGCCAGGGATCAGTGTGTTGGACTTCGCACCAACTGGGTGGTCGGTCGCAGCCGGGTGCGGTGCAGCCGCCGTCCATGACTGCTAGTGCGTCGCGTTGGTGCTTGGTGAACAGGCGTTGGGTGCGGCCGAGGTCGATGGGGACCGAGTCTGAGCCGAGGACCATGGGGATGATGCCGTGGTTGGCGGCTAGCCGGCGGAGTTGGCCGGCACTGAGGCGTTCGCCG
>JBJMIJ010000008.1:0-6403 GCA_045806885.1 Aeromicrobium sp.
CCTTGGCCACGGGCGCCAGGCAGTTCGTGGTGCACGAGGCGTTGGAGATGACGTCGTGCTTCGCCGGGTCGTAGTCGGTGTGGTTGACGCCCATGACGACCGTGACGTCCTCGTTGGTCGCCGGCGCCGAGATGATGACCTTCTTGGCACCGCCATCGACGTGCGCCTTGGCCTTGGTGGCGTCAGTGAAGAACCCGGTGGACTCGACGACGATGTCCGCGCCGACGGACGCCCAGTCGAGCTTCGACGGGTCGCGCTCCTCGAAGGCGACGATCTTCTGGTCGCCGACATAGATGTTGCTGTCGTCGTGCGTGACGTCGGCGTCGAGGCGGCCGAGGATCGAGTCGTACTTCAGCAGGTTCGCGAGCGTGGCGTTGTCCGTGAGGTCATTCACGGCGACGATCTCGATGTCGGCGCCGGAGGCGCGCACCGCCCGGAAGAAGTTGCGGCCGATACGGCCGAAGCCATTGATGCCAACGCGGACGGTCACGACAAATCACTCCTGTGCTTGGTGGCTGTACCCCAGAGTCGGGCACTGCCACTTTAACGCCCGAGTTCAGCGTCTATTCGGGCAGATCGGCGAGGGTGGCCTCGGTGTTGGGGATGCCCCGCTCATCGGCGATCTTGTCGGCCATGGCGAGCAGGCGCCGGATGCGTCCAGCAATCGCATCCTTCGTCAACGGAGGCTCATGCAGCTGCCCGAGTTCCTCCAGGCTGGCCTGGCGGTGTTCGACGCGCAGGGCGCCGGCCATCTTGAGATGGTCGGGGACCTCGTCGGCGAGGATCTCGAGCGCTCGCTGGGCACGAGCTCCGGCGGCGACGGCGGCACGAGCCGACCGGCGCATGTTCGCGTCGTCGAAGTTGGCGAGGCGGTTGGCCGTGGCGCGGACCTCGCGACGCATTCGACGCTCTTCCCACGCGAGCAGCGATTCGTGGGCGCCGAGCCGCGTCAGCAGCGCGCCGATGGACTCGCCGTCGCGGATGACGACGCGATCGACGCCGCGCACCTCGCGGGCCTTGGCGCTGATGCCCAGACGGCGAGCCGCACCGACCAGCGCGAGCGCTGCTTCGGGGCCGGGGCAGCTGATTTCGAGGGACGACGAGCGGCCGGGCTCGGTCAGGGACCCGTGCGCGAGGAACGTCCCGCGCCACGCCGCCACCGCATCACACGACGAGCCGGTGACCACCTGCGGCGGCAAGCCACGGACGGGACGGCCACCTGAGTCAACCAGGCCGGTCTGCCGGGCGAGGACCTCACCGTCGCGCGGGACGCGGACGATGTAGTGCGTGCCCTTGCGCAGGCCGCTGCCCTGCATGACGACGACCTCGCTGTCGTGGCCGTAGATCTCGGCGATGTCCTTGCGGAGTCGGCGGGCCGCCGCACCGGTGTCGAGCTCGGCCTCGACCACGACCCGGCCGGCGACGATGTGCAGTCCACCGGCGAATCGGAGGATGGAAGCCACCTCGGCCTTGCGGCAGCACGCCTTGGTGATGGTCGTGCTGGCGAGCTCCGACTTCACCTGTGCCGTCAATGCCATGGGCTCACCTTACGGCCGGGCGCAAGCACCCTCGAAAGGCCTCCGAGAGCCGCACCGAATCATGCTGGTCAGAGCCTGGCGAGGCGGCGACGTCGGCCGTGACGAGCCGCGCGCCGAGCTGGCGGGCGACCTTGGCGAGCACTCCGTTGCCGTCGGTCAGCGAGTCGTCGGCGACGACGATGTCGATGCGCAGATCGGGCGCGTGCGCGTTGAGCACCTCGAGGTGGTCGACCGGCGAGAGTCCCTCCGTCTCGCCCACCTGCTCGACCAGGTTCAGGACGAGCGCCCGCTGTGCGGTGGTGGCCAGCAGCGCGTCGCGCAGCTGCGGGACGAGAAGGGTGGGCATGACGCTGGTGAACCATGAGCCCGGACCGATGACGACCCAGTCGGCATCGAGCACGGCCTCGACCGCCTCCGGGCAGGCCGGCGGGTCGCCCGGATCGAGCCGCACGCTGACGACCTGCCCGTCGACGGCCGCGACCTGCGCCTGACCGCGAACCCGCGTCAGCCGATCAGGGGCGTCGGTGAGATGAACGTCGGCCTCGATGTCCAGCGGCACCGCGGCCATGGGAAGCACCCGGCCCCGGGCGCCGAGCAGCTCACCGACCAGGTCGAGTCCCTCAACGTGGTCGTCGAGGATCTCCCAGGCAGCGGCGATGAGCAGATTGCCGACCGAGTGGCCGCGCAGGCCCTCATCGATCGTGTCCGACGACCCGCCGAACCGGTGCTGCAGGATGCGCGCCCACGTGCGGCCCCAGTCGTCGTCGGAGCAGAGGGCGGCCAGCGCCATCCGCAGGTCTCCCGGCGGAAGGATGCCGAACTGCTCCCGCAGCCGCCCAGACGATCCGCCGTTGTCGGCCACCGTGACGATGCCGGTGAGATCGTCGATGACGTCGTCGAGCCGGCGCAGGGCGGAGAGCGACGCGGCCAGTCCATGGCCGCCGCCGAGAGCAACGACCTTCATTCTCGACCGAGATCCCGGTGGATGACCTGCGTCTTGACGCCGTGGGCGCGCAGCCGCTCGCCGAGCGCCTCGGCCATGGCGACGCTGCGGTGCCGTCCACCGGTGCAGCCCATCCCGACGGTCAGGAACTGCTTGTCCTCGCTGACGAATCCGTCGGTGAGGAACTCCAGCAGCGACTCGTACTTGTCGAGGAACTCGTTGGAGCGCGGCTGACTGCGGACGTAGTCGCGCACCGGCTCGTCGAGGCCGCTCATGGGGCGGAGCTCGTCGACCCAGTACGGGTTGGGCAGGAACCGCATGTCGGCGATCATGTCGGCGTCGATCGGGAGGCCGTATTTGAAGCCGAACGAGACCACGCTGACGTGCAAGCCCTCGGACTCGTTGTCCTCGAACGCCGCCTGCATGCGCTGGCCGAGCTGGTGCACGTTGAGGTTGGAGGTGTCGATGACAATGTCGGCCCGGCCACGGATGCGCCGCAGCAGATCGCGCTCTCGGGTGAAGCCGTCGATCAATCGGCCCTCGCGGCTGAGTGGATGGGGTCGGCGGGCGGCCTCCTGCCGCCGGACCAGCACCTCGTCGGATGCCTCGAGATAGAGCACCTGCGGGTGGGTGCCGCGTTCACGCAGCCGGTACAGCGCGTCGTTCAGGCCGGCGAAGAACGAACCGGAACGCGAGTCGACGACGATCGCCAGCCGATTGACCTCGCCGGACCGCTCGATGGCATCGATCGCCGACTCCAGCAGCTCGGCCGGAAGGTTGTCGATGACGTAGTAGCCGAGCTTCTCGAGGCCTTTCGCCGCAGTGCCGCGGCCGGCACCGGTCATGCCGGTGACGAGGACGAAGCTCTTGAGCACGCCTACTCCCCCTCCACGATCTCGCCAGTGGCCATGTTGACTCCCGGCCCGGGCGTCGTCCGGACCAGTTGGGACACGATGGATTCTGCCGTAGCCCGCCCGATCCCGGGCACTTTCGCGACGTCCTCGACGGTTGCTGCCCGGATCTTCTTGACGGAACCGAAGGCCTTCATCAACGCCTGCCGCCGCGTCGGGCCGAGGCCGGCGATGTCGTCGAGGGCGCTCGCCGTCATGGCGCGCCCGCGCCGCTCGCGATGGTGCGTGTTGGCGAAGCGGTGCGCCTCGTCGCGCACCCGCTGCATCAGGTAGAGCGCCTCGCTGTTGCGCGGCAGGATCACCGGTTCGGACGAATCGGGTCGCCACACCTCCTCGAGCCGCTTGGCCAGCCCGCACAGGGCGATCTCCGTGATGCCGAGCTCGTCGAAGGCCCGCGCGGCGGCGGCCACCTGGGTGGGCCCGCCGTCGACGACGATGAGCGACGGCCGGTAGGAGAACTTGTGCGAAATGGCGTCGGCACCGTCGTCCTCAGTCCGCTCTGGATCCCTGGCGCGGAGCAGCCGCTCCAGCCGCCGCGTGATGACCTGGTGCATGGCCGCGACGTCGCTCTGGCCGGCTTGGCGAATGGTGAAGCGGCGGTACTCCGACTTGCGCGGCAGCCCGTCCTCGAACACGACCATCGACGCGACGATCTCGGTGCTCTGCAGGTTGGAGATGTCGTAGCACTCGATGCGCAACGGTGCCTCGGACAGGCCAAGCGCCACTCGAAGGTCTTCGAGGGCAGCGCTGCGCGCGGTGAGGTCGGACGCCCGCTTGAGCTTGTGCCGGGCCATGGCTTCGCGCGCATTCTGCTCGACCGTCTCCAGCAGTCGGCGCTTGTCGCCGCGCCGCGGAACGCGGACCGCGACCGGGCGCCCGCGATGCTCGGTGAGCAGCTCGGTGACTGCGGCCGAGTCGGTGGGCAGCTCAGGCACGAGGACCACCGGCGGGACGGCATCAGGCACCGTGTCGGCGTACAGCGTCATGAGGGCCCGCTGGACGTAGTCAGCCAAGCCGGCGTCGGCGACATCGGCATCGCCGTGGTCTGCGATCCATCCACGCTGGCCCCGGATGCGCCCGCCGCGCACCGAGAAGATCTGGACCGCTACCTCCAGCCCGTTGTCGTCGAAGCCGAAGACGTCGGCGTCGGTGCCGTCGGTGAGGACGACTGTCTGCTTTTCGAGAACGCGGTTGAGCGCGGCAAGGTCGTCGCGGCACTTGGCAGCCAGCTCGTACAGCTGTGCCGCGGCGGCAGTGCGCATGCGATGTTCGAGGTCGCGAGTGAACGCCGCGGTGTTGCCGGCCATGAAGGCCATGAAGTCGTTGACGATCTGCCGATGCTCGTCGACGCTGACCCGTCCCACACACGGAGCGGCGCACTTGCCGATGTCACCGAGCAGGCACGGCCGGCCCGACGCCTGCGCGCGCTTGTAGACGCCGGCGCTGCAGGACCGCATCGGGAAGACGCGCAGGAGCGTGTCGACGGTGTCGCGGATCGCCCACGCGTGCGAGTAGGGACCGAAGTAGCGCACGCCCTTCTTTTGGGCTCCGCGCATGACCTGGACGCGCGGCACCTCTTCGCCCACCGTGACGGCGAGCCACGGGTATGACTTGTCGTCGCGGTACTTGACGTTGAAGCGGGGGTCGAACTCCTTGATCCAGGTGTATTCGAGCTGGAGCGCCTCGACCTCGGTGTCTACGACGGTCCATTCGACGCTGGCTGCGGTGGTGACCATCTGCTGCGTCCGCAGATGCAGCGCAGCAACGTCCTGGAAGTAGGAGCTCAGCCGCGAGCGCAGCGAGTTGGCCTTGCCGACGTAGATGACGCGGCCCTCGGCGTCGCGGAAGCGATAGACGCCCGGCTTGGCCGGGATTTCTCCGGTCGCCGGCCGGTACGTCGCGGGATCAGCCACAGAATCACCCTACGGGCGAGCAGAGACAGATCAGCTGACGAACAGCTCGCCGCCGTCTTCCTTGATCGACAGGGGCGCGAGCGGCGCGGTGGCCGGGCCCCTCTTCACCGATCCGTCCGCGGTGGAGTACTGGCTGCCGTGGCAGGGACAGCTGATGGTGTCGCCCACGACCTTGGACACCGGACATCCCTTGTGGCTGCAGATGTAGCTGAACGCCTTGAACTCGCCCGCCTTCGGCTGCGTGACGACAGCCTTGGCGGACGCAACGATGATGCCGCTGCCCACCGGCACATCAGCCGCCTTGGCCACGCCGGCGCCGTTGTCGCCGCCACCCGAGGCAGGTGAGGCGCCGGACGTAGCCGGGGCCTCCGAGTCCGGGGGCGAGGTGTCAGTACCGCCGCAGGCACTGAGCACGGCACCAGCACCGATGACGGCGGCGCCACCCAGCACCACGCGGCGTGAAGTCTCCTGAGTCATGACTGCTCCCTTGGTCGTGCTCGATGCTAGAGGACGTCGCCAAGGAACTGGCCGGTGTGGCTGTCGGAGTTCTTGGCCACGTCCTCAGGAGTTCCCTCGGCCACCAGGGTGCCGCCGCCGCTGCCGCCCTCGGGCCCGAGGTCGATGATCCAGTCGGCCGTCTTGATGACGTCGAGGTTGTGCTCGATGACGATGACCGTGTTGCCCGCGTCCACCAGACGGCCCAGCACGCCGAGCAGCTTGCGGATGTCCTCGAAGTGCAGGCCCGTGGTCGGCTCGTCGAGCACGTAGACGGTGCGTCCGGTCGAGCGCTTCTGCAGCTCCGATGCGAGCTTGACCCGCTGGGCCTCGCCGCCGGACAGCGTCGGAGCCGGCTGCCCCAGCCGGACGTAGCCGAGGCCGACGTCGACCAGTGTCTTCAAGTGCCGGTGGATGGCTGGGATGGCCTCGAAGAAGTGGACCGCTTCCTCGATCGGCATGTCGAGGACCTCGGCGATGGTCTTGCCCTTGTAATGGACCTCGAGCGTCTCGCGGTTGTACCGCGCGCCGTGGCACACCTCGCACGGAACGTAGACGTCCGGGAGGAAGTTCATCTCGATCTTGATGGTGCCGTCGCCGGAG
>JBJMIJ010000009.1:0-77325 GCA_045806885.1 Aeromicrobium sp.
AAACACAATAACTACAAGAAGCACAACCGAACTTAGGCGAACATGGAGACGAGCGTCTCGATGAGCACTGCGGTCTGGATCGTCATGTGCAGCGAGCCGGCCACGCGGGCCCCCTTCAGGGGCTGGCTCGCACCGTAACGAGCGCGCATGGCCATGAGTCCCGGCATCTCGTGCTCGGCAAGCTCAATTTCCTTCCGACCGAACTCGGCGAGGGACAGGTCGGCGACATTGAAATCCATGCGCCACATCGTAGGTCACGGACTCCTTACCGGCGGATGTCAGGCTCGAGGAAGATCTGGGTCGCCATGGGCTCGGCGGTGCGCACGGCGGCTTCGGCATCGTCGATGGCCTGGGCAATGTCCTCGGACAGGGCGCCGCGCCGGACGGCGACCTTCGCTGCCACCAGGAGCTCTTCCGGAGCGATGTGCAGCGTCTTGAGGTGGACGACGCCGTCGAGGCCTGGTGCCGAATCGAGCGCTCCGCGGATCCGAGCGATGGATTCACGGGACGCCGCCTCGCCGACGAGAAGGCTCTTCACCTCGACGGTCAGGATGACCGCGACCACGATCAGCAGGGCGCCGATCAGGGCCGAACCGAGGATGTCGTACACGGGGTCACGCGTGACCAACGTCAACACGACGGCAACCAGGGCGAAGGCGAGGCCGATCAGCGCCGCGAGGTCCTCCAGCAGGATGACGGGCAGCTCAGGCGCCTTGGCGTGGCGGATGTACTCGCGCCACGTGTGCGAGCCCTTGGACTCCCGGCCTTCGACGATCGCCGTCCGGAACGAGAACCCCTCCAGCACGATGGACATACCGAGCACGACGACCGGGACGTACTGCCGCCAGCCGTGCGCCTCCAGCTGGTGGTGCTCGAGCGCGAGCAGCTTGTGGATCGACTCGTAGAGCGTGAACAGGCCGCCGACGCTGAACAGGACCACGGCGACGACGAAGGCGTAGATGTAGCGCTCGCGGCCGTAGCCGAAGGGGTGCTCCTCCGTGGCGTCACGCTGGGACCGCTTGCCGCCGATCAGCAGGAGCAACTGGTTGCCCGAGTCCGCGAGCGAGTGAATGGACTCGGCAAGCATCGCCGAGAACCCGGTGAGCAGGAACGCGATGAACTTCGTGATGGCAATGCCGGTGTTGGCCAGGAGCGCGGCGACGACTGCCTTCGTCCCGCCCCCTTGGGACATCAGGCGCCCTGTGCCGACACGTCCCGTGCCTCGTCGACGAGCATCACAGGGATGTCGTTGCGGACCGGGTAGGCCAGCTGGCAGGTGTTGCACACGAGCTCGTCGGCGTCGTTGTCCACGAACAATGCCGCGCGGCACTGCGGGCACACGAGGATGTCGAGCAAGGCCGGGTCGACGTTCATGGGCACACCCTAGCGACGATGCCCGTGACCGAACGGAATTGGCCGTTCGCCGTTATTCACAGGTAACGCGCGGCTATCGTGAGGTCGCCGGCTTGCCACTCCCATGGCGCGCCACCGGTAAGGAGCACGATGAGCAGGAACGTCGTCCAGCGCGCACTGACCACCGCTGTCGCCTTGGCGCTGGCGCTCGCGCCCAGCCCTGGTTTCGCCCACGGCGACGACATCCCCGGACTGAAGAACGCGCTCTCCCGGGGGCCGCTCACCGCGGGCACCGCGGACCCGACCACGCGCGCGCAGGCGGCTGCTGCCGTCGACGCGGTTGCGGCCCAGCGGGCAGAAGCGGATCCCACGCTGGTTCCCGAACCGGGCACCGGATACCGGAGCCACTCCGCGGTTCCGGAGGATCGCTACGCCATGGCCGGCGGCTGCTATGCGCTCAAGTCGAGCGCAAACGGGCAGTGGGTCGTGCGATCCGGGAGTGGCTATGGCGCGACGGCCGCGTCCTCCTCGACGGCCGAGCCCTTCTGGTTCCAGGCGACCGACCTGGGGACATACCTGCTGTGGGACAGCCAGCAGCACTTCCTGACATCCACCGCGTCTGCCGCCACGGCCACCACCACGCCGGCATCGGCGACCGAATGGGCCGCCACCCAGTCCGACAGCGGATTCACGTTCGCGTCGCTGACCGGCAAGTCACTCGGCACCGACGCACAGGGCGTCGTCGGCTCGGGCAGTTCGTCCGCCTTCGCGCTCCAGAAGGTCAGCGGCTGCCCCCCGTGGCCCGACACGTCGATCAACGTGACGGGCGACCCGTTCGGCGGCGAAACGCCGTATCAGGAGGTGCGCGGCTACGTCGACGCGCACACCCACGGCATGGCCTTCGAGTTCCTCGGCGGCGACGCCCACTGCGGGCGTCCGTGGCACCGGTACGGCGTCGCGTACGCCCTCAAGGACTGCCCCGACCACTACGTCGCCAACGGCAACGGTGCCATTCTGGAGAACTTCCTGCGGAATGGAACGCCCAACGGCAGCCACGACCCGGTCGGCTGGCCCACCTTCAAGGACTGGCCCGCCCCTCATTCCCTGACGCACGAGGGCACCTATTGGAAGTGGCTGGAGCGCTCCTGGCGCGGCGGCCAACGCATCCTGGTGAACCTGCTCGTCGAGAACAACAAGCTGTGCCAGCTCTATCCGCTCAAGCGGAACTCCTGCGACGACATGGACGCCGTCCGGCTGCAGGCCCAGGACATGCGCCAGCTGGAGCGATACATCGACGCGCAGTACGGGGGTCCGGGCCGCGGCTTCTACCGGATCGTGACCGATCCGTTCGAGGCGCGCAAGGCCATCAACAGCGGCCGGATGGCCGTCGTCATGGGAATCGAGACCAGCGTCATCTTCGGCTGCACGAAGAAGATCGACATCCCCGGCTGCACCGCAGCGCAGATCGACGCGCGCCTGGACGAGGTGTACAACCTCGGCGTCCGGCAGATGGAGCTGGTCAACAAGTTCGACAACGCGCTGGCCGGCGTGGCCGGCGACTCTGGCGCCATCGCGCCGCTCGTCAACGGGGCGAACTTCCTGGAGACCGGCACGTTCTGGGACATGCGGTCGTGCCCAGGGACGGACGGGGTGCAGGATCAGACGCAGTTCACCACGCCGCCGAACGGCGTGCCGGCGCAGGACGAGCTGTTCGGCGCGGTCTACAAGCTGTATGGGACCGGCGTTCCGCCGCTGCCGATCTACGCCTCCGGGCCCACCTGCAACACGCGTGGCTTGACCGCGCTCGGCGCGCACACGATCCGCCGGCTCGCGGCGAAGCACATGATCTTCGACCCTGATCACATGAGCGTCAAGGCCCGCCAGGATTCGATGGACGTCATCGAAGCGCTGAAGTACCCGGGCGTCGTTTCCAGCCACTCCTGGGCGACGCCGGACGCGTATCCGCGGATCTACAAGGCGGGCGGGTTCATCACTCCGTACGCCGGCGACAGCGCCGGGTTCGTGGCCAAGTGGAAGCGCCACCTGACGTGGGCGGATCCCCGGTTCTACTGGGGCATCGGCTACGGCGCCGACATCAATGGCTTCGGCGCACAGGGCGATCCGCGCGGTGCGAACGCGCCGAACCCGGTCACGTACCCCTTCGCCGGCCTGGCCGGCGTGACGATCGACAAGCAGGTCAGCGGCCAGCGGGTCTACGACATCAACACCGACGGCGTCGCGCATTACGGCCTCTACCCCGACTGGATCGAGGACCTGCGCCGCCAGGGCGGCCCCGACATCGCCGACGACATGGCGCGCGGTCCGGAGGCGTACCTGCAGATGTGGGAGCGAGCCGCCGGAATCAGCAACGACGCCTGCCGCGATCCGAGCGTACTGAAGCCGGACTCAACCGTGCTCACCATCCCGCGCGGCACGTCGACGACCGACGTCCTGAAGCGCGCCGGCATCCCGCACGTCCGGCTCGGATCGCTGTACCTGTACTGCACCAAGACCTCATCTGAGTCGGTGCAGAAGATCCGGGTGCAGTTCGACTCCGCCGGCAACGTGTCCGCCGTCCTCAAGCTGCGCAGCGCCCAGTAGCCCAACCCATCCCCTCTCGGCTACAATCGAACATGGTTTCGATCCGTGGCCCACGCGGTGACTGAGGGAACTGTCCTGCATGCCGACCTCGACTCCTTTTTCGCGTCGGTCGAACAGCGGGACGACCCGCGGTTGCGAGGAAAGCCGGTCATCGTCGGCGGTGGCGTGGTCCTCGCGGCCAGCTACGAGGCGAAGGCCTTCGGCGTGCGCGGCGCCATGGGCGGGCGGCAGGCCATGCGCCTGTGCCCCGACGCGATCGTCGTCGCGCCGCGGTTCGACGCCTACGTCTCCGCGAGCCGTCAGGTGTTCGACGTATTCCACGACGTCACGCCGCACGTCGAGGGGATGTCGATCGACGAGGCCTTCCTCGAAGTCGGCGGGCTTCGACGCCTTCGCGGCGCGCCATCGACGATCGCCGCCGACCTGCGCACGCAGGTGCGCCGCCGGGCCGGGCTGCCCATTTCGGTCGGCGTCGCCCGGACGAAGCACATCGCCAAGATCGCCAGCGGCCTGTGCAAGCCCGACGGACTCCTCGTCGTGCCGGTCGAAACCGAATTGACGTTCCTGCACTCGCTGCCGGTCGAGCGCATCTGGGGGGTCGGGCCGGCGACGTCGGCCAAGCTGCACGCCGCCCGCATCGGCACGGTCGCGCAGCTGGCCACGTTCGAGGTTGCCGAGCTGAGTCGCATCGTCGGCCCCGGCGCCGCCCATCACCTGCACGCGCTCGCCCACAACCTGGATCCGCGACGCGTCCGGTCCGGCGCGGGGCGCCGGTCCATCGGCTCGCAGAGCGCGATCGGCCGCGGTCGGCACAGCGACGCCTACCTCGATCGGACGCTGCAGACCCTGGTCGACCGGGTCACCCGACGCCTGAGGTCCGCCGAGCGCACCGGCACGACCGTCATCCTGCGGCTGCGGTTCGACGACTTCGGCCGCTCGACCACCTCGCACGCCCTGGCGCGGCCGACCGACAACACCGGCGTCGTGCTCTCCACCGCCCGCCAGCTGCTGGCCCGGCGGCTGCCGGAGATCCATCAGCGCGGCTGCACGCTCCTCGGCATCACGCTGAGCGGGCTCGACGCCCACGGCGCCCAGCTCATGCTGCCGTTCGAGCCCACGTCCGACGGGTCCGTCGATGCCGCCGTCGACGCCGTGCGCAACCGGTTCGGCACCGCCGCGATCGGGCCGGGCTCGACTACCGGCCGAAGCGTTCGTTCAGTCGCGCAAGCACGTGGTCCGGAACGAGTCCACTGACGTCGCCGCCACCCTTGGCGACTTCCTTCACCAGGCTCGACGCCAGGTATGAATACGCCGGGCTGGTCGGAATGAACAGCGTGTCGACACCGGACAGCCGGTCGTTCATCTGGGCCATCTGCAGCTCGTAGTCGAAGTCCGACACGGCCCGCAGGCCCTTGACGATCGCCGTGATGCCCCGCGCCCGGCAGAACTCGACGAGGAGCCCCTTGAACGAGTCGAGCTTGATGTTCGGCAATGACGCCGTCGACTCCCCCAGCATCTCGATCCGCTCGTCGATCGTGAACAGACCGGACTTGTTCTCGTTGACGAGAACGGCGACGACCACCTCATCGAACAGGTGCGACGCCCGCTCGATGATGTCGAGATGCCCGTTCGTGACCGGATCGAAGGAACCGGGGCAGACAACCGTCGTCATGATTGGCGACCGTACCAAAGTCGTGTCTCCCCGTAGGCCTTGTCGCGAATACCGGTCAGTCCTTCCGGCCAGGCGAATTCGGTGCGGGACGACCGCTCGACGACCACCAATCCCGACGGCGCGAGCAATGCACTCACGGCGGCGAGCACTGCCGTGGGGTCGTCTGCGTACGGCGGATCGACGAAGACGAGGTCGAAACGGTCGCGGCAGCCGGCCAGAAATCGTTCAGCAGTGGTGCGATGCAGGCGCGCGGACATCGTGCCCAGCTCGGCGATGTTCGCCGCGATAGCCCGCTGTGCCGGACGGCCGGACTCGACGAGGTCCACCCGCCCGGCGCCCCGCGACAGCGCCTCGAGCCCCAGCGCGCCGCTTCCGGCGTAGAGGTCGACCACGCACAGTCCGGCGAAGCCGCCGAGCTCCGATTCCAGCGACGAGAACATCGCCTCGCGGACACGGTCGGACGTCGGCCGGGTGTCGGCGCCTTTCGGGGTGGCGAGCCGCCGGCCGCCCCACGTCCCGGCGATGATGCGCGTCATCAGGTCCGCTCCAGGTACTCGGCCTGCTCGGTCGCTTCGAGCGCCTGAACCGCCGCGGCCAGAGCCGGGTGGTCGGCCAGCTCGGGATCGGATGCGATCACCGCGGACGCAGCGGCCCGGGCGTCCTCGATGACGGCCTCGTCGCGGACGACCGACAACAGCCGCAGGCTGGACCGCAGTCCCGACTGCCGGGTGCCGAGCACATCTCCCTCGTGACGCAGCTCGAGGTCCACCCGCGAAAGCTCGAAGCCGTCGGTCGTCGCAGCCACCGCAGTCAGCCGCTCCCACGCCGGCGTGTCCTCGCCGCTCGACGTCACCAACAGGCACAGTCCCGGCTCGCTGCCGCGTCCGACCCGGCCACGCAGCTGGTGGAGCTGGGAGATGCCGAACCGCTCGGCATCCATCACCACCATCACCGTCGCATTGGGCACGTCGACGCCCACCTCGATCACGGTGGTCGCCACGAGGACGTCGGCGTTACCGGCGGCGAAGGCCGTCATCGTCGCGTCCTTCTCGTCTGCCGGCATCCGGCCGTGCAGCATCCCGACGCGCAGGCCGGCCAGCGGCCCGGCGACGAGTTCCGCATGGACGTCGAGCAGCGCTCTGGGGGTACCTCCCGCTGGCACGCTGGCTTCGGCCAGCGGGGGACGGTCCGACTCAGCCGCATCGCCGTCGGCGCCGATCCGCGACACCACGACGTACGCCTGTCGGCCACGCGCCACCTCCTCGCGCACGCGCTGCCACACCCGGTCGACCCACGCCTGTCGGCCGTCGGGCACGACCGTCGTCTGGATCTCCTTGCGGCCGGCCGGCAGCTCGCGCAGCGTCGACGTCTCCAGGTCGCCGAAGACCGTCATGGCCACCGTCCGCGGGATCGGCGTGGCCGTCATGACGAGAGTGTGCGGGCGGACGTCTGACCGGTCCGCGAGCGCCGCCCGCTGCTCGACGCCGAAGCGATGCTGCTCGTCGACGACGACCAGCCCAAGGTCGGCGAACTGGACGTGCTCCTGCAACAGAGCGTGCGTGCCGACGACGATGCCGGCCGCACCGGAGGCGATGTCGAGCAGCGACGCGTTGCGCGCCCTGGCCCCCATCGAGCCGGTCAGGAGGCGGACACGGGTGGCGTCGTCCGCGCCTCCCAGCATCCCGGAATGGGCGAGGTCGCCCAACATGGCGGTCACGGCGCGGTAGTGCTGCGCCGCCAGCACTTCGGTCGGGGCGAGGAGCACCGCCTGTCCCCCGGCGTCCACGACCTGCAGCATCGCGAGCAGGGCGACGACGGTCTTGCCGGAGCCGACCTCACCCTGCAGCAGCCGGTGCATCGGATGCGTCCGCTCGAGGTCGGCGCTGATCTCCGCCAGGACGGACTGCTGGCCGGCGGTGAGCTCGAACGGGATGCGCTCGAGAAAGCGGTCGCGCAGCCCAGCCGGACGCCGGGTCCGCGCGAGCGCCGGGTCGCCTTCGAGCGCCAACCGGCGGCGGGCGAACACGGTCTGCAGCAGGAAGGCCTCCTCGAACCGGAACCGGTCACGCGCCGACTTCCACTGCTCGGCAGACCGCGGCCGATGGATGAGCTCGAAGGCCGTGGCGGCATCGGGAAGTTCCCGGGGCGAGCGAACGTCGCCGGGGATGGCGTCGTCCGACAGATCCAGCCCGTCGAGCGCGGTGGCCACGCATTTCTCCAGCGCGAATGAGTTGACCGCGGACGTCGCCGGATAGATGGGGATGATGCCGCGCGCAAGCCGGCTCGTTCCGTCGGCGACCGACCCATCGTCCTCCAGCGCCTCGAACAGCGGGTGCGTCAGCTGCAGCGAGCCACGGAACTCCCCGACTGTCCCGGCGAACAGCCCGACGGTGTCGACCGACATCTGCTCACCGCGCCAGGTCTGGTTGAAGAAGGTCGCGGTCAGGCGCCCGGTGCCGTCGGTGATGACGATCTCGGTGCGGCTGTCGAATTTGCCGGGCCGCCGACGCGACGGATAGCTGTGCGTCTTGACGTCCTGCACCCGGGCCATCACGGTCGCGTACTGCCCGACCTCGAGCTCGGACAGGTCCGACAGCTGTCCCAGCGCGACGTATCGCCGCGGGTAGTGCCGCAGCAGGTCCTCGGCGGTCGTCATGTCGAACGCCGACTCGAGCTTCTTGGCCGTGCGGTCGCCGACGACGTTGCGAAGGCGGTCCTGCCGGGCCGTCACGGTGCTGATCCCATGGGGTCACTCCACCGCGATGAAGAGCGGATAGTTCTCCTGCCCGCCGTCGTAGACCACCACGTCGAGGTCGAACCGTTCCGCCCGGACGAATGACTCGACGGCGTCGGCCAGCTCGGCCGAGCCGCCATCGCCCGCGACCAGCGTGACCATCTCCGAGTTCGCCGACACGAGGTTGGTCACGACGTCGCAGGCCACCTTGACGAGATCCTGGCCGATGTACGCGAAGTCGCCGTCGACGACGCCGAGGATGTCTCCGACCTGACACGGACCGACCGACGTCATGCCCGGCTCGGACGCGACGGTGACGGCGCCATGCTTGGCGCCGGCCGCGGCGCTGGACATGGCCACCACGTCGTCGTCGAAGGCGAGCGCCGGGTCGTGCACGGCGAGGGCCGCGAGTCCCTGGACCTGGGCCAGCGACGGGATGATGGCGACGCGGACGCCGTCGCCGCGCAGGTCCTTGGCCGCCGCCTCGAACAGGCTCCGGTAGCGCGCATTGTTGGGCAGCACGATGATCTCGTCGGCATCGGCCGCACGCAGGGCCGAAAGCATCTGCTCGGCGCCGAGTGGGTGGCTGCGGGTGAACTCGAGGACCTCCGCCCCGGCCTCGCGGAAGAGGCCGGCCAGTCCGGTGCCGGTCGCCGCGACGACCACGGCCCGCTGCCGGCCCCGCTGCGGCCCCTGCGTCCGCTCGATCTGGTCGGCGAAGTGCGTGACGGCGACCCGGTACGGGCGTCCGGCGGTGATGCCCGCCTCGATGGCCGCGCCGACGTCGTCGACGTGCACGTGGATGTTCCACAGCCGGTCGCCGCCGACGACGACGAGCGAATCGCCGAGCGGGTCGAGCGTGGACCGAAGCGCCGGGATGCGGTCGTCGTCGGCCTCCAGCAGGAACATCACCTCGTATGAGGGACCGCCCTCGACCAGGTCGTCTCGATTGGCGGCAGGAAACGGCGTGGGCAGGAATGGTGCGGGGCGATCGGGCACCCGGCCGGTGAACCGCTGTTCGGTGGCGTCGAGGACGACGACGAGAGCGCGGCCACCGGAGTCGACGACGCCGGCCTGGGCCAGGCGATCCATCTGCATCGGCGTGCGGGCGAGGGCTTCGCGCGCGGCCGCCGCGGCACTGGCGAACGTCTTGCGGACGTCGTCACCGCCAGCCTGCGCTCCCTCGGCCGCGGCCGCAGCCACGGTCAGGATGGTGCCCTCGACGGGCCGGCCGACGGCGGCGTACCCAGCGCGGGATGCCGCGCCGAAGCACTGCGCGACGCGATCGCCGGTCAGCTCGAAGTCGTCGCCGATCTCAGCGACGAACGCCCGGACGAACTGCGAGAGGATCACGCCACAGTTGCCCTTGGCGCCGGTCAGGAGCCCGTCAGCGAAGGCCTTGACGACGACCGGCAACTCGGCGTCCGTGGCTTCGGCATCGATGGCCTCGGAGCCGGCCACGAACGTCAGATAGGCATTGGTGCCGGTGTCGCCGTCCGGAACCGGGAAGACGTTGAGGGCGTCGATCTCGGCCCGCGCGGCCGCGAGCGCCTCGACGCACAGCGCCACCCACGCGCGAAACGCGTCCGGACGTAGGGTGAGGCCCATGGGCCGAGGGTATCGGGCTGACCACACGCTCCTTCTGATCAGACACGCGAAGTCTGACTGGTCCGCAGCTGCCCCGGATCTGGATCGACCACTCAACCACCGCGGACTGCGGCAGGGCCGAGAAGTCGGATCCTGGATCGCAGCGAACCTCCAGCGGATCGATCGCGCCGTCGTCTCGCCGGCCCAGCGGGCGCGGAGCACGTGGGACCTGGTCGCAGCCGAACTGGACGACCCGCCGCCCATCACCATCGATGATCGCGCCTACACCTTCGACGGCCAGGAGCTGCTGCCGATCGTCCGGGGATTCGACGAGGGTGCGTCGATCGTCGCGCTCGTGGGGCACAACCCGGCGATGGAGGAGTTCGTCAGCCTGCTGACGGACGCGTGGGTCGGCATGCCGACGTCGTGTCTGGCCGTGATCGGCATCGATGGCCCGTGGTCGGGAGCCGGGCCCGGCGGGACGCTTCTTGCGCACGGCCGTCCGCCGACGGAGGCGCTCGGCGAGGCCGCGGACTGACGCCGATTCGCGTCCCCGCGGTGGGGTCGGCTATCCTTTTCCGGTTGCCTGCACCCGTGCGGGCCCTCGAATTTCCTCTTCAGTTCTCAGGAGTGATCCCAGTGGCAGCGGTCTGTGATGTCTGCGGCAAGACGCCCGGGTTCGGCCACAACGTGTCGCACTCGCACCGTCGTACGAAGCGTCGCTTCAACCCGAACATCCAGCGGGTCCGTGCGATCGTGTCGGGAACGCCCAAGCGCCTCAACGTGTGCACCTCGTGCCTGAAGGCCGGCAAGGTCACCCGCTAGTCACGTCGACCTGATGCAGGTTCACGCCTCGGACGAACTCGCGCGGCTCGACGCCGTGGGGCTCGCCCAAGCCATCGGCCGCGGCGAGGTGAGCGCCCGCGAGGCGACCGAGGCGGCCATCGCGCGCGCCGAGGCGCTCGATCCCGAGCTGAACGCACTGGCCGCCGCCGACTTCGAGCGTGCGCTGGCGCACGCCGCCGCCCCCGGCGACGGCGTCTTCGCCGGCGTTCCCACGGTGGTCAAGGACAACGAGGACGTCTTCGGCCTGCCGACGCTGTACGGCTCGCGTGCCATCCCGGTCAAGGAGGCCCCGTCCGACTCGCCCTTCGTGACCGAGTTCCGCTCGACGGGCATCGTCGTCATCGGCAAGTCGACGCTGCCCGCGTTCGGCTTCAACGCGACCACCGAGTTCGACGACGCTCCCGCGACGCGAAATCCCTGGAACCTCGACTTCTCCTGCGGCGCCTCGTCCGGCGGTTCGGCCGCCCTGGTCGCGTCGGGCGTCGTGCCGATCGCCCATGCGAACGACGGTGGCGGGTCCATCCGCATCCCGGCTGCCGCGTGCGGCCTGGTCGGCCTGAAGCCCTCCCGCGGACGCATCGTCGACCCGCCGGAGGCCGAGCGCCTCCCGGTCAACATCCTCTGCAACGGCGTGCTCACCCGGACCGTCCGCGACACCGCCGCCTTCATGGCCGCAGCCGAGGCGTACAAGCCGGCCATCGGGCAACCGGTCATTGGCAACGTCGAGGGGCCGTCCCACCGCCGGCTGCGCATCGGGCTGCTTCTCGACTCCATCACCGACACCCCGACCGACGACGAGACTCGCGCGACCGTGCAGGACACCGCGCTCCTGCTGGAGAAGCTGGGTCACGAGATCGTCGAGGTGCCGAGCCCCGTCACTCCCCGGTTCATCGCCGACTTCACCCACTACTGGGCGCTCATGGGCTTCTCGATGCAGCGGCTCGGCAAGCGCCTCTACGGGCCGGACTACGACCCGGCCAAGCTCGATCCGCTCACGCTGTATCTCGCGAAGCGGTTCGTCCGACAGGGCTGGCGCACGCCCACGGCCATTGCCGGGCTCCGCAAGACGGCCGCAACGTACGCGAAGTCGTTCGACAAGGCCGGCGTCGACGCGGTCCTGTCGCCGACCGTCGCCCACACCACGCCACGACTGGGCTACCTCTCCCCCGAGGTCGAGTTCCCGGAGATGTTCAACCGGCTGCAGCAGTACGTCGCCTTCACGCCTCTGCACAACGCCTCCGGCGCACCCGCCATCTCGATCCCCGGCGGCCTGACGTCCCAAGGGTTGCCGATCGGCGTGCACCTCTCGGCCCGGCACGGACAGGACCGCCTGCTGCTCGAGCTCGCCTACGAGCTCGAGGCCGCGCAGCCATTCCCCGCTCTGCTGCGGTGATCGAATGCGCGCGCAGCGCAGGTATCCAGATCAGCGGAAGTGCTGGTGGCCCGGCGATCCCTCGTACGGAGCACCGTCGACGAGCACGGCCGGGTGCTCGCCCAGCGCGGGGTGCCGAGCGGTCCCGATGCGCGTCCAACCGTCCGGGAGACCGCCGCTGAACGTGCCGACCAGGGCGTAGTCGTCGCCGCCGGCCAGGACGAAGCGCAGCGGGTCCGCGCCGAGCGCGTCGGCGACCGTGGACACCCACTCCGGGATCGGGAACGCGCCTGATTCCAGCTCGACGACGACCCCGCTGGCGCGGGCGACGTGGCCGAGGTCGGCCAGCAGGCCGTCACTGACGTCAATCAGGGACGTCGCCCCGGCCGCTGCGGCCTGTGGTCCGGCGGCGTAGGGCGGCGTGGGAACCCGGTGCGCGTCGACCGCCGCGCGGGGAGAGCGAAAGCCACGACTCAACGTGGCGAACCCGGCTCCGGCCATGCCCAGCGTCCCGGCGTAGGCGACGACGTCGCCGGCCGCCGCGGTGTCGCGCCGCACGGCTCGTGCGGCCTGTCCAACGGCAGAGACCGCGATCACGATCTGGTCGGACGCCGTGACATCTCCCCCGGCGATCTCGGCGCCCACGGCGGCGCACTCCATCGCCAGCCCGTCCGCCAGCTGCAGCACCCAGGCCACCTCGAGGCTGCCCGGCACTCCAAGGGAGACGGTGATGGCCGTCGCCGTGCCACCCATGGCGTTGATGTCGGACAGGTTCGCGGCCGCAGCCTTGCGCCCGACGTCCTCGGCCGACGACCAGTCACGGCGGAAGTGCCGGCCCTCGATCAGGAGGTCGCTGGAGATGAGGAAGGAGCCGCCGGGCGCGGCGACCTCGGCGGCGTCGTCGCCCGGGCCGATGATGAGCCCGGCCGCGGGTTCGGGCGACACGGCGCCAAGACGCTCGCGGATGAGCGCGATGAGGGCGAATTCGCCGATGTCGGCGACTGTCGTGCCGGGAGCTGCGTTCACGCGCTCCATCTTTCCGTAGTGGCGCCCGCCGGCGGGACGGTAGGGTTTCCCCCATGTCGGTGCAGGCGTACATCCTCGTTCAGACCGCGGTGGGCAAGGCCGCGGAGGTGGCCAAGGCCATCGCGGACATCGACGGCGTCAGCGTCGCTGACGACGTCACCGGTCCGTACGACGTCATCGTCCGCGCCGGGGCCGCCAACGTCGACGACCTCGGCGCCCTCGTCATCAAGAATGTTCAGGCCGTCCCCGGCATCACGCGGACGCTGACCTGCCCCATCGTCACGCTCTGACGTGGGGGGCCGCCGGTTTCTGGTGCTCGCGCCCGCCGCGCTGCTCTTGGCGGCATGTCAGGCCGGCGAGGTCCAGATCGACACCTACCCGACCACCAAGGACTCAGCGGTCGACTGCGTGGGCCTGCTCGATGACCTACCGGCGACGGTTGCCGGTCAGGGGCGGAAGCTCGTGAAAGGCCGCCTCGCGGGTGCTTGGGGCGACCCGCCGATCGTGCTTCGCTGCGGCGTCGAGAAGCCGACAGCCTTGAAGCCCACCTCTCGTTGCGATGAGGTCGACGGCGTCGGCTGGTTCGCCGAGAAGCAGTCCGACGGCTACCTGTTCACGACCATCGGCCGCCGCCATTACGTGAGCCTCGAGGTTCCGTCCGACTACGCGCCGGAAGCCAATGCGCTGGCGGACGTCGCCGACGTGGTCGCCCGGCACCTGCCGGCGACGCGCGCCTGCGTCTAGCGCAGCCCCAAGGGTCGCTCGGCGGCCAGCGTTATGAGCCGGTCGATGAGCTCGGCGTAGGGAACGCCGGAAGCCTTCCAGAGCAGCGGGAACATCGAGAACGCGGTGAATCCCGGGATCGTGTTTATCTCGTTGACGACCAGGTTGTCGCCGGACAGGAAGAAGTCGACCCGGGCGAATCCCTCGGCACCGACGGCCTCAAACGCCTTGACCGCATAGTCACGGATGCGGTCGGCGACGACCTCCGGGATGTCCGCCGGGACGATGTTGACGCTCGTGCCGTCGAGGTACTTCGATTCGAAGTCGTAGAAGGCGTGCGAGGTGTCCGTGCGGATCTCCCCCACGACGCTGGGCACGGCAGTCCCGTCCGCCTGCTGCAGAACACCGCACTCGACCTCGCGCTTCTCGGAGATCGCCGCCTCCACCAGCACCTTCGGGTCGAACGCCTGCGCCGCGACGATGGCGGCCTCCAGGTCGTCCCACGCGTCGACCTTGGCGACGCCGGAGCTCGAGCCTGCCCGGGCCGGCTTGACGAAGACCGGCAGCCGCAGCGCCTGGATCCGGTCGAAAATCCGATCCCGTTCGCTGGCCCATTGCCGCGGGGTGACGGTGACGTAGGGCACCTGCGGCAATCCAACCGAGGCGAGCAGCGCCTTCGTGAACGGCTTGTCCATGGCGACGGCGCTGGCCAGGACGCCGGCGCCGACATAGCGGACGCCAGCCATCTCGAACAGCCCCTGGACCGTCCCGTCCTCGCCCCACGGGCCGTGCAGCAGCGGGAACACGACGTCGAACTCGCGCAGCCGCTCCCAGGCGAACGGCTCGCTGTCCGGCCGGACGAACGGCAGCTCACCGGGCGCGACATCGGTCCAGTCGGCTGGCTCGATGACCCAATCACCGTCGGTCGTGATGCCGACCGGTGTGACGTCGTAGCGGTCGCGATCGATGTTGGCCATGACGCTCTGGGCGGTGAGGCAGGAGACACCGCTCTCGCTGGATCGGCCGCCGAACACCACCGCGACCTTGAGTTTCTGCGTCACTCGGTCTCCGCCTTGGCGTCGCGGGAGATCAGCCCCGACACGAGCTCGACCGGCTTGAGCTCGCCGGCGATGAGTGACGCGACGTGCTCGGTGATCGGCATCTCGACGCCGTGCAGACGAGCCAGCTCACTGACCGACTGGCACGACTTCACGCCCTCGGCCACCTGGCGCGTCGCACCGGCCACCTCCTCCACCGTCATCCCGGTACCCAGCTTCTCGCCGAAGGTGCGGTTGCGGGACAGCGGTGACGAGCACGTCGCCACCAGGTCGCCGAGGCCGGCGAGGCCGAGGAACGTCATGGGATCGGCGCCCATGGCGCCGCCCAGACGTGCTGTCTCTGCCAGGCCGCGGGTGATGACCGACGCCTTCGAGTTGTCGCCGTAGCCGAGACCGATGGCGACACCGACGGCCAGCGCGATGACGTTCTTGACCGCGCCGCCGAGCTCCGCGCCAACCACGTCGGTGATCGTGTAGGGACGGAAGGCGCCGGTGTGACACAGCTCCTGCAGGCGCTCGGCAACGGCGAGGTCTTCACACGCGACGACACTCGCGGCGGGCTCGCGCAGAGCGATCTCCTTGGCGAGGTTGGGACCGCTGACCACGGCGATCCGCTCCGGCCCGGCCCCGGTGAGCTCCGAGATGACCTCGCTCATCCGCTTGTGGGTGCCGAGCTCGATGCCCTTCATCAGGCTGACCAGCGGCGCTTCTGACGGGATGTGGCTGCCCCAGTCGTCGAGATTGCTCCGCAGCTGCTGCGACGGGACCGCCAGCACGACGACGTCGGATCCGGACAACGCCTCCGCCGGGTCGCTGGTCGCGCGGATGACCCGCGGCAGCGCAATACCCGGCAAGTAGTCAGAGTTCTCGTGCTGCGTGGAGATGGCGTCGCACAGCTCCTGCCGGCGGCCCCACATGGTGACCTCGTTGCCGGCGTCAGCCAGGACCAGCGCGAACGCCGAGCCCCAGGAACCGGCCCCCATCACGGTGACCCGCGCCATCAGTTGTCCTCGCCGAGCTTGGTGATCTTCTTGACCGTGTGGACGTCGATGCGTGGCCCGGTCGGCCGCGTGCCACGGATCTCGATCATCATGTCGGTCAGCGTGTCCATGAGCCGGTTCGTCGCCTCGTGCAGGATCTCCTCGGTCAGCTCCTTGCCGGCATACATCGACAGGTCGAGCGGCGGACCGACCCGGATGTAATAGCGGTGGCGAGGGAACAGCCGCAGCTTGCGGGTGTAGGGCCAGAGGACGTCCTGCGCGCCGCTCTGGCACACCGGGATGAGCGGCACGCCAGCCTCCAGGGCCGCGCGCACGGCCCCGGTGCGGCCGGTCATCGGCCAGGCCTCCGGGTCGCGGGTGATCGTGCCCTCGGGGTAGATGATCACCGGCTTGCCGGCGTTCAACGACGCCACGGTCGGGGCCAGTGCGTTCGCAGCGCCCGCGGAGTAGCGGGCCACCGGGATCTGGTCGGCACCCCGCATCACCGGCCCGGTGAGCTTGTGGGTGAAGAGCACGTCCTTGACGAGATACCGCGGCACGATGCCGATGTCGAGGGCGAAGCGCGCGAGCAGGAACGGGTCCACGTGCGAGTTGTGGTTCGCGGCGAGGACGAATCCGCCGGTCTCCGGGACGTTCTCCAGGCCCCGGTAGTCCTTCTTGGTGATCAGGGCGAGCGGGGGACGCAGCAGCACCTCGATGGCACGAATCGTCCCGGGCAAGTTCTCGGGGCGGCGACTCATAGGGTGCAGCCTATTGCCTGCAGTTACCCTGACGGCATGCAAGCCACGGTCGCGTCGTACGACGAATCCCGTCGCTTCGGCACGGTCGTCACCGACCAGGGCGCGACGCTCGAGTTCGCCGCCGAAGCCTTGGCCGAGCACATCCGGCACCTGCGCCCCGGCCAGCGGGTGCACATCGACGCCACCGACCGCGGCGTCACCGGCGTCAGCCTCTGGCGCTGACGATCACTGCGACGCGGAGCTGTACAGCGACTGGATGACCGACCCGAAGTAGGGGCCGTACATCGATCCGCTGTCCAGCAGCCCGAACGTCGTGTACCGGAAGCTGTTCAGGGAGTTGAGCGTCCCAATTCCGGTGCTCTCGTTGAAGTTGAGAAACCACGGCCCACCGGACGAGCCGCCCGTCATGTTGCACTTCATGCCCTGGTCGGACGTGCCTTGGCCGTCGGCGGAGACGACGCCACTGCACCACGCCAGCTTCGACCCGTCGTACGGCGCCTCCGCCGGGTAGCCGAAGGCATACATCTGGGCGCCACGCGCGAGGTTGAACCCGATGCCCTGCGCGCCGACCGTGTCGGCCAGTGCCCGGCCGCCCACCGGCGAGACGATCGCGTAGCCCACGTCGTAGGAAAGGTCGCCGCTGCCGCTCCACTGTCCGGTGGTCTGCAGGGCGCGCGCGGCGAAGGTGCCGTAGGGCGTCTGGCCGTCGCGGTACGCGGGGACGAACACGAAGTTGGTCGCAAACGCTCCCGGACCCTCGTTGACGCAGTGTCCGGCCGTCTGCACGAGGCTGCGGTTGGCGGCCGCCGTGGAGCTTCCGGAGCAGACGTAGTCGGTGCCATCGAGCGTGAAGAAGACCTTGCCGCTGGTGGCCACGACGGCACCACCGTTGCTGTACGTGCTGCCGCCGGTGCCGCCGCCACCCAACAGGCCACCCAGGCCGGCAAGGCCGCCCAAGTCGAGGCCGCCGATTTCAGGCAGCGGGACACCCGGGACGAGCGTGGCAACGCCTTGGTCGACGTTGTCCGCGGCGGAGTCGAGGGTGTGCCCGGCGAGCAGCAGGTCGCCGTCGAGCGCCGAACGCATGTTGTCGGGCGTCCAGTGGTCGAGCGCAGCTGCCTGTGCAGCCTGGTCGAGCTCGACCCTCGCAGCTTTGTCGGCGTCGTCGCCGGCCTGCTGGACGGCGGCCACGGCCCCGCCAGCCGGCGGAACGGCTTTGGCCAGCTCCGCGACCCGGCGGGCCAAGTCGAAATCGACACCCGTCGAGTCATCTGCCTGGGCCGCCATCGGCGCCGACAGAAGTGCGACCGTCAGGCCGAACCAAGCGATGACAACTCGCAGCATCCGCACGCGCATCGGACCTCCCCGTTGCGCGCAGATTACTACAGAGTCGCCGGCTTGAACGAGAGTCGATTCGCCTCGTAGGACTCGATGTCGTCCTCGTGCGACAGCGTGATGCCGATGTCGTCCAGACCTTCCAGCAGGCGCCAGCGGGTGTAGTCGTCGATCTGGATCTCGGCCTCGATGTCACCGGCGGTGACGGTCTTCGCCTCGAGGTCGACGCTGATCGTCGCGCCGGGGTCGGAGTCCAGGTACTCCCAGAGCTGCTCGATGGTCTTCTCGTCGACCTGGGCCGCCAGCAGGCCCGACTTGCCGGAGTTGCTGCGGAAGATGTCGGCGAAGCGCGACGACAGCACGACCTTGAACCCGCAGTTCTGCAGCGCCCAGACGGCGTGCTCGCGGGACGAGCCCGTGCCGAAGTCCGGTCCGGCCACCAGCACGGAAGCGTTCTTGTACGCGTCCTGGTTGAGCACGAAGTCCGGGTCCTGGCGCCACGCCGAGAATAGGCCGTCCTCGAAGCCCGAGCGCGTCACCCGCTTGAGGTAGACCGCGGGGATGATCTGGTCGGTGTCGACATTGCTGCGGCGCAGCGGGACGCCGACGCCGGTGTGCGAACTGAACTTCTCAGGCATGGGAAACCTCCTCCAGGTCGGCGGGCGAGGCCAGGTGGCCGAGCACGCCAGTCGCGACGGCGACCTGCGGCGACACCAGGTGGGTGCGGCCGCCCTTGCCCTGACGGCCCTCGAAGTTGCGGTTGGACGTCGATGCGCTGCGCTCGCCCGGAGTCAGCTGATCGGGGTTCATGCCCAGGCACATCGAGCATCCGGCGCCACGCCATTCGGCACCAGCTTCCTTGAAGACCACGTCCAGGCCCTCCTGCTCAGCCTGCAGCCGCACCCGAACCGAGCCCGGCACCACAAGGATGCGGGTGTTGTCGGCGACCTTGCGGCCCTTGATCAGGCTGGCCGCCGTGCGCAGGTCCTCGATGCGGCCGTTGGTGCACGACCCGATGAAGACGGTGTCGACCTTGACGTCCTTCATCGGGGTGCCGGCGGTCAGGCCCATGTACTCCAGCGCGCGCTCGGCGGCGACGCGCTCGTTGGGGTCGTCGAACGACGCTGGGTCCGGGACGCTCTGGGTCAGCGGCACGCCCTGCCCCGGGTTGGTGCCCCAGGTGACGAACGGGCCGAGGTTCGAGACGTCGAGGGTGACGACCTTGTCGAAGACGGCGTCGTCGTCGGTGACGAGGCTCGTCCAGTACGCGACGGCCTCGTCCCACTCTTCGCCCTTGGGCGCGTTCGGTCGGCCCTTGAGGTACTCGAACGTCGTCTCATCCGGCGCGATCAGGCCCGCCTTGGCGCCCCACTCGATCGACATGTTGCAGATCGTCATGCGAGCTTCCATGGACAGCTTGCGGATGGCCGCGCCGCGGTACTCGACGATGTAGCCCTGTCCGCCGCCGGTGGTCTCCTGCGCGATCAGCGCGAGGATCAGGTCCTTGGCGGTGGCATCGGCGGGCAGGTCGCCGACGACGTCGACGGCCATCATCTTCGGCTTGGCCTGCGGCAGCGTCTGGGTGGCCAGGACGTGCTCGACCTCGCTCGTGCCGATGCCGAAGGCGATCGAGCCGAACGCGCCGTGCGTCGACGTGTGCGAGTCGCCGCAGACGATCGTCATGCCGGGCTGGGTCAGGCCCAGCTGCGGGCCGACCACGTGGACGATGCCCTGCTCGATGTCGCCCATGGGGTGCAGCCGCACGCCGAACTCCGCAGCGTTCCGACGGAGCGTCTCAACCTGCGTGCGCGAGACCGGATCGGCGATCGGCTTGTCGAGATCGGTGGTCGGGATGTTGTGGTCCTCGGTGGCGAGGGTGAGGTCCGGACGGCGAACCGTGCGGCCGCTCAGCCGGAGGCCGTCAAAGGCCTGCGGGCTGGTGACCTCGTGAATGAGGTGCAGATCGATGTAGAGCAGGTCCGGTTCACCCGGGGCGCTTCGAACGACGTGGTCGTCCCAGATCTTTTCCGCCAGCGTCTTCGCCATGACGGTTCTCCTTCGATGTTGCCTGGCCCTTGCGTCTCACATTTCGATACGGCAGTATCAAGACATGGACAACTCTAGCGGAGTCGGCGTCCTCGACAAAGCCGCCCTCGTACTGACCGCGCTCGAGCCCGGACCAGCCACGCTTGCCGCCCTTGTCACCGCAACCGGGCTGTCCCGGCCCACGGCACACCGGCTCGCTGTCGCTCTTGAACATCATCGCTTGGTTGCCCGCGACATCCAAGGGCGATTCATCCTCGGGCCGCGTCTCGGTGAGCTGGCCTCGGCGGCCGGCGAAGACCGGCTGCTGGCCTCGGCCGGCCCGGTGCTTGCTCGCCTGCGTGACATCACCGGCGAGTCCGCGCAGCTCTATCGCCGCCAGGGCGACTTCCGGGTGTGCGTCGCGGCCGCCGACAGGCAGACCGGGCTGCGCGACTCGATCCCCGTCGGCAGCCAGATGACGATGGCAGCCGGCTCGGCGGCCCAGATCCTGCTGGCCTGGGAAGACCCCGAGCGGATGAACAAGGGCCTGATGAAGGCGACGTTCTCGGCCGCCGAGCTGTCGGCGGTCCGCCGTCGCGGGTGGGCTCAGAGCATCGGCGAACGCGAACCCGGCGTCGGCTCGGTGTCGGCACCTGTGCGGTCCCCCTCCGGCAAGGTGATCGCCGCCGTCTCGGTCTCCGGGCCGCTCGAGCGCCTCACCCGGCAACCGGGACGCATGCACGCACCGGCGGTCGTTGCCGCCGCTGAGCGGATGAGCCAGAACCTCAGGCGCGCTTCCTAGAGCACTTTCGACAAGAAGGCCTGCGTGCGCGCGTGCTGCGGATTGCGCAGCACCTCACGCGGGTCGCCGGCCTCGACGATGACGCCGCCGTCCATGAAGACGAGCGCATCGCCAACTTCGCGGGCGAATCCCATCTCGTGCGTCACGACCATCATGGTCATGCCCTCGGACGCCAACTGCTTCATGACGGCGAGGACGTCTCCGACGAGCTCCGGGTCGAGGGCACTGGTCGGCTCGTCGAACAGCATCATGTCGGGGTTCATGGACAGAGCTCGCGCGATCGCGACGCGCTGCTGCTGCCCGCCGGACAGGTGCGCCGGATAGGCGTCTTCCTTTCCCCGTAGGCCCACCTTGTCCAGATTGGCGCGGGCGATGGCCACTGCCTCGTCCTTCGAGCGCTTCCGTGCCCGCTGCTGTGCGAGCGTGAGGTTCCGCAGCACCGACAGATGCGGAAAGAGGTTGAACTGCTGAAAGACCATGCCAATGCGCGACCGCACCGCGTCGAGGTCGGTCTCCGGATCACAGATGTCGATGCCCTCGACGAGAATCGTCCCGGACGACGGCTCCTCCAGCCGGTTGACGCAGCGCAGGAGCGTCGACTTGCCCGATCCCGACGGGCCGATGACGCAGACCACCTGGCCGAAGTCGACGTGGAAGTCGATGCCCTTGAGCACCTCGTTCGAACCGAAGTTCTTGTGCAGCTCGCGCACCTCGATCGCACGAGTGGTCACCGTGGTCACCTCGCCCGCTGCTGTCGGCGCTCAAGACGTGCCACCAATCGCGTGAGGGGCAGGGTGATCACGAGGTAGGCAATGGCCGCCGCCGTGTAGGAGGACGAGTTGCCGTACGTACTCGCGGCGTCACGCGAAAAGGTCGTGAGCTCGCGCTGGTTCATGGCGACTCCGATGACGAACAGCAGGCTGGTGTCCTTGATCAGCAAGACGAACTCGTTCGTCAGCGGCGGGATGACGATGCGGAACGCCTGGGGCAGCACCACCGAGACGGTGGTCCACAGGCCGCTCATTCCGAGGGATCGCGCGGCCTCGGTCTGGCCCTTCGGCACGGCTTGTATGCCTGCCCGCAGCGTCTCAGCCATGTACGCCGCGGAGACGAGGATCAGGGCAAACAGCCCCGCACCGACCGTGCCACCCGGCGGGCGCCAGTGGAATGCGATGGGGATCGTGAAGCCGACGGCCAGGATGACCAGCAGCGCGGGCAACCCACGGAAGAACTCGACGTAGGCCGTCGCCATCCATCGATAGGGCGCCACCGGCGACAGCTTCATCAGGGCGAGCACAAGAGCCAGAACCAAACCGCCGACGAAAGCGACGGCGGTGAAGACGATGACGTTGCGCACACCGACCGTGATGATCTCCGGCCAGAGCTCGCGCAGCACGTGGACGTCGAAGTAGTTCTCCTTGACCGCCGCCCAGTCGGCCGCGAAGAACAGCCCGACGAGCCCGGCGAGCAGGATCGCATACAGCGCGCCCTGCGTCAGCCGGCGCTTCGTCGAGCGCTTCAACGCGTCGTGAAGTACTTGTCGTAGAGCTTCTGGTACTCGCCGCTGGACTTCAGCTTCGCCAACTGCGCATTGACGTCCTTGAGCAGCGCGGCGTTGCCCTTCTTGATCGCCAGGCCGTACGACTCGTTGGTGTCATATTTCTCGACGATCACGAACTTGCCCTTCTTGGTGTGCTCCAGATTCACCGGCAGATCCTGCAGCAGCGCGTCGACCTGACCGGCCTGGATCGCCTGGTACATCTCGGCATCGCTCGGGAAGCTCGGGATCTTCGTGCCCTTCGGGGCGTGCTTCTGGGTGTACGACTTGCCGGTGGTGCCCTGCTGGACGCCGACGGTCTTGCCGGCGAGGTCCTTGATCGACTTGATCGACGAGCCCTTCGGGACGAGCAGGGACTGCTTGGAGTCGTAGTAGGAGGTGGAGAAGTCGATGTTCTTCTCGCGCTCCGGCGTGATCGTCATGGCACTGGACGCCAGGTCGCACTGCCCGGAGTTGAGCGCCTGGCCGCTCTGCAGCCCGTCGAAGGACGAGTCCTTCACGTCGAGCTTGAGCTTGAGCCCGTCGGCGATCGCCTGATCGATGTCGATGTCGAAGCCCTTGAACCCGCTGGCGGCCGACTTGTCGAAGTCCTCGAACGGCGGATACGGCACATCGGAGCAGACCGTGAGGGCGCCGGCCTTGACCAGGTCGAGGCCGGACGCGGAGGGTGCGGACTTGCCGCTGCCGCAAGCGGCAAGGGCGAGCATGAGGGTGGCGATGGCCGCGGCGGCCTTCATCGTCCGAGTCATATCCCGCACCCTAGCGGGACAACGCTCAGAAAAGGCCCGGCTGCTCCAAGTCGAGAAGCGCCTGCTTGCGCTCGATGCCGCCCGCGTAGCCGGTGAGCTTGCCGTCGCTGCCGATGACCCGGTGGCACGGCACGACGATGGGCAGCGGGTTGGCAGCGTTGGCCACCCCGACCGCCCGCGCGATGACCGGCTCATACCCGAGCCGGTGCGCGATGTCGCCGTACGTCGAGGTTTCGCCGTAAGGGATGCGGCGCAGCTCGGCCCACACCTTCTGCTGGAATTCAGTGCCCTCGTTGGCAAGCGGAAGATCGAACTCGGTCAACTCCCCGGCGAAGTACTCGCTGAGCTGCCGCTCGGCGTCGTCGAGGACGGGGTCAGGCAGGCGGTGGCCGCGCGGCTGTGCGTCGAAGTCGATCGCCGTCAACAGCCCGGCGTGGGCGTGCAAGCGGAGTCCGCCGATGGGCGTGTCCATCCAGCGCGTGCTCATGGCTCCATCATGACGCGATGGTCAGACAGATCAGAGCGCGCCGGCGATGGCGCCGACGAGGATTGCGCCCACCAGTGGATACGCGCCATTGATGAGGCCGAGACGCTTCGGCCGGGTGTCGTAGAACGCGCATTGACCGATCGCGGCGGCCATGGCCGCACCCACCATCGCGCCACGGCACAAGCCGTAGCCCACTCCGGCGTCGCGCACGATGAACTCGATCACGCCGGCGACGACCAGGGCCCCGAGCCCCGATGCCACCAACATCGATCCCATCGGAGCCTGCCGGTCGATATTGGGGTCGATGCCCATGTCCGCGAGCCACGGCTTGCGGAACAGCAGCGAGTACCAGAGGGCGCCCAGGAAGTAGAATGCAATCGCGCCGACGAGAACGGCCAGGTAGGAAAAGTTGTCCATGCGTTGAGTATGGGCCGCGACGGGGACGGATTCGGGGAGCTTCGTACCTCACGTACGTCGCGAGCCGCCTGTTCGGCGGCCCGCGCCCGACGGGATTCTCCCCCAAGCTCTCCGCCGCTCCGCGGCTCCGAGCAGGGGGGACCCCAACGCGCTCGCCCGCGCCTCCGGCGCGTGGCGAAGCGGAGTCCGAATCAACGGCGGGGTGGAAACGAAATCGGCCCGCCCTGTGGGCGGACCGATTTCGTTTGTAGCCCCGACGGGATTCGAACCCGCGCTACCGCCTTGAGAGGGCGGCGTGCTAGGCCACTACACAACGGGGCCAATGGCTGTTAAGCCGGATGAAACCCTACATGGGTTCCGCTGGGGTACTAGGACTCGAACCTAGAATGGCGGTACCAGAAACCGCTGTGTTGCCAATTACACCATACCCCATGGGGGTATTGAAGCTCCGCCTTCGACGAGGCTCCAAACCGAGGGATGACTCTACCGGAGTGTTCGTCGGGGTCCCAAATGGACCCTCACCCCACGTCGAGTGCGTTGGGCCGACCGAGCCGGAAGAGTTGCTCGTCCACCGTCTTGAGCGCAGCGAACTCGGGCGGATCGTAGAGCTTGTAGGTCGCCGCTCGCGGCGCGGTTGAGCCCGCCGCGTCCAAGATGGCGTTGACGGCATAGCGCGCCGACTCGTTCGCGCCTTCCATGGTGGCGAGGTCGATGTCGGTCTGCACGAAGTCGCCACTCATCACCAGGTTCGGGATGCGGGTGCGGGCAGTCGGGCGCTTCGTCCACGAGTTCACCGTGTTGATGAGCAAGGGCGTCTCGTTGGTGCTGCACCCGGCCGCCGCGTCGTATCGGATACCCGGATCGAGGAACCATGAGTGCACGACGTCCGCCGGCATCTTGTCGCCGGCCGTGTGGTGGTCGCGGATCTGGGCGATCACCTCGGCCGCGATCTCATCCGGCGAGCACTCCTTGGCCGGCTTGCCGTAGAGGATGCCGGGCGAGTCCCAGTCGGAGATGTCGACCGAGAGGATGTCGACGACTTCACCGTTGCCGTAGTCGTCGGGGATGACCCGGTCGCTCCAGAACTGGCCTTGCGTCAGGGCCGTGAGCGCCCACGGCGCGTCGAGGAACGTGATGTGGCCCTTCGTGATGCCGACGGGCTCACGTAGGAAGAACTGGATGCCGACCATCCAGTCCGTCACCAGGGAGTCCATGCCGCGCAGGCCCGGGTCGAGCGCCAAGACATCGGACGTCATCGTCTGGCGCGCGCGCTCGGCCGGCATCGCGCTGACGAACCAGTCGGCCTCAACGCGCGTGCGCCCGCCGTGGGAGTCGGCCAACCAGGCCGCCTTGACCCGGCCGCCACCGACCTCGTACCGCAGCAGGCGCTGGCCCTCGACGAACTGCACGCCCATGCCCCGCAGCATGGTGATCCACGGATTGATCCAGGCCTCGTTGGTCGGCAGGTCCAGCACTCGGTCGATCGCGCCATCGTTGCCGCGCCCCATCATCGTGTAGACGAACGCTTCGCCCATGTTGCCGATCGTCCGGGTGCTGGCGATGGTCTCCTTGGCCGCGACGAGGCTCCGGGTGAGCCCCGATGCCAGCACCCGCTGGTACTGGTCGGAGCGACTGTCCGCGCCCACGAAGTCCCACCAGCTCACCTTCTCCCACTGGCCGAAGCGGCGCGCGTCGCTGCTGGTGAGGAAGACCAGGAGCCGCTCCACGAAATAGGACTGCTCGTCGGGGGGCACATCCTGGCCGCCGAGCGCGTCCATCAGGTTGCGACGCAGGCCGTCGACGGTCAGCAGCTGCACCGGGTCAGGCCCGAGACCGAAGATCAGAGCGTCAGCATGGTCGCCGGCGCGAAGGAACTTGGCTCCGCTGGCGGGCGCATCGACCAGGTTGTCGCCAACTGTGCCCGAGCCGAACGGAATGCGCCGCATTGTGTCCGGTACGTGGTGGTAGAAGCCCGGGAAGAAGCGGAAGCCGTGCTCACCGGGCAGGTCGGCGCGTCCCCCCGACCCGGTGCCGGGTGCCGGGATGCTCCGCGCCTTGCCGCCCCAGGCCGACGGCTCGAAGACTGTGACCGAAAACCCGCGCTCGGCGAGCTCGTGGGCGGCGGTGAGGCCGGCCATCCCGCCACCGAAGACCGCAACGCGCTTGCCCGGCGTGGCGGCGAACGAGGGGCTCCCGCGCAGGCCCAGCGCTGCGCCGGCCCCGACCACCGCCGCGGATGAGAGGAGTGTCCGACGCGTCAGTCCCTGCTCCATGCCACCCTGCTTTCCCGCTGCCGACACTTGTGTCGGTTAATCTGCTGCGGCTACTTGACCGGAATCTGGCCCTCTTGTCAAGAGCTTGTTGTCACTACCGACAGATGTGTCGGAAGCGGGTAGGCTTTCCCTCATGACGCAGCAGACGATCCGACGTCGGCTCAGCGCGCCCGCCCGGCGCGAGCGGATCGAGCAGGCCGCGGTGGGCACCTTCGCCGCCCGCGGCTACGACGCCGCGTCGATCGGCGAGATCGCTGCCGCCGCCGGCGTCTCCCGCACCGTCCTGTACGACCACTTCCCGTCCAAGCGGGCCCTCTACCTGCACGTCCTGAGCGCCGAGAACGACGAGATGCTCGCCGCAGTCGGTCGTGGCATCACCGGCGCCGGCCCCGGCCGCAACCGGATGAAGGCAACGATCGCGGCCTACCTCGACTATTCGCGGAGCCGCCCAGCGGCGCGCCAATTGCTCATCGACCCCATTCCCTCGGGCGACCGCGAGCTCGATCAGGTCATGCGGGCCATGCAGTCGTCCCGGTCCCAGACCGTCGCCACTCTGCTGGCCGCCGACCTTGAACGGTCTGGCGTCCCCGAGGCCTCTTCCGCCGCCCCCATCGTGGTCGAGCTGTTGATTGCCGGCATCGACGGCGTGGCGCGGTGGTGGGCCGATCGGCCGGAGATGCGTCTGGACGACGTCACCGACGCCGCCTTCCGGCTGCTCTGGAACGGCCTACCGCGGTTCAGCGAAGGCTGAGTCAGGACAGCCGTTCCAGCGTCTTTTCGCGGCCGAGGATCTCCAGCGACTCAAACAGCGGCGGCGATATACGTGACCCCGTGACGGCCACCCGCACGGGGCCGAAGGCGAGTCGCGGTTTCAGGCCCAGCTGGTCGATCAGCGCCCCACGGAGTGCGTCTTCGATCGCCTCGGTCGTCCACGCCCCCAGCGCCTCGAGCGCATCGTGGGCAGCACGCACGACCTCGCGGCCCGGGTCGTCGAGCGCGAGCTCGTCCGGGATCGTCACGTCGTCGACGAACAGGAACCGTGTCATCGCCGGCGCCTCGGTGAGGACCGCCATGCGCTCCTGGATCAGCGGGACGACCGGCGCGAGCTGCGCGACATCCACGGCGATTCCGACGGCCGCGTAATACGGGAGCAGCCGTTGGGCGAGGTCCTCCGGTGACAGCATCCGCACGTGGTCGCCGTTGATCGCCCCGCACTTCTTCGCGTCGAAGCGCGCGGGGTTCGGGTTGACGCGGGAGATGTCGAACGCCTCGACCATCTCGTCGAGGGTGAACACGTCGCGATCGTCCGCGATGGCCCAGCCGAGCAGCGCCAGGTAGTTCAGCAGGCCCTCCGGAAGGAAGCCGTTCTCCCGATAGCCGAGCAGGTTCGACTCGGGGTCGCGCTTGGACAGCTTCCGGTTGCCCTCCCCCATGACGTACGGGAGGTGAGCGAATTCGGGCGTCGTGCCATCGCCGACGCCGATCTGGGCGAACGCCTCGTACAGCGCGATCTGCCGCGGTGTCGAGGACAGCAGGTCCTCACCGCGCAGGACGTGGGTGATGCCCATCAGCGCGTCGTCCGTCGGGTTCGTCAGCGTGTAGAGCGGCTGGCCATTGGCCCGCACGATGACGAAGTCCTGGACGTTCTCGGCACCGAAGGTGATGTCGCCGCGGACGAGGTCGGTGAACGTCCAGTCCTTCGCCGGCATCTTGAACCGGATGACCGGGGTGCGACCCTCGGCCTCGTAGGCAGCTTGCTGCTCGGGCGTCAGGTCGCGATGCAGGCCGTCGTAGCCACTCGGCCGGCTTTCAGCGCGTGCCTTCTCGCGTCGCTCTGCCAGTTCCTCCTCCGAGTCGTACGCCTTGTACGCCAGGCCCGCGTCGAGCAGGCGCTGGGCCACGTCGGCGTAGATGTCCATCCGCTCGCTCTGCCGGTAGGGGCCGTTCGGCCCACCGACCTCGACGCCCTCGTCCCAGTCCAGGCCGAGCCAGCGCATGACGTCGACCAGCAGGTCGTACGACTCCTCGGAGTCGCGAGCGGCGTCGGTGTCCTCGATCCGGAAGACGAACCGGCCGCCGTGGTGGCGCGCGAACGCCCAGCTGAACAGCGCCGTGCGCGCCATGCCGACGTGCGGGTTGCCGGTCGGCGACGGGCAGAAGCGAGCGACGACCTGCTTCACGCGGCGACCACCCGGTTGCGCAGCGTGCCGATACCGTCGATCGTCACCGTGACGTCGTCGCCAGGCTTGAGCGTGCCGACGCCAGCCGGGGTACCGGTCAGGATCACGTCGCCGGGCAGGAGCGTGGTGAAAGACGTGATGTATTCGATGATCGCGGGCACTTGGTAGTGCATCTCGCCGGTGTTGCCCCGCTGGAGCACCTCGCCGTTGACCGCCGTGGTGATGTTCTGGTTGCTCGAGTCGAGCTTGGTCTCGATCCACGGGCCCAAGGGACAGAACGTGTCGGAGCCCTTGGCGCGAGCCCACTGGTTGTCCTTGACCTGCAGGTCGCGAGCGCTCACGTCGTTGGCGATCGTGTAGCCGAAGATGACCTTCTCGGCGTCGGCGGCCGCGACGTCCTTGCAGATGCGGCTGATGACGATGGCGAGCTCGCCCTCGAACGAGATGTCGTTCGTGTAGGTCGGGTGCACGATCGCGTCGTCCGGCCCGACGACGGCCGTGTTGGGCTTGAGGAAGACCAGCGGCTCGTCCGGCACGCTGCCATCGCCGCCGAACAGCGCGGCCATCTCCTTGGCGTGGGCGGCGTAGTTCCGGCCGACGCAGACCACCTTGCTGCGCGGGATGACCGGCGCGAGCAGGCGCACGTCCGCCAGCGGGATCTTCTTGCCGGTCAGCTCGAAGCCCGCGTACAGCGGATCGCCCTTCAGGACGGCGAGGATCTCGGTGCCGCCGTCGTCCCCCACCACACCGAATCGAGGGTCGTCTCCGTCTGCAAATCTGGCTACGCGCACTGGGCAAGGCTAGTCGGCGTCCAGGAGGTCGCCGCCTCGGCGGTCGGTACCGTGGCGTCATGACGACGTTCGACCGCGCGACCCGAGTCCTGCTGGCGCTGCTGGCCGTCGCCTTCGTCGTCTCGGTCGTCCACTACGTCGACAACGTGGTCAACTACACGGACTATCCGGCGCCGGCCGCGGACGGCCCGCCGGCGCCGACGGCGGTCGTCATCGCCGTCTCGTGGTTCATCTTCACCGCCGCCGCAGTCGCCGGACTGTGGATGTGGTTCCACCGGCGCATCGTGGGCGCCGCCCTCGCGTTCGCCAGCTACTCGATCAGCGGACTCATCGGCATCGGTCACTACACGGTGCCCGGCGCGATCGCGATGCCGTGGTGGCGCCAGGCGCACGTGATCACCGACATCCTCTGCGGAATCGGCGTGTTCGCGTTCGCCATATGGGCGCTGCGGCGACGGCGGGACCTCGCGGCCGGCTAGTCGCCGCTAGGCCTTGCCGTAGCGTCGGGTTCGCGCCGCGTACTCCTCGACGGCGGTCCACAGGTGCGTGCGATCGACGTCGGGCCACGGCACGTCGGCGAACACGAGCTCGGCATAGGCCGACTGCCAGAGCAGGAAGTTGCTGATGCGCTGCTCCCCCGACGTCCGCCAGAACAGGTCGACGTCGGGCAGGTCGGGTTCGTCCAGGTAGCGGGCGAACGTCCGATCGGTGATGCGATCCGGGTCCACGCGGCCAGCGCGAACGTCGCGGGCGAGCGCCGCGGCAGCATCGGTGATCTCCGCCCGGCCGCCGTAGTTGACCGCCATGGTCAGCGTCATGACCTTGTTGTGCCTGGTCAGCTGCTCGCCGAACTCCAGCTCCTTGATGACGCTGCGCCACAGCCGGGGCCGGCGGCCGGCCCACCGCACCCGGACACCGAGCTCGTTCATCTGGTCGCGACGGCGACGCAGGACGTCGCGATTGAAGCCCATGAGGAACCTGACTTCCTCCGGCGACCGGCTCCAGTTCTCGGTCGAGAACGCGTACGCCGTGATGGCGTCGATGCCGAGCTCGATCGCGCCCTCGACGACGTCGAACAGGGCCGCCTCCCCGGCGGCGTGACCCGCGGTGCGCGGGAGCCCGCGAGCCTTGGCCCATCGGCCATTGCCGTCCATCACGATCGCCACGTGCCGCGGGATCTGCTCCTTTGGGAGCACCGGCGGCTTGGCACCGCTCGGGTGCGGCGACGGCGGGCGCGGAGTCACCCGCTCATCCTCCCGCACTCACCCGCGGATGATCGCGAGCACGTCGTCGCGCACCTGACCCATGGTGGCGTCGTCGGCGCCCTCGACGTTGAGGCGCAGCAGCGGCTCGGTGTTGGACGGCCGCACGTTGAACCACCAGCCGTCGCCATCGACGGTCAGGCCGTCCATGTCGTCCTGGGGAAGGTCCGCGTGGGACGCGGCGATCTTCTCGATGACGGCCTGGACGTCGTCGACCCGCGAGTTGATCTCGCCGGAGGCGACGTAGCGACTGAACTCGGCCATCAGGTCCGAGAGCGGCCGGTCCTGTTCTCCCAGTGCGCCGAGGACGTGCAGTGCGGCCAACATGCCGGAGTCGGCGAGGTAGAAGTCACGGAAGTAGAAGTGGCCCGAGTGCTCGCCGCCGAAGATGGCGCCGGTCCGGGCCATCTCGGCCTTGATCAGCGAGTGGCCGACCGGCGTGCGAACCGCAGTGCCGCCGCGCTCGGCCACGATCTCCGGTACGGCCTTGGACGTGATGACGTTGTAGAGGATCGTCGCGCCCGGCTCGACCACGAGCGCGCGCGTCGCGATGAGCCCGGTGATCGCGGACGGCGCCACGACGTCGCCCTTCTCGTCGATGACGAAGCACCGGTCGGCATCACCGTCGAATGCCAGGCCGAGGTCGGCACCGTTGTCGCGGACGGCTGCCTGCAGGTCGACGAGCGTGGAGTGGTCGAGTGGGTTGGCCTCGTGGTTCGGGAAGGTCCCGTCCAGCTCCAGGTAGAGCGGGATGACCTCGAACTCGTTGCCCGCGGCGCGCAGCGCCTCGAACACGGGAGGCACGGTGTGTCCGGCCATGCCGTTGCCGGCGTCGATGGCGATCTTGAGCGGGCGACGGGCCTGCACCGGCGCAATGCGCAGCAGGGTCTCGACGTACCTCGACAGGAAGTCGGCCGACTCGATCGAGCCGGTGGCGTCCTCGGGCGCCTCTGCCGGACTGTCCAGGAGCTCGCTTGCCGCTTCAGCCATCGCGCGCAGGCCGGTATCGATGCCGATGGGACGCGCCCCGGCGCGACACATCTTCAGCCCGTTGTCGCCCGGCGGGTTGTGGCTCGCCGTGACCATGACGCCCGGCAGGTCGAGGACCCCGGACGCGCAGTAGAGCATGTCGGTGGACGCGAGACCGATGTCGACGACGTCGGCGCCGCGCGACCGGATGCCGTCGGCGATGGCGCCAGCGATCTCCGGCGACGACGTGCGCATGTCGCGTCCGACCACGGCCCTGCCGCCGCCGGAGATTCCAGTCTCGTCGGCGAAGGCCGCGCCGAGAGCGCGGGCCAGGGTGGCGTCGAGTTGTTCTGGCGAGCGGCCACGGACGTCATACGCCTTGACCACCGCCGCAAAGCGTGGATGCATGAGAAATCTCGCTTGAGTTTCGGTGTCAGATGAGGTCGGGATCGGATTTGACCAGGCGGAGGGCCGGGCCGTCATCCGCGCTGGCCGCGATGGGCCGGCCGGCTTCGCGGACCGCGTCGGCCAGGGCCAGCAGGTCGTCGTGCGTGGGTGCCGGCACGGCCAGGTCGGGCGCGAGTCGCAGGACGTCCCAACCACGCGGCGCCGACAGCCGCTCCGAGTGCGCGGCGCAGAGGTCGTACGTGTGCGGTTCGGCATACGTGGCCAGCGGTCCGAGAACCGCGGTCTGGTCGGCGTACACGTACGTCAGGGTTGCCACCGCCGGCAACGAGCAGGCGGCACGCGTGCACCGTCGAGAAGCTGCCACGACCCCGAGCCTAGCCGCCGCCCGGGCGTGCCGTTCACCAACACTCCGGCAGGTCCGGTTACCGTTCATTGCGTGGACGCCAACGACGCGCACGAACCCCAAATGGTCCGCCCGTCAGCGTCCGCCCGACTGCGGATGGCGCACCTGAACGGCGTCGTGGCCGGCCCACGTCCGGGCCGCATGCGCGATCGCCGCGGCCGCGGTAGCCGGGGCCCGCTCGCGCTGCCTGGGCCGCTGTCACCGCAGAGCGTCCCGGCGCACCTGAACCCGCGCGACGACTTCGACGCGCTCGTGGGGGCCATCATCATCGCCCTCGGCAAGCACTTCGATGCCGAGCCCGAGCGGGTCGACGTCGTCACCGAGGAAGCGCCGCTCCTGCCTGACGGGTGGACCGATCCGGTGCCCACGAATGCACTGGTCCGTGGACCCGATGCCGCCCGCGTCGTCCTCTATCGCCTCCCCCTGACGAAGCGCTGTCATTCCCGGCTGGAGGTCGAGGATGCAACCTGGGAGGCGCTCCTCCAGCGGCTGGCCGAGGTGTGGGAGCTGTCGCCGGACGACATCGATCCGCGCAGCTAGAGGGCGGTGGGTTTGGCACCCGGAATCGTCGTTTTCGGGTGCCCAACCCACCGCTACCCGACGTAACGCACGTCGGGGCCGAGCACCCGGATGGGCGCCTCCTCCAACGGGATGACGGCGATGCCCGCGTCCTTGTGGAACGTCGCGGATCCAACAACGTTCCCGCGCGGCGAGACGACGACGTAAGCCAGCCGGTCCGAATCGGTCAGCTTGGCCAGGTTCACGGTCGCCGTGGAGCCGCCGGCGATCTCGATCCGGCTGCTGGCGATGCGCTTCATCTGCGCGTCGTATCCCGCGATGGTGACCGAAGCTCGGGCGCCGGGCGCTGTCACGGTCAGGCGTGGACGGGAGGTGCCACCGCCGAGATCGACGGGTACAAGGGCCGGCCCGTTGAGCCGATGCGCGCTGACCGCGTAGCCGTAGTCCTCCTTGGCGTCGGCGACCCGAACCGCGGCCGCGACGGGCTGCTCGGACGTGAGCCGGATCGAGATTCCTTCCTTCCCCACGGCACGGGGAAGGCTCAGGGTCGTCACCCGCCCGGCCGGGATGCGGACCGCTTCGAGGCCACGTGGCGCGAATGCTCCACGCGGGCCGAGGACGGAAACCGAGAGGCGCGACGTCATCGTCGAGGGATTGACGACCAGGAGCGAGCGGTCGCGCGCGCCGGCCGGCAGCCCGGCCAGGATCTGGTGGCGACGCGGCGCCATCGTCGACGGCTCGACCTCGGAGCCACCGAACACCCGCCGTGAGCCGTCGAAGGCGGTGACCGCGAAGGCGCCCCGACGGCGCTCGACGTGCGCGGCGAGCTCTGGCTCGCCGGCCGCGAACTCGCTCAACGCGATGGTCCGGCTCTCGCCCGGCTTGATCACGATCCCCCGGCTGCCGACGGCCTCGATCGGGCCGGCCGTGCCCCATAGGCTGACATCGGCCACCGCGATGACGTCCGAGAGGTTGGTGAACTCCAGCCGCGACTCGTGCTTGGCCCCCGAGCCGAGGCCGACGAACCAGCTCTCGTCGACGGTGGGCGGACACGCCGCGACCAGCAGGCCGCCGCCATCATCGTCCGAAGCCGTGGTCGTGAAGTAGGCGGCAGCGCCGGAGCCCCGGCCGAACTGCTCGACGACCACCGCGTCCTTGCTCTTCGCGAGGCGCCAGCGGTCGGGAGCCTCCAGGCGTCGGATGTGGTGCCCGCCGGGCCTCCGCACGGCTCGCACGGACGCCGCGGGAGCGACCTGTCCGGCCGCGAGGTTCACATGAGCCGGGCAGGCGTAGGCCGTGCGGTTCACGGCGACGGAACGAGGCGCGCGTGGTGGGGCACTCGGGTCCGGCAGCAGGAACGCCAGGACGACGAGCGCGAGCGCGGCGACCGGCGGCGCGGAAGCGCGGACCCGCATCGCCACCGTGCTGCGGGGTGCCCGGGCGCGGCGCCTCATTGCTCATCTCCTTCGTCGTCGCCAAGCATCGGCAGTGTCCGCCGGCGCCGGACCGGGGCCGTCAGGACGATGGCCGTCAGCCACAGCAGGAACTCGGTCACGCCCACCAGCCAGCGCCAGCGAGATGTATCGCTGGTCATCGCGGCCGGCTTGCCGGGGAGGACCCACACGCGCGACTGCGGGCTGTCGCTGCCAGCGGGACGCAGCCCCGGTGCGCCGTCGATGCGGCGCGCGATGCCGGGGTCGACGTCGGGCGCGTAGATCGCGGTGATGCCGAGCGCGGAAAGCCGTGCCACGTCGTCGGGCGCAGGCCGGGCGAGCAGGCGGGCGACGTCCGCTTGGAGCTCGTCGCGCCGCCCGGGCGCGGGAGCCAGCGCCTCCTGTCCGAGGAACGGACCAGCGCCGCTGACGACACGGACGTTTGCTCCGCGCTCCACACTGCCGGTGATAACCAGGGTGGACTGCCGGTGGGCAGCGACATAGGCGGGGACGACCGTGGGCACGTCGTTCGTGAGCGGAACATCCGTGCCCCGGACGAGCCACCAGGTCCCCACGCCGAGCGGCAGCAGCAGCGCGCCTGCCGCAAGCGCCGCCAGCATCGGTCTCGGCAGGCCCATCACCTCTGGGGCCGCCAAGAGGACGGCCGTCAGCAGAGCGCCAACCCAGAGGACCAGCGGCACGCCGACCCACGCGGCGACCGGCTCCGACCCGAACGGGGTCGTATATGCCGTCGCGTTGCCCAGGACCGCGATGGCCAGGGCGCCCAGGGCAACCATCCAGCACAGCAGCACGTTGTGGCGGCTGCGCCGCGGCACGATCGCAAGCGCTGCGATGACCGGGAGCGCAAGGTTGAACCAGATCGGCGCCGCGCCCGGCCCACCACCGCGGCCGAAGAGCAACTCGAAACCGTTCGCGTGCGCCGGGACCGGGAATCCGGCCTCCCACCACATCCGCCACGGGTGCCCGACGCGCTGCGCCAGCCACGGACCGAGCAGGATGGCGGACGTGGCCGCGGCAATGAGGGTGTCGCGGAGGACCCACCGCCGCTCGAAGTAGACGACGAGCGCCAAGCCCACCATGCAGAGCGGGAACGCGATGGGCGCGAACGCCGACGCCACGGCGATCCACACGCCCAACTGCACCCCGTTCTGCCACCCGGGGCTGTCGGCCATCTGGAAGAGCTCGTTGACGATGATGGGCAGCACGATCAGCGCGACGACTGTCCCGAACCGTCCGTCGGCGATGGCGCCGACGGCGGCGATCGAGAGGGCGTAGGAGACGGCCCAGACGATGCGCTGCGCACGATGCGCCGTGAGCCGTCGGCCGAGCCGGTGGGCCGTGAGGCCAGCGAGCGGCACGGCGAACAGCATCAGCGTGCCGGTGAGAAGTCCCGGCGCCAACCAGACCGGGACGGCCGCGAGTGAGAGCGGGACGAGATAGATCGGCGCCAGCGTCGTGCTCAGGAGCCCGACCGGGTGGTTGCGCTCCAGCACGGTCCGCCACCAGTCGCCAGCGGAGTCCGGCGTCGGCGGCAGCGCGCCGCCATGGAGGACGGCAGCCGCGTCGCTCCCGTGGAACAGGCCACGCCCGGCGACCACCGCGAGAGCCGTCAATGCCAGGACGACGATCAACCACGGGTGGCGGTAGGCGAAGCCGGGCATTTCGGCGGGCTCGTCGTCGAACGCTGATCGCCGGCCCGTCGACTCAACTGACTCGGGCTTGACCATGGACACGATCGCGGAGACCACCGCGTCGAAGCCGTGGCGATAGGGCAGCCAGAACGGCGGGAACAGGTGCCGGAACTCGGCCGCCGTCCGCTGAGACATGGCCGCGCGGGTGCGGCGGGCCTCACGCAGCTCCACCGGATGGCCATAGACGGATCGCAGCGCCAACAGCTCGTCGCTGGCTGATTCCGGGTCCTTGCCGAGCACGAAGCCGATGACCCGCAACAGCGACCCGACGAACAACCGCACATACTGGCGGGGGAACCGGCGGCGCGACGTGTTGGCCAGCAGGGTGAAGAGGGCGGCACGCCGCGCCTCCCAGGGCGGGACGTCGCCGGCGGTCCGACGCCGGGTGCCGCGCCAGGTGGCCTCGGCATGGAAGATGACGGCCTTCGGCGCCGTGCGGGTGCGGTAGCCGGCGCGCGCGACCCGCCAGCCGAAGTCGATGTCGTCGAAGTACATGGGCAACGTCGGGTCGAAGCCACCGAGCTCGTCCCACACGTCGCGCCGCACCAGCATGCCGGCCGAGCTGACCGCCAGGACGTCGCGCGGCCAGTCGTGCTGGCCGGCGTCCGGCTCACCTGCCTCGAGATTCGTCTCCCGCGTGCCGGTGTTGGTGACCGAGACGCCGACTTCGAGCAGCCGCTTCAGGGACGGCCACTCCCGGATCTTGGGACCGACCACGGCGATGTCGTCGGCCGACGTCGCGATGTCGAGCAGCCCGGCCAACGTTCCGGGAAGGACGCTGGCGTCGTCATGGAGGAGCCAGATCCAGTCCGTGTCGGGCATCTGCTCGACGCCCATCCATACGGCCTCGCCGAAGCCAGTGCCAGAGGGGGCGTAGCTGATGCGCTCGGCCCCGAACGCGTCGCGCAGGAGCTCGCTGCTGCCGTCGGTCGACCCGACGTCCACGGCCCGCCAGTTGGCGGGCGCGTAGAACATATTGGAGAACGAGCCCAGCACCTTGGGCAGCCAGCGCGCGCCGTTGTGCGCAACGATGACCGCGCCGACCGACGGCGGATCATCCAGCCAGTGGTGCTCCTCGGGCGGCGCGTCATCGTCGCGCAACTCGAACTCGGGCCAGTCGGGCCCGGAAGAGAGCCCACCCGACTCAACACTCACAAAGAGTCAGACTAGTTGCCAGCCCTTGAGCGGCTGGGTCACGCCTGCTTTTTCACCTTCCGGCGCTCGCGCTCCGAAAGTCCTCCCCAGATGCCGAATCGCTCATCATGGGCCAACGCGTACTCCAAGCATTCGGAGCGGACGTCACAGGTGAGGCACACCTTCTTGGCCTCGCGCGTGGATCCGCCCTTCTCGGGGAAGAAGGCTTCGGGGTCCGTCTGAGCGCACAACGCACGCTCTTGCCACATGAGCTCCTCGTCTTGGACGAGCTCCAAACCCACATCGAATGACATGTCTGGAATTACACCGCCGTTATCTAGGTCACGTCAAGATCTGGAGCGAGATTTTTCTCTCATCCGGTGTGTCGGTGCTCGACAGTGCCGAATTTGTCGGCGACTGTCGCCTGCCGGCGATCGCCGACGCCCAAGCACGCATGCAAACACTTCGGCGCCGGCAAAGCCGGTCGCCTTGTAGAGCCTTGCCGCAGTGGAACGATGGCGTCATGGACCTGCTCAAGCCGTGGTCGTCCGCCCAGCCGGGTGGTGCCGGCCGGCCGTTCGTCACGTACTACGACGTGTCGTCCGGCGAGCGCACCGAGCTCAGCGGGACGACCACGGGCAACTGGGTCGCCAAGGTGGCCAACCTGCTGATCGACGAGTGTGACGCCGAGCCCGGCGTCCGCGTCAACGTCGCGCTGCCGACCCATTGGCTGCGTCCGGTCTGGCTGCTCGCCACGTGGGCCGTGGGCGGAACGGTCATCTCGGCGGGCGGCGACATCGTGATCTGCGGGCCTGACGGCATGGAGTCCGCGCCCGCAGTTCGTCATCGGTTTGCGTCCGCTCTGCTCCCGTTCGGCGCGCCCTTCCCGAATCCGCCAGCGGGCTTCCTCGATCTGGGCGTCGTCCTGCCCGGCCAACCCGACGCCTACTTCGCCACCGAGGACGCACAGCCCGATGACCCGGCCGTCGACCTCCCGGACCAACAGCTGACCTATGCCGACCTGGAGAAGGCCGGCGGCTCGGGCGAGCGCCTGCTCTACCCGGCCACCACCCTCGCCAACGACATCACCTCAACCGTGGCCGCGGCGCGCGGAGGTGGCTCGATGGTGCTGGTCAGCCACGGTTCGCCAGCGGACACCGAGCGAATCGCCCAGCAGGAGCACGTACGGTACGCCTGAGGCGATCCACTACACTCACGTCGGCACACAACGAAGGGGTCCAAGGTCGATGAGCCTCGCCGACGAAGCGACGCAAGCAGGTTTGCACCGGGTTGGGGCCCGACCCCCGCTGTTCGCTTATCTGGGCGAGGTGTGGCGGCGCCGGCAGTTCATCTACCGGTTGGCCCGATATCGGATTGAGTCGAGCAACGCACAGAATCGGCTCGGCATGGCCTGGGTCATCCTGAAGCCGACGATCGATGCGGTCGTCTATGGAACGGTCTTCGGCATCTTCCTGATGCGCGGCAACATCCCCCACCACTACATCGTGTTCCTGGTAGTCGGCGTGTTCATGTTCGACTACTTCTCCAGCTGCTTCAATTCCGGCTCGAAGTCGATCACGAAGAATGCCCATCTCGTGCAGAGCCTGAGCTTTCCGCGGATGGCGCTGCCCTTGGCACTCGTGGTCCAGCAGCTCCTGGAGTTCGTCCCGATGCTCGCGATCATCTACGGCGTCGTGCTCGCCTATGGCGTCCTGCCCAGGTTTGACTGGCTCATGATGGTCCCGGTGGTCGTGCTCTTCACGATCTTCAATGCCGGTATCGCGATGATCACGGCGCGCCTCACCGTCCACTTCCAGGACCTGACCCAAATCCTGCCGTTCGTCTCGCGGATCCTGTTCTACACGTCGGGCGTCTTCTACAGCATGGAGCTGGCGTTCTCCTACAACCAGACTCTCCTGCACATCCTCGAGTTCCAACCGACCCATGAGTTCCTCTCACTGGGCCGATCGGTCCTGTTGCACGAGCCGGGCTTCACGGTCGGGCCGGAATACTGGGTGTACGCGTCGATCTGGGCGTTCGTCAGCATCGTGTTCGGAACGATCTTCTTCTGGTCAGCCGAGGAGCTCTATGGCCGAGTCGACTGACGCTCGCAAGCCGGCCGTCATCGTCGATGACGTGCACGTCGTGTACCACGTCCTGGTCACCGGCAAGCGAGTCAAGGGAGTTGAGGCGCAGAGCGGCGTACTCAAACGCGGCCGCCAGACCAAGCACGTGCATGCCCTGAAGGGCGTGTCGTTCACGGCGTACGAGGGCGAGAACATCGGCGTCATCGGAACCAACGGCTCCGGCAAGTCGACCTTGATGCGCGCGATTGTCGGCCTGACCCCGACCAGCCAGGGCTCGATCTACGCCATGTCGCGGCCGGCGATGCTGGGGGTCGGCGCGGCTCTGCTGCGTGACCTGTCCGGTGCGCGCAACGTCATGCTGGGCGGGCTGGCACTGGGCATGACCGTGGCTGAGGTCGAGGAGCAGTACGACCGGATCGTCGACTTCTCCGGCATTCGCGATTTCATCGACTATCCGATGCGCACGTATTCCTCAGGCATGAACGCCCGGCTCAAGTTCGCGATCGCCACGGCACAGACGCACGAGATCCTCATCGTCGACGAGGCGCTCGGCGTGGGCGACAAGGACTTCCGCAACCGCAGCGAAGGGCGCATCCGCGAGATCCGCGACGCCGCCGGCACCGTGTTCCTCGTCAGTCACTCGATGAACTCCATTCGCGAGACCTGCGACCGGGTGATCTGGATCGAGAAGGGCGTCCTCATGATGGACGGCGATCCCGACGAGGTCATCAAGGCCTACGACGACAGCGACAACTGACGGTCAGCAGGTCTTCTCGAGGTCTTGGCTCTGGTTCGAGGACTTGGTGTCCTTCTTCGCCACGGCAACCGGCTGCGGGACGCTCAGAGTGGCGTCGAGGATGCCGCCGACAGGTCGCCCTGCCGCGGCGTCGAAGGCGTTGCGGATGATGCGCCGCACCTTCTCGTAGTCGGGGTTGCCGGTGTAGATGACCGGCGGGACCAGCGACACGGTCGCGATCTTCTGGGCCCGCGCCTTGAGCGCGAGGTCCATGAACGACCCGAGCTGCTGGGCCGGGATGTCCGTGGTGACCAGGTTTGACCCGGCCTCGGCGATCGCTTGTGCGTTGAACAGGACCTTCTGGGGGCTCAGCTGGTGCAGCATCGCGCTCATCACGCACTTCTGGCGGCCCATGCGGGACCAGTCGTCGTTGTTGACGCGACTGCGGGAGTACCAGAGCGTCTGCATGCCGTTGAGCTGCTGCTTGCCCTCCGGGATGTAGCCGCGGATCGGCGAGCCGATGCCGCCGATCGCCGTCTTCTCCTTGACGTTTATCCTCACTCCCCCGACGGCATCGACCAGGCTCGAGAATCCCTTGAGGTTGACCATCGCGTAGTAGTTGATGTCGAGATCGGTGATGGCCTCGACAGCGCTGATGGTGGCCTGGACGCCGGCGGACCGGTTGTCCATCTTCGGGAACAGGTCTTGATGGTTCGTTGCCCAGGTGTTCACGGCGTTGAGCTCGCCCTGGCTCCACGTGAACCCGTGCGGGAAATGCTTGGCCATGATCGACCTCTCCGGGAAGGGGACGTCCTGCAGATTGCGCGGAAGGCCGATCAGAATGGTCTTGCCGGTCTCGGCATCGATGCTGGCGACGGTGATCGAGTCGGGGCGCAGTCCCTCACGACCCTTGCCGGAGTCGCCGCCGAGCAGCAGGACGTTGTAGCGCCCGGCCTTCGGGCCCGACATCGTCTTGGAGACGAAGACCGTGTCCAGCGTTCCGGTTTGGACGCTCACCAGATGGGCCGCGAAGAACATGACGCTGGCGACCGCCAGGCAGAGGGCGCCGTTCAGCCCGGTCATCCAGAGCCGCTGCTTGCGGGCGAGCTGCAACGGGGCACCGAGGCGCCACGCGTCGAGGATGAGTCCGACCCACGCGATCGCGCCGAGGATCAGGACCCAGCGCCCGAGCGTGAGGAGCGTTCCGTTGGCGGCGATCCAGAAGATCGCGGTACGTGAGATGAGGGCGGCGGTGGCCACGAGGGCGCCGACGGCCACGAAGCCGAGCCACACCCGGACGGCAATGCGGCCCACCCGACGGTCGCCCATGATCAGCTGGGCAGAGCCGGGCATGAGGAGCGTAAACACGATGAGCGTCAGCGCCCGACGGAACTTGACCTGCTGCGAAGCGCGCATCATCTGCGCTCGCGAGGGGGCAAAGACTCCGGTGCGCGAGTGGGGCATCAGGTCACTTTTCTGACTCGGGGAGGAAGTGGTTTGATCGAACCACAAAACCCTCGACCGCAAGTTGAGGTTGAGGTTCGACACGCCGAGGCGGCGCCAGGACGGGTCATATACCGTCGGGTCCATGTCAGAGGAGCAGCCGAAGGGCGACTACGACTGGCTCTTCGACCCGAACGCGAAGCGCGTCCCGTCATCGACGTCGTCGGTGCCCTCGTATCCGTCGACGCCCGAGCTCCCCCCGCCCGTGCTGCCCCCACCGAGGCATCCGGTCAAGCCGCCGTCGCGCGGCGGCGGCGGCGGCCAGCGCCGCACCGACAAAACCTGGCGCCGTTGGCTTCCGCTCGCGGCATTCGTCGTGCCGGCCGTGTGGCTTGCCTACCTCGTAGCGGTTCCGATGATGGCCTGGGCCAGCGTCAGCACGCTGCACGTCTGGCCCGACGGCAGCCGGCCCGAGGAGCAGCCTGGCACGACGTACTTGGTCGTCGGCTCGGACAGCCGCAAGGGACTGACCGAGCAGCAGCAGAAGGACCTCAAGACGGGCAAGGCATCCGAGATCACCGGCGGCCGCACCGACACGATAATGATGCTCCACACCGGTGCCGGAAAGCCGACGTTGGTCTCCATCCCGCGCGACTCGCTCGTGCCGATCCCCGGCTATTCGACCACCAAGATCAACGCCGCCTACGCGTTCGGCGGCCCCGAGCTCCTCGTAGAGACGCTCGAGCAGGTCACTGGCGTCCGCATCGACCGTTACGTCGAGATCGGCTTCGCCGGCGTGGTCAGCCTGGTCGACGCCGTCGGCGGCATCAAGATCTGCCCGGACGAGGACATGGACGACCCGAAGGCCGGACTCGACATCAAGAAGGGCTGCCAGCAGGTCGACGGAAAGACGGCCCTCGGCTACTCGCGCACCCGAAAGTTCGCCAGTGGTGACATCCAGCGCGTGCAGAACCAGCGCGAGGTGATCGCGGGGCTGGGTGGCAAGCTGCGCTCGCCGGCCACCGTCATCGACCCGATCCGGTACTACCGCGTGGTCACCGGCGGCGCCGCGTCCGTCTCCGTGGACGACACGGCCGAGATCCCCGACATGGCGCGGTTCGCATTGGCCCTGTCCTCGGCGATGGGCTCCGCCGGCCGCAACTGCAACGTCCCCATCCGCGACCTCGCGGTCCACTGGGACCCGACCCGGGCAGTGCCGTTCTTCGAGCACATCCGGACCGACACCACCGACGACCTCGACGCGCTGTGCACGAAGGACGGCCTTCCGCCGTCCTGACGCGGGCTTTTTCCCCGCGCCGACTGCGAAAACCGTCACCCGGAGGGGTGATGCCGCATAGGATTGGCTCTTGCGAAACCGGTCCGTCCAGTCGCCACATCCCTCAAGACGCACACACCCCCAGCAGGAGAAGCATCCCCCCATGCTCACCGACCCCCGCGCGCCCGGCGGCATTCGCCGCATCGCCCTCGCCCTGCTGCTGGCCGTCCTGACCCTCGGGCCCGCCGCGGCGTTCGAGGCGGCAGCGTTCGGCGATGACTACGTCGGCACAGAGGGCGACGACGTCATCCCCTCCACTCCTCCATCGCCCACACCCGCGCCCGACACCAGCGGCAACGACACGGTGGACGCCAAGGGCGGCGACGACGAGATCACCACGGGCGACGGCAGCGACACGATCGACGCCGGCCCTGGTGACGACTACGTCGACGCCGGCAGCGACGACGACACCGTCCACGGCGGTGACGGCACCGACGAGATCTACGGCGGCAACGGCGATGACACCCTGAACGGTGATGCCGGCGACGACAAGACGATCTACGACACGGACAGCAGTGACGTCACGTACGGCGGCATCTACGGCGACGGCGGCAACGACAAGGCCTCCGGAGGCGAAGGGAACGACTACATCGAGGGCGGCGACGGCAGCGACGAGCTCAGCGGCGACGCCGGTGACGACGAGATCCACGGTGACAACGGGTTCGACTTCGTCTCCTGCGACTGCGAGGTCTCCATCCTTCCCATCGACGGCTTTATCTTCGATGGGGGCACCAGCCTGAGCCAGCCCTTGACGTTCGATGACCTCCTGCTCGGCGGCTCCGGCAACGACCAGCTCTTCGGCGAGATGGGCGACGACAAGCTGTACGGCGGTTCGGGCGACGACGGACTGAACGGAGGCTCTGGCAATGACCTGCTGTGCGGAGAGGCGCCGGAGGGCCCGCCCAACGACCAGGACGTTCTTTACGGTGGTCCGGGCATCGACCTCGCGTGTGCGCACGACGACGCGACCACGGTCAATCCGGAGGACATCGGCAAGAGCCTGTCCTTCGACGCCGCCGCGAACGACGAGCACCTCATCTACCTGGAGGGCGAGGACGACGACCAAGCGGCCGAGGCGGCAGCCACCGTCTATGAACTCGCCGACGACCAACCAGACGGCTCGTGGATCCACGCCACGATGAGCTCGACCGGCGTCATCACGTTCGTCGCGGACCGGCCGGGCAGCGGCTTCGTTGTCTATCGCATCGTGACGCGGGTCCCGGCACAAACCCCGGTGGAGTCACCGCAGAGCGGTCCGCAGAGGGCGGCAGCCACCGGCGGCATGACGACCCTGCAGATGTCGCTGGCGAGCTTCTTCATCACCGTCTTCGCTCCCCCGATCGTCCCGCCGGTCACGCCGCCGGTCACGCCACCGGTCACGCCGCCGACGGACAACAGTGACAGCGACTCCGACAGCGACAGCAGCGACAGCAACTCGGACTCAGACTCGGATTCAGACGGTGCGGTGATCCCCGCGGTCTCGCTCGGCGGCAACCCGACGCCGAGCCCGAGCCCGGAGCCGTCGGACGAGCCTCCGACGGATGAGCAGCCGACCAAGCCGGTCGCCCTGCCCAAGCCGGTCACTCCGCTCAGCAGTCCGATCAAGTCGTCGCCGCTGTTGGCTCTGCTGATCGTCGCCGCCGTCATCGGCACGTTCGGCCGCAAGGGCCTCAGCACGGCCAGCCGCCGGGCCATCCTGATGACCGACCGGGACGGCAACACCGTCGCGCGTCACGTTGCTGCCCGCGATGCCGAGGGATGGGGCGACCGTTCCTTCACCTGGCGGTTCCCAGGCCACGGAGTGATCGACGCCGCCAGCATCGTCATTCCCGACCGCCTGGCCCGATTCAGTCCACTGATCGGCCGAGTGACCGAGGACGGCTCCGAATTCCGTGCCATGTTCGGGATCCTGTGGATCGCCACACCCCTGATCGGCGTCGCGCTCGGCGTCGCGGCCGCCTCGGCCGCAGCCGGAAGCGCCGCCCCGCCATCGCTCTGGCTCCTGGTCGCCGGCGCAATCCTGGCCACGTTCGACGCGTTCGCTGGGACCCTGGCCGTGGTGATCTTCGCGGTGCCGGCGCTGATCGGCCTGATTCGCGGGACGTCGAACGGGCTCGACACGGTCCACTCCGTTCTCGTCCTCCTCGCCATCGGCTTCCTCTGGATGGCCATTCCCCTGATCGGCTCAGCCATCCGGCCGTTCCGGCGCATCGGCGAACCGTCGCTGCGCACCACGTGGGACAAGGTGGCGGACGGTGTCATCGCGTCGCTCCTGTGTGGCTGGGTCGCGATGAAGCTGACTGCCGCGATGGACCTCTTCGCCGGCCAGAAGACGGGCCTGCCTCAACACGCCAACACCGTTGCCCTCATCGTGATGGCCGCGGTCGCCCTGCGCGTCGCCACCGAGCACTTCTCGATGGTCGCGTACCCGAAGCGGCTCCAGGAGGTCGAGGGCGAAGACCCGCCGCCGCCGTTCCTGCTGTCCAGCATCCTCGGCGCTTTCCTGCGCACCGCGGTGTTCGGGTTCATTGGCTATGCGTTCATCGGCTCCTGCTGGCAGCTGTGGCTCGGCACCAGCCTGTTCCTCATCCCGCAGCTCGTCGAGCACGTCCGCGAGCACTTCCGGAAAGTGACCGCGGTCCAGCGCATCCTGCCGCGCGGAGTCGTCGAGATCTTCATCCTGGTCGTGGCGTGCACGCTCGCGGCCCGGTTCGCCATGGAGCGCACCGGCAACCAGCTCACCGGCCTGCGGCTCGCCTTCCTGCTGATTGCCGTCCCGCCCGCCCTGATCGGTTCGATGGCGCTGTTTGCCGAGGACAAGGAAACAGGCGAGTCGAACTGGTTCGGCCAGCTGCTCGGTCTCGGCGTCGTGGTCGCGACGACTGCGCTGGCGCTGCACGGCTGGGACTACTAGGACCTCGCCGTAGGGCTTTGGTCAGGCCTCAGGAGTTGCGGACGGCGGCGCCCTTGGCCCGCGCCGTCTCAGCTAGCTCGGCCTGGAACTGCACCATCCGCTCGATCAGGTCGGGGTTGCCGGCCGCGAGGATGCGCACGGCGAGCAGGCCGGCGTTCCGGGCATTGCCGACGGCAACCGTCGCCACCGGCACACCGGCGGGCATCTGCACGATCGAGAGCAGCGAGTCCATGCCGTCCATGTACTTGAGCGCGACGGGCACGCCGATCACCGGCAGCGGCGTGACGGCGGCCAGCATCCCCGGCAGGTGGGCCGCTCCGCCGGCGCCGGCGATGATGACCTTGAGGCCACGGCCGTGCGCGTCACGCCCGTACGCCAGCATCTCGTCGGGCATCCGGTGCGCGGACACGACGTCCTTCTCGTAGGGAACGCCGAACTCGGCAAGCGCCTGTGCGGCGGCCTCCATGGTCGGCCAGTCCGAATCGGAACCCATGACGATTCCGACGAGCGGTGCTGCAGTCATCGCGCCGTTCCCTTCTCCAACAGGTCCGCCGCGCGTCGGGCACGCTCGATGGTCCAGGCAAGATCATCTCCCACGACTGTCACGTGGCCCACCTTGCGGCCAGCCTTGACGGCCTTGCCGTACAAATGAACGTGCGCCTCCGGCACGGCCGCCAGCACGATGGGAAGCTGCGCCTCCAGGTCTTCGACGGCGCCACCGAGGACGTTGACCATGACGCTCCATCGCTCCAGCGTCTCGACGGGACCGAGTGGCAGGTCGAGCACCGCGCGCAGGTGGTTCTCGAACTGGCTGGTGGAGGCACCCTCGATCGACCAGTGACCCGTGTTGTGCGGCCGCATGGCGAGCTCGTTGACCAGCAGCCGTCCGTCCATCGTCTCGAACAGCTCGACCGCCAACATGCCGGTGACATCGAGCGCCTCCGCAATCGTCCGGGCAATCGTCCGGGCCTCGTAGTCACGGGCAGCACCGAGCTCCGGCGCCGGGGCGACGACCTCCTTGCAGATGCCGTCGGCCTGACGCGATTCGACGATCGGGTAGTTCACCATGTCACCCGACGGGCGGCGCGCGACCTGCGCCGACAGCTCACGGGTGAAGAAGACCAGCTCCTCGGCCATGATCGGCTGCCCGGCGCCGAACGCCTCGTCGGCTTCGGTCGCGTCCCCGACGATCCAGACGCCCTTGCCGTCGTAGCCGCCCCGGGTGGTCTTGACGACGACCGGGTATCCGCCGACCGACTCCGCGAACTCGTCGAGCGCTGCCGGGCCGTCGACCACGCGGTGCGCCGGAACCGGAACCCCGAGCTCGGCGAGCCGGACCCGCATCAGCGCCTTGTCCTGGGCGAACAACAGCGCGTCCGGCCCGGGCCTCGGCACATGCCCCTCGGCCGTCAGCGCCCGCAGGTGCTCCGGCGGGACGTGCTCGTGGTCGAACGTCACGACCGCGCATCCTTCCGCGGCGCGGCGAAGGTCTTCGAGGTCGCGGTGGTCGCCGACCAGGTGGTCGGGAATGACCTGCGCGGCCGACACATCGGGTCCCTCGGCCAGGAGCCTCAGGTGAATGCCGAGCTCGATGGCAGGCGGCTGCATCATCCGCGCCAGCTGTCCACCCCCGATGACGGCAATGCTGTTGGCGGCGACCTGGGAATGCGGTTTTGCCATGGGTCAGCTGGAGCCGTTGTCCGCGCGGGCTGCATCGACCAATGTCGTGAGCGTCCGGTGCATGTCCTCGATGTGCGGGATGTCGCGCAGCTCGAGTCCAGCGGTCTCGCTGGCGTCGTGGATGACCAGGGTGCCGGCGCCCAGGATGCGGTCGTTCAGGTTCTTCTCGAAGGCGACGTCATTGATCCGGCTGAGCGGAATGACGCGCCCTGATCGGGTCAGGATGCCGCGCTGCTCGACCAGCCGCTTGTTGGTCAGCGTGTACGTCCAGAGGTACCACCGAAGGAATGGGATGACCGCGCCCAGGACGATCAACAGGGCGGAGATGCCCAGGAGAATCCAGCGCAGGATCGGCTGCCCACCCCACATGACGTCCCACATGCGCCCGGCGAGGAAGAAGCCGGCGGCGCACACGGCGAACAGGATCAGCGTGGGCAGGAGCAGCGCCTTGACGTGGGTGCGCGTGGTCATGACGGTCTGCTCACCGTCGATCATCAATTTGCGCGGCAGCGACATGGGCTCATGCTCTCACGTGGATGACGTCGCCAGCGGTGACTGCCTGCCCGTCGACGACGAGCCGGCCATGCGTGTCGACGTCGGTGGCCCGGCCCTCGAGAGTCGTCCCGTCGGGGAGGCTGACCTGCACCGCCGAGCCCACGGTGCCGCAGGCCGTGACGTAGTTGGCCCGGACGGCGGCCGGGTCGGCCAGCAGCCGGTCGTACTGCTCAGCGAGGGCGCTGAGGACGGCGTCCAGGACGTTGTCGCGGCTGACGTCCAGCCCCAGCAGCGCCAGCGACGTCGCGGTCGGGATCGGCAGCTGGTCGGCCGACATCGCGACGTTCAGTCCGATGCCGATGACCGCCACCGGGCCGTCGGCTGTCTCCACGCGCTCCACGAGCAGCCCCGCGAGCTTGCGACCGTCGACCTGCACGTCGTTCGGCCACTTCAGCCGCGGGTCCAGACCGAATCCGCGGACCGCGTCGGCCACGGCCACGCCGGCCGTGAGTGGGATCCACGGCCAGTGTTCCGTCGCCAGCCCAGCCGGCCGGACCAGGATCGACATCGCGAGCCCGGAACCCGGCGGCGCCTCCCACATGCGGTTGAGCCGCCCGCGCCCAGCCGTCTGGTGATCAGCGACGATGACGGTTCCCTCGGCTGCCCCGGCGCGCGCCGCCACCGCGACGTCGGCGTTGGTGCTCGCGGTCTCGGCGACTCTCTGAACGTCCCACTCCATGGACGCCACCCTGCCAGTTTCCGGCCGGAAAAGCAGCGCGGATACCCTGCTCCCTATGACTGAGGCTGTTCAGACGGAAGCCGGCGGCGTCCCCGCGGCAGGCGACTTCGACCTCCACACCACCGCCGGCAAGCTCGACGACTACCGCGCTCGCCGCGAAGAGGTCGAGGTCGTCCACGCAGCAGAGGCGCACGAGAAGGCGGCGTCCCGTGGGCGCAAGAGTGCCCGCGAACGCATCGACCTGCTCCTCGACGAAGGCTCCTTCGTGGAGCTCGACGCCTTGGCCCGGCATCGCAGTCATCACTTCGGGCTGGAGAAGAAGCGGCCGATCGGCGACGGCGTCGTGACGGGCCACGGCACCATCGACGGCCGCCCGGTCGCCGTCTTCGCCCAGGACTTCTCCATCTTCGGCGGCAGCCTCGGCGAGGTGTACGGCGAGAAGATCGTCAAGGTCATGGACATGGCCATCAAGAACGGCATGCCGATCATCGGGCTCAACGAAGGCGCCGGCGCCCGCATCCAGGAAGGCGTTGTCTCGCTCGGCCTCTACGGCGAGATCTTCAAGCGCAACGTGCACGCCTCTGGGGTTGTCCCACAGATCAGCCTGATCATGGGCTCCTGCGCCGGCGGCCATGTCTACTCGCCGGCCGTCACCGACTTCACGATCATGGTCGACGGCACGTCGAACATGTTCATCACCGGTCCGGACATCATCAAGACCGTCACCGGCGAAGACGTATCGATGGAAGAGCTGGGTGGCGCTCGCACGCACAACACGCGGAGCGGCAACGCGCACTACATGGGCGCTGACGAGGACGACGCCATTGAATACGCCAAGGCGCTGCTGTCTTTCCTGCCGCAGAACAACATGGAGGAAGCGGAGCCGTACGACGACGCCGTCGCCGACCTCTCCGTCAACGAGATTGACCTGACGCTGAACACGATCATCCCGGACTCGGCGAACCAGCCCTACGACATCCGCCGGGTGATCGAGGCCGTCGTCGACGACCAAGACTTCCTGGAGGTGCAGCCACTCTTCGCTCCAAACATGGTGATCGGCTTCGGGCGGGTCGAGGGCCGCAGCGTGGGCATCGTCGCCAACCAGCCGATGCAATTCGCCGGCTGTCTCGACATCGACGCCTCCGAGAAGGCCGCACGCTTCGTTCGCACCTGCGATGCGTTCAACATCCCGGTCCTGACGTTCGTCGACGTGCCGGGATTCCTGCCGGGCACCGACCAGGAGTGGAACGGCATCATTCGGCGCGGCGCGAAGCTCATCTACGCGTACGCCGAGGCGACCGTTCCCCTGGTCACCGTCATCACCCGCAAGGCCTACGGCGGTGCCTATGACGTCATGGGCTCGAAGCACCTCGGCGCGGACATCAACATCGCCTGGCCGTCCGCCCAGATCGCCGTGGTTGGCGCATCGGGCGCGGTCGGCATCCTGTATCGCCGCGAAATCGCCGACGCCGACGACCCGGACGCGCGCCGAGCCGAGCTCATGACGGAATATGAGGACACCCTCTGCAACCCGTACATTGCGGCCGAGCGCGGCTACATCGACGCCGTCATCGAGCCGGCCGAGACGCGTGCTGAGGTGGTGAAGGCTCTGCGGATGCTGCGCACCAAGCGGGCGACCCTTCCGCCGAAGAAGCACGGGAACATCCCCCTCTGATGGGCGCGGACGCCAGCGGCTCAGTGGGTGACGAGGTCGCCGACCAGCCCGTGAAACCAATCCTGCGCGTCGTCAAGGGCGACCTCACCGCAGAGGAGCTCGCGGCGCTCGTTGCCGTCGTCGCCGCGAGTGGAGCTGCGCCGGCTCGCAAGCAGAAGGCACGCAGCGAGTGGGGCCATCCGGCTCACCAGATGCGCGGATGGCACCGCCGCGGTCGCGATGCCTGGCATCGGTCCGCTTTCGGGGGCTGACCCATGCGTGTCGTCCTGGCCTCTGCGTCGCCGGCACGACTCGCGACCCTGGTGGCGGCCGGCCTCGATCCGGAGGTGATCGTCTCCGGGGTCGACGAGGACGTGGTGCAGTCGCACGATGCCGGCAACCTGGCTGCCGCGCTGGCCCAGATGAAGTGCCGTGCTGTCGCCGGCCAGCTGGATGATCCGGATGCCTTGGTCATCGGCTGCGATTCGGTCCTCGCGTTCGAGAACGGAATTCTCGGCAAGCCGGCGGACCGCTGGGACGCGATCGCCCGCTGGCGCCGGATGCGCGGCAAGTCCGGGATCCTGCACACCGGCCACTGCGTGCGTCTGGGCCAGCGCGAGTTCGTCGAGACGGCCTCCACGGTCGTCCACTTCGCCGACGTCACGGACGCCGAGATCGAGGCCTACGTCGCAACCGGCGAGCCCCTGCGGGTGGCCGGAGCCTTCACGATCGACGGCCTCGGCGCGGCGTTCGTCCGCGGCATCGAGGGCGACCCACACAACGTGGTCGGCATCAGCGTCCCGCTGTTGCGCGACCTCGTCACCGACCTCGGGCTGAGCTGGACCGACCTCTGGACGCATCTTTAGACATACATGCGTAATCGTGCCGATATACCGACGTTTAGGCCGTCATAGCCGCCACAACGTCGATTCATTTGGGCCGCGACCGCATCTATGTCTAAAGATGCGTCCCCAACACCAACGTCCTGGCCGCGTGCAGCTAACCGCGGCTGCTGCGCCCGAGCGTGAATCCGACAGCCGCGGCGGCAAACGTCACGCCGGCGGTCGCGAGGATCGACAGGAAGTTGAGCCGCAGCTGCACCATCACGTCGTTCGATCCCTCGAACAAGGTGAGGGTGGTCCACCAGAAGACGGCGATCACGGCAGCCACGACAAGCCAGTCCCGCAGGCCGTCGTTGCGAGGCACGCGCCGGCCATCGTGCCGTGCCCAGAGAAAGGCACCGACCATGACGGTCACGAAAGCCAGCAGCCCGGCCACCTCGGCGTGACGATCCGGCAGCAGGGCGGCGATTCCGTAGTACACCCCGATGACCACGGCGAACACGGCCGAACGAATCAGCATTCTCACCGGCCCAGCATGCCTTCCCCTACTCGACCGGTAGACCGAGGCCCCGCGCGATCAGCATGCGCTGCACCTCCGAGGTGCCCTCACCGATCTCCAGGATCTTGGCGTCCCGATAGAACCGGGCTACCGGATACTCCTCCATGAACCCGTACCCGCCGAAGACCTGGGTGGCGATACGGGTCGCCGACACCGCGGCCTCGGACGTGTAGAGCTTGGCGATCGCCGCGGCCTGCTTCAGCTGCGCCGCCGAGGCGCCCGCGTCCTTCAGGGCCGCCGCCTCGTAGGTCAGCGCGCGCCCGGCCTGCACCATGACCGCAAGGTCGGCGATCTGGAAGGCGACGCCCTGCTTGCGGCCGATCGGGCCGCCGAACGTCTGCCGCTCGCCGGCGTACTGGAGGCACAGCTCGAGGCAGGCCTGGATGCATCCGACCGCCAACGCCGCGATGGCGATGCGGCCGTCGTCGAGGATCGCGAGGAATTGCGCGTAGCCGCGCCCGCGCTCGCCCAGGAGGTGGTCGGCCGGCACCCGGACCCCCTCGAAGGACAGCGGGTGAGTGTCGGAGATGTTCCAGCCGAGCTTGTCGTAGGCCGGCTCGACCACAAAGCCCGGCGTGCCAGCCGGGACGGTGATCGTGCTGATCTCCGGGCTGCCGTCGCCGCGCGTTCCCGTCCGCGCCGTGACGTTGACGAGTGAGGTGATCTCGGTGCCGGAGTTGGTGATGAACTGCTTCGCCCCGTCGATCACCCAGTGGTCCCCGTCGAGCACCGCCTTGGTGCGGGTCGCGCCGGCATCGGAGCCCGCGCCCGGCTCGGTGAGCCCGAACCCGGCGAGCGCCCGCCCGGCCACGAGGTCGGGCAGCCAGCGCTCCTTCTGCTCCGCCGTGCCGTATTCGAGGATGGGGTTGATGCCGAGGCCCACCCCGGCTTCGAGCGTGATGCCGATGGACTGGTCGACACGGCCCAGTTCCTCGATGGCCACGCAGAGGCTGGTGAAGTCGCCACCCGCGCCGCCGTACTCCTCCGGCGCGATGAGGCCGAAGAGGCCCAGGTCGCCCATCTTGCGGACGACGTCGACCGGGAAATGGTGCTCTCGGTCCCACTGGGCCACGTGCGGGGCGATCTCGGCAGCCGCGAACTCGCGGACGGTGCGTCGAAAGGCCTCGTGTTCAGCAGTCAGCGCCATGGTCGGAGCCTAACCCCGAAACGTTAATGACCGTTAACCGGCTCGTGACTCAGCCGCCGAACCTCACGGGCACCCGAACGGAATCCTCGTGGGATTCGTCGCCCGACGGGTTGGCCTTGTGGATCTCGACGAACCCGGTGTCGGTGGACGGCTTCTTGAACTTGACCGACGCCGTGAACTTGACCGGGTCCTCGGTCATCCACTCGCCCGAGACGGTCCCGTAACCCTTGCCCACGATCTTGTGGTTGGAGTCGGTCACCGTGATCGGGAAGTTGGCCTCAAAGGACCAGACGCCGGGAACGATGCCGGACACCGACACAGGGCTCGCGATGGATTGGCCGGACCTCGGTGCATTGACCGTGATCTCGTCGCCATGCTTGGACTCGAACTTCGTGGACGTGGACGTGGTCGCCGCCGAGGTCGGGACCCCCTTCGACGAATCACCATCACCGCGCAGATACAAGTACGCGACGGCGGCGGCCAGCGCCACGATGAGCAGCAGGATCAACCCGCGAGCCTTCATGCCGAACTCCTCTCGTTTCTGCTGATGAGCCTACGACTAGACTGCCGTCCGCAGCCCACACCGCGCTCAAGGAGAACTGTGAGCACTTCCGCACAGGCACTGAAGAAGGTCCTGGTCGCCAACCGTGGCGAGATCGCCGTCCGCGTCATCCGCGCGGCGAAGGACGCCGGCATCGGCAGCGTCGCCGTCTACGCCGAGCCCGACCGCGACGCGCTGTTCGTACGGCTCGCCGACGAGGCCTACAGCCTCGAAGGCTCGACGCCGGCCGAGTCGTACCTCTCGGTGGAGAAGATCCTTGCCATCGCGGCCCGCAGCGGCGCGGACAGCGTCCACCCCGGCTACGGCTTCCTCGCCGAGAACGCCGACTTCGCCCAGGCGGTGCTCGACGCCGGGCTCATCTGGATCGGCCCGTCGCCGGCGGCCATCGACGCGCTCGGTGACAAGGCCAAGGCCAAGCACATCGCGGAGCGGGCCGAGGCCCCGCTCGCGCCCGGCACCAAGGACCCGGTCAAGGACGCCGACGAGGTCGTCGCCTTCGCCAACGAATACGGCTTGCCGGTCGCCATCAAGGCCGTCTTCGGCGGCGGCGGACGCGGCCTGAAGGTCGCACGCACGCTCGAGGAGATCCCCGAGGCCTACGAATCGGCAGTCCGCGAGGCGGTCACGGCCTTCGGGCGCGGCGAGTGCCTCGTCGAGAAGTTCCTCGACAAGCCGCGGCACGTCGAGACCCAGTGCCTCGCCGACCAGCACGGCAATGTGGTCGTCGTCTCGACCCGCGACTGCTCCCTGCAGCGGCGCCATCAGAAGCTCGTCGAGGAAGCCCCGGCGCCGTTCCTGTCCGACGACCAGATCGCCCGTCTTTACGCGTCATCCAAGGCCATCCTGCGCGAGGCCAAGTACGTCGGCGCCGGGACGTGTGAGTTCCTCGTCGCCCATGACGGCACCATCAGCTTTCTCGAGGTCAACACCCGACTGCAGGTCGAGCACCCGGTCTCCGAGGAGGTCACCGGCATCGACCTCGTCCGCGAGATGTTCCGCATCGCGGCCGGTGAGGAACTCGGCTACGACGACCCCGAGATCCGCGGGCACTCGATCGAGTTCCGCATCAACGCCGAGGACGGTGGCCGCGGCTTCCTGCCCGCGCCGGGCACCTTGACGGCCTGGAGCCCGCCGAGTGGCCCCGGCATCCGCGTCGACTCCGGCTACGAGAACGGCGAGACCATTCCCGGCTCGTTCGACTCACTGGTGGCCAAACTCATCGTCACCGGGTCCACCCGCGAGCAGGCCATAGAGCGCTCGCGCCGCGCCCTCGACGAGTTCGTCGTGGACGGCATGCCAACGGTCATCCCGTTCCACCGCTCGATCGTCGACGACCCGGCCTACAACGCCTCGAACGGCTCGTTCGACGTCTACACGACCTGGATCGAGACCGACTATGACAACCAGCTCGAGCCGTACGCCGGCGGCGCAGCCGACGGCGACGAGGCTGACGAGCGCCAGAAGGTCACCGTCGAGGTCGGCGGCAAGCGGGTCGAGGTCATCCTGCCCGGCGGGCTGGGCGCCGTGGCGATTGCCGGCAGCGGGGCCAAGAAGCCCAAACGCAAGGCTGGCGGAGGCGGCACAGCGGCCGTGAGCGGTGATTCGCTGACGTCCCCCATGCAGGGCACCGTCGTCAAGATCGCCGTCGAGGACGGTCAGGAGGTTGCCGAAGGCGACCTGATCGTCGTCATCGAGGCGATGAAGATGGAGCAGCCGATCAACGCCCACAAGGCGGGCACGATCAGCAACCTGTCGGCCACCGTCGGCGAGACCATTGGCGCCGGCGCAGTAGTCGCCGACATCAACGACTGAGCTCAGCCGACTCCCGGGCTCACGCCCGGGGTGCCCGCCGGCGCCTTCGACTCTGCTTCGCCGAACGCGACGCCGGCGGCCCAGACGATCGCCGTCACGCCCGCCCACGTCCAGCCGCCGTCGATGTCGAAGCCGGCGCCCGGCACCAGCGCGTCGGTCAGGACGAGCGCCACAAAGGTCAGCACCAGGCCACCGATGAGCGTGTAGGTGCGGACCAATCGGTTCATCGTGCTCAGCAGGAACCGGCGCAACGCCACGGTCAGGAACATGAAGATCACCACGGCGGCGATCAGCCAGAGCGCCTCGACGCGGAACCCGTCGAACAACCATGCGGCCAGCGTCAGCGCGGTCCCGTAGACCACCGCTGACAGCGCCAGCGACCAAGGCAGCGATCTCATGGACGGAGTATCGCAGACGAGCGACATGGGCCAGCGCGTCTTCCCCGAGCCCCCGAGAGGCTCACGCGCTGGCCCATGCCAAGTTCCTAGGCCTTGGTCGATGTCTTGATCACAGGCGACCAACCGGTCTTCTCCGAGCCGCCCGGCCGGAGGGCACGGACCTGTGCGTAGTACGTCTGGTTGCGTGCCTTGACCTTCAGTCGCTCATCGGTGTCCGTGGACCCCTGGACCTTCGGATAGGCCATCGACTTCAGCCGGGAGACGCGCACCTCGTAACGAGCGCCCGGCACACCGTTCCAGACGAACTTCAGGCTGTTCGGGGCACGCTTGGCCGCCTTGAGCCCCGTCGGGATCGTCAGTGGGGCAGGAGGAGCCGGGGGCGGAGGCGGCGGGGCGGGAGCCACCGTCTGCACGACCGGCGTCGGAGCCGGCGGCGGGGCGGGCTGCGCAGCCGGCGGCGGTGCGGCGGCCGGCGGGCCGGATGCCAAGATCTGCTCCACCTGGTCACGCAGGCCGCCGGGCGCCTGGATCCAGTTGTAGACGAACTGGCCCGGGCAGTCGGTGCTCAGGACATCCCGGTGGCCCGAGATGCGCTCCAACACCTTGCCGCCGATCGCGACCTGTCCCTTAGCGGGGATTCCGGAGATGGCGAACTTCCAGGCAACCAGCTGCGTAGTCGCCGCCTTCATCTCCGGCGTCGCGTCCTCGTTGCTAAACGTACCCATCAGCGACACACCGGTGGTCTGCTCGTTCACCGCGGCGTTTCCGGAGTGGGCCGCGCGCACGGGCCTGTCGATTCCCCCGCCGCGGCCTTCGAAGATCTGGCCGTAGCGGTCGACCAGGAAGTTGTAGCCAATGTCGCACCAGTTGCGGCTGTCCATGTGATACGCCTGAATCGCGCGAACGATCCCGGCCGATTCGGCCGCCGTATAGGAGTTCTTGCCGGCCGTGTGATGGATGACAGCTCCCTGCGTCGAGGGGCCGTACTGGGGGTCTGCACAGTTCCCAGGGGCCCGCGCACCCCACTGGGCACGCATGATGATGCCCGGCTGCGTCGCGGCCATGGGCGCGATGTCCGAAGCTTGTGAGCCGGTCACGGCGGCCACCTGCAGGTCCACCGGAGTCGCCGGCGCGGCGCTGGTCACGCGCACGGCGATGCCGTCCGCCCAGTCGACCCACTGCGGCTCGGTGCCTGGGCGACCGGGGCCGTCCTCGGCCGGGACCAAGTCCTGGTGCAGGTCGGTCCAGGCCGACCAGCCCGCCTTGCCGTGCCACTGCACCTCGATCTCGGCCGTCTGCGGCATGCCGGAGGCCCACGTCACGCCGACGAGCGAGAACGGCGTGACCGTCTGCTGCGGCAGCTCGGCGATGACGTAGCCACCGTCGGGCGATCGCGTCGGCGCGGCGGCCGGAGCGGGAGCTGCCGGCGCTGGGGCTGGATCGGTCGCGGCCGGAGCCGGAGCCGAACCGGCCTCTGTGGCCGGAACGTCGTAGTTCGCAACCACGACCTTCGGGGCGGTCGCGGCGTCACTGCCGAACCACCGTGCTGGGGAGCCCTGCCACGCCAGGGTCGAGCCGAGGAGCCCGACCGTCAAGACGTAGGGAGCGAGTCTCAAGACAACGCGCCGAGATCGCATGAGAATCAGTCCAATCTGAGCGGCAGTTGGGGAAGGTGTGACTGGTGTGGCTGTTGTGAAAGAGCCGCCTGACCGAAAATTGGACACCCTTTTTGGCCCTTTGACAAACGACTGCTTCTGACCTGCGGAAGCACATCGGTGTAATTACCGCGTGGTCTGCAGTAACGAAAAACTGCAGGTCAGAGCCGCTTCGGTCAGAGAGTGACTTGGCGGTGCAACCGACGGGCCGCTTCGGCGACCGACCCGGACAGCGACGGGTAGACGGTGAAGGCGTCGGCAACCTGGTCGACGGTGAGGCTCATCGCGACCGCCAGTGCGGCGACATGGATCAGCTCGCTGGCGCGTGGGCTGACGATGACACCGCCGAGCACCGTGCCGGTCGACTTCCGCGAATAGAGCTTGACGAATCCCTCGTGCAGGCCCTGCATCTTGGCGCGCGGGTTGGTGGCGAGCGGAAGCATGGCGACGTCGACGTGCAGGCCCGCCTCGTTCAGCTTGGCCTGCGACGGGCCGACGGTCGCGATCTCCGGCGACGTGAAGATGTTGCTGGACACCTTGGACAGGTCGAGCGGGTTCACCGCGTCGCCGAGCAGGTGCGCCATGGCGATGCGGCCCTGCTGCGCGGCAACCGACGCCAACATGAACACGCCCGTGCAGTCGCCGGCGGCGTAGATGCCGGGCGCGCTCGTGCGAGAAACCCGGTCGACCTTGATGAAGCCCTGCTCGTCGAGGTTCACGCCGACGGCCTCGAGCCCCAACCCGGCCGTGCTCGGGATGGATCCCAGGGCGAGAAGGCAGTGGCTGCCCTCCACCGTCCGGCCGTCCTCGAGCGCCACCCGGACGCCGTCGCCGACGCGCTCGACCCCAGCCATCCGCGACCTGTCCAGCACATCCATTCCGCGCCGGGTGAAGACATCCTCGATGAGCGTCGCGGCATCCTGGTCCTCGCCAGGCAGGACTCGATCGCGACTCGACACGAGCGTGACCCGACAGCCGAGGCCGTTGTATGCACTCGCGAACTCGGCGCCCGTGACGCCGGAACCAACGACGATCATGTGCTCGGGCAGATCGCGCAGCCCATAGATCTGCTCCCACGTGAAGATGCGCTCGCCGTCGGGTCGCGCCGAATCGACCACGCGCGGATGCGCCCCCGTGGCGATCAGGACACCGTCGGCGGGGACATACCGCTCCCCCTGCTCGGCAGTGACGACGACACCACCGGTGCGGTCGAGCCGTCCGATGCCGGACACGACCTCGACGCCGCTCACCTTCAGCCGTTCGGCGATGTCGTCCGACTGGGCCTTGGCCAGCCCGAGCACACGCTCGTTGACAGCGGCGAGGTTGACCTGAGCCTCGGCGGGGACGTCGATGCCGAGCTCGGCGGCCGACCGCCCGCCGTCGAGCAGGTCGGAGGTCGCGATCAGCGTCTTGCTCGGGACACAGTCCGTGAGCACCGCCGACCCGCCGGGACCGTCGCGTTCGATCAGCGTGACCTCGGCACCGAGCCGGGCAGCCACCAGAGCCGCTTCATACCCGCCGGGACCTCCGCCGACGATCGCGACGCGGGCGGACATCAGATCGCGCCGGTCCGCTCGTAGTCGAGCAGCATGTCGATGCGTCGCTGGTGTCGGGGCTCGTCGCTCCACTCGGTCGTCAGGAACGCCTCGACGATGGCCGTGGCCTCGTCCACGCTGTGCATCCGCGCTCCCACAGAGACCACCTGCGCGTTGTTGTGCTGGCGCGCGAGCGACGCCGTCTCGGTGCTCCACGCGAGCGCGGCCCGAATACCCTCGACCTTGTTCGCGGCGATCTGCTCGCCGTTGCCCGAGCCACCGATCACGATGCCGAGCGAGCCCGGGTCGGCGACGACTGCCTCGGCCGCATGCACGCAGAACGGCGGGTAGTCGTCGAGCGCGTCGTACTCGTGAGCGCCGTGGTCGACCGGCTCGTGCCCCTGGGCGGTGAGCCATTCGACGAGGTGGGACTTCAGTTCGTAGCCGGCGTGGTCGGCGGCGAGGTGGACGCGCATGGCTGGATTCTGTCAGTCCCCATCAGGCTGCCGGTAGCGGATGTCCGGCGCGCATCTCAGCGACGAGGGAGGCGACCACGGCGTCGAGCGCCCCCTGGTGCCGCTCGGCGACCGCACGCTGCCGTTGGTAGGACGCGCCGGCGGAGATGATCCCGTTGATGCCATCCAGCTCGGCCAGGCAGCCGAGCCGGTCGGCCACCGGCTCCAGCTGTCCGAGAAGCCGCTTGAGGTCGGTCGTGACCAGCTCTTCGTCCGCCTGCTCGTTCAGGATGAGGATCGAGTCCATGCCGTAGCGCGCGGACCGCCACTTGTTCTCCTGCGAGAACCACGGCGGCAGGTTGGGCAGCTTGCGGCCGGCGTCAAGCTCGGAAGAGAAATACTCGACCAGGCAGTGCGTCAGCGCCGAGATGCTCAGAACCTCATCGAGCGTGGGGATGCCGTCGCAGACGCGTACTTCGAGGGTGCCGAACTTCGGCGAGGGACGCAGGTCCCACCGGATCTCGTCCAGCTGGTCGATCACGCCGGTCTTGAGCAGGTCGGCGGCGTACCCCTCGAACTCGGACCAGCGCTGGAACTGGAAGGGCAACCCGGCGGTGGGGAGCTGCTGGAACATCAGGGCGCGGTTGGAGGCGTAGCCGGTGTCCTCGCCGCCCCAGAACGGCGAGGAGGCGCTCAGCGCCTGGAGGTGGCCGTAGTAGGACAGCATCGCGGCACTGATCGGCAGGACCTTGTCGCGATCCTCGATGCCGACGTGCACGTGGACGCCGTAGATGAGCATCTGCCGTCCCCACCATTGAGTGCGGTCAATCAGCGTCTGGTAGCGCGCCTTGTTCGTCATCTTCTGGTGGTCCCAGCGCGCGAACGGATGGGTGCCGGCGCACATCAACTCGACACGGAGCGGGTCGGTGACCTCGCGGATCTCGTCGACGGCACGCTGCAGGTCCGCTCCGGCCTGCGCCACGTTGTGTCCGACGCCGGAGACGACCTCGACGGTGTTGAGCAGCAGCTCCTGCTTGATGAACGGGTGCTCGTCCGCACCTGCCGGCCGGACGGCGTCCAGAACCGTCATCGCGACCTGCCGGAGATCCCCCGAGTCGGCGTCGACCAGGGCCAGCTCCCACTCGATCCCGACGGTGGATCGCTCCGAGACAGCGAAGGGGATGTGCACGGGACAAGTGTGTCGCACACCCGACCCATAGGGTGAACGTCATGCCCGGAACGAACCTGACTCGTGAAGAGGCGCAGCAGCGCGCGGCCGTTGTTACCCCCAGCAACTACGTCGTTGAACTCGATCTTTCTGGGCAGTCCACCGTGGGGGCACCTTCCGCTGCGACGCTTGATACGCGCAGCGGGGGACGATTCGGCTCGGTCACGACGATCCGCTTCGCCGCCACACCCGGCGGGTCCACGTTCGTCGATCTGGTCGACGGCGAGATCGCGTCGATCACGCTCAACGGCATCAACATCGACCCGGCGACCTACGCCGACAGCCGCATTCCACTGCACGACCTGCAGGCCGAGAACGAGCTGCGAGTCGAGGCCACCTGCGCCTACTCGCACTCCGGCGAGGGCCTGCACCGATTCGTAGACCCGGTAGACCACCGGGTCTACCTCTACACCCAGTTCGAGGTGCCCGACGCTCGCCGGGTGTTCACGACCTTCGAGCAGCCCGACCTGAAGGCGACGTTCGAGTTCCACGTAACGGCACCGGCGCACTGGTCGGTGACGTCCAACTCCCCCACGCCCACGCCCGAGCCGGTCCGCGAGGGCGTCGCCACTTGGCGTTTCGCGCCGACGAAGAAGATGTCGACGTACATCACGGCTCTCGTGGCCGGCGACTACCACCGGGTCACCGACACCTACTCCGGCGAATACGGCGACATCCCGCTCGGCGTCTTCTGCCGTCAGTCCCTGGTGGAACACCTCGATGCCGACGAGATCTTCACCATCACAAAGCAGGGCTTCGGGTTCTTCGAGGGCGCCTTCGAGATGGGCTACCCGTTCGGCAAGTACGACCAGCTGTTCGTGCCCGAGTACAACATGGGCGCGATGGAGAATGCCGGCTGCGTCACCTTCCGCGACGAGCTGATCTTCCGCAGCCGCCAGACCATCGCCGCCTACGAGCAGCGGGCCAACACGATCCTGCACGAGATGGCGCACATGTGGTTCGGCGATCTCGTCACGATGAAGTGGTGGGACGACCTCTGGCTCAACGAGTCGTTCGCCGAGTTCGCCGCCCACCACTCGTCCGCCCATGCGACCCGATTCACCGACGCGTGGACTGGGTTCACGAACAACCGCAAGAACTGGGCTTATCGGCAGGACCAGCTCCCGTCCACACACCCGATCGCGGCCGACAACTACGACCTGCACGCGGTCGAAGCCAACTTCGACGGCATCACCTACGCCAAGGGCGCGTCCGCCCTGAAGCAGCTGGTCGCATGGGTTGGCGAGAAGGACTTCTTCGCCGGGCTGCGGGCGTACTTCGCGAAGCACGCCTACGGCAACACCGAGCTCAGCGATCTCCTCGTCGAGCTGGAGCAGGCCTCCGGTCGCGAGCTGGGCGACTGGGCGGACGAATGGCTGCAGACGTCGGGCGTCAACACGCTGCGCGCCGACTTCGAGGTCGACGAGAACGACCACTTCACCCGGTTCGCCGTCGAACAGACCGCCAACGCGGAGTACCCGCTGCTGCGGCGCCACCGCATCGCCATTGGCCTGTACAACCGGATCGAGGGCCAGCTTGTCCGGACCGAGCGCATCGAGGTTGACATCCGGGGAGCATCGACGCCCGTCAACGACCTGCTCGATCACCAGGTCCCCGACCTGATCCTGCTCAACGACGACGACCTCACGTACGCGAAGATCCGGCTCGATCACCGCTCGTTCGAGACGCTGGTCGAGAGCATCGACACCTTCGAGGAGTCACTCCCCCGCGCCCTGTGCTGGGGATCGGCCTGGGACATGACGCGCGACGCCGAGCTGCCGGCGCACGAGTTCATCGAGCTCGTCCTCGCCGGCGTCGGCGGTGAATCCGACCTGACGGCCGTCGCCGCCCTGCTGCGGCAGGGTCAGTCGGCCGTCACCCTCTTCACACCCGAGGACGCCAAGCCGGCCGTCGCGGAACGATGGGAAGCCGGCCTGCGGCGCCTGGTGAAGCACGCCCGCCAAGGCAGCGACCACCAGCTCGCGTTCGTCCGCGCGTACGCCGCCGCCGCATCCGGCCCCGGCTACCTGCGCAAGCTGCTCGACGGCCGGCTCGATGGGCTCGACGTGGATGCCGACCTCCGCTGGACGCTGATCAAAGCATTGGCGCGCATCGGCCAAGCCGACGAGGCGGAGATCGCCGACGAGCTCGAACGCGACAACACGAACTCCGGGCGGGAGAACGCCGCCGCGGCGCTGGCCATCCGCCCGTTGGCCCAGGCGAAGGCTGAGGCGTGGCGCCGCGCGGCCGTTGACCCGGACACGCCCAACGAGACGCGTCGGCAGATCGCCGCGTCATTCCAGGTCTCCGGCCAGGCCGCCGTCCTCGACCCGTTCGTCGACACCTACCTCGAGATGGCCGAGACGGTCGTTGAGGAGTTGGGCGTGTGGATCGGCCAGACGGCGCTGATCTACCTGTTCCCGCTGGCCAACCCTTCGGAGGCGACCCTGGCGAAGGTGGACGCGTGGCTGGCGTCGACGAAGGCGTCGGCGGCGGCCATCCGCTACGTCAGCGAGGGCAGGGATGATCTCGCCCGCGCCCTGCGGGCACGGAAGGCATCCGGCGGCTAACCATGGGTCACTGTCAGCCCGTAGATGACGACCTCGCCGTACGCGTCGGGTGAGTCGCCGCGGGACGGGTTGGACTGGGTGTAGCAGCCTGCCTTGAAGTAGAGGCCGCTTCGGACCACGGGGACGTCGACGGTGCGCACGCCGTTGTACGTGACCTTGATACCCGCTGGCGTCGCCGAGACTTCGACGGTGAAGCGCGTGCCCAGTTGGTATGCCGGGTCGAGCACACCGGCGTCGTGACCATCGGCTTCGACGAACAGCCGGCCAGCCTCCAACCGGATCATCACCACGTCGTCGTCGGCGTCGTGGACCTGGCCGGCGACCACGTGCGGCTTGCCCGCGGGCAACGCCGTGATCGCCTCCGTGATCGTCATGACGTGGGTACCGGCGGCATTCGACCACGCTGCCTCGGCAGAGCCGTCCGCGGTCATCTCGCGGAGCTCCGAGCGGGGATAGTGCGAGTTCTTCGTGGTGACCCCGCCCACCCGGGCGCGGAAGGCCACGCCCGTCGGCGGCACCCCGTCGAGCCGGAACGCCTCGGGATCACTGAAGCTGGCGAGCTCCGGCTGCCTCACCTCAAGCGGATGGTCCTTCGGCCCGACGGGAAGGGTCAGCTTCCATGGCGACAGGTTGACGACCTGGCCCGGAACCGTGATCGGCGCAGGGCTCGGCGCGGCCGGTGGCGGCGGCGACGGGACGACCGCAACCGGTAGTGACGGAGGCGGTGCAGGAACCGGAGGCGGAGGCGTTGCGGGCGGAGGCGGGCTCGCTGCAGGGGCCGGAGCCGGCTCAGGCGCCTTGCCCTCAGCCGGAGGTTCGGGTGGAGAGGGGGCGCGGTGCGGCCGGGCGGCAGCAGGCGGCGCCGGCGGCGCGACCGGCTCAGGAATGGGAGGGGCGCTGAAGGCCTCGACGCTTGCCGGCGCCGGGCTGGGACGCGACACCGGCCGGATGGGCCGGGTCACCTGCGGCCGATCCACCGGCAAGCCCGAGACCCCGGCCACTCCGAGGCCGACCAGCGGCACAAGGATCCCGATGACGACAGATGGCAGCCACGAGCGCAGGAACTCCATTCGTCGATCCTGCGAGCAATGCGCCCGGCGCCGTCACGCGCTGACGGCAGCTGTGGACGGCACGCTCCGTCCACAGCTGAAATGAGGTCAGTGGTGAGCGTGGTGGTCCACGGCCGAACCCGGCTCCGGCGGTTCGGGCACGAAGTTGTGCCGAGCCGTCAGGAGGGCGAAGAGCGAGATGACGACGAAGAGGCCGCCCACGCTGCCGCCGAAGAAGACGATGTTCTGGAGCACCGTGCGCGACGGCCCGGAGTTCCAGGTGCTGGGCGAGTCGGCAAATGCGGGCGAAGCCGCGGCCACGATGACGGACGCAACGACGACCGAAAGGGCAGCACGGAGAGCGTTCATGGCCGACATCGTAGCCACCCCGCTCCCTCGACCAGTGCGAGCATGCTCACATGAATCCCGTCTCGGGCCCCTTTAGTCTGGAGTAATGGCTTCTCCAGGAACTCAGCAGCCGTGGGTCGAAACTCCGCCGTGGGAGTGGAACATCCCGCCCGGCGCTGCGTACGAATGGTTTGTCGCCCGTCCCATCGCGATCCTGCTGATCATCATCATCGCGTTGGTGATCCGCTGGCTGATCGGACGCTCGCTCAACCGCGTGGTTCGCCGCGCGTCTGAAGGCTCAATTCCGAGCGTGCTGGCACGAACGAAGGCCGGCGAGGTGCTGGCCGACCTCCGGCCCGGCGCCGCCGACCGACGTCGCGAACGAGCGATGACCATGGGCTCGGTGCTTCGAAGCATCTCGTCGGCCGTCGTCCTCGGCATTGCCGCGATCATGATCCTCGCCGAGGTGGGCGTGAACGTCGCGCCGATACTGACCGGCGCCGGCATCGTCGGTGTCGCCCTCGGATTCGGTGCGCAGAACTTCGTCAAGGACTTCCTGGCCGGCATGTTCATGATCCTCGAGGACCAGCTCGGCGTGGGTGACGTCGTTGACACCGGCTACGCCTATGGCACCGTCGAGGCCGTCGGGCTCCGGGTCACCCGGCTGCGGGACGTGCAGGGGACGGTTTGGTACGTCCGCAACGGCGAGGTCATCCGCATCGGCAATGAGAGCCAGGGCCGCGTCGACAGGAGCAAGACGCGGACATGACTGACGAGCCGAGCTTCTTCACCTCGATCGGCGGCCACGAGACGGTCGCGCGCGTCGTCGAGGTGTTCTACGAAGGCGTCGCGCAGGACCCAGTGCTGCGCCCGCTCTACCCGGATGAGGACCTCGGGCCCGCGGCCGCTCGCCTCACCATGTTCCTCGTCCAGTACTGGGGCGGGCCCTCCACCTACTCGAATCAGCGCGGGCATCCCCGGCTGCGCATCCGCCATGCACCCTTCGCGGTCACCCCCGACGCCCGCGACCGTTGGCTCGAGCACTTCCGCGAGGGACTGGACGCCGTCGCGCTGCCGCCGGAGCAGGACGCCGAGTTCTGGGAGTACGTTCAGCGGGCCGCCCAGTTCCTGGTGAACGCCGAGGCTTAAGCCGCGTCACGCAGCCGCGCGACGGCTTCGCGGACGTCCCCGTCGACGTCAATCGCATAGTCCTTCACCTGGGTCTCTGCGGCCGTGAACTCGTCGCTCAGGTCGTACGAGTAGGACCCGCCCGCCTCCATCTTGTCGATCAACGTCTCAACCTCCGCTATCGCGTGCGAGATCGCCCCGACGACGGCCTGTTCGGCCGGCTTGCCCTTGGCCGGGGCCGGCACCCGCCGGACGTCAGCCAGGGCTGCGCGAAGCTCCGGCAAGGTCCGCGACTTCACCGGCTCGACATCGAAGACGAGTCCCGTGCTCAGGAGCGCGTTCATCGACCGCTCCAACGCCTGATTGGCCGTCGCCACGAACGCCTCGGCCTGGGCGGCCGTGTCCAGCTGCGCGCGCAGGTCCGCGACGGGTTTCAACGCGGTCCGCGAAGTCTCCACGGCCGCTTGATAGGACTTCGAGTCCTCTGCGCCCGGCGGCGCGGGTGACGGCAGGGTTGGGAACTTCGGGATCTCCTCGTCGAGGATGTCGCGCAGCTCGGCGGGATGGGCGCCGCGGTGCCGCGCGAGGCGGTGCAGCACGTGCGCGCGGAAGGTGGCCACGTCGGAGACATACCGCCCGGCAGCCTCATCCGCTGCGGTCGCCTGCTTGACGTCATCGTCGCGATCTTCCGCGACGTAGGCCCAGATTCCCGCTGCCGCCAGCATGAACGCGAGGACCGGCAGCAGCCCGGGAACCAACCCGCGTCGACCGCTCCCCCGACTCACAGCTCAACCTTAGGCGTCCCGCGAACGCCCCGGCTCGGCTCATGCGCAGGCGTGAACGTGGGTATTCCTCGTTGGAAGAGCGCCATCTGCAGGCGCCGACCACATGAGGAGACGGGCGTGGGCAGCGCGGACGGTATCGCCAGCGAATGGCCGCACACAGTGACAGATCGGCTTCGCAGCGCGTCCCCGTTCTCCTTCACCGGCGACCGCCATGCCCGAGTGCTCGCGACCGCAATCCACGCCGGCCACGATGTTCGTCCCGAAGTAGCCGAGGTGCTCGGGCTCGACGATGCATCGAGGCGGCGCGAGGAGGATCCACACACCGACCTGCTCGCTGCCAGCGCGGACTTCCGGCTGGTCAGCTACCGGTCACGCTTCGAGGTCGACCTGAACCGCCCACGCGAAAAAGCGGTGTATCGGACGGCCGAGGACGCGTGGGGCCTGCAGGTATGGCGCAGCGAACCCCCGCCCGACCTCATCGACCGCTCACTCGCCATCCACGACCAGTTCTACGCAGCGCTCGCTGCGCACCTCGACCAGCTCGCCGCGACCGGCCCGTTCGTGGTGTTCGACGTGCATTCCTACAACCACCGACGCGGCGGGCCGGACGCCCCACCGGCTCCCCTGCTGGGCAACCCCGACGTCAACGTCGGGACGGGATCGATGCGTCCGAGATGGCGCCCCGTCGTCGACGCGCTCATGGGCGCATTCGGCCGGTTCGACGTCGGCGGCAGCGCGCTCGACGTGCGCGAGAACGTCGCCTTCCGCGGCGGAGACCTCGCCCGGTGGGTCCACACCCATTACCCCTCCACCGGTTGCGCCTTGGCCATCGAGTTCAAGAAGACGTTCATGGACGAATGGACGGGCGACGTCGATGAGGCTCGTCTCGACCAGCTGGCATCCGCCCTCCGGCAGGCGATTCCGCCCGTCCAGGACGCACTGCGGAGGGCCGCGTGATGGCCGCCGTCGCACCGACGCGGGGCGACCTGGCCGTCGAGCATGCCCTCGCGAACGTGGCCGAGAACTTCCGGTTCGTCCTCGACCTCACCCCGGGCAACGTCGAGGAGCAGCGCAAGGCGTTCCTGCGCGGCGAGATCACCCAGCCGGTCTTCACCTATCGCGAGCTCGAGGATGCTCCCGCAGTGCTCTTGGCCGAGCTCCAGGCCATCGACCTGAGCGGCGTTGAGGACAGCGCCCTGCGATCGCTGCTGATGGCCAAGCATCGTGAGGTCGCGTTGCAGATCGAGATGCTGCAGGCCCGCGGGAGCGCCGACTTCCCCCGGCTGAGCCAGGAGTTGTACGGACCCATCAGCACGGACCTCGTGCGTGATGCCACGGCGATTCTCGACGGAGTTCCCGTGCCGGAGAACGAATCAGGTGCGCGTGTCCAGGCCGCGCACTTCGCGGAGCTGGCCGAGTTCGAGCTGACCCACTACCGGAAGCTCGAGCCGGACCTCCGGGTGCACGTCGACATCCGGCCCGACGTGGCCGGCGTCATGGTGTCCGGGAGCGTCCTGTTCATCAGCGCGACCACCCGCATCCGGCCAAGCCGCGTCGAGGCCCTCCTGCAGCACGAGGTGGGCACGCACCTCCTGACGTACGCGAACGGGCGGTTCCAGTCGATCGCGATGATGGCCTCCGGCCTCGCCGGGTACGAGGAGACGCAGGAAGGGCTCGCCGTGCTGGCCGAACTGCTGGTTGGCGGGCTCTCCGGGTTCCGGCTCCGCCAGCTGGCCGCGCGCGTGGTGGCGGTGCGGCGCATGCTCGACGGCGACTCCTTTGCTGGTGTCTATGACACCCTCGTGCACCAAGGCTTCTCCCCGCAGAGCGCCTTCACGACCACGATGCGCGTGTTCCGCTCCGGAGGCCTCACCAAGGACGCGATCTACCTGCGCGGGTTCCTGCGGGTTCTCGAGCACCTGCGCCGCGGCGGGGACCTCGATCCACTCTGGATGGGAAAGCTGTCGCTCGAGCAGGTCCCGGTCGTGATGGAACTCCGGGAGCGCGGCGTCCTCACGCAGCCGCGGCTGCTCCCGCGATTCATGGACTTCCCGGCCACGGCCGAACGGCTCGCCATGGCATCCTCGATCACCGGGGTCGCCGAGCTGATCGGGGCGATCCGATGAAGATCGGCTTCGTCGTCAACGACACCGCGACCGAGCTGCCGGTCTACACGACGGTGCGCCTCGCCCTGACGGCGACGCACATGGGACACGACGCCTGGTTCATCGGCGTCGGCGACTTCGCGCTGGAGCCGGACGGCTCACCGGTCGCGCTCGCCCGGCCTGCCATGCGCAAGAAGAAGCGCCCGACCCACGAGGCCTATCTCGCCGCCGTGCAGGAACGCGAACCCGAACGACTGGACCTGGGAGCGCTCGATGTCGTCCTGCTGCGCAGCGACCCGGCCGACGAAACCGGCGAGCGCGCGTGGGCGGGCATGGCCGGCGTGGCCTTCGGGCAGCTGATGGCCGCGAGCGGCGTGCTGGTCGTCAACGATCCCTGGCATCTGGCCAACGCGCTCAACAAGGCGTACTTCCAGCACTTCCCTGAAGTCGTCCGGCCGCGAACGTTGATCTCCCGCGACGAGAAGATGATCAAGGAGTTCGTCGAGGAGCTCGGCGGGCGTGCCGTCCTCAAGCCGTTGCAGGGTTCCGGCGGCAGCGGCGTCTTCCAGGTCTCGAGTGCGGAATCGCCCAACATGGCCCAGATCTTCGAGGCCATCTCGCGCGACGGCTATGTCGTCGCCCAAGAGTTCCTCGCCGAGGCCGGCAAGGGCGACGTCCGGATGTTCGTGATGAACGGCGAGCCGCTGATGCGCGATGGGCGCTATGCCGCCTTCCGCCGGGTGAACAAGGGCTCCGACCTCAGGTCCAACATGAGCGTCGGCGGCAAGGCGACCAAGGTCACCGTGACGGACGAGATGCTGCGGCTTGTCCACGTCGTCCAACCCAAGCTGGTGCAGGACGGCATGTTCCTGGCTGGGCTCGACATCGTCGGCAACAAGCTGATGGAGGTCAACGTCTTCAGCCCGGGCGGGCTTGGCAGCTGCGCGCAGCTCTACCAGACCAACTTCGCCGAAACGGTCATCGACGACCTGGAACGCAAGGTCGACCTGCGCCAGCACTACGGGCCCGGCATGTCCAACCAGCGGCTCGCCGCAATCTGAATCGCGTCCTACGAGCTGCGCACCGCGACGCCGTGCAGGCGCAAGCCGTACGTCAGGGCGTCGAGCAGTGCCTCCCAGGAGGCTTCGATGATGTTGGCGCCCACGCCGACCGTGACCCAGGAGTCCTTGCCATCCGTGGTCTCGATGAGGACGCGGGTGACTGAGTCAGTCCCCCGCCCCTGATCCAGGATGCGCACCCGGAAGTCGGTGAGCCGGAACTGCGCGACGTCCGGGTACACCCGCTCGATGGCCTGGCGCAGCGCGTGGTCGAGCGCGTTCACCGGACCGTTGCCCTCGCCGATCACCGCGAACCGCTCGCCGCCGGCGCGGACCTTGACGGTGGCCTCGGCCGCCGCTGCCGCTCCCCCGCTGGCTGACTCCGCGATCACCCGCCACGACTCGACGTCGAAGTAGGACGGGCGGGCGCCCTCCATCTCCTCGGCCAGCAGCAGCTCGAATGAAGCGTCGGCGGCCTCGAAGGTGTATCCGGCCTGCTCCATCTCCTTGACCCGATCGAGGACGCGAGCCAGCTTCTCGGGATTGGCGGCCATGTCGTAGCCGAGATCGCGACCGCGCAGCTCGATGGTCGCGCGGCCGGCCATCTCCGAGACGAGCAGGCGCATGTCGTTGCCGACCAGCGCCGGGTCGATGTGCTGGTACAGGTCAGGGTCGACCTTGATCGCACTGGCGTGCAGCCCGGCTTTGTGCGCGAACGCGGAGGAGCCGGTGTACGGCTGGCGCGCGTCCGGTGGGTAGTTGGTGATCTCGGAGACCGCATGCGAGATGCGGGTGGCCTCCGCGAGCTTGCCGTCGGGCAGGACCGACAGCCCCAGCTTCAGCTGCAGATTCGCGACGCAGCTGACGAGGTTGGCGTTGCCGGTGCGCTCGCCGTAACCGTTCATCGTCCCCTGCACCTGCTTCGCCCCGGAGAGGACGGCGGCGATGGAGTTGGCGACGGCACACCCGGTGTCGTCCTGCGCATGGATGCCCAGCGTCGCACCGGTGTCCGCCAGCACCTTGCCGACGATGTCGCCGACCTGGTGCGGCAGCATGCCGCCGTTGGTGTCGCAGAGCACGACGACCTCGGCACCGGCGTCCGCGGCCGTCCGGACCACCTGCGTCGCGTAATCGGGATTGTCGAGGTAGCCGTTGAAGAAGTGCTCGCAGTCGACGAAGACCCGTCGGCCTTCGCTCCGCAGGAACTCGACGGTGTCCCGCACCATCGCCAAGTTTTCCTCGAGCGTGGTGCGCAGGGCCAGGTCGACGTGCTTGTCATGGCTCTTGGCGACTAGGCAGACGACCGGCGCGTTCGAGTCGCGCAGCGCCAGGACCTGCGGATCCTCGGCGGCCACGGCGTTGGCCTTGCGGGTTGCGCCGAAGGCCACGAGCGTCGCGTGCTTGAAGTCGATCTCGGTGGTCGCCAGCCGGAAGAACTCGGTGTCCTTGGGAATGGCGCCGGGCCAGCCGCCCTCGATGAAGTCGACGCCGAGATCGTCGAGATGACGCGCGATGTGCAGCTTGTCCTGCACGGAGAGGTTCAGCCCCTCCTGCTGGGCGCCGTCACGCATGGTCGTGTCAAAGATGTCGACCGACTTCACGTCACTTCTTCCTTCTGCTCGTTCGTGCTGATTTTCCCAACAAAAAAGCCCCCCAGACATGGAGGGCGGCGCGTCGGGCGGATGGGGGTACCTCCCGCTTGCGGGGGATTGTCTAGAGCCCGGCGCGCTGTCGAATGATGATCGAGATCGTGTTCATCGTGAACGAGTCTAGACTGACCGCGCCATGACAGCCAGACCCGTGCCCATCCCGGACGTGAGCACCGCGTCCTACGCGCTCATGACGACCGCGCCGCTGGACCACGAGGACGACTTCCCGATGCCGAGCGAGGCCCTGCTCCGCCGCTACGGGTCGTCGGCCCAGGCGCTGGCCCGGTTGCGGGAGCGTCCGCACCAGTTGCTCATCACCTGTCAGGCGCCGACGAAGGACATCGCCGAGGCGGTCCGTGACGCTCGCATTCACGCGCTGGGGCTCGCCGCCACGCACGACGGCGTCGTCGTGGAGCTGCTCCCCCCGCGCATCCTGGAGCTGGCGCCGGAGCAGGTCTCACTCGCGCAGGCGCAGCAGTGGTACGTCCTCGACTACGACGACCTCGACACCGGCCTGCTGCGGACCGACGGACTCTCCCAGTTCGGGCTACCGGAGGTCACGGTCGTCGATGTCGACCGGGAAACGCACGCGATGGTCGACGCAGTCGTCGCCGGACTCGCGCACCGGCTCATCGTCGAGTGGCCCGAGAACGATCCGGTCGGGCCGGCGACGGTCACGCTCCGCGACATCGCCTTCGGCCTGGGCGACCCCGAGGCCGTCACGACGCCAAAGGACCGCGCGATCGACCTCGTCATCTCGTACGACCCCGGGCCCCACCGGCTCATCGTCGAACTGCTCCAGAACCCGGCCGAGGTCCTCTTCGCCTAAGCGACTGGACGCATCTTTATACATAGATGCGTTGCCACCGTCGGTGCGCGATGTATTGACGTTTTGGCGGCTCTGGCGGCCTAAACGTCGATACATCGTTCGTCAGTACGCACGTATGTATAAAGATGCGTCCAGGTCAGGTCGTGCGTTTCGGGACGAGATGCGCCAGCACCGTGGGCTGTAGGATGCGCTCCAGCTCCTCCGGCGGCATCAGTCCCTTCTCCACCACCAGCTCGGCCACGCCCCGGCCGGTGGCGAGCGCCTCCTTGGCCACCTCCGTCGCCGCCTGGTAGCCGATGTACGGGTTCAGTGCCGTAACCAAGCCGATGGAGTTCTCCACCTCGGCCCGCAGGACGTCGACGTTCGCGGTTATGCCGTCGACGCAGCGGGTGGCGAGGACGATCATGGCCTCGCGCAGCCGGCCGATGCCGGAGGCGAGCGAGTAGCAAATGATCGGCTCGAACGCGTTCAGCTGCAGCTGCCCTGCCTCGGCCGCCATCGTCACCGTCACGTCGTGGCCGATGACCTGGAAGGCGACCTGGTTGACCACCTCGGGGATCACCGGGTTCACCTTGCCCGGCATGATGCTCGACCCGGCTTGCACCGGCGGCAGGTTGATCGCATTCAGCCCGGCCCGCGGCCCGGACGACAGGAGTCGCAGGTCGTTGCACATCTTCGAAAGCTTGACCGCGACCCGCTTGAGCACGCCGGAGACGTGGACGAAGGCACCGCAGTCCTGCGTCGCCTCGATCAGGTCGATGGCCGTGACCAGCTGGATCCCAGTCAACGACGCCAGGTGCTCACACGCGAGAACGACGTAGCCGTCGGGCGCATTCAGCTGGGTGCCGATCGCGGTGGCGCCGAGGTTGATCTCGTGCAGCATGAGCACGGCCTCGGACAATCGTGCACGGTCCTCCCCGAGCATCACGCTGAACGTGGCGAACTCCTGGCCCAGCGTCATCGGGACCGCGTCCTGCAGCTGGGTGCGCCCCATCTTGAGCACGTCGTGGAACTCGTCCGCCTTGCGGCCGAACGACAGCTCCAGCATCTCCATCGCCTCAAGCAGCGCGCGGACGGCCAGGATGACGGCGACCTTGACCGCCGTGGGATAGACGTCGTTGGTGGACTGGCTGAGGTTCACATGCTCGTTGGGATGCAGGTATGCGTACTCGCCGCGCTCGTGGCCCATGATCTCCAGCGCCCGGTTGGCGATGACCTCGTTGGCGTTCATGTTGGTCGACGTACCCGCGCCGCCCTGGATCACGTCCACGACGAACTGGTCATGTAGCGCGCCCTCGCGAATCTCCTCACACGCCTGCCGGATGGCATCGAACCGCTCGTCGTCCAGCAGGCCGAGCTGGTGATTGGCCGTCGCCGCGGCCTGCTTGACGGCGGCGAGCGCCTCGATCAGGAACGGGATGCTGTCGATGGTGATGCCGGTGATCGGGAAGTTCTCCAGCGCGCGCAGCGTGTGGACTCCCCAATACACATCGGCCGGCACCTCGCGGTCGCCAAGGAGGTCGTGCTCCGTGCGGGTGGGGCCATGCACCCTGCCATCGTGGCAGGAGAGGGGTCCGAGCTAACGGACCTTGGTCATCCAGCCGTGGCGATCCTCGGCGCGGCCGTACTGGATGTCGACCAGCGCCTGCCGGATGGCGTGTGCCACCTTGGACGTCTCGGCCTCGGCCGCCACCGCCTGGCCGCCCTCCCACTTCAGCGCGCCGATCGGCGTGACGACGGCCGCGGTGCCGCACGCGAAGACCTCGACGATCGAGCCGTCGGCCGTTCCGTCGCGCCATTCGTCGATGGTGACGCGCCGCTCAGTGACCTCGTGGCCGAGGTCCCGGGCGAGCGTCAGGATCGAGTTGCGGGTGATGCCCTCGAGGATCGAGCCGGACAGCGCAGGCGTGACGATCGACCCGTCTGCGTGGACGAAGTACAGGTTCATGCCGCCGAGCTCTTCGACGTACTTGTGCTCGGACGCGTCCAGGAAAGCGACCTGCGCGCAGCCGTTGGCGTAGGCCTCCTGCTGCGGGAGCAGGCTCGACGCGTAGTTGCCGCCGCACTTGGCCGCGCCCGTGCCACCGGCGCCGGCACGTCCGTATTCGGTGGACAGCCAGATGTCGACCGGCTTGACGCCGCTGGCGAAGTAGGCGCCGGCCGGCGATGCGATCACCGAGTAGGTCACGTGGTGCGCCGGCCGCACGCCGAGGAACTTCTCGGACGCGAACATGAACGGCCGCAGATAGAGGCTCTTCTCCTCGCCGCGCGGCACCCAGGCACCGTCCGCCTCGATCAGGGCGCGGATGGACCCGAGGAACCACTCGGTCGGCAGCTCGGGCAACGCGAGTCGGTGCGAGGAGCGCTGCATCCGCGCGGCATTGGCCTCCGGCCGGAACAGCCAGATCGAGCCGTCAGCATGGGCATACGCCTTGAGTCCCTCGAAGACCTCCTGCGCGTAGTGCAGGACGGCGGCAGCCGGGTCGAGCGTCAGCGGGCCGTACGGCACGACGCGCGCGTCGGCCCAGCCGGTCTCGGGAGTCCACTCGGCCAGGAACATGTGGTCGGTGAAGTACAGCCCGAAGCCCGGGTTCGCCAGGATCTCATCGCGCTGGGCGTCCGAGAGCGCCGCAGGATTCGGCTCGAAACGGCTGGTGAAGCTGCCCGTCTCAGTTGTCATGGTGGTCACCGTATTGGTTGAGGTTTACAGACGCTTGGCAATCGCCTCGCCGATTTCCGGCGTCGAGCGTACCGACGTTCCGCGCTCGGCGATGTCGGCTTCGACGGCCGCGGTGATCTCGGCGGCCGCCTCGGGAAGCCCGAGGTGGTCGAGCAGCAGCGCAGCGGAGAGGATCGCCGCCGTGGGGTCGGCCTTGGCCTGCCCGGCGATGTCCGGAGCCGAGCCGTGGACCGGCTCGAACATGCTGGGCGACGTCCGGTCGGGATTGACGTTTCCGCTGGCCGCGAGGCCGATTCCGCCCGTGATCGCGGCCGCGAGGTCCGTGATGATGTCGCCGAACAGGTTGTCGGTCACGATGACGTCGAACTGGGACGGGTTGTTGACCAGGTGGATCATCATCGCGTCGACGTGCTGGTAGTCGACGGCGACGTCGGGGTATTCGGCGCCGACCTCGGCAACGAGCCGGGTCCAGATCTTGCCGGCATTGACGATGACGTTGGTCTTGTGGACCAGCGTCAGCTTCTTGCGCGGGCGCGCCTGGGCACGCGCGAACGCGTCACGGACGACCCGCTCGACGCCGAACGCGGTGTTCAGGCTGACCTCGGTGGCGACTTCCTGCGGCGTGCCGACGCGGATGGCGCCGCCGTTGCCGGTGTACGGCCCCTCGGTGCCCTCACGCACGACGACGAAGTCGACCTCGCCCGGGTTGACCAAGGGCGATGCCGAGCTCGGGTAGAGCTTCGACGGGCGGAGGTTGACGTAGTGGTCCAGTTCGAACCGGAGCCTGAGCAACAGGCCTCGCTCGAGGATGCCCGGCGGTAGGTTCGGGTCACCCGGCTTGCCGCCCACCGCGCCCAGAAGGATCGCGTCGTGCCCGCGGATCTCGGCCAGGACGGAGTCAGGCAGTACCTCGCCGGTCGCGAGGTAGCGCTCCGCGCCGAGGTCGTACTTCGTGCGCTCGAAGGTGACGTCGTGGCGCGCCGCCACGGCGTCGAGCACCGTGAGTGCCTCCGCGGTGACTTCGGGGCCGATGCCGTCACCGGGAATGACGGCGAGCGAGAACGTGCGGGTCATGACGGTTCTTTCAGGCAGATGTCAGTTGTCTTCAGGAAGGTCGTCGGGCTCGAATTCGACGGGCTGGGCTTCGTCGCGCAGGTGAGCCGGACCCCATTCCAGCAATTCCGGTGGCATGAGTATCTCCTAACTGGTCAGTAATTGATTCGGTGGGTGAACGTCCCGCCGAACCGGCTGGTGACCGGTATGGAGATCGGATGTGATCAGTGTTCCTGCGGCGGAATCGTTCGGGCCAACGCCAAACGCCGCGGCAGGACGGCCCTAGATGGACCTGCCGCGGCAAGCGATGACTACGAGCTGCTTCCGCATAGGGCATCAGGGTAACTCACGATGTGGCACGCCGCCGAATCATGTGCCGAACCGTGGGAGACTTCACCCGTGACTGGACCGAACGCCGTGCCTGAGCTCGTTGCGCAGGCCCTCGATCTGGCCCGGCAGCGCGGCTTCATCACCTCGACGCGCAGCGAGACCGGCCGGCTCCTGGCAGCGCTGGCGGCGTCCCGCGACGGCACATTGGCCGAACTGGGCACCGGCACCGGCGTCGGCTCGGCCTGGCTGGCCTCCGGCGCGCCGCCCAAGGCGCGCATCGTCAGCGCCGAGCTCGACTCGGGGCTCGCCGAGGAGGTCCAGCACCTGTTCGCCGACGTCGAGAACGTCGAGATCATCTCCGGCGACTGGTCGACCCTCGGTCAGTACGCGCCGTTCTCTCTGCTGTTCGTGGACGTCCGTGAGGTCATGGCGAACATCGACGCGCTGGCCGACCTCATTCAGCCCGGCGGCATCGCCGTGCTCGACGACTTCGTCCCGTCGTCGCACTGGCCGCCGATCGTCGACGGGCACGTCGACCACATCCGGGAGCAATGGCTCATGGATGACCGCTTCGTCGCCGTCGAGCTCCTCATCGACGCCGACGCCTCCCTTCTGATTGCGACCCGCCGCTGATGTCTCCGAATCGCCAGCTCCAGCACCAGCCGAGGCGCCTGACGCAGGTCGAGCAGGACGCGCTCAACAAGGTTCGCCGACGGGTCGGCGCGATCGTCTTCGGCGTCGTGACAATGCACGCGATCATCGCCCTCATCGGGCTGTCTCGGCACTACGACAACATCGGTCGCTCCGGCGACGCGACCGGCCTGCTGGTCATGTCCGGGCTGCTGGCGGTCTTCCAGTACGTCGGCGTACGGCTGATCCTCGGTCGATCGCTGATCTCGCCATGGCTCGTCGCCGGCCTGCTGCCGACGACGCTGGCCTTCCTGTTCCGCTAGTGGTCAGCGGACGCGGCGTGGCCCGAAGGGGTCGATCGCTCGGCCCGTGACCATCGTGCGGCGCGTGTGCTTACAGGACGTGCACCGCGCCAGGACGATCAGCGCGAACAGAACGGCGATGAAGCTGAGGGCGAACATGGTGGACCTCCTTAGGTAGGACTTCGAGGAAGAACTGGACGAGCGGCCCGATGGCCAGTGCGTAGAGGACGGTGCCGACGCCGACGGTGCCGCCAAGCAGGAATCCGGTGACGAGGACCGTGACCTCGATCCCGGTGCGTACCGTGCGGACGCTCAGATCCGTGCGGTCGACGATGGCCACCCACAGGCCGTCCCGCGGGCCC
>JBJMIJ010000010.1:0-6818 GCA_045806885.1 Aeromicrobium sp.
AGTCACAGTTCCTCCATGGTTGGCGTCCGAAGGTCCGGACGAAGGTGTTTTCGCTGCCGTTTCTAGCACAGGGCCATGGTCACGGACGAGGGTTTGGCCCGCTGTTTACACGCGTTTTTCCGGGGCTAGAGTCGCCTCCATGCACTCTGGGGCCGACCGCTTGTTGTTGATCGACGGCCACTCGGTTGCCTACCGCGCGTTCTTCGCGCTGCCGATGGAGAACTTCGCGACCTCGACCGGACAGCACACCAACGCCGTCTTCGGGTTCACGTCGATGCTGATCAACGTCCTGCGAGACGAGAGCCCGACGCACGTCGCGGTGGCCTTCGACGTCTCTCGTCAGACGTTCCGGTCCGAGCAGTACGCCGAGTACAAGGCCAACCGGTCCAAGAGCCCGGAGGAGTTCAAGGGCCAGATCTCGCTGATCAAGGACGTGTGCGCCGCGCTCGGCATCCAGGCCTTCGAGAAGGAGGGTTTCGAGGCCGACGACATCATCGGCACGCTGGCGACGCAGGCGCTCAATGTCGGCATGGACGTGCTCATCTGCACCGGCGACCGCGATGCCCTGCAGCTGGTCAGCGACACCACCACCGTCCTGTACCCGCGCAAGGGCGTCTCCGACCTCGCGCGTATGACGCCGGGTGCGGTACAGGAGAAATACGGCGTGTCCCCGGCCAACTACCCCGACCTCGCCGCGTTGGTGGGGGAGACCAGCGACAACCTTCCGGGTGTGCCCGGTGTGGGACCCAAGACGGCGGCGAAGTGGATCGCCAACTATGGAACGCTGAACGCTCTGGTCGCGGCCGCCGGCGACATCCCCGGCAAGGTGGGCGAGTCGCTGCGGGAGCACCTCGACGACGTCATCCGCAACCGGCGGATCAACGCTCTGGTGTGCGACCTGGACCTGCCGGCCGGTCCCGCAGACCTCACCTTCTCGACGGACTGGAATCGCGATGCGATCCACGAGGTCTTCGACGCGTTGGAGTTCGCGGCGCTGCGCACGCGGCTGTTCGACTATCTGGGTGGTGGCGACGAGGCGGCGATCCCGGCCGCCCAGAGCGCGGAGCTCGACGTCGAGCAGCTGTCCTCGGTCGGGCCCTGGCTCTCCGCTCATGGGCAGGAGCTCGTCGGGCTCGAGGTGAGCGGCGTGACGCGGGTCGTCCATCCGCGCGTCGACGGTGTCGCGTTCGCCACGGCCGACGGGGCAACGGCCTGGGCCGACGTCGCGGTGCTCGACGATCCGGACTTCATCGCCTGGCTGGCCGACGCATCGAAGCCGAAGGTCATGCACGATGCAAAGGGACAGATGCATGCCTTGGCCGCGCAGGGCTGGCCGGTGGCCGGCGTCGCCGCCGACACGGCGCTGGCCACATATCTGGTCAAGCCCGACCAGCGTTCCTACGACCTCGCCGACCTCTCGCTGCGCTATCTCAAGCGCGAGCTCGGCGGGGCCGCAGCCGCCTCGGGCCAGCTGAGTTTCCTCGATGACGGATCGGGCGACGTCGCGCAACGGGCCAAGGCGACGCTGGACCTCTGGGCCATCCTGGAGTCCGAGCTCGACCTCGGCGGCGCGCTGCCGCTGCTGCGCGACGTCGAGCTCCCGTTGATCGACGTGCTGCTCGAGATGGAGATCGCCGGCATCGCCGTTGACGGCCATCACCTCGACCGCCTGCACGCCGAGTTCAGCGAGCAGATCCTGCGCGCGCAGAACGACGCCTACGCCGCCATCGGGCGGGAGGTGAACCTCGGTTCGCCCAAGCAGCTGCAGGAGGTCCTCTACGACGAGCTCGGCATGCCGCGGACCAAGAAGACCAAGACCGGCTACACCACGGATGCCGAGGCGTTGCAGTGGTTGTTCGCGACGACCGAGCACCCGTTCCTGGAGGCGCTGCTCCGGCACCGCGACGTCACCAAGCTGCGCCAGTCCGTTGAAGGCCTGCAGAAGACGACGGGCGATGACGGCCGCATCCACACCACGTACTCGCAGACGGTGGCGGCCACGGGGCGCCTGAGCTCGGCCGACCCGAACCTGCAGAACATCCCGATCCGCACCGAGCAGGGACGCCGCATCCGCGAGTCGTTCGTCGTCGGGCCCGGCTTCGAGACGCTGCTGACCGCGGACTACAGCCAGATCGAGATGCGCATCATGGCGCACCTGTCGGAGGATGCCGGCCTCATCGCCGCCTTCAACGACGGGCAGGACTTCCACACGGTCATGGCGGCGAAGGTCTTCGAGCGCGATCCGTCTGACATCGACGGTGCCCTCCGCGCGCGCATCAAGGCGATGAACTACGGGTTGGCCTACGGCTTGTCGGCCTACGGCCTCAGCCAGCAGCTGGGGATCGGCACGGGTGAGGCACAGGCCTTGATGGACGACTACTTCGAGACGTTCGGCGGCGTGCGCACGTACCTGCACGGGGTCGTGGCCGAGGCCCGCCAGACCGGGTTCACCGCGACGATCCTGGGCCGGCGCCGCTACCTGCCGGACCTGCAGAGCGACAACCGGCAGCGCCGCGAGATGGCCGAGCGAATGGCGCTCAACGCGCCGATCCAGGGCTCGGCCGCCGACATCATCAAGGTGGCCATGCTCAACAGCCGGCGTGCGCTGGCCGCCGAGGGCCTGGCGTCGCGGATGCTGCTGCAGGTGCACGACGAGCTCGTCTTCGAGGTCGCTCCGGGGGAGCGGGACGTCGTCGAGACGCTCGTGCGTCGTGAGATGGCCGGAGCGGCGCAGATGTCAGTGCCGCTGGACGTGTCAGTCGGCGTCGGCCGGACCTGGCACGAAGCCGGCCACTGACCGCCCGTCAGATCCGGTTGCGCTGGTTGAGGCTGACCAGTCGCGTGACGACCATCGCGATGTAAAACAGCCCGGCGACCTGCTCGATCATGCTGATGCTCCGGGCGTGGCCAGACGCCGGGACGATGTCGGACAGACCGGTGCTCGACAGCGTGGTGAACGACAGGAACAGCAGCTCGATCCAGGTGCGCGGGCTCGAACCGCCGCCGCTGAAGGCGCCCGGATCGACGCCTTGCAGCACGACGTAGGCGTGAGCGAACGCCCACGCCAGCAGCGTGAACACGGCGCCGATGGCGAACAGCTCGTCGGTGCTGACCACCTCGTCATCAAGCATGTACAGCAACATGGCGGCTGCGCCGTAGAAGTAGAGCGCGGCTTCGAACGCGGATGCCCAGATGGCCAGGTTCTGGTTGTCCGTCGCCACCTGGATGAGCAGCAGGGCGACGGCTGGCAACGCCAGGAGGATTGCCATCCACGTCAACGCCGGCGTGGCTCGTACGGCGAAGACGGCGAGTCCCAGGACGAGGATGCCGAAGAGCGCGAACAGCTGACGGCCGCGGAAGGACTCTTCGAGGAACGGGTAGAGCAGCACGCCGAGGAACTGCACCGCGAGCAGGACGGCGCACGGGGTCTGGCGGACGAACCTCAGCATCAGCCGAAACCTAACGGCCGTCCGGCGTGACCGCCAAGGTCATGGCCAGGGTCGCGCCCACGATGCCCACCATCAGGATGAGGCCGGTCAGGCCCACATGGGTGAGCACGACGAGGGCCGGCAGCGTCACGACCGCGAACCACGTCAGGAGGGCGACGCCCTTGCGCCGGCGAGCCAGCCCATCGAGGACCAGCACCTGAACGACGGCCCACACTGATCCGGCCATCGTGAAGAGCCAGAGGTGGTGGGCGACCTCCGCGTACTGTGCGCCGCCGGCCAACACCAGCGCGACGCCGGGCAGCAGCGCGGTGACAGCCGTGGCCACCGCCCCCACCGCGGCGACGATCGTGACGGCGAGGCGCAGCGATGCAGCCGTCGCGTCGGTGGCGAACCGCGGGTAGAGGAGGACGCCGACAAAGCTGGGCGCCATGAGGGCCGCCTTGTTGAGGATCAACCCGCCGGCGTACAGACCCGCCTGATGTGCGTCGAGCTGGTTGCGGGCGATGAGCGCGTCCATGTTGCACAGGACATAGAACGCGAAGAGGGTGTGCGTCCCGACGAGCGCCTCGCGCAGCAGCGGCCGGCGGCTGTCTTCGGTGGCGGAACCGAAGTCGAGCATGCGGATGCCGACGAGGACGGGGACCCAGCCGCCGACGGCAATGCCGATCATGGCGCTCGTGACGCTCGGGTGGATGAGCAGCGCGGCCACGCCGGCAAGCAGGCGGCCGAAGCCGTTCGCGACCGAGACGGCCGTCACGACGTGCCACTTCTCCGAGCCCTGCGCGATGCCGATGAACCCGCCCATGGCGGTGAGTGGCATCAGCGTGGCGGCGCACAGCAGCGCTGGCCACCACGAGTCTAGGTGGAGCACCCACGCGATGACAGGCGAGGCGATGACGCCGACGACGCCGACGGCCAACGACGCGAGCATCGTCGAGCGGACGACCGTGCTGACCGTCTCCTGGCGCTGTTCGGGCGCGACGGCGATGCGGCGCGCGGCGGCGGCCTGCAGCCCGAGGGAAGCGACCACGCCCATCTGCAGGATGCTCAGCAGCGCCGTGACGGCGCCGAACTCGGCCGGGATCAGCAGGCGCGCCGCGATGAGGCTGAACACGTACGCCGCGGCATTCATGGCCACCTGTCCGCCGGCGACGATCGCCGTGGTGCGGGTACGCGCGGTCACCGGCTCACCTTAGCTGCGGGGACGGCTAGTGTCGGCGCATGAGCTCGACCGGCGCGGACCGTCTCCTCCGCTTCATCGACAGTTCACCGACGCCGTTTCATGCGGTGGAGACGGTCGCCGAGGATCTCGACTCCGCCGGATTCACCCGTCTCCAGGAGAGCGACGCCTGGCCGACGACCGCCGGCGACTTCTACGTCGTGCGCAGCGGCTCGCTCGTGGCCTGGCGCGCCGGCGGCGACCCGACCGCCGGGTTCCGGGTGGTCGGCGCGCACACCGACAGTCCCAATCTGCGGCTGAAGCAGCACCACGACGTCGATGCGCCTCTTGGTGTCGTCGCGCTCGAGCCCTACGGCGGCGCGATCCTGCGGTCGTGGTTCGACCGCGACCTGGGCATTGCCGGCCGGCTCGCGCTGCGCGACGGCACCACGCGCCTCGTGCGGATCGACGAGCCAACCCTTCGCGTGTCGCACCTCGCCATCCATCTCGACCGGGAGGCCAAGGACCGCGACCTTGATCCGCAGCGACACCTCAATGCCATCTGGGCCGTTGAACCCGCCGGATTTCTGCCGTGGCTCACAGCCGGGTCGGGGGTGGACGCGGCCCAAGTACTCGGCTTCGAGCTGATGGCCTTCGATCTCCAGGCGAGTGCGTTGACCGGCGAACGCCGCGACTTCATCTCCGCGCCGCGGCTCGACAACCTGGTCACGTGCTTCTCCGGCCTCGAGGCCTTTGTCCGCTCGTCGGCGGGGCCGTTCCAGCCCGTGCTCGCACTGTTCGACCACGAGGAGGTGGGCAGCGCAAGTGAGCGAGGAGCCCAGTCGGACTTCCTCGCGACGACCCTGGAGCGCGTCGTCGCGGCCGCGGGTGGGGGTCGTGAGGAATATCACCGGGCGCTTGCCGCGTCCTGGTGCGCCTCCGGCGACATGGCACATGCGACCCATCCCAATTACCGGGAAAAGCACGAGCCGTTGCACCCGATCGCCCTGGGCGGCGGACCGGTGCTCAAGGTGAACCAGAATCTCCGGTACGCGTCGGAAGCTCGCGGCATGGCCCTCTTCGCGCGGGCCTGCGAGCACGCTGAGGTCCCGCTGCAGCGATATGTGCACCGTGCCGACCTGCCGTGCGGGTCGACCATCGGCCCTCTGAGCGCCGCCCGGACCGGGATCGCGACGGTCGATGTCGGCGCGCCGCAGCTGGCGATGCACTCCTGTCGCGAGTTCATGGCCGCCGAGGATGTCGACCTGTACTCGAGGGCCTTGGCGGCGTTCTTCGCGGTGGACTGAAGCCTTTTCACCCCGCCTGACCTGCGAAAGCAACCACCGACTACGCTTGACCAAGCACGGCTTTGCTGTGCGCACTATTCGAATCTGTCCACCCACTAACGTTTGTCCATCGGAGCCCATCAACCTATGAGCATCGCCCCACCGGAGGCCCACGTGGCCCCGCAGGTAGCGGTCAACGACATCGGCAGCGCAGAAGACTTCCTCGCCGCCATTGAAGCGACCATCATCCAGTTCAACGACGGCGACATCGTCAACGGCACCATCGTCAAGGTGGACCGTGACGAGGTTCTCCTCGACATCGGCTACAAGACCGAGGGCGTCATCCCCTCGCGCGAGCTGAGCATCAAGCACGACGTCGACCCCAATGAGGTCGTTTCCGTCGGAGACGCCGTTGAAGCCCTCGTTCTCCAGAAGGAGGACAAGGAGGGCCGTCTGATCCTGTCCAAGAAGCGCGCCCAGTACGAGCGCGCCTGGGGCGACATCGAGAAGGTCAAGGCCGAGGACGGCGTCGTCGAAGGCACCGTCATCGAGGTCGTCAAGGGCGGCCTCATCCTCGACATCGGCCTGCGCGGCTTCCTGCCGGCATCGCTGGTCGAGATGCGACGCGTGCGCGACCTCGACCCGTACATCGGCCAGAAGATCGAAGCCAAGATCATCGAGCTCGACAAGAACCGCAACAACGTGGTCCTGTCGCGCCGTGCCTGGCTCGAGCAGACGCAGTCGGCCGTTCGCCAGAAGTTCCTGGACGAGCTGGCCAAGGGCCAGATCCGCAAGGGCGTCATCTCCTCGATCGTCAACTTCGGTGCGTTCGTCGACCTCGGTGGCGTCGACGGCCTCGTCCACGTGTCCGAGCTGTCCTGGAAGCACATCGACCACCCGAGCGAGGTCGTCGAGGTGGGCCAG
>JBJMIJ010000011.1:0-139860 GCA_045806885.1 Aeromicrobium sp.
ACGTAGACGTCCGGGAGGAAGTTCATCTCGATCTTGATGGTGCCGTCGCCGGAGCATGCCTCGCAGCGTCCGCCCTTGACGTTGAACGAGAACCGGCCCTGCTGGTAGCCGCGCATCTTGGCCTCCGGCGTCTGCGCGAACAGCTTTCGGACGTGATCGAAGACCCCGGTGTAGGTGGCCGGGTTGGAACGCGGCGTCCGGCCGATGGGCGACTGGTCGACGTGGATGACCTTGTCGACGTTCTCGACGCCCTCGATGTCGCGGTGGCGACCGGGGATGGTGCGCGAGCCATAGATCTGGCGTGCCAACGACGTGTAGAGGATGTCGTTGACCAGCGTCGACTTGCCGGAGCCGGAGACTCCGGTGACCGCGATGAACTGGCCGAGCGGAAACGCGACGTCGATGTCCTGCAGGTTGTGCTCGCGTGCGCCGCGCACGACGAGTGACCGGCCGGGCTCCTGCGGCCGCCGCACCGCCGGGACCGCGATCTGCTCGCGCCGTGACAGGTACTGGCCGGTGATGGAGTCCTTGCTGGCCAGCAGGTCGTCGACGGTGCCCGACACGATGATCTGGCCACCGTGCTCCCCCGCCCCCGGGCCGATGTCGACGACCCAGTCGGCGGTGCGGATGGTGTCTTCGTCGTGCTCGACGACGATCAGGGTGTTGCCAAGGTTCTTGAGACGCACGAGTGTCTCGATGAGCCGATGGTTGTCGCGCTGGTGCAGGCCGATCGACGGCTCGTCGAGCACGTAGAGCACCCCGACGAGGCCGGCCCCGATCTGGGTGGCGAGCCGGATGCGCTGTGCCTCACCGCCCGACAGCGAGCCGGCGGCACGGTCGAGGCTCAGGTAGTCGAGCCCGACGTCGAGCAGGAACCGAAGCCGCTCGTGGATCTCCTTGAGCACGCGCTCGCCGATCTGGCGCTCACGGTCGGTCATATCGAGGTTGCGCAGGTACTCGGCCGCTTCAGCGATGCTCAGGGCACTGACCTCGGCGATGTTCTTGGGACCGGCGGCCTCGTTGTTCAGCAGCACCGCCCGGATCACCGGCTTGAGCCGCGTCCCCTGGCATTCAGGGCACGGGACCTCACGCATGAAGCCCTCCAGCCGCTCACGGCTGAGGTCGGACTCGGTCTCGGCATGGCGACGTTGCAGGTTGCTGACCGCGCCCTCGAACGTCGTGTAGTACGACCGCTCGCGCCCGTAGCGGCTCTTGTAGCGGACGTGCACCTTGGTGCCCCGGCCGTACATGAGGACGTCACGGACGTCGGCCGGCAGGTCGCGGTAGGGCACGTCCATCCGGAAGCCCAGCTCGTCGGACAGCGCCTCCAGCAGCCGCTCGAAGTACTCGGCGACGTTGGCCGAGGTCCAGACCGAGATGGCCCCCTCGAGCAGCGTCTTGGCGTCGTCGGGGACGACGAGTTCGGGGTCGACCTCCATGCGCGACCCGAGGCCGTGGCACTCGGCGCATGCCCCGAAGGGCGCGTTGAAGGAGAACGAGCGCGGCTCGAGCTCGTCGACCGCGAGCGGGTGGTCGTTCGGACAAGCGAGGCGCTCGGAGAACCGGCGCGACTCGCCGGAGTCGACGAACTCGGCGATGACGAGGCCGTCCGCCAAGGCCAGAGCAGCTTCGACGGATTCGGTGAGCCGCTGCTTCATCGACTCCTTGACCTGCAGCCGATCGACCACCACGTCGATCGTGTGCTTCTGCTGTTTGTTGAGCTTGGGCGGCTCGTCCGAGAGGTCGTGGGGTTGACCGTCGACCAGCGCACGACTGAAGCCCTGGGCCTGCAGCTGGCGAAACAGCTCGCCGTACTCGCCCTTGCGTCCGCGAATGACCGGCGCCAGCACCTGGAACCGGCTGCCCTCCTCGGCGGACAGGATGCGGTCGACGATCTGCTGCGGCGTCTGGCGTGCGATGGGCTCGCCACACTCCGGGCAATGGGGGCGTCCGGCGCGGGCGTAGAGCAGGCGGAGGTAGTCGTAGACCTCGGTGATGGTGCCGACCGTCGAACGCGGATTGCGGCTCGTCGACTTCTGGTCGATGGAGACCGCCGGCGACAGGCCCTCGATGAAGTCGACGTCGGGCTTGTCCATCTGGCCGAGGAACTGGCGGGCGTAGGCGGAGAGCGACTCGACGTACCGACGTTGGCCCTCGGCGAAGATCGTGTCGAACGCGAGCGACGACTTGCCGGATCCGGACAGGCCGGTGAACACGATCAGGGCGTCGCGCGGGAGGTCGAGCGAGACGTCCTTGAGATTGTGCTCGCGCGCACCGCGCACGATCAGCCGTTCGGTCACCCCGTCAATGCTACGGAAGACCCCTGACAGTTCGACCGGTCAGTCGCGACGTACCCAGCCCACGTACGTCAGGTACAGCCCGACCAGTCCAACCACGACGGCATCGACGTAGAACAGGCCGCTGTGACCGGCCATCGTGTCGGCCGCTGAGCGGTAGATGCCCGGGCAGGCCATGATGGCGAATCCCTTGGCCGTCGTGAGCCAACCCATGACCGAGACGATGATCGCCGCGGCACCCTTCCAGTAGTTGTGCAGGGCGACGATCGTCAATCCGAGGAGAAGGGTGAACGCGCCGGTCACCCAGGCCAACATCGGGTTCGCGTTGAACGCTGAGAGCAGCTCGCGGATGTCTGGCATCCGGACTGCATAGACTGCCATCGCAATGACCAGGTACGGCCCGAGGATGCGAGCGAACAGGCGGGTTTCTCTGGGACGGTGTAGTACTCATGAGGCCAGTGAATCGCGCTGATGGGGCGTTCCACTAGGGACCGAAGTCCCGTTGTCAGAACGTGACCGGCAGGGAATCGACGCCGTACACGAACGACAGCTGCCGGAAGGCGATGTCGGACCCCGGCACGGCCAGGGCGAGGTCGGGGAACCGCTGGAAGATCCGCGGCAGGACGATGCGCAACTCGATGCGCGCCAGCTCGGCGCCGATGCACCGATGGATGCCGTGCCCGAAGGCCAGGTGACCCGACGATGGGACGCGGAAGGGATCGAACTCCTCAGCGTTGGCGCCCATCACGCGCGGGTCGCGATCAGCGCCGGGCAGCGAGGCCAGCAGCACGTCGCCCTTGCGGATCGTCCGGCCGAACAGCTGCATGTCCTGCTTCGCGAAGCGTGGGAAGGCGAGCTGAACCACCGAGAGGTAGCGCAGCAGCTCCTCGACCACCGTGTCGACCTCGTCCGGTGAGCCGTCACGCACCAGCGCGGCGTGGCCCGGGTCGCGCAACAGGACGAGCGTTCCGAGCGCGATCATCCCGGCGGTCGTCTCGAAGCCCCCAGTGAAGACGCCGTCGGCCAGGCCAGCCAGCTCGGCATCGGTGAGGTTGTCGCCCTCGTCCCGGATGATCTGCCCGATCAGGCCGGGGCCGGGGTCGAGCCGCTGCTTCGCCACCGCGGCGAAGAGGAACTCACGCTGGGCCGACATCGCGCCGAACGCCGCCGCTCCCCCGGTGACGTCGAAGCGTGCGCCGCCGAGCCGCTGGAACGTCGCCGCGTCCTCGTAGGCCATGCCGAGCAGCGACGTGATCGTCTGGAAGGGCACGGGGAACGCGACGTGCTTGGCCAGGTCGGCGCCGGGACCCCCGGCAGCGAGCTCATCCAGCTGGCGCTCGACGATGTCGCGGATGATCGGCTCCATCCGGGCCAGCCGGCGCATCGTGAACTCCGGCGTGATGATCTTGCGCAGCTTGGTGTGCAGGGGCGGGTCGGTGAACCCGAGCCCACCGATGTCGTCGCCCGTCGTCGGCCCCGAGCCGGAGAAAAGGTGCCGGATGTCGTTGCTGTAGCTGCCGGTGTCGGTGAGGACTTCGCGCGATTCGGCGTAACCTGTGACCAGCCAGGCACGCATCCCGAACGGCAGCTTCAGCTCGTGGAGCGGCCCGGCGGCGCGGACCTCGGCGATCTTGGCCACCGGATCCGTGCCGTGGCGGCGCAGCGGGAACTTCGCTCGTTCCGGAACGATCGTCAGCTGCCCAAGGTCGACGCTGCCCCGCGACAGGGCTCGCGTCGCCAGCCGTCCGGCCAGCGACGACACGCGGCTGCGCAACTCAAGCACGGCTCGAGGTTAGCCGTACTCCGTGAAGCCCGCGTGAAGGCCGTCAGGCGGCCGGATCCGACCGCGTCTTCCAGAGGCTGGCCAGCGCGGTGACCAGCAGCGTGACGACGATGACTCCCAGGCCCGCCAATGTCGGGATCTCCGGGACCGGCACGTGGTGTCCGCCGTTGACGAACGGAAGCTCGTTCTCGTGCAGCGCGTGCAGCACCAGCTTGACGCCGATGAAGGCGAGGATGAACGCCAGCCCCTGCGACAGGAAGACGAACCGCTTCATCAGGTCGCCAAGCAGGAAGTACAGCTGCCGAAGACCCATCAGCGCGAAGATGTTCGCGGTCAGGACGAGGTACGGCTCCTGCGTCAGGCCGTAGATGGCCGGGATCGAGTCGAGGGCGAACAGCAGGTCGGTCGTCCCGAGCGCGACCACCACGATGGCCATGGGCGTGAGGGCACGCTTGCCCAGATCGGCCTTGACCACCATCTTCATGCCGTGCCACTCATCGGTCGTGTTCAGGTAGCTGCGCGCGAAGCGCACCACCCCGTTCTCGGCGTCGTCGTCGTGCTCCCTGTCGCGGCCGATCTTCCAGGCCGTCCAGACCAGGAACAGGCCGAAGAGGTAGAAGACCCAGGAGAACTGCTCGATCGCGACCGCACCGAGCCCAATGAACACGGCGCGGAAGATCAGGGCCAGCACGATGCCGATGAGCAGGGCCTGCTGTTGGAACTGCCGCGGCACCTTGAAGCTGGCCATGATGATGATGAAGATGAACAGGTTGTCCACCGAGAGGCTGTACTCGGTGAGCCAGCCGGCGAAGAACTCCACGCCGTACCTGCCGCCATGGCTGGCGGTCACCCAGATGCCGAAGGCCACTGCGGCCCCGACGTAGGCACTGAGCGCAATCGCGCATTCGCGCATCGTCGGCTCGTGCGGCCGGCGCGCGATGACGAGCATGTCGAAGAGCAGCACGGCGAGCGTGACGCCGATCGTGATGCCCCACTCGAGGGTGGACACATGCATGGGAATCCTCCGGTCGCACCGACCCGTGTGGGATCGGGATCCGGAGGTCTCTTCCGCCGCGGGCCTCGAACGAGACCGTGTGGCCCGCAGCACCGGTCAACGGATGTCGACGTGATGACGACGCTGCGGCGAAGGAATACTCCCCTCCACGCGCCATTGTGTCAGACGGACCGGCAGAGCCCTCCGATCGGCGCAGATCTCCTGTAATGCCGAGATTAGGAGACGCATCTTTAGACATAGATGCGTCAGGGCTCCGAAGTACCGACGTTTAGGCCGTCATAGCCGCACAAACGCCTAAAGATCCTTCGCCAGCGTGGCCCGGACGCGTCCGCAGGCTCCCGTACGCGGTGAATTGTGGACAACGGGCCCTCCAAAGGCCCGTTGCCCACAGTTCCCGCTCGCAACCGGCCGTCCTGACCGAATTTGCGCCCAGATGTACCCGATCCGACGCAAACATCGCGGAACTCGGCGCAAATCTGGACTAGACCGTCGCTTCGAGCATCTGGCGCAGTTCCTTCTTGAGGTCACCGATCTCGTCGCGCAGGCGCGCTGCGACCTCGAACTGCAGCTCGGCCGCGGAGGCGTGCATCTGATCTGTCAGCTGCTCGATGAGCCCGGCAAGCTCGGCGGACGGGAGGTCTTTCAGGCTGCGCTCCCCCAGAGGCACCACTTGCCCGCGCTTGCGACCGTCGCCGGTGGCCGCGAGCAGGGCTTCGGTGTCGGCGTCCTCGCGGGCCAGCAGGTCGGTGATGTCGCCGATCTTCTTGCGCAGCGGCGTCGGATCGATGCCATGGGCTGTGTTGTAGGCGACCTGCTTGGCCCGACGACGGTTGGTCTCGTCGATGGCCAAGGCCATCGAGTCGGTGATCTTGTCGGCGTACATGATGACCTGGCCCGACACGTTGCGGGCCGCGCGGCCGATCGTCTGGATGAGGGATCGCCCGGACCGGAGGAAGCCCTCCTTGTCGGCGTCGAGGATGGCGACCAGGCTTACCTCCGGAAGGTCGAGGCCCTCGCGCAGCAGGTTGATGCCGACGAGCACGTCGTACTCGCCCAGCCGCAGCTCTCGTAGAAGCTCGACGCGGCGGAGGGTGTCGACCTCACTGTGCAGGTATCGCGTGCGGATGCCGGCCTCGAGCAGGTAGTCGGTGAGGTCTTCGGACATCTTCTTGGTCAGGGTCGTGACGAGCACCCGCTCGTTCCGCGCCGTGCGCTCCCGGATCTGGCCGATGAGGTCGTCGATCTGCCCCTTGGTCGGCTTGACGATGACCTCGGGATCGATGAGACCGGTGGGCCGGATGATCTGCTCGACGAAGTCTTCGCCGACCTTCGCGCGCTCGTAGGGTCCTGGCGTCGCCGAGAGGTACACCGTCTGCCCGATGCGGTCGAGGAACTCACTCCACATGAGCGGACGGTTGTCGAGCGCGCTCGGGAGGCGGAACCCGTGCTCGACGAGTGTGGTCTTGCGCGACTTGTCGCCCTCGTACATCGCGCCGACCTGCGGGACGGTGACGTGGGACTCATCGACGACGAGCACGAAGTCCTCGGGGAAGTAGTCGAGAAGACAGTTGGGGGCTGAGCCGGGCGTGCGCCCGTCCATGTGTAGCGAGTAGTTCTCGATGCCGGCACACGTGCCGACCTGCTGCATCATCTCTAGGTCGAACGTCGTGCGCATGCGCAGCCGTTGCGCCTCGAGCAGCTTGTCCTGGCTGTCGAGCTCGGCCAACCTCTCGTCGAGTTCCTTCTGGATCGACGCGATGGCGCGCGACATGGTGTCGGGCCCGACGGCGTAGTGCGTGGCCGCGCCCACGTAGAGCTCGTGATCTTCAGACAGCACCTCGCCGGTGAGCGGGTGGAGCGTCATGAGCCGCTCGACCTGGTCGCCGAAGAACTCGATGCGGACCGCCATCTCCTGGTAGACGGGGAAGATGTCGATGGTGTCGCCCTTGATGCGGAACGTTCCGCGCACCGGGTTGACGTCGTTGCGGACGTACTGGGCCTGGATGAGCGTCCGCAGCAGCTGCTCGCGCGGGAGCTCGTCGCCGACCTTGAACCCGATCATCCGGTTGAGATACTCCTGCGCCGAGCCCAGGCCGTAAATGCACGAGACCGTTGCCACCACGACGACGTCGCGCCGCGTGAGCAGTGACCAGGTGGCGCTGTGCCGCAGCCGCTCGACCTCCTCGTTGATGGAGGAGTCCTTCTCGATGTAGGTGTCGGTCTGCGGGACGTACGCCTCGGGTTGGTAGTAGTCGTAGTACGAGACGAAGTACTCGACGGCGTTGTGCGGGAGCAGCTCGCGGAGCTCCGTGGCGAACTGCGCGGCGAGCGTCTTGTTGGGGAGCAGCACCAGCATCGGACGCTGCAGCCGCTCAGCCAGCCATGCTGTTGTGGCGGTCTTGCCGGTGCCCGTTGCGCCCATGAGCACGACATCCTTGACGCCGGCGTTCATGCGCCGCTCCAGCTCGGCGATGGCGGCTGGCTGGTCGCCGGCGGGCTCGTAGTCCGAGACGACCTCGAACGGCGCCACCTGGGGACGCCGGTGGGTCAGCGGAACGGCGGGAAGGCGCGGCATACGTCGAGATTACGCGGGGGGTCCGACAGAAGCCCCCGCGTGGTTGAATGCGCGGATGAGCGTGATTCCTGATGCCCGCTGGGGCCGTGATGACACCGTGCTGGCTCGTGGAGCCAAGGCCTTCGCAAGCACGAAGCCGGGATCGTGGACGATCCGCAAGCTGATGCCACTCGACCGCAAGGTCATGGTCCGCTCGGAGGGCCGGTTCACCGTCCTCGGACCGATCGGCGTCCCGACGATGCTGCTGGAGACCACCGGTCGCAAGAGCGGCGCCAAGCGGCTGAGTCCCCTGCTCTTTGCTCGTGACGGCGACTCGATCATCGTCGTGGGCTCGAACTTCGGCCAGGATCACCACCCGGCCTGGACGGGCAACCTGATCGCCCATCCGCAGGCCGTGGTCAAGGTCGGCGGCAAGAGCATCCCGGTCGTCGCCCAGCTCCTTGAGGGCGCCGAAGCCGAGCAGGCTTACCAGAAGATGACCGACGTCGCGAACGTCTACTCGGTCTACCGCGGTCGCACTGCACGGTCGATCCGGGTCTTCCGCCTGACGCCCTCGTGACCATAGGTCGCTGACCGCTGGCGCCGAAGGCGCTCAGCGGCTTCTCGACAGCCGGGCTGACGGCGCAGGGGCGTCGTCAGGTCCCAGCGGTCCGAAGGGCCGCGTCCCGGCTACTTTTCGAGAATCGCGACGACGCCCTGACCGCCGGCGGCGCAGATGCTGATCAGCGCGCGGCCGGAGCCCTTTTCGTCGAGCAGCTTCGCGGCGTTGGCCACGATGCGCGCGCCGGTGGCCGCGAACGGGTGCGCCGCGGCGAGCGACGAGCCCTTGACGTTCAGCTTCGAGCGATCGATCGAGCCGAGCGCGCCGTCGAGGCCCAGCTTCTCCTTGCAGAAGCCCGGGTCTTCCCACGCCGCGAGGGTCGACAGCACCTGGCCGGCAAACGCCTCGTGGATCTCGTAGAAGTCGAAGTCCTGCAGCTTCAGGCCGTTGCGGGCCAGCATGCGCGGCACGGCGTAGGCGGGAGCCATCAGCAGGCCCTCGGCGCCACTGACGTAGTCGACGGCAGCGACTTCGTAGTCGACGAAGTACGCCTGCACCTTCCAGCCGTGCTTCTTCGCTGCCTCTTCGGACGCGAGCAGCACAGCGGACGCGCCGTCGGACAGCGGCGTCGAGTTGCCGGCCGTCATGGTGGCTTCGTCGCCGAACCGCTTGCCGAAGACCGGCTTGAGCTTGGCCAACGCCTCGACCGTGGAGCCCGGACGCAGGTGCGTGTCCTTCTCGATGCCACGGAACGCGGTGACCAGGTCGTCCTGCCAGCCCTCGTCCCACGACTTCGCGAGGTTCTGGTGCGACCGGGCAGCGAGCTCGTCCTGCGCCTCGCGGGTGATGCCCCACTCGCGGGTGGTGATGGACTGGTGCTCGCCCATCGACAGGCCGGTGCGCGGCTCGGAGTTCTGCGGCTGGTCGGGCGCAAACATGCCCGGGCGGATCTTCGAGATCAGCGAGAGCATCTTCTTCCGGTCGCCCTTGGCGCTGGCCTGGTTCAGGTCGATGAGGATCTTGCGCAGCTTGTCGTTGACGGCCAGCGGGGCATCCGACGTCGTGTCAGTGCCACCGGCGATGCCGACGTCGTACTTGCCCAGCGCGATCTTGTTCGCGACGAGGGCAGCGGCCTCAAGGCCCGTGCCGCACGCCTGCTGGATGTCGTAAGCCGTCGACTCCGGCGCCAGCTTGGAGCCGAGGAGGACCTCGCGGGCCAGGTTGAAGTCACGGGAGTGCTTGAGCACGGCGCCGGCGACGAATTCGCCGACCGTCTCGCCCTCGAGCCCGAACCGGTCGACGAGGCCGTCGAGCGCAGCGGTCAGCATCTCCTGGTTGGAGACCCCGGTGTAGACGGTGTTGGACCGTGCGAACGGGATGCGGTTGCCGCCGATCACGGCGACCTTGCGAACGCCGTTGGCCGGCTTGGCCGCCGCCGTCGTCTTCGCTGCGGGCTTCTTTGCTGGCGTCGATTCCGCCATGTCGTGCTCCTCGATGGGTTGGGTCTCCGCGTTCGGAGCGCCAGAGTGGTGTGGCACAGCACACGGTAGCCTCAGGTGGACTCGTGCTGATACCGAGATTACAGTTCTCGTGGACGTTCAGATACCGAGGGTATGCGAGAGATAGGACACATCCCGTCATGACGGACAAGTACCAGGACATGGCCCACAACCCGATCGGGAAGTTCCTGGTCAAGCAGCTGGGACTGCCCAACCCGCCGTACCTCGAGCGCTACTCGGGTGGCCCGCTCGTCAAGGGCACGGTTCTGGTCGGCAGCGCGAGTGAGGGCCCCCTCTCCAAGGCGGTCGCGGCCGCGCTGAAGTCCTCCAAGATCGAGAACACCGGCGTCTTCGCGCCGGGCAAGAAGTACAAGGGCCTCGTGTTCGACGCCAGCGGCATCGACTCGGCCCAGGGCCTGGTCGCACTGCAGGAGTTCTTCAGCCCGGTGCTGCGCCAGCTCGCCGGCTCGGGTCGCATCGTCGTCATCGGCACCCTGCCTGACGACGCGGACACCGAAGGCGCCGCCATCGCGCAGCGCGCTCTCGAGGGCTTCACCCGCTCCGTCGGCAAGGAGATCGGCAACGGCAGCACCGCCAACCTGGTCTACGTTGCCAAGGGTGCCGAGAAGGCGCTCGGGTCGACACTCGGCTTCTTCCTCTCCCCCAAGTCGGCGTACGTCTCCGGCCAGGTCATCAAGGTCGGTGCCGCCGGCACGAAGACCGCGCCGGCCGTCAAGGACCTCGAGAAGCCGCTGGCCGGAAAGGTGGCCCTCGTGACGGGCGCCTCGCGCGGCCTCGGCCTCGCCGACATGGAGGCCCTCGCTCGCGACGGTGCCACCGTCATCGGCCTCGACGTTCCCCCGCTGGAGGACGACCTCAAGGCCGCGGCCGAGCGCCTCGGCGGCGGCTACATCGTCGGCGACATCACCTCGCCGGAGGCGCCCAAGCTCATCGGCGACTACGTCAAGAAGAACCACGGCGGCGTCGACATCATCGTCCACAACGCCGGCATCACCCGCGACAAGATGCTCCGCAACATGAAGCCGGAGAACTGGCAGCTCGTCGTCGAGATCTCGGTCGGCGCCCCGCAGCGCATCACCGACTACCTGCTGGACAAGGGCCTGATCAACGACGGCGGTCGCGTCGTCGGTATCGCGTCCGTCGCCGGCATCGCGGGCAACCGCGGCCAGACCAACTACGCCTCGGCCAAGGCGGGCGTCATCGGCTGGATCCAGGCGCTGTCCAAGCGCGTCGCCGACAAGGGCATCACGGCCAACGTCATCGCACCCGGGTTCATGGAGACCGAGATGGTCAAGACGATCCCGCTGGGCATCCGTGAGGCCGGCCGCCGCATGAACTCGATGTCGCAGGGTGGTCTGCCGGTCGACGTCGCCGAGGCCATCGCCTACCTGGCCAGCCCGGGCTCGCAGGCCGTGAGCGGCAACGTCATCGGCGTCAACGGACAGATGCTGATCGGCGCCTCATGATCCGCACCTTCGACAAGGCACCCGCGACGGCGCCGAAGCTGCTCAAGGCGGCACTCCCCACGCTGCCCGGCATCGGTGGCCTGCCCGGCATCAAGCATACCGGCGAGACGGCGCCCGACCTGGTGCTCGAGTTGAAGAACGTCAGCACGGACAAGGCTCACCTGGCGCGCTACAACGAGATCTGCCGATACGCGCCGACGGACATCCTGCCCCCGATGTACCCGCACTTCGCCGCCTTCGGCCTGCACCTGTCGCTGATGACGGACACATCGTTCCCGTTCGCCCCGATGGGCGTGGTTCACCTGCGCAACCGCCTCGTGCAGCACCGCCCGGTCGGCGTGGACGAGACCTTCGACCTGTCGGTCAAGGCGCACGACCTGCGCCCGCACCCCAAGGGCCGCCTGATCGACATCACGACCACCGCGACCATCTCCGACGAGGAGGTGTGGTCCGAGACCATGACGATCTTCTCCCGCGGCCGCGGTGCCGGCGACGAGCCCACGCGTCCGCCGCTGGACAACGTCGACGCTCCGGTCGGCCCGGTCCAGTGGAAGCTCAAGGGCGACCTCGGCCGTCGCTTTGCGTCGGTGTCAGGCGACCGGAATCCGATCCACCTCTACCCACTGACGGCCAAGGCGTTCGGATTCCCGACCAACATCGCGCACGGCATGTGGACGGTATCGGCTGCCCTCGCGGCCCTGCAGAACCGTCTGCCCAAGACCTACGCCGTGGAGGCGGAGTTCCGTAAGCCAGTCCTCCTGCCCACCACGGTCGTCTTCGGTAGCCGCGTGAACGACGGCGCCATCACGTTCGGCGTCACGTCGGCGAAGAACGGCGCGACGCACCTCGTCGGCCAGGTCATCCCGGCCTGACCGACCACTGATCAACCCTTGACCGGGCGGATCAACCCCTCCTGAGCGATCGACGCCACCAGCTCGCCGCTTTCGGCGAAGACGCGCGCGATGCTCAGCCCGCGGCCGTGGGACGCCGACGGCGAGTGCTGGTCGTAGAGGAACCATTGGTTCGCATCAACCGAGCGGTGGAACCAGATCGAGTGATCGAGCGAGGCGACCTGCACCTCGGGCGAGCTGACGACGAGCCCGTGCGGCCGCAGGGTCGGGCTCAGCAACGTCAGGTCCGAGTAGTACGTCAGCAGCGCCGTGCGCAGCGTCCGCACGTCGTCGATGACGCCGTTGACCCGGAACCACATGTGCTGCGTCGCGGGGTCGCTGCTCGGCGCGCGGCGAACGTCGGCCGCCGCCCATTCCTGCAGCCAGAAGTCGCCGGCCTCCGGGCTGTGCGCACCCAGCAGCTCGGCGACCGTCGGGCACTCATCGGGCGGCAGCACATCCGGCATGGCGTCCTGGTGGTCGAAGCCGTCCTCCAGCTTCTGGAAGGACGCCGTCATGTAGAAGATGATCGTGCCGTGCTGCCGGGCCGCAACCCGTCGAGTGGTGAACGAGCCGCCGTCGCGGACGTCCTCGACGTCATACAGGATCGGGATCGACGGGTCGCCACCCAGCAGGAAGTAGCTGTGCAGCGAATGGACCCGCCGCTCATCCGGGACCGTGTTCTGCGCGGCGACCAGGGCCTGTGCAGCGACCTGTCCGCCGAAGACCCGCGGCAGCAACGAGTGGTCGGGCTGGCGCCCGCGGAAGACCCGGTCGTCGAGTGGTTCCAGGGTCAGCAGGTCAACCAGTTCGGCAAGAGTCGCGGGCACGACGAAACTCTAGCGATCGGGCATACAGGCGACGTCAGCCGTCGTTCTTCTTGTTCTCCCGCGCGAGATACCGCTCGAATTGGTCGGCGAGCTCGTCGCCGGTCGGGATGGCGTTCTCCTCGGCCAGCAACGACTCGGCGGCACCCCGGGCAAAGGCGTCGTACTGCTGCTCCAGGCCGGACAGGACGTCGGCACTGTCCTGCTCCGCGATCTGGGCGGAGATGTCGGCCATGGTCGCGTCCTGTGCGGCCTTGAGCCGCGCGTAGTCGAGCTGCAGGCCGGTGCGGTCGATGATGGCATCGAGCAGCGCCACGGCGCCGGGCGGGTATTCCACCTGTGCGACGTAGTGCGGGATGTGGACCACATAGCCGGCGGCGTCGATGCCGCGCTGCCCGAAGCGGTATTCGATCAGGGCCTGAACCGACGACGGCACCTGGAGCTCTGGCGCCCACATGTTGACCCGGTCGATCAGCTCAGGCCTCGTCGCGTGCGTGGTGATGACCGGCGGACGCGTGTGCGGCACCCCCATCGGGACTGCTCCCAGCCCGAGGGTGATCGTGATCCCGTGCGTCTGGACGACATCCTGAAGCTCGTCGATGAACGTCTCCCACGCGTAGTCCGGCTCGGGGCCGGCCAGCAGGAAGTAGGGCACGCCGGTGGTGTCATGTTCGAGGACGACGTCCAGCCGCGGGCTGGAGTAGTCCTGGTAGTGGTCGCGCTGGAACCCGATGACCGGACGGCGGGCGCGATAGTCGAGGTACTTGTCGATCTCGAAGCTGTGAACCACCTCGCCGTGCCCGCTCAGCAGCTCGTCGGCCGCGAGCCGCGGCGCCATGCCTGCGGTCAGGAAGCCGTCAAACGCATGAATGAGGACGGGACCCGGGTCGATGGGTCCGTCGTCAGGACCCTGGTTGCGCTGCGATGGCCATTTCACGCTGGGTTCAACGCTCTCGGGCGGCCAGGTGTTCCAGCGCAGCCTGCGCGACCGCCTCGGCCGTGAGGCCTTGGTCGACGAGGATGGCGTCGCGCTTGGCGTGGCTCAGGAAGGCCTGATCGACGGCCTGGACCTGCACCGGGCCGGCGTATCCGGCGTCCTGCAGCTCGCGCGCGAAGGTTGAGCCAATGCCGCCCTGGCGGCCGTTGTCCTCGACGCTGACCACGAGCCGGTACGCCGCGGCCAGCTCGACGACCGCGGGGTCGAGCGGCTTGACCCAGCGGGGGTCGACGACCGTCACCGCATGACCCTCCACCCGAATGAGCTCGGCCGCGGCCTGAGCAACCCGCGCCATGGATCCGACCGCGAGGATGAACACGTCCGTCCCGGCGTCGCGGCTGAGGATCTCGCCGCACCCGACGCGCTCCACGGCGGGCACGTCGTCGGGCACCGCTCCCTTGGCGAACCGGACGATCGTGGGGGCGTCGTCGACGTCGACGGCCTCGCGCAACAGCTCGCGCAGGCGGCTGCCATCACGCGGTGCCGCGATGCGCAGGCCGGGCACGACCTGGAACACCGAGAGGTCCCACATGCCGTTGTGGCTGGCGCCGTCGTCGCCGGTGACACCGGCGCGATCGAGCACGAAGGTGACGCCGAGGCGGTGCATTGCCACGTCGAGAAGCACCTGGTCGAAAGCGCGGTTCATGAACGTCGCGTACACCGCAACGATCGGATGCAGCCCGGCCATGGCCATGCCGGCCGCGCTGGTGACGGCATGCTGCTCGGCGATGCCGACGTCGAAGACCCGGTCGGGGAACTTGTCGGCGAACGCGTCGAGGCCGACCGGGAACAGCATGGCCGCGGTGATGCCGACGACGTCGGGGCGGGAGTCGGCGATGCGGACGACCTCGTCACGGAACACCGACGTCCAGCCGGCCGGCGCGACGTTGGTCGCGTCGCCGGTCTCGGGGTCGAACGGCGCGGACTGGTGCATCTGGTCGTTTTCATTGGCGACCGCGATGTCGTAGCCCTGGCCCTTGACCGTCAAGACGTGCACGAGCACCGGCCCGCCGAATCGCTTGGCCTGAGCAAGCGCGTGCTCGAGCGTCGGGAGGTCGTGCCCGTCGACCGGGCCGATGTACTTGAGGCCGAGGTCCTCGAACATGCCCTGCGGTGCAAGGGCGTCCTTGATGCCCTTCTTGACCGCGTGCAACGCGTCGTAGGTGGCAGGCCCGAGGCCGGGACGCCGGTTGAGCCGCTCCTTGATGGCGTGCAGCGTCGACTCGTAGCGCGGGTTCGTCCGGATGTCGGTCAGTCGGTTGGCCAGGCCACCGACGGTTGGCGTGTACGACCGGCCGTTGTCGTTGACGACGATGACCACCGGCCGATCGCTGGCCGCGATGTTGTTGAGCGCCTCCCAGGCCATTCCGCCGGTCATGGCGCCGTCGCCGATGACCGCGACAACCGACGCGTCGACCCCGAGGACCTCGTTGGCCTTGGCCATGCCATCGGCGTACGACAGGCTGGTGGAGGCGTGTGAGTTCTCGACCCAGTCGTGCTCCGACTCCGCCTGGCTCGGGTAGCCCGAGAGGCCGTCGGCCTGGCGCAGCCGCTGGAAGCCGGCAGCGCGGCCGGTCAGCATCTTGTGGACGTACGACTGGTGCCCGGTGTCCCAGATGATGCGGTCGCGCGGCGACTCGAAGACGCGGTGCAATGCCAGGGTCAGCTCGACGACGCCAAGGTTCGGGCCCAGGTGACCGCCGTGCTGCGCCACGGACTCGATCAGGCGGGACCGGATCTCGGCGGCGAGGGACTCCAGCTCGTCGTCCGACAAACCGCGCAGGTCCGCGGGATCGGAGATGGAGTCGAGGCGCGCCATTCGCTCAGTCTATCGGCGCGGGACCAGCCGGATTCGCGCCCTGACGGCTAGCTGCCGGCACCGGACGCTGCTGCTGCCGTGGCCGTCGCCGTCGATGTGGCGGTCGGAGTCTCCGTCGGCGTCGGCGTGTGCGTCGGGGTTGGCGTCGCGGTGGCCCGCGGACGGGGAACGAACGTGGGCCGTTTCGGCTCGTCTTCCGGCAACGCGGCGCAGTTGCCCGAATGCGGGTCGACGACCGCGTGATTGTGGTCAACGACGACCGCACACATCCGGTTGGCAGCACCGCGATTTGCGGGGCTGAAGTCGGTGAGCTTGGACGACAGGTTGTCGGTCATGCTCCACTCCCCCGGCGCCGGCCCGTCGGCTCCGGCATTCTCCGGTTTCGTCGTGTCGAGGAAGAAATGAATGTGCCGTTGCCCCGGCTTGTCGCCCAGGTGCGGCGTGAAGCCAGTCACCGAGTACTCGACGCGATAGCGCCCGTTCTCCAAGGTCACGTCCTCGATTTCCACGAACGGCTTCTTGGCGCCCGCCACCTTGGACGGCGCGGCGTTGTCGGACGAGTTGAGCAGCCGCGCTGTGAACCATCCGGCCGCGACGACGAGGATTGCTCCCACGGCAAGGGCCAGCGGCATCAAGGCGTTCGATTCCCGGCGCTTCGGGCCCTGGGGCGGCAGCGCGGCGGAGCCAGAGGGCGACGTCGCGCTGGCCTCTGCGGGCGCCGGCACCGCGACCGGCGGCACCACCGGGACGGCCCCCAACGCCGCCTCCGTGGCAATCGCCGCGCCCATGGCCACGGCGAGCTTCGGATGGGCATCGACAGCCACCGGACGACCAATCTCGGATCCGATCACGTCAGCGACCAACGGGATCCGGGATGACCCTCCGATCAGGAGCACGGCGGCCAGTTGGTCGGGCGTCGCCCGGGCCAGGCGAAGCGCCGTCCGCAGGGACTCGACGGTCTCCCTCAGCACCGGCCGGATCAGCTTCTCGAACTCGCCTCGCGTCACCCGCACTGCGTCGTGCAGCCCCGGCAGTGCGACGTTGACGGTCGCGGTGGTGTCCGACGAGAGCGCCTGCTTCGCCTCGATGCAGTCGACCCGAAGCTCCTCCATACCGACGCGAACGGCGCGGTCGCTGGCGTCAAGGGCGTTGAATCGATCGCCCAGAGTCCCCCGGACGTGCGTCATGAGTGCGGCATCGAAGTCGATGCCGCCGAGCCGCTCGATACCGGCCGGCTCGCCGAGCCGTTCAAATCCATCGGCGGTCCGCCGCAGGACTGCGGCATCGAAGGTTCCACCGCCGAGGTCGTAGACGCCGACCAGCTGGCCGACGTCGATCCGGCCGGCGTGGGCGTAGTAGATGGCGGCGGCGACGGGCTCCTCAATGAGACTGACGCTGGCGGGACCCACGGCGGCAGTGGCAGCTTGCCTGATCAGATCGATCTTGAACGCCTGCCAGTTCGACGGATGTGTGACGACGACGTGCGTCGGCGGCTTGCCTTCGGCCTGGGTCGCCGCGCGTACGACGTGCCGGATCACGACGCTCATCAACCTGTCCGCGGAGAATGGCGAACCGTTCAGCACCAACGGCGTGCTGTCACCGAGACGGCGCTTGAACTCCCGCGCACCGCCGGCCGGGTTCTCCATCATGCGTCGCCTGGCCGCATCGCCAACGATGAATTCGCCGTCTTCGGTCAGGTAGACCACCGTCGGCATCGCGTCGCCGTTCTGGCCGAGCGTGACGGCGCGCATCTGGCCGTCGCGGAACACCGCAGCCGCCGTGTAGGTCGTACCCACATCGATGCCAAGACCGTAGGTCACCGTCAGCCTCCCACCGCTGCATAGAACACCTCGCACGTGCGTGCTCCGGCTTCGCACGCCTCGCGCGTGGCAGGGTCGACGAACGGATCCTCGGCCCGGGTGCGCCATTTGGTCACGCCGTCCAACGCGGCAGCGCGCACCGACCCTGCGGGTACTCCGAGGGCCTCGGCGGCTGACTGCCCGAGCAGCAGGCGGTTGAGTTCCGATTGCTCGTCGTCGCGGAGTTCGACCAGGCCTGACGACACCAGGTAGGCCGCGCGGATGCGAGCGAACTCGGCGGCACTTGCCTCGATCCGTTCGCACTCATACGAGATTCGGCGCGCTTGGTCCGGCGCCGACGACTCCAGGTCCTTGGCCAGCGCCCGCAGCGAGACGAGCGCCGACCGGGCTTGCAGGACGCGCGCGCGTGGCCCGAACTGATGGGATATCCGCTCACGGAGCTCCGAGAGCCCGGATATCTCGACCAGCCGCGGCCCCAGGTCGGCTGCCGTGCGCAGACCCTGCGAACGGACGAGGTCCACCGAGATGCGCACGCCGAACACGCCCAGTCGCTCGAGGAGCCGCCGGCGGGCGTCGACGCTGACTCCGTCGACCTCCCCGTCGCTGAACGTCTGCGCCGAGAGCAGCATCCGCTCGAGGGCGAGCGGATCGATGGCCGCGACCGCCCGGATGGCTGCGGCCTCCTCCTCGATGAGAGTGAGACCTGTCTCCGCAAGCAAGCCGGCGAGCGGAAGCACTCCGGACACCAGCCGTGCGAGATCGCGGTCGGCGGCGTATCGAGCGGCGATGCGGCCGGCCGACTCCATCGCATCCAGCCGACCGGCGCCGATCTCGTCAGCCCGTGAAAGCACCCCGATGGCGTTGACGGCGGACGACGACGAGACGCCGCGGTCCATGAACGCGTCGAGGAAGCGCAGGTCCTCTCGATGCGCGTGCCGCATGAGGTAGATCACCGCATCGACCTCGCCGGCGCCGGAACCGTCATCACCCTGGACGAAGTCGACCGTGCGCCGCGAGTTCTCGGCATTGATGGAGGCCAGGCCCGGCGTGTCGATCAACATCGTCTCGCGCAGCACCGAGGACGGCCACCGCACGGTGAGGTAGCGGATGTCGGCCTCTCCAGCACCGGCGAGCTCGATCTTGAGGGCTGCCTCGCCGCGTGTGAAGGCCAGCGTCCGAGGACCGCCCGTGCGCATCTCGGCGACGATGCCGTACTGATCGCCGTACTGATACCGCGTGACGATCTTGGTGCACTCACCCGCATCGGTGGGCGCCAGCCGCTCGCCAACCAAAGCGTTGAGAAGCGTTGACTTGCCGGCCTTGACCCGCCCCGCGATCGCGACGCGCAGGGGGCCATCCAGGCGTTCCGCTATGGCGTCCACGGTCTGCTTCGCCGGGTGTCCGGCCAATGATCCGGCCAGCTCGCCCACGAGCTGCCGCACCTGCCCCGCGGTCTGGTCGAGCGTGCTCATCGTGCCGCCCCCAGTCGCTGATCGACGGCGTCGAGAGCCTTGGCGAGGGCGCCCAGCTGCTCGAGCCGCTGCCGCTTCTCGGCATCGGTCGCCTGCTGGGTCTGCTTGATCTGGTTGATCGTGTCGGCATAGCTGCGTTGCAGCTCGGTGAACCCGGCGCTGAATTCATCGCGCAGGTTGCGCTGGAAATCCTTCACCAGGCTGGCGATCTCGTTGCTGACATCGAACTGTGCGTTGTCGATGAACTTTCGAGCCTGGTTCTTGGCCTGTTGGCGACGTTGGGTAAGCCGGCGCTTTCGCTCCTCCATCAGCTGGAACCCGCCGAAGGCGGTGCCCGCGACGAACAGCACCGGATTGGACGCCAGGAGCGTGCCGGCGGCGGCTGGCAGGAACTTGCCGAGCATGCCGAACATCATGATGCCGCTCTGCGCCCCCCGGATCCCGGTGAGTCCCTGCTTGAAACCTCGGCTCACCGTCCCGGCCTCTTCGACGTCGAGGCTCTTGGGTTTCCAGAATCGGGTGACGTCGAAGGTGCCGCCCGCCGTGACGCCGGGGCCAATGGTGAGCTGCTCGTCGTTGACGAGTTGCACGAGATCGTCGCGGAGCCGCTCGGCGCCGTCGACGATGCTGTTGAAGGCGGTGGCCACCACCTGGGCGACCTGGGTCTGCAGATCGCGGCTCGCCAGATCCCAGTCCCCAGCCGTCTTCATGACTTCGATGCGCTCGTCGACCTCGTCCGTCACCGTGCGGAATTCGCTGCGCATCCGATGCATGACGGCGCCCGACAGATCGGCCACTCCGTCGTTGAGCGCCATCTGCCATTTCGACCCGGGGCCGCGCAGGTTGTCGAGCGCACCGGTCGCGGCCTGGAGGCGCACCAACGCCTGCTCCCGCTGCGACGGGTCATTGAGGACGCCGCGCTCCTCGTCGATCATGGCCCGCATCAGCGCTGCCACCGACGCCATGTCCTGCGCAGAGCGCGTCCGTGCCGACGCCTTGGCCGGATTGACGACTCGGTCGACGAGCGTGCCAAGCAGGTTCGGGTACCCGCTCCGCTCGTTTAGGTCACGGTCACCTCTCGACAGCGCGTCCATCCGCAGAGCCGCCGACGTGGCGAGCATCGGCACCGAGAGCCCAGCCCGGTCGAGGTGTCCCTTGTTCAGGTCGAAGATGCGCTGCCACTCGGGATAGAGGTCGATTTTCGTCTGGACGAACGCGACCGTCGGGCACAGCTCCGTCGCGGCCCGCATGAACTCGAGTTCGGGTGCCGTCAACTCCGAGGACGCGTCCGAGACCAGGATGAGTCCGTCCGCAAACGGCAGGAACGCCTGCGTCGCGGCCGCGTGGCCGGCCCCCAGTCCGCCCATACCCGGCGTGTCGACGAGGACCAGGCCCTGCTGGAGAACCTTGGCCGGCAGGGACACCTCGACCCGCTCCACGCCGCGCTGGTTGCGTGGATTGCCCAGTTCGGATGCCCAGTCGCGCAGCGATTCCGGTGAGATCTGCTCCTGCTTCAGCTCGCCGTCGGCACGGAGCCGCACCAGCGCGCTGGCCGGCTCACCGTATTTCAGCAGCGTGATCACTGACGTCGCGAGGTCGTCGTCCACCGGCAGGACGTCCCGGCCCAGGAGGCCGTTGACCAGCGAGCTCTTGCCTTGCTTGAACTCACCGACGACGCAGACGATCGTCGAAGGCCGATTGAGACGAGCCGCAGCGGCCATCGTGCGCCGGTCCAGATCGTCCCGCCCGAGCCGGGCGGCAACCGCACGCAAATCGGCAACCGACGCAGCGACGGGATCGGCCGGCGCCGCCTGTTCAGTCATGACGGAGTGATATCACAGCCGAACGCCGTGGTTCGGCGTCAGTTGAAAGCATCATCGCCCAGATCACCCAAGTCACTCTGCAGCTGGTCGCTGGCTGCCATGTAGTCGTCGGCCGGCTGATCGTGGGCGGGCACCTCGTCGACGGCCGGCGCCGCGCTCAGGTCGTCGTACGCTGGGGCGGCCTGATGGTCCGCGAACTCGTCAGCCGGCATTGCCGGCGCATCGTGGAACGCATCAAGGCCGTGGTCGACCGCCATGACGTCCGGCTGGATGCTGGCGAAGTCGCCGGCGTGATGCGCGAATGCGTCGGCGGCGGCCAGGTCACCTGCGGGATGCGTCGCGTAGAGATCGGTGGCGTCGATCGCCTGGGTCGGCACGAACCCCCCGTCAGGGAGCGTGTGACCTCCCAGTGTCGTCAGCCCATGGGTTGCCAGGTCGCCGGCCCAGCTCGGGAGATTCACACCGGCGTCCCGGGCGGCGTCCGGCAGTCCGGCCCACACGTGATCGGCCGCGACCGGCGCGGCGACCTGGTGAAGGAACTGGCCACCCTGGTCGGCGACCATGCTTCCGAAGGACCAGGCCGATCCGCCGTCGAAGGAGTGATTGGCGACGGCGGCGACATGGCTGTCGACCCCCTGCGTCGACACTCCGATGGATCCGAGCGCACTGTTCAATCCCGGATACGACGAGGCGAGCGAGTGCCAGTCGACGCCCTGTCCGTCCTGGACGATCGGCATGTTGGCGCCCTCGGACACCGCGTGAACCACCGATTCGGGGACCAAATCCCGCCAACCGCCGGCGCCGCCCGCGGCGCCCGACAGAAACGACCCGAACGTGTGGGCGGCCCCCTGCAAGCCACCCGAGTCACCGCCGACGACACCTTGAGCCGTGTGAACTGCGCTGTCGATGTCGCCGCGACTCATGCCGAGCCGATCCGCGGCCGCGCCCTCGAGGTAGTCGAAGCCACGATGGGAAACGCTGTCCCACACGTCTCCGGCACTCGTGCCCCCGCTGACAACGCCCTGAGCCGTGTGAACCGCGCTGTCGATGTCGCCCCGACTCACCCCGAGCTGATCCGCCGCGGCACCCTCCAGGTAATCGCCAGCCTTGCTGGTCGCCGCATCCCAGAGGTCACCTGCGCTGCCGCCGCCACTGACGGCCGCCTTGGCCTTGTCGAAGAACGAATCGACATCGTCACCACTGACGCCGAGCTGGTCGGCGGCGACACCCTTCAGGTAGTCGGCGCCGGCATCCTCGGCGTAGTCCACGCCCTGTTCGATGTAATCCCAGACTCCCATTGGTCAATTCCTTCCTGGATTGCTCAGAAATCTCCGACGGCGTTGAGGCCGTCTTCGAGTGCGTCTGCGGTTGCCGGCTCGGCTGGCGCCTCCGGGGCCGTGTAGTCGGTCGCGTCGGACCCCGACCCGTCATCGGAATATCCGGCCGAGTCATGTCCGGCGTCGCCAAATTCGTCGCCCACCGCATCGCTCTGCTGGGGCGCCCAGCTTTCCTGGTAGCCGTGTGCCGCCGGCTCCACGCCCATCGCGTCGCCCGACCCGTCGATGCTCGAATGCGTGTCCCAGTTCGACACGGAGTGGCCATCCGCCGTGGTCAAGGCGTCGTAGCTGGCCGAGCCCGACGCGGAGTGTCCATGCCCACTGACATCGCCGACGAGGTCGAGGCTGGTCACGTCGGTTCCATCGGCGGACGTGAGGTGGTCGTAGTCGACCGATCCATCGGCCTTGAATCCGTAGCCCTGCGCGTGCGCGGTCGCGTCGAGGCTCGTCGTCTCGGTGCCGTCGATCATGCTGTGGTCGTAGTCGACATGGCCGGTCGCGTCGATGCCGTACCCGCTGAAGTGGCCCGACGAGTCGACGCTCGTGATCGAATCGTCGCCCCGCGTCAGGTTCTTGTAGTCGACCTGGCCACCGGCATGGATGTTGTATCCGCTGAACTCCCCGCCGGCTGTCAGCGTCGTCATCGACGTGTCGCCGTCCTGCACGTGCGAATAGTCGACGTTTCCCTCCACCGAGTACGACGGCGTCGCGTAGTGGCCGCTCACGCCGGCCGTCGTGACCGATCCGGTGGCCGTCTCGGCGTACGAGCCGTAGGCGCTGCCGCCGACATTGAAACCCGCGGCACTGTAGTAGTCGACCGACCCGCTGCCGCTCACCTGGAACGTGCCGTCCTCGTTGCGGTGAAAGTCGCTCTTCGCCTCGCCGATGAGGAGCCCGCCGCCCTGCGGGATCGGGAATGCACCCTGCGCCTCGATGTTGGCGTCGACGTTGCCGTCGTAGTCACCCGAGGCGCCGAACGAGAAGGCCGGAATGTAACTCGGCCAGTCGGTGTCGCCGATCTCGAGGCTGACATTCCACCCTTGGTCCGTGACCCCGGCTCCTGCGCTGAACGTCCCCACGTTGACGTCTGCGCTCGCGCCGTGCTCACCGACACTGACGCTTGTGCCATAGCCGTCGATGTCGACGCCGGCCGACAGCTGTCCGCCGTCGGTGTTGAGCGAGACGTACGGGATGTCCGGCGTGATGTCGTTGACGATCGAAATCCCGCCGAGGGCGCCTTCCCATCCCGTTGCGGCAACCGTGGTGACGGCGTCGGAGCCGTAGTCGTAAGCCGTCTCGGCGGCATCCGCCACGGCACCCGCCACGGCACCGCCCACGGCGTCAACTCCGTCGGACACGGTGTCGGACACCGAGTCCCAGGCATCACTCAACCAACCCATGGATACGACGTTAGGGCCCCTGCGTCCGTCCGTCCCCCGGCAAATCCCCAGTTCTCAGATCGCGCGACGAGCGCCGAAAACCGCCCGGATCGAGACCCCTTGCCATTACTGTCTGAGCATGGCGAACGCCGAACAAACCGTAGACGTCGTGGGCCGCCTGGCCACATTCCCGAGCGAACAGATCCGACCGATCCCGTCGTTCGTCTTCGCGGTCCCGCGGGGCTGGGTGATCGACGACGCTCCCGACGCGCTCACCGTCATCCGCACGCCGGAGGAACTCGACGGCTTCTGGCCGAACCTGGTCCTCAGCCACGACAAGGTCGCGCGGACGACGGATCTCGAGCAGGCGGCGAAGGTGACGTGGGCCAAGATCAAGTCGCAGTGCCCCGATGCCGAGATCGACATGCAGAAGCTGGTGAAGTTCAACGATCTGCCGATGTACCTGCGCGGATGCACGATGTCCGCGCCACAATCCGGACGCAAGCTGGCGCAATTGCACGCATTGTTCCTGGCGCCCGTCAAGGGCAAGGGCCGCACGATGGACCTGTTCCAGTTCACCGCCACCTGCCCGGAGGATCACACCGAACGCGCCGCGCCGATCTTCCTGGACGCGATCTCGTCCTTCCGCTTCACCTGATCGACGGGACGACGCTCACGCGTAGTCGCCGTCGTCGTCTGACGACCCGGTGTCCATCGGCGCGCCCGCGTGCGCATCGGCGAACGAGTCGTACGAGTCAGCCGGCGGCGCCGCGTCCGCCACCTGCTGGTCGTCGTGGAATTCCTGCGGCGGTTCCACCTGCCCCGCATCCGTTTGCCCAGGCTCCACGTGGTTGAAGTCGTCGCTCGCTCCGGCGGCAGCCTGGCCGTCACCTGCATCAGCGTCATGATCCATTGCCACCGGCTGGCCGGCGTCGAGGTCGCTCGACGGCACGGCCGCTGAATCGTGGCCATCGATGCCGACCACGTCCTGGTCCTGGTGGGTGGCCGCCGCGTCGCCGGAATCACCGCTGCCACCGGCATCGGTGACCTGCACCGGGGTACCGGTATCGGAAGTCGCCGCTGGGGCCCCGCCCGACGCATCGTCGGCGGGGGTCGTCGAGCCCGGCTCGTGCGCATCGATGCCCGTGACATCGGCCTGCGTCGAGGCGATGTCAGCGGTGCCCGCTGATTGACCTGATGCTGCTGCATCAGCGTCGGCCGCGGGGTGAGCGGCAGCAACGCCGTCGTGTGCGTCCATGCTGGTCGCGTCCATCGGCACCGGCGTCGCCGATGCGTCAGTTCCAGGCGCCGGCGGCGCGGGCGTCGCTGCCGGTGTCGTGGCGCTCGACGCGGCCGGGGTCGACTCTGCGGGCGCCGCCTGGGGCGCCGGAACGCCCGCGTCCTGGAGTGCCTTGCGCGCGACGTCGTCATCGGCCGGCACCTGCTGCTGGGCCTGCGTCAACAGCTGATTCGCTTCGGACTCCTTGGCCTGCGCCTGCTGTTCGAGCTGGGCCTTCTGCTGGGGATCGATTCCAGCCTGCGCCGCCCGCGCCCTGAGGTCGTCGGCGTCGAGCCGCGCCCGGTAGGCGTCACCGACCCCATGGGCGACGTCGTCGAGCTTGTCGGCGGTTTTCTCAAGCTGCTCACCACGTGCCTGGTCTTCGGCGGCCACCGCGCGGCTGGCCTTCCACTCGTGGTCCAGGGAGTCAGCCTTTGCTTGCAATTCGGTGAGCTTCTGCTCGCGGTCCTTGATGAGCCCGGCGGTGCGGTCGACTTGGGCGGCGGCCACGTCGGCCTCCTCCTGCTTCTCCTCGGCCTCCGGCGACTTGCCGTGCCGGAACAGCTGCTCGGCTTCCTTCTGCAACTGCGTCGCGTGTGTCTGGAGACCGGTCAGCTGGTCGCGGTACATCGTGGTGTGAATCTGGACCAGATCGATCTCGCTTCGCGTGCCATTGAGCTCGAGCTGGACGTCTCGATCGTGATCGCTGGTGCTGGTCGTCCGCGCGAGATCAACCCGCTCCTTGTGCACGGACTGGGCCGCGTTCGAGTACTCGGTGGCCATCGTCCGCAGCTCTTCGGTGGTCGGGGTGCCCGACGTTGGCTGCGCGGTCGCATCGGTCGGTTGCGTAGCCGGATCCCCGGCGGACTGGTCAGGGTGGGTCACGGGGCCTTCCCCCTGAGGATCAGTCGCCGTGGGCGATGCGTCCTGGTTGTCAGGATGCGTCACCGGGCCCTGAGCCTGGGCATCGGTTCCCGTCGTCTGAGCATTGGTCGGCTGAGCGTCAGGCTGCTGAGCATCCGTCGGCGGGGCCACCTTCCCGACGGCATCAGGATCGACGTGGATGCGCTGCGCCTGCTCGACCAGGGCCTGGGCTTCGGCCTGCAGCTTCGGGTCGTGATTGGTCTCGGCGTCGGCGAGCTTCTGCTTGGCCTGCTCGAGCAGCCGAGCGCGCTCCTCCATGCCATCGACCGCCTTCTCTGCCGAGACGCGTTGCGACTGAAGATCTTGGTACTGCTTCTCGAGCGTCTGGACCGAGTCATGCTCATCCTTGGCCAACTCGGCCTGAGCCGACGCGCGGTGGTGAGCTGAATCAAGCCTGCTCTGCGCGACCCTGAGGTCGACGCCGGCTGTGGCAGCCTGTTCGCGGTAGGACTCGGCAAGCGCGGGGTTCGACCTGGCGACCGCGTCCGCACTGCGGCTGAGGTGATCCGCGTGCGCCTTCGCGTCAGCGACCATGCGCTCCTCGTGCTTCACCTGCATCTGAGCGGCGCGCACTCCCTGATCGGCTGCCGCCGCGCTCAGCGCAGCCTCGTCGCGCGCCTCAGCGATGTCTTTCGCCCGATGCTCATATCCGTCCGCCGCTGCCTGGCGCGCGGCTACGGCGTCGGCCCGGGCCTGCTCGGCCTGTGCCGCGCTCAGGTCGGTTTCCTTCTGGGTCCCGGCGTGCGGGCGCTCGGCCTGCGCTTCGGCGTAACGCTGTTCGGCGGCACGCGCAGTCGCGGTCTGCCGGTCGAGATCGTCTGCGTTGTGGTCGAGCCGGGTCGCTTCCTGGTCGTGTCGGGTTTCTTCCTGATTCAGCCGCGCGTATTCCGCACTGTGACGGGCGCCTTCGGCGGTCAGCCGCTCGGCTGCATCGTGGTGCTGCTTGGCCTCCGCGGCAACACGGTCAGCTTGAGCCTGCAGCTTGACCGCCTGGTCGTGATGACCCGCCAGTTCGGACAAGGCGGCCTGGGTGTGCAGATCGCTCGAGTCCCTGATTGCCGCGGACTGGGCACCATATTCCTTGGCTGCTTCGGCATTGGCCTTGGCGGCGGCGTCGGCTTCGGCAACCGCAGCGGTCGCCGACCGGCTGACCTCGTCATGCTCATGGGCCGCGCTCGCGTGAGCTGCCTCGGCGTCCTTCTTGATCTGTGACGAGCTCTTGGACATGATCCTTCTCCTTCTCAGTTGGAGTGGTCGGCGTCGCCGTCGGCCGGGTGGTCCGGTGGCGCCGAAGCGCTCTGGTCGAATTCATCGAACGATGCGTGGTCGGGCACGGCGTGCGCCAAGTCGTCGTCATGCGAGGCCGGCTGCTCGTCGAGCGACGCGTCGGCCGTCTCGTGATGGAACGCGAAGGGATCGTGTTCACGCTGGTCAGAGTCCGTGGCAAACGGGTCGTGCGCAGCAGCTGCCAGGTGCCCGTCCGTCAGATGGCCATCCGTCAGATGGTTGCCCGGCAGCGTGTGGTCGACGGGCCGGATGCCGGGCACGTCGCCGACGACGTCGTTGTGGAGCGGCGCGAAATGCTCGCCCATCGGCCCGGCATCGGTGTGGAGCGGCGCGAAATGCTCGCCCATCGGCCCCGCATCGGTGTGAACCGGGTCGACCTGGACACCGAGGACATCGCTGTGCACCGGCGGACCCGTCATCACGCCGACGGGGCCCGCGCCGGTCGCCAGCTGATGCGCCGCATCGCCAGCCATCGCGTCCGCGACGGGCGCGACCTTGATCAGCGGAGGGAAGCCGAGGCTCTGGTGCGCCAGGTCCATGACCTCCGGAACGTCCCCGACGCGCCACGGGAAGATGTGATCGAGCAACGGGTTGTGCGGGGGCGGTGCGAACTCCGGCTTGTCCGGAGCAGGCGGCAGGCTCTCGCGGTACTTGATGATCGCCGCGTCCGGCTGCTCGGTCGTGTGGATCGTCACCTGCCGACCCTGTTCATTCAGGAAGGTGACCGTCCGGCTGCCATCGGGGTTCTCGGTAACGTTGGGGTGCGGTGGATTCGTGATGTGGTCGACATACGCCGGCCCGTAGGTGATCGTGGTCTCCCCATTGGTCACCGTCGTGGGTGCGTTTCCGTTGTCGTCCGCCCTCGACAGGTCGTCGGCCACACCCTCGATCTTCATGTCCTGTGCCATCTCGTGCACGCGGCTGCCGTATTGGTAGCGAAGGTCTGCGAGTGCCTCCTGCGCCGTCTGGCCCGGGACCGGGTGGTACCGGCTGATCAGGCCCTCGACGTCGGCGCGCATGGCCGCGAAGTCGGCAGCGTTCGTGCCGGGCGGCGGCTGGTAATTCTCCAGACCGGCGAGCAGCTTGGCCTTGGCGTCCGAGAGCTGCGCCTCGATCGCCGTGGCTTGCGCATCCTGCTTGGCGTCGTCGTTCACCAAATCGGCGATGCGCTGGTCCTGGACGAAGTCCTTGACCTGATCCTGATACTCGTCCTTCATCGCGGCGAGGGCATGCTCCGCCGACTCACCCGGCATCGGATGGAAGCGCTGGATGCGGTCGATCAGCTCGGCTCGGAACGCGTCGGCCGTCTTGGCGTCGACGCCCGCCGGTGGCTGCCATTTCTGGATGTTGGCGAGCAGGCCATCCTTCGTGTGCTGAAACTCGGGATCCACGGGTGCCGGCGACATCGGTCCGGAGTGGTCCATGCCCGCACCGGGGGAATCGCCGCCGCCGCCTGGCTGGTGCGGCATGACGTGATGCGGCGCGACGCCGCCGCGGTGGCTCATGACGGCTGCGCGGGCCATGGGCGATCCGCCCATTGCGTGCCCGCCGCCGTCAGGCGAGGGCGATCCGGCCGGACCCTGGGGCCCGTCTCCCGCCGCAGCAGGCGCCGGCGAGAACTCGTCAAGGTGGGCGGCCTGCATACCGTGCGCTGGTCCCCCGTGGTTCGGATCCCCCGGGTCGTGACCCAATCCGAGAGCCGACAGCGCGTCCGCTGGAGTGGCACCGGCCGCGGCTGCGCCCCCAACCACGATGCCTGCGGCCAGGACCGAAGCGCCACCAATCAAGGCGAGTTTCCGCTTTGACACGCCGCCGCCATATGAGCCGGACTCAGCCGGCTTCGGACCGGTCACGACGAAGGCCCCTCCGCCCGACGTGACCGCGGGCTGCGACTCCGGCTGCGCTGCGCTGACCGCGTCGCTCGCCGCCGCCCCGCCACACACAACGAGCTTCTGGTCTGACGACGCGACAACCTTGACACCGGTGTGGGCAGCGACCATCTCGGCGACCAAGGGAATACGCGACGTACCGCCGACGAGCACGACGGCACTCAGGTCCGTGGCGGACAGGCCGGCACTGTCGAGGGCCGCGTCCAGCTGGTTGAGCGTGTCTGCGATGCGTGGGCGCACCATGGCCTCGAACTCGCCGCGGGTGAGACGGACCTCGGTCGAGAGACCCGGCGCCGCCACCGAGATCGTCGCCTCGGAAGCAACAGACAGCGCCTCTTTCGCCGCGATGCATTGCGTCCGGATCGAGGCCATCGCCGCCGCTGATGCGGGATCGGATGGGTTCAGCTCGCGCAACGCGCCCCCCACAGCTTCGTTGACGTGCATCAGGATGGCCTGGTCGAGGTCGATGCCGCCGAGCCGCTCCATCCCCTTGGCCTCGCCCAGCAGCTGGGGGCCGTCCTCAGCGCAGCGCACCACGGCGGCGTCGAACGTGCCTCCGCCGAAGTCATAGATGGCGGCCGCTTGGCCGATCTGCAGCTCTCCGGATCGCACGTAGTGGATGGCCGCGGCCTGCGGCTCGGTGATCAGGCCGATGTCCTCCAGGCCAGCAACGCGCGCCGCGTCACTCAGCAGGTCCTTCTTGAACTCGCCCCAGTTGGCCGGGTGGGCCAAGACCACCGAAGCCGGCGCCGATCCTTGCTTCGCGACGGCAGCCTTGATGACGTCGGCCAGCAGGAGTCCCATGACCGCTTCGGCTCCGTAGGGCGTCCCGTCGATGATGAAGGGGGTCGAATCGCCCAGGCGACGCTTGGCCTCGCGCACGCCCGATGCCGGCGAGGTCCGCAACACCGCTTCGGCCTCGTCGCCGGTCAGCGGTGCGCCGTCGCGGATCGCAACGACGGAGGGCATCGGGTCCGCGCCCGAACCCAGCTTCAACGGGACCGGGCCGCTGCCATCGTCGACGGCCGCTGCGGTGAAGGTGGTGCCGAGGTCGACACCCAGTGTGTAGCTCATGTCGCGTACCCCTCTCTGACCGAGAGGTTACGGACAAAATCATTGCCGTGTACCTAGGTCAATCCCCTGTTTCGTCAGGCGTCCCGATGCCATGGACACCCGAGCCCCATCTGGCGATGCCCGGCTGATCCTCCAGCGCCCGGATGAAACGCAGCTGGTCTTCGGTCAAGCCCGGCGCCGCCCCGCCTCGACTCGAGCCGGCCACCCGGACGGCCAGCTCGGTTCGCGACCGCGCGCCAAGCTTTCGATAGATGTTCTGGAGGTGGTAATCGACGGTCTTGACGCTGATGAAGAGACGTCCGGCAACTTCCTTGTTGGTAGCTCCCTGGCCGACCGCCTCCGCAACCCGGTATTCCGCGGGCGAGAGCTTGGTGCGAAGGTCGAGCTCCGCGCTGGACGGCTCGTCATCGATCGCCTTGGCGGAACCCTGTGCCATGGCGCGGGCGATGACGAGCGACTCGAGGTTGCCGTGCAGCACACCCAAGCGCGTCCCCGTCCCGCGCCGCAGCGCCGAGACGACGATTTGGCCGACCCCGGCCCCGCGTGCCACCTCGCGGGCCACCGACACCGCCGCCGGAACGTCGCCGCCGTCGAGAATGACGACGCCGCATTGCACCTGCGAGACGTTCTTGAGCAACGCGGCGACCGCGAGGAGCCCATCCGTGACGGCTGCAAAGGTGGCGACCCGATCGGTTGAGGACCCGCCATGATCGCTGGCGACGGCCTGCAGCTGGTCAGTGACACGGTCGACCAGCTCGGCGGGCGCCTCCACCGCGACCACCGCAGCCACCTCGCCAGCCGTCATGAGTCTCCTTTGGCCGAACGGTCAGGGCTGCGCGAACGGCTTGGCAAACTCCGTCAGCGTCTCGTCCGAGAGGGTGGAATAGCCGTCGACGGTCTCGTTCGAGCCGTCGAAGGTCTGGAACATCGGGCAGGTCTCGTCCGTCGCGTCCAGGGTCTTCGCGGCGAGCTGCTTGCCGGTCTTTGCCTCGTGCGCCGAGACGCGGTACGTCGCGGTGTGCCATCGCACCTTGTTCTTGGTGGCCTTGCCGTCGCTCTTGTACCCGTCGCAGGTTTTCACGAGCTTCGCCTCCGTCCGCTTCGCGCAGATCACGACGTCAATGGCCGTCAGCGCGTCCTTGTCCGGAGAGAACTGAACGGTCCACGCAGCCGGCAGGCGATGCGACTGGTCCTGTAGGTCGTCCTCGTACGTCTGGAACAGCAGCGCCTTGTGGGTCTTCGCCGATGCCTCGAAGGCCGTGGCCGCGGCCACCCCCGCCCCGGAGCAGACACCCTTGAAGGAGTCGGGGAACAGCTTGGATGCAGCCGCTGTGGAGCCAGGAGCGGATGCCGTGTCGCCGTGGTTCGAGCATCCGGTGGCGGCAAGTGCAAACGCCACGACGACCGTGGCGACAACAACATTGACTCTCATAGCCGGAACGTAGCGCCGACCGGCACGCGAATGCAGCAACCTGACGGAAATCGGCGACTCGTGCGGGGCAAACCGATCAGTCGAGGTAGGGCTCGACGAAGTCCTTCACGTCCGTCTCGGAAGCGAGTGCGAACTGATCGACCGGCGCATGACCCTTGGCGACGTCCACGTTGGTCGGACAGCTTCGGTCGGTCGACTCGATCGTTTTCGCCTTACCGAGGGCCTTGCCCGTGCGAGCCGAGCGCGCGGTGTAGGCATACGTGGCCGAGTGCCACTTGATCGCGTCCTTGTCACCCGAGACGTCGTCACAGAGCCGGACAGGCTTGGCCGCCACCCGCTCGCCACATACCACCACGTCCACGTCTTCGGCGTCCTCGGCGAACGGGAAGCTGATCGTCCAGTCCTCCGGGAGCCGGCCCCTGCTGATTCTCATTTCGCCACGCTCGCCCTCGACCACGACGGCGCGATGGTCCTTGTGATGCGCATAATCCGGTGCCAACGGCGTCCCCGTGCCTGCGCAGACATTGCGGTACGCGCTCACGAGGGCGTCCAGGTCGACCGGCGGCGTCTTGGGGTCGGCGTGCCCACACGCGACGAGTGCGCCGAGGACAAGCAACAGGACGAGGCGACGCATGGCGACTCCCATCGTCAGAGCAGGGACCGGAGGACATACTGCATGATGCCGCCGTTGCGATAGTAGTTCGCCTCGCCGGGGGTGTCGATGCGTACGACCGCGTCGAACTCGACGTCCCCAGCCTTCACGTGCACGGTGGACGGCGTCGTTCCGTCGTTGAGCGTGGATATACCGGTGAAGTCGTAGTGTTCCTCCCCCGTCAAGCCGAGCGACTCGGCGTTCTGCCCCTCCGGGAACTGCAGCGGGAGGACGCCCATGCCGATCAGGTTCGACCGGTGGATGCGCTCGTACGACTCGGCGATGACAACCTTGACGCCGAGGAGCGCCGTGCCCTTCGCCGCCCAGTCGCGCGACGAGCCCGAGCCGTACTCCTTGCCGGCGAGGACGACGAGCGGCGTGCCCGCGGCCTGGTAGGCCTGCGACGCGTCGAACACGGTCGTCACCGGGCCGTCGGCCTGGGTGAAGTCGCGGGTGAAGCCGCCCTCGGTACCCGGCGCGATCTGGTTGCGCAGGCGGATGTTGGCGAACGTGCCGCGAATCATCACCTCGTGATTGCCGCGGCGCGAACCGAGCGAGTTGAAGTCCTTCGGGTCGACGCCGTTGTCCATCAGGTACTTGCCGGCCGGGCTGTCCTTCTTGATCGCGCCGGCGGGGCTGATGTGGTCCGTCGTGACCGAGTCGCCCAGCTTGAGCAGGACGCGGGCGCCGGTGACGTCTGTGACCGGCGACGGCTCCAGCTGCATGCCGTCGAAGTACGGGGGCTTGCGGACGTAGGTCGAGTCCTCGTCCCACGCGAAGGTGTCGCCCTCGGGCGTCGGCAGGTTCTTCCAGCGCTCGTCGCCGGCGAAGACATCGGCGTATTCGGCGCCGAACGTGTCCGCGCTGATGGCCGACTGAATGACGTCCTCGACCTCGGTCGGGCTGGGCCAGATGTCGCGCAGGTAGACCGGGTTGCCGTCGGTGTCGTTGCCGAGTGACTCGGTGGTGATGTCGATGTCCATGGACCCCGCCAGGGCGTAGGCGACGACCAGTGGCGGCGACGCCAGGTAGTTCATCTTGATGTCGGGGTTGATGCGGCCCTCGAAGTTGCGGTTGCCGGAGAGCACCGACACGACGGCCAGGTCACCGTCGTTCACCGCCGCGCTCACCTCGGGGATCAGCGGGCCGGAGTTGCCGATGCAGGTCGTGCAGCCATAGCCGACGAGGTTGAAACCGAGCTTGTCGAGGTACGGCGTCAGGCCGGCCCTGTCGTAGTAGTCGGAGACGACCTTCGAGCCGGGCGCCAGCGTGGTCTTGACCCACGGCTTGCGAGTCAGGCCCTTCTCGACCGCCTTCTTGGCGAGCAGTGCGGCGCCGATCATGACCGACGGGTTGGACGTGTTGGTGCACGACGTGATGGCCGCGATGGCGACCGCGCCGTGGTCGAGCTCGAACTCCGTGCCATCGGCCAGCTTCACCGGCTGGGGATTGGACGGGCGCCCGTTTCCATTGACCCGTACGGGCGAGCCGTGGGGTGCGGGCGCGCCATCGGCCTGGTGCCCGTTGTGCGACGGCGCATCCGAGGCAGGGAACGATTCGGCCACCGCTTCGTCGTAGCCGGTCTGCTCGCCGGAGTCGTCGACGTAGTCGCCGAGCGCCTCGCGGAAGCCCTCCTTCGCCTCGGCCAGGATGACCCGGTCCTGCGGGCGCTTGGGGCCGGCGATCGACGGGACGACGGTCGACAGATCGAGCTCCAGGTACTCCGAGAAGCGCGGCTCGTGCTCGGCGTCGTGCCACAGGCCCTGGGCCTTCGCGTAGGCCTCGACGAGCGCGATCTGCTCGGCTGGCCGGCCGGTGAGCTCCAGGTACTTGGTCGTCTCGGCATCCAGCGGGAACACCGCGATCGTCGAACCGTACTCAGGGCTCATGTTGCCGATCGTGGCGCGGTTGGCCAGCGGGACGGCCGTCACGCCTGGACCGTAGAACTCGACGAACTTGCCGACGACGCCGTGCTTGCGCAGCATCTCGGTGATCGTCAGGACGAGGTCGGTGGCGGTGGCGCCCTCGGGCAGCTCACCGGAGAGCTTGAAGCCGACGACGCGCGGGATGAGCATCGAGATGGGCTGGCCGAGCATGGCCGCCTCAGCCTCGATGCCACCGACGCCCCAGCCGACGACGCCGAGGCCGTTGACCATCGTGGTGTGCGAGTCGGTGCCGACGCAGGAGTCGGGGTAAACCACGCCGTTGTTCTCGAACACCACGCGGGCCAGGTGCTCGATGTTGACCTGGTGCACGATGCCGGTGCCCGGCGGGACGACCTTGAAGTTGTCGAAGGCACCCTGGCCCCAGCGGAGGAACTTGTACCGCTCGCCGTTGCGCTCGTACTCGATCTCGACGTTGCGCTCGAACGCCTCAGGTGTGCCGAAGACATCGGCGATGACGGAGTGGTCGATGACCATCTCGGCCGGCGCCAGCGGGTTGATCTTGTTCGGGTCGCCGCCGAGATCCGCGACCGCCTCACGCATGGTGGCGAGGTCGACGACGCACGGGACTCCGGTGAAGTCCTGCATGATCACACGGGCCGGCGTGAACTGGATCTCCGTGCTCGGCTCAGCTTCGGGATCCCATGCGGCCAGCGCCCGGATGTCGTCCTCGGTGATGTCGGCGCCGTCTTCGGTCCGCAGCAGCGCTTCGAGCAGGATCTTGAGGCTGAACGGCAGGCTGGCGACGTCGAGCCCCTCGCCGGTCACCCGATCAAGGCGGTAATAGTCGTAGGACTTTCCGCCAACCTCGAGGGTTTCCTTGGCGCTGAAGCTGTCGACGGACATACGTGATCTCCAACCGTTGATACAGGTGTTAGGCCCCATCCTGCCGCGTGGCACTGCCACCGCGCAGCCGGGTGGGGCGATTGGTCAGTCCGGCCGTTCAGTTCAGTGGCGGGAACCGAAGGATGAACGGCGCGTAGAACGCGAGGTACGTGGCCATGACCGCCGCGACGCCCAGCACGCCGAGGGTGTCGAGAACCAACAGGGCTCGCCGCCGCTGCAGCGAGGTGACCGCGTCCTTGCCAGAAGCCCGGATGATCTCGGTGTGCAGGAGCCGGTCTGCCAGGTCCCGCCGGGTGGGGATGAGGACCGGGATGAGGAGCACCGCCGCCGCGATGTACGTAGTTAGGCCGATGTGCCACGAGTCCGGCGTCGTCACCCGCAGCACCGTGGGAATCCCGATGGGGACGGCCACGGCCGCCACGTCCACGAGGAAGGCGAGCAAGAGGCCGCGGATGGCTCCCCGTAGGAGACCGGCCGGCTCGCGCGTCGCGATGTCGGCCACCTTCAACCCGACCCGGTGCTTGCCGATGCTGTGGCCGCGGATCCCCTGCCGGATCCCCAGGTTCCAGAAGATGAAGGCCTCGCCGGTGACGAGCCCGCTCAGCAGCAGGCCCTTGGACAGCCCGATCGACCAGAAATCGCCGCCCGAGGCGCCTTCGGTCACCGCACGCACCACGGCGTAGAAGAGCGCGCCTCCGGAGAACGCGAGACAGAACAGGAGCAGATCCTGTTCGAGCGCATCCCGCCGGAGTTGCGTGATCGTGCGGAACTCCGACTCGCCGCTGCCTGCCACTCCTCCACTCTGTCGGGCGCGCCGGTGCCCACACAAGCACCGCGCCGCGCGCGCCTGAAAGAGATTGGTGAAAAGTTCGGCGATCCGGCTCGAATCAGCGCATGGCGGAGACGTACGACGCCACGGTGCGGCCGTTTCGGACGCGTGATTCCCAGGTGGCGCCAATTGCGATGGCGACCGCGCCGACGGCGGCGATCAGGATCCAGCGCGGCAGGCCCAGCGCCCACGGACTGATGTTCCCGAGTACCAGCAGGAGTGCAACCGCCGCGCCACCGATGAAGGGCGCACGCCAGCGCTTCACCAGTCCCAGACCGAGCATTGCGATTGCGGCGAGTCCGAGCAGGAGTGCGCGCAATGACGTCGGATCGTCGAGTGCCTGCGGCAGGCTGGGCAACAGGGCCAGCGTCACGCCGGGGGCCAAGGCCCGCAGCGAGCTGACCTCGGCGTTTCGCATGGCCCACAGCCCGACGATCAGGAGGAGCACTGCGAACGGCGCGGTGTAGGCCTCGACCACGTGGACGCCGCTGTCGGCCAACCGGACGACGTAGGCGACGCCCAGCAACGCAGGCCCAGCCCAACGGCACCACCGCCGGCGGCGGTTGAGCAGGCCCGCGATCGTCACACCCGCGCCAGCGACCGTCCACGGCAACGCGTCCAGGCCGCCGGACGCGCCGAGGATGAGACCTAGGGCGATCGCCGCGCCCGCGCCGAGATCGATCGGGGCCACTGGCCGGTCGCGATCGAGCAGCGTCGCGCCGATCAGGACGACGACCACGCCGGCACCGATGATGGCGAGTGCCATCGGCCGGCCGGAGTGACCGAGGTAGGCCATGACGACGCCCGGCACGAGGCTCGCCCACCAGGCTGCGAAGCCGCGCCCCGACCAGCGCACGACGGCGTCCGACTCGTGCAGTTCGGCGAGCGTCAGCACCGCAACGGCCATCGGCCACACGATCAGCGACGCCGGCCAGGACGAGAACGTCGCGATCGGTGCAAGAGCCACCACCGACGGGCCGAGGTGCCGCCAGCCGATGGGCGCACGGCGGTTGGCGAAGGACACCAAGCCGCCGAGGAGGACGAGTGAACCGCCGAACGACACCACCGGCGGCAGGGCAGCCGCGACGGCGGCCGCTGCGCCTAGGCCGAGGATCGCGACGGCAGCGGCCCTGAGGTGACGCTCGGCACGGCCCAGGTCTGGCCAGCGTCGCGCCAGCAGGAGTCCACCGCCCAAGCCGACCGCGACCACGAGCGACACCCACCAGGCACCGGGGTCGGACCCAGGGCTGGACGCGATGGCCGCCGACAGGCGCCCAGAGCGCGGGCCGAAGGCGCCGCGCAGGGCGACATCGACAAGGTGCCCGATGAACGGCAGCGCGCCGAGCGCCGATGCCATGGCGACGATGCCGCCAGCCCACCGCAGACCCGCCGACGCGGCACCGGGGCGCGATCCGGCCCGGGCGCAAGCCACGACCACGACCACAGCGACGACGAACGCGGCGCGCATCGGCCACCGATCGTCCGCCGGGAGGGCCACCAGCGCTGCCGCAGCGAGGACCGCGACAGTCACGGCCACCGATCGCATGGGCCCTGCGGTGAGCCTGCCGACGGCGGCAGCCGCGATGACCACGATGAGAAGCGGAAGTCCGTGCCGGCCGAGCACCAGCTCACGCAAGTCGGCGTGGTCCGCTGCCTCGACGAACGCCGCGATGACGGCGACGGTGGCCAGGATCGCGGTTCCCACCAGGGCGACGATGAACGCGGGCTTCAGCGTGAGCCGCCGGTGCAGGACGGTTACGAGCCCGGCGACGACGCCCGTGGCGAAGGCCCACCAAAAGACGCCGTCGCTGATCAGCTCGCCGACCACTCCCCCCGCCCCAATGACCGGTGCCGCCCCAGCGGCGATGGCGGGGGCGATCAGGATCTTGCCGAGGCGCGGCCGTCCCGCGCGGACGACGATCACGCCGGCGACCAACAGCACCGCGCCCCAGACGCCGGCGATGTATCCGCCCGGTAGGGCGTCCAGCCCGAACAGTCCCTGATCACACGCCGCGAACCAATCCAGAGTGAGCAGGCCGAGGAACACCGTCCACAGCGCTTCGGCGGAACCGCGCAACGCTCGACGAGTCACGACGGTGGCGAGCGCTCCGACGATCGAGGTGAAGGCCAAGAGCGACACCGCGCGTCCGAGGATGCCCATCGAGCCCCACGAGACCGTGATGAAGATCAAGCCGGCGACCAGCAGCGACACCGCCCCGAGGACGAGCAGCACGGTCCCTGCGCTCAGTGAAGGCCGGCGGCCCGGGACGGGCGACGCAGCCGGCGACGCGACGGGTGGCTCTGGTCGCACCTGCGGCGGCTGACGGGCCAGCTCACGCGCCCGTCCGACCCATTGGTCCGCGACGACGAGCGAGCGCCATGCGTTCTGGATCGCATCGGAGGTGAGATCCAGCCCGCAGTGCGGGCAGGCCGACGCGCCTTCCTCGATCGAGCCCCGACAGCTCAAGCAGGTCAGCGGCTCAGCAAACGTCATGGCTCACTGTCTCGCGAAGTGGGGGTACCTCCCTGCACGCCACGCGTGCTTCGCTTGTTCCCAGCGCGCGGGGCGTGCTTGGGGGAGCGCTCAATTCCGGGAGGACTCGGGCTCCTCGCGCGGGACGAGCTTCCCGCGCCCGGACTCCGCCGAGTTCAACTGATACGGCACGCTCGTGACCATCACGCCGGGCATGAACAGCAGGCGACCCTTCAGGCGCAGCGCCGTCTGGTTGTGTAGCGCCTGCTCCCACCAGTGGCCGACGACATACTCCGGGATGTAGACGGTGACGATGTCGCGCGGGTTGCCGGTGCGGAGCTCCTTCACGTACCTGAGGATCGGCCGCGTCACCTCGCGATACGGCGACGAGATGATCTTCAGCGGCACCGGGATCTCGAGCTCATCCCACCGCTCGCGCATGGCGTCGGAGGCAGCCTTGTCGAAGCCGACGTACAGCGCCTCAATGGTGTTGGGCCGTGAGACCCGCGCATAGGCCAGCGCGCGGAGGGTCGGCTTGTGCAGACGTCCGACGAGCACGATCGCGTGGACCCGCGAGGGCAGCGTCTGGTCGGTGTCCTCGATGACGAGTTCACGGGCGACGTCGAGGTAGTGCTTCTCGATGAACTTCATCAGCAGGAAGATCGCGACCATCGCCAGGATGGCGATCCAGGCACCTGCGAAGAACTTCGTGATCAGCACGACGATCAGGACGGACGCGGTCATCAACAGGCCGAACGCGTTGATGGCGCGGGACCGCATCATGTGGCGGCGCTTCTTGGGATCGGTCTCCTCGCGCAGGTGCCGGTTCCAGTGCCGGATCATGCCCGTCTGGCTCATGACGAACGACACGAAGACGCCGACGATGTAGAGCTGGATGAGCCGGGTGACCTCGGCGTCGAACGCCTGCACGAGGACGACCGCGAAGAGCGCCAGCAGGATGATTCCGTTGCTGAAGGCGAGCCGGTCGCCGCGGGTGTCGAGCTGGGCCGGCAGGAACTTGTCCCGCGCCAGGATCGCGCCGAGCACCGGGAACCCGTTGAACGCGGTGTTGGCGGCCAGGAACAGGATGATGCCGGTCATCGCGATGGTCAGGTAGAAGATCGGCGGGAAGTCGGCGTAGAGCGCACCGGCCAATTGGCCGATGACGGTGTTCTGCTCGTGCCCTGCCCCGACGGGCTTCCCGTTGAGCAGGAGCTGCCGGGCCGGATCCTCCGCGTAGTGCAGGTGCATCAGGTTGGAGAGCACGAGGATGCTCATGAGCATCGTCACGGCTAGCAGGCCGAGCATCAGGAGCGTCGTCGCGGCGTTCTGGCTCTTCGGCTTCTGGAACGCAGGCACGCCGTTGCTGATCGCCTCCACGCCGGTGAGCGCGGCGCACCCGGACGAGAAGGCGCGCGTCAGCAGGAAGATCATCGCGATGCTCGTGAAGGCCCCGCCGTACGGCGCCTCCGCGACGATGTCGTACTTCGCGCTCTCAGCCATCGGCAGGGTGCCGGCGAAATAGCGGACGAATCCCCAGATCGCCATCGCGATGATCGAGAACATGAACAGGTAGGTCGGAATGGCGAACGCCTTGCCGGACTCCTTGGTGCCGCGCAGGTTCATCGTCATCAGCAGCAGGATCAAGACGGTCGCGACCGTGGCTTCGTGCCCGTCGATGATCGGCAATGCCGACGACGCGTTCTGGACGCCCGACGACACCGACACCGCCACCGTCAGCACGTAGTCGACGAGAAGGGCGCTACCCACGGTCAGGCCGGCATTGCGGCCCAGGTTGGTGGTCGCCACCTCGTAGTCGCCACCGCCGCTGGGATACGCATGGACGTTCTGCCGGTAGGACGCGACAACGGTGAGCAGGACGAGGGCGACCGCGATGCCGACTTTCCAGTTGACCGTGTACGCCGTCAGCCCGCCCAGCGAAAGCGTCAGCAGGATCTCGTCGGGCGCGTACGCCACTGAGGACAACGCGTCGCTGGCGAAAATCGGGAGCGCGAGCCGTTTGGGCAGCAGGGTTTCACCGAGCTGTTCGCTGCGCAGCTTTCGTCCGACGAGAGTGCGCTTGATGACATCGACCATCCCCACGGTCCACGATCGTAGACCGGCGAGTGTCGGCCTCGGCTCGCGCTCGCTCAGTCGGTGTAGCGTCGCCTCTGTGCACATCGTGATCATGGGGTGCGGCCGGGTGGGATCGAGCCTCACGCGCAGCCTCGAAGCGCGCGGCCACGACACCGCAGTCATCGACATCAATCCCGAGGCGTTCCGCCGGCTCGGCCCTGAGTTCAGCGGCATCACCGTGACGGGCATGGGCTTCGACCGCGGCGTCCTCGAGGAGGCCGGCATCCAGCAGGCCGATGCCTTCGCCGCCGTCTCAAGCGGGGACAACTCGAACATCATCTCGGCGCGGGTCGCCCGCGAGCTGTATGGCGTCAAGAACGTCGTGGCCCGCATATACGACCCAGGCCGCGCCGAGGTCTACGAGCGCCTGGGCGTCCCCACCGTTGCGACAGTCCCCTGGGCGGCCGACCAGGTGCTCCGCCGGATCATGCCGGCCGGATCCGAACCGGCGTGGCGCGACGGCTCCGGCGAAGTCCGGCTCGACCAGCTCTACGCACCGTTCCACTGGATCGGCACGGAGATCTCCCAGCTCGAGCGGCAGGCCGAGGTCCGCGTTGCCTACCTGACTCGCCTGGGCGCGGGCATGATCCCGTCAGCCGACACGGTCATCCAGGAAGGCGACTACCTCAGCGTGTTCATGCTCGAAGCCCACGCTGACGAATCCCATGCCCTCCTCGATCGCGGACCCGAGGAGGACTGATGCGCGTCGCCATTGCCGGAGCCGGCGCCGTGGGGCGCAGCGTCGCTCTCGAGCTCATCGAGAACGGTCACTCCGTCCTGCTCATCGACAAGGAGTCGCGGTCGATCCGTCCCGACCTCGTACCCGAGGCCCAGTGGCTGCTCGCCGATGCGTGCGAGATGTCGGCACTGTCTGAGGCGCAGCTCGAGACGTGCGACGTCGTGATCGCCGCCACCGGAGACGACAAGGCGAACCTCGTGACGTCACTCCTGGCGAAGACCGAGTTCTCCGTGCCGCGCACCGTGGGCCGCGTCAACCACCCCAGCAACGAGTGGCTGTTCAGCGACTCGTGGGGCATCGACGTCTCGGTGTCCACGCCCCGCTTCATGGCCGCACTGGTTGAGGAGGCGGTGACGGTCGGCGACCTGGTCCGGCTGTTCACCTTCCGCCAGAGCAACTCCAACCTGGTCGAACTGACGATGCCCGAGGACTCGCCGCTCGTCGGGCACCGGCTGGCTGACGTCACGTGGCCCGACGATGTCGTCCTGGTGGCGATCCTGCGGGACAACTCGATCCAGACCCCGGACCGGGATCGGTCGCTCGAAGCGGGTGACGAGCTGCTGTTCGTCAGCGCCGAGGCGTCCGAGGACGCGCTCAGTCAGCTGCTGTCACCGAAGTAGTCGACTCACTGACGGGCGTCCGGTTTCGACTGAGCAGCCACGCCATGGCCGCGAACGTCGCGATCTGCAGTGGCCAGCCGAGGAAGATCTTGGCGGTCCCGAGCAGCGCGATGTGGTCGCCCGCCCACAGCGGGTACTGGACGGCGACGCGCAGGATGCACGGTGCCGCGAACAGCCACGTCAGGCGCGAGCAGAGCTTCACGATCGCCGGGTCGCGGTGCCATTCGGTCGGCTCGCCGGTCAGGCTGCCGATCATGAAGCCGACAAGAGGCCAGCGAACGAGGGCGGAGATCACGAACACGGCGGCGTAACCGGCGTTGTAGAGGATGCCGGGAAGGAACACATCGCGCGCTTCGCCGCTGCGCGAGGCGAACAGCGCTGCGATGGCAATGCCGAACAGCGCGTTCAGGACGAACTGCACCGTGCTGCGCTGGATCAGGCGAAGGATGACCAAGCCGACGGTGACGGCGATGCTTACGGTCAGCGCCAGCCGCAGGTCGTGCGTCGCGACGTAAAGGACCGTGAACGCGAGCGTCGGAACAGCGCTCTCGATGATGCCGCGGCGGCCACCGAGGGCCTCGGCAAGCTTGGACCGGACGAGGTGCTCGACGGTGTCAGCAGTCCCCCGCTGCGCGTCACCAGCTTCGCAGCGGGTGGTGCCCCCAGCAGCGTGATGGTCGTCAGGCATCAAGCTCGTAGCGCGGGTTGTACAGGACGCGCTCCTTGCCGCGTCGGCCTACGCGGCCGTGCACGGTGAGCGTCCGCCCGGGCTCGATGCCCTCGATGACCCGGCGACCGAGCCAGATCAGCGTGAGGGCGTCAGAGCCGTCGTACAGCTCGGCCTCGAGCGACGGGACGCCGTCAACGGGACGCAACGTCACCGAGCGCAGCGTGCCGTGCAGGTCGGCGACGCAGCGGTCCGGCTGGTCCTTGATGAGGCAACAGCCAGCGTGCTCGGCGTCATCTTTGAGCTCTTCGTCTTCCTGATGCTCGGGAGAGAGCCATTCGCGAGTCCGACTTACCAATCCACCCATGCTTCGAGTGTATGACCCTCGGTTTCAGCCCACAGACGAATGTCCACCGGTGGATCCGAAACCTCCGGAACCGCGGGACGAATCAGGCAGTTCGGCGGCCTCGACGAACGCCGCGTGCTCCACTTTCTGGATCACGAGCTGCGCGATCCGGTCGCCCCGCTGGATGTCGATGGGCGTCTCGCGATCGTGGTTGATGAGCAGGACCGAGATCTCACCGCGGTATCCGGAGTCGATCGTGCCCGGCGTGTTCACCATGGAGAGCCCCTGCTTGATCGCCAATCCCGACCGCGGATGCACGAACGCGGCGTAGCCGTCGGGCAGCGCGATCGCCATGCCGGTCGGGACCATGGCCCGCTCCCCCGGCGCCAGCGTGATGTCGATCCGGCTGCGGAGGTCGGCGCCGGCGTCACCCGGCTGCGAGTAGGCAGGCGGCGGCATGTCGGGATCGAGCCGGGTCAGGAGGACGTCAACCATTTCGCTGAGAGTAGTGGGACGGATGGCAGGCTGGTCCGGTGACCGAGTACCGCGAGCGCCTGACCGCCCCGCCGACGTGGTGGGTGGTGGCCGTCGTGTTCGGCGGGAGCTGCGGCTGGATCGTCCGGGTCGCGGCCACCCCCGCCTTCGGGCTTCTCGCGGCAGTCCTCGGGACGCTCTTCGTCGCGGCGCTCATCTGGCAGTACGGCTCCGTCACCGTTCGAGTCGGGCCAGATGGCCTGCACGTCGGTCGTGCCCACCTCCCACCCGAGTTCGTGGGCACCGTGACGGCACTCGACGGCGGCGCCTTCCGGGCGAGCCTGGGCCCGGATGGCGACGCCCGGGCCTGGCTCTGCACGCGGCCGTACGTCGATGGCGGAGTGCGCGTCGGCGTCAGCGATCCCGCCGACGCCGTTCCCTACTGGTTGTTCTCTTCCCGACGGCCGGCGGCGGTCGCCGCTGCGCTCGGCCGCCCCGTGGGCCAGACTGAGACGTGAGCAACGAAGGGGACCTGGTGAGCAAGAAGAGCAAGGCCAAGGCGGCAGCCGCCGCAGCCGCACCCGAGGCGGCCAAGCCGACGGCTGGATCGAAGCAGGTCTGGAAGCTGATGGATCACGGCTCGACCGTGGCCGCCGGGCTGCTTGCGCGCCAGGCATCCGAGCTCACCTGGAAGGTCGCCACCGGCAAGAAGCCGCCGGCAGAGAAGAAGAGCCTCGACGCGAGCACGCGCGAGGTCGCCCTGTGGGCGTTCATCGGCGGCGGCCTGACCGAGCTGGTGCGGGTCCTCGTCAAGCGATCGACCGCGACCTACTGGGTCAAGTCGACCGGCCAACTGCCGCCCGGCATGAAGACCAAGTCGAAGGCCAAGAAGGAAGACCGCGCCCTCTAGCCGAGCAGCCGATCAGGCGGCGCAGTCCCGGCAGAGCAGCTTGCCGCCCTTGTCGGAAGCGAGCTGGCTGCGGTGGTGCACCAGGAAGCACGAGCTGCAGGTGAACTCGTCGAGCTGCTTCGGGACAACCTGGACGGCAAGCTCCTCGTGCGAGAGATCGGCTCCGGGCAGCTCAAAGGACTCGGCCGCTTCGGCCTCGTCCTCGTCGACCTTGCCCGAGTTCTTCTCGTGGCGACGCGCCTTCAGCTCCTCGATCGAGTCCTCAGAGTGCTCGTCCTCGGTCTTGCGCGGTGCGTCGTAGTCGGTTGCCATCGACATCCTTCCGAACAGTGTTGAACCGGCGCGATTGTGCCACACCCGTTCCGGCGGGGATATGACCCTCTTGCGTGTCAGAACCCACAAGCGTCGACGAGGCTGAAAAATTCCCGCGATAGCGCCGGATGAGCAGCCATGACGAGCCGGTTGGTGGGTGTGCCGACCGTACCGTCCTCGGCGATCCCCGACACGGACAGGCCCGCCTCTCGGCAGATGAGCCCTCCGGCCGCCAGATCCCACGGCTGCAGGCCTTGTTCGACGTAGGCGTCGACCCGGCCCGAGGCCAGTGCGCACAGGTCCAGGGCTGCCGAGCCGAACCGACGGATGTCGCGCACCTGCGGCATCATCCGCGCCACGGCTTGCGCCTGGCGGGCGCGGACTTCCGGGACGTAGCTGAAGCCGGTGGCGACGAGCGCGTGCGCCAGCCCGGCGCTCGGCGGCGCCGGTGCGAACAGCTGCTCGCGCTCTCCCCCGGTGGAGCGCCACGCGCCCACGCCGCGGGCGGCACCCCATCGCTCCCCCGAGACGACGTTGATGACGAACCCCGCGACGCTCTCCTCATCCACGACGGCCGCGAGCGAGACCGCGTACTGCGGGATCCCGTAGACGAAGTTGACGGTCCCGTCGATCGGGTCGACCAGCCAGCTCACGCCACTACTGCCCTGGTGGTCTTCGCCTTCCTCGCCGATGATCGTGTCGTCCGGACGCTCTGCGAGCAGGCGGGCCCGGATGAAGTCCTTGGGGGGCCCGATCGATCGCGGTCACGGCGTCGGTGCTGCTCGACTTCGTGTCGGCGACCTCGACCCGACCGGCCGGCCGGAGCTCAGCGACGTGTTGCGCCGCCGCGACGCCGACGGAAACCGCAATTCCGAGGAGCCCGAGCGGGTCGACGTCCGTCACGGCACCGCGGGCAACGGCAGTCGGACGTTCGGGCAGCAGTCGTCGGCACATCGGTCGGGGTTGGCACCGCAGACGCCGAGCACCGCCCGTTCAGGATCCTCGCCGCGGTCAGCTGCGGCGCGCTCGAGCAGGAGCTCGCGGATCATGCCGACGAAGGCCGGATGCGTGCCCGGCGTCGCCACGCGCACGTAGTCCATGCCGAGCTCGCTCGCGGTCGCGGCCGCCTCCGTGTCGAGGTCGAACACGACCTCCATGTGGTCGGACACGAATCCGATGGGGACGACGATCACCGACGAGACGCCCTCCACGGAGAGCTCCCGCAGCTGGTCGTTGATGTCCGGCTCAAGCCACGGCTGGTGCGGCGAGCCGGAGCGCGAGCAGTAGGCGAGCGTCCAGGCCGGCGCGTCCGCGCCCTCGGCGACCAACCGGGCCACCTCCTCGTGCTGCCGTCGGTACGCGTGCTCGCTCGGGCCGCCGCTGGCGGCGGCCATGTCGGTCGGGATCGAGTGCGTCACGAACACGACGTGCGTGCCGTCCGGAGCTGACGCGAGCGCCTCGGCCGTCGCCTCGACGAAGGGGCCAACGAAGCCCGGGTGGTTGAAGTACTGCCGAAGCCGGGACAGCTCAAGGTCGATTCCGGCATTCGCCTCGGCCAGGTTCTCGCGATACTGCCGGCAACCGGAGTAGGACGAGTAGGCGCTCGTCACGAAGTAAGCGGCACGACGCACGCCGTCATCGGCCATCTGGCGTAAGGCATCGCGCAGGTACGGGTTCCAGTTGCGGTTTCCCCAGTAGACGGGGATGTCGACACCGTGCTCGGCGAAGTCCTTCTGGATGGCGCCGAGCAGATCGCGGTTCTGGTCGTTGATCGGCGAACGGCCGCCAAAGACCTGGTAGTGCTCGGCCACCTGCTCGAGGCGGGCTCGCGGCACGCCGCGACCGGCCGTCACGTTCTCGAGGAACGGAAGGACGTCATCGGGTTGCTCCGGCCCCCCAAAGGACACCAGCAACAGCGCATCGATCGGTTCCGTCTTCACGGCCGAATCGTCTCACGGTCACGACAAGGCCGAGATGCGTTCTGGCCTGCACCGATACCGCACTAGGGTGGGGCATGCCATGACCGATGCCTCCCTCTCCGAGCGAGCCATCGAACTCGTCCGCGCGTGGGTGTCCACCCCGGCCGACCGGCCGAGTCGCCGTGCCGATGCCCATGCGGCGCGCCTCACGAGCCTGCTGCAGGACCCGGCAGGGTTGACGTTCACCGTCCGTTTCATCGACCGCGTCGTCCGGCCCGAGGATGCGGAGACCGCCGGCCAGGCACTGCGCGCAGTGGTGAGCGCATTGCCGCCGTCACTTCCCGCACGCGAACGCCGACTGCTCCGCTACGGCGCCACCGCCTCCCGCTTCGCGCCGGCCGTCGTCCAGCAGCGCGCACTGAAGTCGCTGCACCGACTTGTCGACCACCTGGTCCTCGACGCGACGCCGGCGGCACTGACATCCGCGATCAGCGACTTGACCCGCACGGGCGACCGCCTGAACCTCAGCCTGCTCGGCGAGGCCGTCCTGGGCGAGGCCGAGGCGCACCGGCATCGCGACCGCATCCTTGAGCTGATCCGCCGGAACGACGTCGACTACGTCTCGGTCAAGGTGTCGTCGATCGCGAGCCAGCTCAACCCATGGGCGTTCGACGCAACGGTCGACCGGATCGTGGAGCGGCTGGAGCCGATCTACGCCGAGGCACAGTTGACCGGGACCTTCGTGAACCTGGACATGGAGGACTACGCCTCCATGGACCTGACCGTCGCCGGGTTCACGCGAGCGCTCGCGCAGTTCCCCGAACTGACGGCTGGCATCGCCCTCCAGGCGTACCTGCCGGACAGCCTGCACACCCTGCAGCAGTTGCAGGAATGGGCAGCCGAACGCCGGGCCGCCGGCGGCGCGCCCATCAAGGTCCGCATCGTGAAGGGCGCCAACCTCGGCGCCGAGGAGGTCGAGTCCGAGCTCCGCGGATGGCCGCTGCCGACGTGGGACTCCAAGGCGCAGACCGATACGCACTACAAGCGGCTGCTGCACTGGGCGCTGACGGCCGAGCGCGTCGAGAACGTCCGCATCGGCGTCGCCGGGCAGAACCTGTTCGACCTCGCCTACGCCTGGCACCTCGCCGGCGACCGCGGCGTGCGGGACAGCGTCGAGTTCGAGGCGCTGCTGGGTCTCGACGGCGGGCCGCTGCGCGCCGCCCGCCGGGACCTTGGCCCGCTCCGGCTCTACACCCCCGTCGTACCGCCGACCGAGTTCGACGCGGCGATGGCCTACCTCGTCCGACGTCTGCAGGAGGCTGCCACGCCGGGCAACTTCCTGACGGCAGTTCCAGGCCTGGGCGATCCGTCGACGTTCGACCGTGAGGCCAGGCAGTTCCGAGAGTCGGTCGAGGCACTGGCCACCGCCGACGCGGGTGACCCGTACCGGATGCAGGACCGCGCAACGGAGGTCCCGCGACGCTCCGAAGGGTTCACCAACACTCCGGACACCGATCCGGCGCTCGCTGCCAACCGCCAGTGGGCCGGCACGGTTGCGTCCCGCTCGACCTACACCGCACTCGGCACGGACGCCGTCCAGCTCAACCGCCTGCTGGGGCCGGCAAGCCTGCAGACGCTCATCGATTCCGTGCGAGACGCCGGCCGCGCGTGGTTCGAACGCGGGCCGGAGGTTCGCTCGTGGACCCTGCACCAGGCCGGGCTCGCGCTCGCCGCGCGGCGAGCCGATCTCGTCGCGGTGATGATGGCCGAGACCGGCAAGACGTTCGCCGAAGCCGACACCGAGGTGAGCGAAGCGGTCGACTTCGCGCATTTCTACGCCGACGAGCTGCTGCGGCTTGACGACATCAACGGCGCACGTTTCGAACCCGTCCGGCTGACGGTCGTCGCACCACCGTGGAACTTCCCGGTGGCCATCCCGGCCGGCGGCGTGCTCGCCGCGCTCGCTGCGGGCAGCGGCGTCATTCTCAAGCCCGCGCCACAGAGCCCCCGCTGCGCAGCCCTGCTCGTCGAAGCCCTCTGGGAGGCAGGACTGCCCCGCGACACGCTGGCCCTTGCCGTCATGCCGGACGGCGACCTGAGCCGGCAGCTCATCTCGCACGGCGAGGTCGACCGCGTCATTCTCACCGGCAGCTGGGACACCGCACGCCTGTTCCGCTCTTGGCGGCCTGACCTGCCGCTCATGGCCGAGACGAGCGGCAAGAACGCCATCGTGGTCACGCCGACCGCGGATCGCGACCGCGCCGTGGCCGACATCGTCCGTAGCGCGTTCGGCAATGCCGGCCAGAAGTGCTCGGCGGCCAGCCTGGCGATCCTGGTCGGGCCCGTCGGCCAGTCGGAGCGGTTCGAGCGCCAACTGGTCGACGCGGTGTCCTCGATGCTCGTCGGGCTTCCCGAGGACCTGGGTACGGCCGTCGGGCCCTTGATCGACCGAGCCGGCAAGCCGCTGCTCGACGGCTTGACGTCACTCGCTCCGGGCGAGAGCTGGCTCGTCGAGCCGCGCCAGCTGGATGCGGATGGACGGCTCTGGTCGCCCGGCGTCCGCACCGGCGTCCAGCCGGGCAGCGCGTTCCACACGACCGAGTACTTCGGTCCGGTGCTGGGCGTCATGCATGCGTCGACACTCGCCGAGGCAATCGAGTGGCAGAACGGCACCACCTATGGCCTGACCGCCGGCCTGCACAGTCTCGACCCCGCCGAGGTGCGCAGCTGGCTCGGCGCCGTCGAAGCCGGCAACGCCTACGTCAACCGCCCGATCACCGGCGCCGTCGTGCGACGCCAGCCGTTCGGGGGCTGGAAACGGTCGGCCGTCGGCACGACGGCCAAGGCTGGCGGACCGAACTACCTGACCCACTTGGGCTCATGGCATCCCGCCCCGCTCAAGGCCGGCCCCGTCGGGTCGCTGGCACCCGCGGTGAGCGACTTGCTGGCCCGGCTCGAAGCCAGCCTCGGCGAGGAGGCGATGCGCTACCTGACGCAGGTGGCCGCCGCTGACGAACGTGCGTGGACGCGCGAGTTCGGCGTCGCGAAGGACGTCTCCGGACTCGCTGCCGAGCGCAACGTCCTGCGCTACCTCCCGACCGAGGTGACGATCCGGTCGGAGCGTTCTGTCGTCCCGCTGGCGCGGGTTTTGCTCGCCGCCATGCGGGCCGGTGCTCGCGTCAGCGTCAGCAGCGCCGCGCCGCTACCGGCCGGCATCGACCACGTCGTCGAGTCGTCGGAGGCGTGGCTGCAGCGCGTTGGCAAGGAGCGCCCCGGGCGTGTCCGGCTCATCGGAGCGCCCGCCGTACTGACGGCTCGGGCGGTCGAAGGCGACTCCGAGGTGACCCTGTTCGCCGACGACGTGACGTCGTCCGGACGCGTCGAGCTCCTGCCATTTCTGCGGGAGCAATCGGTGAGCATCAGTACGCACCGCTACGGCATCATCGACCGGTCAATCGACCCGTTCGCCTGACCGGTTTGTCACGGAAGTGACGGTTGTGAACTGCTGTGATCTACTGAGGCGTTCGACACGGGGGTTCGTCGGCGTGTCCTCCGAGATCGCCGAAAGCCCGTTCCTACGCTGATCCACAGGACAAACTTCGGAGGCGCACCATGCGTGAACTCGGTCTCACTGGACTGAGCGAGGACAAGCGATACCTCGTCGCATACGACGCGCTCACCGACGAGTCGTTCCACATCCCGACTGACATCAGGCTGACGTCGTTGCTCGGCGCCGGTTCTGGCGGCCCAGCCACACCAACCGACCGCGAGGCCGGAACCCGGGAGCCCACCATGGAAGTAACCCTCAGCCCGCGCGACATCCAGACCCGCATCCGACGGGGCGAGAGTCCCGAGCAGGTGGCCGAGCAGTCCGGCATGCCGGTCGACAAGGTGCGTCCCTTCGCGATCCCGGTCATCGCCGAGCGAGAGTTCATCGTCGAGCAGGCGCGCAAGACGTCGGTCCGGCGGCTCCACTCCACCGGCACACCGGGCATGCAGCTGGGGTCGCTCGTCGACGCGGGCCTGTCGGCCTCGGGAGCGTCGGCCGAGGCGGCCGCCTGGGATTCGTGGCGACGCGAGGACGGGCGCTGGACCGTCGTCGTCTCCCCGGCCGACACGCTCGATCCAGTCACGTTCCTCTTCGACGTCAAGGGACGCTATGTCCTGCCGGCCGACGATGCAGCGCACGAGCTCATCGGCGACGTCGTCCAGGAAGTGCTCGACCAGCACCCGGACATGTCGCTCGCGAAGGCCGTCCGCGAGGACCGTCCCGCCGAGCCCGCCGATCCCGGCCTCGCGGTTCTGGGCTTCGAGGAAGTCATCGAGACGCTCGACGTCGTGGAGGTGGTCGAAGTCGTTGAGGTGGTTCCCTCCGGCGTTGATGAGCTCCCCAACTACGAGGACGTGCCGTTCGACCTTCCGTCGGCCGACGAGATCATCGAGCGCTCGGCGCCCGTCTCGTCGCTGAAGGAGGCGCGCGACCGGCGCGCGCAGGAGCAGCTGGCCCTCAGCATCGAGTCCGACGTCGAGGCCGAGGCACCCGCAGAGGCCTCTGACGTCGAGATCACCGAGCAGCAGAACCTGGCCGTCCCGTCGACACCGCATCCCTCGCAGCACCCGTCGAGCAAGAAGCGCCACGAACGCCGTCGCGTTCCCAGCTGGGACGAGATCATGTTCGGCGGCGCCCAGAACGACTGATCGCGTCCTCCCCGGCCTCCGGCGGGTGGCTTGGCGTGGTTTTCGGCCCCGAACGACCACGCTGACCCACCGCTGCGCCGACCCGGCTTGGGATTTCAGGGGTGACACGCAAGTTCCACCTCGCTACGTTGCATCACAACGAAATCGGGGGGTTTCATGCGACGACTCGGCTTGGCCTGTGCGCTGCTCGCCACGCTTGCCGCCTGCGGCCGCGAACCAACCCCGATCGAGCCCACAGCCACGCAGACAACCCCGGCTCACAAGTCTGCGCCGCCGTCGGCCAGCTCAACGCTGACGCCCCCGAAGCTTCCGGCAATCGCCAACCGCAACGACGCAACGGCCGCCGCCAACTTCGTCGTCTACTGGGTGAAGGTCTCGAACTACGCAGCGCTCACAGGTGACACGGACCTCTTGCGCAGGATCTCGGATCCGAACTGCGAAGGCTGCAACCGCTACATCGATCTCTACGAAAAGACGTATGCCGCCGGCGGCTACTTCAGGGGTGGAGTTCAGAAGGTCCGGTCGATAGAGCACGAGCAAGGCACCGAAGAGCATTTCTTCCTGTGTGAACTGCAGATGCCTCCAGGGACCTATCGCAAGAGTCGCGACAGTAAGCCCGTGATGACCGAGGCCGAGACCTCCAAACTGGTATTCGCCGTGGCCCCTGAAGGGCTCTCATGGGTGGTGAGCCAGGTCGGACCGGCTCTGAAATGATTTCAAGATGTGTGTTGCTGGCTACTTTGTTCACCCTCACATTCGCTTCGCCTGCGTGGTGTACCGACGTGACAGTGAATCCTCGCGGCAACGGCCTAATTGCCAAATCCACGGAGGTACGCGATCCCTCCACACGGCGTGTTCCGTTCAGCCACCACAGCAGCACATCCACCCAAGCCACACCTAAATCTCCTTGCACCTACAGCGGCATCCTCGTGATCTGCATTCCGCCGAAGCCGGGCCGGGCGCCGGGGGCGGTCTTCACCCCAGGCATGGCGCGTGAAGCCGTCGCCGACATTCCGTTACCGGGGCTTGAGCTGCACGTCCAGCCCGCCGGCCAGACGCTGGTCAACGTCCGGACGAACTTCTGGGCAGAGCCCAGGCCGTTCGGGACGTCCATCAACCTGCTCGGCCACACGATCGAGGTCAAGGCGCAGCCGGCGGGCTTCACGTGGGTCCATGGCGACGGCACGCGTCAGACCACGCGCGTGCCGGGCCGGCCCTATCCCAACCTCGACGTCACGCATCGCTACGCACAACCCGCCGAGGTCGCGGCGCGGGTGGTGACGATGTACACCGTCCGGTATTCGGTCGACGGCGGCGGATGGACCGACCTGGGTCAACCGCTCGCCGCGCCCGGACCCACCACGACGATCGACGTACACCAAGCCGTCCCGGTTCTCACGCAATGACGGCCGACGGCACTCACCCGCCGACGCTGCAACAATGACGGCATGCGTATCGCGGACACCGTGGTCGACCTCGTCGGTGACACCCCACTGGTTCGACTGAACCGCGTCATCCCCCCTGGTTCGGCGACGGTCGCAGCAAAGCTCGAGTTCCTCAATCCCGGCGGAAGCGTGAAGGACCGCATCGCCACTCGGATGATCGACGCGGCCGAGGCATCGGGCGCCCTCCAGCCGGGCGGCACGATCATCGAGCCGACGTCCGGCAACACCGGCGTGGGGCTGGCAATCGTTGCCCAGCAACGCGGCTACAAGTGCATCTTCGTCTGCCCGGACAAGGTCAGCCACGACAAGCAGAACACTCTGCGCGCGTACGGCGCCCAGGTCGTCGAGTGCCCGACGGCAGTCCCGCCGGAGCATCCCGATTCGTACTACTCGGTGTCCGACCGGCTGGTGCGCGATACACCCGGCGGCTGGAAACCGGACCAGTACTCAAACCCCGAAGGCCCGCGCAGTCACTACGAGACGACGGGCCCGGAGATCTGGGCCGACACCGACGGCAAGGTCACGCACGTCGTGGCCGGGGTCGGAACCGGCGGGACGATCACCGGCATCGGCCGCTACCTCAAGGAGGTCTCCGGCGGCGCGGTCAAGATCGTCGGGGTCGACCCCGAAGGCTCGGTCTACTCCGGCGGCACCGGACGGCCCTACCTGGTCGAGGGCGTCGGCGAGGACTTCTGGCCCGATGCCTACGACCCCTCCATTCCCGACGAGATCATCGCCGTCTCGGACGCCGACTCGTTCGAGATGACCCGACGGCTCGCCCGCGAGGAGGGTCTCCTGGTCGGCGGCTCGTCCGGCATGGCGGTCGTCGCGGCAGCTCAGGTCGCCGAGCGGGAAGGCCCCGACGCCCTGATCGTCGTGATCATCCCCGACGGCGGCCGCGGCTATCTGTCGAAGGTCTTCAACGACGAGTGGCTGTCGTCCTACGGCTTCCTACGCGCCCCGCTCACCGGGGAGCCGAGCCAACTCACCGTCGGTGACGTGCTGCGCCGTAAGTCCGGCGACATGCCCGCCCTCGTCCACACCCACCCGAGCGAGACGATCCGCGACGCGATCCGCATCCTGCACGAGTACGGCGTCTCGCAGATGCCGGTGGTCGGACCCGAGCCGCCGGTCGTCATCGGCGAGGTCGTGGGCAGCGTCAGCGAGGGCGGCCTGCTCAGTGCCGTGTTCGAGGGTCGGGCCCAGCTGACCGACGCTGTCTCACAGCACATGGAGGAGAAGCTTCCGCTCATCGGCTCGAACGACGACATCAGCGCCTGCGTCAAGCAGCTCAGCGAGACGGACGCCGTCATGGTCATCGAGGATGGCAAGCCGCTCGGCGTCCTGACTCGGCACGACCTACTCGGAGTTCATGTATGACGGACGAACGGGGCTTCTCCACCCGCGCCATCCACGCCGGCCAGGAGCCCGATCCCGACACCGGCGCCGTCATTCTGCCAATCCACACCTCGACGACGTTCGCGCAGGACGCCGTCGGCGAGCCACGCGGCGACTTCGACTACTCGCGCGCCGGCAACCCGACGCGGGCCGTCGTCGAATCAGTTCTTGCCTCGCTCGAAGGCGGCAGCTTCGGCCGTACCTTCGCCTCCGGCATGGCGGCCATCGACGCCGCGTTGCGTGCGCTCGTCCGGCCGGGCGACCACGTCGTCCTTCCCAACGACGTCTACGGCGGAACCTTCCGGTTGCTCGACAAGGTCTTCACCGAGTGGGGTGTCAGCTACTCGCTCGCACCGGTGAGTGACGTCGACGCTGTTGCCGCCGCGGTCACCCCGGCCACGAAGGTCGTCTGGATCGAGACGCCCACCAATCCCCTGCTCACCATCGCCGACATCGGCGCCATCGCGGACGTCGCCCACGGCGCCAACGCCAAGCTGGTCGTCGACAACACGTTCGCCTCCCCCTACCTGCAGCAGCCGTTGGACCTCGGCGCCGACGTCGTCATGCATTCGACGACGAAGTACCTCGGCGGCCACTCCGACGTCATCGGCGGCGCGCTCGTCACCGATGACGCCGATCTCGCCGAGCGGTTCGAGTTCCTGCAGAAGAGTGCCGGGGCCGTGCCGGGCCCCTTCGACTCGTACCTGCTGCTGCGCGGCATCAAGACACTCTCCGTACGAATGGAGCGGCACTGCTCCAACGCCGAGGCGGTCGCCGCCCTGCTTGATGAGCATCCGCAGATCGCCCAGGTCATCTATCCGGGTCTCGCATCGCATCCAGGCCACGCAGTCGCCAGCAAGCAGATGCGACGGTTCGGCGGGATGATCTCCGTCCGGCTGGCCGGCGGCCGTGACGCCGCCATCGCCCTGTGCGAGCGGACCAGAATCTTCACCCTCGCCGAGAGCCTGGGCGGCGTGGAGTCCCTGATCGAGCACCCCGGCGTCATGACGCACGCGTCAGCGGCCGGATCGACAGCCGCTCCCCCGGACGACCTCGTGCGCATCAGTGTCGGCATCGAGGACGTCGAGGATCTCCTGGCCGACCTCAATCAAGCGCTGAGCTGAGCCGGCCTGCGTCCGACGGCGATGCCCAAGCCGATGATCCAGACCATGAACAGCCCGGCGCCCAGCATGTTGTTCCACGGTCCGCCTGGGGCAGCGAAGCCCGACGTGCCGTAGATCGTGGACATCTCCGCTAGTTGCTCGACGACGAACAGGGCGCTCAACCAGCCGAGCCACCGCGGCAGGACGCCGAGCCGGAGTGCGGCAAGCGCGACCGTACCCGCCATCACCCCATCCGTCGTGGTCAATACGGGGCCGAAGTAGGCGCCGACATCGAGAAGTGACCGGGCCGTCCGCGGATCAATCGTGTCCGCATGCAACGCCGCGCCGGACAAGAACCACGATGACACGAGGAATTGAGCGACGAACGCGCCGCTGGCGGCCAGGAACGCATACCCGTAGACATCGGGCAGCGCTCGTCGGACCCAGGCCGTGAGGATGAAGAGCGGGACGGCGCTCAGCGTGAAGCACGCGACTGCCACCGGAACATCGGCGTGGTGGCGCTGCAGCCAGGCGACCGTCTTGGCCGGAGAGTCATCGACCTGCAACGGCGTCCCGAGAAACGCATTGCCGACGATGAAGAGCGCGACCGCCGCGACGGCCGACAGCAGGGGAATCTTCGATCCATTCATGATCCGAAGGTCCCACCGCGCCACCGGCGAGGCAAGGGTTTTCAGGCGGTCTGTTCGTCGCTGCTCGCCACGATGACGTCGTCGAAGAACTCGAGCTCGGGACGCGCGACGTCGTCGAGCTCGTCCAGAAGGGTGAACTCCGGCGCGGTGAACTGACGCGCACCGTCCTCGATCTCCTTGGGGGTCTCGAACTCCATGCCGTCGAAGCGGCGCGCCTGCGTGAGGAGCTGCGTCTGCATCGAGCCGGCGAAGGCGTTGTAGTCCTTGACCGAGCGCTCGATGGAACGGCCGAGCTTCGCCGCGTGCTTGGCGACGGTGCTGAGGCGGCTGAACAGCACCTGGCCCATGGAGACGACCTCGCGAGCGTTCTCGGCCAGGTCTTCCTGTCGCCAGGTGTAGGCGAGCGACTTGAGGAGACCGAAGAGGCTGGTGGGCGTCGCCAAGACCACGCCCTTGCGGATCGCGTCGCCCTCGAGAGTGGGATCGGCATCGAGCGCTGCGACCAGGATGGCGTCGTTGGGGATGAAGGCGACGGTGAACTCGGGACTGTTCCTCAAGCCAGTGAAGTACCTCTTGTCGGCAAGGGCGTTGACGTGCGCACGCACCGCCTTGGCGTGGTCCTTCAGGAACGCCGCCCGTTGTGCGTCGTCGAGGTCGGCGCGGCTGGCCTCGATGAACGCGTTGTACGGGACCTTGGCGTCGATGGCCAGTTCCTTGCCGCCGGGCAGCTTGACCACCATATCGGGCCGGCGTGCGCCGGAGTCGGCGGTGATGGACTCCTGCGTCGTGAAGTCGACGCGCTTGATCATGCCCGCCGCCTCGACGATCGACTCCAGCTGGATCTCGCCGTACGCCCCGCGGACCTGGTTGTTGCGCAACGCCGACGCCAGCGTCTCGGCCGCGGCTCGCGACTGCTCCGCGGTGAGCCGGGTGTGCTTGATCTGCTCGGCCATCTCACCGTGCTGCGCGGCGCGCTGCTGCTCGATCTCGGACACCTTGCGCTGCATGTCGGCGAGGTTCTTGGCGATGGGCGCCATCTGCTGCAGGACCTTGTTCTCGTCGGCCTGCTGACCGGCCAGCTGACGGACTTGATCGCGCAGCGCGGTCGCGGTGGCCTGCGCGTCGGCAAGGTCGGCCTGCAGCTGAGCGCGTTCCTGGGCCTCGGCGTGCCGGATCTCGGCCAGAGCGGTCTCGTGGCGAGCTCGCAGAACGTCGATGCTCTCGCCCGCGGAGGCAGCCCCAGCCGGTCCGCCCGCGGTGCGTCCGACGACGAAACCGGCGACTGCGCCGACGATCAATCCGACGATCAGAACCACAACGATTTCCATGTCGACCAGCCTTGCAGGGGGCGCCGACAAAACTCGGAACGACGCGCGTCGGGCTGTGACCGCGCCGGTATCCTCGCCCACATGGCTGGATCCAAGCTCCCCGGTGAACTGACGTGGCCGAAACTGCTCGGAACAACCTTGGCCGCGGTCGTTGCCGCGTGGCTTGCCGGACACCTCCACCTGGGAAACACGATCACCGGCGTGGCCATCGGCAGCGTCATCGCGACGTTCGGCTCGGCGTTCTTCACCACTTCGATCAACAAGAGCCACCAGGCGATCGTGGTTCGCACCGACCGGGGAACCGTGATCGAGGCCCCGGCCGACAGTGACGTCGCCGGCCCCGCTTCAACGGACACCGCGGTCCTTCCGGCCCAGCCCCAGGCAACCGAACCGCCGGCCGAACCCAGCCGGTGGAGCCGCATCCACTGGCGCTCGGTCATCATCGCGGCAGCCGTGACCATGGCGGTGACGCTGGCAGCGATCTCCATCTACGAGGGCGCGGTCGGCCGCACGTGGGGATCCAACGAGCCGGGTACGACGATCGGCAACACCGTCCACGGTGGCCCGACGACGCTCACGCCCACCCCGACCCCCACACCGACTCCGACCCCGACGCCCACGCCAACTCCGTCGGAGACCCCCGACGCGTCGCCGTCCCCGACCCCGACGCCGGACGCCTCACCCACCCCCGACGCGACGCCCACGGAGTCGCCGTCGCCCAGCCCCTCGCCGTCGCCGACGGACACGCTGGAACCGGGCCTGCTCAATCCGTGACCTTCTCCATCGATGCGCGCGAGGGTCGCGCCCGCGCCGGCGTCCTGAGCACGCCGCATGGCGACATCCAGACGCCGGCGTTCATCCCGGTCGGCACCCGCGCCACCGTCAAGGCGGTGCTGCCGGACAGCCTCACGTCGATCGGTGCCCAGGCCGTGCTCGGCAACGCGTACCACCTCTACCTCCAGCCGGGCGACGCGCTTGTCGCCGACGCCGGCGGCCTGGGCGCCTTCATGGCGTGGCCCGGCCCGACGTTCACTGACTCCGGCGGCTTCCAGGTCCTGAGCCTCGGCGCCGGGTTCAAGAAGACCCTGTCCATGGACCCCGAGGCGGTCACGGTCGACGACGTCATCGCGCCCGGCAAGCAGCGGCTGGCCAAAGTCGACGAAGACGGCGTCACCTTCCGCAGCCACGTCGACGGCTCGACCCACCGCTTCACGCCCGAGGTCTCGATCGGCATCCAGCATCGCCTCGGCGCCGACGTCATCTTCGCCTTCGACGAGCTCACGACGCTGATGAACTCGTTCGAATACCAACAGCAGTCGGTCGAGCGCACGCACCGCTGGGCTGAGCGCTCGCTCGCCGAACACGTCCGGCTGGGCGGTGACCAGATCCTGTACGGCGTGGTTCAGGGCGCCCAGCATGAGGACCTGCGCCGACGGGCCGCGTCAGGCCTTGCCGCTCTGACCGTCGACGGCCGGCCCTTTGACGGGTTCGGCATCGGCGGCGCCATCGAAAAGGAGCGGCTCGGCGAGATCGTCGGGTGGGTCGTCGACGAGCTGCCTGACGAGAAGCCCCGGCACCTGCTCGGCATCGGCGAGCCCGAAGACCTGTTCCTCGGCGTCGAGGAGGGCTGCGACACCTTCGACTGCGTCCAGCCGACGCGCGTCGCCAGGACCGGCCGTGTCTACACCGCCACCGGCCGGCGCAATCTCTCGTCGGCGGCCGCGCGACGGCAATTCACGCCCATCGAGGACGACTGCGACTGCCCGACCTGCGCGTCCCACACCGTCGCCTACCTGCATCACCTGCTGCGCACCCACGAGTACCTCGGCGCCACGTTGCTGAGCCTGCACAACCTGCGGTTCTTCATCCGGCTCGTCGACCAGATGCGCGGCGCCATCAGGGCCGGCGAGTTCGCCGCCTTCAAGGCGGACTTCCTGGGCCGCTACCTGACCGGTTCTCCCCCTGGGGGCACCTCCCGCCGGCCCTAGCCGGTGGGGGACCAGTAAGTGGGCTCGCGGCGCTTCAGCCACGCAATGACCACCATGGTCACCGGCATGACGATGAACTCGACGGACGTCTTGTAGATGAAGCCGACGATGAAGTAGTTCCAGAACGTGGCCATCGTGTTGATGCCGATGGCCGTCGAGGCGATGGCGCAGAAGATGAACGTGTCGGCCAGCTCGCCTACACCGGTCGACGCCGCGAGCCGGGCGATCAGGTGGGGCTCGGCGGTCTTCGCCTTCATCCGGACCAGCACAAACGAGTTGAGGAACTGCCCGGTCAGGTAGCCGGCCATGGACGCCGCGACGATCCTCGGGACAAACCCGAGCACGCTCTCGAAGGCCTTCTGGTTCGTGTAGAACGACGCCGCCGGCGCATGCTGGACGACCAGGAAGGTCACCGCAGCGAGGATGGCCATCGCGAAACCGGTGAGGATCGCGCGGCGCGCGGCCTTGAAGCCGTACACCTCGCTGATGACGTCGCCGAGGATGTAGGCCAAGGGGAACAGGAATGCGCCGCCGTCGGTGACGATCGGCAGGACCTGGACCGGGCCGAGCGAGAAACGCCCGCCACCGAACTCGATGCCCTTGGTTGCCGCGATGTTCGACACGACCAGCACGACGGCAAAGAGCGCCAGGATGACGTCGAAGTGCGTGGAGCCGCGCGAGGCGTAGTGAACCTCGCCGTCGACGGTCACCGAATCAGCACCAGTCATGGGCACATCCAACCATCACCGGACGGATGAAAGAATCGCGTCATGAAGACGGACGTACTGGTCGTCGGCGCCGGTCCCGCAGGCGCCTCGGCCGCGGCGTGGCTCGCCCGATTCGGCCATGACATCGTCCTGGCTGACGCCGCGACGTTCCCCCGCGACAAGACGTGCGGGGACGGCCTCACGCCCCGCGCCGTCGCCGAACTCGACCGGCTCGGCCTCACCGACTGGCTGCGCGGCTTCGGCACAAACCGCGGACTCCGGGCCGCCGGATTCGGCCAGGAGCTCCTCCTCCCCTGGCCCGGCGGATCCCTGCCGGACTGGGGCTCAGCCGTCCCCCGCACCACGCTCGACGACCGCATCCGCCAGGCCGCGCTCGACGAGGGCGCCATCCCCTTCGAGGGAGCCCGGGCCGTGGACGTCGGCCGCGACGTCGACGGGCGCGCGACGTCCGTCACGTTCCTCGTCGGGCCGGACAAGGAGCGGCGCACAGTTGAGTTCGAGCGGCTCGTCGTCGCCGACGGTGTCCGCTCCCCCCTCGGCCGCATGCTCGGGCGCGAGTGGCACCGCGACACGGCCTACGGCGTCGCCGGCCGCTCCTACGTCAAGTCCGAGCGCAGCGACGACCCGTGGATCTCGTCCCATCTTGAGCTGCGCGGCACGGCGGGCGAGATTCTGCCCGGATACGGCTGGATCTTCCCGCTGTCGGACGGCGAGGTGAACCTCGGCGTCGGAGCGCTCGCCACCTCGAAGCGACCGGCCGACCTGCAGATCCGCCCGCTGATGGAGCACTACGCGAACCTGAGGCGCGACGAATGGGGCCTCGGACCCGACCTGCGCATGCCGACGTCGGCGCTGCTCCCGATGGGCGGCGCGGTCTCCGGAGTCGCCGGCCCGAACTGGATCCTGATCGGGGATGCGGCCGGCTGCGTCAACCCACTCAACGGCGAGGGCATCGACTACGGACTCGAGACCGGTCGGGTCGGCGCCGAGCTGCTGGAGGAGTCCGTGGCCACCAAGCTCGACCTCGAGCGCGCCTGGCCGCACCTCCTCACCTCCCACTACGGCGAAGCCTTCTCCATCGCTCGCCGGCTGGCCGGCATCTTCACGATCCCGAGCCTGCTGCCGAAGGCCGGCCCCATCGGCATGCGCTCCTACGGCCTGATGACCGTCGCCCTGCGCGTGATGGGCAACTTCATCACCGACGAGGACCGCGACACGACGGCCCGAGTGTGGCGCTGGGCCGGCCGGCAATCGGTCCGGCTGGATCATCGCCCGCCGTGGTCCTGATCCCCTAGGCTCCGACTATGACCACCATCGCGCTCGTCTTCGCCGGCCTCGCAGCTCTGCTTCACGTCTACATCTGGACGATGGAGTCGCTCACGTGGCGCAAGCCGGCGACGTGGAAGCGGTTCGGCGTCGCGAACCAGGCGGACGCAGAGCTGCAAGCCACGTTCGCGTTCAACCAGGGCTTCTACAACCTCTTCCTCGCCATCATCGCCGCGCTCGGCATTCTCCATGTGGCGACGGGCCGTCACGCCGAAGCAGGCTGGGCGCTCATCTATGTCTCCACCGCGAGCATGCTCGGCGCGGCGATCGTCCTGCGGTCCTGTGGCAAGGAGTACACCCGCGCCGCCGCGACGCAGGGGCTCTTCCCGCTGCTGGCCCTCGTGGCCAGCATCCTCGCAACGCATTGATGCGCCTCGCGACGATCAACGTCAACGGCGTCCGCGCCGCCTGGCGCAAGGGAATGGCTGACTGGCTGGAACACGTCGACGCGGACATCGTCACCCTGCAGGAAGTCCGCGCGCCGGATGAGATCGTGCGCGAGGTGCTGGCCGACACCGGCTTCCACATCGCCCACACCGAGTCGGTCCAGAAGGGACGGAGCGGCGTCGCCGTTCTGACGAGGACCGAGCCGAAGGACGTCCGCCCGCACTGCGCCGACGGGTATTTCGACGACTCCGGCCGGTGGATCGAGGTCGACGTCCCGCTCGCGGACGGCAGCCTGCTGACCGTGGTCTCCACGTACATCCACGCCGGCGGCGTCGGAACGCCCGCACAGGACGACAAGATGCGCCTCCTCGGCCGCATGCTCGAGCGCATGGCCGCCATCCGTGCCGATGCCGACCACGGCGTCGTCACCGGCGACCTCAACATCGGCCACACCGAGCGCGACATCCGCAACTGGAAGGGCAACGTCGGCAAATCCGGATTCCTGCCCGAGGAGCGACTGATCCTCGACCGGGCGGCCGCCGAGGTCGGCTGGGTCGATGTCCACCGAGCGCTCAGCGGCGACGTCGACGGCCCGTACACCTGGTGGTCCATGCGCGGCCAGGCCTTCGACAATGACACCGGCTGGCGCATCGACTACCAGCTCGCCACCCCGGAGCTCGCCGCCGCGGCAACTTCCGCGCGGGTCGATCGCGCCGCCAGCTGGGGCGAGCGCTGGTCGGATCATGCCCCGCTCGTCATCGAATATGGGGTCTGAAAGGTCACGCCGATGGCCTGTGACCCATGCCACGGGTCCATCAGGTGAAAAGCACGTTACGAGTAAGGGCAACCGCTCAAACGTGCCGTAGGCTGAACTCCGTAAGTGAGTTTGGCCGTTTGATGTAGGGGTTCCGCCAGGAACTGCACTCCTTCGGGTAAACGAAACAGATTATGAAGGAGCACGACATGGCAACCGGAACCGTCAAATGGTTCAACGCTGACAAGGGCTTTGGCTTCATCGCCCCGGACGACGGCGGCGAGGACGTTTTCGCCCACTTCACCGCGATCCAGTCGAGCGGCTACCGCTCGCTGAACGAGAACCAGAAGGTCGAATTCGACGTCGAGCAGGGCCAGAAGGGCCTGCAGGCGGCGAACATTCGCCCGCTCTGATCCCAAGAGCAACAACACGAAACCCCCGGTTCGCCGGGGGTTTTCGTCGTTTCCGGGGCGATCCGCGATGCTGATCTCGCTGGCGCCCGCGAGCCGTCCCATCAGCGCCATGAGAGTGCGGGTCCTCGGTCGAGATTTGCTCCCAATTGCACCGCGCGGACGCGGTTTTGGGTGCATTCGGGAGCAAATCTGGTCCGGGCGATGAGTGGCGAGCGGGAAATGTGGGCAACGGGCCCCTCAATGGCCCGTTGTCCACAATTCACCGCGTACGCGAGCCTGCGGAAGCGTCCGGGCCACGCTGGCGACGGATCTGTAGGCGTTTGTGCGGCTATGACGGCCTAAACGTCGATACATCGCAGCCCTGACCGCATCTATGTCTAAAGATGCGTACCAGAATCGGCACGAGAGGACGATCGTGAGCTGCTAGTCGAGGACCACGCGCAGGATGCGGTCGTCCCCGGCGCGTGGCTTGCCGTTGCCGTCGGTGTTGCTGGTGCCGAGCCACAGGCTTCCGTCCGGCGCCACGGCAACCGTGCGCAAGCGTCCGTGCTCGCCCGCGAAGTAGCCCTTCGGCGTCCCGACGTCCTCGCCGTCGAGCGGGATGGTCCACAGCCGCTGACCACGCAGGGCGGCCATGAAGGCGGTCGAGCGGGTGATGGCCAGTCCCGCCGGCGAGCAGTCGACCGGGGCCCATGTTGCCTTGGGGCTGACGTACTTCGGGTCGTCCGACTTCCCCTCGAAGACCGGCCAGCCGTAGTTCCCACCCTTCTTGATCAGGTTCAGCTCATCTGCCTTGTGGTCGCCGAACTCGCTTGACCAGAGCCGACCGTCTGCGTCGAACGCGATGCCCTCGATGTTGCGATGGCCCCACGACCACACCTCGGAGTCGAACGGGTTGCCCTTCGCCGGCTTGCCGTCCTTCGTGATGCGCAGGATCTTGCCGGCAAGGGAATCCCTGTCCTGGGCCGGCGATGGCTGCTTCTGGTTGTCGCCGACGCTGGCATAGAGGAATCCATCCGGCCCGAAGGCGAGCCGGCCGCCGTAGTGGCCCTTGCCGGTCGGAATGCCGGTCAGGATGGGCTGGATCTCACCGAGCTTCTCGCCCCTGAGCTCGATGCGGGCGATGCGCTGCTCGGTCGCCATCGTGTAGAAGGCGTACAACTGCGAGTCGTCGTCAGGGTCGAGCACCAGGCCGAGCAGGCCGCGCGACGCGCCGGATTCGGCAAAGATGCCCGGCACGGTCCCAACAAGCTGCACCCGTTTGCCATCGTCTGCCTTCGGGTCGATGAGCGAGATCGTTCCGCGGTCCCGCTCCCCCACCAGCGCGCGGCCGTCCTCCAGGAACGCGATCCCCCACGGCACCCCCAAGCCAGTGGCGATCGTGCCGGCTACGCGCGGTTTGACCGGTCCAGCCTTCGTCGCTGACGGGCTTCTCGTGCGTTTGGCCGGCACGCCGGAGCGGTCCGCGTCGGGTCCGCATCCAACGAGTGCGAGGGCGCTGGCACCGGCGATCCCGGCCAGGAAGGTACGTCGATCAGTCACGGATCCAAGCATGCCCGACGGCAGGCCGGGAAATACATCACCAATGGCACTGGTTGACTGAAGGGACCGTAGAACGAAAGGTTTTTTCCCGTGAGCACCGTCGTACTGACCGCTGACAGCTTCGAGAGCACCATCTCCGCCGATGGGATCGTCCTCGTCGATTGGTGGGCCTCCTGGTGCGGGCCCTGTCGCAACTTCGCGCCCGTGTTCGAGTCGGCCAGCGAGAAGCACGCCGACATCACGTTCGGCAAGATCGACACCGACGCCGAGCAGGAGCTGTCGGCCATGGCCGGCATCCGGTCGATCCCGACCTTGATGGCTTTCCGCGACGGCATCCTCGTGTTCAACCAGGCCGGCGCGCTGCCAGCGCCCGCGCTGGAGCAGGTCGTCCAGGCCGTGCGCGACCTCGACATGGAGGACGTCCGCCGTCAGATCGCCGATGCCGAGGCTGAGGCTGGGGTCACTCAGAACTGACGGCTGAGGACGTCGACCAGCCGGTCGATGTCTGACGGCGTGTTGAAGACATGCGCGGAGACGCGCACGGCCGTGCCGCGAATGCTGACGTTCACCTGAGCCTCCGCCAGCGCGGCGGCCAACGCACCCGGGTTCGGGCCGTCCACCGGCAGGAGCAACCCGACGAGGTGCGGCGACCGCTGATCGGCCGGCGGTGGCGTGAGACCGAGCCGCGAGACCCGATCGATCAGGTCGGCAGCGAGCACCGAGGCGTGCGCGCTCACCGCGGCAGGTGACCACTGCGCCAGCGTCTCGAGCGCGGCGACGGTCGAGGCCATATTCACGTGGCTGGCGCTCTGCCCCACGTCGTAGCGGCCCGCGCCGGGCCGGAATGCGTCGGTGTAGTGCGCCAGCTGGGAGAAGTCACCGCTGCCCTCGCGCGGGAGCCAGCCGTGCTCGAGCGGCCTGCCCTCGCGATGGTGCGGCGCGGCCCAGAGGAACGCGTTGCCGTAGGCGCCCAGCAACCACTTGTAGACGACACCGACGACGAAGTCCGGCTTCGCCTCGGCCAGCGGAAATGCGACGGCGCCCAGCGTCTGGCTGACGTCAACGATGAACGCCGCCTCGACCGCGCGGGCGGCACGGCCCACGGCGACCAGGTCAACGGTCGTCCCATCGGACCAGTGCGCCGGCTCGATCGCCACCACGGCCGTGCGGCCGTCGATCGCCTCCAGCAGGCGCGGCGTCCACCCTTCCGGCCCCCGATGCACGGTGATGATCTCGGCGCCAGCTTGCTCGGCGACGGCCCGCCATTCGTAGACGTTGGACGGGAACTGCTCGGCCATCACGACGATGGTCGAGCCGGCCGGCACGTCCACATTGGCGGCGGCCGTGGCGATGCCGTAGCTGACGGCCGGGATCACGGCGATGCCCTGCGGATCGCCGTCCAGGTACGCGGCCAGGAGCTCCCGCATCCGGTTGGCCGGCTCGAAGAACGACTCCGTGCCGATGGACCACGGATGCGCCTTGGCCTCCAGAGCGGCCTGGCCCGCCTCGACGGCCGTCCGCGGCATCGGACCGAGAAACGCCGCATTCAGATAGGCCCGGTCTCCGGGGATGTCGAACTGGTCACGGACATCGAGGATGGCCACAAGAAGAAAGTACCGACCTGTCGATTCACCCGGACCCCATTCGTGGAGAGGATGAAGGCAGCCAACGGAGCTGCCGCCTACGAAAGGTTCATCCCATGACCCAGTACATGTTTTCCGTCATCCACGGCGAACTGGACTACTCCGAAGACGAGATGCAGCAGATCTTCCAGGCGGTCGACGCCTTCAACACCAAGTACAAGGACATCACCGTGTTCGCCGGCGGACTGGAGCAGCCCGATTCGGCGACGATGGTCGACGGCACCGGCGACAGCGTCGTCATCACCGACGGCCCGTTCGCCGAGACGAAAGAGCACCTCGGCGGCTTCTGGATCCTGGAGATCCCCGACATGGATGCTGCGCTCAAGCTCGCCGGCGAGGCATCCAAAGCGTGCGCGCTGCCGCTCGAGGTCCGCCCATTCCAGGCCGAACCGCCTCAGTGAGCTTGGGCTTGCAGGGAATCGAGGCGATCTACCGCGAGGAGTACGGCCGAGTGGTCGCCTCGCTCGCCCGCCGATTCGGTGATCTGGACATCGCCGAGGACGCAGCGAGCGAGGCCCTCCTCGTCGCACTCGAGAAGTGGCCGGTCGACGGCATCCCACCCAACCCCGGTGGCTGGTTGACCACCACAGCCGGGAACCGGGCGATCGACCGGATCCGCCGCGAGAACCTGCGCCAATCCAAATACGAAGCCGCCGAGATGATTCGCGACGACACCCCACACGAGCCCACCGGCATCGTCGACGACGACCGGCTGCGGCTCATCTTCGCCTGCTGCCATCCGGCCCTGGCGCCCGAAGCTCGCGTCGCGTTGACGCTGCGCATGCTGGGCGGACTCACGGTGGCCGAGATCGCCCGCGCGTTCCTCGTGCAGGAGACGACGATGGCGCAACGCATTACCCGGGCGAAGAACAAGATCAAAGCCGCGCACATCCCGTTCCGGATTCCCGAGGCATCGGACCTCACCGAGCGCCTGTCCGCCGTGCTCGCCGTCGTCTACCTCGTCTTCAACGAGGGCTATCTGGCCGGCTCGGGCGACGACCCCATTCGGGCCGACCTGACCGACGAGGCGATCCGCCTCGGGCGCATCCTGCGGCAGCTGCTGCCGGCCGAGCCGGAGGTGGCCGGGCTGCTCGCGCTCATGCTCCTGACGGATGCGCGACGCGCCACGCGGGTGGCCGGAGGCGAGCTCGTCACCCTGACCGAGCAGGACCGGAGCGCCTGGGACAAAGCGCTGATCGCCGAGGGGCAGACCTTGACCCGCGAGGCGATGGCGCCCGGGATCCCAGGACCGTACGTGCTGCTGGCCGCGATCAACGCCGTCCACACCGCCGCCCCCGACGCCCGTGACACCGACTGGAACCGCATTGCGTCGCTCTACAACCTGCTGCAGGCGATCGCGCCAAGTCCGGTCGTCGCGCTCAACCGCGCCGTGGCCATCGCCGAGGTCGACGGGCCGCAGGTGGCGCTGGCCCTCGTCGACGAGCTGGAGCTCGGCTCGTACCACGCCTGGCATGCGACGCGCGCGGACTTTCTCCGGCGCCTGGGGCGCTCTGCAGAAGCCCGCGACGCCTACGACGCCGCCATCGCGGCCACAGAGAACGAAGCCGAGCGCTCCTATCTGGCGCGGCGCAAGTCTCAGCTCTAGGCTGCGCCGGCCGGATCGAGGTCGCTCGACGAGTGAGCACCGCCACCGCGTGGCTCGCTCGTCGTCCGAATCGCCTTCGGCTTGCGGGCCAGGGCCGGCCGCTCCATGCAGTGCCACGAGAGCCACGCCAAGGACACGGTGACGGCGACGGTGGTGAGAACCAGGCCAGTTTGCCCACTTTGCAGCGAAACTTCACATCCGCTGGGGAATGTCGAAGCGGCGGGCGGAAGAGCCGCGTCTCGGGTGCGCTGAGCACTAGTGTGCGGATCATGCAGACGTTGTTCTTCGTCACCGGCCTGATCCTGTTTCTCCTCGGGTTGTTCACCGGGTTCGCAACGCCGGGGCTGAAGAATCCCAGGATGGGCCTGGCCAGCCACGTCGAAGCCCACATGAACGGCATGTTCCTGGTACTGCTCGGCGTGCTCTGGCCGTACGTCGGGGTGTCGAGCAGGTGGGAGACGGCAGCCGTCACCCTCCTGGTCTACGGCGCCTATGCCAACTGGCTGGCGACGCTTCTGGCCGCCATCTGGGGTGCCGGCGGCCGGATGATGAAGATCGCGGCCCCCGATCACGAAGGTTCCGCAGCCAAGGAAGGCATCATCAAGTTCCTGCTGCTGTCGCTGTCCGTGGCGGACATCGTCGGCGTGGTCATCGTGCTGGTCGGCGTCCTCCGCGGCTGATGACAACCGCCGTACGCATCCACGCCCCGGGTGGACCCGACGCGCTGAGCGTCGACGAGGTCCCCTTGTCCGCGCCGGGACCGGGACAACTGCTTGTCGAGACATCCGCCGTCGGCGTCAACTTCATCGATGTGTACCACCGGACGGGCATGTATCCGCTGCCCCTGCCGGCCACGTTGGGTCTGGAGGCGGCCGGGGTGGTCACAACGGTCGGCGAAGACGTGACCCGCTTCGCCGCGGGTGACCGGGTCGTCTGGCCGATGCAGTCGGCGTCCTACGCGACTCACGTCGTCGTCAATGCGGACAGCGTGGTCGCAGTGCCCGACGACGTCGACCTCCGGCTGGCCGCGGCGAGCGCCCTGCAGGGAATGACGGCCCACTTCCTCGCGACGTCCATCGTGCCGCTCGGCGAGGGAGACAGCGCGCTCGTGCACGCAGGGGCCGGCGGCGTCGGCCTGCTCCTGACGCAGCTCCTGCATGCGAAGGGCGTCCGGGTGCTCACCACGGTCGGAAGTACCGAGAAGGCGGAGCTGTCGCGCGCGGCGGGCGCATCCGCCGTGTTCGGCTACGACGACTTCGCGACCGCGGCGCGCGCGGCGACCGACGGCGACGGCGTCCGGGCGGTCTTCGACGGAGTGGGAGCGTCCACCTTCGACGGCAGCCTCGATGCACTCGGCGTCCGCGGCGCGATGATCCTGTTCGGCGCCGCCAGCGGCAAGGTGCCGCCGATCGATCCGCAGGTGCTGAACGCGAAGGGATCGCTGCTGCTCACCCGCCCGTCGCTCGGGCACTTCATCGGCAGCCCCGAGGAGCTCGCATGGCGGGCGGCAGAGGTCTACGCGGCGATCGCCGACGGCACGCTGGACATCCGCATCGGCGCCGAGTTCGCGCTCACCGACGCCGCCGACGCGCACCGCGCCCTCGAAGGACGCCAGACGACGGGCAAGGTGCTGCTCATCCCGTGAGCCACCGAGTGGTTTTCTGGACCCATGGAGCTGACGGCCGAACTCGGTGACATCACGACCGTCGACACCGACGCCATCGTGAACGCCGCGAATGCGAGCCTGCTGGGCGGCGGCGGCGTCGACGGTGCCATCCATCGGGCAGCCGGGCCGCGCCTCCTCGACGCCTGCCGCGAACTCCGCCAGACGCTCCCCCACAGCCTGTCCGTGGGCGACGCGGTGGCAACTCCGGGCTTCGCCCTGCCAGCCCGATGGGTCATCCACACCGTCGGCCCCAACCGGCACGCTGGCGAGACCGACCCCGAACTGCTGGCGTCCTGCTTCCGTCGCTCGCTCGACGTCGCCTCCGACGTACGTGCACGAACCGTCGCCTTCCCGGCGGTGAGCGCGGGCATCTACGGCTGGGCCGCCGACGACGTCGCCGAGATCGCCGTGACGACCGCACGAAGCTGGCGGGACGTCACCGGCGGCGCCGGCGTCGAGCATGTCCGTTTCGTCCTGTTCAATGATGCGCTGCTGCAAGCGTTCACGGATGCGCTGGAATCGTCCTAGCCGAGGCGTCCCTCGACCTGCCCGGCCAGCGACATCAGGTCGGCGTCCGTACCGCGCTGGGCGATGAGCTGGACGGCGAAGGGTCGGCCGTTGTCGTCCGCACCCGCCGGCAGTGAAACCGCGGGCAAGCCAGCGTGGTTCCACTGCGCGGTGTAGGGATAGAAGGCGTTCATCGCCAGAACCGTCGCGAGCCCGCTCTTGCCGGCGAACCTGCCGACCTGCGGCGCCACACCCGTCATGACGGGCGTCAGCAGGACGTCGACACCGAGCTTCTCGTGGACGGTGTCGCCCCACTCGCGGCCCAGCCGCTGAGCCATGGCAATTGCGGGCACCGGGAAGGCGCGGCCGAGCGTCGCCATACCCCGGGTGTTCCGCTGGAGCAAGGCGGGTGTGTCGACTTCGGCGGCGCTCTGGGCGATGCCGGCAAGGTAACGGACCGTCAGCGCCTTCGGGGCGGCGCCGTACTTGAGGTCGACCGGGCGGACGTCATGGCCGAGATCGGAAAGCAGATCGGCGGACCGCTGAAGGGCATCGCGAACACCAGCTTCGATCGGCGCCATCTTGACCGGGACGGCACCAGCGAAGGTGACGCCGATGCGTAGCCGGCGTGGCGCGTGTGACGACGCATCGACGAGCGACCCCTTGAAGTCGCCGAAGGTCTCGAGGTACAGCGCCGCGTCCTTGAGCTGCCGGGTGAGACACCCCTGCGTCGACATGTTGTGCCAGCCACCCGAGCCGGGCATGGTCCCCTGTGTCGGCTTGAACCCGGGCAAGCCGCAGCAGGCCGCCGGAATCCGAATGGATCCGGCGCCGTCCGATGCCGTGGCGATGCCAACCGCCCCCGCCGCGACGAGTGCCGCCGAGCCGCCGGAGGACCCGCCCGGCGTCCGGTCCAGATCGCGCGGATTGCGGGTGACGCCATAGGCGTCGCTCTCGGTGAAACCGCTGGTGGCGAGCTCGGGAAGCGCGGACGTCGCGACGATCGGCATGCCGGCCGCACGGAGCCGTTGGACGATCTCACCGTCCGATCGCGCGAGCTGCGTCACGGCGCGACTGCCCTGAGCCGTGACGTGGCCAGCGATGTCGTGCTCGTTCTTGACCACGATCGGGACGCCGAGAAGCGGGCCGTCCTCACCGCCGGCTCGGCGACGGTCCGCCTCATCCGCGCGGGCAACGGCATCACCGGCCAGCACCTCCACGACGGCGTTGAGTGCCGGATTCTCGCGGAGCAGCGCCTGGATGGTTGCCTCCGTTAGCTCCCGCGAGGAAAGGTCACCGCCCCGCATCAGCGCCACCTGAGCGATCGGCCCCGCGCTCACCACGTCATCGGTCATGTCGGGCAAGTTACTCCCAATCGGCGACGAGCCAGTCCGACACGTCGCGGAGGTGGGCGGCGGCGGCCTGGTGGAGGTCCGAGTCGCGCCATGCGTGGAAGGCGTCCGCGGACTCGAACACGGCCAGCTCGGCCAGCACCGTCCCCTTGCGCTCGTCGACCGAACGCTCGACCCGCCACGACACCAGACCCGCCGTCGGCTCGGCCCTGCGCAGGACCCCCAATGCCGCTTCGACGTCGGCGTCGTCCTTCAGCTGGAACAGGACGACGTGGTGAAAATGAGCCACGCCCCAGTTTCCCAGTTCGCCGGTATGGTCAGGCGCATGCCTTACGCAGACGTCAATGGCCAGCGTTTGTACTTCGAAGACACCGGGGGCGACTCCGCGAACGTGATCGTCCTGTCCCACGGGCTCCTGATGGATCACACCATGTTCGCCCCTCAGGTCGACGCGCTGCGCGAGCGCTGGCGCTGCATCACCTGGGACGAGCGTGCGCACGGCAGCACCGAGACGTCGCTGGAGGACTTCAGTTACTGGGACTCGGCGGCCGACCTGCTCGGGCTGCTCGATCACCTCGGCGTCGACCGCGCCGTGCTGGCCGGCATGTCACAGGGCGGGTACCTCTCGCTGCGCGCGGCGCTGACGGCGCCCGAACGCGTGCGCGGACTGGTCCTCATCGACACCCAGGCCGGCACCGAGGACCCGGAGAAGACGGCAGCGTACGACCAGCTGATCGACACCTGGGCCGATTCAGACGAGGTACCGCAGGAGATTCTCGACTTCGTCGCTGCGGTCATCCTCGGCAATGGCTGGTCGGGAATCCCCGAGTGGCAGGACAAGTGGCGGTCGGTCACGCCGGCCCAGCTGCGGCAGGCGTACAACACTCTCGTCAGCCGCGAGGACGACGTCACGCCGCGGCTGTCCGAACTGGCGTCGATCCCGGCTGTGGTCATTCACGGCTCCGACGACGCCGCCATCGACGTCGACGCCGCGCGCAGTCTGGCCGATGCCATCGGTGCGAAGCTGCACGTCGTCGACGGCGCCGGACACGCCGCGAACCTGACGCACCCCGAGCCCTCCAACGAGGCGATCGAGGAGTTCCTCGCGTCGCTCTAGGCGTACTGCGGAGTCCTGGGTGACAGCCGCCCGTCGTCGTCCGATCGAACGTCCTGTTTTGCCGATGTTCGTACGCATCTTTAGACATACATGCGGTTCGGGCGACGACGTCTCGACGTTTAGGCGGCTATAGCCGCCTAAACGTCTAACGATTCGTCCGTTGTCCACAATTCCCGCTCGCAACCCCGAAGCGGTGGGTTTGGAACCCCAGCGCCGCGATTTCGCGTGCCAAACCCACCGCCGGTCGCACCGCCATGGCGTGATACCTGCGGGTATCACGCACCCGCTAGAACTTGTAGTGGACGCCGGTGAGCTGCTCCGACAGGTCCCACAGTCGCGAGGCGGCGGCTTCGTCCTTCGACGCCTTGGTAGAACCCACCAACTTCGGCTTGCCGCGCTGCTGCATCAACCCGTCGGGTCCGACGTACGAGCCGGAGGGGATGTCCTTCGTCGCGGCGTAGAGCGTCGGCCAGGCACCAGCCTCGGCCGACTGCGCGAGCAGTGCGTTGCCGACGGACATGACGCGGTCCATGAAGGACTCGGTCTTGCCCTGCAGCTTGGTCGCCGCATAGCCGGGGTGGGCTGCGGTGACGACGATCGGGCTGCCGGCCGCCTTGGCGCGCCGCGCGAATTCGTACGCATACATGAGATTGGCGAGCTTGCTCTGCCCGTAAGCGGCCCAGCGGCCGTACTTCTGCTCGGACTGCAGGTCATCGAAGGTGAGCTTGCCCCAGTTGTGGGCTATCGATGCCAGAACCGTCACGCGCGGTGACTCCGCCTCCTGCAGCCGGTCGATGAGCAAGCCAGCCAGTGCGAAGTGGCCGAGATGGTTGGTGCCGAACTGCAGCTCGAACCCCTGCGCGGTCTTCTTCTGCGGGGTTGCCATGACGCCGGCGTTGTTGATCAGGACGTCGACCGGCAGGTCTATGTTCGACGCGAACGCCCGCACCGAGTCGAGGTCGGCGAGATCGAGAGCTCGAACCTCGACATCGCCGCTCATTCCGGCAGCGGCCTTCTCGCCGGCCTCCGTGTTGCGGCACGCCAGGATCACATGAGCGCCCACGCGGGCCAGCTCGGTCGCCGTCACCAGGCCCAAGCCGCTGTTGGCGCCGGTGACGATGATCGTCTTGCCGCTCTGGTCGGCCAGGTCGGCAGCTGTCCAGCCCTTGCTCATGCTGCGGCCTCCGCGGGGGTGGCGGTCCGCAGCCGGCGAGCGATGAGGAACAGCGGGAAGCCGAAGCTGACGCCGATCGCCAGGCTGAGGAAGGGGTAGAGCGGCCACCAGCGCACTCGCAGGCGCTTCCCCTCGACGATCATGAAGATGAACGCGGCCAGGAACACCATGAACAGGTCGATCGTCGTGAAGATCGCTGTCGGGTTCGACGTCAGGTCGTACCAGACCTGGTTGCCCGACATCCGGCCCCCGCGCAGGCCGGCCACCAAGGCCCCCTGCGTCCCGGCAAAGGCGACTCCGGCGATGACGGCGTAGGCCAGGCACTCGGCCTTGGTCCCGCCCGGAAGTTCTTTCCAGCTCATAACGGGCAACGTACACGCCGAGCCGGATTCAGACTTCGCGGTAGGTGCCGAATCCGCGCTGCCAGTACGTCAGGGGCGAGCCGTCACTCCAGTCCGCCGCGGTCACCTCGCCGACAAGAACGGTGTGGTCGCCGGCCCGGATGCGCTGACTGACGGTGATCCCGACGAAGGCATGGCGCTCAGCCAGCGCGGGCGCACCGGCTTCGGTCCGCCAGGCCACGCCCAGCCACCGGTCCCCCGTCCGCTGCGCGAACTGTCGGCCCACGTCCATCTGCTCGGCAGCCAGGACGTTCACGCCGAGCCGCTGGCGCGCGCCGACGAGGGTGAGCAGACGGGAGGCGTTGTCCAGGGACACCAAGAGAAGCGGAGGGTCCATCGAGAGCGGCGCGAACGCGCTGACCGTCGTGCCGTACGGCCGGCTGCCGGGGCCGAATGTCGTCACCACAGCGACAGCTGCGGCGACGTTTCGCATGGCCAACCGGTACTCGTCGGCCACGTCCACGTCGGGCGTACGGATCAGGGTCACGTGGGCCTCAGTACTCGAGCAGGTGATCGCGCAGCGTCGCGCCGGTGTACTTCGTGCGGAAGCGTCCCCGTCGCTGCAGCTCGGGCACCACGAGGTCCACGAACTCCTCGAAGCAGCCCGGCGTGTACGTGGCGATGAGCATGAACCCGTCTGCCCCGCCCTCGTCGGCGAACTCCTCGAGCCGATCCGCGATGTCCGACGGCGTTCCGACGAGTACCGGCATGCCCATACCCTGCGCGTAGTACTGCGCCGCCTCGCGGACCGTGACCGGATCGCCTCCCTTGGCGTAGACCACGGACTCGAACAAGCCCTGGACGCCCGGGACCTCGATGTTCTGGATGTACTCGTCCGGGTCGAACGTCGAGAAGTCGAGGCCGAAGTGCCCGGAGATCCACGCGATGGCGCCCTCCTCCGGAATGAGGGCCCTGATGCGCTCGTACTTCGCCTGCGCCTCGGCGCGCGTCTCGGCGACCACCGTCTGGACGCCGTAGATCAGCTTGACGCTGCCCTCTTTGCGGTCGAAGGTCACCAGCCGCTGGTCGAGGTCGTCGGAGTACTCCCGCATCCGGTCGATGGTGGGATGCACCGCGAAGATCGCCTCGGCGTGCTTGGCCGCGAAGTCACGGCCCCGGCCGGACGACCCGGCCTGCCAGAGCACTGGGCGTCCCTGCGGCGACGGCGCGACGAAGTGGCGGCCGCGGCTCTTGTAGTACTTACCCTCGTGGACAACCTCGTGGACCTTGTCCGGATCGGCGTAGATCCCGGTCTCCTTGTCGGCGATGATCGCGTCGGGCTCCCAGGAGTCCCAGAGCTTGTAGCAGAGCTCCATGTACTCCTCGAGCCGGTCGTAGCGGTCGTCCCGCGCCGACATCTCGTGGCCGTACGCCTCCCACTCGCTCTTGGAGTACGAGCTGACGATGTTCCACGCCAGCCGCCCGCCGGACAGGTGATCAAGGCTGGAAAGTCGCCGGCACATCGAGTACGGGTGCTCGAACGCTGTCGACAATGTCAGGCCGACCCCGAGCTTCTCCGTCGCCGTCGTGATGATCGGCACGATGGTCGAGGGCTCATGCGTCGGGCACTGGACGGCGTACTTCACGATGGCGTCCGAGCTGTCCTGGTAGGTCGTGTACGGCGCCAGCTCGTCGGCGATGAACACCCCGTCGAACAGTCCGCGCTCCATCGTCCTGGCCATGTGCTGCCAGTACTCCGGCCGCGCGTAGTTCCAGCCGACCTTGTCCTTCGGATGCCGCCACATCCCGGTGGCGTGGCTGTTGATGCCGTGCTGGATGAAGCCCAGCAGGTGCAGCTGCTTCGTCATGACGCGGCCTCGGTGGGGGCGGACTCATCCCGGTCGACCAGGAACGCGAGCACGACGGCCGACGCCGAGCCGATGCTGAGGAACGGCAGCACATACCAGCTCCAGCTCCAGTGACTGATCAGCACGAGCAGCGTCGTCGAGACGACGACTCCGCCCAGCGCCACCCAGGTGAAGCCCTTGCCTTGCGTGTCGAAGTCGCTGTCGACAGCCGTCTCGGCTGTCTCCCCGTACGTGCGCCGAGCCCGGCGGAACTCCTCCAGCCCCAAGGCGACGTAGGCGATGGCAACCAGCCCACCCAATGCGAGTGCAACGTAGAAAGCGGTCATGATCAGCGTGCTCCTTCCAGGACGGGGATCTGCTCGAGCTCGCCGGCGTCACGCCGGAGTGCGTCGAGGTCGAACGACTTCCTCTGCAGGAGGCTGACGCCGACGGCCACCGCCAGCGAGACGCCTTCCAGCGCGGCGATCGACAACAGGTCATGGCCGGTCTGCCGCAAGGGCAGGCCCACCGCGAGCCCGGCGACGATGCTGGCGATGAACGCCGTGCCCGTCGTCCGGCGCCAGAAGATGGCCAACACCAGCGGGAAGATCAGCACAGCCTTGATGAAGAAGACCAGCGTCACCAACGCGATGTAGTCGATGCCCGAGCTGACGACCAGCGCACCGATGGCGCCGCCGATGAGCAGGCTCAGCTTGGTCAGCCTGAAGAGCCGCTTCTCGGAGATCCTCGGCCACGCCTGCTTCAGGATGTCGACCGCGACGAGCGAGGACAGTGCCGAGAACGCGCCGTCGATCGACGAGTAGCACGCGTTCAGGATCACCAGGACATACGCCACGATCAGGACGGCCGGCAGGCCGACGTGTGACACGACGTACGGGCCGACACCGCCGGCACCGGCTGCGCCCAGGTCGGCTGGCGTGATGCCAAGCGACAGGCCGACGAGTCCGAGCAGGCCGAGCGCCAACGGGATCGGGTAGAACCACAAGCCGCCCCACACGAACGTCCGACGCAGGTTGCCCGGGCGGAGCGCCCACAGCTTCTGCCAGAAGGTCTGGTCGGCGATGGTGGACGCCAGCAGCCCCAGCGCGAGCGAGATGCCGAACGCGGCAGCCGTCTGCGCGGAGAACGGATTGAGCAGCTCACCGCCCTTGGCGTCGATGCTCTGGAACACCGCCGACGGACCGCCGACCTTCGCCAGCACGAACAGGACGACGAGCGCAGCCGGAATCGTGATGAGCAGCGTGTTGATCGTTGCGGTGATCGCCGACGTCCACAGGCCGCCGAAGTACGAGTAGATGGTGATCGTGGCGAGCGTCACCAGCAGCACGGCCGTCGGATTGAGCCCGAAGATCACTCCGGTGACCAGCACGACGCCGAACAGGTTGATGAAGATCTCGCTCAGCAGCCCGAAGATCTGCGCCGCCAGGATCACGAGCGTCGCCGTGCGGCTACTGAACCGCGCCCGGATGAACTCGACGATCGTGTAGCCGTGCGGCATGTGCTTGCGCAGCTTCAGCGCGAGCGGCACGACCGCGACCACAGCCAAGCCGTTCGGGACGATGAACCAGATGAGCCCGGAGGTGCCCCAGCTGAAGGCCTGGGCGGACGACATCAGCACGGCCATCGACCAGGTCCAGACGGCGATCACCGAACCCACACCGAAGCCGAGGCCGATACGCCGGCCGGCAATGACGAAGTCGTGCGTGCTGCGGACGAAGGACCGTACCGAGACGGCGATCACCAGCAGGAAGGCACCGAGTCCGAGCAGAAGGGCGTAGCCCAAGGCACCGGACAGGTGAGTGGCGGTCATGCTCTCTCCCAAGGATTAGGTGGAATCTTGGGACGGGAGTTTTCTCCGCTTCAGCGCGCCGCAGCACGCGTCTCACCCACCGATCGCGCCCGTTCCGGAAGCCACCCGCGTGTTAACGCGCGCGTGTTTTCAATGGTGTGGCGTCAGTGGCCATGCGCGAAGACGGTCGCGCCGTCCGCGACCGCGTTCCGTCCGAAGCCGGTGGCCTGCAACCACTGCTCCGTGTGCCCACGGGCCCGATCGATCAGCTCCGCGCCCTTGCTGAAGTCGGCAGGGCCGACGTCGAGCGGGCATATCGGCGGCACCACCCGGAGGTCGACGCTCTCAGCGTACTCGTCGATGTCTCGCGCCAAACGCTCGTGAATGGCGAGGTTGAACGCGTGCAGACCGAGCGCCAACGGCGAGCGTGGGCCTTGCTGCAGGGAGCACTGGAAGCCCGTCGCGAGAACCCAAACGGTGTCTGCCCCCAGCGCGGCGGCGTGCGAGATCGGCGTGTTGTTCACGACGCCGCCGTCCATCAGCAGCCGATCATCGAATCTGATGGGTGGGAAGACGGCCGGGATCGCCGAGCTGGCCAGAATCGCCTCCACAGCGGGCCCGGCACTGAGCTTGACGTCATCGCCGGTGAGAACGTCGGTGGCGATGACGTGTAAGGCGATCTGGGCATCCTCGAGCCGGTCGAACGTCAGGCGCTGCTCCAACAGCCGCCTCAGGCCTCGGTTGCTGATCAGGTGATCGGCGTGGCCGAGAAATCCAAGCAGGGTCGCGATCGGGCTCACCGGGAAGACGTCCTGACGACGCAGTCCGCGCCAGACGTCAGCCAGGCCGCTCAGGTCCTGCCCGCCGGCAAGCCAGGCGCCGTTCACGGCCCCGACGGACGTCCCGATGATGAGATCGGGCTTCACCCCCGCATCGACGACGGCCTGCATCATGCCTACCTGGGCGGACCCGAGGTTGGCCCCGCCGGACAGCACCATCGCTACGGTCACGCCAGCTGCTCCCCCAGACCCAGGTCGATGTCGTCCAGTTCCCACCGTACGCCGCACACCAGGCAGTGCCGCTGGGCCGACAGCATCGAGGCGAACAGGTCGTCATGGCGAGGCGGCATCAGGGCCTCGACGTCGCCGCTGCCGCAGTGCGGACAAATTGTTCGTTCGATCGGCATGTCCCCTCCTCAGGTCGTCCTATAACCAGAGTGACGCAAGGGTCTGACAATTCTGGGCAGCGTTGGTACACAAGTCTCATGCCGATCGGACATCTTGGCCTGAACGTCCACGACCTCCCCGCCGCGAAGGCCTACTACGACGCCCTCATGCCCCAGGTGAGCTTCGAGCCGTTCATCGCCGACGACCGGCAGTTCTCGTACCGGCCGGCCGGCGGGAAGATCGGGACGACGCTGTTCTTCTACACCGCTGACCAGCCCGGATACCACCACCGGAACGAAGGCCTCCAGCACCTCGCGTTCATGGTGAAGACCCGCGCCGCGGTCGACGAGATCTTCGAATGGGCCATGGCCCAGGGCGGTACCGCCGTCCGCGAGCCGCAGGAGCTACCGCAGTACCACGCGGGCTACTACGCGGCGTTCTGGGAGGACCCGCACGGCTTCCTGCTCGAGGTGGTGTGCCACCGCGACGTCACGGCAGCTTCGGCGGACGGAAACCAGAGCGCGCCATGAGCGCCAAGCCGGCCGTCGGGTTCAGGGCGCTGATCGTCCGTGCGGTCAGCGCAACCCGTGGCGCGATGCGGATAGGACGTGTCTGGGCGGCGATGACCATCCATTCGGCGGCTTCGTCCGGCGTCAACCCCGGAATCCGCTCGAAGGCCTTCGTCGGCGCCGACATGTCGGTCTTGACCAGCGGGTAGTAGAGCGTCGTCGTGTGGACACCCTTGCGTCCCCATTCGGTTTCCATCGTGGCCCCGATGGTCGCCAGAGCCGCCTTGGACGCGTTGTACAGCCCGAACAGCGGAGCGCCCTCGAAGAACACTCCCCACGTGGAGACGTTGATGATGTGGCCGTCACCGCGTTCCAACATTGCCGGCGCAACCGCACGGATCAGCCGGAGCGGCCCGTACAGGTTGAGCTGCATGAGCCGGTCGAGGTCATGCCACCGATCAAGCGACACCGCCATCGGGCGCCGAATGGAGCGAGCCGCGTTGTTGACAAGGACGTCGACGCCGCCGAGCTTCGACTCCACCTGGGCGGCCAATGCGTCGATGGCGTCGATGTCGGACAGGTCACACGGGAACGCATGCGCGACTCCCCCGGCGGCCGTGATGCGGTCGACCAGCTCGGTGAGACGTTCTTCGCGTCGCGCGACGACCGCGACGATGGCTCCCTGCTGCGCGAACTTCACAGCCGCGGCTTCACCGATGCCCGATGACGCGCCGGTCAGAAGCACGCGCTTGCCGGTCAGGTCGATCTTCGCGTCACCGGCACGATGCAGCTGGTACTTCGGCGGGATGGGCGGACGCATGCTCGCCAGCACCCAGCTGTCACGGATTCGGCGAGAAACGCTGCTCACCCGCCGCAGTCTAGGAGTAACCTCCCGTGCATTGGGGGGTGACCACTAGTCACCTGGAGCAATCTTGACCGAGCCCTCGGACGAGCGGCGCGAGAAGGCACGGCGCCTGGCCATCTTCATCACCGGCGGCGTCGTGTTCGCCGTCGTGGTCTCGTTGGCGACGATCGCCTTCGTCCTGAAGCCAAACTCCGGCGCGCCCTCGGCGAAGGACGACGACCTGCAAGTGGTCGAGTACCAGTCTCCGTCCGACGTAGGCGACGCTCCGTTCACCACCGCGTCCGATGTCGAGGGCGACAAACTCATCAAGTTCAAGCCGGCCGGTGGCTCGACGGGTTCAGGACACTCAGAGCCGTTCGGCGGCTCCGGCTCGCTGCACGTCTGCGACCGCGAGAAGCTGGTCGACTTCCTGCTCACCCACAAGCCCCAGCGGAAGGCCTGGGCGGGTGTCCTGCGCATCGACAGCGACAAGGATTCTGTCGCCAGGTACGTCCGTAGCCTGACGCCGGTGACGCTGACCGTGGACACCCGGGTGACCAACCATCTGTGGTCCAACGGGCGAGCGGTGCCCTTCCAGTCGATCCTCGCCGCCGGCACCGCCGTGCTGGTCGACAAATACGGCCGCCCCGTCGTGCGCTGCAAGTGCGGCAATCCACTGTGGTGGCCCAGGGACTATCCGCGGATCCACTGCAAGGGGTGCCCGCCGCACTATCACCCGCCGAAGCCGTGCAGGTGGCGCATCTACGACCCTTGGTACCCGTACCCGCCGGAATGGCTTCCCCCGGAGTGGCGCGATCCGTACCCGAAGGACTACCCGAAACCCAAACCGTCGGTCTACCAGCAGGGCAAGTACTGCTATCTCCTGTATCCGGATCCACCGACGATCGACTATCCGCCGAGGTGGTATCCACCTTCGTACAAGACGACACCGCCCAAGTACTACCCGCCGAAGCCGAAGTACACGTACCACCCGCCGGACACCAGCGACAGCGACATGAGCGACTGGACGGACAACACGAGCGACAGCACGGACAGCGGCGGCGGCTGTTGCGGCGGCATGACCGACAGTCCTCCGGACACCAGCGACAGCGACATGACCCACCACCCCGCGCCCTACTGAGCAACCTGACCTCTGGTCGGCGGCCCCGCACGACCGCTACGTTCTGGCCCATGAGCCTTCATGAAGAGTCCGGCCCGGATCCGCGGACGGGCCAGCGCACCGGCTTGATCGTCCTGGCCGGAGTGCTGCTGGCGATCCCGCTCATCGCGCTGCTGTGGGTGGGCAGCTACGACCGTGTCGAGCCGAGGCTCGCCGGCTTCCCTTTCTTCTTCTGGTATCAGTTCGCGTGGGTGTTCCTGTGCTCGACATTCACCTACACGGCGTACCGGCTGATTCGCGCGGCTCGGGCCCAACGATGAGCGGCATCAACGGCGTCGCGCTCACCGTCCTGGTCCTGCTCTTCGCCCTCGTCACCATCCTCGGGTTCTGGGCAACCCGCTTCAAGCGGGCCGACAACCTCGACACCCTGGACGAATGGGGGCTCGGCGGCCGCCGGTTCGGCACCTGGATCACGTGGTTCCTGCTGGGCGGCGACATCTACACCGCCTACACCTTCATCGCCGTACCCGCCGCGATGTTCGCCCTGGGCTCGGTCGCCGGCTTCTTCGCCGTGCCGTACACGATCGTGCTGTATCCGATCATCTTCGTCTTCATGGCTCGTCTGTGGTCGGTCAGCCAGCGGCATGGCTACGTGACCACGGCCGACTTCGTGCGCGGGCGCTACGGCTCCCGCAGCCTGTCGCTCGCGGTCGCCTTGACCGGGTTCGTCGCGACCATGCCGTACATCGCGCTGCAACTGGTCGGCATCCAGGCCGTGCTGGAGGTGGCTGGCGTTGGCGGCGGCGCCAACTGGCTGGCGAAGGACGCGCCGCTTCTCATCGCGTTCGCGCTGCTCGCCGCGTACACGTACACGTCCGGCCTGCGTGCTCCTGCGGTGATCGCGTTCGTCAAGGATGCGCTGATCTACCTGGTGATCATCGTCGCGATCATCTACCTTCCGTCGAAGTTCGGTGGCTGGGACGCCATCTTCGGCGCAGCCCAGGACAAGATGTCCACGCCGAACCCGGTGACGGGCAAGCCGACGGGCACCTTCATCCCGGCGCCGCAGCAGTTCTGGGCGTACGGCACGCTCGCACTCGGCTCCGCCCTGGCCCTCTTCATGTATCCGCACTCGGTCACGGCAACGCTGTCGTCGAAGAACCGCGACACGATCCGGCGCAACGCCGCGATCCTGCCGGCGTACTCGCTCGTACTCGGCCTGCTCGCGCTGCTCGGATGGGTGGCGATCGCGGCCGGAACGAAGCCGATCGGCCTCGACGGCAAGCCGAACGCGCAACTGGTCATCCCACAGCTGTTCGAAGACTCGTTCCCCGCATGGTTCGCCGGCGTCGCTTTTGCCGCGGTGGCCATCGGCGCCCTCGTCCCGGCGGCGATCATGTCGATCGCGGCCGCGAACACTTTCACCCGCAACGTCTACCGGGAATGGCTGAAGCCGGACGCGACGCCGGCCGAGGAGGCCAAGGTCTCCAAGTTGATGTCGCTCGTCGTCAAGGCGTTCGCCCTGCTGTTTGTCCTGACCCTCGACAAGCAGAACGCCATCAACTTCCAGCTGCTCGGCGGCATCTGGATCCTGCAGACGTTCCCGGCCGTCGTGTTCAGCCTGTACACCCGCTGGTTCCACCGTCGGGCCCTGCTGGTCGGCTGGGCTGTCGGAATCGCCTACGGCACCTGGCAGGCGTGGGGCGTGGCGAACCCGGTGTCCGGCGTGAAGCACTTCGGCGGCTCGCTGGGACTCATTCCGGCCATCGGCCAACTGGGCTACATCGCGCTGACGGCGTTCGTGCTGAACATCGCGGTCTCGACGGTGCTGACCGTGGTGTTCAAGGCCGGCAAGCTCGGCAACGGCGAGGACGAGACGACAACCGTCGACTACGTCTCCGACGCGGCCTGACTGTACCCCTGCGGAGGCGCCCTCTCGTGCTGAAATTAGGACGCATCTTTAGACATACATGCGGTCAGGGCTCCGATGTGTCGACGTTTAGGCCGTCATAGCCGCACAAACGCCTAAAGGTCGGTGGCTGAGACGGGTCGGCAGGCTCCTGTACGCGGTGGATTGTGGACAACGGGCCGTTGAGGGGCCCGTTGCCCACAATTCCCGCTCGCAACCACTCGCCCGGACCAGATTTGCGCCCGAATGCACCCAATCCGACGCAAACATCGTGGAACTCGGCGCAAATCTGGGCTAGGAACCGTCCCAACCTGGCGCAATCAGGGCGAGATCGGGGCGAGGGCGGGCCGCTTCGGCGACACGCCGTCGCCGGACGATCGTCCGGCGACCCGCCGGCCCACCCAGGGCACGAGGTGCGTCCTGGCCCAGTCCAGGTCGGCGCGGCGCTGCTCGGCCTTGCTGAGCAGCGGTGTGACGTCGGGAACCAGCGGCACCAGGTCGTGCTCGAGCCCGAGCGCGTCGAGCACGGCGATGGCGATCCCTTGGTGTCCCACGGCGTTGAGGTGCAGCCGGTCCTCGTCGAGGATCTCGGCCGGCTTCCAACCGTGCATGCGCCACAGGTCGACGACGGTGGCGTCGTGCCGGTCGGCGATCTCGCGCACCCATTCGTTGAAGATCGCCATGCGACCGCGGATCAGGCTCATCATCGAATTCGGCCCCGGGTCAGCGATCGTGAACATCACCACGTGCGCGCCGCCACCGACGAGTCGCCCGACGGCATCCTCGTACTTCGCGGCGAGCCCATCCATGTCCACGCGAGGCCGCAGGACGTCGTTGCCGCCGCCATGGATCGTGACGAGATCTGGCTTGAGGGCGAGCGCGGGCTCGACCTGCTCGTCGACGATGGCCGGCAGCTTGCGGCCCCGGATGGCCAGATTCGCATAGCCGAAGTCGGGCCCGGCCGCGACCGCCAACGCCTCGGCGAAGCGGTCCGCCCAGCCGCGCCAGCCATTCGGCCGGGTCGGATCAGGATCGCCGACCCCTTCGGTGAATGAGTCCCCGATGGCCACATAGCGTCGGTACGTCATTCCCACATTCTGCCGGGCCGAAAGAGCGGGTCCCCCACGCACTCGCGCGGGGGACCCGTGTCAGGGAACGGTCAGCGGTGATACGTCGTCGACAGCCGTGCCATCGCGAGCGCGCACACAGCCGCCGCGAAGAACATGACGCCGAGAACGACCATGCCACCACCACCGATGGTGAATACGCTGAATGCCGCGAGCACCAGGTAGAGGGCGCTCAGGTCGCCACCCACCCGCGGCTTGAGGGCAACGGCGCAGGCCAGCAGGATCTCCACGATGCCCAGCAACATGACCGCACGGGCGTTACCGCCGGGCAGGATCGTGTGGACCCAGGACGCGAGGTAGCCGTCCCACTTGACGCCGAGGAATCCGGCGAACTTGTCGATGCCGAAGATCAGCGGCACTGCCACGAACGCACCCCACAGGCCAACGTAGGCCTGGCGAGCGGCGTCCACATTGGTGATGTGGGTGAGGTCGTGCATCTCATCGCGCATGTCATGCATTGCGTCTGCGAATGCCATGGTCGTGCTCCTTCCAACCGTCCCTTGTGAGGACACTCAAGGCCCCTTTTGTAAGGGACTACATCTTTAACGGTAGATCGGACCCGGGCTTATAGGCAACAATGCTGTCTGATAGAAATTTGGCGTGTCGCGGCATGGACGAAACGAGGCAAGGGTGGCCGATACGACTTCAGACGGGTTCGACCAGCGGGTGAGCCGCGTCAGCGCGCTTGCCGACCCGATTCGCCGTGCGCTCTACCACTTCGTCGCCCACCAGCCCGGGGCCGTCAGCCGCGACCAGGCGGCGTCAGGTCTGGAGATTCCCCGGCACACGGCGAAGTTCCACCTCGACAAACTGGTCGAAGAGGGACTCCTCGTTCCCGAGTTCAAGCGCCTGTCGGGCCGCACCGGCCCGGGTGCCGGCCGGCCGGCCAAGCTCTACCGGCGGGTGCGCAAGGAAGTGAACGTCACGCTCCCCCGGCGGCGCTACGACCTCGCCGGCCACGTCCTGGCCGACACCCTCGGCCGCGTGAAGTCCGGCGTCCCACTCGACGACGCGCTGCACGACGCTGCCATCCACGCCGCCGACATCGTCGTCGAGTCGTGGCCCCCTGAGGGAGGCTCCGACCTGGAACGACTGGCAGGGATCCTGGCCCGCCTCGGCTACGAGCCGCGACCGGATGCGGGCGGCATGCGCTTGAGCAACTGCCCGTTCCAGCAGCTGTCCGACGACCACACCGACCTCGTCTGCCCCCTCAACGAGCAGTTCGTCGACGCGGTGGCGCGGCGGCTCGAGTGCGCCGACGTCCACTCCGTGGCGGTCGACCGCGGAACGGGCTGCTGTGTCGGGTTGCGTTCGCCCACCGTTGGTTGACCATGGCCGCCCCTGCGTGTGACGTTCGGAGGACACGTCCATCAACGACCGAACGGAGCACACCATGAGCGACTTCCCCGTCGTGCACTTCGAGATGCCGTACGACGACGGCGCCCGCGCCGGCGCCTTCTACAAGGAAGCCTTCGGCTGGAACGTCGAGGAAACCGGCCCGGACATGGGCAACTACATCCTGCTCGGATCGACGCCTGTCCAGGACCGCCGTCCGGTCGAGCCGGGCGCGATCAACGGCGGCATCTACCCGCGACAGCCAGGCGCTCCTGCGCCCGGACCGTGTATCGGGTGCGAGAACATCAGCGACGCGATGCTGCGCGTCCGGGCCGCCGGCGGCACCGTTCACGGCGAGCCGATGGAGATCCCCGGCGTCGGCACCTACGTGGCCTTCTCCGACACCGAGGGCAACGCCCTCAGCCTCATGCAGCCGAACATGTGAGCCGCCGTCAGGCGAAGCTTCGTCACTGAAAGGCGGAGCGCACCTCGTCCTCGGTCAAGCCGTAGTCGGTCAGCGAGTACGTGTGCTTCGCCTTCGTTTTGCCGTGCTTGGACTCTTGGTCGAGCTCCGTGATCCCGGCGGTGTGCTCGGGCGTGAGTTCGAGGTCGAAGGCGTCGTAGATGGATCGGACCGTGCCGAGCGGGTTGCCAACGAAGTCCGAGTATTCGATGTCGACGAACTGGGCTGGGTTGTAACGCTCCCGCGCCTCCTTGAACGCCCGGGCCGACGACGACCAGAGGTCGAGCTGGGTCTCACCGATGACCTTGCCGTGAAAGATGGACGACCATGTCTTCGCCGTCTCATCCGACAATGAGCACGACGATGCGATCGACACCACGGGATCACGATGGGTCTGGACGATCAGCGCGTCTGGGTAGACGGTCATGATCGCGTCCAAGGCCGACAGGTGTGACGGATTCTTCAGCACCCAGCGCTTGGCTTGGTCGTTCAGGCCGATGAGCTGCAGGTTCTGCTTGTGCACCTCGTACGCCGGCGTCCAGTCCTGCTTGCGCAGCCACGCGGTGTAGTTCGGGACGTAGGCCAGTGATTCGTAGCTGTTCGACAGGCCGGCCTGCCGCAGCAGTCGCCAGCATTCCTCCACCGAGGCGGCGTCGATGTAATGGATGCCCATGTACTCGGGATTGGCCACGTGCTGCTCGGCGTACGCAGCGGCAATGCCTTGGTAGACGGGGTTGCTCTCCCACGTCTCGCGCGGCGGTCGCGGGTGCGGGAACTCGCTCAGCCAGAGCTCGAGGCCCTGTGACATCGGGTCAGCGCAGAGGAGCCGATGCAGCGCGGTGGTGCCCGAGCGCGGAAGCCCGGTCACGAAGATCGGGCGCTCGATCTGGACATCAGCGTGCGCCGGAAAGCGGCTCAGCGCATTCACGGTGAGCAACCGCCCGACGAGTGCACCGCGAAGGAACGTCCGCTGCAGGTAGTTGCCCTCCGGCGTCAGCTCGGACACCGATGCGTAGTCGTCGAGCAGGAGCCGCAGTCCCTCCTCGTAGATCGGCTCGCCGAAGTCCTCCAGACCGACGACCTTCGAGGCTGATGCGTGCAGGTCCTCGTAGGTGCCGACGGAGTCGCGTTCGCGTGTGGTGAAGGACATCTCAACCCCCGTGGTATTCGCCGCAGTTGACGTCCAGGCAGACGCCCGTGATCGCGCTCGCAAGGTCAGAGGCGAGGAACAAGGTCGCGTTCGCCACCTCGTCCGGGTCGGCGATCCGCTTGAGATCGGATTTTCCGGCAACCTCGTCGTAAATGTCCTGGGGGGTGACGCCGCGCTCCTTGGCCATCCAGTCGAAGTACATCTTGTTGACGTGCTCCCAGATCCACCCCGGCGCCACGGTGTTCACCCGGATGCCGCGCGGACCGAGCTCGGTCGCCAGCGACCCCGCGGCGGCGTGCAGCGCGGCCTTGGTCAACTTGTACGCGGCGTATTCGGGCTGGCTGTGCCGGATGACCATCGAGCTGATCATCACGATGTTGCCCTTCGTCTCGGCCAGCGCGTCGGCGAACACCGAAGCCAGCGTCAGCTGGGCGAACACGTTCGTGTCCAGCGCGGTCTTGACCTTTCGGTGCGAGACCGACGTCAGTGGATCCATGGGCGGCATCAGGAAGGCGTTGGCGAGGATGCAGTCGACGCGACCGAACCGCTCGAGCGTCCGGTCGAGCAGGTTGCGGACCGCTGCCTCGTCATTGACGTCGGTCGGGACAGCCAGCACCTCACCCTCGAGCTGAGCAGCGGCAGCTTCCAACTTGTCCGCCGTACGTGCGGCCACGACGAGTTTGGCGCCTTCGGCGAGCGCCCGCCGCGCGAGCGACGCACCCAGCCCGGGCCCGAAACCCGCGACGACGACGACCTTGTCCTGGAGGATCATCCGATCAACCTTCCGGCCACTCCGCGTTGGCGGGCGGCGATTCGTTCGGCCCACTGCTCGGGTGTGACGACGTTCGACGCGTGATACGGCAGCACGTCCGGAAGTTCGGACATCGGCACGATCTGCAGGCTCGGGCCCTCCGTGATGGGCGCGTCCACGCGCTGCCAGCGGAACTGCAGGTAGCCGCGGTCGTGGCCGAGCCGTTCCACCCAGTTGGCGACGCCGGGGTTCTGCTCGGCGACCACAATCCGGATCATCCCGTCGGGATCGACTTGCGCCTGGTGCCCGTTGAGCGACGTCTGGTGGTGGCTGTACTCCAGCGACGTGTACCAGGGCGAGCCGAGCTGGAACCCGAGATACGGCGCGTCGCCACGCGGCACGGTGAGGACCATCGCCTCGTCGTCCGCGACGTCGTAGTGCCCGACGGACGAGTACTGCGACGACAGACCGCCCGGCGTGAGTCGCGGCGCGGTGATCGTGTTGACCGGCTCGTTCAGGTAGAACCACTCGGGGAACATGAACCACGTCTTGATCCGGCTGAGCAGCATCTTGCCGGCGACGGCGTAGCGCTTGGCCAGGTCGTCCTGCGTCAACGACGTCGTCGGCGACGTCCCGATGGTGTCGGTGCGCTCGATGGTGATGGTCCCGCGCTGGGCCGACCAGTCGTCGTAGACCTCGCGCACGGCGAGCATCGCTGCCTGCTCCGGCAGGTCGTCGAAGACGACCTCGAACGATCCGTCATCGGCGATGTCGATCGACCGGTCATCGAAGGCGACGGAGCCATCCGGCGTCGACGAGGGCGTGTAGTCGCCGTTGAGCAGCTGGAAGGACAGGTCGACCGTCGTACCCCGCGTCCCGCGGACGACGTACGTCGAGCCGGCCTTCAAATACGCGTGGTAGTAGACGGTGTCCGGGTTGTCGAGGCCCATCTTGGTGAACTGGTTCGTGCTGTTGACGAAGAACGGACGCTCCTTGTCGTACGACCACGCCAGCTGCAGCGACGCCCGGATCGAGCCGGCCAGGTAGTCCAGCCCGTCGGCAAAGTCCTGGTCGGTCTTGATGAAGGACGCACTGCGGACGAGCGTCTCGGCTTCCGCGCAGGCGTCGAGGAAGGGCTGGGTCATGGACACACCCGAATACTAGAACGTGTTTCAGTTTCCGGCTAGGCTGCCCACGTGCTGGACCTACAGACCATCTCCGATCGCATCGAGATCGACGACCTGATCACGACGTACACGCGCGCCGTCGACACCCTCGACTGGGACCGGTTCGACACCGTCTTCACCCCCGACGCGACGATCGACTACACCGCGAGCGGCGGCCTGAAGGGCACCCGCGACGAGGTCCGCGACTGGCTCGCCGCGACGTTGCCGATGTTCTCGAACATGCAGCATTACGTCGCCCAGAAGGAGGTCCGGATCGACGGAGACACCGCGGACGTCCGCGTCTACCTGATGAACCCGATGCAGATCGAGCAGCCGGACGGCTCGAAGTGGCACATGGACGTCGGCGGCTACTACCTGCACAAGCTGGTGCGCACGCCCGACGGCTGGCGCAGCCGCGAGCTCGTCGAGGAACTTGCTTGGGACCGCAAGCCCCATTAGGGCGCTAGCCCTCGAGTTCGACGACCTCCAGCGCGCCGTCGGCGTACTGCGCGCGCAGGACCTTCTTGTCGAACTTGCCGACGCTGGTCTTCGGGACCTCGTCGATGAACGCCCACCGCTCCGGCAGCTGCCACTTGGCGAACTTGTCCGCGATGAACGTGCGCAGCTCGTCGGCGGAGACGGACGCGCCCTCGGCCAGCACGACGGCCACCAGCGGACGCTCGTCCCATTTCGCGTCGGGAACGCCGATGACGGCAGCTTCCACGACGCTCAGGTGCGCCATGACCGCGTTTTCCAGTTCGACCGACGAGATCCACTCGCCGCCGGACTTGATGACGTCCTTCGAGCGGTCGACGAGAGTCAGGTAGCCATCCGGCGTGATCTTGCCGACGTCGCCTGTGCGCAGCCAGCCGTCGCGGAACTTGTCCGGGTCGATGACGGCACCGTCGGGCGAGTAGTACGAGGCAGTGATCCACGGCCCCCTCACCTCGAGCTCGCCGAGGTTCTCGCCATCGTGCGGGACGACGTTCCCTTCGTCGTCGACCAGGCGGGCCTCGACGTGGACCGGGAACTGGCCTTGGCTGATGCGGTACGGCCACTCGTCGTCGCCGCTGATGTTCGCCGGCGGGTGGGCGAGACTGCCGGTCGGGGACGTCTCCGTCATGCCCCAGGCGTGCAGGATCCGCACGCCGTGCTTCTCCTCGAAGGCCTTCATCATTGCCGGCGGCACGGCTGAGCCGCCGACGACGACGTGGCGCAGGTGGGAGATGTCCTGCGGATGCGTTTCGAGCTGCGCGAGCACGCCGGTCCAGACGGTCGGGACGGCGGCGGCGAGGGTCGGCTTCTCGGCCGCCATCATCGCCAGGATCGGCTCGGGCTGCAGGAACCGGTCGGGCATGAGCAGCGACGTCCCGGACATCAGGCTCGCCTGCGGAAGGCCCCAGGCGTTGGCGTGGAACATCGGCACGATCGCGAGGATCTGGTCGTGCGCGCTGGCGCCGAATCCGTCAGCGGTGAGCGCGTGCATGGAGTGCAGGAACGTCGAGCGGTGCGAGTAGACAACGCCCTTGGGGTCACCGGTTGTTCCCGAGGTGTAACACATCGCGGCCGCCGAACGCTCATCGATGACCGGATAGTCGAACTCCTCCGACTGGCCGCCGAGCAGCTCGTCGTAGCCGTGCACCGAGATGCCGGCCGGTGCCTCGAGCGAGGCCGGGTCGCCGTTCACGACGACCACGTGCTCGACCGTCTTCATCCCCGCCAGCTGCGGAGCCAGCAGCGGCACGAGGCTGCCGTCGACGAGGATGACCTTGTCCTCGGCATGGTTCGCGACGAAGACCAGCTGCTCGGGGAACAGCCGGATGTTCAGCGCGTGCAACACCGAACCGGTCGCCGGGATCGCGCTGTAGGCAACCAGGTGCTCGTTGTTGTTCCACATGAAGGTGGCGACACGGTCGCTGAGACCGACTCCCAGCTCCTTCAGCCCATTGGACAGCTGTCCGGCCTGGCGCCCCAGCTCGACGAACGTCATGCGTCGCACGTCCTCGCCGGTCCACGTGACGACTTCCGCGTTGGGCTTGCGCGTCGTCGCGAAGCGCAGCAACGTCGCGAGCGAAAGGGGCTGGTCCTGCATCGTGCTCAGCATCACGGCCTCCGGATTGACGGGAACTGACGTGTGTCGTGGGCGGTGATCACCGTGACGTTCGGCTCGGCGTTGAGCTCGGCCAGGACGCGATGGTTGGCGCTGATCTTCGTCGGCTGACGCGCGATCATCCGTTCGAACACCCGCATCCGCGGGCGCGCTCCGAGCGGGGCACCGTCCGGCGCCGTCCCCTTGATCGTGCTGCCGTCGAACGCCGCGTCGCCGGCATGGACGATCGTCCCGGCTTCACCCTCCACAGCGACCACGGCGTGACCCATCGTGTGTCCAGCCAGGGGGACGAGGGTGACGCCCTCGGCGATCCGATGCCCGCTCAAGCCGTGCAGCCACGACTCTCCCGGGCCGTCATGCTGCACCATGTCGGCGTGCTTCCACTGCGAGCGCATGTACCGAACCCGGTCCAAGGGCCACACGCTGGCGGTCGCGGCCTTCCACTCGCGCGCCGTGGTGTGCACGGCGGCCTGCGGAAAGTCCCGCACGCCGCCGACGTGGTCAGGATCGAGGTGGGTCAGAACGATGTGCTTCACGTCCGCCGGGTCGAAACCGAGCCGCTCGACTCCGCCGGCCGCCGTGTTGACCGGGTCCTGGTCCAGCAGGACGACGTGACGCGCCGGGCCCAGGCGTTCCGGGCTGGCGACCTCACGGCGGCTGAAACCGGAATCGACCAGAACCAGGCCGTCCGGGCTCTCGACGAGGAGGACGTGGGCGATGAACTCGTCCATGCCGCGGATCTGGAATCGAGCGCCGATGAGGTGATGGACTCGCATGGCGCAACGATAGGCGCACTGACACACCCGGTGCCTAGGGTGGCAGCGGAGGGAGTCCGTCATGTTCAGCACTCAGCAGAAGCTCATCCCCTGCATCTGGTTCGACGGCGACGCCGACGATGCCGTCGCCTTCTATCTGACGGTGTTCGCCGGCAGCCAGGAGCGCGGCCGATCCGTCTACCCCGACGAGGGGCTCGCCGAATTCCAGCAGAGCATGGCCGGCAAGACGCTCACGATCGACTTCACCATCGGCGGCGTGCTGCTGACCGCGCTCAATGCGGGCCACGAGTTCGCGCCCAACCCGATGATCTCGTTCATCCTGAACTTCGACCCGTCCACCGATGCAGCCGCGGCCGACCGCCTTGACGCGACGTGGCAGCGCCTGGCCGACGGCGGCAAGGTGCTCATGGAGCTTGACGAGTACCCGTTCAGCAAGCGATACGGCTGGCTGCAGGACAAGTTCGGCGTCGCCTGGCAACTGATGCTCACGAATCCGGAGGGCGACGAGCGCCCATTCCTCATCCCGTCGCTGATGTTCGCCAACGCCAACGTCAACCGGGCCGAAGAAGCGCTCGAGTTCTACACGTCGACGTTCAACCACACGCGCGTCGGCAACGTCGCGCGGTACCCGGAGGCGCAGGGCGAGGTCAAGGAAGGGGCCGTCATGTTCGGCGACTTCGCGATCGGGTCGCAGTGGTTCGCCGTGATGGACTCCCCCGTCCGCCATGACTTCGACTTCAATGAGGGCGTCTCGTTCCAGGTCCGGTGTGCCGATCAGGCCGAGATCGACTACTTCTGGGACAAGCTCTCGACCGTCCCCGAGGCTGAGGTCTGCGGCTGGTGCAAGGACCAGTTCGGCATCAGCTGGCAGATCTGCCCGGAGAACCTCGACCAGATCATGACGCCGGCGAACTTCGCGAAGATGATGACGATGAAGAAGATCGTCATCGCCGATTTCGCATAGCGACGACTACGTCGTGCCGGACGGCGCAACCAAGTCAGTGGCGTCGATGGCGAGCGTCAGGGCGCCGACGAGGGATGCCCGCTCCGTGAGCTGGGCGGTCACCACCGGCGTCGGAGGCGAGTCGGGCAGGACGTGCCGATGCAGCCCGGCGATGGCCGGCTCGAGCAACAGGTCGCCGGCGCGCGCCATCTCGCCGCCTACGATCAGGACGCTCGGGGACAGCAGGTTGACCAGCGCTGCCAGGCCCCAGCCAAGGTGCATCCCGGCGTCCTGGAAGACCCGGCGGGCGGCCGGAGTTCCCCCACGGGCAGCCTCGAGCACCTCGTCGAAGGTGGCTCCGGGGAGATGGTCCGACATCATCGCAAGGGCGGTGCCACTGGACGCGTAGGCCTCAAGGCAGCCCCGACTGCCGCAGCGGCACAGCGGGCCGCGCTCGTCCAGCGTCAGATGCCCGATCTCGCCAGCGGATCCGTCCCGGCCGCGGAAGAGCGACCCGTCGACGATGAGCCCGGCGCCGACGCCCGAGGACACCTTGACGAAGACGAGGTTTCGATGACCGCGGCCGGCACCATGCCGGAACTCGGCGAGCGCACCCAGGTTGGCATCATTCTCGACCAGGGCCGGAACACCCAGCTCCTGCGACGCGACCTCGCGCGCGTTCAGCCCCACCCAGCCGGGCAGGATGGCCGAGCTCATCACGATGTCATCGCAGATCGGGGCGGGCAGGCCGAGCCCGATGTTGCGGACGTCGGAGGCGGACGCGTCCACGCGGCTCAGCAGCTCATCCAGGAGATCCCGCGCGACGCCGAGCCCCTCGGCCGCCTCATGCGTCGACGCCAGGGGCCGTCGCTCTTCGGCGAGCACCGACCCAGCCATGTCACCCACGGCAACCGCGATGTGACGATGTCCGAAATCGATGCCGGCGACCAGCCCCGCGCCCCGCGCGAGCCGCACCGCCGTGCCCCGGCGGCCCGACCCCGCCACCGTCGCCACGATGCCGGCCGTCGCGAGGTCGCGCACGATCGACGAGACCGTGCCCGACGCGAGCCCGGTGAGTCTGACCAGGTCGGCTTGGCTCACCGACGCACCTGACTGGTCGCGCAGCTCAGCCAGGACGCGACGCCGGTTGGCGACCCGCAATGCAGTGGCGGAGCCCGGGGAAGACATGCGCCAAGGGTGCGCCCACGACCTACTAGTCGTCAAGGTTCATGCACAACAGCGGTTCATGACCGCGTTTCAAGATCGTTGTGTTCAAGTCTTGACCTCTAACGTGTGACGCAGGACACTCAGAGCACTGGGCGTCCGGAGGGGGCCGCCCGTCCAAGGAGGAAAACCCGTGTCCGCAACGACCCGCCGGCTCGCCATCGCCGGAGCCGCACTCACACTCGCCACGGTCGGCCTGTCGGCCTGTGCCAGCCCGAACGCCGCCGACAAGGACGGCCACGGAAAGACCATTGCGCTGCTGCTGCCGGAGTCCAAGACCACGCGCTACGAGGCGTTCGACCGCCCGATCTTCGAGAAGAAGGTCAAGGGGCTGTGCTCGGACTGCACCGTGAAGTACTACAACGCCGACCAGGACGAGTCCAAGCAGACGCAGCAGATGGAGACGGCGATCAGCGCCGGCGCAAAGGTCATCGTGCTCGACCCGGTCAACGGCCCCGGCGCCGGTGGCATGATCAGCTCCGCGCACCAGGCCGGCGCCAAGGTCGTCGCGTACGACCGCTTAATCAAGTCGGCCGACTACTACATGTCGTTCGACAACGAGGCCGTCGGCAAGCTCCAGGCGACCGAGTTGGTCAAGGCGATGGGCAACACGGGCGGTTATCTCCAGCTCAACGGCGCGCCGAGCGACCCGAACGCCGCACAGTTCAAGAAGGGCGCGGAGAGCGTCCTCAAGGCCAGCGGGCTGAAGCTGCTCACCGCGACGTCCTACGACAACCCCGACTGGTCCCCCAACAACGCCCAGAAGTACGTCACCGACCAGCTGAGCAAGTTCTCGCCGGCCGACATCAAGGGCGTCTATGCCGCCAACGACGGCCAGGCTGGCGGCGTCATCGCCGCGCTCAAGGGCGCGGGTGTCAAGGCGGCCGACCTGCCGCCCGTCACGGGACAGGACGCCGAGCTGGCCGCGATCCAGCGCATCGTCGCCGGGGAGCAGTACATGACGGTGTTCAAGTCCTACTTCATCGAGGCCGCCGAGGCGGGCAAGGTTGCCGTCGCGCTCGCCACTGGCAAGGACGTCGGCAAGACGACCGACTTCGAGGGCGTCAAATCGTTCATCTTCACGCCGGTCGCGGTCAAGAAGGACAACGTCGAGAAGGACATCATCAAGACAGGCCTCTACTCGAAGCACGACATCTGCAAGGGCAAGTACGCCGATGACTGCAAGGCCGCCGGGATCTCCTGATGACCGCAATGCCCGCCGAGGCACCCACGATGGCACCCGTGCTGTCGCTGAGTGGCATCAACAAGCGCTTCGGAGCGGTCCAGGCGCTGACCGACATCCACCTGGACGTCCATCCCGGTGAGGTCGTCGCGCTGGTCGGCGACAACGGCGCCGGCAAGTCGACGCTGATCAAGGTCATCTCCGGAGTGCACACACCCGACACCGGCACCATCACGTTCGACGGCAAGCAGGTGTCTCCGAAAGGCCCGTCGCAGGCGCAGGCGCTCGGCATCGCGACGGTGTTCCAGGACCTCGCGCTGTGCGACAACCTGCACGTGGTCGCGAACCTGTTCCTCGGCCAGGAGCACAAGATCGGGCCGATCATCGACGAGGTCTCGATGGAGAAGGAGGCGTGGCGACTGCTGCGCTCGCTGTCGGCCAAGATCCCGTCCGTGCGCATCCCGATCGCGGCGCTGTCCGGCGGGCAGCGGCAGACCGTCGCGATCGCCCGCAGCCTGGTGGGGAACCCGAAGGTCGTCATGCTCGACGAGCCGACCGCCGCGTTGGGCGTCGCCCAAACCGCCGAGGTGCTCAACCTGATCGAGCGGCTGCGCGACAACGGGCTTGGCGTCATCCTGATCAGCCACAACATGGCCGACGTCCAAGCCGTCTCGGACCGAATCGTGGTGCTGCGGCTCGGGCGCAACGCGGCGGAGTTCAAGACCGCGGAAGCCTCGACCGCGGCACTCGTCGCGGCCATCACCGGCGCGTCCGACAACGTCGTCACGGCCCGCGCCGAGCGACAACGCTTCTCCGAGCGAGGAAGGCACTCCGATGACTGAGCTGCGCACCGTCGAAGAGCCTGGGCCGGCCGTCCCGCTGCCGACCGACCTCACCGACGAGCGCCTGGTGCAGGGCAAGGGTCTGTCCGGCTGGATGTCCACGACATGGTCGCGTCTGCGCGGTGGCGACCTCGGCAGCCTGCCGGTGGTCGTCGGCCTGATCGTGATCTCGATCGTGTTCTACATCCAGGAGCCGGCGTTCCTGTCCTCGCGGTCCCTAGTGACCATCACCCAGTTCGCGGCGCCGGTCGGTCTCATCGCACTCGGCATCGTGCTGGTGCTGCTGTTGGGCGAGATCGACCTCTCGGTCGGATCGATGAGCGGCTTGGCGGCAGCGATCATGGCCGTCCTCGTCGTCAATCAGGGCCAACCAATGCTCGTCGGCTTCGCCTGTGGCATCGCCGCAGGCGTCGTGGTCGGAATGCTCTACGCCGCGCTGTACGTCCGCGTCGGCGTGCCGAGCTTCGTCATCACGCTGGCCGGGCTCCTGGGCTTCCAGGGATTGCTGTTGTTCGTCCTCGGCAAGGACGGCACCATCAACATCCCCGAGGATTCCTGGCTCGTCCAGTTCGCCCGTTACGACTTCGTCAAGGGTCCGGCTGCGTACCTGCTCGTGCTCGTCGCCGTCGGCCTCTACGTCGTCTCCCATGTCGCTGGCATGCGACGACGCAAGGCCGCCGAGCTCAGCGCACCATCACTGGCGTCGCTGCTGGCCAGGGCAGGCCTGCTGGCTGCTGCCTTGCTCTTCCTGACGTACTACCTCGGACTCGATCGCGGCTGGGGCTACCTGTGGCTGTTCTTCGTGGCCTTGGTCGTCCTGATGGACCTGGCCCTGCGCAAGACCCGCTGGGGACGCCACGTGTTCGCCGTCGGCGGCAATGAGGAGGCGGCTCGGAGATCCGGCATCAAGGTCGGCCAGATCTACCTGAGTGTCTTCGTCCTGTGCTCGACACTGGCCGCGCTCGGCGGCCTGCTCGCCGCGGGGCAGCAGACGTCGGTCTCGCAGGCCAGCGGGACCACCGACACCAACCTCACGGCGATCGCGGCGGCAGTCATCGGCGGGACATCACTGTTCGGCGGACGCGGCTCGGCGTATTCGGCGATGCTCGGCATCATCGTGCTTCAGGCGATCCAGTCCGGCCTGAACCTCATCGGTGTCGACTCGTCGGTCCGCTTCATGGTCACCGGCGCGGTGCTCCTGCTCGCCGTCGCCATCGACTCGGTGGCACGTCGCGCAAGGTCGTCCTCCGGACGTGGCTGACCCGCTGCAGGTCGGACTGGTCGGGTTCGGTCTGGCGGGACGGGTCTTCCACGGCTCCCTGCTCGCCGCCGACCCCCAGTTCGACCTCGCCGTCATCGTCACCGGCAATCCGGAGCGGCAGCAGGCTGCTCGACATCTGCATCTCGGGGCAGATGTGGTCAGCACCGCGGACGAGATGCTCAGTCGAGACCTCGACCTGGTCGTCATCGCCTCTCCCCCGGCGACGCACGTGCCCTTGGCTATGGCGGCTCTCGACGCCGGACTCGCGGTCGTCGTGGACAAGCCGATGTGCGCGTCGGCGGCAGAAGGCGAGCAGCTCGTCGCCCATGCCGCTGCGGTCGGCCGGCTGCTGACCGTGTTCCAGAACCGACGCTGGGACAGCGACTTCCTCACGCTGAAACGGGTGATCCAGTCCGGCGCGCTGGGCGGCGTCCGCTCGGTGGAATCGCGCTTCGAGCGCTGGAAGCCGGAACCGGATCCCGCCAAGCCTTGGCGGACGGCGAGTCCTGACGCCGCGGGCGGGGTCGTCTACGACCTCGGCTCGCACCTGATCGATCAGGCCGTCCAGCTGCTCGGTCCGGTGACCGACGTCCACGCTGAGCTGGCCTCGCGTTCAGGCCGGCCGGCGCCGGACGACGGGTTCCTGTCGCTGCAGCACGCCGATGGCGCGGTGTCGCGGCTCTGGATGAGTTCGGTCGCTGCGCAGCCCGGCCCACGCTTTCGGGTTCTGGGCTCCGACGGCGCCTTCGTCTCGTGGTCACTGGACCCCCAGGAAGCGCAGCTCACCGCGGGCATGACGCCGGACGATCCGGCGTACGGACTGCCTCGCCGCGAGGACTGGCCCGTTGTGGGCGTCAGTGGCGCCACCGACGTCGTGTCGCCTGAACGTGGCGACTACCCCGCCTTCTACCGCGGCGTGGCCCAAGCTCTCCGCAACGAAACCGCGACGCCGGTCGACCCGAACGACTCCGTCGAGGTCATCCGGATCCTCGAAGCCGCTCACCGCATCGGCTGACGAACCGGTCGCGAGCCGAGGAGGGCGGCGCAGCCGAGCGTGCCGACGAGGACGGCAGCGAAGATCGTGAGCAGCAGATGGTGCTGGCCGATGACGGCGTTCGGCGCTCCACTCACGTCGAGCCCATGGCCGAGAATCGCGACACCGATGATTCCGCCGAGATACCGCATCGTCGACCCGATCCCGGCAGCCATCCCGCTCTCGGCACGCTCGATGTCCGCCATCGACGCCGTCTGAGCCGCTGGGTTCGCCAAGCCGATGCCGACGCCCAGCAGGGCCAGCGGCAGGCGGACCTCGCCGGGCGAGGACAGCGGTGTCAGCCACAGCAGCACCACACCGAGCAGGCAGGTCACCGTGCCGGCCAGACCCAGCGGGCGAGGCCCGACGCGATCGGTGATGCGTCCGGCGATGGTCGAGGTGATGACCATCGCGAGCATCATGAAGACGATGACCCGCCCCGTCTCGCCGGCATTGATGCTGAACAGCGCCGACAGCACCAGCGGGATCTCGAACAGCAGGGCGTACATGACGAGGTTCAGCAGCGCGATCACGAGGGTGCCGGCGGTGAAGCGAACGTTCCGGAACAGCCGGAAGGCCACAACCGGATCGCTGGCCCGACGTTCGACGAGCACGAACGGCACGAACAGGATCGCGCCGACGAACACCAGGACGGTCGCATACGGTCCATGTACCTCGGTGCCGGCGACTAGGCAGGACAGTGCCGTTGCCAGGAGCGCCGAACCGAGCCAGTCGAACCGCGCGGGCTCGCGCGGCGTGTGAACATGCCGTGCCGTGATGGCCAGCAGCGCAGACAACGCCAACACCGGGATGTTCGCGAGGAAGATGCTCGGCCAGTCGAAGACGCGGACGAGCTCGCCACCGACCAGGGGGCCAATCCCCGCGGCCAGCGACATCACCGAGCCGAAGATGCCGAATGCGCGCCCGCGCTTGGCCTCGGGGAGCTCGGTCCGGAGCAGGGCGATCGTGGCCGGCACGACAATCGCCCCGCCGGCGGCCATGACCACGCGCGACGCCGTGAGCAGCCACAGCGACGGAGCCAGGAATCCGGCGAGCGCGCCGACGAAGAGCACCATCTGGCCGACGGCGAAGGCACGCCATTGGCCGATTCGGTCGCCAAGCTTCCCGCCCGGGCTCTGCAGCGCGATCGCCGCGACAAGGTAGGTGGCAACCAACGCCTGCGTGACCGTGCCCGGGTCGTGGCCCACGTCGCGAGAAATTGCCGGCACCGCCACCGCGATCATGGTCGAGTTCAGTGGCATCAGCGATGCGGCGAGGCACGCAGCGACGAGACCTCGGGTGGTGGCCCCGTCCATTGCCGGGTCAGCCACGGGTGATCGGCCGTCGTTGGAGCAGGAACAGCACACCGGCCCGGAAAGCGAACTCGATGTCGTGTGCGGTGCTGGAGAACACCTGGTCGCAGGCGAGCGCAAGATCGTGCAAGGCGCTGAGTTCGGCCGATCCCAGGCATGGCACGTCGATGAGCGTTGGGTCGACCTCCTCCTCGACGGTCCCGCCGGCCGGGATGCGCCGAACGGCCAGGTCCTTCTCCCCGACGAGCTCCTCGATCAGAGTGCCGTCCGCGCCCAGGATGTAGCGGTCGGGCGTGACCAACCCGGCGACGACGGCCTCGCCCAGTCCCCAGCTCGCCTCGATGACCCGCTGATCGGCTCCGGTCAGCGGGTCGCGGGTGAACATGACTCCGGCGGTGTCTGCATCCACCAGGGCCTGGATGACAACGCCCATGCGGGCAGCTGCATCGAGACCCATCCGCGATCGATAGGCCTGAGCGCCGGCCTCCGAGCACGATTGGTGGACGGCACGGATCGCCTGGATCACGGCATCATCGCCCGAAACCCCCAAGACGGAGAGGTGCGTGCCCGCGAAGCTGGCGTCGGCCGAATCCTCGCCGATTGCACTCGAGCGCACTGCGCACGGGTCCGGCCAGAGGTGACCTTGCCCGACGTCGACAGCAGCTTGGCCCTTGGCCGCGATTGCCTCCACGGCGTCCCACGCCAACGCGAAACCGCCCGGCACCGGCAGCCCCGCCCGCAGTGCGGCACCGAGCTGGACTGCCTTTCCTCCGAAAAGCTCGGAGTCCTCGGCGTCGATCAGGCTGACCAGCTTCACCCGAGCAGGTGCACTTCGCCGGTAGTGCCATCGACTCGGACGCGGGCGCCGTCGGCGATCTTGGCGGTTGCCTCGCGGGTACCGACGATGCCCGGGATGCCGTACTCGCGGGCCACGATGGCCGCGTGGCACAACTGCCCGCCGCGATCGGTGACCAGCGCGCCGAGCAGCGGCAGGACCACGTTGAAGTAGGGCGACGTCATCCGGGTCACCAGCACATCACCGGACTTGATCCGGCCGAAGTCCGACGGGTCGTTGACCAACCGCGCAGGTCCTTCGTAGACGCCCGTGTTGACCGCGAGTCCGTGCAGGACGGTTCCAGTGTTCGGCGTGTCCGGCACACCGAACAGGTTGAACAGCGCCGTATCGATTGCCCGCGCGCCCCGTCGGGCGGCCACGGGCAGCAGGGCGGGATCCGGCGGCGCGGAGAGTTCGCCTCCGATGACCGGCGGGGCATCGTCGGTGGTGTGGGTGGTGCGGAACTTGTACCGCTCCGACACCTCTTCGGCACTGGGCCCCGATCCACCGCGCAGCAGCGCAACCACTTCGTCCAGCTCGAGATCGACGCCGTGGTCGGCATCGTGAAGTCGCGCTGTCGCGGCGAGCCGGCGGCCGGCCTCCAGGAGAGCGCGTCGCGCCAGGCCTGTGGCCCAGCCATCGGAGTACGCATCCCGCTCGTCCCGCAACCGGTTGACCAGCCGCGCCTCGGCCAGGCGATCGTCGAAATCGGCACGATGTTCCTCGGGGACCTGCGCTCGGAGCGTGGCCTCGGCCGAATCGTCGTGCGGCGCTGCCGTCGTTCCGGCCACGGCCGCCCGCACCGTGTCGTACAGCAGCTCGGGCATCTCCTCGGCGTACTGGTCGCCGACGTCGTACCCGACGCAGCGGTACCGCACAGCGTCCAGATACGCCGAAACGGCCGGCCCGGCGATCGAATCACCCGACAGTGCCGCCAATGCTTCGGTGGGATCACCGATGTCGCTGAGCACTGCGCGCGCCGCGGCGCTGGCCCGGATCGCGTCGGCCACGCTACTGAGCTCCCGTGCGGCGAAGCCGTGCGAGATCTCCGACGTACCGCGCAACAACTGGAGCGCCGGGCCGCCGGCGAGCCCGGTCCATTCCTGGACGCCGGCCAGGAAGTCGCCAGTCAGCAGGACCGACGGGACGGTGTACTTGTGGTGCAGGAAGATGCTGTCGGTCAGGTGCTGGTGACATTGAGCGATGTGCTCGGCCAGGTCATGGTCGGACAGCGAGCTGACGTCGACGTCCTGTATGGCGCGGTGCTTCTCGATGGCGGCCGGCTTGTCGACGGCATCCCAGTGGTCAAGATCGGCGCGCCAGCGCCTTTCCGCAAATGCCTGGGCGCCCGCCCTGATGCGCGCACGGATCTTGGGGTGAAGACGCGTTAGCGCCCACAGCACAGGCTTTGGCGGCGGCGGTGCTCCCGGAGGCGCCGCGAACGGCCGCGGCTGGTTGTACATGAAGCCGTTGACGAACGCCGGTGCAAGGTGATCGAGCATCAGTCCGTAATGGGCGGTCCCGCGCTGGAATCCGCGAACGAATCCTTCGGCGAACGGTTCCTGAGCGAACCGTGTCCACGGCCGAAACGCATGCGTGGTCTCCAGTTCCCACGCGCCCTTGCCAGGCGGTTCCCACGTCGGCTCGGCCATCAGCGCTCCCTCGATTGGTCCTCACTGGCCAACATAAGCCAAACGGCCGGTGAACAACCGGGAATCAGGCCAGCCGCAGCCAACGCTGCGCGTTGCGCTCAGGCCTCGTACTCGAGGTGGTGCCGCAATTGCTGGAGTCCGGCCTCGAGGTGGCGGCCCATGATGCCGCCGGCGAGGACCTCGGTGATGCGCCCGGTCAGGAACCCGGCGAGCTGCAGGCTCATCGCGATCGTCACCACCGACTCCGCCGGGCTCGCGCCGTCCGTCACCGTCAGCTCCAGCTGGTGCCGCGTGCCGCGGATGGCGTGCCAGGTGAGCCGGGCCGGCTGCGGGCGTTCGACGACGACGCGGCCGCCGACGTGGACACTGCCCACGTCGAGGAACAGGTCCCATTCCCCGAGGCCAGCAGCATCGGTGTCGATCTGCTGGAACCGGCCGAGCCCGCCGACGATCGGCAGGACGACGCGCGGGTCGGTGGCCACCTCAATCACCTCGGACAGCGGGCGATGCACGGTGACCGAGCGGCTGACGGTCGCGCCCATCAGCCGAGCACCGGGATGACTTGCTTCGCAGCCAGGTTCGACAGACCCACCTGCATGATGCTGACGACGTAGTCGTAGGCCTGGTTCCAGTCCGGCTCGTCACCGAACAGCTCGTGCAGGTCGATGGGCGCGAGCACCTGGATGCGGATCTTCGCCGGCAGCGGGATGTTCGGCAGCCCGCCGGGCAGGAATCCCCACGGCAGGCTGAACGTGATGGGCAGTGACTTCACCCGCAGGAACTGGTCGAACCGCAGCATCTTCGCCAGCGCGCGGCCGTCGTTGAAGACGTAGAGCGTCTCCTGGCCGCCGGTGGCCACCACCGGCAGGATCTTGACCTTGTTGGCGTGCGCCAGCTTCAGGAAGCCCTTGCGCCCGTCAAAGTCGATCTTGTGCCGGTCGCGGGTCGGCCGCAGCGCCTCGACGTCACCGCCCGGATAGACCATGACGTTGGCGCCGCGCTTCAGGAGGTCGGATGCCTTGCCCGGTCCCGCGGTGACGATGCCGAACTTGCGCGCGAAGTCGCCGACGAACGGCGACTTGGTGATGATCTCGTGCGCGAGGCCGATCAGCGGACGGCCCTCGACCGTGAAGTACGTGTGATACGCGAGGTTGAACACGAACGAGTCCGGGATGCTCGCGCCCCCGCTGTGGTTGCCGACGAAGAGGACCGCCTCGTCGGGGACGTTCTCGAAGCCCTCGACCTCGGCCCGGAAGTAGAGGTTGGCGGCCAGCCAGAGCCGCGGCAGCATGCGTCGGATGAACTCCGGATCGCGCCCCTCGAGCCCATCTGGGGTGCGGTACATCAGCGCCGGAAGGTTGGCCACCTTCTCGACGCCGGGAAACCTGGGAATGAGCCGAACCATGCGCTCAAGATGCCACAGACCCGCAGGTGCGAGCTAAGCCGCCCGAGCCAGCTCGATCTCGGCGCCTTGCCGCATGAAGTCGAGCGCGTGCCGCCGATGCGTACGGTCGGCAAGGTCGAACAGCCCATCGCGCGAGTTGATGGTGTCGATGTAGCTGACGTGGATGACGCCGCCCAGCGTGAGGTGCGCCTTCATGTCGTCCAGAGCGAACTGCCGACCCGGCCCGCGATCCCTGGCCAGCGCGAGCAAGTCGCCGGCGCCGTTGATCTCCACCGAGCGCAACCCCGGTTGAGGGCCGACGAACTCGAGCCGCCGCAGGCCGGGAGCCGCCGGCAGCTCAGGCAGCCGCGGCTCGCCGGCGTCGTCGATTGTGACGTCGCCGGCGGACCGCCACTCGACGTGCTCGATGCCGTACTCGCGCATCGCGGCGCGGCGGTCGGCGTCGGCCTTGCGCAAGTCCAGAGCACGCCCGCCGTACTTGGCGATCAGGCAGAACGGCGTGAACAGGAAGAAGATCCCTGCCTGGGCCGCGAACCCGATGAACTCGCCCATGAGGCCAAGTTACGCCTGCGCCGCTGGCGTGCTCGACTTTCCGAGGGTCACGCCGAGCAGGACCATCGCCGCGCTCGCGCCGAGGTGCAGCCAGTTGTCGGCGTCGTCGAGTGGGACGAAGTTGAGGCCGGAGGTCGGGTCGATGATCACGCCGTACAGCCACGTCACCAGATAGATGAGCCCGCCGCCGATGAGATAGACCTTGGCGGCAGACCTGGCGAGCAGCAGCCCGGCGAGCCCGAACACCAGATGGATGACGTTGTGCAGCACGGAAACCTGGAAGATGCCGAGCAGCTTGGCCGGCGAATCATGGCCGTACATCGCGATGTCGCCCGCGTTCGTCGTGATGCCCGGGATGAAGCCGCCGACTCCAGCGGCGAGGAATCCCAGCCCGATCAACATCGCGGCCATGTGGATGGGTGAGCGATTCATGAGGACCCCTTTCTGGATGCACTTTTCAGTGTGTCCCTGTCGGGGACGTGTGTCACGCACGCGTGAGCACGGTCGGCGTCCAGGCGGGCCAATTCGCCTCGCCCACCAGCCGTCCGCGCTCGTAGGTCGCAACGACGCGGAACGGCGATCGCGCCGTGCTGTTGTCGTAGAACGTCGACCGGTCGGCGACGGCGCGCGCGTCGACGACGAGCTTCAGCAGCCGCGCGTAGCGAGACCGGATCTTCTCTTCCGGCACCTCGTGCCCGCCCCGCCGGACTCGCTCAGTCACACGCTGGACGGCGAGGTCGGCCGGCACGAGGATGAGATGCAGGTTGACGAGATAGCCCAGCGCAACCGCCTGCGTGACGAGCGCGACCTTGCTGTGGTGGCTGAAGACGGTCTCGGTGATGAACGACTCGCCGTTCGCGAGCATCCGACGGCGCTGGTCGGCCGCGGCCCGCGACGCGTGGTAGGCGTGATCGAGCTCATCGCCGGGCCACCGCTCGCGGGCGATCTCGTCGGCGTTGACGAACGGCAGATGTGTGACGGGTTGCAGGACGCGCGCGACGAACGTGGATTTCCCCGCGCCGTTCGGTCCGGCGAGGACATGCAGGACTGGCGTCACCCGCGCGCGATGACGCGGCCGGCTTCGTCCGCCTCGGACCACGCCTCGCCGGCCCCGGCGAACTCAGCCTCGAGGTCGAGGGCGGCGATGCGGGCGGCAACCTGCTCGTCCCAGCTGGCCCGCACGATGGCCTGCTCGCGCTCGCCGAGTGCGTCGTACGAGCCGTCACCGGCCAGGACACGCTCGACGTCGCGCTGGCTGACCTTGCCGGACGCCTCGAACTCTCGCCCGATGCGCGCCCAGTGACTGATCTGCTGCGCGGCACTGCGGCTGTTGACGGCGCCGACGGACTTGGCGGCGTCGAAGAGTCCGCCGTCCACCCGGGTGGGCATCGTGCTGCTCATGCAGCCAGTGTAGCAAAGTGCTACAGCCGCGGCGCCTGCTCAGTCGGCGAGCCGGCGGGCCAGCGAGGGGATGACGATCGCCGCAGCGAGCACGTGGTCGGCCATCAGGGTCAGAGCCGACACCAGGTCGAACCCGAACGTGGCGTCAGGCACGAAGGACAGTGCGAGAAGCGCGAGCGTCGTACGGACGAAGACGCGGCGGGGGTGCTTCGCCTTGCGGGCCAGGATCGCCGCGAGCCCGACGCCCAGCAGTGAGAAGAAAAGCGTGACGGTCGCGAATCCCGACACCGGGATCGATGCGCCGGTGCGATCGGCGAAGGACACACCCGCTGCCGCGGCTGCGGCCGCAAACCCAGTCGTGGCGGCGGCTGCGACGACGGATGCCGCGAGCCCATGACGCCAGACGGAGCGGCGGGCCTCGACGGTCGGGGTACTGGCGGTGGTGGATGACATGTCGAACTCCTCATCGTCGGTGAGGCGCTCCTGCGCCTCCTTGCCTACTCCACGAACGGTCTCAGCCGGATACGACAGGTTCAGGTCACGACGTTGTTTGAAGCCTTGTCCTCGTCGACTGTCTCCCAGCAGACGTACCACCGGTCGCCGATCCCCCACTGCTCAGGCAGCGACCAGCTGAACAGCCCCTGCTCGGCGAAACAGGCCTTCTCAGCCGCTTTCGCCGCCTGCTTGTAGGTCGTCTTGGCATCCGCCTCGACGAACGTGCGCGCAACGTACTGGTGCTTCGTCGTGCAGGGGACGAACTCCCACTCCTGGTGGTTCGGCTTGTTCCGGCCGCAGCGCAGCTCGCGCTTCTTCAGCCCGTCGTCGAGCAGGGGCAGCTTGCCCTTGATCAGGTACGCGCGGTGCTGATCACTGAGCGTCACGTCGCAGCGCAGCCAGTTGGCGCCCTTGGCTCGCTGTGCCTTCGTCGGCAGGAACCAGGCCAGCGTGTAGAGGGACTTGGCGCGCGTCTTGGAGTCGCCACCAATCACCTGCTTGAAGCCGTCGCCGCACGCTTGGCCGACGGCGTAGGCGCGCGCGTTGGTGTTGCCCTTGCGGGCTTCGTCGGGCGCCGTGACCACCGCGACGGTCACGGTCGTGTGGTCGGCCGAGCAGTCGACCGGCTTCTTCGTGTCCGACGAGCCGGCGATGTCCTTGAGCGTGAGGTCGTGACACTCGCCGTTCTTCGGGTCCTCGAGGTACGCCGGTGCCGACTTCGTCGGAGCGGCGGTCGGCCCGTGGGTCACCTTGGTCTGATGGGGAGCCGGTTTCGACTCCGGACCGCAGCCGGACACCGCCATCACCATCAGGGCGGCGGCTGTTGCGGCAAGGGCGCGGACCATGGAACCTCCAGTTCGAGGACGACGGTAGCGCGCCCGCCGTCATGGACGTGTCAGGATGCCGCCATGGTGGACGGTGTCAACGTCTCGGCGCACGGCTACGACCTGACCCTCGTCCGTCCGCTCGGCGCCTATCCCGCGACGCAGTGCCCCTGTCGGACCCAGTTCGCGGTGCTACCACCGGACGGTGTCGAACCCATTCCCGTCGATGCGGTCCTGCAGGCCCGGTTCGATGCCGGCAATGAGTTCGAGGCGCTCGTCTTCACCGAGCTGTTGGCGCTCCATGCCGACGCAGTGCTGATCTCTGAGGGCAGCAAGACCGCGACCATCGAGGCGACGGTCGCCGCCATGGAACGGCACGTCCCACTCATCCTCGGCGGCCAGCTGCCGGACGACGTAGTCGGTCGTCGCACCGGAAAGCCGGACGCGCTCCTCTTCGACCTTGACGGCTACCTCCCGCTCGACGTGAAGGTGTACACCCTCTTCCACGCCGATGACGACGCCAAGGCGACGGCGCAGATCTCGTCGCTCAAGGACCCCGGACTCGAGGCGAGCACCGCCACGCACGGAACCTTCACCAGCGACAAGCGCAAGAAGGCCGCGCTCCAGCTGGCGCACTACTGGCGGATGCTCGAAGCGTGTGGATGGGCCTCCAGCCGTGGCGCTTTCGGCGCGATCATCGACTCCAGCGCCGAGCTCGTCTGGCTCGACCTCAACGCCGCGGACGCGCGCATCCAGAACAAGGCGAAAGTCGAGGACGAGCCCGTCACCTGGCTCCGGTCGTACGACCACGAGTTCGCGTTCCGTCGCGATGTCGCCGCCCATACCGAGCTGCGCAAGCGCGGCGAGCCGCTCGAGCCGAAGGTTGTTCCAATCGCGATCAGCGAATGCGGCTCGTGCGAATGGAATGGCTACTGCCGGCCGGACCTGGAGGAACGCGACCACATCTCGCTGCTGGCGAACATGGGCTACTGGGACTACCGGAGGCTCCGCATCGCCGGTGTCACCACGCGCCGCCAGGTTGGCGAGCGTGACTACTTCACCGCATCTGTCGTCAAGAAGCTCTCCCCCGCCCAGCTCAAGGGCGCGCTGGATCCGACGAAGGCGTCCACGCCGCTGACTGAGGTGTGGTCCCGGGCCGCTTCGGTGCAGCCGTACGCCAAGGAGCTGGCCTCCCAAGGCATTGGCACGGCCGGCGACCTCGCGACGAGGCTGACCGACGACGTGGTGCTCGAACTCGCGGGCGCGCTCCAGCCGGCCTGGATCGATCAGGCACGGGCGTCCGTGCTCGGAACGCCGTTGCTCGCCCGGGGGTTCACCGGTTTGGGGCTACCGACGTACGACGTCGAGGTCGATTTCGACATGGAGAGCGACCTCAGTGGCGCCGTCTACATGTGGGGCCTGCTCGTCGACGACAACTACGCAGTCATCGATGAGTACGCGGCGCCCACTGACGAAGCCACCGTGTTCCGGCGCTTCTGGGAGCGGGCGCATGAGCTGATCGCGTCAGCCGAAGCGGCTGACCAGAGCATCCAGTTCTTCTATTGGTCCAACGCCGAGCGCACGCAGGCGCTGCGGATCGTCGAGGCCCACGAGAACCTGCCGTCGACCGGGGAGATCGACGCCTTCTTCGCCGCGGACTGCACCGATCTCGAGGCCGTCCTCAAGGCCCACTTCGTGATGCCGAGCGGGACGAGCGTCAAGCGTGTCGCGCCGCTGGCCGGCCACGACTGGAGCGCGGTGCACGCCCTCGAGGACCCGGACTCGGACGGCGAGGGCGCCAGCGGTGATGTCTCGATGATCAAGCACCGGCTGGCCGTCGAAGCGCCGGAGCCGTCGGCGCGTGACGCCGCCAAGCACTGGCTACGCACCTACAACCAAGCCGACGTCCAGGCCACGCGACGCGTCCGCGCGTGGATGCGCGCAGCGGTCGACGTGCTGCCGCGCGCCGACGACGTCGAGATCTGACGTCCGACGAGCCTTACTCGACGCGCCAGTCGAGCTCGCCGCGCATCTCCGGCGGGATGTGTGCGACCGAGGCGTCGTAGAGCGCGTCCTGCGAGAACTTGCGCGGCGCCCGGAAGACGAAGACGAGCTTGCCCTTGGTGACGGCGTTGTTCTCGGTGACCAGCACGCAGCCGAAGTTCGTGAGCTCGGCCTTGTAGGCCGCCGAGGACGCCTTCAAGTACTCCTTGGGGATCTCGGTGACGTCCAGGCGGTAGACCGGGTTGCCATCGAACACGAGGATGACCAGCCACGCGTAGGCGGTGGTGATGACGGCGAAGTGCGGCAGGTTCATGCCACACATGAGTCCGACCAGCGTGACGATGATCAGCCGCCCGGTGTCGCGCGTCGAGCCGGTCTCCGTGCGGAAGCGCATGAGGCCGCCGAGGCCGAAGACGACGAAGCCGATGACCATGCCGAACTGGAGCACGGCCACGCCGACAACAGCGCCGACGAGGGCATACATGATCGAGACCTTCGGCAGCTCGGCCTCTTCGATCGTGTCGACCGTCCGCCGTGTCGTGGGGTGGAAGGCGATGGCGAGCGCCAGCAGCGTGGACAACGCCAGAGCGGTGAACTCGTCCAGCATCCCCTGCGTGTCGTAGAACCCTTGCCAGCCGATGGACGGCAGTGATCCGTCCGCCCCGCCGGTCAGCGGATTCGCGGCGGTAATCAGGTCGAGCGCAAGCACAACTTTCCCTCCCGTTACTCCCCCATGTCAGCGCATCCTATGAGCGCGGGGCCCCCGCGTCCGGGAAAGGGACCATTCCGTGCGCGGCGCGTTGCCGGAATCAGCGGGCGGCCAGGACGTCGGAGACCGTCGACAACGCGAGTTCGTCCGCGGCAAGCCAGGTGACGGCGGAGAGTTCTTCGGCGGCGAACCACCGAACGTCGTCGTGGTCGACGCCGAGTGTGATCGCGCCATGGCATTCGGCCAGATGGAGCCGCAGGACGAGGCCTGGCCGGATCGGCCACTCGCCGAGCGACCCATCTACCTCAACGTCGACGCCGAGCTCCTCGCGCAGCTCTCGGCGGAGAGCTTCCTCCGGCGACTCCCCCGGCTCGACCTTGCCGCCCGGGAACTCCCAGCGTCCGGCATCCGGCCCGTGCGCCTTCCGCGCTCCGAGGACCCGACGGGCCGCCCCTGTGGCATCGACGATCACCGCCCCGATGACCAGACGCGACGAAACCATCGGCGAAGCATGACAGTTCGCCCCCTGACTCAATACGCTCGAAAGATGACGCGCCCATCGAATGACTGGGGCGGCCCGCTCGCCATCGCCTTCGCCGCGCTGGCCGTGGCCGGCCTCGCGGTGTGGATCCCGGCCGTGCCCGACATGGAGTCCGCGAAGGACCTCGCCGCCAACATCCACAGTATCCAGGCCGGCAAGATCGGGGCTCTGCTGCTCATCGCGGCGATGCTGACGCTGCTCGCCTACGCGCGCTGGCTGTGTGACGCGTTCGTCGGCAACTCCATCGTCCGAACGGGTGCGGTCATCCTTGCCGCCGGCGGGCTGGCACACCTCGTCGAGAACGTCCTGGTGCTCATCTTCCTGTCCGGCAACATCGCCGCACACCAAGGCCTCTGGGACGTCATCAACGCGCTGTCCCACATCGCGTTCGGGCTGCTGGGCCTGGGCGCTCTCGTCATCGGACGCGGGCTGGCCGGGCCCGGTTGGTTGCGCATCTGGAGCCTGATCATCGGCGTGCTCGGCATCCTGGCCGGCGCATCCGGACTGCTCGTGCAGCTCGAAGTGCTCGTCCCCCCGTTCAACGTCCTGCTGCTGATCTGGCTGATCGTGCTCGGCTTCCGGCCACGCCCGACGGTGTAGCCGTCGCCGACTTCTCAGTTCTCCCCGAAGACCTTGGCCGCCATGGCCTCGACGTCGCGATCCAAGTGCTCAAAGCGCGCGATCATCTCGTTCCGCAGGCCGCCAATTTCCGTCCTGATGAGCTGCATGAACATCGTCGACATCAGGCCAACGACGCCGAACAACGCCGCCGCGAACATGCCTATCAGCGTCCAAACTTGTGGCTCGTTCATGGAGATCACCTGACCAGTGTCGTGACCGAGCCGTCCAGATTCAACCGTGAGCCTGTGGACACGTGTCGCCTGATCGGCGGCCTGTGGATCGGCTAACCCCGCGTCAGGATGCGGCGAAGCGGCGCAACCCGCGGCTTCGACGGCCTGGACAGGGCCTGCAGCGCGAACAGCTCGACCGGCTCGGACTTGCCCTTGAGCGGCAGCGACCCGCGCGAGATGACCTCGTGCCGGGTCAGGCGATCCTTCGTCGCCGTCGCGATCAGCAGCTCGTCGCCGGTGGCGCGGGTGGCGGCCTCGACCCGCGCTGCGGTGTTGACGGCGTCGCCGATGACGCTGAAATTCAGGCGTCCGGCTCCGCCGACGGATCCGGCCACGACGGTGCCGGAGTTGACGCCCAAGCCGATCGGGAGCAGGTGGTCGTGGGTGCGCAGCGCCTCGACGATCTCGGCGGCCGCATCCACCGCACGGTCAGCGTGATCGGGGAAGAACTCCGGCGCGCCGAAGACGGCCATCATGCCGTCACCGATGAACTTGTCGACGTGTCCGCCGTGCCGCTCGATGATCGGCACCATCAGCTCGAACTGCTCGTTGAGCGCGGCGATGACGTCGCGCGCGGACGCGGTCTCGGCGTAGGACGTGAAGCCCTGGACGTCGGTGAACAGGATGGAGACGTCGACCTCGATGCCTTCGGGCGGGAACTTGCCGGACAGGATCAGCTCGACGGTGGCGCTGTCGACGTAGGTGCCGAACGCCGCGCGCATCTCCTCGCGCTCTGCGAGGCCGTGGGCCATCCGGTTGAAGTCGTGCGAGAGCTCGCCGATCTCGTCACTGCTCATCACGGGGACGCGCGCGTTGTAGTCGCCCTCGCGGACCGCGCGCATTCCTTCGCCCAGCCGTTCCATGGGCACCACGATGGAGCGGCACAGGAGTACGGCGAGCTCCGTCGCCATCGCGCCGCCGACCGCGGCCGAGACGAGGGTGGTCACGATGAGGCCCGACACTCCGCGCGTCCCGCTGACGATCGCGGCGGCGGCCATCGCCGAGATCACCGTGTAAGCAGGCAGCGAGATCTTGAGCCGCAGACTGATGGGCAGGCCTGACCGCGCGAAGGGGAACTCGACGGGCAGCGCCGTGGCCAGGTCTGACACCAGCGGACGCGCCAGGTGCTCCCCCGCGCTGTAGCTCAGGAACGTGCCCCACACTGCCGGCGCGATGACGGACAGGACCAGCGCAAGGATGCCGGCCCAGGTCAGGTGGAGCAGGAAGATCGACAACAGCAGGATGGGAAGCACAATCACTGAGTTCACGATCGGTGATCGGGTGCGGTACTGCGTCAGGATCAACGTGCTGGCCGCCCGCCAGGCCTTGACGGTGCTGCCGGGCGAGGGGTTCGGGTCGTCGTGCCAGGCCTCGATCAAGTCATAGACCGGCCGGGACGTGAGCGTCGACGAGGTCGTCGCCAGGATCGCCAACCCAGAGCCGATCCCGGCGATCATCAGGAACTGGTCAAGGGTCGGACGGAGGAACAGCGCCACCCCGGCCAGCGCCGCGACGACGACGAAAATCGACACCGCGCCCTGGCCCACAGCGAGCACGACCCAGTACTTGCGGCCTAGCCGCTGGTACAACGCGTCCAACGCGCGGTCGAGCATGGGTTGATTCTATGGACTGTTGCAGAATTTTCGCCGTGATCGCGGTCACTACGGCAAGTCTGACCCCCTAGGGTGAGCCCATGCCGGACTTGCGCATGGCCGTCCTGATCGATGCCGACAACTCCTCAGCCGCAGCCATCGAGGCGATCCTCAACCAGGTCGCCACGGTCGGGAAGGCGAACGTCCGTCGCGCCTACGGCAACTGGGGCAAGTCCGAGCTGAAGGGCTGGCGGGAGCGGCTGCACGAGTTCGCGATCGCGCCGGTGCAGCAGTTTGACCTGACCAAAGGCAAGAACGCCTCCGACATCGCGATGGTGATCGACGCGATGGACCTGCTGCACGCCGGCAACGTCGACGGGTTCGCGATCGTGTCGAGCGACGCCGACTTCACACCGCTTGTCATGCGCCTGCGGCAGGCCGGCGCAGAGGTTATTGGCTTCGGCCAAGCCAAGGCGCCGGAGCCGTTCCGCAATGCGTGCACCAGCTACTTCGAGGTCGAGGCGCTGGTGCAGGTCACCACCGGCGACGACAACCAGGGCACGAACAACAGCAAGCGCAGCACTGGCGCCCAGCTGAAGCGAAACTCCAAGTTGATGAACCAGCTTCGGTCGGCCGTCGATGAGCTCTCCGACGAGGACGGCTGGGCGAACCTGTCGAGCGTCATCAACCTCATCCGGAATCAGTCGTCGTTCGAGCCGCGTAACTTCGGCTACGCCAAGTTCAGCGATCTGGTCCGCGCGATTGACTTCTTCGAGGTCAACGCGGACAACAAGCTGGTGCGGCGGACGGGCTAGGCAGGCCGGACTGCCGTCTCAGGTCTGCACAGCGTGCAGGCTGTGGACCAGCAAGGGACTCAACGCGTCCCGGCCTCCCAGGGCCGGCAGCTCGAGAACCACGGCAGCGGCAGTCACGTTCGCGCCGGCGACGGACAGCAGCTCCCGGGCTGCGCCGAGCGTTCCGCCCGTCGCCAGCACGTCATCGATGATGACGATGTTGCGCTCAGCCAGCGTGATGCCGTCGCCTGGGATCTCCAAGGTCGCCGTTCCGTACTCCAGGTCGTAGATGACCGCCCGCACCGGCGGTGGGAGCTTGCCGCCCTTGCGGATGGCGAGCACGCCGGTGCCGAGCCGTGTCGCGACCGCGGCGGCCAAGAGAAACCCGCGGGCGTCGATCCCGGCCACGACGTCGGCTCCGGACGCGGACTCCGCCAGCGCATCAGTGACCTTGCTGAATCCCTCCGCGTCCGCCAGCAGGGGCGTCAGGTCCTTGAACTGGATGCCCGGCAGAGGGAAATCCGCGACCTCGCGCGTGAGCGAGGTGATCAGGTCGGCCAAGGAGGTCATGCCGCAGTGTGTCATCAGGTCGTAAGCGCCGTGGCGGTCGGCGTGGCTGGCGTTTCCACTACGGTCGACTCGTGCCAACAGCGATCGCCGACGTAGCCGTCATCGGCGGCAGCGGCTTCTATTCGTTCCTGAACAATCCGACCGAGCATCAGGTCGACACCCCGTACGGGTCGCCCTCCGCGTCGATTCAGGTCGGTGACCTGGGTGATCATCGGGTCGCCTTTCTCCCCCGGCATGGAAGCCACCACGAGTTCCCGCCGCATCGGATCAACTACCGCGCGAACCTGTGGGCGCTGGCGTCCCTCGGTGTCCGCCAGGTTCTCGCACCGTGCGCCGTCGGCGGGCTGGGGACCGCGGTCAAGCCCGGCGATCTCGTCGTGCCCGATCAACTGGTCGACCGGACGAGCGGGCGCTCGCAGACGTACCTGGAATCCGGCGCCGTGCACGTGCCGTTCGCCGATCCGTACTGCGCACGCGTTTCGCGCGCGCTGGTCGGCGCCGCACCGGACGTGCGCGCCGGCGGGACGATGGTCGTCGTGGAGGGTCCCCGCTTCTCCACCCGCGCCGAATCGCGATGGTTCGCTGACGCCGGCTGGGACCTGGTCAACATGACTGGGCATCCCGAGGCGGTCCTGGCCCGCGAACTGCGACTTTGCTACGCCGCGTTGGCGTTGGTGACGGACATGGACGCCGGCCAGTCCGAAGGCGAAGGAGTGGGGCAGGAAGCGGTGTTCGCCCTGTTCCGCGCCAACCTGGATCGGCTCGGCACCCTGCTCACCGACGCCATAGCCGCGCTGCCAGACCCCGACGGTTGCAGCTGCTCGACGTGGGCCGACGAACTCGAGCTGACCTGGCCACAACCGTGACGCCGTCGTGAAAGTCCTGCTGACTGGCGCTGCCGGGTTCATCGGGTCAGCCATCTCGACCGAGCTGGCGCAGGCCGGTCACGAGGTCGTCGGCGTCGACCTGATGCTGGCGGCCGCCCACGGCGGCACGGAGCCGCCCTCCGGGATCCACCAGCTGGACGTGCGCGAGAGCGACCAGTGGCGCGAGCTGCTGCGTGGCGTCGACGTCGTGTGCCACCAGGCGGCGGTCGTGGGCGCGGGTGTGACCGTCGCCGACCTCCCCTTGTACGCGTCCCACAACGACCTCGGCACCGCCGCCCTGCTCGCCGCCATGCATGCCGAGGGCGTCGACCGGCTGGTGCTCGCGTCGTCGATGGTCGTCTACGGCGAAGGACGGTATGCCTGCCCACAGCACGGCCGCGTCGCTCCCGGGCCGCGCGTCGTCGAGGCGCTGGACACCCGGCAGTTCGACAACCCCTGCCCTGTCTGCGGTGATCCGCTCGACTGGGAGCTGGTGCCGGAGTCCGCCAAGCTCGACCCGCGCAGCTCCTACGCCGCGAGCAAGGTGGCCCAGGAGCACTTCACGTCGGCCTGGGTTCGCCACGCGGGCGCGTCCGCGATCGCACTGAGGTACCACAACGTCTACGGCCCGGGGATGCCGCGGGACACGCCGTACGCGGGCGTCGCGGCCATCTTCCGGTCGTCGCTGGAACGCGGCGAGTCGCCGCGGGTCTTCGAGGACGGCGGCCAGATGCGGGACTTCGTCCACGTCCGCGACGTGGCCCGCGCCAACGTCGTCGCGATCGATGCGGTGGCGGCCGACGCCAGCAATCGGTTCGCCGCGTACAACGTGTGCTCCGGTCGTCCGATCAGCATCGTCGAGGCGGCCACGCTGCTGGCCGGGCCGGCAGGTCCGTCGCCGACCATCACCGGGCAGTATCGGCTCGGCGACGTCCGCCACATCGTTGCGTCGCCGGACCTCGCCGCCCGCGAGCTTGGGTTCACGGCCAGCGTCCAGCCCGAAGCGGGAATTCCTGCGTTCGCGAACGACCCGCTGAGGGACTGAACGCGCCTCACCAGGTGGTGTAGAGCAGATGCTCCAGGGCGAGCGCGACGGCCAACTGGCTGCCGAGAGCGGCCCGCTCCCACCGGCGCGGCAGGGCGACGACAGCGATCGTCAACCACGGGATGAATGGCAGCCAGATCCGCTCGACCTCGGCGCGACTCATCTGGGAGGCGTCGGCCAGCACGATGGCGACGACCGCCCCCACCACGACGTACAGAACCGGGCTGGGCAGCCGCCGCAGCCTGCCCAGCCCCGCGGCGACAACGGGCCCGGCGGTGGCAGCGAGCAGTGCCAGATTCGCCCACGTCCAGTAGGCGCCCGGACGGCTTGATGCAACGCCCTCCCAGTACCGACCACGAAGGACGTGGAATGCCTCCGGCCACCAGAATCCGGCCAATGCCGGAGCCAGGACGACGGCCAACGCGGCAAGTCCGCACGGCAGCAGGACGCGGTATGCCTTGGTGCCGACGACCAGGCCCAGCGCGACGAGCGCGAACAGTCCGAGACCGTAGGACATCAACATCAGGACGCCGAACAACCCGCCCGCAGCGACAGCCAAGCCGTACGACCAACGCGTCGTGTTCGCGGCGGCGCAGGCGAGCAGCGCCATGGCCCACGCCGCCACCGCCGTCATCACCGCGTCGGCCGACACCGCGAGGTAGACGGCTGCGGGCGTGAACACCAGGAACGGTGCCGACCGGCGTGCGACGTCCTCGGCGTCCAGCGCACGGAGCGTGATGAGGACTGCGGGGGCGATTGTCGCGGCGAGGACGGTGACCACCACCCCGGCCGCAAGGTCGCCGCCGAGACCGAGACGCACCAGAGCCACGAACAACAGCAGCATTCCCGGTGGGTGCCCGGCCACATGCGTCGGCCAGTGCTGCTCGGAGTGCAACGGCATGTGGTCGACCCACGACGCGAGCAACGGCCCGATCGCCGCGAGCCCGCCCGCATCCACCCGTCGCGCCGTGTCCAGGTACTCGTGCGGGTTGCCAAGCACACGGCTGAGCCCGGACGTCCCGTCGACCAGGGCCAGGCTCAGCAGCCACGCGAGGGAGCCCGCGAACGAGACGAGCAGCAGCCGTCGCCACGGCAGCCTTTGGGCGAGCGAGATGGCTCCCAGCAGGGCCAACGCGGCGAGCAGCAGCGCCGGGACCGTGCCCGGCCCCACATGCGGTTCCCACCAGCCATGCCACGGCGGCAGGGCGATGTGCGCGTCGTCGCGGGCATGCACGTCCCAACCCGTCAGCGGTGGGACCGCGACGGCGGTCACCACGAGGACGACGGCCAGGACGAGTAGCACCACGCCTCGAGGGTAGGTGCCGGGTGCCGTCACGAGTTCGTAAGCACCGCAGGAGCCCACTTGTGGCCCGTGGGTGTCTAACGTGACATCTATGCATCGCGCCGACCTGGTCCTCCCCTGTCGGGACGAAGCGCCGGCCCTGGAGCAGCTCCTTCCGACAGCTCCCGCCGAGCTGCGGGTCATTGTGGTCGACAACGGGTCCCGTGACGCGACGGCCGAGGTTGCGCGCCGGCTCGGCGCTTTCGTCGTCTCCGAGTCCGAGCCCGGGTACGGCGCCGCGATCGCCGCCGGCCTGGCTGCCGCCACGTCTGACATCGTCGCGTTCGCCGACGGAGACGGCTCCTTCGATCTGGCGGATCTGCTCCCGATGATCACCGCGGTGGAGTCCGGCGCGGCTGACATCGCCACCGGCCGACGTCGGCCAGTGCGCCGCGGTGTCTGGCCGTGGCACGCCCGGTTGGGCAACGCGATGGTTGCCGCTTGGCTGCGTCGGCGCATCGGCCTGCCGATCCGAGACCTCGCCCCCCTGCGCGTCTGCCGCCGCGAGGCGCTCGTAGCCCTGGGCGTGACCGACCGCCGCTTCGGCTACCCGGTCGAGCTGCTGCAACGCGCGGTCGAGGCCGGCTGGCGGTTCCGCGAGTTCGATGTCGCGTACCACCCGCGGGCAGCGGGGACCCGGTCCAAGGTGTCCGGGTCGGTCGTCGGCACGATGTGGGCTGCCCGCGACTTCCGTCGGGTGCTGGCATGAGCCCCGCGCCGAACCGCATACCCGCCGACGCTGCCCGCGTCTTGGTCGTCGCCAAGGCTCCGCAACCGGGCCGGACGAAGACCCGGCTGGCCGCCACCGTCGGCGACGTGCGCGCAGCCGAGCTCTCGGCCGCCGCGCTGCTGGACACCGTGCGGGCGTGCCGGGAGGCCTTCGGGACGTCGCGGTGCAACCTCTCGCTGGCCGGCGACCTGGATGACGCGGTCGACGCTGCGCGGCTCCAGGCCGCGTTGGCCGGCTGGACGATCCGGTCCCAGACCGGCGGCGATTTCGGTGACCGGCTGGCCCGCGCGCACCAGGAGATCGATGGGCCGGTGATCCAGATCGGCACCGACACACCTCAGATCACGCCGAATGCGCTGCAGGGTGTCGTCGACCTGCTCGACGGAGCTGACGCCGTGCTCGGACCGGCGACCGACGGCGGCTGGTGGGTGCTGGCGCTCAACGATCCTCGCCACGCCGCGTGCCTGCGCGACGTCCCCATGTCGATCGCGACGACGGGCGAGCACACTCTCGCGGCGCTCCGCGGACGTGGCCTCGCCGTGGCCTTGGCTCCGGAGATGCACGATGTCGATGTCGCCGCCGACGCCGAAATCGTTGCCAGGCTCGCACCGGACACCGAGTTCGCTCGCTCATGGCAGCTGGCGGTGAGCGCCTCATGACCCCGCCGGCGTCGTTCCGCGAGGTGTTCGCCGAGGCGTTGCGCGGACATCCGTACGACATCGTCGGCCTGCACGATGAGCCGATCCCCCTGCCGGCAAAGCGGTGGGCGCGGCCGGCGGACCAGGACGACCGCGCGATCCTCGACCTGTGCACCGGGCCGACCCTGGACGTCGGATGCGGTCCCGGACGCATGAGCGAAGCGCTGGCCGAGACCGGCCAGGTCGTCCTCGGCATCGACGTCGTCGGTGAAGCAGTGCACCAGACGCGGCAACGTGGCGCGGCGGCGGTGCAGCGTGACGTGTTCGAGCCGCTTCCGGCCGAGGGCCACTGGCATGCGGCTCTGCTGGCCGACGGCAACGTCGGCATCGGCGGGGATCCGATCGCGCTGTTGCGCCGGGTCGCCTCCGTGCTCGTCCGGCATGGCCGGATCGTGGTCGAGGTGGCCGAGCCGGGCGTCCGGCATCGGACTGTCTGGGCCCAGTTGGTGTCGTCGAGCCACCGCAGCAAGCCCTTTCGGTGGTCGGTCGTCGGCGTCGACGACATCCACTCCCTCGCCGAGCAGGCGGGCCTCCGCATGGTGGAGGCCCATCAGTTCGGGTCCCGCTGGTGCACGGTCCTGGAGCGGCCACGAACGCTGGTGGCGACATGAACCGCATGCTCAAGCCGCCCACCGAGGGCTCGTTCACGTCCCGCCTGCGCAGCGCAACCGTCGCCGCACGCATCGGCGTCTGGTTGGGCGTCTGCTTCGGTACCGCTTTCGTGACCGGCCTGATCAGTCACTGGGCCCAGCTCCCGTACCCGGGCGTCGGCTTCCCGAGCGGGCCGGCGTGGGGCTACCGCGTGACGCAGGGTCTCCACGTGATCTCGGGCACGGTGGCGATCCCGTTGCTGCTGGTCAAGCTGTGGTCCGTCTACCCGAAGCTCTTCGCCGCTCTGCCAAAGCCGTCGCGCGCCGGACTGCTGGACGCCCTTGAGCGCGGCTCGATCGGCGTCCTGGTCGCCGCCGGGATCTTCCAACTCGCATCCGGCCTGGCCAATGCCGCGCAGTGGTACCCATGGGACTTCTCGTTCCGCCGCACCCACTACGCCATGGCCTGGGTGGCGATTGGCGCCCTGCTCGTCCACATCGCTGTCAAGCTGCCGATCATCCGCGACGTCCTCACCTCGCCGCTCGACAACACGACCCACGACCGGCCGAACGCGACAGCGCCCGGCCCGATGTCGCGGCGGACGCTGCTGCGGACGACGTGGTTGTCCGCCGGTGCGGCCGCCCTCCTGACCGCCGGTGCCACCGTCCCGGCGCTGCGCCGCGTGTCGCTGTTCGGCGTCCGCGACGGCTCCGGCCCCCAGCGGCTGCCGGTGAACCGATCGGCGCGCGCGGCCGGAGTCACCGCCAAGGCCCTGCGCGGCGACTACGTCCTGACCGTCGCGGGACCCGACAAGCAGGTCGTGTTGACCCACGACGAACTGCGTCGACTGCCGCAGCACACCCGCGACCTCCCCATCGCCTGCGTCGAAGGATGGAGTGCCAACGCACAGTGGACCGGCGTACGCGTCCGCGACCTGCTGGCACTCGTCGACGCTCCCGCCGGACGGGATGTCCACGTCATCTCGCTGGAGACCAGAGGACACTACGGCCGCACCGTCCTGCAGGCCAACTTCGCTCAGGACGCTGACACCCTGCTCGCCCTCGAACTGAACGGTCAGACCTTGGCTCTCGACCACGGCTACCCGGCCCGGCTCATCGCACCCAACCGCCCGGGCGTCCTGCAAACCAAATGGGTCAGCCGGTTGGAGGTGCGGGCGTGATCGCCCGCATCCTGCTCGGCACCACCGGCATCGCCGTCGCCGCCTTTGGCGGCTGGACGCTGGTGATGAACCAGCGGCCCGACCAGCTGCTGGCCGCCGGCGAGTGGCTGGCCGGCGCCGTGATCGGCCACGACGCGCTCTTGGCGCCAACAGCTCTTGTGATCGGATGGCTGCTCGTCCGTGCCCTCCCGCAGTGGGCACGCGGCCCGGCCGCGGCCGGCGGCATCGTGCTCGGGACGCTGACTCTCGTTGCTGTCCCCGTCCTGGGCGCGTTCGGTCGTCGGCCCGACAACCCGTCGCTGCTGCCGCGTGACTACTGGGCCGGGTGGCTGGCCGTCGCCGCTGTCGTCGCGCTGTGCGTCATGATCGCAGCATTGGTTGCGCGCAGCCGGGCGCGGTCGACTGCATGATTGGCCCACCGAGGAGGTCACGCCATGGAGCTGATCCGCACGCCTGAGGCGCGCTTTGAGCATCTGCCCGACTTCGCCTACGAACCGCAGTATGTAGACGTGACGGCGCCGGATTGCCCCCCGATCCGGATGCACTACGTCGATGCCGGCGATCCGGCCGGTTCGCCCGTGGTGCTGCTGCACGGCGAACCCACCTGGAGCTACCTCTATCACTCGATGATTCCGCCGCTGGCCGATGCGGGCCATCGCGTCCTGGCGCCGGACCTGGTCGGGTTCGGACGGTCGGACAAGCCGACGAAAATCTCCGATCACAGCTATGCCCGGCACGTCGCGTGGGTGCGCTCCTGGTGGGAGCAACTGGACCTGACCGACGTGACCTTGGTGATCCAGGATTGGGGCTCGCTGATCGGATTGCGGCTGGCTGGCGAGATGGGCGACCGGATCGGCCGGATCTTCGTGGCGAACGGTTTCCTGCCGACGGCGACGACGGCGGTGCCGCTCGCGTTCCGGGCCTGGCGCACCTTCGCCCGCTGGACTCCGATCTTCGATTGCGGGTTCCTGGTGCAGCGGGCGACCGTCGACCAGGTGCCCGCCGGTCAGGTCGAGGCCTACAACGCCCCCTTCCCGAACAGCAGTTTCCAGGCTGGGCCGAGGGCCATGCCGCAGCTCGTGCCCACCACCGAAACCAACCCGGCCACAGCAGCGAACCGCGCGGCGTGGGCCGAGTTGGGGCGCTGGCAGAAGCCGTTCCTGTGTGTCTTCGGCAAGAACGACCCCATCCTGGGCGCCGCCGACCAGCCGCTCATCGAACATGTCCCCGGTGCCGCCGGTCAGCCGCACGCACGAATCCGGGGCGGGCACTTCATCCAGCAGGACGCCGGCCCGGAGCTGGCCAAGCATCTGCTGGCGTGGAAAGCGTGAACAGGACGGGCTAGGCGGATACGAGGCTGCGCAGGTAGTCGCCGAGCTTCTCGTGGTCGCTGGCCAGCGCGAACGTGTTGTTGATGGCGCGGGTGAGCTGGTCGGGGACGAACGTGACGCCGTCGACGAACGTCGACGCAAGCAGCACCGCGTTGCCCACCTCGAAGGTGAAGGTCGGGTACTCGATGCGCAGGTCCGGGATGAGTGCCGCTGCGCCGTCGATTGACGCCGGGTCGATGATGCCGTCGGCGAGGCCCGTCCAGAGGTCCACGCGCATCTTCTCGACCCGCACCATGCACACCCGACCCGTCCGGCCGCTGCGCAGCGCGATCGACCCGCTCGGCTTCTTGATCGGCGGGTGACCAAGGCGTTCAGCCAGCAGGTCGTCGACGTGCTCGACGAGCCACTCATGTGTCAGTCCGGTCCAGACGTCGGAGCGCACGCCCTGCAGGGGCTCGGGCGGCAGCGCGCGTCCGACCGGTAGCGGTGGCTGCTCGACGCCCTCCGCCGTCCAGTCGACAAAGGACGGGTGGACGACGTGCAATTCGTCCCGCAGCTCGGCGATGACGTCCGCGACGGCGCGATCGATGTCCGACCAGTCGTCGACGGACAGCGTCACCGGCTGCGAGGCTGCCGCCGTTTGCGGAGTGAAGACCCACTCCCCCCTGCCATCGGCCTCGAGGGCCGCCTCGACCACATGGGTCACCAGGCGACGGAAGGCGCGCCAAGCATCGTCGATCTCGCGATCGACAAATCGTTCGGCCCACTTCACAGTTCGAGTTTTACCGCGATCTGAGGGGCTTCTGTCGAGTGCAGTCGCAGCCGGACCCTAGAGCCTGCGCCGCTGGGAAGGATGCACGAAGCTGCGCGGCACGGGGAGAACGGTGCCGAGGCAGTCCGGATGATCACTGATTCTGACCGCCACTTCGCGGAGTCCAACCTCGTGCTGGCGGGTATGGCGTGCGCAGAACAGCAATGCCGAGCCCGTGCGGAACTCCACCCGGGTGACGGCCTGAGCACCACAGCGATCACATCGGTCGGTGGCGGACAGTCGTGACGGCTGCGCCGTGGGCAGCATGGTGACCTCCTGAGAATCCCGACTTTGGAGTCAGCCTTACGCACGCAGCTGCCCGAGGGCAGAGTCATGCGGCCGGTCTTCACCGGGCCATTGGTCCTACACCAGTCCGCTCAGGTCGTCCGGAACGTCCACTGCGGCCTCGCGCAGTGCCTCGATCGGGATGAAATCGAGCGCCCGAGCGCTGGTCGACGCCAGGACGACTGGGCCCACGACGCCCGCGTCGTACGACATCCGCCACCGGCCGGCCACCACGCACCAGCGGTCGCCCGGCTTGAGGCCGGGGAATTCGTACTCCGGCCGCGGCGTGATTAGGTCGTTGCCGATCTCGCGTTGGTGCTGCAGGAACTCGGCCGTCACCACCGTGCACACCGCATGCTGGCCGACGTCGCCGCAGGTGCAGGTGCCGTCTCGCATGTATCCGGTCAGCGGATCAGTCCCGCACGGTTCGAGCGGCTCGCCGAGCACGTTGAGGTCGGACATGCAGTGAGCGTACTAACGCCGCACGGAACGGGTACACGCCTTGAAGTGCCAGACCACGACCCCATGAGGAGGAACCATGACGACGACTCCGAGTGAACCCACAGAAGGCGGCGAGTTCCCGCCGGATCCTGGCCTCGAACCGACCGAGCCGACCGAGCCCGGCAACGACGACCGACCCGTCGACGATGAGGCCGATGAGGACAGCTGAGCTACGCCGGCGTGGATCCGCCGGCGACCTCGTACGACCACACCTCGCTGTGCGTGGACACCGGCTTGGGCGCCTCGCCACCCGCCCGCTCGACCGCCGATCGGTGCCCCTCCGCGAACGAGGGCGACTCGACCCACGCTTGGAACGCGTCCTCGTCGCGCCACCGCGTGAGCACCAGCCACAGGTCGCGGTCATCGGTGGGACGAAGCAACTCGAACCCCTCGAATCCGTCGGCGTTGTCCACGGCCCCTGCGCGCGCGGCGAACCGGTGCGCCAGCTCGTCACCGGCCCCATCCGGCACGGTGATGGCGTTGATCTTGATGACGGTCCCCATGTGCAGCGCCTTTCCTGTCGACGGCCCTGAGCCTACGGGAGCCCGACGACAGCGGGTCAGCCGCCGGCGGCCATGACGAGCCCACGGAACAGTCCGCGGTCAGGGTCCACCTCCGGGTGCCACTGGACGCCCAGCCGAAATCGGTGATCCGGGTCCTCGATGGCCTCGAGCAACCCGTCCTCGGCCCAGGCGACGGCCGTGAATCCCGGGTGGTCCCGCACCGACTGATGGTGGTGGCAGGATGCGGGCCCGGTTTCACCCACCAAGCGGGCGAGCTGACTGCCGCTGGCCACCCTGATCCCGGTTTGGCCGTACTGGTCACCGCCGGGATTGTGGCGCTCGTGCGACACCAGGTCGGGCACATGCTGGTCGAGGTGGCCGCCGCCGTGGACCGCCATGACCTGCATTCCCCGACAGATGCCGAGCGTGGGGATCCCGGTCGCAGCCGCGGCGTCAAGGAGTGCGAGCTCCCAGGCATCCCGGTCGGGTCGGGTCTTGACCGTGGCCGGATGGACCGGCTCGTCATAACGAGCCGGATCCACGTCGGCGCCGCCGGTGATGATCAGCCCGTCAAGCCGGGCGACGACGGCGCGCGCGGCGTCACCGTACGGCTCGGTCGGCGGCAGGAGCAGCGGAATACCGCCGGCTGCCGTGACCGCCTGTGCGTACTCCGACGGCAACAGGTCGGCGCTCTGGTCCCACACTCCCCACCGCGCCGGTTCGCGGTACGTGCTCAGGCCAATCATCGGTCGCGACATGGTCAGAGCGGAGTGACGTAGGCGCCCGAGATGCCACCGTCGACGAGGAACGTCGAGGCCGTGATGAAGGACGACTCGTCGGACGCCAGGAAGAGGACAGCGTTGGCCATCTCCTCGGGTTCGCCGAACCGGCCCATCGGGACGTGCACCAGGCGACGAGCGGCGCGTTCCTCGTCCTTGGCGAACAGCTCCTGCAGCAAGGGCGTGTTGACCGGGCCCGGGCAGAGCGCGTTGACGCGGATCCCCTCGCGGGCGAACTGCACCCCGAGCTCGCGGCTCATCGACAGCACGCCGCCCTTCGAGGCCGAGTAGGAGATCTGTGACGTCGCGGCTCCCATGACGGCGACGAACGAGGCGGTGTTGATGATGGAGCCCTTGCCCTGCTCCAGCATGTACGGCAGCGCCGCCTTGCAGCACAGGTAGACGCTGGTCAGATTGACGTTCTGCACCTTGCGCCAGGCGTCGAGGTCGGTGTCCAGGATCGAGTCGTCCTCCGGCGGCGAGATTCCCGCGTTGTTGAACGCAATGTCGACTGACCCGTAGGTGTCCTTGGCGGCCTTGAACAGCGCATCCACCTCATCCTTGGACGTGACGTCGACGTGCACGTAGGTGAAGCCGAGCTCGTCGCCGAGTCGCTTGCCCTGCACGTCGTCGACGTCCCCGACGACGACCTTCGCGCCCTCCTGGAGGAAGCGCTTGACGGTGGCCAGGCCGATTCCTGAGCACCCGCCCGTGACGACGGCGACTTTGCCGTCAAGGCGTCCGCTCATGTGTGGTCCTTTCGATGCAGTTGCGTTCCGGGTGCGTCAGTCATCGGCGATGAACACGTTCTTCTCCTCGGTGAAGGCGTTCGGTGCGTCCGGGCCGAGTTCGCGGCCCAGGCCGGACTGCTTGTAGCCGCCGAACGGCGTCCAGTAGCGGACCGAGGAATGGGAGTTCACGCTCAGGTTTCCCGACTCTATGGCGCCCGCCACCCGCAGGGCTCGGCCGACGTCGCGGGTGTAGATGGATCCGGACAGTCCGTACTCGGTGTCGTTGGCGAGTCGGATGGCGTCCGCCTCGTCGTCGAACGCCATGACGGCCACGACCGGACCGAAGACCTCTTCGCGCCAGATCGGCAGCTGGGGGTCGTCCGTCGTCACGACCGTGGGCGGCATCCAGTAGCCGGCCTGCAGCGCGGGGTCCGACGGGGTGGTGCCGACGATCGCGGCGTCGACGCCCTCGAGGTAGCCCGTGACGACATCTCGCTGCGTGGCCGAGACAAGCGGGCCCATTTCGCTGTCCGGATCCGACGGATCGATCACCCGCAGGGCGTTGACCGACGCCTCCAAGCCGGCCATGAAGTCGTCGAGCGCCGAGCGCTGCACCAGGATGCGCGACCGCGCGCAGCAGTCCTGGCCGGCGTTGTCGAAGACCGCGTAGGGCGCGGCGGCCGCGGCCTTGGCGATGTCGGCGTCGGCGAACACGATGTTGGCGCTCTTGCCGCCCAACTCCAGCGTCACTCGCTTCACCTGCTCGGCGCAGCCGGCCATGATCCGCTTGCCGACCTCGGTGGAACCGGTGAAACACACCTTCCGCACGGCCGGATGCGTGACGAAGCGCTCGCCGACGACCGAGCCTTTACCCGGGATGACGGTGAACACGCTCTCGGGGATGCCCGCCTCCAGCGCCAGCTCGCCCAGCCGAATCGCGGTCAGCGGCGTGATCTCGGCCGGCTTCAGGACGACGGTGTTGCCGGCGGCCAGTGCCGGCGCGAAGCCCCAACCGGCAATCGGCATCGGGAAGTTCCACGGCACGATGACACCGACCACCCCGAGTGGTTCCCGGAAGGTCAGGTCGATGCCACCGGGAACCGGAATCTGGCGGCCGAACAACCGCTCCGGCGCCGCGGAGTAGTAGTTCAACACGTCGCGGACGTTGCCGGCCTCCCATCGCGCGTTGCCCAGCGTGTGGCCCGAGTTCGTGACCTCCAGCTGCGCGAGCTCCTCCACGTGCGCGTCCACGACCGCGGCGAAGGACCGCAGCAGCCGCGCCCGCTCCCCCGGCGCCTTCTCCCGCCACGCCGGGTACGCCGCCTGAGCACGCGCAATCAGCTCGTCGGTCTCCTCGACCGAGGCGAGCTGCACGTCCGTGATCGAGGCCGCGGTGGCAGGGTTCAGCAGGGTGACGGCGTTGGCCATGAAGGTCCTTTCACATCCGTTCGAAGGATCGGCGGCGTTCCCAGTCAGTGACGGCGGAGTCGAAGGCGGCCAGCTCGACGTCGGCCATGTTCGTGTAGTGGTCCACGACATCGTCACCAAAGGCTGCCCGGGCCACCTCCGACGCCGCGAACACCTCGCGTGCGGCGAGCAACGTGGCCGGCACCTTGGGCCGGCCCGACGTGTAGGCGTTGCCTTCAAGCGGCGGCTCGAGCGGTAGCCCCTTCTCGACGCCGTGCAACCCTCCGGCGAGCATGGCAGCCACGGCCAGGTACGGATTGACGTCGCCGCCCGGCACGCGGTTCTCCATCCGGGCCCCGGCGCCTCGTCCGACAAGCCGCACTGCGCACGTGCGGTTGTCCTCACCCCACGCGATCGCGGTCGGCGCGAACGAGCCATCGGCGAATCGCTTGTACGAGTTGATGTTGGGGGCATACATCAACGTCAGGTCAGCCATGGTGTCGAGGACGCCGGCGACGAAGCTGTCGTAGAGCGGCGTACGTCCACCGGTGGCCTCGTCCCAGAACACGATGGAGCCATCGGTGCCGCGCAGCGACAGGTGGATGTGGCAGGAGTTGCCCTCGCGCTCGTTGTACTTCGCCATGAACGTCAGCGCCTTGCCGTGCTGGGCCGCGATCTCCTTGGCCGCAGTCTTGTAGACGGCATGGTTGTCGGCCGTGACCAGTGCCTCGTCGTACAGGAAGCCGATCTCGTGCTGGCCGGGGTTGCACTCCCCCTTGGACGCCTCAGTGTTCATCCCGGCCGCGAACATGTGATTGCGGATGTCCCGGATGACCGCTTCGACGCGGGTTCCGCCCAGGATCGAGTAGTCCAGGTTGTACTGGTTGGCCGGCGTCAGGCCCTGGTAGTTCCGGTCCGCCGCAGCCTCGTAGGTGTCCTCGAACAGGATGAACTCCAACTCGGTCCCGGCCAGGGCGGTGAATCCAAGGTCCGACGCTCGCTCGAGTTGCGCTTTGAGGATCGCTCGCGGCGACTGGATCACCGGGCTGTGGTCGGGCCACACCAGATCGCACTGGACCAGGGCGGTCGAGGGCAGATGCGTGAGCAGTCGGATGGTGTCGTTGTCGAGGACGAACTCCATGTCGCCGTAGCCGCGGTCCCACGAGGTGATCGCGTAGCCGTCGACGGTGTTCATCTCGACGTCGACGCCGAGCAGGTAGTTGCAGCCCTCCGTCCCGTGGTCGGCCACGACATCGAGGAAGTAACGTCCGTGCATCCGCTTGCCCTGCAAGCGGCCCTGCATGTCGGTGAACGCGACGATCACGGTGTCAACCAGGCCGTCGTCGATCGCGGCCCGCAGGTCGTCGGGACTGAGGTATCGGTCGTTGCGTGTCATGGATGTCCCTCTCCAACCACTCGGTGTCAGCCAAAGAGCCCGCGCAGCAGCGCGGCCGTGTCGTCGCAGTGCTGCTCCATCGCCCGTCGCGCCTTGGTCGGCTCTCCCTTGAGGATCGCCGAGACGATGGCCCGGTGCTGGGCGTTGGAATGCTCGATGTTGACGCCCAGGACGGGGATCGCCTGGAGCATGTCGTGCAGGCAGACCTGGGCCTCGGTGACCGCCTTGACCGTCATCGGAGAGCCGGAGACGCTCGCAATGGCCAGGTGCAGGCGGGAGTCCGCCTGGCGGTGTTCGGCCGGCCCGGACACGGCATCGACTTCAGCCAGGGCTGTGGTGAGCAGCATGCGTTCGGCGGCGGAGAGTTTCCGCGCCGCCGCCACGTAACAGGCCCCGGGCTCGACGACCCGGCGGAACACCAGTGAATCGAGCAGCTCGTCGCGCCGATCGGCGATGCCCGCGGCGTCCGATCCCGGATCAGCAGGCGTGAAGGCGACGACGGTTCCGCCGCCCCGGCCCCGTGTGGTGCGCACCATGTCCGCGGCCCGTAAGGCAGCGATGGCCTCACGCAGCGTCGCGCGTGAGACGCCCATCCGCTCCGCGAGTTCCCGCTCGGGCGGCAGAGCCGCACCGAGCGGGAACACCCCGAGCCTGATGGCGGTCGCGAGCTGCTCAACGCAGCTCTCGAACGCGTGGTGTCCGCGAACCGGTCGAAGGACAGCGTCGCCCAACGGCCCGACCGGTGGGGGTACCACCCGCTTGCGGGGGACGGTCACCGCCGCAGCCCCGCCCGAGGAAGGCATCATCGGTCCCCCGTTCGGCCGCTACGGGACTTGCGAGGCATCGATCGTCCGGATCGGCCCCTTGAACCAGTTCTTCGCCGACACCTCCCACCACACCGTGATCAGGAGCACGACGCCGAGCGTGACGATCGGCGCGTAGTTGACGAACTTCCAGTCGAAGCTCTCGCTGCCCGGCACGGCGCCCGGAACGAACGGCATCATGAGGTACAGCGACACGATGACGATCTCAGCCACCGCAATGGGGTTCATCCACTTGTACTTCGCGCCGTTGTTCCACCCGCCGGTCTCGAAGCTGTCGCCGGCCTTCCAGCGCAACCAGATCGGGATGGCGAAGGAGACATACAGCCCGATCACGGCGATGGACGTGACCGCGTAGAACGCCACCGGGATGAGCAGTGGCGCGTCGGCCGTGCCGATGTTGACCTCGATGAGGGCCGGCACCGTGACCAGGGCACTGACGACGGCGACGAGGCCCACGGCGTGAGCCGGGACGCGGTTCTTGGTCAGCTTCTGCCAGTGTGACGAGCCCGGCACCGCACCGTCCCGGCTGAACGCATAGAGCATCCGCGATGCCGACGTCATGCAGGAGGTTGCACAGAACACCTGCGCGGAGGCCGAGATGAACAACACCACCCCACCCAGCGTGGTGCCGAGTGAGGTGGTGAAGATGTAGGCGACGCCGCCGGCGCCGACGCCCGCGTTGTCGGGCGCTCCGTGGACGCTCGGGATGGCGAAGACGACGGCCAGCAGCAGGATGTAGCCGCCGAGCGCCGAATAGGCGATCGACCGCCAGAGGCCCTGGGCGGCGCCATGCGAGGCCGACTGGGTCTCCTCGGACAGGTGAACCGAGGCGTCGAAACCGGTGATCGTGTACTGCGTCAACAGGAACCCGAACGGGATGATCGCAAGGAAGAAGCCGATGTTCGAGGTGTCGCCGTGGAAGAACCCGGAGTTGTTGAAGCGCTCGGTGAACACGTAGCTGAGGCTCTGGTGATGGTGCGGTACGAAGACGAGCAGGGCGACGATGGCCGCGGCGCCGAAGACGTGCCACCACACCGAGATGTTGTTCATGACCGCCATCAGGTGGCTGCTGAAGATGTTGACGACGGCCACGAACACCAGCAGCGCCACGAAGATCATGAACACCCGCGTCAGCGAGTAGCCGGCGGCGTAGCTCTTGGACAGGGTGCTGATGGTCAGGTCGATGAACGTCGCGCAGCCGTAGGAGACGCCCGCGGTGACCGCGATCAGGCCGACCAGGTTGAGCCACCCCGTGTAGAAACCGGCTCGTGGACCGCCGAGCTTGGACGCCCACCAGTAGATCCCCCCGGCAGTCGGGTAGCTCGACACGAGCTCGGACATCGTGAAGCCGATGATCAGGATGAAGACCGACAGGATCGGCCAGGACCACGAGATCGAGATCGGTCCGCCGTTGTTGAAGCCGGCGCCGAAGTTGGTGAAACATCCGGCCAGGATCGAGATGATCGAGAACGAGATCGCGAAGTTGGAGAACGCCGACCAGCTTCTTTTCAGATCTTGTGCGTATCCCAGTTCCGCAAGTCGTTGGGCGTCCGCGTCCAGTGGCATCTCGTGGGCCTCGGGCATGTCCGTCCTCATTTCGCGATAAGGGGAGTCACTGGCGGTCAGTGTGGCGGCGGCCGTAGTTCACTGTCAATGGTTTGACCTTAGACCTTTTACGATGAGGTGTGGCACTGTCCGTCTTCGACCTGTTCAAGGTCGGCATCGGCCCGTCGAGCTCCCACACTGTGGGCCCGATGGTGGCTGCCAAACGTTTCGTCGATGCCCTGCGCGAGGCCGACCTCCTCGGTTCCGCGGCATCGGTGCACGTCGAGCTCTTCGGCTCGCTCGGGGCGACCGGTCATGGGCACGGCTCCGTCCCGGCCCTGGTCCTGGGCCTGATGGGTCGAGAACCGGCCACCGTCGATCCGAGCCTGACGCCCGGGATTCTCGAGCGCGTTCGGGCAACGAACACCCTCGACCTCCCTGATGACCATTCGATTGCGTTCGACCTCGACGAGGACATCGTCCTGCACCGGCGCCGCGCCTCCCCCGTCCATTCCAACGCCATGACGTTCGAGGCCCGCGACGCATCGGAAACCGTGCTCGAAGAACGCACCTACTTCTCCATCGGCGGTGGGTTCGTACTGAACGGGATCGACGCGTCTGGCGATGCACCCCAGCCGAGCCTTTCCCCTGACGAGACTCCGGTCCCCTACCCGTTCACCACCGGTGACGCGATGCTCTCCCAGGCTGAAGCGTCCGGCCTGTCGGTCAGCGAGCTGGTGCTGGCGAACGAGCGGACGTGGCGCACCGACGGGGAGATCCGGTCCAGTCTGCTGGCGATCTGGGCGGCGATGCACGACTGCATTGAACGTGGCGTCACAGCCGACGGCGTTCTCCCTGGCGGACTGAACGTACGGCGCCGAGCGGCCGCACTGCATCGCGCGCTCGTCGACCGTCCAGTCGCCGACCCGCTGGACCTCATGGACTGGGTCACGATGTACGCGTTGGCCGTCAACGAGGAGAACGCCGCCGGCGGTCGCGTCGTGACCGCCCCGACGAACGGGGCTGCCGGGATCATCCCGGCGGTGCTGCAGTACTACGTCAACTTCGTCCAAGGCGCCGACGACGACGGCGTCGTCCGATTCCTGCTGACTGCCGCGGGAATCGCGATGATCATCAAGGAGAACGCTTCCATCAGCGGCGCGGAAGTCGGTTGCCAAGGCGAGGTCGGGTCGGCCTGTGCGATGGCGGCCGCGGGGCTTGTCGAGGTGCTCGGCGGGTCACCCGCGCAGGTCGAGAACGCGGCCGAGATCGGCATCGAGCACCACCTCGGCTTGACCTGCGATCCGGTCGGAGGACTCGTTCAGATTCCCTGCATCGAACGCAATGCAGTGGGCGCCATTCAGGCGATCGCGGCGGCCCGGATGGCGCTCGGCGGCGACGGCTCGCACTACGTCTCGCTGGACAAGGCCGTGAAGACGATGCGGGAGACCGGGGCGGACATGAAGGACAAGTACAAGGAAACCGCTCGCGGCGGGCTGGCCCTCAACGTCGTCGAGTGCTGATCACGGGAAGACCTGCGCCTCGGCCCTCGACCGCCTAGGGTTTCGTCACCGTCCTTCGGAGTGAGGAGCAGGATCGCCATGACGGATCAGCAAACCCCGGCCGCCAACTCAGGCGCTGCCACTGCACGAGCGGCGCTGGTCGCGCTCGGCATCCTCATCGGGTCCTTGGGTTCAGCGGGGCTGGGCTTCTGGCACCGCAACTACGAGCCCGGCGAACCAATCCCGTACGGGACGTTCAGCCGCATCCATGGCGCGTGGTGGGCATGGCACCTGTTCGGCGGGCTGGCCAACACGCTCATGGCCGTCTCGGTCGCCATCGGGGTCTGCATGCTGGCCCGACACCGCGGCGCGGTGTGGGCGACCATCGGTGCTGCGGCAACCGTGCTGGGCGGGATGTTCTTCGGGGCAGGAGTCGCTGCCGAGGGAGCGGCGATGGGATACGCCGGCGACGCGCATGCCCTGCCGCCGCAGGCTGGCGCGGCGCTGCTGAAGTACATCAACGAGGAACCGGGACGCTACGTCGTCGCGATCCTTCCCGGCTTGATCCTGTCGTCGCTTGGCCTGCTGCTGATCTCGCTTGCCCTCTGGATCTCACGTTCGGTGCCGCAATGGGTTCCGATTGCGCTCTTCGCGGGAACGGTCCTGGACTTCTTTGCTCCCATCAGCATCGGGTGGATCGCCGGGCTGCCGCAGGTAGTCGGGGTCCTCGCGATCGGCTGGTACGTCTGGGCACGTCGCGGCCGAGGAGAGCCTTCAGTCAGCTAGCGAGAGCCGAACGTTCACCGTGCCGGTTGGTCCGGTCGAGAATCACCACGGCACTCAACTTCTCCTCGTGCTGAGGAGCGTGATCCGTGCAGAGCAACAGTTCGCATCCCCCGGCGAACTCCACTTTGACGGCGGCGTCGTCCCCACAGCGATCGCAGCGATCTATGGACGGCGTTGAGAGTTCCGTCATTCGCATGACGACCACATCCTCGGGACTTGAAAACCTGATGTCAGTCTGGCCCGCGAAACACCTGGGAAGGGAGCAAGAGTCCGTTCCGCAACCGTCCTGTGTCCGAACTGTTGTCGAAGGCACGCTTTCTGCGCGAGATCGCCACACCCCGGTTGAACGTTGGCCGTCTTACCGTGGCGGCATGAGCGTCGACTTCAATCACACGATCGTTCACTGCTCGGACAAGCAGGCTTCGGCCACGTTCCTCTGCGACATCCTCGGCCTGCCCGAGCCCACGCCGTACGGCCCGTTCCTCGAGGCTCGAACGGCCAACGGGGCCTCGCTCGACTACGCCGACGACAACGGCGTCCCGTCCCGCCAGCACTATGCGTTCCTGGTTGGCGAGGACGACTTCGACCGCATTCACGCCCGCATCCTCGAGCGCGGCCTGACGTACTGGGCCGATCCATACCGTCGGCACGAGGGCGAGATCAACACCACCGACGGCGGCCGCGGCCTCTACTGGGACGACCCGGACGGCCACCTGCTCGAGATCATCACCGTCCCGTACGGCGGCTAGCTTCGAGACGCTTGGGCAAGCAGGTCTCGGACTTCCTCGGCGCCGGCAGGACGTTCGCCCGCAGTCCAGTCGGCGGAATTCGCTGCATACTGCAGCCCGTACGCCGGTGTGTCCTTCTGGAATCGCCAACCCTCGGCGAGCGGACCCGCATCGACGACGTCGTATCCGAAGTCGTCCAGCAGCGAGGTGACGGTGGACTTGGCCGATTCCGAGTTGCCGGCAATGGCCAGCGCGGACCGGTCAGGTGCCCCCGACGGCCGTGCGAGAGCGGCCAGGTGCTTGAAGAAGATGTTGTTGAATGCCTTGACGACGTTCGCGGTGGGAATGAGCGCCTGCAGCAGTTCCGACGTCGTGGTCGATCCGTCGTCGAGCGCGCTGATCTGACCGTCGCGCTCCGGGTAGTAGTTGTTGGTGTCGATGATCGTCTTCCCGGAGAGAGCATCCACCGGAAGTTGATCGATGTTCTTGAGCGGAATTGTCACGACTACGACGTCGCCCGCCTCAGCCGCCTCGTTGGGAGTCGCCGCCCGCGCGGTCGGGCCCAAATCGGCGGTGAGCGCCCCAAGCGTCTCCGGCCCGCGACTGTTGCTCAGCACCACGTCATAGCCGGCGTCGACTGCCAGTCGCGCCACCGTGCTGCCGATGTTTCCTGCTCCAATGAAGCCGATCGTCGTCATGCTGGCCGCAACCGTGCGCTGGGCTCGGGCATTCCCAGGTCTTGATATGTGACCTTTTGGTCACGTATGGTGAAGGCATGGATGAGGACGCCGTCTTCAAAGCGCTGGCCGACCCGACGCGCCGCGCGCTGCTCGACTCGTTGTTCGCCACGAACGGGCAGACGTTGAGCGCCCTCGAAGCCGGCATCGACATGACGCGCTTCGGCGTCATGAAGCACCTACGGGTGTTGGAAGACGCCGGACTCGTTGTAGCGCGCAAGCGCGGGCGGGAGAAGTTCCACTACCTCAACCCCGTCCCGATCCAGCTCATCCACGACCGGTGGGTGAGCAAGTACGCAGCGCCGTGGGCCGCCGGGCTCGCCGAACTCAAGAATCAATTGGAGGCATGACCATGCAACAGGAAAAGACAGTCTCGTACGCCGACGGCACCGCGCCGGTTGCCGACACGGCCGTGTTCGAGATCTACATCAAGACCACGCCTGAACGGCTGTGGGAGGCCATCACCGACCCGGCTCAGCGAGCCAAGTACAGCTTCGGCGTGACCATCACGTCCAATTGGGACGAGGGGTCGTCCTACTCCTCGGGCGTACCGAACATCGTCGACATCGCCGCCGGCGAGAACCTCGTCGTCGATCCGCCGCGCCGGCTCGTGCAGACCATGACCGGCCAGTGGAGCGACGAGGTGAAGGCCTTCGGAGCGACGCGCGTCAGCTGGGAGATTGAGCCGGTCGGTTCGTCCTGCCGCCTCACCGTCGTGCACGACCAGATCCCCGATGGCGCGAGCGCGGAGCTGTGGGGCGGTTGGCCGATGATCCTGTCCGGCCTGAAGACACTGCTCGAGACCGGCGAACTGCTCGACACACCTGGCTCACTGCGGTACGCGCAGGGCTGACTCCCCCGGCCGACTACCGTCACCGGGATGACGACGTTCGCGCTCATCCACGGCGCCGGCTCGGACGGGTGGTACTGGCACCTGGTCGAGCCGGAGCTGCGGGCGGCCGGCCACGAGACGATCGCCGTCGATCTGCCCTGCGACGACGACTCGGCGGGGCTTGAGGACTACGTCGATGTCGTCGTCGACTCAGTGCGCGGCCGCGACGACGTCGTGGTGGTGGCCCAGTCCATGGGCGGTTTCGTGGCCCCGCTGGTCGCGGCGCGTGTGTCATCGACGCGGCTGATCGTGCTCGTGGCGGCGATGGTGCCGGCGCCCGGCGAGACCGGGAACGACTGGTGGGCCCACACCGGGTTCCAGACGGCCCGACGCGAGCAGGCAAACCGGGACGGCCGCGACATCGACGGCGACTTCGACGAGCTTGCCGAGTTCCTGCACGACGTCGGCCCGGTGCTCGTCGAGCAGACGTGGGCCCACGTCAAGGAGCAGTCGGACACGCCATTCCAGACGCCGTGGCCACTGTCATCGTGGCCCGACGTCCCGACCCGGTTCATTCTCGCGACCAAGGACCGGTTCTTCCCGCCTGATTTCCAACGCCGAGTGGTGCGCGAGCGGCTGGGCATCGAACCGGACGAAATCGACACCGGCCACCTGCCAGCGCTCGCCCGTCCGCACGAGCTCGCCGCGATGCTGCTGCGTTACGAGCAGCAGACTCGCCCGACGTAGGCGACGACGGGGACCGAAGACCCGTACGGTGGCAGCGTGACCAACGACGACCTCAAAGCCAAGATGCGCGAAGCCCTCGAGAAGAAGCAGGACGGGAAACACGCGTCGAACGATGGCGCCGGCGGACAGGAGAAGGTCCACGGCCCCGAGGTCGTCGGCGGTGGCAAGCGCGTGCACCGCCGCAAGTCCGGCTAGCCGCTGGCAAGCTGCTCCCGCCGAGAGTGCGCTGTGCGTCGCGCCGTTGCCACGTGAGACAGCTACCCGCTCGAGATCATGACCGTCCCGTATGGCGGACGGTAGAAGTTCGCGCCGCTCGCACTGCCCGGTCGGCCGGGCTCATGCCCGCGCGGACCCTGACATCGTCGTTTTGTGGGAAGTAGCTCCGGCGCCGACGCTCCAAGCTCAGGACGTACCACCAAGGCGGCGTGAGATTCGACTTGCGACGATTGTGATCGCGACAAAGCGCCTGGCCGTTGCTGACTATCGTTGCCCCACCCTTTGACCACGGGTAGATGTGGTCGGCCTCGACAGCGACCTGTCGACAGCGGCCCCAAGCGAGGAAGATCGAGCCTTCGCAGCGGCTTGCGGCGCGGGTCATGACCGTTTGGCGCGCCTGAAACTTGAAGCCTCGCCAAGCGTCGCGTCTGCGAACAATCCCCGGGCCCCGACCAGGCATGGGAACACAGGTGATGATCCAAAAGACGGCGGTGCCAATCAGCCACGGCACAACGGGAAAAAATGCCCGCAGGACGTTGAATACGACCTCTGCCTCATCCATTCGGCTGAAGGTAGTTCGTTCGCGGAGGCCCGTCAGGGACACCGGCCCGTCGAAGCCAAAACGTTGTATGGCGTCCCCTGAATAGCCCGATCGGGCGATAGCTTCTCCAAGCCGGAGCTGTGAAGCTCTGCCGGTGGTCGAGTACTGCCGTCTCGTGAAGTCGTCTCTCTCGACGGCCGAGATAGCCGAGCTCGCCCTCGTCGACGCGCATGCTGCCGCGCTGCGCGCGCATCTCCTTGATGAAGCACCAGCCGTCGCGGCAGCACACGTTCATGGTGCGCAGAGCAAGACGATCCAAGTGCTGGTGAGCCGAATTCTGCGCAGCCAGCTCGGATTCGCCGAAGAACGAGTCCTGACCAAGCAAGACGGCCTCGTCGTGAACCCTCGGCCCGACTTCGTATACCGGCTGGGGCGTGACCGCGGCATCATCGCTGAAGTCGAGCGCGGAGGCACGACCACCAACAACCACGACCTCAAAGACATGTGGAAGGCGCACATCTCAGCGGACACGCAGCACCTATTCCTTGTTGTCCCACAGAACAATTGGAAAGCAGATGGGACACCGCGCGAGAAGGCGTACTCCGCCGTTGTTCGCCGTCTCGGCGCGTTCTTTGGCGATCCGCGACGCGAGCTGGACGTCGTAAGCGCCCATATCTTCGGGTACTGACGGCTACCGGATGTGCCGACCGGGTTGCGACCGGGCTGGCCAAAACGATGTGGGCGAGACCCTTTCGGATCTCGCCCACATCACTGTTTGGTATTTCAACTGCAGCCGCTGGTGCTTCCGCAGCCGTCGCAGACGTGGCACGAGCCAGCCGGGCGCATCTTGGTGCCGCAGTTCATGCAGAGCGGCGAGTCGATCGCAGCGCCGGTGATGACCTCCAGCAGTTCGGCGCTTGAGTGCGCCGTCACCGGGGCGTCCTTGGCCGAATCCTCGACGCTGACCTCGTCGGCCACCGCAGTGGCCTCAGCGGTCGCGGCCTCGACTTCGTCCACCTCTCCCCCGATTAGCTCGGCTGCCGTGCTCCCGGCCGAGATGGGCTGGTGGCTGCCGGTGTCGAGGTAGCGCTGACGCTCATCGGCAGTGTAGATGCCGAGCGCCGAGCGGGTGTCGAAGTCCATGTAGTCCAGCGCCAGGCGGCGGAAGACGTAATCCATGATCGACTTGCTCATGCGGACGTCCGGGTCGTCGGTCATGCCGGCCGGCTCGAACTGCATGTTGGTGAACTTGGAGATGAAGGTCTCCAACGGCACCCCGTACTGCAGCGAGATCGAGATCGCCATCGAGAAGGCGTCCATCACACCGGCGAGCGTCGAGCCCTGCTTGCCGAGCTTGAGGAAGATCTCGCCGAGCGAGCCGTCCTCGTGCGCACCGGAGGTCATGTAGCCCTCGGCGCCACCGACGCTGAACGACGTCGTGATGCTCTGACGGGCCCGCGGCATCCGGCGACGCATCGGCTTCTCGACGATGACCGTCTTGACCTCCGGCTCGACCTTGCCGCCCGTGGCCGAGTGATCCTTCTTGCCCTTGGCGTCCGACAGCGGCTGGCCGACCTTGCAGTTGTCGCGGTAGACCGCCAGCGCCTTCAGGCCGAGCTTCCAGCCCTGGTAGTAGACGTCGGCGATCTCCTCGACCGTCGCCTCCTCCGGCATGTTCACCGTCTTGGAGATGGCGCCGGACAGGAACGGCTGGGCCGCCGCCATCATCCGCACGTGGCCCATCGGCTCGATGGCCCGCTGGCCGACCGCGCAGTCGAACACCTCGTAGTGCTCGGGCTTGAGGCCCGGCGCGTCGACGACGTGGCCGTGCTCGGCGATGTACTCGACGATCGCCTCGATCTTCTCCTCGTCGTAGCCGAGCTTGCGCAGGGCGGCCGGGACGGTCTGGTTGACGACCTGCATGGAGCCCCCGCCGACCAGCTTCTTGAACTTGACCAGCGAGAAGTCCGGCTCAACGCCGGTGGTGTCGCAGTCCATCATGAAGCCGATGGTGCCGGTGGGTGCGAGCACGGACGCCTGGCTGTTGCGCCAGCCGTTCTTGCTGCCGATCTTGAGATTCTCGGCCCACTGCTTGGTCGCCTCGCGGTGCACGGCGATGTCGATGGCGTGCAACGTACGGACGTCGTCGTTGGCCGCCTGATGCTTGCGCATGACGCGGGTGTGGCCGGCGACGTTCTGCGCGTAGCCGTCGTACGGGCCGACGATGCCGGCGAGCTCCGCCGAGCGCCGGTACGACGTGCCCGTCATCAGCGACGTGATGGCCCCAGCCAACGCGCGGCCTCCGTCGGAGTCGTAGGCCAGGCCCGACGCCATGAGCAGCGCGCCGAGGTTGGCGTAGCCGATGCCCAGCTGGCGGAACGCCCGCGTGGTGTCGCCGATCGCCTCAGTCGGGAAGTCGGCGAAGCAGATCGAGATGTCCATCGCGGTGATGATGAACTCGACCGCCTTGACGAACTTGTCGACCGCGAAGCTGCCGTCGTCGTTGAGGAACTTCAGCAGGTTCAGGCTGGCCAGGTTGCAGCTGGAGTTGTCGAGGTGCATGTACTCCGAGCACGGGTTGGACGCGGTGATGCGGCCTGTCTCCGGCGTGGTGTGCCAGTCGTTGATGGTGGAGTCGTACTGGATGCCCGGGTCGGCGCAGGCCCACGCGGCCTGGGCGATCTTGCCCCACAGGTCCTTGGCGTCGACGGTCTCGATGACCTCACCGTTGGTGCGGGCCCGCAGGCCGAACTCGGTGCCCTTCTCGACGGCCTCCATGAACTCGTCGCTCACGCGGACCGAGTTGTTGGCGTTCTGGTACTGGACGGAGGTGATGTCGGAACCGCCGAGGTCCATGTCGAAGCCGGCGTCGCGGAGGACGCGGATCTTCTCCTCTTCCTTCTCCTTGGTCTCGACGAACTCCACGATGTCGGGGTGGTCGACGTCGAGGACGACCTGGCCCAGCTCGCCCAGCGGGTGGAGGAGGTCATCCGCGCCACCGACGACACGATCAACCACTGGCACACCTGCCCGGAGTCGGGGCGGATCACCGCGTCCAACCCGTGCTCGGAGTACATGCACCTGGACAACTCCTCCTGCAACCTGGCCTCGCTGAACCTGCTGAAGTTCCTTACCCCGCAGGGCACCTTCGACATCGCCACCTTCACCAGGGCGGTGGAGGTGGTGATCACCGCGATGGACATCTCCATCTGCTTCGCCGACTTCCCGACCGAGAAGATCGGCGAGACCACCCGCGCCTACCGCCAGCTCGGCATCGGCTACGCCAACCTCGGCGCCCTGCTGATGGCGACCGGCCACGCGTACGACTCCGAGGGCGGCCGCGCGCTCGCCGGTGCGATCACCTCGCTGATGACCGGCGCCGCCTACCGCCGTTCCGCGGAGATGGCCGGCGTGGTCGGGCCGTACGACGGCTACGCGCGCAACGCCGACGCGCACAAGCGGGTCATGCGCAAGCACGCCGCGGCCAACGACGCGATCCGCACCATGCACACCATGGACAAGGACGTGCAGCGCCTGGCCACGCAGGCCTGGGACGACGTCGTGAAGCTGGGGGAGCGGTACGGCTACCGCAACGCGCAGGCGTCGGTGCTGGCCCCCACC
>JBJMIJ010000012.1:0-96159 GCA_045806885.1 Aeromicrobium sp.
GACGAGATCGTGAAGTGGTACAACTCGGTGGAGGAAGCGACCGAAACGCTGAACCGAGTGAGGTCTGCTGGCGTTGACGGCATCGCATACATGGGCTGGGGCAGCCCGGGCGCTCCAAACACCATGAACGCGCTTTTTGAGATGGACTGGCGCCCTCCCCGTATTCTCTCGTCCGTTTATATGGGCGCGATCCGCGGCATGGGATACGGGTTTGAAGATATGGACGATGACGTTTGGGATGGGTGGCACGGAATTGAGCAGTTCGATGAAGCTAACCCTGTTTTTGACGACATGTTGAATCGCTTTGAGAGGCGTTTCGGTCGGCGCCCCGTGCATTGCTACACGGCAATTGGATGGGATTTGGGAATGGTAATCGCCGAAGGTATTTCATTGGCAAGGCCGAAGGCGCCGAACGGGCTCCTTAACGGACTGAACAGTATTCGCATGTTACCGTCCGCGAACTGTGGCGCCGGCACTGTCATCAGTTTCGCTCGCGGTGACCATCGCGGCTACAAGGGAAGTGAATATATCGTTGTCAGGACCATGGAGAATGGAATGAACCGGAAGGCTGGATCCGACCACCCGGGCACGCGGCGCGCGATTTGAGGAACGGTGGGAGCGGCCGCTACCTGATCGATCGCGAGTCGATCGTTCTACGAGCGATCGAGATCGTGCGCGATGAAGGATTGGCCGCTCTTACAGTTCGAAACCTGGCCGATGGGCTGGGTGTCACCGCGCCTGCGCTCTACCGGCACGTCCGCGACAAGGATGAGCTTGTGTCCCTTGTCAGCGATGCGATCTTTGCTGAGATTGATCTCCCCAACGCCGGTGACGGAGATTGGGCCGATCAACTCGAGCTGATAGCCCGACGTGCCAGAAGCGTCCTACTCGGCTACCCGGGGCTGGGTCTTCGTGCGTTGGAGAGTACTCAGACATTTCCGGTTCCGAACGCGCAGCGGATCGCCGACGCTGCCTATCGCCTGATGCGCGCCGGAGGGTTTGACGAGCAAACGTCGGTCATCGCGTTGCGAGCTCTCCGACACTTCTGCTCAGTCGGGCTCCCTCCTGACCTTGGTGCGCGCTCTCAGCCAACGAAGCATGCAAAACCGGTTGCGTTCGGCACGCAATCGGACGGTTCCGACGCCGACCTTGATTCAAGTTTCGACTTCGGCCTCCGTTGCCTGATTTTCGCGTTGCGAGAACAGGCCATGCACGGCCCCGACCGCGTGCTTGGGCGCCGGTCCCGCGCGGCTGACTAATTGTCCAGCCGGGGTCGAACCTCGCCGAGCACGTAACGCGTCCCGTCGAGGCAGACGTCATGCGGAGTGGTCGGGCTCCTATACGTCGACGGTGGTGATGTTCGGCATCGGTTGCCGAGCAGTGAGGCCTCCGTCGACGGGCAATGCGGCACCAGTAACGAAGCCTGCCTCAGAGGACGCGAGGAAGACGACGGCGCTGGCGATGTCACTTGGTAGACCTAACCTGTTGACGCAGAGCAGTTCCCCAAAGGCCGCCCGGACCGCGGGGTCCTGGTATGCGCTGGCGTTTTGACCCTCGCCGGGTTTGTCGACGGGACCGACAACGATCGTGTTACACCGGATGTTCATTCGGCCGTAGTCGACTGCAATCTGTCGGCTCACAGCGTTCATTGCACCCTTTGCTGCGGTGTACGCGAACAACCCCTCGGTGCCGTTGATTGACACGGCGCTGGAAATATTGACGATGGAACCGTGCCCAGCGGACAGCATCGGGGCAATGGCATGTTTACAAGCCCACACCATTCCGTCGAAGCCGACGGCCATGATGCGGCGGTAAGCCGCCACATCGATATCGCCGACAGGAGCATCGCCGCCGCCCTTCCGCAGCATGTCGGAGGGCGTGGCATTGTTCACCAGGACTGTCAGCGTGCCGTAGGTCGCGACGGCGAAATCAACTAGGCGCCGGACATCCTCCGCCTCAGCGATGTCCGCCGCCATGAACGTGGCGTCGCCCCCGGAGGCGCGTACGGCCGCTTCGACGCGGGCGCCTGCTTCACGGGCTCGTCCAGTGAAAACGACACGGGATCCTTCCTCCGCGAACCGTCGGACTATCCCCTCCCCGATGCCGCGGTTCCCACCGGTGATGAGAGCGACTTCGCCGTCTAGTCTTCCAGCGGACACTTCGACTCCTCCTGGCGCTGTACATAGTCCTCGGGCGGATCAGTATCTGCCGCAATCGGTCAACTTGCGTGGCGGAGGGCTGACCGTGCTTTCGATGGCAGACAAGGGCGGCACCTCCACGTACCGGAGCTTCAGTCGATCGCCCCACGCATTCGGCGTAACGGGCCCTCAAGGAAATATCTACGACATACATTAATAAGGCGGCGAAACCCTTGTCAACGAGTGCCTGGAGAGGCATCGCGAACCAAGAGTGCTGACGTGGACTTTCTAGTCGTACGACTTTTCTTCGTTCTCAAATGCGGCCGCCATCGGCACGAGCGTCGGTCACAACAGCGGAAGCTCATCGGCTCCCGTCGGGCCTGTCATCGCTGCACGAGCGGCCTATCGCGCCGTAGATGCGAATGCGCCGTCCCGCCACCATCCCGCAAGCGATCCGGCTAGAGCCCGTCCAGGGCGTCGGCGACCGCATCGAGCTCGTCGTCGAACAGGTCCGAATAGATGTGAGCCGTGGTCAGAATGCTGGCGTGTCCGAGTGACTTCTGGATCAGCCGCAGATCTCCGCCGGCTCTGCGGGCAAGCGAAGCGTAGGTGTGTCTCAACGAATGTGGCGTCAAATCCGGGTAGCCGAGCTCGACGATCACCTTGTTCCAACCGGTGTCACGAATCCAGTTCTCCCGACGGAGAGGACCGCCTCGCGGGCCGGTCACCAGGGCGTCAGACGGCGCCTTACCCACCGTGCGGTGCGCGAACACCGGGCCGAGCGTTGCAGTCGGGACCGGCACGCTGCGGAGCCCCGCCCGGGTCTTCGGTGTTCCCACGAGCTGCTTTCCTCGAACCGACGTGACCGACCGGCGGATGTGGATGCGCTTTCGTGCCAGGTCGACGTCCTGAACCTGTAAACCAACGAGTTCGCCGAATCGGAGACCGAGGAAAGCAAGCAGCAACGCGACGTCTCCTTGCTCGCCAAGCAAGGCCGCAAGGCGAATAACGTCCTCCTTCGGCAGATATACATGTTCCGACGGCGGCAACGCAGGCAACTCAACGGCCATGACAGGATTCGCTCCGGCGAACATGCCGGTGCGAACGGCATGCACGAACACGGCCTTCAATGGTGAGACGGCATGGCGAATCGACGAGGCACCCAGCCCTGAATCCATCAAGCGGTCGGCCCATCGCTGGACGCTCTCCGGCGACACGGCCTTCAACTCGGTGTCACCGAACGCCTCCCTAATTCTCAGACGCCACTGATTCTCGTAGTCATCCAGCGTCTTCGGCTTGAGCTGTCCGCGCCGAACCGAGCGGCGCCTGGTTTCAATCCAGCTCTCGTAGGCATCTTTGACTCGGATCACGTCCCGTCGGGATGCAACCAGACGACCGTCGGACCGTTCCATGCGCAGTTCGGCTTCGCGATACTGGGCGCGATCCTTGCTGGCAAAAGTTTCGCTGATCTCCCGGCGCGAGCCCGGTGGCCGATACCGGACGTCCCAGCGCTTCGTTCCGTCTTGGAGTCTCCGTTCACGAAGCGCCATCGGACCTCCGCGAGTACATGAAGGCCAACAAGTCGTGTCGGTCCCAGCGGAACTGCCTCGGACCCAAGCGATAGACACGTGGGCCCTGGCCCTTTGCTGCCCAGTCTCGAAGCGTCGAGGGAGCGATATTCAGCACCGCCGCTGCCTCAGCCGCAGTCAGCAACTCTGGCTCCAAGCGATGGGCCGACGTTCGCTGTTCGCCACGACCGACGGCCGAACGCGCATCTGTCTTCAACGACGTCAGAACTTCACGCGCGAGGTAGCCGCCAACGATCACGGCGTCGGAGCGGTTGGAGGACAAATCTCCGCCAGCGGCGGTCATCGGTCGAGCCGCTCGCGCTGTTTCGCTGCTCGCCGAACGCAGCGGTGCACACCCCTAAAGGGGTGTGTGCACTGCAGCAGTGCACCGATCTCTGTCTGCATTGCAGCGCGACGTGCACTAGTCGAATTCATTGAAGATCTCCAGCACGCTGAACAACTTCGCTGATCCGGCCCACTCCATCGTCATGGTGCCATCGGTGACAAACTTAGTAAGGATCGTGGCGACGGTGTTGCGCTTACCAGGTGTCAGGTTGAGCCCCTTGAGGACTGCAGTGATGCTGGATCGTGGCGTTCTGCGGACGAATTCCCAAGCCTTGCTGCTTAGCTCGTCGTTCTTTGACTGCCGTTGCGACACCGGTGCATCGGCGAGTTGGATGCCATCTTCGGGAGTCCAAGAGAAATGGAGCGTTTGAGGTTCAACCCCACGGCCAGTCCCTATCTGCAGACGCCTCACGTTGCTCGCCTCGTCGCTGGAGACTCGTTCCAGGCCCCAGAGGGACCCGCCCCAGTCGCCGAAGTACGAGGCGCCGCGCGAACGCGGTTTCTGTCCTTCCTGCACATGGCCCGTGTGAGTGATCAAGATGATTGACTCGACGTTCGCGCGTCGCTTGAGGAGATCGAGCCGCAGCAGGAAATCGCGTACCTCGTTATTGTTGCTCTCGTCCCCGGAGAAGATCCGTCCAAATGTGTCGATGACCAAGACTTTGCAGTTTTGTTCCGTCAGGTCCTTCACGGCCCAGTCGAAGGCCGCTTCGGTATGCAGGGGAAGTGGGTAGCCCTTCAGGTTTCGGTAGGCGATGCGATCGGTAGCGTCGCGTGGCATGTTCATGTTGCGGAACTGGTCGACGGCGTAGTTGACGTCCAACTCAACATCCCAATAGCCGACGGTCCCTTCGAGCGGCTTTACCGGGCACCCCAAGAACGGGTTGCCGGTGGCCAGGCACATCGTCAGATGCATGGCAACTGTCGACTTGCCAGCCTTGTAGCCCGCAGCAAGCACCAAGTTCTCGCGCTCTGCGAGCAGGCCGTCGATGAGATAGTTCGTCGGCTCGAGGTCGGCATCGAGTGCGTCGGTCAGCCGTGGAAACGTCGTTGTGTCGGGCGCTTCGAAAGCTGCGGCGTCAGCCATTGCGTCGATCGACCGTCGCCGCGCCGCATTGGATACTTCATCGTCCGCCTTCGAGAGCTGTTTCTCGACCCACAGCTTGAGTAGGTCGTCGTCGGGGTCGGGAGCTCCAGTGTTCCCGTCGCGGGCAACGCCGTCCCAAAGCCGTCGCACTACATGGGTCTCATGATCGTTCTTGTCCTTGCCTAAGACCTCTACCTCCAGAAATGCGCACTCTTCGTAGGCGCGAGCGTGTAGCTCTTGGGTGAGGGCGTTCCGGCGGCGTTCGCTTTCCAGCGACTGCATGTAGGCGAGCTCTTGAGCTTCGAACCACGCGTTCCAATGCGCGTAGCGATCGTCGTCGCCTTGGTCTGCTATTCCGGTATCGACTGGGCCCACGTCGTCAGTCATCCGTCTCGTCTCGCATTCGCCATTCGGCCAGCTCCTTGTCTAAGTCGACATACCAAAGGTCGAGGTGGCGCACGATGTCGAAGGCTGCGAATTCGTCGTACGCGTATGCGCCCCTGCGAAGAGCGTCGAGCCACGTTGTCGCGCCCGCATGGAACGCGTACATGTCGACGCGAACTGGCGGGACGTAGTAGGCGGCGAACTCGGCCATGACGGTGCGGATTTCTGTGTCCGTCATCTTAAGAAGTTCTCCAACGGTCAGCCCCGAGTAGCGCGCATTCACCGCCGCGCGAGGCGCTCCACGCTGCACGTTAAGGATGGCGTGCTGTCTGCGCATCAGATTGGCTCCCAGTCCGCTGTACAGCCGTACTCCATCCAGGCGCCCGTCTCGAGAAGCGTGCTGCCGATTCGGCAGGCCGCGACATCAAAGCTTCGCGTCTGGTGGCGCGTCCACAGGATGTGGCCGTTCTCGCACTCAAAGCTGGGAAGTAACGACAGCACCTCCTCCAGTTGGTCTAGCAATCCTTGATATTCAGATGATTCTAAATACATGATAATACCTTTCTTAAAACGTGGCCGGTCGGCCCGGCGGGTCTCTGGAGACGCTAGCAGCCAGACGTCATCGGCGTCAATAATCCCTGCCATTCCAATAATTATTGAGAAGAACGGACGAATATCAAAAAGAAATGAGATATTACGTAGATCGATATATAGTTTCAGAAATGTCGAAATCGCGCGAGGAGCGGCAATGGAATGGATTTCGCGAGAATTACGCGTCGTGTGGGAGCCGCCAAGGCGCTACGCCGTCAGCAGGGAGCGCCGTCCTGGCTACTGGGCCGTCTTCAGCCGCGATGGTGCTGACGCCGGAATCCTCGAGACCGACGGCGTCCTGTCACTCACTTTCGAGGGAAGGGGCGGCGAAACTGATCTCGGCGTCAAGGCGAACAGCCTGATCTTCACGTTCGCCGGGTTCGGCTATACCTCGAAAACTGCATTCGCTCTGGTTCGCGGCCTGTTGGAACTGGAGGAGGGTGTCACGTCGGTCCTCGTCCACGGTTCTCTCCCTCGGCGGCACGCGGAGCCACGCGCATGACGGACAAGGGTCTCTTCATCCTGAGCCTGGACTCTCCCGTCGTACCGACGTACGCGGCTCCGAACCGGGATGCTTGGGGGAGGTGGGCAACCCTCAGCAAGGACGGAGATGCCGTGGGCACACTGTGGACCGACAGCGACAAGGGTTTCGGGTTCCTGTCCACCGGCGCTGCCCCTGAAATCACCAAGGAAATCCGGTTCTACGTCCAGACCTCGGCACGCGCTGGAGTCTGGCCGCTGGTCGCCTACGGCGCGGCCTTGAGGATTTTCCCTGAACAGTTCGACCTCATCGTGACGGAGTTCCACGACGTGCTGGGCACGTTATTTCGGCAGGGTGGTGGCGGGTGATGGGCGTCTACGACAGAGAGGGGCACCGCTTTCTCCTTCGTCCCCGAACATCGCTGGGAGGCCGCCGACCTGCCTGATGTCGGACGGTGGGCGACGGTCCGCCTAAGCGGAGAGCCAATCGGCACTCTTTTCACGGACGACCGTGGTTCGCTCGGATTCGTTGGAAACGGCAACCGGGTCCCTTTCGCTGCCGGAATCAATCAGCGCGTCCAGGCACTTTGCAGGGCAGCTTGCTGCTGGCGACGCCTACAACTCGATGGTCGAGCGGATGGACCACGACATTGCCGTGACATTGGTGTTGGGATCCGGTGCGATGAGGAACTTGTTCAGATCGTGAAGCACCCGCATCCGTCGGTTTGAGGGAACCATGACTTTGCCCGCAGGTTGAACTCGGTATGGCGGGATTCTGGCGGGATAGCCAACGTGTCGCCGACGATTCACCGGTAATTTTCTGTTGCTATTCCTATGGTGGCCAGGGTCGGGGTCGAACCGACGACCTTCCGCTTTTCAGGCGGACGCTCGTACCAACTGAGCTACCTGGCCGGGCACTCCCGCTCGCCGTGAAGCGAGCGGGAGATGGGCATTTTGGCGACCCCGACGGGACTCGAACCCGCGACCTCCGCCGTGACAGGGCGGCGCGCTAACCAACTGCGCCACGGGGCCAAGATGCGTCCGCGACTCTACCGCACGGTCGAAGCCCGAAACAAAGCGGATCCACCCGCACTCAGGCGGGCGGAACGAACACCCACGGATCCGCCGGCACCGTCGCCAGGTCGAACTCGGCAAGCGCCTCGGCCGGGGTCGACCCGGCGAGGTGAAGGGAGTCGGCGATGAGGCGGAAGACGTCGATCCCGCGGCTCGCCAGCGCAGAGATCGTGACCGCACCGTCGCGTTTAGCCAACCGAGCGCCGGCCGTGTTCACGGCAAGCGGGACATGGACGTACGCGGGCACCTCGAGCCTGAGCAGCGACGCGAGATACGCCTGCCGCGGTGCCGACCACAGCAGGTCGTCCCCCCGCACAACCTGGTCGACGCATTGCGCGGCATCGTCCACCACGACGGTCAGGTTGTATGCCGGGACACCGTCGTTGCGCAGAAGTACGAGGTCGTCCACGATGCCCGTCACGGAGCCGTGGCGCTGGTCGACGACGGTCCATTCGGTTGCCTCGGAGCGCAACCGAAGGGCGCCCGGCCGTTCGGCGGCGCGACGGCTCTGCTCGGCAGGGGAAAGCTCTCGGCACGTCCCCGGATACGAACCGGGTGGCGAGTGCGGAGCCGACGGCGCCTCCTGGATCTCGCGCCGCGTGCAGAAGCACGGGTAGGTGAGGCCGGCGTCGGACAGCTGGCCGATGGCCGCCGAGTAGGCGTCCCGCCGCTCGCTCTGCCGCATGATCGGTCCGTCCCAGTCCAAACCGAGCGCCGAGAGGTCTCGCAACTGCGCCTTCTCCGCACCCGGGCGGACGCGGTCGAGGTCATCGATGCGCAGGGCGAAGGCGCGGCCGGTCGACCGGGCCAAGAGCCACGCCAGCAGGGCCGTCCGCAGGTTGCCGACGTGAAGGTCGCCCGAGGGTGACGGTGCGAAACGGCCTGCACCGTGTTGAGGCTGGTCGGTCACCTTGCCAGTATTCAGTCCCGCACGTGTGTGGTGGCGCGTCGGGCGCGGCGAGTGTAAAACTGAACAACACGTCTTCGGGGGGAGCGAACGTGAATCGATGGATCGTGCAGATCTATGGGGTCTCTGACGACCACGCGCAAGAGCTGATCGTCGGGCTGTTGAGCGGCGTCGACGACCTGATCGTCGAGTCCGCTGTGAGCGGACCCGACCGCTTCGTCATCGTCGAGAGCCCCGACGATGCCCAGGCGCGATCCGTGGGCCGGGTGATCACGGCCATCGACTTCGAGGCGAGGCTCATCCACAGCGCCAACAGTCGCCCGGTGCCGATCGCGGTCTAGGCCACCTGCCGGACGATGCGTCCGGACGCACTATGCTGACTCCCCGGCAATGACATTGCCTGGCCCCCATCGTCTAGCGGCCTAGGACGCCGCCCTTTCACGGCGGTAGCACGGGTTCGAATCCCGTTGGGGGTACAAGAAAGAGGGTCACGTTCTCGTACCTGTTGCTTCGGTCACGGCTGCGGAGCGTAGCGGAACCACACGGCAGGATGGGAGTGTGGACGTCAGCCCCGAGCGCTTCGCCGAACTCGTAGAGAAGGCCTTCGCCGCCATCCCGGCGGAGTTGACCGCGCAGCTCGACAACGTGGCGCTGTTCATCGAGGACGAGCCGCCGCCCGACGATCCGGGCCTCCTTGGCTGGTACGACGGCATCGCGCTCACCGAACGTGACACGGCCTACGGCGGCGTCCTGCCGGACCGCATCGTGGTTGTCCGCTCCTCGATCCTCGCCATCTGCGACAGCGAGGACGATGTCGTCCGCGAGATCGGCATCACCGTCGCCCACGAGATCGCCCACCACTTCGGCATCGACGACGAGCGGCTGCACGCGCTGGGATACGCATGAGCGACGCCATCGACACCAGGCGGGTCGACGACCGATTCCGCACCGACCAAGACGGGATCACGACGTTCCACTCGTTCAGCTATGGCCGGCACTACGACCCGGAGAACGTCGGCTTCGGCCCGGTCATCGCGATCAACGAGGAACTCGTGCCGCCCGGCGGTGGTTATGACGCGCACCGCCATTCCGACGTCACCATCTTCACGCTCGTCCTCGACGGCCGGCTGGCGCACGAGGACACCGGGGGACGCAGCTATGTCATCAACGCTGGCGAGCTCCGCTCGATCAGTGCGGGCGCCGGCATCGAGCACTCCGAGCGCAACGCGTCGCAGACCGAGCCGCTGCGGTTCCTCCAGGTCATGACGCGCGAGGAGCCGGTCGACGTCCAGGTCAGGCTGTTCGGCGATGGAGACGCCGAGTCGGTCGTCGGCCCCGCCGTGGTCCACGTGACTTCTGGTCGATTGCGGGTCGGCGGGGAGCTGCTCAACGCTGGCGACGAAGCGAGGCTCCCGGCCGCCGGCCCGTACGATGTGACTGCATCAGGAGCGGCCGGCGCACTGATCGTCCAGGTGAGGTGACCATGACCGTCTTGGTCCTCAACGGCCCGAACCTGGGGCGCCTCGGCCGACGGCAGCCCGAGATCTACGGCTCCACGACATATGACGAGCTCGTCGGGCTGTGCCAGCAGTGGGGAGCCGACCTCGGGCTCGACGTCGATGTGCGCCAGACGAACCACGAGGGCGACCTGCTGGACTGGCTTAACAACGCCGCCGACGACGGCTCGCCGGTCGTCCTCAACGCCGCCGCGTGGACGCACTACTCATACGCGATCTTCGACGCGTGCGCCCAGCTCACCGGCCCTTTGGTGGAGGTGCACATCTCCGACCCGGCGCAGCGCCCGGAGGTCTTCCGGCACACGTCGGTGGTGACGCCTCACGCCGCGGCCGTCATCACGGGTCGCGGGATCGACGGCTACCGCGAGGCGCTCGAGTTCATCGCCCAGCAGTAGCCGGCGCTCAGTCACTCAGCTGAGCGGCCCCGCCTCGATCGTCATGCCCGCAGCCCGCAGTCGGTCGGTGAGCGCATCGCCCATGGCTACGGCCGGCGTGATGACCCCACGGACGTCGGCCAGCTTGCCGCGATCGAGCGCCAAAGTCAGCGCCGCTTCGCCGAACATCATGGCCGTGGCCTTGTAGCCCGGGTCGCCCTGGGCCTCCACGGTCGCGACGTACCGCTTGCCGGTCGAGGTCGTCGTGAAGACCTTGTGCTTGAAGAACCCCTTGTTGCGCGCTTCCTCCGACGGCCCTTCGCCCGGCTTGGGCAGGAAGCGGTCGAGGACGCGGCGGGTCGGCTTCATCGAGAGTCCGCCGAAAAGCGCTCCCAATCCGGCCGCGACGACACCGGCTCCGATTCGCGACGTGACGGCATTGCCCTTGACCCGCATGGTCTCGCGGTAGGAGAACGTCGGTCCGTAGGCGCCGCCGAGCAGGAAGTCGGAGCGGCGCACGATCCGGGTGTTGTAGCTCGCCATGAGGAAGGGAGCAATGGTTCCGGTGAGGGAGGGATCGACTTTCGACGCCTTCTCGATGGGCGTGTCCGACGGCGCGGAGCGACGTTCGGGGCGGTCGTTCGGGCCCGAGGAGAGCGCGTAGGGGTTGACCAGGACCTTGCGCTGCTCCTTGTCGCGGGCGAGCTCGGTGACGACGCGCATGGTGTCGACCGTGCCGCCGGAAAGCCCGCCGCTGAAGCCCATGACCACCATCGTCGTGTCGCCGAGGGTGCCGGCCTTGTCAGCCTCGACGCGTCGGTGCAGGGCCCAGACGCCCAGGTCCGAAGGGATCGAGTCATAGCCACACGCGGGCACCACCCGGGCTCCGGTGCTCGCCGCGAGCTCGTCGTACTTGTCGATGGCATAGCGGACGAACGGCACTTCGCCAGTCAGGTCGATGTAGTCGGTGCCGGCATTGGCGACGGCTGACAGCAGCGCCTCGCCGTACTTGAGGTACGGGCCGACCGTCGTCGCCACGACGCGTGTCCGCGCCGCCATCGCGTCGAGCGAGGCGGGGGAGTCGGAGTCGGCGACGATCAGCGGCCAGTCCTTTGCTGCCGTCGGCAACCCGGCACGGATCTTCTCGAGCTTTGCCTCGCTCCGCCCGGCCAGCGCGATGCGCGTGCCGGCGGGGGCATGCTCGGCCAGGTATCGGGCGGTGAGCTCGCCGACAAAGCCGGTGGCGCCGAAGATGACAACGTCGAATTCGCGTGAGGTGTCGCTCATGCGCCGAGCCTACGGGCGCGGACTACCGCCGCGAACCCCACCGTGGGAGGAGATTTCAGTCTGCGAGATCGACGACCACGGGAGCATGGTCGCTCGGGCTCTTGCCCTTGCGCTCCTCACGGTCGATGAACGCGCCGGTCACCCGCTCGGCCAGCGCCGGCGACCCGAGGACGAAGTCAATCCGCATGCCGCGCTTCTTAGGGAAGCTCAGCTGCTTGTAATCCCAGTAGGTGTAGACGCCCGGCCCCGGGGTGTGCGGCCGCACGACGTCCGCGTACCCGGCCTCGACGATGCCCCGGAACGCCGCGCGCTCGGGTTCGGACACGTGCGTGGTGTTGGCGAAGAACGCCATGTCCCAGACGTCGTCGTCCTCGGGCGCGACGTTCCAGTCGCCGGTGAGCGCGATCTGCGCGTTCGGGTCGTCGGCCAGCCAGCCGGCGCCGGCGATGCGCAGGCTCTCCAGCCAGGCCAGCTTGTAGTCGTAGTGCGGGTTGCCGAGCTCGCGGCCGTTCGGGATGTAGAGGCTCCACATGCGGACTCCGCCGCAGTCCGCCCCGATCGCCCGCGCCTCGAGGATGGGCGGATCGCCGAACTGCGGCTGGTCGGTCGCGAACGCGGTGGTGATGTTGTCCAAGCCGACGCGGGACAGGATCGCGACGCCGTTCCACTGGTTGAGCCCAAAATGGGCCACCTCGTAACCCAACCCGCTCAGCTCGAGCCCGGGGAACTGATCGTCCCGGCACTTCGTCTCCTGAAGCGCCACGACGTCGACCTCGGCGCGTTGCAGCCAGTCGGTCAGGCGGTCGATGCGCGTCCGTACGGAGTTGATGTTCCACGTCGCGATGCGCATTGGTAGAGGGTAACCGCTGCGCCACGCGGCCCGAGATCCCGGATGTCGGGGGAAATTCAGGGGAGGATGGGCCCATGTCTGAGGGGGACCTGAACGCACATCCGGAGTCATTCGACGAGGGGTGGAAGCACGAAGAACGCCGTTACGACCGCGGGGGCATCTCGGCCGGCAAGATCGTGAACTGGCTGGTGCTGGTTCTCGTCCTGGTCGCCGTCGGCTATCTCGCCTATGGAGCTGCCGCGGCCTTCTTCCCGCGCTGGTGGGCCGAGCAGGTCGGCACCCGTGTCGGCGGCAGCCGAGTGCAGGGCATCGCCTACGGCTTCGGCGTCGGGGCACTCTTCACGTTCGTCCCGCTCGTCGTCTTCGCCCAGACGCGTCGGCGCTTCTTCAACTGGACCTGGCGGCTGATCGTCGCCCTCATCGCCATCGCCCTGGCGTTGCCGAACTGGCTCACCGTGGCGGTGGCCGTGGGCACGAGCTCGGCGGCCGCCGATGGCCGCACGATCCTGACGTCCGAAGCCCCCGGTTTCCGCAACGGGAGTGCAGCTGGCGCCATTGCCGGCCTGCTGTTCGGACTCTTGGTGGTCGGCACGAGCATGCGTCTCGGCCATCAGCGTAAGAAGGTGCGCGAGCTCAAGGGCAAGGTCACCGAGCTTGAGCGCATCAACGGCAACGGCAAGCCGGCCGACGACGATGACCGGAAGGACGACGACGCCGTTCACGAGCGGCTCGCCGAACCGGCCGACCGCGACGCGAACCACGACTGACGACGTCAGGCCGCATGTCGCTCACCCAACCTGTCGGAGCCGCCGCCTAGCGTGGTCGGCCAAGGAGGTGGAGCGTGCGGACGAACCGGTTCGATGGGTTCTGTGACTCGTGCGCGGTCCACGTGGCCGCCGGCGCCGGCGCGCTGACGCGCACGTCCGGCCGGTGGCGCACCTGGTGCGTGGCGTGCTCGCCCAAGCCGCCGGAGCGCGGAAGCCACGACGGCTGGCATCGGCTTCCGCTGGCCTCGCTCGACTTCGAGACCACCGGCGTCGACCCGCGTTCCGACCGGGTGCTCAGCTACGCCCTCCTCGACCATCCCCCGCGCCAGGTCAGCGCGGGCGGTACCCCCACTGGCTTCGACATCACTGGATTGGTCAATCCGGGTGTCCCCATTCCGCCCGAGGCCGCGCGCGTGCACGGCATCACCGAGGAGATGTTGGTCGATGCGCCGTCGTCCGCTGAGGGCCTCGCCGTCGTCGTCGACTGGGTGCAGTCGCTGGTCCACCGGCAGGTGGGGCTCGTCGTCTTCAATGCGGCCTACGACCTGACCATGCTGCGGGCCGAAGCCGACCGGCACGGCCTCACGCAGCCCGATTGGCATCGTCTGGTGGTGGTCGATCCGTTGGTCGTCGACTGGGGCATCGAACGCGGTGGGCTCGGCCCGCGTCGCCTGGTCGACGTCGCGTCCTACTACGGCATCGATGTTGAGAACGCCCACGACGCTGCATGCGACGCCCGCGTCGCCCGGGATGTTGCCGTCGAACTGGCCGCGCGCCATCCGCACGTCGGGACGCTCACCATGTCCGACCTCATGGCCCGGCAGCGCGATTGGTTCGCCGAGCGAGCCGCCGACTGGAACGCCTACGCCGAGCGCGTCGGCCGCAGCACCGACGACCCAGCCGGATGGCCGCTCGCGGGTTGAGGTCTCAGGTCGCGGGCAGCCGCGGCCAGCAGTCCGTGCGCTGCGTGATGTCGAAGCCGTCGGCGGCAATGCGACGCGTCCGGCGTTCGCGGTTGAGCACGCCGGCCGTGATCAGGAAGATGCCGAAGAGGTAGAGCACCATCACCGTCAGGCGGTGCCAGGTGGCCGTGGCGTCGAGACGGCCGGCCTCGCCGAGCGCGATGAGGGAGTCGGAGAGGACGAAAAGCGCGGCTCCGACGCCGGAGCGGGTGTCCAGGGCCATCGACGTCGTGGCGGTGCTGGCCAACAAGAGCGCATATACGGGGACGGCGAAGCGCACGGTCGGGTCGAATCCTCCCCATGCCCAGGCGACTACGGCAAGGGCGCCCCCGAGATACACGACGGCCAGGGCCGCCCGCCACCGCTCGGTGCCGGCGATGCTCTCGCTCAACGCCGCGAGTGCGCCGCGCTGCAGGAACAGCGTGATGAAGCAGACGTGCGCCGCCGCGAACGCCGCCATACCCGCGACGAACCAGCCGTCGAGGTCCATGAACAGGTCGCCGAAGAAGCAGAAGACGAGCCCCATGACGAGCAACCGCGGCCCCTCGAGCTGCCAGGCCCAGGCGGCCAGTAACGGCGCCAGGAGGCACTTGGTGATGGTGTCCCATGGAGACACGTCGAAACCCACGAGGAGGAGGTGAATGACCGTCACAATTCCGAAGCCGATGATGAAGGGGCTCTTCACTGCCGTCATGCGCTCACCGTACTCGGCAAGCCGGCTTCGCTGCGGAAGCCAGCGCCTCGTCGACACGCTCCGCGAGCTCGGGGTTCTCGTGGCGGAAGTTGTTCAGGTACTTCCCGTCGGCGAGACCGGATTTCGCCAGCGCCACGTTGAGCGAACGGCCGACCGAGTCGAACACCTCCGCGACGTGGCGGCCGTGGACGTCGATCGCATACGCGTTGGGCCTGAAGCCGTCGGCCAGGAACCGGCCGGTGAACTGCCTGGCCTCGCGGAAGCAGGGCTCCGACGGCTCGGGCGTGTTGACGAGGCCGAGCCGGTACTCGCGCCCGTCCGACGCATCCCACGAGTCGCCGTCCTTGAGCGACGTGACGTGGAGGAGTGCCGTGTTGGGGGCTCGGGGAGCAGGCTGAGCCGGCTCGTTCTCCGCGTCGAGATAGCTGCGGAGGGCATACCCGAGCGCGACGCAAACGACGATGACGAAGAGAGCGCGCAGCGTTCGAGTCACGGTGGGTCTTCAGGCCAGAAATGCTCGCGCCAACTCGATCACTCCCGCGACGAGTGTCACTGCGCCGATCATGAGTAGGCCGTGGGAGACCTTCTTGCGCCGGAACAGAGTGGAAATGCCCCCGAAGAAAAGGGTCAGTGCGAAGAGCACGGTAGACAGCTGGAACTTGCCGCCTCTGTTGTCGGCCCGCACGGCCGCCTTGTACTGATGGCTCGCTTGGTGCTCGAGCTCCCACGCCTGGTCGAAGTCCTCGACGTCGTACGGATTCGCCTGCACGCTCGGGTCGAGCGGCGGGGCTGTCGTCCCACTCTTCTTCCACCACCTGATGGCACCCTTGAGCTCCGGACGCATCATCGTCTTGAGATAGCGGGCAAGCTTGTCGTTGCCTTCGTGGCTTGCGGTGGCGTAGGCGATGAAGAGCTGCTGGTCCATGGCCGTCGTCTGGTTCCCCTGGCCGTAGAACGCGTTCGCGTCATTCAGCGTGCGGGTGGAGTTCGTGTAGCCCTTCAGCGCCGCACCGTCCATCTGCGCCGATTCGTACGCCGACACCGCGGTGAACGTCGCGGCCAGGCCGAGCAGGATGGCAGCCACCAGTTGCAGGAAGTTGTCGGCCGTTTCCGCTGGCGATTCAACGAAAGTCTCGGCCATGGGGTCTCCTCTGATGCGGCGGTCGCTGACGAACGTACCCATGACGTGCTTCCGCCGTCCGCAAATCGGACGGGTGCCTGCTCGGAGTTCAGGCTCGAGCCCAGACCGCCTCCGCACCGGCGTGGCCGGTGAAGGCAACCAGGACCAGAGTCGCCAAGGCCGCGGTCGGCATCAGCGCGATGACTGCCCGGTTCACCACGGGCGCCCAAGCGACCGCGCGCGGTGAACGGGCATGGCCTGGCAGCGGGGACTCGTGCGGCAGGAACCACCAGGCCACGATGACCACGGCGGCGAGCACCCAGACGCTGAACTCCAGGCGTCCTGCCCAGGCTTCGTGCACGCGCACCAGCTTGCTGACGGGTGCTTCGCTCGCGGCCAGCGAGTCTCCGGTCATGGCCGCCACCTGTACGGACAGGGCAGCGAGGATTGCAGCGAGAGCGGACACGTGGCGTAGAGCCCACCTCCAGCGAGGCACCAAGCTGTGCGCGAGCGCCACGATCGCCGCCAAGGGTGCGAGTACGACAGCCGCGTGGACGACCAGCGGATGAAGGGGGAGGCCGGCGATGGTCATGGGTTGCTCCTGTTGTTGGTCATGTCGAGCCTGGGAAGCTCGCGTGTGCCTACGTTAGGAAGCGGCTGTGAAGCGCTGATGAAGGTCCGGACGGCTGCGATCTCGATCGGCAAGAACTGCTGCCGACGCGTCGGCCGTCACCCAAGGAGTCGCAAGAAGCAATCGATCACATGTGGATCGGGGCCCTCGTGCTGCTCAACGGTGTCGGCACAGGGATCCCGGTCGTCATCGCTTTCCTCCGCACCGGCCTGGTCGAGCGGTTCCCGACGCTGATCGTCGCGACGGCGCTCGTGGCGATCGGCGTCCCCGCCGTGGGGATCGGGATGGTGCTCCGCGGCATCCTGAAGGCTCGAGCCGAGATGCGACGGCTGTTCTACCTCCAACTGCCGTCGCTGGGCGGCTCGCCCACGTCGCCGTAGGAATCACAGATGAGACTCCCCGCGATCTTGCAGGGCGCCGACCGCTACCTGCTCGTCGGCCTGTTCAACACGGCCTTCGACTTCACCCTGTTCACGCTCCTTGCGGTCGGAGCAAGGCTTGACCCCATTGTGTCGAATGTGATTTCCACGGCCGTCGTGATGACCGTCAGCTACGCCATCAACCGTCGCTGGGTATTCCGATCGGACTCAAGAGGGGTGAGAACCTACGTCGGCTTCGCGACCATCACTGGTTCTCGGCCTTCGTGGTCCAGTCGCTGGTGATCCGTGGAGTGCTTGAGGCGGCGGCCGTTTGGACCCCTCACCTCTCACTCACCCTGGTGACGCCTGCGGCCAGGGTGGTAGCCATGGCGGCCGGCATGACGCTGAATTTCTTCGGATATCGCTGGCTGTTCGCGAGGGTAGGAGCACGACAGATCTAGCCGATGGCCGCATGTCTCCCCACTGGTGGGCCCCGTGGGACTCGAACCCACAACCCGCGGATTAAAAGTCCGCTGCTCTGCCAATTGAGCTAGAGGCCCCGGGCGGCCGCCGGAGTGCCGGACCAGTTTGCCTCATCTGGCGAAAGGGCCACACCGGTGCAGGAACGCGCGTAGGGTCAATATCCAGTTCATGTGGGGTGACGAGGGGGTCGGGACCCGATGGCAACGCCTATGCCGCTCGATGCGCGGCTGCGGGACGACACGGCGCTGGACGAGATCGAGCTGACGAGTCGCTTGATGATCGCCGCGTCCGAGCACGAAGGCAATCTGACCCAGCGCGAGGTCGACGAGATCCTGGGCGTCGTCGCCCGTTGAACGCTTGCCGCGTTCACCTGCCGTTCACCTTGGATTCAAGTCGTAATTGACACCAAAGCTCCGCCGGGCCCTAGCATGGCTACGGCCAACAGACCCTGAACAGGAGCCATCGTGGGACTTCGCCTTCGTCCACTGGAATCGTCGTTCTACGACCTTTTTTCCGAATCCGCTTCGCACCTCGTTCATGGGGCGGCACTGCTGGCCCAGATCCTCGACCCCGCGGCTGACCGTGAGGCCATCGCCGAACAGATGCGCGAGGCAGAACACCAAGCAGACGAGACGACGCACCGCATCGTCAAGTTGGTGAACAGCACGTTCATCACTCCGTTCGACCGGGAGGACATCTACGCGTTGGGCAGCAGCCTCGATGACGTGATGGACTACATGGACGAGACGGTCGACCTCATCCTCCTCTACGGAGTCGATGTGCTCCCACCGGAATTTGCCGGCCAGGTCGACGTGCTGCAACGCGCCGTGCAGCTGACGGCCGAGAGCATGCCCCGCCTGCGCAGCATGAAGAACCTCGAGGAGTACTGGATCGAGATCAACCGTCTCGAAAACCAGGGTGACCGGTCCTACCGCCGCATCCTCGCCGACCTGTTCAGCGGTAACTACAAGACGATGGACGTGCTCAAACTCAAGGACATCGTCAACTCGCTGGAGAAGGCCATTGACGCCCTGGAGTCGGTGGCGAACACGGTAGAGCAGATCGCCGTCAAGGAATCCTGAGTGGACCTCGCGTTCGCCTTGGTGATTCTCACCATTGGCATTGCACTCTTCTTCGACTACACCAACGGGTTTCACGACGCGGCCAATGCGATCGCAACGTCGGTGTCGACGCGGGCTCTGACCCCACGTATCGCCTTGGCGATGGCCGCGGTGCTCAACTTCGCCGGCGCCTACTTGGGTGTCGAGGTGGCCAAGACGATCGCCGACATCCTTACCGGATTCGAGGGGTTCACCGAGATCCACGCGCTGACCGTGATCATGAGCGCGTTGGTCGGCGCGATCACCTGGAACCTCATCACCTGGTACTTCGGCATCCCGTCGTCGTCGTCGCATGCGCTGATCGGCGGGCTCATCGGCGTTGGGCTGTCGGCGGGAATCACCGTCAACTGGGACAAGGTGATCGAGAAGGTCGCCATTCCGATGGTGGTCAGTCCGCTGCTCGGCTTCTGCGGCGCTTTCCTGGTGATGACGGCGATCATGTGGATTTTTCGCAGGGCCCGTCCGCAGCCGGTCAATCGCGGATTTCGTCTCGCCCAGGTGGTTTCGGCAGCCATGCTCTCGCTTGGCCATGGGCTGCAGGACGCCCAGAAGACGATGGGTGTCATCGTCTTGGCTCTGGTTGCGGCCGGAAAGCTTCCGAACGCTGACTCCGTGCCGACGTGGGTGATTGTCGCGTCCGCGACCGCCATTGCGCTCGGCACCTTCTCCGGCGGCATGCGCATCATGCGGACGATGGGTCGGCGAATCATCGCACTCGACCCGCCGCGAGGGTTCGCCGCCGAAATGACGGCGTCGTTCGTCCTGTACTTCATGGCCATCGGCCAGCATGCGCCGGTGTCGACGACGCACACCATGACGTCCTCGGTGATGGGTGCGGGCGCCACCAAGAGCCTTCGGGCCGTGCGGTGGGGCGTGGCACGAAGCATCATCACCGCATGGGTCATCACCTTGCCGATGGCCGGAATCGTCGGCGCGCTTGCCTACAGCCTGATCCACCTCATCATCGAACGGTGACCAGCGCGTTCCGGTGCGCTGCGGCTGCGACCGAACGAAGCGAAGAGCTCGCCGGCACTGCCTCTAGGGCTGACCGATTCATTTTGGTCGAGTTCCCGACGCCGTGGCCGCGCAAGGCGCTTGAGGTCTTCAGCGACGACGTGCGGGACGCGCTGGCCGATGCGACAGCCGCCGCCCGGGCGAAGGTGCTCCTAGTGCGTCGACCGGGACTACGCACAGGGGAGTTGCGTCGATGGGCTGTCGCCGACGCGCGGGCTCGGCGAGCGCTCTGGGGAACCTGGGAGACGCCAGCCGATCTCGAGGCCCTCGTCGACGCCGTCGGGGCCACATCCACCGACGGGTGGTCCGACGAGCCGGTGGCCTTGGTGTGCACGCATGCGCGGCACGACACCTGCTGCGGCGTGCGTGGGCGTCCCCTCGCAGCGGCACTGGCTGCGAGCCACGGCGACCTGGTCTGGGAGTCGAGCCACGTCGGCGGCCATCGATTCGCCGGCAACCTGGTGTTCCCGCTCGACGGGACGTACTACGGACGTGTGGATGCCGACTCCGCGGCCGGTCTTGTCGACAGCCATATCGGCGGTTCGCAGGTGGCCGTCGAGCATCTGCGCGGATTCAGTTGGTTGGAGCCAGCGGCGCAGGCCGTCGCGGTCGAAGCGCATCGTCGCTGGGGTCCGGCCGGCGTCGATGCCATCCGGCATGCCGACGTTGTCGGCGTCGCGCCCGACGTGTGGCGCGTCGAGCTGACCTGCTCTGATGCCCTGCCTGCGTCGATCGCGGCCGAGGTGAAGCGGGTCGCCGGACCCGAGGCTCGGCTCTCCTGCCTGGCCGACCCATCACCGACCGAGTCGTACGTCATCCAGCGGCTCGACGCAGAGGGGTCATGAGTCCGACATCCAAGATTTACGTGCCGCCGCTGGCCTACTCATGAGTACCCCCGTAGCGTCGAACGTGAATCGAGAAGAGGGGGTGTCAGTCCATGGAAGAGTCGTCGTTCGAAATGGACAGCCATCAAGTCCGCAACCTTGCGGGTGGCTATCCGTCACGACACCGGGAGATGCCCATCGCGCACCCGGATGCCGATCTGACTTATCTGCAGGCTTCGGCCGGAGCCGAATTCCGCGACCACTGCTGGGATGAGTGCGGCCACTGAGCCAGGGGGGATAAAGAAACCCGCGGTCCAATCGGAACCGCGGGTTTCTTCTGTGTCGGGCCGTCAGCCGAAGCGGCCCTGGATGTACGCCTCAGTTGATTCTTGGTCGGGGTTCGAGAAGATCTTCTCGGTCCGGCCGGACTCGATCAGCTGGCCCGGCTTGCCAATGCCGGACAGATTGAAGAACCCCGTCACGTCGGAGACGCGCGCTGCCTGCTGCATGTTGTGGGTGACGATCACGATCGTGTAGAGCTCCTTGAGCTCGTGGATGAGGTCTTCGATCACGCTCGTGGAGATCGGGTCGAGGGCCGAGCACGGCTCGTCCATGAGCAGGACCTGCGGCTCGACGGCGATGGCGCGGGCGATGCACAGGCGCTGCTGCTGGCCGCCGGACAGGCCGGAACCGGGCCGGTCGAGCCGGTCGCGCACCTCGAGCCACAGGCCGGCACGGCGCAGCGAACGCTCGACGATCATGTCGGCCTCGGCCTTCTTGACGCGGCCGGCATTCAGCTTGTGGCCGGCAAGCACGTTGTCGTAGATCGACATCGTGGGGAACGGGTTGGGACGCTGGAAGACCATGCCGACCATGCGTCGCACGTCTACCGGGTCGACGTCGGGCGCGTAGAGATCGCGGCCGTCGACGAGCACCTTGCCCTCGACACGGGCGCCACGGATGACCTCGTGCATGCGGTTGAGCGAGCGCAGGAAGGTTGACTTGCCGCATCCGGACGGACCGATGAGGGCCGTGACCGAGCGTGCCGGGATGGACAGGGTCACGTCCTGGACGGCGAGGAAATCGCCGTAGTAGATGTTGAGATCGGCGACGTCGATACTGGTGGCCATCGACGGTCCTTTCGCGGCCTGAGGATGCTCCGTGAGGGACGGAGTCGGCGGTACGACAGCGAGGTTCATGTCTCCTCCGGAGATGGTTGTAGTCATCGTTCGCCCTTCGGCGAGAACACTGCCGAGACGATCCGAGCGACCAGGTTGAGCACCATCACGATGATCAGCAGGACGAGCGCGGCCCCCCAGGCGCGGTCGATGCTGGGCTGGGGTGGGACGCCTGGCGAGGAAACGGCCGAGTAGGCGAACACCGGAAGTGTCGCCATGCGGTCCTTGAACAGGTTGAAGTTCACCGAATCGGACAGGCCGGCGATGATGAGCAGCGGGGCCGTCTCGCCGATGACGCGGGCGATGGCGAGCGTGACGCCGGTGACGATGCCGGCCAGCGCCGTGGGGAGGACCACCCTGAGGATGGTCCGCCACTTCGGCACACCGAGCGCGTACGACGCCTCACGCAGCTCGTTCGGCACCAGCTTCAGCATTTCCTCGCTGGAGCGGACGACGACCGGAATCATCAGCAGCGACAATGCAATGGCGCCGCCGGAGCCCATACGCACGCCGGGTCCGTAGAACAGGACGAACAGCGCGTAGGCGAACAGGCCAGCCACGATCGACGGGATGCCCGTCATGACGTCGACGAGGAAGGTCACGATGCGTGACAGCGGCCGGCCGTCTCCGTACTCGATCAGGTAGATCGCGGTCAGCAGGCCGATCGGGATGGAAATGACCGCCGCAGCCCCGGTGATCAGGAGCGTGCCGATGAGGGCGTGATAGATGCCGCCGCCTTCGCCGACGACATTGCGCATCGAGTAGGTGAAGAACTCGGCACTGATGACCGGCAGCCCCTTGGAGATAACGGTCCAGAGAATGCTGGCCAACGGCAGCATCGCCAGTAGGAAGGCTCCGGTGACCAGCACGGTGACGAGTCGGTCGACCATCTTGCGGCGCAGGTGGCGCGGCGAGTGCCCGGGACCGGGCCCGGCGGCAACCGGACTCGGCGCGATGGTCGTGGTCATCAGTTCGCTCCCGAGAACTCTTTGCGGCGGTTGACCACCCAGCGCGCCGCGAAATTTACCGCGAAGGTGATGACGAACAGCACCAAGCCGCTAGCGATGAGCGCGTTCACGCTCAGCCCGCTGGCCTCCTTGAAGGTCAGGGCGATGTTGGCCGCGATCGTGCTGGGGTTGGTCGAGCTGATCAGGTTGACCGAGACGACACCCGCGGCAGACAGCACCATGGCAACTGCCATGGTCTCGCCGAGGGCACGCCCCAGGCCGAGCATCGAGGCGGACACGATGCCGGAACGGCCGTAGGGGAGAACGGCGTATCGCACCATCTCCCAGCGGGTTGCGCCCAGCGCGAGCGCGGCCTCCTGGTGGAGCCGCGGCGTCTGCAGGAAGACCTCGCGGCATATGGCGGTGATGATCGGCAGGATCATGACGGCCAACACGATGCTCGCGGTCATGATGGTGCGGCCAGTCGGTGACGGCGGCCCGGCGAAGAAGGGCAGGAAGCCGAGCGTGGCGTTCAGCCAGTCGTACAGCGGGACGAGGCGGAGGGCCAGCCAGCCGATGCCCCACAGGCCGTACACGACGCTCGGGACGGCAGCCAGGAGATCGACGAGGTACCCGAGGAAGGTAGCCATCCGACGGGGCGCGTAATGCGAGATGTAGAGAGCCACGCCGATGGCGACCGGAACCGCCATGGCCAGCGCGAGTACAGCTGCGAGGAGCGTGCCGTAGACCAGCGGCAGGACGTAAGGCAGGAACTCCTGCCCGCTCTTGACCTCGTCCGGCTTGGCCGTGATACCGGGGAGGCCCTGGACGGTCAGGAAGGTGGCAACGCCGGCCAGCGCCAGCAAGATGACGACGGCGGCGCTGGTGGACAGGCCGGAGAAGACACGATCGCCCAAGCGTGTGACGGCTTTGCCGTCAACGTCCGCCTGATGGCGGGCTCGGGTGGTCGTGCTCACTGCTCAGTCCTCACGTGGTGGGGATTGCTCCGGCCGCCCGACGCGCTATGGGACGCGTCGGACGGCCGGATTCCAATCAGGCTGCCGCGATCGTCTCGACCGCGGTCTTGACCTTTTCGGCAACCGCGTCAGACAGCGGCGCGGAGCCGGCGTCGGTGGCGGCGGCCTTCTGGCCTTCGCTGCTGCTGACGTACGAGAGCCAGCCCTTCACCAGATCAGCCGTTTCCTTCTTGTCGTACGACTGGCACGCGATCTGGTACGAGACCAGGACGATCGGGTAGACGCCCTTGTCGGTCAGCTTGCGGTCGACGTCGATGGCGATGTCAGTCGCGGCGCGGCCTTCGACGGCCGTCGAGGCGTCGAGCACCTTGGCAGCGGCGTCAGCGGACGGCTTGGTGAAGTCCTCGCCGACCTTGATGTTCGCCTTGCCGAGGTCGCCGGCCTGCCCTGCGTCGGCGTAGCCGATCGTGCCCTTGCCGTTGGTGACGGCGGCGACGACACCCGAGGTGCCTTCGGCGGCTTCACCGCTCTTGACCGGCCACGTCTTGGTCTTGCCGCCGGTCCAGGCGCCCTCACCGGTCTGGTCGAGGTAGTCGGTGAAGTTCTCCGTCGTGCCCGAGTCGTCCGAGCGGTGAACCGGGGAGATCTTCGTCGCCGGCAGCTTGGCGTCCGGGTTGTCGGCCTTGATCGCGGCGTCGTTCCACGTCGTGATCTTGCCTTCGAAGATGGCGGCGACGGTCTTCGGCGCGAGGTTCAGGTCGTCAACACCGTCGAGGTTGTAGATGACGGCGATCGGGCTGACGTAGACCGGAACCTCGACGACGTCGCTCTTGCAGCGATCCTTCGCCTTGGTCAGCTCGTCGTCGGTGAGGTACGCGTCCGAGCCGGCGAGGTCGAGCCCGCCAGCGAGGAACTGCTCACGGCCACCGCCCGACCCGACCGGGTCGTAGTTGACGGTCACGCCGGGGTTGGTCGACTGGAACGCTTTCTTCCATGCGGCGACCGCGGACTCCTGAGCGCTGGAGCCACCGGCGTTCAAAGTGCCGCTGAGCTTCGAGCCGGCCGGCGCCTTGCTGGCGCTTCCTTCGTTGGCGGCACCACACGCGGTGAGGCCGAGGGCAAGGGTGAGCGCAGCTGCGGCCGTGACCATTGTGCGCACTGACTGGCGGTTCATCGAGTGTTTCCCTCTCGGTGAGGCCGGCGGAATTGCCGACTGTCACCAGGACGCTAGGGACACCAGATAAACCGACCCGCGTCGTTGGGTGAACGGAGGGTGAACGGTGAGCCAATGCTCGGGGCGCGCGCCGGGGATTCAGTCTTTTTCAGCGCCTTGCCGCTCGGTGAGCAAAATGCTCGACGGCAACGACCCGGCCGCGGCGATGGTGGACCACGACGCCCTCGCCGGGCGCGAGCTCGCGTGGCTCGAGCCGCAAGGACCCGAACACCCACGGCAGTGTCGGGCGGTGGCTGCAGATGACCAGCGGGCCCTTGCGCTCCACGGCGGTGGCCACCGATCGATCGACCCGCTTCGCCGTCGTCTCTTCGGACAGCCGATCATCGACCTCCAGGAAGGCCTTGATCGATCGCGCGTAGGTCTCGACAGTCTGGGCGCAGCGCACGGCCGGACTCGTCAGGATGTTTCGTATGCCGTACGCGCCCAGCAGGGGCTGCAGCTTGCGGGCCTGCGCTTCGCCGGGTTTCATCAGTGGGCGATCGAGGTCGTTGCCTTTCCACCCCGTTCGTGTCTTGGCCTCCGCGTGGCGAAGAACGATCAGCGTGCGGGTCCGGTGAGCCTTGGCCTCACGCAGCGCGGAGAACGCCTTGAGCAGGATCCGGTCGTGATCGTAGGTCAGGAGCTTGCGGGCCTCGCTTGGCTTGACCCAACGCACCTCGTCGATCTCGGCATTCGGCTTGAAGGGCGCAGGCTTGCCCACCGGGCGCGCGACCCAGTACGAGACCCGCTTCATTCCACCCTTGACGCGGTAGAGCGTTTCGGGAAGCGGATGACCGAGCCGGACCGTGTAGCCGGTTTCCTCGGCGATCTCACGCACCGCCGTCACGGGCAGCGACTCGCCGTGGTCGGGTTTGCCCTTCGGAAAGCTCCAGTCGTCATAACTCGGACGGTGCACGATCAGCACTTCCACGCGGTCCTTGGTGCGAGGCGTCGCCGTCCCTTCCGACTTTCCGGGGAGGCGGGGTCGCCACACGACGCCCCCGGCCGCATGGATCACGCGTGGTCCTGCCATGGTGCGTATTGTCCATGGCGGAACTGCGGCTGTCGCCTCTATCTAGGAGATCGAATGGTTGGTGTCCGCGCGCGGCCGGCATTTGTGGCCGCCGTGGTGGCGATTGCCGCCGCCCTGGGCATCGGCATCGGATTGGGCGGCTCCGCTCCTGCCCATGGACGCGGCGGGCTGGGTGCCGCGGCTGCGTCGCTGCCGAAGTCGACGACGGTTCTCGGGTTCACCGACTGGCAGCACATCGTCGATCGCTACGACCTGAGCGAGGCCTCGCAGCGCGACCTGGTGACGCGCTCAGTGCTCGTTGACGACCCGTCAGGCGTCAAGCGGTGGCTGGGTGTCGGACTGCACGCCGTCGCGTGGGAGGCGTACGGGCAGTGGCCGGCCGGGGAGGCGGCTGTGCTTCGGTTGAAGGGCTCGATGCCGAGCGCGGCACGACTGCGCAAGTCCGGCTACCGGGAGAAGGACGGCGTCTGGAACGCCACGGGTCGGCTCGCGGCCGACGAGCCCATCTATGCATCGGTCGCCCGGCTCCCGCGGGACGGCGTGATCGTGATCGGCGCTCGGCCCGGCGCCGTGGGAGCTGTGCGCGACGTGATCCGTGGGCGCCTTGCGTCCATGGGAGAAGACCGGTCGGTTGCCGACGTCGTCCAGGGCCTGTCCGGAGTCCAGACAGCGTTGATCCAGACGTCGCGGCTCGGGTGCGTCGCCACCAAGGTCGCCGTCGAGCCGGAGCGCGCGCGGCAGGCGGCCGCGGCGGAGGCCAGATTCGGCCGGCTGGTCCCGTACTCGGTGCTCGGCCGGGGCCTTCGCGACGACCAATCGGACACCCAGCGGTTTGCCGTCGCGATGACGTTCGGCTCGGCGGTCACCGCGGCAAAGCAGTCGGGCATTCGTGCCGCGTTGAGCCACGGGCCGTTCTTGGGGCGCTCGGGCGACATCAGTGAGGTCCTGCGCATCCGGTCGTCACGCAGCGACGGGCCGGTCGCCCTCCTGTCCTACGACCACCCGGCCGACTCTGAATACCTCATGACCGGCCATGGCCCCCTCATGCCGGCGTCGTGCTGACGTAGAGGACATCCCGGTCGGCCTCGGCGAATCCGTTCTTCTCGTACAGCGAGACGGCTGCCGCGTTGTCCGCGTCGACGTAGAGCTCGACGGCGCGGGCCCCGGCCTGGGCGAGATGCCGGAGTCCCTCATGCAGCAGACGGGAAGCAAGGCCGGTCCGGGCACGGTCCGGGTCGACGGCCAGCACGTACACCTCGCCCCGGCGTTCGCCCGGGGTCAGCTCCTCGACCTTCGTCCAGTGGAACCCGACGATCGTTCCGTCATGTTCGGCGACGAAGATGCCGCCCGGATTGAACCACGAGGATGCGGCCCGCCGCTCGAAGTCAGGCGCGTCCATGGTGCCCTGTTCAGGATGCGAGGCGAACGCGCGAGCGTTGACGGCCAGGAGCCCGGGCAGGTCGTCGGCCCGAAACGCCCGGATCGCATCGTCCAGTGGCTCGCTGTGCCCGGGGTGTTCCTGCGGCTGGATTGGCCGGCTCATCCGGAGCAAGGTGCGGGACGGGTCGAGGTTGCAGGCCGACGCCAGTCCTCGCGCGCCGGGCAGGTCCCCGTGGGCCCAGAACCGCGTTTCGCCCTGACCGACGAGGCGGTCGAGCAGCGCGGTTGCGTGACCCCGGCGGCGATGCTCCGGATGCACCGCACACTCGACGGGCGCATCGCCCGGCGCATAGGCCATGGCCACGATGCGTGGACCGTCGTGAACCACGATTTCGACGCGACCGCGGAGCTCGTCGGCCATGGCCATGCGGCTCGCTTCGTTGAACGGGTTGGCCCCGTCGTGGGACTGAACGAGCCGAGCGAACTCGAGGGGTGTCACTGCAGTGCGTCTCGCAGTCGGGCGCCCACCTCGGCCGCGATCGCGTTGCAGAGCGATGAGACGTCGTCGTCGGCGAGCTCGGGCACCACGTGGTGGACGATCCCATCCGCCAGCATGTCCAGGGCGCCGACTCGCTGGTCGCGGGCCATGTCCGCGGCGCGCTCGGTGCTGCCGAACAGGATGGCGGACGCCCCCTCGGGCGGCAGAGGCGACAACCACGACTTCTCGGTGGCGATCACGGTCTGGGCAGGCAGGAGAGCCAAGGCGCCGCCGCCAGTGCCTTGGCCCAGCAGGACGGAGACCGTGGGGGTTCGGAGCGTCGTCAGCTGCGCCAGTGTGCGGGCGATCTCGCCGGCGAGCGCACCCAGCTCCGCCTCCTCGGACAGGTCGGCGCCGGCGGTGTCGACGACGGTGACCAACGGCAACCGTAGGTCTTCGGCCAGCCGCATGCCGCGACGTGCCCCGCGCAATCCGGCCGGTCCAAGCGGTACCTGAGCTTCGGCGACGCGATCGTGGCCAATGACAACGCACGCGGCGCCGTCGAGGCGAGCCAGGGCCACCGTGACCGCGTCGTTCCGCTCGCCCTCACCGGTGCCGGCCAGGTGGACCGTCGCGTCGCTGCCGGCAGCGAGGAGCTCGCGGAGGCCGGGACGGCCGGCCGAGCGGGTTGCCTCGATGTTCTCCCAGACTGATGCGTCGGAGCCCTCTCGAGTCTCCACTCCGGGCCGGCGCTCGCGAGTCGAGCCAGCTGGCGGGTCGAGCAGGAGCGCGAGGGCACTCGCGGTGTGATCGCGCAGGTCCTCAGTCGCGACTATGCCGTCGAGGACGCCGTGCTCGGCGAGACGCTCGCTGACCTGGACACCCTCCGGAAACGCGCTGCCGCGCATCGCTTCGAACACGCGCGGGCCGAGAAAGCCGACGAGGGCGCCCGGCTCGGCAACGGTGATGTGGCCCAGCGATCCCCACGAGGCCAGGACTCCGCCGGTCGTCGGGTGCCGAAGGTGCACGAGGTACGGAAGGCCCGCGGCCTTGTGCTCGGTGAGGGCACGCGCGATGTCGGCCATCTTCACGAAGGCGGGAGTGCCTTCCTGCATGCGAGTCCCGCCGGACGACGTGGATGCGAGGAGCGGCAGCCGCTCCGCCGTGGCGCGGCGGATGGCCGAGACAATGCGATCGCCTGCGGCTTGTCCGATCGAGCCGGCCAGAAACCCGAACTCGCCGACCATCGTGGCCACCGGCCGCCCGTCCACGCGGCCGGAGCCGGTCAGAACGGCTTCGTCGACGCCGGACGTCGCTGCGGCTGCAGCGAGGACCCGTCGGTAGTCGTCGGGGAGCCCGCTGGTGTCGATGTTGGTGTCCCAGGACGTGTACGAGCCCGGGTCGAGGACGGCATCGAGCAGGGCGACGGCGTGGACCATGCGCGGGCGGGAGTTCCTCAGGCGGTGGCGTCGGCGCCAGGCCGCACGCCCTCGGCCGAAGCGTCGGCGGTGGGCGGGGGATTGGTGGCGACGAAGCGGTAGCCCACGTTGCGGACCGTCCCGATGAGGGTTTCGTGATCGGTGCCCAACTTGGCCCGAAGCCGACGGACGTGGACGTCGACGGTGCGGGTGCCGCCGAAGTAGTCGTAGCCCCAGACCTCCTGCAGCAACTGCTGGCGGGTGAAGACCCGGCCTGGATGTTGGGCGAGGAACTTGAGGAGCTCGAACTCCTTGAACGTCAGGTCGAGCGTCCGGCCTTCGAGCTTTGCGGTGTAGGTGGCGTCGTCGACGACCAGCCCGCTGGCCGAGATGACGTGCCGGTCGCCCTCTTCTTCGTACGCGGCCGCGACGCGACCGATCGCGAGGCGGAGCCGGGCGTCGAGCTCGGCAGGGCCGGCGCTGGTGAGGATTACGTCGTCCATGCCCCAGTCGGCCGCGGCGACCGCCAGGCCGCCTTCGGTGAGGATCAGCAGCAGCGGGCACTCGACGCCGGTTGTCCGGATGACCCGCGTGAGGCTGCGGACCTGGGCCAGGTCGTGGCGTCCGTCGACCAGCACCGCGTCAGCGCGCGGCGCGTCGATGAGGGCGCTGGCCTCGGCCGGAAGGACCTTGACCTGGTGCGGCAGCAGCGCGAGCGCAGGGAGAACCTCGACCGACGACTGTGTGCTCTTGGTGAGCAACAGCAGGTGGGACACTGGCACCCCAATCCAATGGCACTGCGTGATGTGTTTGAAATGAAGTTCCAAGAATAGGCGATATGACAGGCGATTCACCACCGAACGTCACTGTGCGGTACTGGGCCGCCGCACGGGCGGCCGCCGGAGTCGATGGTGAGACGGTCGCCGGAGAGACGCTGGCCGACGTCCTCGCTGCGGTTCACGGAAAGCATCCGGAGCGGAAGTTCGGTGACGTGGTCGGGATCTGCGCGCTGCTGGTCGGCGACAAGCCCGTCGGGTCGCGTGACCCCGCCACGATTCGGATGGCTCCGGGCGACACCATCGAATTCCTGCCACCTTTCGCTGGTGGGTGACACCGCAAGGCGATGCGAGCGATCCTGGCCGTCGGCGATCTCCTGAGGGCGACCGGCCCCCTCGCACGCTGCGCGTGCGGGGAGGTGCCCCCAGCCGAGAAATCCAGCACTGACATCATGCGGTGGTGTCCAGCGTGCCGGCGGCTCTCCTGACGATCGCACTGTCGATCATCATGGGGCTGGCGGCCCAGACCGGTTTCCTGCTGCCCGTGCTCGCCACCGTCGTCGTGGCCCAAGTCATGATCGCCGCGGCACCCGCGCCCGCCGACGATCACGGCCGCGCACTGCCGACACCGCACATGATCCCGACGTTGGTCGCCGGCGTGGTGGCCGCGGCGGTCGCGTATCACCCCATGCTGCTGCTGGGTGCGCAGACGCGAGGCAGCCTCGATGGGCTGCAGTCGGGCGTGCTGGCCGGCATCCTGCTGGGTTCGGCGGCCGGGCTCATGGCCGCACTTGTCGCGCAGATCGCACGGCGCGATGGCCGGAGCAGCCTGGTGCGCTCCATGGGGGCGGCCACGTCGCTCACCGTCTTCGCGGCCTGCGCCTCCGGCTGGATCGCCGCTGCCCGGGCCTCGACCGGTCCGGACATCGTGATCGTCCAGTGCGCGGCCATGGTGGCGGCCCTTGCGGTGTCGATGGCCCCGGGGCCTCGTCTCGTGATCGTGTCGTTGGCCGTGCTCGCCGGCGCTGGTGCCGCGGTCGGGACCACCTACGGACCGGGCATCGACGTCCCTGTCCTCTTCGCCATGTGCGCTGGCCTCGGTGCTGCCGGAGTGGCGGTTCTGGGCCTGGCCGCCGGAGCGGCCTGGACACATGGCCGTCACCACCTGCCCGCAGCCTGGGGACTTCCAGCCGCCTTGAGCTTCGCACTGACGGGCCCAGTCGTCTTCGTCACCGGCGACTTCCTGTCGGCCGCGCTGCCGCAGTAGGCGTCCAGGCTCTTCGGCGCCCGCCTAGGCTGGGCGTGTGACGGGTCTCCTGGTGTTGGCTGCTGCCTTGGCGACTGCCGGCGTGGTGGCGGTCGGCCTGCGTGTCGCCAACGGACGGTTCCGTCGGCGCGAACGGGGCGACGTGCTCACCGCCGTCGAGCTCGGCGCGAAGAGCCTGGGCTCCCGGGCGACGCTGGTGCAGTTCTCCAGCGCGTTCTGCAGCCCGTGCCGGGCCACGCGGACGCTCTTGCGAGACGTCGCAGCTCGAGATGACGGCGTTGCCTACGTGGAGATCGACGCGGAGTCGCATCTCGATCTCGTGCGCCGGCTCGGTGTGCTGCGGACGCCGACGGTCGTGGTGCTTGATCGCGCCGGCGCCGTGGTGCGGCAGGCGTCGGGGCTGCCTCGGCGCGACCAGGTGCTGGGCGTTCTGGCTGGCATGTGAGGGAATTCAGGGCGCACACATCCCGCTCGACTCACATAATGAGATGCAATCTCAGATTGTGGACGATCGGTAACCGGGTTTCGCAACCCCGCCCCTACGCTGCAGACATGATCACGACGACACGCCTGACGCGGCGCCTGGCAGTCGATACCTGCCGCACGCGCTCCTCGCTGTGTCGGATGCGTTGAATCCCCGGCCCTGACACCTCGGCCCTTTTCCCTTTCCCAACGCAGGAGTTCGCATGTCCCAGCCCGCCCAGATCGACCGCCGCGGTCACCGCTTTGCCGGTGTCCTGACGACGTTCGTGCTGGCCGCGGCGGTGCTGACGGTTGAGCCGCTCCGGCCCGTTGCGCTCGCGTTGGTCGGCTTCCAGCTCGTGGTGTTCGCCATCGGCGGCTTCTACCGCCTGACCGCCTCGCCGTATGCCCGCCTGTACGCCCGGGCCGTGCGCCCGCGCATCGGCCCGCCCCGGGAATGGGAAGACGCCGCCGCTCCGGCTTTCAGCCAGGTCGTCGGCACGGCGTTCGCGGCCGTCGCTCTGGCCGGCCTCGTCACCGGTGTCACGCCCGTTGCCTACATCGCTTTGTCCCTCGCGCTGCTCGCAGCGCTGCTCAACGCATCCACCGGGCTCTGCCTCGGATGCGAGTTGTACCTCGCCCTGCAGCGCCTCCAGGCGTCCAAGGCATGACCATCCACCCAACCGTGGGCTCTCGCCCGCATCGAAATGGAGGAACACCATGAGTCGCGAGTCTGCGCTCGTCACCGCTGACTGGGTTGAGGATCACCTCGACGACCCGAACGTGGTGCTCATCGAAGTCGACGAGGACACCGAGGCCTACGTCGGCGGCCACATCAAGGGGGCCATCCGGCTCGACTGGAACAAGGACCTCAAGGACGGCGTCCGACACGACTTCATCAGCAAGGAGCGGCTCGAAGAGTTGCTCTCCAGCAAGGGAGTCTCGAACGACCAGACCATCGTGCTCTATGGCGGGAACAACAACTGGTTCGCCGCTTACGCGTACTGGTTCATCACGTATCACGGGCACGACGACGTCCGACTTCTCGACGGCGGCCGCAAGAAGTGGGAACTGGACGCCCGCGAGCTCGTGAAGGACATTCCCGAGCGTCCGGGCACCGACTACAAGGCGAAGGACGGCGACGAGTCGATCCGCGCCTACCGTGACGAGGTTGTGGGCGCCATCGGCGCCAAGAACCTCATCGACGTCCGTAGTCCCGACGAGTACGCCGGCCGGCTGCTCGCCCCGGCGCACCTTCCGCAGGAGCAGGCCCAGATTCCGGGCCACGTTCCGACGGCGATCAACGTCCCGTGGAGCAAGACCGCCAACGACGACGGCACGTTCCGCAGCGACGACGAGCTGAAGGACATCTACAACGAGGCGGGCTTCGACTTCAGCAAGGAGACCATCGCCTACTGCCGGATCGGAGAGCGCAGCTCGCACACCTGGTTCGTGCTGCAGGAGATCCTGGGCGAGTCGAGCGTCAAGAACTACGACGGCTCCTGGACCGAGTACGGGTCGCTTCGTGCCGTTCCGGTTGCCCTGGGTGACGAGCCGGGTGGCGCCTGATGTGCGGCGCAGTTGCCGGAGGGCCGAGCCTGGAGGGCGTGAACGTCGCCGTTGAGGCCGTGGTCCAGGGCGTCGTGACGCGCAGCGGCGAGCCGGTCAGCACAGCCTACGTCCGGCTGCTTGACCGGACGGGCGAGTTCACCGCCGAGGTACCTGTATCGGCGACCGGCCAGTTCCGGTTCTTCGCCGGGCCGGGCACCTGGACGCTGCGGGTGCTCGCGCCGCGGTCCGAGGCCGTCGACCGGGTGGTCGAGGCCGCCATCGGATCCGTGGCCGACGTGGTCATCGACCTGGATCAGGTCGTCGCCCAAGCCTGACGAACGACAGATGACTGTGCCCGCCCCCTCGGGGCGGGCACAGTCATGTCTGGGGTCAGTTCGTGATCATCCCGGCGCCGACCGTCGCACCGGTCGCCTCGTCGATGAGGATGAACGAGCCGGTGGAGTGGTTCCGGGAGTATGGGTCGGTCAGCAGCGGCACGGTCGTGCGGAGCTGGATGCGGCCGATCTCATTCAAGCCGAGCTCTGAGGCATCCTGATCGCGGTGCAGGGTGTTGACGTCGAGCCGGTACTGAACGGCTTGCACCATGGCCCGTGCGGAGCGGGTCGTGTGCTTGATCGCCAGCTTCTGCCGCGCCCGGAGGGGCTCCGTCGTCATCCAGCAGACCATCGCGTCGATGTCCTGCGTCGGCGTAGGCGCATTGTGCGGCCGGCAGATCATGTCGCCGCGCGAGACGTCGACGTCGTCCTCGAGCCGGACGGTGACCGACATCGGGTTGAAGGCCTCAGTGACCTCCTGGCCGAAGAACTCGATCGATTCGATGCGGGTGGGCATGCCGCTCGGCAGGACGACGACTTCGTCGCCGGGCTTGAGCACGCCGCCGGCGATGCGCCCGGCGTAGCCGCGGTAGTCGTGGAAGTCGTCCGACTTGGGCCGGATGACGTACTGCACGGGGAAACGGGTTCCGACGAGGTCGCGGTCGGAGGCGATGTTGACGTGCTCGAGGTGGTGCATCAGGGACGCGCCCTGGTACCACGGCATGTTCTCGGACCGGGTGACGACGTTGTCGCCCTTCAGGGCCGAGATCGGGATGACCTCGAGGTCGGGAATGGACAGCTTGGACGCGAAAGCGCTGAATTCCTCGCGGATCTTGTCGTAGATTCCTTGGTCCCAGTCGACGAGGTCCATCTTGTTGATGGCCAGCACCATGTGCGGTACCCGAAGCAGCGACAGGATCACCGCGTGCCGGCGCGACTGCTCGTTCAGGCCCTGCCGGGCGTCGACGAGCACGAGGCCGAGGTTGGCCGTCGATGCGCCGGTGACCATGTTGCGCGTGTACTGGGTGTGGCCAGGCGTGTCGGCGATGATGAACTTGCTCTTGGGCGTTGCGAAGTAGCGGTACGCGACATCGATGGTGATGCCCTGCTCGCGCTCGGATCGCAGCCCGTCGGTCAGCAGGGCCAGGTCGGTGTAGTCGTAGCCACGCTGCCGGCTGGTGGCCTGGACCGACTCCAGCTGATCCTCGAAGATCGCCTTCGAGTCGTACAGGAGTCGTCCGATGAGCGTGGACTTGCCGTCGTCGACGGACCCAGCCGTGGCAAAACGCAGAAGATCCATGGCTAGAAGTAGCCCTCCTTCTTGCGGTCTTCCATTGCCGCCTCGGAGAAACGGTCGTCGCCGCGGGTTGCGCCGCGCTCAGTCAGGCGGGCGACGGAGATCTCGTCGATGATCTCGGCAACCGTCGAGGCGGTGCTCTCGATGCAGCCGGTCAGGGTGAGGTCGCCGACGGTACGGAATCGGACGGTCCGCTCAGCGGCCACTTCGCCGTCGCGCAGCGGGTTGTGCTCGCTCTCGCTGAGCAGCATTCCGTCGCGCTCGAAAACGCGCCGTTGGTGCGAGAAGTAGATCGACGGGATGGCGATGGCTTCACGCCCGATGTAGTCCCAGATGTCGAGCTCGGTCCAATTCGAGAGCGGGAAGATCCGCATGTGCTCGCCGGCGTGCAGCCGCGCGTTGTAGAGGTTCCACAGCTCGGGGCGCTGATTCTTGGGATCCCACTGGCCGAACTCGTCGCGGTGCGAGTAGATGCGCTCCTTCGCCCGCGCCTTCTCCTCGTCGCGTCGCCCGCCGCCGAAGGCAGCGGTGAATCCGCCCTCCTCGATGGCGTGCAGCAGCGTGCCGATCTGCAGGCGGTTGCGGGACGTCTTGCCGTCGTCGACGACGATGCGGTCGGCGATGGCCTGCTCGACCGAGGCAATGATGAGGCGGGCGCCCAGCCGGTCGACCCATTCGTCGCGGGTGGACAGCACTTCGGGGAAGTCGAAGCCGGTGTCGACCTGCAGAACCGGGAAGGGCAGCTTCGCCGGGTAGAAGGCTTTCTCCGCCAGGCGCATCATGACGATCGAGTCCTTGCCGCCCGAAAACATGAGGACGGGCCGCTCGAACTCGGCCGCCACCTCGCGGAAAATGTGGATCGACTCAGACTCCAGCTCATCGAGCTGGCTCAGGCGGTAGTCCGCATGTGTCTGCATCGACCAAGCATCTCATCTAGAACGTGTTCTACCGCATCCGGGATGCAAGTTCGGCGCTGCTACAGTCGCCGGGTGGGTGGCGCGACAGCCGAAGAGCAAGTCGAGAGTGCAGCTACCTCTCGACTCCAGTTCACACCCACCGCGCGCGAACTCGATGACGTCGAGTTGCTGCGGATGGGACTGTTCGGCTCGCCCAGCCGGTTCGAAGGCGCCGAAGGCCCGATGCGGCTGTGCGTGCCACCGGAAGTCGCCGACGCCGCCGTGCGAACGGGTGGTCTCGAGATCACCGACGCCGAGGGTGTGCCCCTGGCGGTGGTCTCCATCGAGGGAACCGCGCCGACCTGCGTGGGACACGTCGGGGTGATCGGGACAGTGCGTCCCCTGCGCGGTAACTCACGCCGCGCTTTTCGCAAGCTGTACGTGTCGCCCTCCGCCTCGCGCACGGTCCTGCCGCCCGACACGGTCACTGTGCCGGTTGACGCTCCGCTGACCGCCGACGACCTCGCCACGCTCAAGGCCATGGACCGCCCAGTCCTGTTCCTGGTGCTTGCGGGTTTCGCGACTCCGCAGGGCATGTCGGCCCCCGGCCTGATCCGGGCCACCTTGGTCGCAGCGACGGAGTTCGACGACGCCACCGTGTATGCCGTGCCGCTCGCATCACGACCGACCGTGCGACGCGACGAGGAGTTTCGGGTGCAGGTGGTCGAGGCCTACGCGCCCGGTCCCGACATCTGGTGGCCGACCGGTGCGGGCGAGGTGACGGGAGCCGTCGCCGATGTGGTCGAGCACGATCGGCCGACTGGCCTCGATCGCGGCGTCGTCGTGTTCTTCACCGGCCTTTCCGGCAGCGGCAAGTCGACGCTGGCCCAGACGCTGTGCAACCGGCTCATCGAGTCCGGTGGCCGGACGGTCACGCTGCTCGACGGCGATCGGGTGCGGCGCAATGTTTCCCAGGGCCTGTCGTTCAGCCGGGAGGATCGCGAGCGGAACATCGAGCGCATCGCCTGGATCGCGGCCGAGGTCGCGCGGCACGGCGGCTTGGCCGTGTGCTGTCCGATCGCGCCGTTCGAGCAGACCAGGCACCGCGCGCGAGCGATGGCCGCTGAGGTCGGCGCCGACTTCGCGCTCATCCACGTTTCGACGCCGATCGAGGTGTGTGAGGCGCGCGACCGCAAGGGTTTGTACGCGCGGGCGCGTCGCGGGGAGGTCCGCGACTTCACTGGCATTTCCTCGCCCTACGAGGTGCCGAACGACGCCGATCTCGTTATCGACACCACGGACGTTTCCATCAGCGAAGCGGTTGCAGTGGTCTGGTCATTCCTCGTGACGCGCGGATTTCTCCCCGAGAATGCGTAGCCTGCGACCTCCTCCATCGCTTAGGCGGAGTTCTTTTGAACCGTGAGGGCCTAAATGCATGTATGGTTGCTGGACCCCACGGGTTTCGCCCGTGAGGCCACAATCCATCGGCCACAACTCTTTCGGGGGTAGAGCAATGAGGCGCACCGCTGGCGCTATGTTGGCAGTCTTTGTCGCTGCCATCGGCTTGTCGATGACGGCTGTCCCGGCGCAGGCCGAGGGCTACGGAACCACCGTCGTTGTGACCATCAGCGACATCATCGTCGTGGGCGGAAACACAATATGTGTCGACGCACAAGCCAAGACGAGCGCGGGCGCCGCTGTCGAGGGAACGTTCGAGGTGACCTTCTCCGGAGACAGCGCCCCATACGTCATTGGCCCGAACCCTGACCACGCCGCGGGTTCGTCTTTCCACCATTGCTACGCGACGCGGGTGGTGCCGGAGCGCAAGAACGGCACAGCCATCGCCAGGTTCACGTACGAGGACTCAACGGTCCCCGCTGCCCTTGGTGGTGTCGGACGTCTGAGCATGGCATTCCCAAGCGCGCTGCAGACCGTTTCATCCCGTCCCGGCATCGTCGACCTGCTGCCGCTGAGCAACAACCACAGCGACAGCGATTCCGACAGTGACGGCCACGGCCACCACCACAAGCATCACAAGCATCACGGTGGCCTGCCCGACACCGGTGGCGAGCGTCTGCTGTGGCTGATCATCGGGCTCGTGTTGGTGGGCGGTGGCGCCACGGTCGTGGTGAGCTCGCGCAAGCGCGACTCGGCCGCCTGACCCCTGCGCGGTTCATCGTTCGTGCGATCGTGGGTTGCCCACATCCGCGACCTGTTCCGCGACGATCCGTGGGGCATGGTGGCGCGATGTACCGCCGCTCTGGCTGTTCTCGCGCTGCTGCTCTTCACCTGGCAAGCCGTGACGGCTGCCCGCGCGCTCAACGAGGCGCAGCAGACAGCACACAGTCTCGCTGACGCAATCGCGGCAGGTGACGTGCCACGTGCTCGCGTGGAACTTGCGACCTTCAATGACGCCACCTCGCGTGCACACCATCGCACCGACGGGCCGCTGTGGTGGCTCGGCGCGAGGATTCCTTTCCTCGGCCCCAACCTCGCAGCGGTGAGCACGATCGCAGGGCAGTCGGACGCCATCGCCGATGATGCTCTGCCGCGGATCGTGGCCGTCGCCGATCAGGTGCAATTGGAGACCTTCCGACCTAAGAACGGCCGCATCAATCTGGCCGCGGTCGCGAAGGCGCTCCCCGTCCTCGCAACCACAGATCGCGTCCTCGCGCGGGCAGACGCCAAGGTTTCCTCGATCCAGACCGATCGACTTGTGGGCCTGCTCCAGAGCCCGGTGTCTACCTTCCAGCAGCGAACGCACGCGGCCGCGGTGGGAGCTGCCGCCGCTCATGACGCTGGATTGATGCTGCCGAAGATGCTCGGCGGCGACGGCAAGACGCGTCGGTACCTTCTCCTGGTTCTCAACAACGCAGAGATCCGCTCGATCGACGGCATGCCGGGTTCGTTTGCCGTGCTCGAAGCTCGCCGCGGCAAGCTCGCCATGCGAGAGCAGGCCGGCAACACCGAGATGAAGCCGCTGAAAAAGCCGCTTCTCAACGTCCACCCTGAGACCCAAGCCGGCTTTGAGGTAAATGTCGGCCGTGACATCAGGGACGCCGCCATCGTTCCCCATTTCCCCAGGGTGGCTGCCTTGGCGTCCAGCATTGCCGGCGACCACTGGGACAAGAAGTTCGACGGCGTGGTCGCGATCGACCCGGTCGCTCTCGGTTATGTCTTGGGCGCCGTCGGGCAGGTGGACATCGGTGGAGGAATGTTCGTCAATCAGTCCAATGCCGCCTCCACCCTGATGAACGGCATCTATCTGCGTTTCCCCAAGGATCCGGCAGCCCAGGATGACGCGTTCGAGCGCGCAGCACGGAGGAGCTTCGATGCGCTGACCGGCGGGGGCGGCAATTCTGTCCAAGCCATTCGCGCTCTCGTGCGCGGAGTGGAGGAGCGACGGCTCTTCCTCTGGTCGAGGCACAACGCGGAGCAAGCCCGCATCCGATCGACCGGCATCGCCGGCGACCTCACGGACGATAGGGCCTTGGCTCGCCCGCAGATCGGCGTGTTTCTCACCGACACGACGCAGGCGAAGATGGACTATTACCTGCGCTCCGGGACGCATGTCGTCGCCACGAAGTGCTACGGCGACGGCACCCAGGATCTGCGTCTGACGACGACGATCCGGTCGGATGCGCCGCAGGGTGCCCAACTGCTTCCTGACTCCATCGTCGGTCTTGGCAATGCGATCCACCGGGGCCAGACCGGATTGAACATTCGGCTCGTCGCTCCGCCCAAGGGCTCGATCCAATCGGTGACAGTCGACGGGCGTCGCGCACCGGTTGGCGAGACGACGTATCGCGGACGTCAGCTCACTCGCATTGACCGGATCTTGGGACCCGGTGAAAGCACGCTGATAGTCACCCAGATGCGCTCCGGCCCTCGAGCCTCGGGTACGCCGATGTTGTGGTCCACGCCGGGCGTTCTTCCGAACGACGACGTGGTCAGCGCCAGCGCCTGTTCCTAGTTGACCTCGCGGGCCGATTTCAGGACGTCGTCAGGATGCGCCTTGACGTAGCTCGCCATGTGATCGTCGGCCATCGCGGTGAAGAGGTCTTGGGCCTTTGCCTGTTCCAGCTCAACGATGCTTCCAACGCCCGGAATGGTCTTCGTGTCGGCAACGGGCGCCGTCAGGAACGTGACGTCTTTGGTTTGCGTGTTGCGCAGGGACAAGGCCAAGGCGCGCATGTCCGCCGGATCCCATTCCTGGTCGACGACGATGTTCTCGCTGAGCGCCGACAGCGTGTTCGTGAGCCGGACTGGGTTGCGAGTGGTCCCCTTGTCCAGCAGCTTCTTCATCAACGCACGCATGAAGTTCTGCTGGCGCGCGATGCGGTCGAAGTCGCTACGGGGCAGCCCGTAGCGCGTCCGGACGTACTTCAGCGCGATCGTGCCCTTCAGGTTCTGCTTGCCGGCCGTCCAGTGGACCTTCTGGCTCGGGTCGTAGAACGACTTCGGAATGTAGACCTCGACCCCGCCGACCGCGCGCGTGATGTCCTTGAACCCGTTGAAGTTGATCAGCGCGAGGTGCTTCATACGTACGTCGGTGAGGTGTTCGACCGTGGCGATCGTGCCATTGGGGCCGTACTCGGCGAAGGCGCTGTTGATCTTCGATCGGTCCTGGGGGCTGCCGGTGTGGTCATAGATCGACGTGTACGTATCGCGCGGGATGGACACCAGGTAGACGTGGCGCCGGTTTGCGGCGATGTGAACCATCATGATGGTGTCGCTGCGATAGCGGCCCGAGGGCCATGTCTTCGCGGCGACGTCCTGCGACAGCCGGGTTGGCTTGCGTCCGGGAATCTTCTTGCCCCGGTCGACACCGAGCAGGAGAACGGTCAGGGCTCGTCCCTTGTCCGGGTCCGGACGGTTCTGGATCTGGTCGGTGCTGAAACGAGCGATGTTGCCGAACTTCGAGTTGAGCAGGGCTGCATAGCCGCTTCCGAGGACTGCGATCGAGACGACCAGGATCAGAACCGACCGCAGGACGACGCGGTACCGCTCGGTAAAGGGCACGTGTCGCCGGCGGCGGCCGGGCGAGGGCCGTCGAGTCCGGTCTGCCATACGTGCCTTCGTTCGCAGTGGGTGCAGCGACGGGTCGCGCGGCACAACCCTCCCATTGTGCCGTGCGCCACGCACGGCGCCAAACCTTTCAGGTATCCAGGATCAGCGTCACTGGACCGTCGTTGGTAAGGGTGACGGCCATGTCGGCGCCAAACAAGCCCGTTGAGACGGGGACTCCACGCTCGCTGAGGTGAGCGCAGAACAGCTCATAGAGCGGCTCTGCGATGGCGCCGGGAGCCGCCGCATTCCAGCTGGGGCGGCGGCCCTTGCGGGTGTCGGCATGGAGTGTGAACTGGCTGACGACGAGTGCGGCGTGCCCGGTGGTCGCCAGCGACTGCTCGTCGCGCAGGACGCGCAGCTGGTGAATCTTGTCGGCCAGCGCGCGGGCTTCGGCCTCCGTGTCGTCGTGTGTAACGCCCAGGAGCACGACGAGTCCGGCCTCGATGGCCCCGACGACGGTGCCGTCCACGGTTACGGAAGCCGAACTGACTCGTTGCAGGACCGCGCGCACGGGCTTCACTCTAGGGAAATCCGCCCGAGGTAAGGCTCGATAGGATCGAGTGCATGGCCTTCGAGATCCCGAGTGACCTCCACCCTGACCTCGTCCCGGTGGCCTGGCTCCTGGGGACCTGGTACGGCAGCGGGCGGGGTGACTACCCGACCATCGACGCGTTCGGCTATGACCAGGAAGTGGCGTTCGCGCACGACGGGCGGCCCTTTCTCCATTACTTCAGCCGCACATGGGTGACCGACGACGAGGGCGAACGCGTTCGGCCGGGCGCGCTCGAGACCGGCTTCCTGCGGGTCCGTCCGGAGAAGATCGAAGAGGGCTACCCGCTTGAACTCGTACTCGCTCATCCCACCGGCTACGCCGAGGTCTGGTACGGCATCGCCGAGGCCGCGCGCTTGACGCTGACGACCGACGTCGTCGCGCGCACATCGACCGCCAAGGACTACACCGCGGGCCAGCGCATGTATGGACTCGTCGAGGGCTCGCTCATGTACGCCTACGACATGGCGGCGATGGAGCAGCCGATGCAGTCCCATCTGTGGGGCAGGTTGGAACGTGTCTGAGCTGCTGGCGTGGCCGGGCGCGGTCGAGGCCGACCCGCCCGACTCCGGCGTCGCCGCCCACTACGGATTGCTCGCGCAGGAGCAACGCCGCCTCGCTGCCGGCGAGGCCTTCGTGGACCTCTCGCATCGGGACGTCCTGACGATCGCCGGCCCGGACCGGCTGACGTGGTTGCACGCGCTGACGTCGCAGGACTTCGAGTCGCTCGTGCCCGGACATCCCATCGAGGCGTTGATCCTGTCGCCGCAAGGTCACATCGAGTTCGGCTTCTCGTGCGTGGATGACGGTCAAACCGTCACGCTGCACACGGAGCCGGGCGCTGGTGCTGGCCTTGCCTCCTACCTCAAGGGCATGAAGTTCATGTCGCGGGTCGAGGTGGCCGAGCGGGCGGACCTTGCCGTCATCGGGCTGGCCAACCTCCACACCCGCGTCATCGAGCGGGCGGCGCTCGGCCGGGCCGAAGCGGAGTGGGGCGAGCCGTCGGGGGTGTGGGCGTGGGAGGCATTTCGCATCGCGGCCGGGATACCCCGGATCGGGATGGACACGGACCACCGGACGATCCCCAATGAGGTGGGCCTCATCGGGCGGGCCGTCCACCTGGACAAGGGGTGCTACCGCGGACAGGAGACTGTCGCGCGCGTCCACACGCTCGGACGGCCGCCGCGTCGGCTTGTCCTGCTCCACCTCGACGGATCGGCGGACCGGCTGCCGGCTACGGGCTCAGCGCTCGCCGTCGGCGACAGCCCGGACGCCCCCGTCGGATTCGTCGGTTCCTCGGCACGTCACCACGAGTTGGGGCCCATCGCGCTCGCGCTGGTGAAGCGCGGGACGGACCCCGACGCGGAGCTGGTCGTCGATGGCATCGCTGCCGCACAGGAGCCCGTGGTCGACCCGGACGTCGGACTCCACGTGCGCCCCGTCCTCGGTCGCCGCGAATGACACGGTTCACCATCCTCGCCGTGTGCACGGCGAACATCTGCCGGTCGCCGGTGATCGAGATCCTGCTGCGCGACCGGTTGCCGAGTGACCGGTTCGAGGTCGGCTCAGCCGGGATCCAGGGATGGCGGGAGGCGCCCGTCGACAGCATGGTCTCGCTTGAGCTGGCGCGGCTCGGTGCGCGAGCCGACGGGTTCTCGTCCCGCACCCTGCAGGAGCACATGGTGGACGGAGCTGACCTGGTGCTCACCGCGACGCGGGACCATCGGGCCGATCTGCTCGGCCGTTACCCGAGCGCCCTGCGCAAGACCTTCACGCTGCGCGAGTTCGCCGCGCTGATTCGTGAATCGGTGGCGCGAACGCCGGCAGAACTGGTGAACGATGCCTATCGCCGCCGAAGCGAGGCTCCTGCGGACGTCGATCTGCCGGACCCGTTCCGTGGCCCGCCGGCCGTCCATCGAGCGGTGGCAGACCTCATCGTCGAGGCGGTCGATGTGGTGGCCGAGCGACTGGCCGGCGCTGGAACGGCGGCCGAGTAACGTCGAGTCGGCGGAACCCCTGCGCATGTCGGCAAAATGGGGGACAATTGCGAACGCTGCCGTTCGGGGATACGGGTGGTTGGGGAGATTTTGTGGTGCAAGACGTGATGCACGAGTGGTCCGAGGTGCGACTCGAGTTCGACCCGGTGACGCTGTTCGCCTCGGCCGTGCCGACATCGACAGACGGCAAGGCCACCGAACACCGCCGCCGCCAGCGTCGACTGGGGCGCTTGGTGTTTGCGACGGACGTCATGGCCGTGGCTCTCGCGGTCGGCGCGGCGCACCTGACCCGTTACGCGATCCTTCCGGTGGCCCCGCTGTATGCCCCCGATGCTGCCTACACGGTGGCGGTCAGCGTGGGTCTGTTCATTGCTTGGCTGGTTGCCCTGTGGGTGGGACGTTCGCGTGACCCGAAGGTGCTCGATTCGGGTGCGGTGCAGTACCAGCGGGTGATCCAGTGCAGTTTCCATGTTTTCGGCTGGATCGCCATCTTCGCGTTGGTGTTCCGCTTGAACCCGCCCCGGCTGTTCATCGGCATTGCCGGCATTCTCGGCTTGATCCTGCTGCTGGTGAGCCGACGCGCCTGGCGCACGTGGGTCCTCGCACAGCGCGGGCGTGGGCGCTACCTCGCGAAGGCGCTCGTCATCGGCGGCGTGCGCAGCGCGCAGAAGGTGACCCATCGATTCCTCGAGGATCCCGGCCACGGCATCCAGGTCGTCGGCGTCTGGGTCCCTGACCGCGTCGCCGCCCGCCGCGAGCGGATGCAGGTGGGCGACCGCGAGGTCGGCATCATGGGCACCGAGTCCGACCTCGACGCCGCTCTGGCCGTCGACGACGTCGACACCGTGGTCGTGACCGACACCGAGCACCTCGGCCACGACGGCATGCGCGAGCTGGCGTGGGCGCTCGAAGGGCGTGGTGTGGACCTCCTCGTGGCACCCAACGTCGTCGACGTCGCCGGACCGCGAGTCCGGCTGGACATGCACAGCAACATGCCCCTCATCTACCTGAGCGGTCCGACGTACTCGCGGACCAAGACGTGGGGCCGCGCCATCTTCGACCGGGTTTTCGCTGCCCTGGTGCTGATCCTCGCTTCGCCGGTCCTGCTCGTCGCGGCCATCGCGATCAAACTCACCAGCCGCGGCCCCGTGTTCTACCGGTCCGTGCGCATCGGCGCCCACGGCGTCCCCTTCGAGATCTACAAGCTGCGCACGATGGTGGTCGATGCCGAACTGAGGCGTGACGAGCTCATGCCGTTCAACATCGGCAGTGGCCCGCTGTTCAAGATGCCGGACGACCCGCGCGTCACGCGGGTGGGTCGCTTCCTGCGCAAGCACAGCGTCGACGAGCTTCCGCAGTTCATCAACGTGCTCAAGGGCGACATGAGCGTCGTCGGCCCGCGTCCGCTGTTGCCGGGTGACCTCGACGATTCGGGCGACTTCGGCAAGCGTCGACTTCTCGTCAAGCAGGGAGTCACCGGCTTGTGGCAGGTCAGCGGTCGGTCGAACCTGTCGTGGGAGGACTCGGTCCGGCTCGACCTCGACTACGTCGAGAACTGGTCGATGATCCGTGACCTCCAGATCATCGTGCAAACACTGCGGGTGATCCTCGCGCGCAGCGGGGCGTACTGACGCTCCGCCCGGGCGGCGGTGTGCCGGTAGCCGCTATCGTCGGCCTCGATGTTGCGAATCAGTGCCGCGGTGCAGACCTACGGATGGGGGTCGCAGACGGCTATTCCCGAGTTCCTCGGAGCCAACCCGACGGGCGAGCCGGTGGCCGAGCTCTGGTTCGGGACGCATCCGCTGGGAACGTCGACGGTCACGGGGCCGGAGGGTCCACGTCGCCTGTCTGACGTCGTCGGCGACCTCGCATTCATGCTCAAGGTCTTGGCGCCAGCAGAGCCCCTGTCCATCCAGGTGCATCCGGCCAGCTCGGTCGCTGAGGCGGGCTATGCGGCCGAGGAGGCTGCTGGAGTTGCGCTGTCCGATGCCTCGCGCGACTACAAGGATCCGCTGCACAAGCCCGAGATGGTGTACGCGCTGACCCCGTTCGAGACGCTGGTCGGCCTCCGATCGGCCGACGAGGTCGTCACGCTGCTGACGCGCTTGGACGTGCCGATCAGCCGCTCGCTTCTCGCGCGCAGCGACGCCGGCAGCGTCGCGATGGTCGAGTCGGTTCTGGCGTCGCCGCCGGACCGCGCATCCGTCGACGCTTTCGTGGCGGCCTGCGCCGCGCAGCTGGACGCGGGCATGGACATTGACCGCGGCTACCTCACGGTCGTCGAGGCGGCCCGCGTGCATCCCGGTGACCCGGGCTTGGTCGTCGCGCTCCTGATGAATCGGCTGACCATCGCACGGGGAGAGTCGGCGTACATCGGCCCAGGCTTGATCCACGCGCACCTGTCCGGCCTCTGCCTGGAGGTCATGGCCGCGTCCGACAACGTGTTCCGCGCCGGACTGACGACCAAGCGCATCAACCCCGACGGGCTCTTGGACAGCCTTGTCGACACCGACGACGAGGTCGCGGTCGCGCCCGTGGACTTCGGCTCCGGCACGAAGGTCTACCAGCCCGAGCTCGGCCTGTTCGCTCTCTCGGTCACTGTCGGCGACGAGGAGCGCCTGCCGGGGTCGGGCAAGCGCGTCCTCCTGTGTCTGGCTGACCGCGCCGAGATCGTCGGCGAGAACGGTGAGCGCATCGAGCTGGCTCAGGGCGAAGCCGCTTTCGCCGATGAGGCCGACGGCTCGCTCGCGGTGCGCGGTGACGGAACTGTCGCCCAGGCGTACCTTCCCTGACCCAGCGGGCCGTCAGACCAGGTCGGTTCGGCCCTGCTGCCTCAGCGTCTCGGGAATCTCCTTGACCCGCTGTGCGTGCTCGCGCGTGGTGACCAGCAGGGCGTCCCCGGTGCGAATGACGACGGCGTCGGGGATGCCGATGACCGCGATCGTGGTGCCGTCGTCGGCGATGACCAGCCCGTCCGAGTCGATGAAGATGGTGTCTCCGGCGTGGGCAGTCGGGTCTGCCAGCTCGCTCAGGGCCGCGAAGTCGCCGATGTCGTCCCAGCCGAAGTCGCCGGGGACGACGGCCATGCCGCCCTCGAGCGAGACCGGCTCGGCGATTGCGTGGTCGATCGCGATCTTCGTGAGGCCGGGCCAGGTCGCTTCGAGCGTCGAAGGTCCGTCGGGGGTGTCCCATGCCTTGCCGATCGCAGTGAGACCGGCGCTGAGCTCGGGGTGCAGTCGGTCGAGATGCTCCAGGAGCACGTCGGCGCGGGTGATGAACATCCCGGCGTTCCAGTAGTGGGAGCCGCCGGCCACGTACTCCTCGGCGGTGGCGCGGTCTGGCTTCTCCACGAAGCGGGTGATCGCGCGGGCGGTCGGGGCGTCCGGCAGTGCGGCGCCGGCCTCGATGTAGCCGAAGGCCGTGGACGGACCGCGGGGCGTGATGCCCAAGGTGCAGACCAGTCCGGTATCGGCCACCTGCTTGGCCTCCAGGACGGCGGCCACGAAGGCGTCGTCGTCGGCAATCGTCTGGTCGGCCGCAAACGACCCGATGACCGCGTCCGGATCGCGCTGCCGAATGATCGCGGCGGCCAGGCCGATCGCCGCCATGCTGTCGCGCGGCGCCGGCTCGGCGTAGAGGTTGACCAGCTCAGGGAGTTGCTCCTGGATCAGCGGTGCGTGGGCCGGCCCGCTGACGACGTGGATGTGATCGGCTGGCATCACCTTGATCAACCGGTCCCACGTCTGCTGGACGAGTGAGCGGCCGTGCCCGGTCAGGTCGAGCAGGAACTTCGGCCGCTGGGCGCGGGAGAGCGGCCACAACCGGGTGCCAGCTCCGCCTGCGGGAATCACTGCGTGGAAGTCAGTCACGGTCGTTGATCCTAGCGGCGGCCGCAGTGTGACCCATCTCGCATGGCGGAACGGTTGCACGCTGCTTGCAAGAGCAAGCAGAATGGACCCATGGCCAAGCTGAACGTGGGGAAAACCGTCGAGTCTCTCGGCGACTATCTCCGTGAGCAGCGTGGTCAGGCGCAGATGTCCTTGCGACAGCTGGCCGAGAAGTCGGATGTATCCAATCCGTACCTCAGCCAGATCGAGCGGGGCCTGCGTCGTCCATCAGCCGAAGTGCTTCAGCAAATTGCTCGGGCGTTGAAGATCTCGGTTGAGTCGCTCTACGTCAAGGCTGGCATCCTCGATGCCGAAGAGGCGGCGGAGGGATCGGTGGAACATGCCATCGCTCGCGACGCACGTTTGACAGATCGGCAGCGGACGGCGCTGATCGACATCTACCGCTCGTTCATTGGTGACACCGGACGTCACCGCGAGCTTGATAACCCGGTCAACGCAGCCCACCAGGAGGAAATCGCATGACCATTGCAGACCAGATCAACGCACAGGTTAAGTCCCTGCGCGACGAGGTGAAGAACCTTGCCGACACGCTCAAGAAGGTGAACGTCGACGACCTGCGCTCGCAGGCCAACGACCTCGCGTCCAAGGCCACGACTTCGTATGAGGATGTCGTGAAGAAGGCCGAGGAGCTCGTCGAGTCCGCTCGTGAGCTGAAGCTGGACAAGGTCCAGAAGAAGGCCGAGGACATCGTCGACTCGCTCCGCAAGGACGCGAAGAAGAACCTCACCGACATCACGAAGCGGGCCAAGGGCTACCGCGACGACGCCAAGAAGCGCGCCGAGGGCTACCGCGACGACGCCAAGAAGCGCGCCGAGGGCTACCTCGACGATGCCAAGGCGACCGTTGCCAAGGTGACGGGCAAGAAGGCTCCGGCCAAGAAGGCCGCGCCGGCCAAGACGGCTGCTCCGGCTGCCAAGAAGGCCCCCGCCAAGAAGGCTCCGGTCAAGAAGGCTCCGGCCAAGAAGTCGGCTGCGAAGAAGGCTCCGGCCAAGAAGGCCTGACGCTCTTCGTCGCACCACGCTGACGGGCTCCTCCATTCGGAGGGGCCCGTCAGTCGTTTCCGGCCGAAAGTAGATAGCCTGCCAGCGTGTTCCTCGCTTCGCTCGTCACGCCCCCACGGTCTGCGACCAGGGGATACCGCCGGCCGTCGGCCACGCCCCCTCGCGCCCGATCGGGCGCGGGCGGTACCCCAGGCCTCGAACCGCACGCGGTTCGGGCGCTCGGTAACCTCGGCCTGTGTTGGAGATCCAGGCGCTCCTCTTTCTCGCCTTGAGTGCCGTCCTGTTCGGCGCCAAGGTCTTTGCCTTGGTCGACTGCGTCGCGCGCAAGCCGAGCGACATCGAACGGGCGAGCCAGGTCTCCAAGAACGGATGGCTGATCATCCTGGCGCTGAGTATCGCGTGGCATGTCATCACGTGGAACCACCCGATCGGCCTGCTCAACCTCGCCGGCACCGTGGCGGCCTTCGTCTACCTCGCGCAACTCCGAGGCTCCAACTACTAGAACACACGTTCGAAGACGCGTACGCTGGAGCCATGTGGTTCCAAGGTTCGCTGCTAGACGGGGTCCCGCAGGCGCCGTCCACCATCGAGCGTCGCGAGCTGTCGCACGGAGCGTGGGTCGACTACTGCCCGAGCTGGATGGCCGACCCGGACGAGCTGTTCCTGCGGCTACGCGACGTCGTCCCGTGGCGAGCCGAGCAGCGCCAGATGTACGAGCGGGTGGTTGACGTCCCGCGCCTCGTGTGTTCCTTCGGCGCCCAAGATGCATTGCCCGACCCGGCGCTCGTGACAGCCCGCGAGGCACTGAATGCGCGCTACGCCGACGAGCTCGGCGAGCCCTTCGTGACTGCTGGCCTCTGCTACTACCGAGACGGCCGCGACAGCGTCGCCTGGCACGGCGACCGCATCGGCCGCGGCCGCAGCGAGAACACCATGGTGGCCATCGTCTCGCTCGGCGCCGAGCGGCGCCTCAGCCTCCGGCCTCGCGGCGGGGGAGAGCAGATTGGCTTCCCGGTAGGGCACGGCGACCTGCTCGTCATGGGCGGCACCTGCCAGCGCACGTGGGATCACGCCGTCCTCAAGACCGCCAAACCGGTCGGTCCGCGGATCAGCGTGCAGTTTCGTCCGTTGAACGTGCTCTAGCCGCGATGTTGGTGCAGGCGCTCGACCGGCTTGCCGGTCTGCTTCTCGATCCGCTGCCAGATCTCCGGATCGACCTTCGTGCCGGCGCCGTCGCCCTTGTCCCACTCCGGCGGATGGCCTTCGAGGTTGTCCTCGAAATCCTCTTTCTCGCCGATCCAGTGGCGCTTGGTGTTGTCGACCTGGGCGTTGCGGGGGCGATTGTTCGGGTCGAGTCGCTCGGCTCGTTCCTTCTCCAGTTGCTCGACTTCTTCCTTGGTCGGCTCCCTCTCCGGCTCGAAGGGCGCGCTCAGTGACGTTCCCGATGCCTTGTGCGTAGCCATCGTCATCTCCCTTGGTGGTCGTGCCAAGGACTGACTACCCACGGTCAGGACAGGGAAAACCCCGACATGGCGAGCCTCACTTGGGCGGCAGGCTGGCCGCGAAGGCGACGCCCTCGTCGACCCAGCGTGCGAGCGCGGCGTCAGCGACGATGTCGTCGGTAGGCACGCGGAGCCAGCCCTTCATCGGCTTGCCGCGCATGATCATGGGCTCGGCGCCGTCGACGATGTGCTCATCCGTCTCAGCGGCGTCGCAGCGCAGCATCAAGCCGCCTTGGCCACTGGCCGCAACCGCCATGTTGCCGCTGATGAGGAATGCCAGGCCGCCGAACATCTTCTTCTCGACGACGTCGTCGCGCTCGGCGAGCAGCTGGCGGATGCGTTCCGCGAGTGCCTCGTCGTAGGCCATGAGGCGACGTTACCGCCGCCCGCCGACTGTCCAGGCGGCCCGCGCGATAATCAAGCGTGTGCCTGATCCTGTTCGCGTGGGACGCCCATCCGGACTACAAGCTCGTCGTCGCTGCCAACCGGGACGAGTTCTTCGAGCGAGCGTCGCTCCCGATGCACTGGTGGCAGGACCGGCCGGTGCTGGGCGGACGTGACCTGACGGCAGGCGGGAGCTGGATGACGCTTTCGGCATCGGGCCGATTCGGCGCTGTCACCAACGTCCGCGACGTCACCCGCGACGAGACCGCGCCTCGCTCGCGGGGCGAGATCCCGGTGGCGTTCAGTGCCGGCAGCAGCGCGCCCGACGCATTCGTCAAAGGCTTGCCGGCCGACGAGTACGCCGGCTACAACGTGGTCGTCACTGATATCGACGCCATGTGGTGGGGCAACAACCACGCGGCTGAGACCGCACCGGTCGAGCCGGGCGTCCACGCGGTCTCGAACGCGGCGTTGGACACGCCCTGGCCGAAGGTGGTCGAGGGCAAGCGCCGCTTCAGTGGCGTCCTCGCGTCGGGTGCAGAGACCGAGGGTTTCTTCGCCGTGCTCGCCGACACGGACGTCGCGCAGGATGACTTGCTGCCGGACACCGGAGCGGGCCTTGAGCTCGAGCGGCTGCTGTCGTCGGCCTTCATCAGTTCACCGGACTACGGCACCAATGCGGCGACTGTGCTGCGGGTCGGGCGCGACGGGTCATACGACGTCGAGGAGCGTCGGTTCCTTCGCGGCGAGGAGACCGGCCGGGTGGCGTTCGCCGGCCGGTTCGACCTCAGTACTTGATGCTGCCGCCGCGCGGGACTGCCTCGAGCCAGACGTGACCGGGCTTGAGGCCGATCGGATTCCCGGCCTCGGACGAGAAGGTCATGGTGCCATCGGCCTTCGACTTGTTCCAGGTGGCCTCGGTGGCGGTGCCGTTGCCGAGGATCACGGCGCGCCCCGAGCCCTCGACGACGGTCTCCGGCACGGGGTGGCCGGCCTTGTCGTTGTACCCGGCCTCGACGACCTTCGCGAACACCACGACGACGGTGCCGGGCTTGAATTCCTGTCCCGGAGCTGCGCGCTCCGGTGAGCGGTGCCAGGTGCCGGCGCTGAAGCTCCAGCGGGTGGTGGTCTTGGACGAGAACTCCACGCTCGCGTGGCTGACCTTCTTCGTCACGTCGTCGTCGGCCGGGCCGGAGCCCCAGTTGAAGTAGTTGCGCTTGGGCGTTGCCGTCCGCGGCACCGCGCCGTCCATCGCCCGCAGGTTCAGCAGCACGTGGTACGGCGGCTGCTTGTCGGGGTCGGTGCTCCAGCCGGCACCGTCCTGCCAGTCCCACGTGTAGAACGGGTACTTGCCGCCCAGGATCTCGTCGCGCGTCTTCTGTGCGCTGCCGGAAGCGATGATCGCCGCGTTTACCGGCTGCGAGAGGGCGATGTCCGTCGTCCGAGCCGAGCGGATGTGGCCGATCTTCGTCGGCAGGCTCGAGTAGAACAGTCCGATGCAGCGGGTGGCGCCGTTCTCCACGAGCTCCTCGATCATCATGTCTGCCTGGTTCTCGCCGTACTGGGGCTCACCGCCGTTGGTGTTCTCGATCTTCACGTAGTACACCGGACGGTTGGGCGCCGTGGGCTGCTTGAGGCCGGTCAGTGGTGAGACCTTGCCGGTGAACGGTGCCGTCGTCGGGGCAGCGGTTGGTTGTTCGGCGCCCTTGGAGCACGATGCGAGAGCGAGAACGACGGCTGCGCAAGCGGCGGCCCGAACGGTGGAACTACGGAAATTCATGCCTGCCAGCATGCACCATCCGACGCGGAGGTGCGGCCGAGGCCTCCGCTTCCGCTCGGTTGCGTCAGGCCCGAGGCAAGGTCACCTGCACGTGGCCGCCAGGCCCGGGATGCGCTGTTACGCGGATGCCGTGCGAGTCCGCGAGCCGGCGGACGACGGCCAAGCCCAGGCCGTGCCCGCCTGTGGTCGACCAGCCCGGCGAGAATGCGGCGATCGGGTCGCTGAACCCCGATCCGTCGTCGTGCACGTGCACGTGCACGACCACGGAATCGGGTCCGGCATCCATCGTCACCCAAGTGCGCGAGACCTGATGCGCCCGAGCGTTCTCCAGCAGAGGCGCAACAACCGACTGTACGACTGACGCCGAGGCGCGGACCTTCCCGGGTGAGCCTCGGAAGTCTTCGTCGTGCGTCAACATGGCGGCGACGACCTCCGCCGCATCGCAACTCGACGGCTCGATCGTGCGCGCGCGTGCCGCGTCGAGCACCGTGGAAAGTGCTGCATCCATGCGGTCGACGGCGGCCAGCACCGCGTCAAGGGATTCCGCGGCCTCGCCGGACGCGCGCGAACGTCCCCACTGCGCCTCCGCCCGGAGACCGGCGAGCGGCGTCCGTAGTTCGTGGGCGATCTCGTCGGTGATGCGGCGCTCGCTGGCAAGTGCGTCGCGGATGCGGTCCAACATGTGATCCAAGGTGCGGCCGAGCTCGGTGATCTCATCGTGTGCCGGGCCGAGGCCGAACCGACGTTCGAGGTCATGTTCCTGCCACTGCTCGGCCTGTTCGGACATCTGGCGCACCACCGCCAGGCTGCGTCGCGTCACCATGTCGGCGATGGCGGCGGCCACGCCGATCGTGAGTGCGCCCAACACCAGCACTGCCTCCAGGAGCCGACGCTCAGAGGCCTCGAACGGGCGCAGGTCGACGGTGGCAATGACGGTGCCGCGCACTCCGTCGACGTCGAGTGGACGAACGTAGAAGAGGCGCGAGCCGCGGGTGACGTAACGCTCGTGATCATCGCGCGTCAGATGGTTCACCCAGCCGCGCGTTGATTTCGGGACGTCGCCCTCGATCAGGTTGCCAGACCTGTCGAAGACCCAAGCCGTGGCGTCCAGGAGGTCGTCGGGGCCCTCGACGATCTGGAGCCTTCCGTTTCCTACTCGGACGTCGGAAGCGACGCCATCCGCCCGGGCCCGCGCAATCGCGGCGGCGTCGGCGTCGCTGGAGCGCCCGGCCAGTAGTTGCGTCAGGACGGCGACCACGATGACGAGCGCTGTGGTACCCAGGGCGGCGAACGCGATCATGCGCCCGCGCAGGTTGGTCAATCCCATCGGTAGCCGATTCCGCGCACCGTCGTGATGTGCGGCTGCTCGTCGATGTTCGCCAGCTTGGTCCGGAGTCGACGGACATATGAGTCGAGGGTGTTGTCCGAGACGGCTGCACCATGCGGCCAGCCCGCACCGACGAGCTCGCGCCGTCGGGCCACCGCGCCCGCGTGAGCCATCAGGTGTGCCATCAGCTTGTATTCGGTGGGCGTCAGTGGCACCTCGGTGCCCTCGTTCCCGATCGTGTGTGCGGCCGGATCGAGGATCGGCCCCGCGCTGCCGCCGAGAGTCTGGGAGGTCCGCTTCAGCAGTGCGGTCATCCGGACCTCGAGTTCCACCAGGTCGAAGGGCTTGGTGAGGTAGTCGTCCGCTCCGGACTGGAAGCCGGCGACCGTGTTGTGGGTGCCGTCGAGGGCGGTGAGCATGAGTATCGGCGTCGTCACGCCTCGGGCGCGCAACGCGAGACACACATCGCGACCGTCGGCGTCCGGCAGCCCGATGTCGAGAACGATGGCGTCGGGAACGAATGTCTCGCAGACCATCATCAGCTCGTGCCCGGTGGCTGCGCCGCGGATCTGGTGCCCGGCCGACTCCAACGCTCGCCGCACGGCCGTGCGTAGCGCCGCGTCGTCCTCGCATACGGCGATCACTGCCACGGCGCCACGGTAGCGGGCGGCGTCCAGCCAAGCAGTCAGGTTATGTGCAGGATTCCGATGACAGGCTGATTGCCATGACTACCACCACGATCGATCCGCGCCGCCGTGCCGTTGCCGGCGGGCTGCTGAGCAAGGTTCCCGAGGTCACCATCTGGTTCTGGGTCATCAAGATCCTGTGCACCACCGTCGGTGAGAGCTTTGCCGACTACATCAACGAGACGCTCGGGTTCGGCCTCACCAACACGATGCTGCTGTTCACGGCGATCTTCGCCGTGGCGATCACCTGGCAGTTCAAGACCAAGCGGTACACGCCATTCCCGTACTGGTTCACGGTCGTGGTCGTCAGCGTCGCCGGGACGCTCTACACCGACATGCTCACCGATCACCTGCACATCCCGCTGTGGTTCAGCACGACGGTGTTCTCCGCCCTGTTGGCTGTGGTCTTCGGCATCTGGTGGGTCCGCGAGCGCACGCTGTCGATCCACTCGATCACGACGTTCCCGCGTGAGGCGTTCTACTGGCTGACGGTGCTAGTCACCTTCGCCCTCGGTACCGCGACCGGTGACTGGACACTGGAGCTCACCAGCTGGCCGCCGGCCCAGTCGGTGTTCCTGCCGCTCGCCCTGATCGCTTCGGTCGCGCTGCTCTGGCGGCTCGGCGCGAACCCGGTCCTGTCGTTCTGGCTGGCGTACATCCTGACCCGTCCGCTGGGCGCCAACATCGGCGACTGGCTGGCCTCTCCGAAGGTGGCCACCAACCCGGCTGAGCCGGTGGGCCTGGGCCTGGGCACCTTCGTTACGTCGCTGATTTTCCTGGGCGCGATCCTCGCCACCGTGATCTACCTGACCGTCAGCCACAGTGACGTCCTCGAGACGTATGAGGCCACGCACGAGCCGACGGTTGTGACCAACCGGGTCAAGGAGCGAATGGGCCTCGTCGGCTTCGTCGTGGTGGCGATCATGGCTGCCGCAGTCATGATCTGGGCGCACAACCAGCCCCACGTGACCTGTGACCCGACGGGTGCCAGCGAGACGATGCCCGCATGCCCGAAGCCGAAGTTCACGCCGGCCCAGACCGACGCGGCCGTCGCCAAGTACGTCGGCCTCGTGAACTCGGCGACGGCTGAGGATCAGGCCGGTCAGTCCGCCGCGTCCCACGCCACGGTGCAGAAGATGCGTGACAGCTGGGACGCAGACGCGTCGTCCCTGCAGAAGGTCAACAAGACGACGTGGACGGTGCTCGACAAGCAGATGGACGCTGTGCTCAAGACGTACGCGATCGACCACGGCAACATCAAGCCGGCGTCGGCCGTCGAGCAGGAGAAGGAGCTCGCGATCCTGCTGGGTGACCTGCAGTCGCAGAAGTTCTGATCCGGTGCTGAAAGGCCGACGGGCGTCTCCCGGGGTGAGAGGCGCCCATCGGCTTCAGGCCTTGAGCTGAATTCGACCCAGCCGCTAGATTCTGACGCCGGGGGCGTCTTCGTCCGCTCACGAAGTCCGGAAGACTCGACGGATTGGCGGACCATTGATGCGCTCCATTTCCTTGGCATTGGCGGGCGTGGCGCTCACGGCGTCATTGGCGCTTTCCGGGTGCGGCGGTAAGGGCGCCGACCACAAGACGAATGCCGTGCCCTCTTCATCGACGTCGGCCGTGGACGACCGCGCCGCGGCGTTGGCCTTCCGGAAGAGCTTCGACGACGCCAGTGAGACCTTCCTCGACGTTTCGAGGACGTCCACGGATGACATCCAACGCGGGCTGAACGCCGATCCTGAGTCGGCGGCACAGATATTCGGAGACCTGCAGGCGGCCTACACGGGTGTGGCCGAGAAGTTCAATGCGATCACCCCGCCGCCGGCCTACGAGGCGGATTACAAGGCGTTCCTTGACGTCATCAACGAGCTTCCGGACGACTTCGGGACAGTGGTTGGCGCTGCCAAGGCGCGGGACGCCGCCGCCGGGGGGGACGCGGCCAGGGCCGCCCAGGCATCGCTCCACAAGGCGGGCCTGCTCGGTGAGTCGCTGGGCAAGCGGCTCCAGAAGCTCAGCTGACCTGCGACACACATAGACCGTTCTGCGCACCTCGACGGACGGATAGCCTGTCCGGCATGCCTCAGGGGTCCGCCGCCATCGACAGCGAGGACCTGGGTACGCCGAACCGGGCGATGCGGGCTGTCACCATGGCCGCGATATTCCTGATTGGCGCCTATCTGCGGCTGTGGAACCTCGGGTACTCCGATTTCCAAGGCGACGAGCTCGACGCCCTATTCCGGCCACCCCCGGGCGTCCCGCTGGACGACTATCTCTTCGGGCAGCGCAAGGGCCCGATGCAGTTCGCTGTCACGTATCTCGTCGGCTTGGTGGACCCGGGCTGGACGTCGGAGCTCCTGACGCGGCTGCCGTTCGCGCTCGCTGCGGTCGCCTCGCTCTTCTTCCTGTACAAGTTCGTCGAGCTGAACTTCGGCTGGTGGGCAGCGGCGCTGGCCACTTTCCTCTATGCGATCGACGGGATGTTCGTCGCGACCGCGCGGATCGCGCAGTACCAGTCGCTCATCATGCTGTTCGCCACGATGGCCCTGTACTTCTTCTCGAAGGCGATCCACGACGAGCGATGGCGCGCCCGCGGCATGTATCTCGGATTCGTCTGCTGGGCCCTGAGTGCCCTTTCGCACTACGACGGGCTGTTGATCCTGCCGTTCGTCCTGTATTTCCTGTTCGAGCATCATCGGCGATACAAGTCGGCTCGCTCCATCGCGATGCCGTTCCTGGTATTCGCGGTGCTCCTGGCGGCTTTCTACGTCCCGTTCGTCATGCATCTGAGCCAAACAACGCTCGGCTACTGGTCCGGTCGCATGCACGGCGACCGAGGAAAGATCGTCAGCTCGATCTACGTGTTCAAGGTCTACAACCCGATCTACACCTTCCACTTCTACGCGCTATACACGTTGCTCGGCGCATGCGGTGTGGTGCACCTGGCCTGGCGGAAGTGGGCGACGGACCGCGTGGGCCTGGCGAAGTACGGGTTTCTGGTGCTCTGGCTGGTGGGCGTCGTCATCTTCTTTGAGGGCGTCGTCAGCATGCCCTGGACCCACATCATCAACTACCTGCTGCCCCTGTCCGTCTTCATGGCATTTGGAGTCGTGTGGATCTTCCAGATCGTCAAGCCGAAGGTGCTCCGAGCTCTAGGAGCCGCCGGACTCACGGCCATGTGCGCATTCATGGCGTTGCAGACCAACGCAGTCTTCGTCGATCACACGCCGGAGTACCCGTGGCAGCCGGAGCGGTTCTTCGCGTGGACTTTCCCCCAGGTCCGGGTGGACGACTACGACGTGCCGCTGTTCGGCTTCCCCGCCGACCGCGGTTGGAGCGACGTCCGGAGCTACCTGCACCGGCAGTCGCTGGATGGCTCGTGCTGGTCCAATGAGCGATCCGAAATCGGCTCGTTCTATGCGAGCCCCTGCGCCTGGGGCAACGCCGATGTGCGCTACTACATCTGGGTCCATCGGCCACAGAACTGGTCTCCGAAGATGCAGGGAGATCGCGTCACCGCCTGGGCGAAACGGCACCGCCCTGACTTGGTGGCCACCCGCGCCGGCAAGCCGGTCTCGGAGGTCTACGTCATCCCGTAGGAGTCTTAGGAGTTCTTGCGGCTCCGTGCGGCGCGCGACCGTTCGGTCTGATCGAGCACGACCTTGCGGATGCGAACGGTGTCCGGGGTCACCTCGACGCACTCGTCCTCGCGGCAGAACTCGAGGCACTGCTCCAGCGACAGCTTTTTCGGCGGGATCAGCTTCTCGAAGTTGTCCGATGTGGAGGACCGGATGTTCGTCTGCTGCTTTTCCTTGGTGATGTTGACGTCCATGTCGTCGGCGCGCGAGTTCTCGCCGACGATCATTCCCTCGTAGACCTCGGTCGCCGGATCGACGAACAGCGTCCCGCGCTCCTGCAGGTTCGTCATCGCGTAGGACGTAGCAGCACCCGCACGGTCCGCGACCAGCGAGCCGTTGGAGCGGGACTGGATCTCGCCCGCCCACGGCTCGTACCCCTCGGAGATGTGGTGCGCGATGCCGGTTCCACGGGTCTGGGTGAGGAACTCGGTTCGGAAGCCGATCAGCCCGCGGGACGGAACCAGGAACTCCATCCGCACCCAGCCGGTGCCGTGGTTGGTCATCTGCTCCATCCGGCCCTTGCGCAGGGCGAGAAGCTGGGTGATCGCGCCGAGATGCTCCTCGGGAGCATCGATCGTCAGGCGCTCGGTCGGCTCATGCAGCTTGCCGTCGATCTCCTTGGTGACCACCTGGGGCTTGCCGACCGTGAGCTCAAAGCCCTCGCGACGCATCTGCTCGACCAGGATCGCGAGCGCGAGCTCGCCACGGCCTTGGACTTCCCACGTGTCCGGACGCTCGGTCGGCAGGATCCGTAGCGAGACGTTGCCGACCAGTTCGCTGTCGAGGCGGTCCTTGACCAGTCGTGCCGTGACCTTGGTGTTCTTGGTCGGGCCCCGGCCCACCAACGGCGAGGTGTTGGTGCCGATCGTCATCGAGATCGCGGGCTCGTCCACGTGGATGAGGGGGAGCGCAACCGGGTTCTCGGCGTCGGCCAGGGTCTCGCCGATCGTGATCTCGGGAATGCCGGCGACGGCGACGATGTCACCCGGTCCGGCCTTGTCACCGGGCTTGCGCTCCAAGCCCTCGGTGACGAGGAGCTCGGTGATCTTGACCGTCTTGGTCGAGCCGTCCCGACGAATCCAGGCGACGTTCTGTCCCTTGGCGAGGGCGCCCTCGTGGACGCGCAGCAGCGCCAGGCGCCCAAGGAAGGGCGACGCGTCGAGGTTCGTCACGTGGGCCTGCAGAGGCGCGCCCTCGGTGTACTCCGGAGCCGGGATCGTCTCCAGGATCGTCCGGAAGAGCGGCTCAAGGTCGTTGCCCTCGGGCATGGTCCCGTCGGCAGGCTGCTCGAGTGAGGCGATGCCGGCCTTGCCGGAGGCGTAGACAACCGGGAAGTCCAGTGCGTCCTGGCTGTGCGACTCGTCCAGGAGATCCATGAACAGCTCGTACGTCTCCTCGACGACCTCGGAGATCCGGGCGTCGGACCGGTCGGTCTTGTTGACCACGAGAATCACCGGCATGTCGGCGTTGAGCGCCTTGCGCAGCACGAACCGGGTCTGGGGGAGCGGCCCCTCGGAGGCGTCGACCAGCAGGACGATGCCGTCGACCATCGACAGACCGCGCTCGACCTCGCCGCCGAAGTCGGCGTGCCCGGGAGTGTCGATGATGTTGATCGTCATCGGCTTGCCCTCGGCTGCGGCCCCCGCGTAGTGCACCGCGGTGTTCTTGGCGAGGATCGTGATGCCCTTTTCGCGCTCGAGGTCACCAGAGTCCATCACCCGTTCGGTGACCTCCTGGTGCGCGGCGTAGGCGCCTTGCTGCTGGAGCATGGCGTCGACGAGCGTCGTCTTGCCGTGGTCGACGTGGGCCACGATCGCGACGTTGCGGAGGTCGTTCCTCAAAGTAGGCACAAGGAGCGATTCTACGGGCGATGGCCCCTGTTCCTTAAATCGTCAGGACTGCCGATGGATCTTGTGCGGGGCCGCCTGCGCGACGGGTTTGATGACCATGAGGTCGATGTCGACGTGCGGCGGCCGGCTGACCACCCAGCGCACGGCCTCGGCGACGTCCTCGGCCGACAGCGGCGCCTCGACCCCGGCGTAGACCGCCTCCGCGCGGGATTCGTCCCCGCCGAGCCGGACGAGGGAGAACTCCTCGGTCTTGACCATGCCGGGAGCGATCTCCGTGACACGGACCGGCTGGCCGTTCAGCTCCAGGCGGAGCGTCTCGGTGACCGCGGCGAGCGCATGCTTGGCCGCGGTGTATCCGCCGCCGCCCTCATAGACCAGGCGGCCGGCGATCGATCCGATGTTGACGATGATGCCGGCGCCGGACGCGACGAGCGCGGGAGCAAGAGCCTTGGTGACCTGCATCGTCCCGATGACGTTCGTTTCGTACATGGTTCGCCACTGGTCGGGGTCGGCCGCGACGACTGGATCGACGCCGAGCGCGCCGCCGGCGTTGTTGACGAGAACGTCAAGGCTCGGACCGACGGCCTCGGCGAGGGCGGCTACGGCCTCGGCTGACGTCACGTCGCAGGTGACCGCCGTTCCGCCGACCTCGTCGGCGACCGCCTGGATGCGTTCGATGCGGCGCGCGGCGCAGATCACGTGAAAACCGTCCGCCGCCAGGGCGCGAGCGACTGCGGCGCCGATGCCGCTGCCGGCTCCGGTGACCACTGCACGACGACTCGTCACCGGCTCATCCTTTCACCGGCGCTCTGCAACGATGGGCCCATGGCCCCCAAGCGGATCGCGATGCTCTCGGCGCACACGTCGCCGCTGGAGCAGCTCGGAGGGGGCGACGCCGGCGGGATGAATGTCTACGTGCTCGAGACCGCGGCCGGGCTGGTCCGCCGCGGGGTCGCCGTCGACGTCTTCACGGTCGGTGATCCGCTGACGATCGAGCTGGAGTCCGGAGTGCGCGTTCGCGCGATCGCGCCCGGGTCGCTGGGCGCCAGCCTGATGTGTTCCCTGGAAGGATTCGACCTCATTCACAGCCATTACTGGCTGTCCGGGCAGATCGGGTTGGTAGCGCGGGAGCGGCGTGGCGTCCCCCTGGTGCACTCGATGCACACCATGGCGCGGGTCAAGAACCTCAGCCTCGCCGCCGGCGACCGGGCCGAACCGGCGACGCGCGTCACCGCGGAGGCTGAGATCGTCCGGCTGGCCGATCGGCTCGTGGCCAACACGGCGCAGGAGCGGGACGAGCTCGTCGCGCTGTACGGCGCGAGCCCTGCCCACGTCGACGTGGTGCACCCCGGCGTCAGCCGTGAACTTTTTGCGGCCGGCGACAAGGGAGAGGCCCGCAGCCGGCTGGCCGTGGGCGCCGGCGAGCGGATCGTCCTGTTTGCCGGCCGCCTCCAGCCGCACAAGGGTCCCGACGTCGCGATCGAGGCCATCGCACACCTTCCCGACGATGTCCGGCTGGTCATCGTCGGCGGCCCCTCGGGCTCAGGTCTGGAGCACCCCGAGGCGCTGAGCGATCTCGCATCACGTCTCGGTGTCGCCGATCGCGTCACCTTCGTCCCGCCGATTGGTCAGGACCGGCTGGCCGACTGGTACGTCGCGGCGGACGCGGTCTGCGTGCCGTCGCACAGCGAGTCCTTCGGGCTGGTCGCGCTGGAAGCGCAGGCCTGTGGCACGCCGGTCGTCGCGTCCGCGGTGGGTGGACTCACGACAGCGGTCGTCGACGGCGTCACCGGCCTCCTCGTCCCCGGCCATGACCCGGTCGACTACGCGCGGGCCCTCGGAACACTTCTCGACGACGCCGCGTTGCGCGACACCATGGGGACGAAGGCAGCGGTGCACGCCGCCGGATTCACCTGGGAGGCGACGGTCGATCGGCTGCTGAGCACCTACGAGCAGGCGGTGTCCCGTGACGTCTGACGTTGCCGACATCCTGCGCGACGTGCTGGCGGATTCGGGCCTCGAGTGGGTCGAGCATCGGCCGGGCGTGTTCGAGGTCGACCTTCCCGGCGAGCGCAAGCTCAAGACGACGTGCCGGCTGGAGGTCGGCCGGCACGCGCTCGGCATCCACGCATTCGTCGCCCGGAACCCCGACGAGAACCACGAGGCGGTCTACCGCTGGATGCTGGAGCGCAACCTGCGCCTGTTCGGCGTCGCCTTCGCCGTCGATGCCGCGGGCGACATCTATCTCGATGGCCGCCTGCCGCTGCACGCCGTCACACCCGATGAGCTCGACCGCCTCCTCGGTGCCGTGCTGACGTACGCCGACGAGTCGTTCAACGTGCTTCTGGAGCTCGGCTTCGCCACGTCCATCCGGAAGGAATGGGCCTGGCGTGAATCGCGAGGCGAGCCGACCGGCAACCTCGAGGCGTTCCGCCATCTCCGGCCGGTGGCAGACGCCTGATGGATGCCATCGTCTTCGCCGACGTCACCGACCCGTGGGCCTACGTTGGGGCGACCCGCTTCGAACGCGCCGCCGCCACGTTCACGATCATCTCGGGTGAACCGGTCGAGATCGTCCTGCGCGCCGCGCTGCAGGACACCGAGGTCGCGCCCGGTGACGCCGCGGTGCTCAACGCGCGTGTCACGGCAGCTGCGCTGAAGAGCGGCATCGACCTCAATTTCGACGACCTCGTGCCCGCGTCGTCCTTCGATGCCTGGCGGCTGCTCACGTGGGCGGCCGAATCCGGCCCGACGTTGCAGCGCGACCTCGCGCACGAGCTCTGGCGGGCCCACTTCCTCGAGGGCGTGGACATCGAGGACCCCTTCGCGCTGGCGTCGCGTGCCGCGCTCGTGGGGCTGGAACTTGAATCGGCGGAAGCGCTGCTCGCGAGCGGGGAGTACGCCGACGCGGTGCTCAGCCAGTCGTCGGCCGCGCGTGAGATCGGGGTCCGCCACCTGCCGCACGTCGTCGTCAACGCGACGTGGACGCTCGCCGGCATCCACACGCAGAACGACTACGTCCAGGCGCTTCACCGGATCAGTACCGGCATCGACCCCGCCGTCGGCTGATCGAGCCCCACTGGGACTCGCTATCGTCAGCGACATGACCTACACGCTCGTCCTGCTGCGTCATGGCCACAGTGAGTGGAACGCGAAGAACCTGTTCACTGGATGGGTCGACGTCGACCTCAACGAGCAGGGACTCGCCGAGGCCGAGCGTGGTGCCGACCTCCTGCGTGATGCCGGGATCTTCCCCGATGTGCTGCACACGTCGCTGCTGAAGCGCGCGATCCGGACAGCCCAGATCGTGCTCGGCGGCATCGACCGGCAGTGGATCCCCGTGCGCCGTTCCTGGCGGCTCAACGAGCGGCACTACGGCGCGCTGCAGGGCAAGGACAAGAAGGCCACGATGGAGGAGTTCGGCGAGGCGCAGTTCATGGAGTGGCGCCGCTCGTTCTCAACCCCGCCGCCGGCGCTGGCCGACGATGACCAGTTCAGCCAGGTCGGCGACCCGCGGTACGCCGATCTTCCGGACGAGCTGCTGCCGCGCACGGAGGCCCTCGCCAACGTCATCGACCGGATGCTCCCGTACTGGTATGACGCGATCGTGCCGGACCTGCTGGCTGGCAAGACTGTCCTCGTTACTGCGCATGGCAACTCGCTGCGCGGCCTCGTCAAGCACCTCGACGGTGTCAGCGAGGAGGCGATCGTCGGGTTGAACATCCCCACCGGCATCCCGCTCGTCTACGAGCTCGACGACAACCTCAAGCCGACGGTTCCCGGCGGTCGCTACCTCGACCCCGAGGCGGCTGAGGCCGCCATCGCCGCGGTGGCGAACCAGGGTCGCTGACGAGGCGAGCCCGGTGTCGATCACCGGGGAGTGGCGTCAGCCGTCCAGCTTGTAACCGAGGCCGCGGACCGTCGTCAGGACGATCGGGTTCGCCGGGTCCGTCTCGATCTTCGAGCGCAGCCGCTTGACGTGGACGTCCAGCGTCTTCGTGTCGCCGACGTAGTCGGCGCCCCACACGCGGTCGATCAGTTGGCCGCGGGTGAGTACCCGGCCGACGTTGCGCAGGAAGTACTCCAGCAGCTCGAACTCCTTGAGCGGGAGCTGCACGCGCTCGCCGTCGACCGTGACGAGGTGGCGTTCGACGTCCATCCGGATGCGGCCGGTCTCCAGGGCGGAGCCGTCGTCGATCTCCTCCGGGATGCCCCGACGGAGCACCGCCCGAATGCGCGCGACCAGCTCGCGTGGTGAGTAGGGCTTCGTGACGTAGTCGTCGGCGCCGAGCTCCAGCCCGACCACCTTGTCGACCTCTGAGTCCTTCGCGCTGACCATGATGATCGGCACCGATGACGTCAGGCGCACCTGTCGGCACACCTCGGTGCCCGACAGGCCGGGCAGCATCAGGTCGAGCAGGATGATGTCGGCGCCGGCACGCTCGAACTCGGCAAGCGCATCGGGCCCCGTCTCGGCGACCGCGACATCGAATCCCTCCTTACGGAGGACGTAGGACAACGCCTCGCTGTAACTGGTCTCGTCCTCGACGACCAACACCCGTGTCACGCGAGTTCCTCCTCGTGCATCTCGTGGCTCCACGCCGGCAGCACCAGCGTGAAGGTCGAACCGGAGCCCGGCTCGCTCCAGACTTCCACGCTTCCGCCGTGGCTGGCGGCAACGTGTTTGACGATGGAGAGGCCGAGTCCCGTGCCGCCGGTGTTGCGCGCCCGCGCCGGGTCGACCCGGTAGAAGCGCTCGAAGATGCGATCGAGCTCATCGGTGGAGATGCCGATGCCCCGGTCGGCGACGCTGATGCGGATGTTGTCGCCCTCGGCCGTCGCCGTCACCGAGACCTTGGACTCGTCCTGGCTGTAGCGAACCGCGTTCTCGACGAGGTTGCTCACGGCTGCGTAGAGCTGCGCGCGGTCGCCCTGGACGAACAGCTCGTCCTCCAGCGCGATGGCAATGTCGATCTTCTTGCGCTCCGCCTCGGTGGCCGAGTGCTCGGCTGCCTCGGCGACCAACTCAGCGACCTTCACGACGGCCTGGTCGTCGCTGGCCGTGTCGTTCTGCAGCCGCGAGAGGTCGATGATCTGCTGCACCAAGCGGGTGAGGCGCTCGCTCTCGCCCTGCATGCGGTCGGCGAACCGGACGACGGCTTCGGGATCGTCTTTGGCCTCGGCAACCGCCTCGGCCAGGAGGTTGAGGGCGCCGATGGGCGTCTTGAGCTCGTGACTCACGTTCGCGACGAAGTCGCGCCGGATGGCGTCGACGCGCCGGGACTCGGTGCGGTCGTCGACGAGGACCACGACGAGGCGGGAGGTGAGGGGTGCGACGCGGGCGTGGATGTGCGCGCTGCGGCGGCCGGTCCCGATGGACAGGTCGGCTTCGCGCACCTGGCCGTCGCGGCGCACCTGATGCACGAGCTCGATGACCGGCTCCGGCAGCTGATCGCGTCGGACGAGGCCCATGGCCACGGCGGGGGCGGAGGCCTGCACCACGGTGTCCGCCGAGTCGACGATCACAGCGGAGGATGACAGGACGGACAGCACCGTTTCGGCGCCCGGCGGGATTTCCGGCGCGGGTTCGGGCATCGTTTCCTGCCTCCGTTCACTGAAGCGCCACAGGTACGTCGACCAGGCGCCGATCGCCGCTCCGACGACCCCGGCGATGAGGATGCCTCCGCTGGTGTCCACATCGTGATCGTAGGCCCGGCGTCCGCCTCGAACCGGCGCTGAAGGCCGATTCGGCCGTAGCCTTCGGCGCCTGTTCACGTCGCGTTCACCGCGCGTCGCCTCGCGTTCACCGGGTCGATTTAGCGTTCCCGCCATGCGCGACGCCTATTACGACCAGCTCCGGGCCATCGTGGACGACGTCGTGGCGCTGACCGGCATGGTGCGCACGTCGCTTGCCTCGGCCACGCTCGCACTTCTCGACGCCGACCGCGTTCGAGCCGAGCGGGTGATCGCCGACGATGCCCGGATCGATCAGCTCACCAATGACATCGAGGACCGGACGTTCCTCATCCTGGCGACCCAGTCACCGGTCGCCGGCGACCTGCGCCAGCTGGTCGCGACGATGCGCATCATCGCCGACCTCGAGCGCATGGGCGATCACGCCGTCCACATCGCGAAGGTCGCTCGGATGCGTGAGCCGGCCATCGCCGTTCCGGAGGAGCTCCAGCCGACGATCCAGGCCATGGCCGAGGTCGCCGACGCCATGATCGAGGCCGCATCGCACATCGTGGCCGAGCGCGACGTCGCGGCAGCGACCGATCTGGAGCGCAAGGACGACGAGATGGACAAGCTCCATCGCAAGCTCTTCCGCACGCTGCTCAGCGAGTCATGGGCACACGGCGTCGAGGCCGCGATCGACCTCGCCCTGCTCAGCCGCTACTACGAGCGGATCGGCGACCACGCCGTGTCGATGGCGCGTCGCATGGTCTTCCAGGTCACCGGTACGCGCGAACTCGTGTGAGCTCAGCGGCCCGCGGTGGCCCCAGTGGTCGCTCCGGCCGTCGGCGCAGCGCTCGCCCCAGTGGGATTCGTGACGGTGGGCGTGGCCTTCGTGGGCGCCTCGCCGCCAGGGCCGCTGGCCACATCGTCGTAGACGGCGGTCCGCGCGACGACCGGTGCGTCGACGGTCACGCTGCGACCGTGGTTGAACTTCAGCGACACCTTGACGTAGTCGCCGGCGGCCACATGCTTGCCAGCCAAGAGGACGGCTGCGGCCTTGCCGGCGTTGAACACCTTGCCGGGGCCGACGATGGCCGGCGCCGTGGTGACGTCGACGTCGGAGCCGTCGGCCGACTTCGCGGTCGCCCCGGTCAGCTTTACCGCGGTCTCGTCGCGATTGAGGATCGACGCGGAGAACGTCGCGGTTCCGTCGCCGTTGTCGACGGCAAGCGCGTTGTAGAGCTGGATCGAACCGGTGCGCACGTTGGCGCCGACGCCGGACTGGTACTGCGCGTTCGTCTGGGCGTCCATGCCCGTTCCCGAGCAACCGCCGAGGGCGACCACGGCAACTGCCGCGGTTGCTGCCAGTCGGCGCGGGGAGTGTGCACGTGAGGACGAGGTCGTCACCGTAGTACCTGCTTCCAAGAATCTGCGTCGTCGGCGCATGTTATCCTGATCACTGACGAAAGGTGCTCTCTGTATGGCTTTCAAGGTCGGCGAAACCGTCGTTTATCCAAACCACGGTGCAGCAGTCATCGAAGACATCGAGATGCGGACGATCAAGGGTGAAGATCGGGAGTACCTCGTCCTTCGCATCATCGCCCAGAGCGATCTGGTCGTGCGCGTGCCGTCGTGCAACGTCGACCTGGTCGGTGTGCGCGACGTAGTCGATGAGGACGGCCTCGAGCGTGTCTTCGGCGTCTTGCGCGCCGAACACGTCGAAGAGCCCACCAACTGGTCCCGTCGCTACAAGGCAAACCTCGAGAAGCTGCACTCCGGCGATGTTCTCAAGGTGGCCGAGGTCGTCCGCGACCTGTGGCGTCGCGACCACGAGCGGGGCCTTTCCGCTGGTGAGAAGCGCATGCTCGCCAAGGCGCGTCAGATCCTGGTCTCCGAGCTCGCGCTCGCCGAGAAGACCAACGAGGACAAGGCCGAGATTCGTCTCGACGAGGTTCTCGCTTCCGCGCCCGCTGCCTGAGCTGTACTGAACTCGTCGCGCTTTGTGCACGTGTTCGCGGCCGGCAAAGCCGGACCGCTCGTAGAGCCCCGCGGACTATTCGCTAGCTCCTGGCCGCCCAGGCCACCAGCTCGCGGGCTGGGCCTTCGGGCGGATGCGTGCCGTCCTTCCATACGGCGTGCAGCTGCCGTGTGAGGTCCAGGTCGGCCACCGGGATGCGAACGAGCCGTCCGGTGGCGATGTCGTCGCGGACCGCATGAGCTCCGACCGCGGCAGGACCCGCTCCGGCTGCCACCGCGGCGCGGACTGCGGCCGTGCTCGACAGCTCCAACGCTGGCGCAACCTGCCAGTGGCTGCCCAGGGCGCGCTCGAGAACGGTTCGGGTGCCTGAGCCGGCCTCGCGGACGACCAACGGGGTCGCGGCGAGCTGCGCGGCCGAGACCCGTCGGCCCGGGCGGGACGCCCACGGATGCGTCGGGCCCACCACGACGACCAGCTCGTCGGTGCCCACCAAGCGCTTGCGCAATCCGGAGGGTGCTTCCGGGCCCTCAACGAAGCCCAGCGTGACCGTCCCGTCGTAGACGAGCTCGGTGACCCGGGCGGTGTTGGTCGCGGTCATGCGGATCTCGGTCGGGTGCTGGCCGCGCTGGACCTGCTGGGCGCGGAGCCCGACCAGCCAGTCTGGGAGCAGGTGCTCGGCGATCGTGAGGCTCGCGGCGATGTCGAGGTGCGCCCGGCGGTCGGTGCGCAGGGCGGTGATGCCCGCATCGAGCTTCTGCGCAGCGTGCAGGACCTGATCGGCCCACTGCACGACCAGCTCGCCGGTGGGGGTCAGTTCGGAGCCCCGCTTGCTGCGCGCGATGAGCGGCTCGCCGACCAAGGCCTCCATCGTCCGAACTCGGGAGGAGGCTGCCTGCTGGCTGATGCCCAGCTCAGCTGCGGCGGCGCCCAGGCTGCCCGTCCGCGCGACCGCGACGAGGAGTTCGAGCGCGCGCAATTCCGGCACGTGGGGTCCGAGCATGCTCACAAGGCTACCTTGTGACAACCCAAATCCAGTGTCGTTCCGTCGGCTGCGCGAACCACCCAGACTCGAAGACATGACTCTCCGTCCAAGCTCAGCACAAGCTCTTCGCGTTGCCATCGTGGGCGGTGGTCCCGCCGGCATCTATGCCGCCGACATCCTCACCAAGTCCGAGGCCGATGTCTCCGTTGACATCATCGAGCGGCTGCCCGCGCCGTTCGGGCTCGTGCGTTACGGCGTCGCGCCCGACCACCCGCGGATCAAGGAGATCATCAAGGCGCTCCACCGGGTGCTGGCCAAGCCGGAGGTGCGATTCCTGGGCAACGTCGAGTTCGGCGTCGACGTCAAGCTGGACGACCTCCGCGCCTTCTACGACGCGATCGTCGTCTCCACGGGCGCCATGGCCGACCGCGACCTTGGGATCCCGGGCGAGGAGCACTCGCTCGGTGCCGCCGACTTCGTGTCCTGGTATGACGCCCACCCGGACGTGCCACAGACGTGGCCGCTGGATGCGCCGAGCGTCGCGGTGATCGGCGTCGGCAACGTCGCGCTCGACATCGCGCGGGTGCTGGCCAAGACGGCTGACGAGATGCTCGTGACCGACATCCCGGACCACGTCTACCGCGGGCTGGCGGCCAAGACGACGACCGACGTCCACGTCTTCGCGCGCCGCGGTCCCGCCTACGCGAAGTTCTCGCCGCTGGAGCTGCGCGAACTCAACCACTCGCCGAACGTCGAGGTGATCGTGCACCCCGAGGGCTTCGACGTCGACCCCGACGGCATGGCGCACGTGGCGAAGCACAAGGCGCAGAAAATGGTGCTGAACGTGCTCAGCAACTGGGTCGGTGCCGAGCCCACCGGCAAGCCGCATCGAATCCATCTGCACTTTGCCGAGGCGCCGGCCGAGATCCGCACCGGTCCGGACGGTCGCGTGACGGCGCTGCGCACCGAGCGGACGCACTCGCCGAACGCCGACGGCAACGTCGAGGGCACGGGCGAGTTCACCGACTGGGACGTCCAGGCGGTCTACCGCGCGGTCGGCTACCGCAGCACCCCGCTGGTCGACCTGCCGTTCGACGACCGCAACGCCGTCATCCCGAACGACGGCGGACGGGTTCTCGACATCGACGGCAACGTCATCCCCGGCACGTACGTCACCGGCTGGATCAAGCGGGGCCCGGTCGGGCTTATCGGCCACACGAAGAGCGACGCGGCCGAGACCGTCGAGCACCTGCTCGCCGACACCGTCGAGACGGCGACACTGCGTGATCCGGCGGATGTCGACGCGTACCTGGCCGAGCGCGGCATCGCGGTGGCCACTCACACGGCGTGGGAGCGCCTGGATGCGCACGAGGTCGCGTTGGGGGAGGCGGCTGGCCGTGCCCGCATCAAGGTCGCCGAGCGCGCCGAGATGCTGCACGCCGGTGGCGTGGAGGCGCCGGCCTAGTCAGCAGTCACCAGGGCGACGGCGATGGCCGCAATGCCTTCGCCGCGCCCGGTGAGACCGAGTCCATCGCTCGTCGTGCCGGACACGCTGACCGGGGCGCCGATCGCCGCGGACAGGGCCGCTTCGGCCTCAGAGCGTCGGGCGCCGATCTTCGGCTCGTTGCCGATGACCTGCACGGTCGCATTGGCGATCTCGAAGCCGGCCTCCCGGAGGGCGCGGGCCGATTCGGCCAGGAATGCCGTGCCCGACGCGCCAGCCCATCGCGGGTCCGACGTGCCGAAGTGGGAGCCGATGTCACCGAGTCCAGCCGCCGAGAGCAGCGCGTCGACCAGCGCGTGAGCCGCGCAGTCGCCGTCCGAGTGGCCCTCGAGGCCGCTGGCGGCGTCCGGCCAGTCGAGTCCGGCGAGCTTGAGCGGGCGGCCGGCCACGAGACGGTGGACGTCGGTGCCAATGCCGACCCGTGAAGTGCTCACACCGCGACATCATGCCGCACGCGGCGATTGATCACGCTCCGCGCCGACTCCTCGCTGCGCTCGTCGTCGGCTCAATCGCTCAGGTCGTCGGCGCTGACGCGCCACGACCCCTCCCTGAATCGCCGATATGGTTTCGGGGTGAGCCTCCGCCTGTACAACAGCGCCACGCGCGAGGTTTCCGCCCTCGAACCCGTGGTGCCCGGCCGCGTGAGCATCTACCACTGCGGCCTCACCGTGCAGGGGCCGCCGCACATCGGGCATATCCGCAAGGAAGTCGTCTTCGACGTGCTCCGCCGCTGGCTGACGAATCAGGGGCTCGACGTCACCATCGTCGCCAACGTCACCGACATCGACGACAAGATCCTGCAGAAGGGCGCCGAGCAGAACCGCGAGTGGTTTGCCGTCGCGTACGAGAACGAGCGCGCGCTGCACCAGGCATACGACGTCCTCGGCTGCCTGCCGCCCACATATGAGCCGCGCGCGACGGGCCACGTTCCCGAGATGCTGGAGATGATCCAGGAGCTGATCGAGCGCGGGCATGCTTACGTCGCGTCCGACGGCTCCGGCGACGTCTACTTCGACGTCCGCTCCTGGCCCGCCTATGGCGAGCTGTCGAACCAGCGCATCGACGACATGCAGGAAGCCGAGGACGCGCCGCCGGAAGGCAAGCGCGACCCGCGCGACTTCGCGCTGTGGAAGGGTCACAAGGAGGGCGAGCCGGACACCGCAGCGTGGCCGACGCCCTGGGGACGCGGGCGGCCCGGTTGGCATCTGGAGTGCTCGGCCATGGCGGCCAAGTACCTCGGCCACGAGTTCGACATCCACGGCGGCGGACTGGACCTGCGCTTTCCGCATCACGAGAACGAGCTGGCCCAGTCGCGAGCGGCCGGCCAGTCGTTTGCCCGGGTGTGGATGCACAACGCGATGGTCAACCTCGGTGGCGCCAAGATGGCCAAGTCGGTCGGCAACACCTTGATGGTCAGCGAGGTCGTCAAACGTGTTCGCCCGATCGCCCTGCGGTACTACCTGATCGCCGCGCACTATCGCTCGATCATCGAGTTCAGCGAGGAATCGCTGGCCGAGGCGGCTGTGGCGTGGGACCGCATCGAGGGATTCGTCCGCCGTGTTGGCGAGACGGCAGGTGCGGTGACGCGAGGAATGCCCTGCGCGGAATTCATCGAGGCGATGGACAACGACCTGAGCACGCCGGCCGCGCTGGCCGCCATCCAGGCCGTCATCGCCGAGGGTCACAAGGCACTCACGGCCGGCGATCTCGATGCCGCAAGCGGTGCCGCGGCGTCGGTGCGCGGGATGCTGGACATCCTCGGATTGGACCCACTGGCTGAGCCGTGGGACAGTCGACAGGGATCCGGCGCGGACGCTGCGCTCGGTGCGCTCGTCGAGGCGCTCGTCCAGCAGCGACAGGCTGCGCGAGCCGACAAGGACTTTGCGGCGTCGGATCGGATCCGCGATCAGCTGGCCGCCGCGGGTGTTGAGGTCGAGGACACCCCGCAAGGCCCCCGATGGAGTGTGAAGTAGTCATGGCTGGCAACAGCAGCCGCCGCGGTGCGGTCAAGAAGTCGTCCAAGGGCAACCCGACCGCAGGGTCGGGTGGCCGGCGACGCAAGGGCCTGGAGGGCAAGGGCCCGACGCCGAAGGCTGAGGACCGGCCGTATCACAAGCAGCACAAGATGGCCCGCGCCGCCGATCGCCGTGCAGCCGGCCGGCCGAAGCGCAAGCCGACCGACTCGGGTCCGGAGTGGGTGGCGGGCCGCAACGCGGTGGCGGAGCTGCTGCAGGCGAATGTCCCGATCAAGGCCATCCACGTCGTGGAGGACGTCCGTCGGGACGAGCGCATCGCCGAGATCTTCCGGCTTGCAGCCGAGCGGCACGTCGCGCTGTTGGAGGTGCCGCGGTCTGAGCTGGACAAGTTCACCGGTGCCGCCGTCCACCAAGGTGTCGCGGCCAAATTGGAGGCGTACGAGTACGCCCACCCGGACGAGCTGCTGGACGCGGCGGCCGAGCGTGGCGAGGCTCCGCTCGTGGTGATGCTCGATGGCGTCACCGATCCGCGCAACCTCGGCGCGGTCATTCGGTCGGCCGCCGGTTTCGGTGCCCATGGCGTCGTCATCGCCGAGCGTCGAGCGGCCTCGATGACGGCGTCGGCGTGGAAGTCGTCGGCCGGTGCAGCTGCCCGCATTCCAGTCGCTCGTGCGACCAACCTGACGCGGCAGCTGAAGGCGTATCAGGATGCCGGGCTGATGATCATCGGGCTGGCTGCTGACGGTGACGTCACGTTGCCCGAGCTGGAGCTGGGGGACGGGCCGCTGGTCGTCGTCATCGGCAGCGAGGGGAAGGGCCTGTCGCGGCTCGTCTCGGAGACGTGTGACCAGCTGGTCAGCATCCCGACGGCGTCCACCCTGGAGTCGCTCAACGCCGGCGTCGCAGCAGGCATCGCCCTGTATGCCATCGCACGGTCGAGGGCCTGAATCGCCCTATTAGACTGGGTCGAGTGCCGCCGTTACGCGGCCGTGCCGCGTTAGCTCAGTTGGTAGAGTGCCCGCCTTGTAAGCGGATCGTCAGGAGTTCGATCCTCCTACGCGGCTCCACTGAATCGCTGGGATGCCCTGTCGGTACCCGCGTCTAGTTTCGACGTATGGCCACCTGTGTCGGGTGTGGGCAGGAACTGCTGAGGCCGCACCAGAAGAAGTTCTGCAGCAACAAATGTCAGCGCGCGCAGGAACGCGACAAGCGAACTCGCGAGTGGCTCGAGAGCGGAGAGACGCCCAACGTCACAGGCCCGTACACGCACTTCATCAAGTACTACCTGTTCGAGGCGCAGCATGGATGCTGCGCGATCTGTGGGTCCGAAGCGCATTGGATGGGCATGCGTCTGATCTTGGTCCTCGATCACATTGATGGCGACTCGACCAACAACGCGCGGGACAACCTGCGCATGGTATGCCCGAACTGCGACTCCCAGTTGCCGACGTTCAAGGCACGGAACCGCGGCAAGGGACGGCATTGGCGACGCGAGCGTTATGCGAACGGGCAGTCATACTGACGGCCATGGCGTCGATGCCGTGGACGCGGGTGCGGCAGGTGGTCAATTGGCTGAACCTGTCGACGCCGCCGGGACTGTTGGTGGCCGTCGTCGGACGAGCCTCGATCGGCCGGCGGCGCAACTAGCCGAGGGCGCGCGAGCGGTGGGTTTGGCACCGAAAATTCGAGGATGGACGTGCCAAACCCACCGCCGAGCGTCTGCTCAGGCGGCCCCGGTCGGGCCTTCGACCTCGGCGTCCAGGTCGGGTTCCCCGCCCGCCGTCGCAGCGGCGATCCGTTCGTTGACGTAGCGCAGCACCTCTGCGGCGGTGGCGGTCACGGGCACGGCCAGGAAGGCACCGGTGACGCCGAAGAGCGAGCCGCCGAGCGTCACGGCCAGCAGGATCACCGCTGCATGCAGGTTGAGGTTCTTGCCCTGCAGCCACGGCGAGATGACGTTGCCTTCGAGCTGCTGGACGCAGAGCACGAGGATCAAGGCAATCAGCGCATCCTGGGGAGAGTTGGTCACCAGCGTCACCAGCACGGCGAGCACGCCACTGATCAACGCACCGAGGATCGGGATGTACGCGCCGATGAACGTGATCACGGCGAGTGGCATGGCCAGTGGGACGCCGATGATCGTCAGGCCGACGCCGATGATGATCGCGTCGATGAGCGCGACGATCGTCTGCGTCCGGATGAAGCCACCCAAGGTGTTCCAGGTCCGGCCCATCAGCTCGGCTGTGTGCTTGCCGGCCTCCTTGCCACCCAGGCCGGTGACCCAGTTCGGGAAGCGGTGTCCGTCCTTGAGGAAGTAGAACGACAGCATCAGGACGAGGACGATGTTGACCAGCGCTGATGTCGCCGCGCCAAGCGTTGAGAAGACGCCGGAGCTGATGGCCTCGGCGCTCTCCCGAATCTTGTCCTGGATGGCCTCGATCGCACGCGTGATCTGGCCATCGGAGAGCGAGAGCGGCCCCTCCGTCAGCCAGTCCCGCACTTTCTGCAGACCAGCCGAGGCGCTGCGTGCCAACTCGCGAGCCTGTCCGGCCACCTGCGGGGTCAGGATCGCCACGACGATGGTGACGGCCAGCAGGAACGCCAGCATCATGGCCGCCGCGGCGAGCGCGGACGGGAACCGATGTCGGCGCAGCCAGATGGCGCCGGGTGCGAGCACCGTCGTCACGATCAGGGCCAGAACCGCGGGAAACACGACAACCCAGAGATGTCCCAGCAGCCACCCGAGGACAAATACGCCGGCGGCGATCAGCACGATCCGCAGGCCCCACCGCTGCAGGCCGGCGAACGCGTCCTCGATGACGGTTGCGCGGTCGCGGGGCGGCGTGCCGGGTGAGGTCATGACGACACCCTAGGGAACGTCTGCGGCCGGGAGCTGCCAATCGATGGGCTCGGCGCCCTGTTCGGTCAGGAGCGCGTTGGCCCGGCTGAACGGGCGCGAGCCGAAGAATCCCCGCGACGCCGAGAGCGGGCTGGGGTGGACGCTTTCGATGACCGGCGTCGCACCGAGCAACGGCTTCAGCGTTTGCGCGTCGCGTCCCCACAGGATCGCGACGAGCGGCCCGCCCCGCGCGACGAGGGCCCGGATGGCCTGCTCGGTGACGCGCTCCCAGCCCTGGCCGCGGTGGCTGGCCGGCGATCCGGCACGGACCGTCAACACTCGGTTGAGCAGCAGCACGCCCTGCGCGGCCCAAGAGGACAGGTCGCCGTGGGACGACGGCTCGATGCCGAGGTCGTCGCGGAGCTCCTTGAAGATGTTCATCAGGCTCGGCGGGAGCGACCGGACCTCGGGGGCGACCGAGAACGAGAGCCCGACCGCGTGGCCGGGTGTCGGATACGGGTCCTGTCCGACGATGAGGACGCGGACGCCGGCGAGCGGCTGGGTGAAGGCGCGCAGGATGTTGGTGCCGGCCGGCAGATAGGAGTGTCCCGCCGCGAGCTCGGCCCGCAGGAACGCTCCCGCGGCCGTGATGTCGTCGCGGACGGGCTCGAGTGCGTCGGCCCAGTCGGCCGCGACCAGGTCGCGCAGGTCCGTCACGTCAGCGCTTGCTGAGGGCCGCGATGAAGTTGCCGGCCCACGCGTCGATGTCGTGGTCGAGAACGGTGCGCCGCATGGCCCTCATCCGGCGGGCCGACTCCTTCTCGGGGGCGCGGATGGCCTCGAGCAGCGTTGCCTTCATGCCGTTGATGTCGTACGGGTTGACGGTGTACGCCTGCTTCAGCTCGGCTGCGGCGCCGGCAAACTCGCTGAGCACGAGCGCTCCGTGGTCGTCGTACCGGCAGGCGACGTATTCCTTGGCCACGAGGTTCATGCCGTCGCGCAGCGGCGTGACGACCATGACGTCCGCCGCGCGGTACAGGGCCGTCATCTCCTCGCGGGGATAGGACGCGTGCAGGTAGGTGATGGGCTGCGAGCCGATCCGACCCACGTCGGCGTTGATGCCGCCGACGAGCCGATCGACGTCATTGCGGAGCAGCCGGTACTGATCCACGCGTTCGCGGGACGGTGTCGCCACCTGCACGAACACCGCGTCCTCGACTGACAGGGAGCCCTCCCGGATGAGTTCGCCGAATGCCCGGAGCCGTCGGTAGAGGCCCTTGGTGTAGTCGAGGCGGTCGATGCCGAGCAGCACGGTCTTGGGGTTGCCGAGACTCGCGCGGATCTCGTTGGCGCGGGCCTCGACCTCGGGGCTCCGAGCGAGCTGCTCGAACTCCCTGGCGTCGATGGAGATGGGGAAGGCGCGCGCCACGACGGTGCGGCCATCAGGGAGGAAGACGGTCCCGCGCTGAGTCTTGTGGCCGACGCGGTCGCGCACGAGCCGGGTGAAGTTGTGCGCCGCGCCGGGAAGCTGGAACCCGACGAGGTCGGCGCCGATCAGCCCCTCGAGGATCTGCCGGCGCCAGGGCAGCTGCTGGAACAGCTCCGTGGGCGGGAACGGGATGTGCAGGAAGAAGCCGATTCGCAGGTCCGGCCGCAGCTCGCGCAGCATGGCGGGCACGAGCTGCAGTTGGTAGTCCTGGACCCACACCATTGCTCCGCGTTTGGCGGTCCGGGCGGCCGCCTTGGCGAAGCGCTGGTTGACGGTCACGTAGGCGTCCCACCACTCGCGGTGGAACTGGGGTGGCGCGACGACGTCGTGATAGAGCGGCCACAGGGTGCCGTTGCTGAAGCCCTCGTAGTAGTCGATGACCTCCTGCGCGCTGAGGCGCACGGGGACGAGGCGGATGCCCTCGTGGTCGAAGGGCCGCAGCCGCTCATCCGGGGCGCCGTGCCACCCGATCCAAGCGCCGCCCTTCTTGCGCATGACGGGTTCGAGCGCCGAGACCAGGCCGCCGGGGGAGGTGCGCCACCGCGTCGAGCCGTCCGCGTTGAAGACGCGGTCGACCGGCAGTCGATTCGCGATCACCACGAAACTTGCGAGCCCACCGGCCATGCCAGCACCTTAACGGCGAACGAGCGAGGCGTCATTGGCGCTCGCGCCGATGACCCGAGCGAGCGAGTTGTCGACGAGCGCAGCGAGGAGGTGCGACACTCTCCGCCTAGCTCTACCGTTCAAATGACATCGGTGTGATTCGTCCGTTAGTCTGGGGCCATGAGCGCTGCCGAGGAGACGACGCACGACCATGCCGCCGCGGGCTCTGGTCTTACCCAGCGCGAGTGCGACATCCTCGCCATGGAGCGGCTGTGGTGGCAGTACGCCGGCGCCAAAGAGCAGGCCATCCGCGAGCAGTTCGACATGTCGACGACGCGCTACTACCAGGTGCTCAACGCCTTGCTCGACCGCGACGAGGCCCTCGCCCACGATCCGCTCCTGGTCAAGCGCCTGCGCCGCATGCGCGCCCAGCGCCAGCGAAGCCGCTCCGCGCGTCGCCTGGGCATCGACCTGTAACCGGTCGGCGTGATGGTCGACCATCGCAAGACACCGAGGACGCGGGCCTACCGGCTGCCCGGCTGGTTCTTCATCGTCGCTGGCGTGCTGAGCCTGCTCGGCCTCGCGGTTGCCGGCTGGGTGCTCGTGGCCGACCCCTTCGGAGGTGCCCCGAGCGCGACGACGCCGACCGCCCCGCCGACCTCCGCTGCCCCGAAGAGCCCGACGCCGACGCCGGTCGAGACCACCTCAACGTCTGATGAAGCATCCGACAGCGACCGCGCGAAACCCGGTGGGCGCGATGGCATCAAGGTCGTCGTCCTGAACGCCACCAGCAAGCCTGGCCTGGCCGCACAGTTCGCGGACATGGCCGAGAAGGCCGGCTGGGCGGTCGAAACCGGCAACTGGCCTTACCCGGCGGCGCAGAACGCCGTCTTCTACCCGGAAGGGCATCAGGCCGAAGCAGAGCTGTTGGGTGACGACCTCGCCATCAAGTCGGTCAGGCCCATCCGCCCGGGGATGAACGTCGACCAGTTGACGGTCATCGTCCTCACGGCGCCATGACGTCGCCCGATTTCGCGGCGGCACTGGCCAGGATCGTCGCGGACCCGGCCGGGACGCTGCTGGCACTGGACTTCGACGGGACGCTCGCGCACATCGTGGACGATCCAGCCACGGCCTACGGTCAGGCGCACGCGGTCGAGGCGCTGAGCCGGCTCGGTCCACTCGTCGGCCGGGTGGCCATCGTGACGGGACGGCCCGTGCATCAGGTGCTCGAGCTGGGTGGGTTCCTCGGCCGTCCGGGCTTGGAGCATCTCGTCGTCTGCGGGCAGTACGGGGCGGAGCGATGGGATGCCGTCGATGGGGCGCCGGTGCCGTCCGGCCTGACCGGTCCGGTCCGGCAAGCCCTCGACGTGCTTCCCGGCTGGCTGGCCGACCACGGCGTGCCCGATGCACGCCTGGAGTCCAAGGGACTGGCCGTGGCCGTTCACACCCGCGGCTTGGCCGAGGGAGCCCAAGCCCAGCTGCTGGGGCCTCTGACGGACCTGGCGGGCCGGCTCGGACTGCAGGTCGAGCTCGGTCGTGAGGTCATCGAGCTGCGAGCGGCCGGCTGGGACAAGGGCCGCGTCATCGAAGGACTGGTCGACGAGTTCGGCGTACGCCATGTCGTGTTTGCCGGCGACGACCTGGGTGATCTCCCGGCGTACGACGCCGTCGACCGACTGCGCGACCGTGGCTTCACCGGCGTGCTCGTCTGCTCCGCGTCGGAGGAGCAGCCGTTGCTCGCCGAGCGCGCCGATGTGGTCGTCGACGGGCCCGATGGCGTGGCGACGTGGCTCACCGAACTCGCGGACGCTCTCGCATGATGATCGGGTTTGGTCCAGAGCAGGGATGACCCGTAGGCTTGTGCCACTCATCAAGAGGGGCAGAGGGAACCGGCCCGTTGAAGCCCCAGCAACCAGTTGATCGATTCAGCCAGGTGCTAACTCCGGCCCGGACGAAAGTCGATCTGGGACAGATGACCTGGAGCAGCGTGTGACCATCCCAGCACAACTCGATTCTGTGCCCCTCACCTCAGCGCCCAATCAGCCCCGCGAGGGGGCATTCGGGCCGGCCCGCGAGCTGGTGTGCCGCGAGTGCGGCGCCACGCGCCCGCTGGGCCAGTTCTATGCGTGCGCCGAGTGCTTCGGCCCGTTGGAGATCGGCTACGACTTCGGCACCGTGACCCGCGAGCAGATCGAGGCCGGCCCCAGCAACCAGTGGCGCTACAAGGCGCTGCTGCCGGTCCCCGACGACATCGAGACCAGCCCGAACCTCGAGCCCGGCTTCACCCGCCTGCTCGCGGCGAAGAACCTCGCGTCCGAGCTCGGCCTGCGCACCCTGTGGGTCAAGGACGACAGCACCAACCCGACCAACTCGTTCAAGGACCGCGTCGTGGCCGTCGCGCTGAGCGCGGCCCGCGAGTTCGGCGCCAAGGTGTTCGCCTGCCCGTCCACCGGCAACCTCGCCAACGCGGTTGCCGCCGCCGGCGCGCGTGCGGGCATCAAAACGGTCGTCTTCATCCCGAGCGACCTCGAGATTCCCAAGCAGGTCAACTCGGCCGTCTACACCGCCAACCTCGTCGCCGTCGAGGGCAACTACGACGACGTCAACAAGCTCGCCAGCGAGATCGCCGGCGAAGAGGACGGATGGGCGTTCGTCAACGTGAACATCCGGCCGTACTACGCGGAGGGCTCCAAGACGCTCGGCTACGAGATCGCCGAGCAGCTCGGCTGGCGCCTGCCCGACCAGATCGTCATCCCGGTCGCGTCCGGCTCCCAGCTGACCAAGGTGCACAAGGCCTTCCAGGAGCTGGTCAAGCTCGGGCTCGTCGCGGACAAGCCGGTCAAGGTCTTCGGCGCCCAGGCCACCGGCTGCTCGCCGGTCTCGGCTTCGTTCAAGGCCGGCGTCGACGCGATCCGCCCGGTCAAGCCCGACACGATCGCCAAGTCGCTCGCCATCGGCAATCCGGCCGACGGCATCTATGTCCTCGACATCTGCAACTCCACTGGTGGCGCGGTCGAGGATGTCAGCGACGACGAGATCCGGGAGGCGATCGTCCTGCTCGCCCGGACCGAAGGCATCTTCACCGAGACAGCCGGCGGGACAACCCTCGCCGTCCTGAAGAAGCTCGTTGAGACGGGTCAGCTCGACCCCGACCTCGAGACGGTCGTGATCAACACGGGTCACGGTTTGAAGACGCTGGACGCTGTCACCGACCTCGTCGGTGCGGCAGCCACGATCGCCCCCACGTACGATGCGTTTGTCGCCGCCGGCATCGCTTGACCCTGTTTGTTCACGAGGAGTACCCCATGGCCGTCTCGGTCCGCATCCCGACCATCCTGCGGTCCTACACCAGTGACCAGTCGCAGGTGCAGGCTGAGGGCGCCACGCTCGCGGCCGTCATCGACTCGCTGGAGTCGAACTTTCCGGGCATCCGCGCGCGCGTCCTCGACGACGCCGGGGCACTGCGCCGGTTCGTGAACATCTACGTGGCCGAGGAGGACGTCCGGTTCGCCGACGGCCTCAACACCCCGACGCCCGATGGCACGCAGGTGTCAATCATTCCGGCCGTCGCCGGCGGAGCTCCGGTGCAGGGCGTCGTGAAGTGGTTCAACTCCGAGAAGGGCTTCGGCTTCATCGAGGTCGAGGGTGAGGACGACGTGTTCGTCCACTGGTCGAAGATCAAGTCCGACGGCTACAAGACGCTCGACGACGGCCAGACCGTCGAGTTCGAGGTGGTCGACGGGCCGAAGGGCCGCGAGGCGCACGAAGTCGTCGGTCGCTGAACCTACGTCCGCGTAAGAAACTTCACAATCGGGCCTGATCCGGGCCGATGTGATTGTGGGTGCGCGGCCCGTTGTGGGATGTTGCCGCTATGTATCTCGTTGATCCCAGCGCGGCTCCTGTCGGCGGCGCGGCCCTCGACCAAGTCATCGGTCTGACCGTAGGCGCGACCATCATCACCGCGATCCTGCTGGTCATCGCCTGGCAGCACCGCACGCACCGCATCGACTGGCTGGAGCGCCTCGGGGAGGCTGCGGGACGCGCCTTCGGCGGTGCGCCGTGGTCCAGCCTGGCGAACATCTTCATCTCCGTGACCTTGGTGACCGCGCTCCTGGGCTTCCTGTGGGACGTCAGCATCCACGCCGGCCGTGGTCGCGACGCCGGCCCGCTGGCCAACCCGGCCCACTACTTCATCCTGCTCGGCCTGTTCTTCCTATTCATCGCTGGCATGAGCGCCATCGTCTATCCGCGTGACGGGGCTAAGCCAAGCCCGTCGTCCGTGCGCATCAGCAGCAACTGGTACGCGCCGGTCAGCGGCATCTACCTGGCCGGCTGTGGCCTGTACGCACTGATCGGGTTCCCGCTGGACGACGTCTGGCACCGCCTCTTCGGCCAGGACGTCACGCTCTGGGGACCGACTCACCTCATGCTCATCACCGGCGCCGGAATGTCGACGATCGGCATCATCCTCATGCTGCGTGAGGCGGAGTTCAGCTCGCACGCGGCGGCCACCGGGATGCCTGGGTGGCTGCGCACCGGCATGCTGTCGATCGCATTCGGCTCCGTGGTGATTGGCCTGTCGGTGTACCAGGCGGAGTTCGACTTCGGCATCGCCCAGTTCCGGATGGTGTTCCAGCCGATGTTGATCTGCCTGGCGGCGGCATTCCCGTTGGTGGCGGCCCGCCTGTTCGTCGGCCCTGGGTCTGCGCTGATCGCCGCAGCGATGTTCCTCGGCACCCGTGGCGTGGTGTCCTTCATCGTCACGAACGTGTTCGGCATGGAGAAGCACGTCTTCCCGCTGTACCTCGGCAGCGCCATCATCATCGAGCTCCTGGGTGCCACCGCGCTGGTGCGCAAGCCACTGTGGTTCGGCGCGATCGGCGGATTCCTGATCGGCACGGTCGGCATGGTGATCGAGTCCTTCTGGATCGAGAAGGTCTTCGCGTTCCCCTGGACGCAGGACATCTGGGCCGAGGGCCTGGCCATGGCCGTCCCGGTCGCCATCGGCTCCGGTGTGTGCGGTGCGCTGTTCGCGCTGGGGCTCAAGGGCCGCCTTGGCTCGCCCGCCGGCCAGGGCCGGGTGTCGCGTCGAGTGGCCGCCGCGCTGGTCATCGCGACCCTGGTCGTCATCGCCGGTGCCACCGCGAACGGCCTGAATGCCACTGTCCCGAAGGGCGCGACGGCGACCGTCGACACGACCCAGGTCGGCATGCCCGGCAAGCCCGAGATCATCGCCAAGGTCAAGGTGAGCCCGGCCAACCTGATCGACGAGAACCCGACGTACGTCGCGATCCTGGCCTGGCAGGGCGGCGGCGACGGCGTCGTCGTGGATCGGCTGCGCCGGACCGGCCCCGACACGTGGGAGTCGACGCGGCCCGTGCCGGCCTACGGCAACTGGAAGACGCTGTTGCGCGTACAGGACGGACGCATGCTCACCGCCGTGCCCATCTTCATGGCGCACGACCGCGCACTCGGCGCACCAGAGCTCCCGGCGGCGAAGCACTTCACCCGCAAGTTCGTTCCCGAGATCACGATCCTGCAGCGCGAGCGGTCGTTCAATGCGCCGTCGTGGCTGTGGGGCGCGGCGAACCTCGTCGTCCTCATCTGCACCCTGGGTGTCGCGCTCGGTCTGTCGAGGTCGACGTCCCGGGTCTCTGCGGGCATCGAGGAAGCGAAGAAGCAGGGCATCACCCTGACGTTGATGTGATGCTGCCGGCTCTCGCCCTCCCCGCGCACCACATGGCCGTGCTGGCGATCCCTGCGGTCCTGCCGGCCGTGATCGTCGTGGGAGTTGTCCTGTTCATCGCTGTTCGCGACCGACGCGAGCAGCGCCGGAAGTCCCGACAGGGCGAGGACGCGGAATGAGCGTGCTGCGTAGATGGGCGCCGCTTGCGCTGATGGCCGTGCTTGCCGGATGCGGCGGAGGTGCCACGAAGCCGTCGGTGGCTGAGCCCGCCGGCCCCACCACCTTGCGCGTCACCATCGCCGACGGTGAGGTGAAGCCGCGAGGTGCGCGGGTGGACCTGTTGGTCGGGCAGCCGTTGACTCTCTCGGTTCGCTCGGATGCAGCTGAGGAGATCCACGTCCATTCCGACCCGGAGCGAGAGTTCGAGGTCAAGCCGGGGCGTCGCCAGCAGTTCACCTTGACCGTCGACCGGCCGGGCAAGGTCGCGGTCGAGGTTCATGACCTGGACGTCGTCGTCGCCGAAGTCCTCGTACGCAAGTGATGCTTCCGGCGGCCCTGGCCGAGCACGGTGTCGGTGGTCCGGCCGACCTGCCGGTTCCCCTGATGTATTCAGTTGTCGGTGCCACGTGGGCCTTGACCCTCTCGTTCGTCGTCCTGGTCTTCGCCTGGCGCGAACCGCGATTCGACGCCGAACCCGATGAGCTGAGCGCGCAACCCCGTCGAGCCTGGCTCGCTGCAGTCGGACTGGTCGCCGCCACGATCCTGGGCCTGCTGCTCTTCAGCGGGCGGTCGGGCGAATCCAACGCGGGCGTGCGGGCGATCTACATCTACGTGTGGGTTGGCCTCGTTCCCCTGGCGCTGCTGGCTGGACGGGTCTGGCGTGACCTGTCGCCATGGCGGACGATCCAAGCCGTCGTCGGACGCCTCACCGGCAAGGAGAACGGCTGGGTTCGGTATCCGGAGGCGCTGGGGTATTGGCCGGCGGCGCTCGGGGTCTTCTCGTTCGTCTGGATGGAGCTCGCCTCGCCCGAGCCCTCGAGCGTCGAGACGGTGCGAATATGGGTCACCCTCTATGCGGGGATTGCCGTCGGTGGCGGCCTCGTGTTCGGGCCGCGCTGGTTCGACCGGGCCGAGCCGTTCGACGTCTACAGCGCCCTTGCTGCGCGGCTCGGCAGGTGGCGAATCGCCACGACGCCGACAGCTGGAGGTCTGGTCGGCTTCCTCAGCGTCCTGGTGGGGTCGACGGCCTTCGACAGCTTCAGTGGCAGCTCGTATTGGCAACGCGCCGACCACTCGATGGCGTCCACGACGCTCTGGCTGCTCGGTTTCTGCGTGGGGGTCGGTGTGCTGATCACGCTGGCCGCGATGACGACGGGCGGTGTCACACATCGAGAACGGATGCTGCTGCCGCGGCTGTACGCGCACTCGCTCATCCCGATCGCGGTCGGCTACGTGCTCGCCCACTACCTGACCTTGCTGGTCGGTGTCCTTGGCCAGTACCCGATGCCGTTGGCTTTCGTGAAGGTCACCTTCGTCGTCGCGGGGCACCTGCTCGCCGTCGTCGCGGCCCATGACTGTGCGCTTCGGGTGCTGCCGGGCGGGCATCAGACGTCCGGGCAGCTGGCCATGCTGCTGGTGATGGTGTCGATCACCTACACGGGGCTTTTTCTCCTGCTCGCAGCCTGAGCAAGCATTGGGCGGCCCCAGCGTGACAGCGCTTGATTAGCACTCCTATGATGTGAGTGCTAGACCACCCATAGCCTTTGCCCGTCCCTCATCACTTGCGGAGAGTGCACAACCATGGCCAAGTCCATCGCTTTCAACGAGGAAGCTCGTCGCGGTCTCGAACGCGGCATGAACCAGCTCGCTGACGCCGTCAAGGTGACGCTCGGCCCGAAGGGCCGCAACGTCGTCCTCGACAAGAAGTGGGGTGCTCCCACCATCACCAACGACGGTGTGAGCATCGCCAAGGAGATCGAGCTCGACGACCCGTTCGAGAAGATCGGCGCCGAGCTCGTCAAGGAAGTTGCCAAGAAGACCGACGACGTCGCCGGTGACGGCACCACGACCGCGACCGTGCTCGCCCAGGCGCTCGTGCGCGAGGGCCTGCGCAACGTCGCAGCCGGTGCGAACCCGATTGAGCTCAAGCGCGGCATCGAGAAGGCTGTCGAGGCCGTCAGCGAGCAGCTGCTGAACCTCGCCAAGGACGTCGAGACCAAGGAGCAGATCGCGGCAACCGCGGCCATCTCCGCGGCCGACCCGGTCGTCGGCGAGATCATCGCCGAGGCCATGGACAAGGTCGGCAAGGAAGGCGTCATCACCGTCGAGGAGTCGAACACGTTCGGCCTCGACCTCGAGCTCACCGAGGGCATGCGGTTCGACAAGGGCCACATCTCCGGCTACTTCGTGACCGACCCGGAGCGCCAGGAGACCGTCCTCGAAGACCCGTACATCCTGGTGGTCAACTCCAAGATCAGCTCGGTCAAGGACCTCGTCCCGGTGCTCGAGAAGGTCATGCAGTCCGGCAAGTCGCTGGCGATCATCGCCGAGGACGTCGAGGGCGAGGCGCTGGCCACACTGATCGTCAACAAGGTGCGCGGCACCTTCAAGTCGGTCGCCATCAAGGCGCCGGGCTTCGGCGATCGCCGCAAGGCGATGCTGGCCGACATCGCGATCCTCACCGGTGGTGAGGTCATCAGCGAGGAAGTCGGCCTCAAGCTGGACAACGCCGACCTGAGCCTGCTGGGCACGGCCCGCAAGGTCGTCACCACCAAGGACGAGACGACCATCGTCGAGGGTGGCGGCTCGGCCGACCAGATCGCCGGCCGGGTCAACCAGATCCGCAGCGAGATCGAGAACTCCGACTCCGACTACGACCGCGAGAAGCTCCAGGAGCGTCTGGCCAAGCTCGCCGGCGGCGTCGCCGTCATCAAGGTCGGCGCGGCCACCGAGGTCGAGCTCAAGGAGCGCAAGCACCGCATCGAGGACGCCGTCCGCAACGCGAAGGCGGCCGTCGAAGAGGGCATCGTCGCCGGTGGCGGCGTCGCGCTCGTGCAGGCCGGCAAGGCTGCGTTCGAGAAGCTCGAGCTGACCGGCGATGAGGCCACCGGCGCCAACATCGTCAAGGTTGCCATCACGGCACCGCTGAAGCAGATCGCCATCAACGCCGGCCTTGAGGGCGGCGTCGTTGCGGAGAAGGTTGCCGGCCTTGAGTCGGGTTGGGGCCTCAACGCCGCGACCGGCGAATACGTCGACCTGATCGCCGCGGGCATCATCGACCCGGCCAAGGTCACCCGGTCGGCGCTGCAGAACGCCGCGTCGATCGCGGCGCTCTTCCTCACCACGGAAGCCGTCGTGGCCGACAAGCCCGAGCCGGCCGGCGCGGGCGGCGCCCCGGGCATGGACGACATGGGAGGCATGGGCTTCTGAATTCGCGGGCGACGGTCGCCGCTTTGCGGCGATCGCCCGCAGCCCAAGCAAGCCACCGCTGACGTTCGCGACGGGCAGAGCCCGCCGCTCGGAGAGCACAGACGGCGATGGCCGCGGACTCGATGTGAGTTGCGGGGGCCATCGTCGTTCTGTGACGCAGCGTTACACTCCCGCACGTGACGAACCCCGCCAGCGACATGGCATACCGGCTGAAGGTCTTCCGTCAGATCGGATTGGTGAAGCCGCAACTCCCGCACCGTCTCGCAAAGGCCGGCCTGGAGCTGCTCAAGTGGGGGCCGGCATTTCCGTCCGGGGTGGGCGCCGTCGCCGCCCGGTATCCGGACCAGATCGCGATCATCGACGACCGCGGCGAGATCACCTGGGCCGAGCTCAAGCGCGAGATCAACCAGCTCAGCCATGCGTTGAGCGCGCGCGGCGTGACCGCGGGCGACTCCGTCGCGCTGCTGGCGCGCAATCACCGCTACTTCGTCATCGCGATGGTCGCGATCATGCAGCTCGGCGGTCGCGTCCTCCTGCTCAACACGATGGCGAGCGGCCCGCAGCTGGCCGAGCTGTCCGCGCGCGAGGGCGCCAAGCTCATCCTGCTGGATGAGGAGTTCCTCGGCGTCGGTGAGGCCGCCGGCCGCGACAAGCTCATCCTCACGTGGACCGACAGGAATCCACCTGCCGACGTCCCGACGGTCGGGCAGATCACTGCCGACCAGCCGACGTCCGCGCCCGGCAAGCCGAAGCGGTCCGGCCAGGTGATCATCTTCACGTCCGGTACAACCGGCCTGCCCAAGGGAGCGAAGCGCGAGGAGCCAGACGGGCTCGATCCGCTGATCACCTTCTTCGGCGCGATCCCGTACCAGGGGAATTCGACGGTCGTCCTCGCGTCGCCGCTGTTCCACTCGTGGGGCCTTATCAACTTCGGCTTCGGCTTGATGACGGCGCCGACGTATGTCCTGCGCCGAAAGTTCTCGGCCGAGCAGGTGCTGGCCGACATTGCCGCGTACAAGGCCGATGTCCTGGTGGTCGTCCCGCTGATGATGCAGCGGATGGTCGACGCGGACCCGGACATCATCGCCGAGGCCGATGTGTCGAGCCTGCGCATCACTGCCGCCAGCGGCTCGGCCCTCGCCGGAGACCTCGCGACCGCGTACATGGACACCTTCACCGACTCGGTCTACAACTTCTACGGCGCGACCGAGGTCGGCTGGGCGACCATCGCGTCGCCGGAGGATCTCCGGGCGGCGCCGGGCACGGCCGGGCGGCCGCCGTGGCGCACCGTCGTGAAGATCCTCGACCACGAGGGCAACGAGGTGCCGCAGGGCGAGAAGGGCACGATCTACGTCGGCAACGACATGCCCTTCGGCGGCTACACCGACGGCAACACGAAGAAGTTCGCGGGGGACCTCATGAGCACCGGCGACGTGGGCTTCTTCGACGCGGATGGGCGGTTGTTCGTGGCCGGCCGCGACGACGACATGATCGTGTCAGGCGGCGAGAACGTCTTCCCGCGTGAGCTGGAGGACGCCTTGGCGACACACCCGGACATCGCGGACTGCGTCGTGACCGGTGTGCCGGACGAAACCTACGGGCAGCGGTTGGCCGCCTACGTCGTTCTGCGCGACGGAGTGAGCCTGACGCACGACGACATCGTCGCTTTCGCCAAGGACCGCGTCGCCCGGTTCGCGCTGCCCAAGGCCACGCAGTTCATCGATGAGCTCCCGCGCAACCCCACCGGCAAGGTGATGAAGCGCGATCTTCCACTCTTTGAGTAAGCCGACGCAGGCCGCTGCAGTGAATCAGCGTGACCGCAGCGCGTCGCGGATCTCGGTCAGCAGTTCGATCTCCGACGGTCCGGCTGCCTCGCCCGGGAAGAACCTGTCGCGGGCCTTCGTGTAGGGCACGACGACCAGGAAGTACACGACGAACGCGAGGAGCAGGAAGGCGATCAGCGCGTTCAGGAACGCGCCGAAGGAGTTCGGATCATTCGAGAACGTCTTGGCCGCCGCCGCCGGCATCTGGGCCGTCAGCCAGGCCACGAAGGTCGTGACGACCGACGCGAACGCGGCACCGATGATGAACGCGACTGCGACGTCAACGAGGTTTCCGCGCAGCACGAAGTTCTTGAATCCGGACATGACTCTCCTTGATGGGTCAAGTGCGGGGATTCGCTACCCCCCGTCAGGCCACAACGCTAGAGCAATCGCGCAGGTCACGGCGGTCCCACGATTCGGGCGTGGTGCGTGGCACGCTGGCGCTGTGGAGATCGGGTACGAGCCCGACGCCAATGGCGTCGCCGATCCCGGCGAGGTCGTGTGGGCTTGGATTCCGTACGAGGACGATCCGTCGCGTGGCAAGGATCGGCCGGTGCTGGTCATCGCACGGGACGGCGACGACGTCCTCGTGCTGCCGATGACGTCGAAGGATCACGACCCCGACGCTCGACAGGAGGCCCGCGAAGGACGCCTGTGGATGGACGTGGGCTCCGGGCCATGGGATGCGCGGGGGCGCGCGAGCGAGGTGCGGCTGAACCGGGTCGTGCGTGTTGCGGCCTCCGCGGTACGCCGTGAGGGCGCCGCCTTGGATCCCAAGGTCTTCGCAGCCGTGGCCGCAGCCGTGGAGGCGGTGCGGTGAACTGGGTCCGCGAGGTCGATCGCTACCAGCGGCGCCATCGTGCCGCCGGTTTCCCGATCGCGGTCGTCTACAAGTACTTCGACGACCACGGCCCGTATCTCGCGGCGATCCTGACGTACTACTCGTTCATCGCGATCTTCCCGCTGCTGCTCATCTCGTCGTCGATCCTGGGCTTCGTCCTGCAGGACGACCCCGAGCTGCGTGACCGGCTGCTGAACTCCGCCCTCAGCCAGATCCCGATCGTCGGCGATCAGCTCGGGCGGCCGGAAGGCCTGACGGGAAGCACGTCGGCGATCGTCGTCGGCTCCGTGGTCGCGCTCTACGGCGCGCTCGGGGTGGGGCAAGCATCGCAGCACGCGGCGAACGTCGCATGGTCGGTGCCGCGCAACAGCCGCACCAACGCGGTGCTGCAGCGGCTGCGCAGCGTCGTCCTGCTTTCCTTCGCCGGCCTCGGGGGCCTGGCGCTGGCCATCACGTCCCTACTGCTGGCCAATCCAGACGCCGTCGGCGTGGACGATGGGCACCTGAAATGGGTGTCACGGGTCGCGGGCATCGCGGTCACGCTTCCCATCTTCATGGGCCTCTATCGGCTGGTCGGATCGCGCCGGATCCCGCCGCGCGCCGTTCTGCCCGGCGCTGTGTTCGCCACGATCGCGTGGCAGGGGCTGCAGATCGGCGGCAGCGCGTTCGTCTCCCAGGTCGTGACGAAGGCAACAACCAGCCAGATAAACCAGACGTTCGCCTTGGTCCTCGGCCTGTTCGCGTTCTTGTTCCTGGTGAGTTCGGTGGTGGTCTTCGGGCACGAGATCAACGTCGTCGCCTATCAGCGACTGTTCCCGCGAGCCTTGCTCACGCCGTTCACCGACAAGGTCTCGCTGACGGAAGCCGACCGGCGGGCCTACACCCGCTACGCGAAGTCACAACGGCACAAGGGATTCCAGTCCATCGAAACGCGGTTCGACGGTCCCCGGCCGGAGCGGACGCCGAAGCCGCCCGAGTAGGCTTCTGCCACATTCGGAAGCCTGTGCGAGCGTCGGCTCGGACGAACAAGCGTGAAGGTTGAGCGATGCCCAGCGGCAAGGTCAAGTGGTACGACGCCGACAAGGGATTCGGGTTCCTGTCCCAGGACGACGGTGGCGACGTGTACGTCGGCGCTGCGGCCCTGCCCGACGGAACGACGACGCTCAAGCCCGGCACCCGGGTGGAGTTCGGCATCGCGCAGGGTCGCCGCGGCGACCAGGCGCTCCAGGTTCGCGTTCTCGAGCCCGTCGGCTCGGTCGCGCGTGCGCAGGCGAACGCTCGTCGCAAGTCGCCCGAGGACATGGTCGTGATCGTCGAAGACGTCATCACGATGCTGGACGGGCTGGGCGAGGCTTACCGCCACGGCCGTCACCCTGAGGGCAAGGCGCGCCACACCGCTGCCACGCTGCTGCGCAAGCTCGCCTCAGAGCTGGACGGCTGATCAGCTCCTCGCCCTGGTGACGCCCCGGGCGCCTTCGGCTTGAGCTGATGCAGGACAATCGAGTCATGACCGAACCGCAGGCCACCGCGCAGGACGAGGCGCTGATCGAGCACGCTCGCCGCGCAGCCGAGGCCGTTGCCGGCTCGGACGCGGTGGGCGACTACGCCGGATTCGTCGATGAGTCCGGCGACGGTGTGTCCGGTCCGCTGTCAGCGCACCAGTTCACCTGCCTGCAGCCCGGTTACATCGGCTGGTACTGGTCGGTGAGCATGTCGGCCGGCCCGACGGTCAACGACGTGGTGCTCCTGCCCGGCGAGCGGGCCATCGTCGCGCCTGAGTGGACGCCGTACCGGGAGCGGATCCGTCCGGGCGACCTCGGCCCCGGCGACGTACTGCCGCCCGACGAGGATGACATCCGGCTCGTCCCGGCATGGTCCGCCGGCGACTCGCAGGACACGGTCGACCGGTACTTCGCCCGCGAAGTCGGATTGGGCCGGGAGTGGGTGCTGTCGCTCGAAGGCCGGGCCCTCGCAGCCGATCGATGGATGACCGGTGAGACGGGCCCTGCCGCCCCGATCGCGCAGCAGGCGCCTGCGCCCTGTTCGACCTGCGGGTTCCTGATCAGCCTGGCCGGACCACTGTCCGACTCATTCGGCGTGTGTGCCAACGGCATGGCGAACTCCGACGGCCGCGTGGTTGCCCTGACGCACGGATGTGGAGCGCACTCGCGCGCCAAGCTCAGCCGTTCGACGGCGCCTCAGGTGCTCCCGCCGCCGGCCTTCGACACGCTGACCGTCGACGAGATCGTCGACCTCTAGCCGCGGCGCTGGCCGCCGGATCGCGCGCGCAGCGCGCTGCGCCGGACCTTGCAGTACTCGAGCCCCACGAGGCCGAGTCCGAAGCCGGCGACGGCCGTCCAGAACCACCAGCCACTGTCAGCCGCCTCGAGCCGGCCGAGGAACGGGAGCATGGCGAGCGCGGCGAAGCCCCAGAGGATGGTGCCGACCGTCATCGTCCGGACGCCGTCGACGTCCATCGGCTGCACCTCGGCGACGCGGTGAGTCGTCCCGCCGATCTCGATCTCCGTGACGTCGGGGCGACCCAGCTCGTGAATCCGCGTCCTCCGCTTACCCTCTGGCACATATCCACATTACCCTCGGCCACTTTTACGCGGGCGTAGCCCGCGAGCCGGCAGCGGCGCGTACGGACGCGACGCGAGCGAGCGCGACCGAAGGGAGCGCGTCCGGGTACTGGCATGCTGAGCAACCATGAAGCCAGGTCGGCGTCGCCTTCTCATCCCCGGGCTCCTGGTCGCGCTGTTGGTCGTCGTCGCCGTGGCCGCTGGCGTGCGTCGCGCGGAGGCCAAGCCGTCCGCGGTGCCTCCCGTGCCGGCCACCAAGGTCTCGACCATTGACGACCCGCGCGTCACGGAGTCGAGCGGACTGGCGGCCAGCATGGCCCACCCGGGCCTTGCCTACACCGTCAACGACTCCGGTCACGCGCCCGAGGTCTATGCCATCGACATCGCCAGCGGCAGGGTTGTGGGCGTGACGAAAGTCAAGGACGTCACGTGGCGCGACACCGAGGCGATGGCGCTGTGGGGCGGAAAGCTCTGGATCGCCGACGCCGGGAACAACGACTTGTCGCGCAACGATCAGGCCCTGTACGTGTTCGACGAGCCCGGGCCGGGCAACCATCGAGTCACCGCCGTTCGCTATCCGATCACGTTCCAGCCTGCCGTCAACGTGGAGGCCATGACGATCCTCCCCGGGCGCATCGACCTGTACTACAAAGGCTGGCCGAACTCAGGCGACTTCGTCCTGCCCGGCGCACTGTCGACAACCCAGCCGAACGTCGCGCGCAGGACCGGACGGCTGGGGCCCGCGTTCACCACCGACGCCTCTCTGAGCGCCGACGGGAAGTACGTCCTGATCCGCTCACCGGTGGTGGTTGAGGTACATGACGCCAGGACCTGGGCCGTGGTGCATCGAGACGCGGTGCCGGTGCTGGCCGCCGGCGAAACGATCGCGATGGAGTCGTCGGGCCGCTCCTACCTCATCGGAAGCGAAGGCTCGAACTCACCGCTGCTCCGCGTCGCCTTCGACCCGGCGACCTTCGGTGGGCCGGTCCCCGATGTCGAGCTCGAGACGCAAATGCGTTCGCAACATCCCGTCCAGTGGTTCCTCTACGAGCACCGCCGGGTCCTTGGGGGCGTGGGCGCAGCCACCGTTGCCGGACTCGTGGCGGCCGTCGTGGCGCTCCGCCGGGCACGGCGTCGGCGTCGTCATTTTTGACGGGCTGAGAGGATCCTGAAGAATGACGAGAATGGGTTGCCATGGGAACGACTGACCGCTCCAACTTCATCGCGCTGCAGAACGGGCAGCCGCGTGTCGACGACGGCGCGTGGGTTGCCCCGACCGCCACACTGGTCGGCGCCGTCGACGTCGCCGACGGCGCGAGCATCTGGTACGGCGCCGTGCTGCGCGGCGACAACGAGCCCATCGTCATTGGTGCCGGCTCCAACGTCCAGGACAATGTCGTGTTCCACACCGACGTGGGCATCCCGGTCTCGATCGGCGAGGGCGTCTCGGTCGGTCACGGCGCGATCGTCCACGGCTCGACTGTTGGCAACCACGTGCTCGTCGGCATGGGCGCGATCCTCATGAACCGCTCGGTGATCGGCGACGAGTGCATGATCGCCGCCGGCGCGCTCGTCTCGGAGGGGACGGTCATTCCGCCGCGCTCGCTCGTTGTCGGCGTCCCGGGCAAGGTGGCCCGTGAGCTCTCCGACGAGGAAGTGGCCGGACTGCATCGCAACGCCACGCTGTACACCGCGCACCGCGATCACCATCGCGCCGCCACGGGCGCCTCGTGAACCTGATCGCGGCGTCCCTCGCCGCCCTGCTCGCCGCCAGCCCGGCCGTGGTCAGTCACATCGACGACGACCGGATCCAGGAGTCGAGCGGCCTGGCGTACAGCGTGAAGTACCCCGACCTCGCGTACACGGTGAACGATTCGAAGAACCGCATGGTCGTCTACGCCATCCAGGTGTCCACCGGGAAGGTCGTCGGGACCACGGACCTCGAGTCCCTCGACCTCAAGGATCCCGAGTCCATCGCCGTCGACCCGCGCGGCCGGGTGTGGCTCGGCGATCTCGGTGACAACCACGAGGACCGCGACAATGTGTCGATCGTGGCGTTCGACGAACCGGGGCCCACCTCGGCGCCTCCCGTGGGGCTCCAGCGGTATCCGGTGCGCTTCCCCAAGGATCCCGTCAATGTCGAGGCGATGATGGTCTATCCGGCGAACAGCCAAATCTTCCTGATCAGCAAGAAGGACGACGAGAACCGCGGGCAGGCGTCGTTGTTCGTGCTCCCGCCGGTGCTGCAGAACGGCCAGCCGAATGTGGCCACGGATCTGCACCGGCCGATGCCGCAGCGCGTCTCCGATGCGACGTTCGCCCCGGACGGTCGCCATGCGCTGGTCGAGACGCACGATTCGGTCGACGTCCTCGACGTCACGACCTGGCAGTCCGTCGGGACTTTCGACGGCCCCGGGCTCCCCCAGGGCGAGTCGATGACGGTCGAGCCTGGCGGCAGGTCTGTTCTCATGGGCACTGAGGGCAAGGACTCAGCGCTCGTGCGGCTTGACCTGCCGGACTACGCACTTCCGGCCGCCCAGCCCACGGCCGCCGCCCCCACGGATCAGTCGACTGCCGCGGCCGAGGCGCCGCCGGCCGATGCGCTGACCGGTCCCAATGTGACCCCGGCCAAGGCGGCCCCGGTCGGTTTGGCCACCATGGGGCCGATCCTCGGCCTCGTGGTGATCGGGGCGGGAATCGCGATCCTGCGCGTGGTCCAGCGCCATCGGCGGCTTGCCCGCCGGCATCGCCGGATCGACCAGCGTGACCGCGCCTGACCTCGCGCGGGGCTCAAAGCCGATGCGACGAACGGCGGAGCGGGCGCAACTCATACGATTTCCCTCATGACGACCCCCGATTCCGTGCACGTGCAGCTTGCTGACGAGCAGGCGTTCAGTGCCGCGGATTGGGAGTCGGCGACGGCAAGCGTGCTGCGCAAACTCCGGCGTCTCGATGAGGACGCCCCTGATTCGGACGTCTGGTCTGTCCTCTCACACCGCACTCTCGATGGGCTTCTCATCACACCGTTGGGCACGCCGGCGGTGGAAAACCCGCCGACGGGCCTGCCTGGCTCCGCCCCGTTCACAAGGGGAGCGGGGACGGCGTCGGCTGAACTGGAAGGCTGGGACGTCCGCGCGTGGTTCGCCGATCCCGACGTCGAGGTGACGGTGGAGCACGTTCACACCGACCTCGAGAACGGAGTCAACTCGCTCTGGCTGGCCGTCGGGGACGGTGCGGTGCCAGTCGACGCGCTGCCACAGGTTCTTGAGCGCGTCTTCGTCGACCTTGCGCCCGTAGTCATCGATGCACCGGACGATCCACTCGGTGCCGCGCGCGCGCTCGACGCGGTCATCGAGGCCAAGGCCGTCGCGCCGGCGCCCGGCACCAACTATGGAGCTGATCCCATCGGCGCTGCCGTGCGCGGCGTCGGCGAGACCGACCTCGCTGCTGGCGTCTCGGTCGCTCAGCTCGCAAGCCAGCGGGGTGCCCGCGGGATCATCGTCGACGCCACCGCCGTCCACGACCTCGGCGCCTCCGACGTGCAGGAGCTGGCGTATTCGCTGGCTGCCGGCGTCACGTACCTGCGCAAGCTGGTCGACGCCGGTCTCAGCGTGGACGACGCGGCCGACCAGATCGACTTCCGCTATGCGGCCACCGACGAGCAATTCGTCACGATCGCGAAGCTGCGGGCCGCCCGCCGGCTGTGGACTCGGGTCCTGGAGCTCTCCGGCGCCACGCCTGTCGGACAGCGCCAGCACGCGGTCACGTCCCGTCCGATGTACAGCGCGTACGACCCGTACGTGAACATGCTGCGCGCCACCGTCGCTGCCTTCGCAGCCGGTGTCGGAGGAGCGCAGGCTGTGACCGCGCTGCCGTTCGATGAGCCCTTGGGCCTCCCGGTGCCGTTCAGCCGCCGAATCGCCCGAAACATCTCGAGCCTGCTGATCAGCGAATCGCACGCCGCGATCGTCGCCGACGCAGCCGGCGGCTCTCACCTGGTCGAGCAGCTGACCGACGAGGTGGCGCAAGCATCCTGGACGCTGTTCGGTGAACTCGATGCCGACGGTGGCATCGTCGCCGCGCTTGCCGACGGCCGCCTGCGCGACCGGATTGAGCAGGTCGTCGACGAGCGCGAGCGTCTGATCGGCACCCGCACGAAGCCGCTCACCGGCGTCAGTGAGTTCCCCAACCTGCGGGAGGAGCGTCCCGAGCGCCGCGCGTATGGCCGGTCCTTCCCGGTGCGGCGGTGGGGTGCGTCGTACGAGGCGCTGCGGGCAGAGCCGGCCGGCAAGCCGGTCTTCCTCGCGACGCTCGGCACGGTGGCCCAGCACACGGCCCGGGCCACGTTCGTCAGCAACCTGCTGGCGGCCGGTGGCGTCGAGGTCGAGATTGCTGGAGCGACGACGGGGATCGAGAACGTCATTGCCGCCTACGAGAAGGCGCGTCGACCCGCCGTCGTGGCGCTGGCCGGCTCGGACGACCTGTATGCCGAGCGTGGTGCCGAGACGATCGAGGCACTGCGCGGTGCAGGCGCCGACCACGTCATCCTCGCCGGGAAACCTCGGGACCTGAAGGTGGACGACTCCGCCGCGATGGGCGTTGATGCGCTCGCATTCCTGCATCGCACGAGGGCTGCGCTAGGCGTATCGCCCGCCCCCGAAGGGGGTGGGAAAGGATGAGCATTCCCGAGAGCTTTGCGGGCCTGGAGCTGAATGCTGATGGTGGTTTCGAGGGCAGCTCCGCTGCCGCCTCAATCGCCGGGGAGACCTGGCACTCGCCGGAGGGCATCGAGATCAAGGGTCTGTACACCGAGGCCGACCTCGAGAAGGTCGACGCCCTCGACACCTACCCGGGCCTGGCGCCGTTCCTGCGCGGCCCCTACCCGGCGATGTACACGACCCAGTCGTGGACGATCCGCCAGTACGCCGGCTTCTCCACCGCCGAGGAGTCCAACGCGTTCTACCGTCGCAACCTGGCCGCCGGCCAGAAGGGCCTCAGCGTCGCCTTCGACCTGGCCACTCACCGCGGCTACGACTCCGACCACCCGCGGGTCCGCGGTGACGTCGGCATGGCCGGCGTTGCGATCGACTCGATCTACGACACGCGCCAGCTGTTCGACGGCATCCCGCTCGATGAGATGAGCGTCTCGATGACGATGAACGGCGCTGTGCTGCCCGTGCTCGCTCTGTACATCGCCGCGGCCGAGGAGCAGGGTGTTCCGCCGGAGAAGCTGACCGGGACCATCCAGAACGACATCCTCAAGGAGTTCATGGTCCGCA
>JBJMIJ010000013.1:0-240147 GCA_045806885.1 Aeromicrobium sp.
CGCCCTGCACGTACGGCGTCAGCAGGTCGATGACCTTGATGCCGGTCTGGAACATGTTGGTCTTGGCCTCGAGCTCGTCAAACTTCGGCGGCTGACGGTGAATCGGCCAGCGCTCGTTGATCTCGAGGCCTTTGGACTGCGTGTCCAGCGGCTCGCCGAGCACGTTCCACACATGACCCTTGGTCACGTCACCAACGGGCACCGAGATCGGCGTCCCGGTGTCGGTGGAGCCGCGGACCTCGCCGTCGGTCGGGCGCAGGCTGATGGCGCGGACCATGCCGTCGCCGATGTGCTGCGCGACCTCGAGGGTCAGCGTCTCCTTGGTGCCGGCGACCTCAGTGTCGACGAGCAGCGCGTTGTAGATCTCCGGCATCGAGTCGCTCGGGAACTCGACGTCGAGGACCGGGCCGATCACGCGCGAGACGCGTCCGGTGTTGGTTTCAGTTGCGGTGGCAGTCATTGCTTCTCACTCACTCTTGCTGGTCGTCTGGGGTCGGTCGGCGGGTCAGTCGTCGCCGGCGGTCAGGTCGGCGAGGGCATTCGCGCCACCGACGATTTCGCTGATCTCTTGGGTGATGCCGGCCTGGCGAGCCTGGTTGGCGATCCGGGTGTACTTCTCGATGAGGTCCTGGGCGTTGTCCGTCGCCGACTTCATCGCCTTCTGGCGCGCGGCCAGCTCGGACGCGGCGGCCTGCAGCATGCAGTAGTAGATGCGGCTGTTGACGTACTTCGGCAGCAGGGCGTCGAGAACGTCCGACTCGTCGGGCTCGAACTCGTAGAGCGGAAGCACGTCGGACTCGGCGGGCTCCTCTTCACCTTCCACCACTTCGAGCGGCAGCAGCCGGATGACGTCCGGCTGCTGCGTGAGCATGGACCGGAACCGGGTGAAGACGATGTGCAGCTCATCGACCGCGAGCTCCGGGTCGATCGCCTCGCGGGCCGTCTCGTCCTGCAGGAAGGCCTGCACGACCATGTCGCCGATGATCTTCGCGTGGTCGTAGTCCGGCTTGTCGGAATAGCCAGTCCAGGACTCGACGAAGTCCCGCTGCCGGAACTTGAAGTAGGACTCGGCCTTGCGACCGGAGAGGTAGTAGTCGATCTCCTTGCCTTCGGCGTGCAGCTTCTCAGCCAGGCGCTCGGCTTCCTTGAGCACGTTGGACGAGTAGGCGCCCGCGAGGCCACGGTCGCTGGAGATGATGAGCACGGCCGCCCGCGTCGGGTTCTCCTTCTCCGTGGTCAGCGGATGTTCGACGTTGGAGTACGTCGCCACCGCCGAGACCGCGCGGGTGAGCTCACGCGCGTAGGGCTCGGCGGCCGCGGCGTGCTGCTGCGCCTTGATGATGCGCGAGGCGGCGATGAGCTCCATGGCGCGCGTGATCTTCTTCATCGACTGCGTCGACTTGATCTTCGCGCGATATTCGCGGAGTGATACGGCCATGGGTTAGCTCAAGCCTTCTTCTGCTTGACGATCTTTTCCTGCTCGATGTCCTCGTCGGGGAGGGCTTCGAACTCTTCGTGGCCGGCCTTGATCCGCTCGCCCTCGCTGGTCTCGAACCGGTTGAGGAAGTCCTCGTAGGCGCGGGTCAGCTCGTTGGCGTTGTCCTCTTCGAACTTGCCCGACTCGCGGATGGCGTCGAGGACACCGGCGTGGCTGAACTTCACGTACTCGATGAACTCGCGCTCGAACCGGTTGACGTCCTGGACCGGCACCGGGTCGAACTTGCCGGTGGTGGCGGCCCAGATCGAGACGACCTGGTTCTCGACCGGGTACGGGTCGTACTGCGGCTGCTTGAAGACCTCCATGAGGCGCTGGCCGCGGGCCAGCTGGGCCTTGGACGCCGCGTCGAGGTCGGAGGCGAACATGGCGAACGCCTCCATCGCGCGGTACTGGGCGAGCTCGACCTTGAGCGAGCCGGTGACTTCCTTCATCGACTTGGTCATGGCCGCACCACCGACGCGCGACACCGAGATGCCGACGTCGACCGCCGGGCGCTGGTTGGCGTTGAACAGGTCGGACTGCAGGAAGATCTGTCCGTCCGTGATGGAGATGACGTTGGTCGGGATGTAGGCCGAGACGTCGTTGGCCTTGGTCTCGATGATCGGCAGGCCGGTCATCGAGCCGGCACCGAGCTCGTCGTTGAGCTTGGCGCAACGCTCGAGGAGCCGCGAGTGCAGGTAGAACACGTCGCCCGGGTAAGCCTCGCGACCCGGCGGGCGGCGCAGCAGCAGCGACACGGCGCGGTACGCCTCAGCCTGCTTCGACAGGTCGTCGAAGATGATCAGGACGTGCTTGCCCTGGTACATCCAGTGCTGGCCGATGGCCGAACCGGTGTACGGGGCGAGGAACTTGAAGCCGGCCGAGTCGGACGCCGGGGCGGCGACGATGGTCGTGTACTCCAGCGCGCCGGCCTCTTCGAGCGCGCCGCGCACGGCCGCGATCGTCGAGCCCTTCTGGCCGATGCCGACGTAGATGCAGCGGACCTGCTTCGTCGGGTCGCCCGAGGCCCAGAATTCCTTCTGGTTGATGATCGTGTCGATCGCGATGGCAGTCTTGCCGGTCTGGCGGTCGCCGATGATCAGCTGACGCTGGCCCCGGCCGATCGGCGTCAGCGAGTCGATCGCCTTGAGGCCGGTGAGCAGCGGCTCGTGCACGCTCTTGCGCTGGACGACCGTGGGCGCCTGCAGCTCGAGCGCGCGGCGGCCGTCGGTCTTCAGCTCGCCGAGACCGTCGATCGGGGTGCCCAGCGGGTCGACGACGCGCCCCAAATATCCATCACCCACCGGTACCGAGAGAACCTCTCCGGTTCTCCGCACTGTCTGGCCCTCTTCGATGCCGGCGAAGTCACCGAGGATGACGACACCGATGTTGCGGGTGTCGAGGTTCAGGGCGAGGCCGAGCGTGCCGTCTTCGAACTCGAGCAGCTCGTTGGCCATCGCCGAGGGCAGGCCCTCGACGTGCGCGATGCCGTCACCGGCATCGGCCACGACGCCGACTTCCTCCACCGAGGCAGCGCTCGGCTGGTAGTCAGTGACGAACTTCTGCAGCGCGTCCCTGATCTCGTCCGGTCGAATTTGCAGTTCGGTCATGTGTCTGTGCCTGCCTTTGTTCTAAATCTTTGGGTTTCAGCCAGCGAGCTGCCGGCGAGCGTCTTCGAGGCGTCCGGCGATCGTGCCGTCGATGATGTCGTCACCGATGGAGACCTTGAGGCCGCCGATGATCGTCGGGTCGACGATCGTGTTGAGGTGCACGGTCCGGCCGTACTTGGCCGACAGCGCCGCCGCGAGCCGTTCGAGGTCGGCGTCCGACAGCGGAGCCGCGGCTCGAACCTCAGCCAGCGTGCGGTTCCGCCGAGCCGCGACCTCGTCGGCGAAGCGCTCGAGCACCGCATCGAAGGAACCGGCGCGTGCGCCGGCGGCCTGACGCAGGAGCGCCAGCGTGGCCGGCGCGACCTTGCCGTCGAAGATGGTGTCGACCAGCGTGGCCTTGTGGCTGGCGGGAATCGTGCGGTCGCTGAGCGTCGCACGAAGCTCCCGCTCGGCGTCGATGATGCGCTGCGTCTCGAACAGCTCGGTCTCGACGGCGTCGAGCGACCCGGCCTTGTCGGCGGCGGCCACGTGGGCGGCCACGCCGGCCAGCTCGACCGCGTCCGAGAGCGCACGTCCGCCGGTCCAGCGTCCGCGGACGGCCGTGTCGATGACGGCAAGCGTCGCTGCGCTCACCTTGTCGCCCAGGACGGACGCCGCCACCCCGGCGCGAGCGTCAGCCTCGGTCGACGGGTCGGTGAGGATGCGGCGAACCGCAGGGGTGGCATCGAGAGCGGCAGCGACGGAGAACAGCTCGTCGCCGATCGCGGCCAGGTCACCGTCGGAGTCCTCAACGACCTTGAGGACCGCCGCGAGCGACGTGGCCGAGACTCCGCGCAATCCACCGGATGCTGACATCAGTTCGCGCTCTCCATGTCCGCGAGGAACCGATCGACTGTGCGCTTCTGCCGCTCATCGTCGTCCAGCGACTCGCCGACGATGCGGCCAGCCAGCGTGGTGGCGATGGTGCCGACCTCGCTCTTGAGCTGGGCCAGCGTCTGCGCGCGCTCGACCTCGATCTGGGCTTGGGCGTTGGCGGTGACCCGGTCGGCCTCGACCTGCGCCTGCTCACGGTGCTGGGCGACGATCTGCGCGCCTTGCTCGCGAGCCTCCTCGCGGATGCGCGACGCCTCCGCGCGTGCGGCGGCCAGCTCAGCCTGGTGGGCCTCCTGAGAAGCCTGTGCCTCCGCCTTGGCCTTCGCGGCTTCTTCGAATTGCGCCTTGATGAGGTCCTGGCGCGTCGTCATCGCCTTGTTGATGGGGGGAATCACCCACTTCGCGAGCACGAAGACGAGCAGGGCGAAGATGCCCAGCTCGACCAGGAAGGTGGCGTTCGGGAGCAGGAAGTTTGGAGCCTCCCCGCCGCCTTCAGCCGCGATGAGGGCCGACATCACTTGCCCAGGACGAAGACGAACAGTGCCATGAAGGCGAGGTTGATGAAGTACATCGCCTCACACAGACCGACCGTCAGGAAGAAGATCGTCATGAGGCGACCCTGCGCCTCGGGCTGACGAGCAACACCCTGGATGGTCGAGCTGCCGGCCAGGCCGTCGCCGATCGCCGCGCCGATGGCGCCGCCACCCAGGGCGATGCCGCCGCCGACGAAGGCGCCAGCGGCCTTGAGCGCCGCGTCACTGATCATTGGTGCGTTTGCCATGATTCTCCTTGGCTAACCGCCGGACGTCCCGACGGATCTATGGGGTTTTATGAAGTTGTGAGGGCTTGGATCAGGCGGGCTGGAGCACGCCTTCCTTGGTCTCGTCGTGCGCTTCGTGGGTGTCGTCGGAGGCATCGTGCGACTCAGCGTGGCCCTCGTCGCCGCCGTGGCCCGACGCCGCCATGCCGAAGTACAGGATCGTCAGCAGCGCGAAGATGAACGCCTGGATGAGGCCGATGAACATGTCGAACAGCTGCCAGATGATCGACGGGAGCCACTGCACGTAGAACGGCAGCTGACCGATCAGGGCGAGCATGATGCCGCCGGCGAAGATGTTGCCGAAGAGTCGGAGTGCAAGCGTGAACGGCTTGATCAGCTCTTCGAGAACGGTCAGCGGCGCCATGACCGGGTACGGCTTGAGGTAGCCCTTGAGGTACTCGCCGATCCCGTGATGCTTGATCGCGAAGATGTGCACCCCGACGATCACGAGCAACGCCATCGCGTAGGTCAAGTTCGTGTCGGCGTTGGCCGGGACCAGGAAGTGGTCGGTCGGCAGGAAGTGGATCAGATTCGCGACGAGGATGAAGATGAACAGCGCGAACGCGAGCGGGACCACGAACGGGTGCAGCCGACCGAGGTTGGCCTCGACCGTCTCGTTGACCCAGCTGACCAGGCTTTCGAAGGCCAGCTGGAGCTTGCCGGGGTTCTGCGCCGACACCTTGGACCGCACGAGGAAGCCGAGCAGCAGCACCACGATCGCCGAGATCACCGTGGCGATGATCGTGTCGGAGTTGAACACCAATGACCCGTAGTGCCACTCGGGGTGGCTGCCGATGTGGTCGAGCTCGCTCTCGGCGAAGATCATGAGTTGCGCACCTCTCTCAGGAGCGGGATTGCGGTCAGCGTGAGGGCAATCAGGTGGAAGATAGCCAAGCCGAACAGCACGGCGACACCACCCTGCTCCCAGAAGGCGGCGGCCAACGCGAAGGCGACCACCGAGATGAGGCCGAGCCGGAGGAGCGAGCTACGCGCGTAGGCGTTGCGGGTGACCGGGTCCTCGGCGGCGATGGCCTTCTGGATGGCGTACTCGGTGAGCACGTGGTTGATGAATCCGAGAGTGACGCCGGCTGCGGCCAGAGCTCCCTGCGCCCAGTTGCCGAAGGTGACCCAGAACGAGCCGACGATGAGCACCAGCGCGAGGATCGCGGCACGTCGCTGGTTGATGATCGCCCGCGTCATCGACGCCTCAGCCATGGGCTGGTGATCCTGGTTGGCGTCCTGCGGGACGTCGATGTCGTTCACGCGTCACCGCCCCGTGAGGTACACGCGAACACGGATCCAGAAACCGACGCCAGCGGCGATGATGCCGAGCGCCGTGCCGACGAGCACGCCCGCCGGAGTCGACCCGAGACGCGCGTCGACGAACAACCCGATCGTGAGGCCGACCACGATGCAGCCAACGAGCATGCCGCCGAGGCTGAGAAGGTCACGGATACCCGGTCCAGATTGAAGATCATCGTCAGTCACCGGTCAGCAGGCGATATCGGTCGTCATAGGGCGGCCGTCCTCTGGCGAATTCGTGGCGGACACGCGCTGGAAATCACAACGTCCAACGCGTTTCGGGGTGGTCGAAAAGTATCACGACGCACTGTGGCGTCCGACACCCGGTGTTCCTCGCTATTGCGCGGGCCACCAGCGTGGAACGAGGAACAGAAAGCCAGCCGTGAGAACAGCGAGAATGGCCACGGCTGCGATCGACAGCCAGCCGCTGATGAGGCTCAGCGCCACCGTCCCGAACGCCACGAGGCCGGCGATCGAGTACATCACCAGGACGGCGTTGCGGTGAGTGTGCCCGATCTCCAGCAGCCGGTGGTGCAGGTGCAGCTTGTCGGCCGAGAACGGCGACCGTCCGGCCCGGGTACGCCGGACCACTGCCAGGGCCATGTCCACGAACGGGACGCCGAGCATCGCCACGGGCAGCAGCAACGGCAGCAGGGTCGCCAGGAAGTTCGCCTGACCTCCGCCGATGCCCTCCGAGATGTTGGTCGCCGGGAACTGGCCCGTCAGCGTGATCGACGAGCACGCCAGGACGAAGCCGACCAGCATCGAACCGGAGTCACCGATGAACATCCGGGCCGGAAAGAAGTTGTGCGGCAGGATGCCGATGCAGACGCCGGCCAGGGCGACGCTGAGCAGCGCTCCCGCAATGGCCCGCGATTCGCCGTTCTCAACGGCCAGCAGGAATGCGTAGATGAAGAAGGCGATCGACCCGATGGCGACCATGCCGGCGGCGAGGCCGTCCAGGCCGTCGACGAAGTTGACGGCGTTGGCGGTGCCGACGATCAGCAGGACGGTGAAGATGGCCGACTGGACCTGATCGAGTCCGAACACGCTGCCCGGCAGGGGCAGGTAGAAGAACTTGACCCCGAGGGCGACCACCAGCACGCCAGCGAAGACCTGGCCGGCCAGCTTGCTGAGCGCATCCAGTTCGAAGAGATCGTCGATCATGCCGACGACGCAGATCGCCGAGCCGCCGATGAGGACCGCGCGCGCGTCACCGAAAACCGCGTCCTCGGAGCGGGAGAGGAACGGCAGGTGCGTCGCGGTGAGATAGGCCGCCCAGAGCCCCGCCAGCATCGCCACTCCCCCGAAGTACGGCGTTGGTCGCGCGTGGACGTCGCGGTCGCGGACGCGGGCCACTGCGCCGAAATGCTCCGCGAGCATCCGCGCGATGGACGCGAACAGGTAGGTGACGCCGAGCGCGATGCCGAACACGACCATGTACTCGCGCATTACAGGCTCACCTCGATCGTGTTGTTGAAGCGGTGCAGCTCTTCCAGCCCGATCGGGCCCTGCCGCAGCACCCGCGGCGTCGGCGCGGTGACGTCCAGGATGGTGGATGCCACTCCGCCACGGCTCGGGCCAGCGTCGAGATAGACGGCAACCCGGTCGCCCAGCATCCGCTGGGCGTCGTCGATCGACTGCGCCGGCGACTCACCGGTGAGGTTGGCGCTGCTCACGGCGAGCGGGCCGGTCGCCTTCAGCAGGGCGAGCGCCACGCGGTCGTCGGGGACTCGGACGGCGACCGTCTGCCTGGTGTCGCCGAGGTCCCAATCGAGCGACGGCTGCTCGCGACAGATGACGGTCAGCGGTCCAGGCCAGAGCTCACTGGTCATGGCGCGGAGCCACTGCGGCACCTCGGCGGCCAGCGCCTCGAGCGTCGCGGGAGAGCCGATCAGCACCGGAGGTGGCATGTCCCGCCCGCGGCCCTTTGCAGTGACCAGGCGCTGCACGGCCTCCGGCGAGAACGCATCCGCGGCCAGTCCGTAGACGGTGTCGGTGGGAAGCACCACGAGATCGCCGGCAGCGATCGCCGCGGTCGCCGCGTCGAGACCAGCGGCGTAGTCGGCGGCGTTGTCGCAGTCGAACTTCATCGGTCCCAGCGTAGGAGATCAGAACCTGACTTGGTGGACGAGGAACGCCAGTGCCATGAACTGCGCCGTCCGGCCGACGCCGACCATCACGAGGAACAGCCACAGCGGCTGGCGTGACGCCGCCGCGAGCACGGTCACCAGCGCCAGCGGCGGCACGCCCGTCATGGACGAGAGCAGGACTGTCGCCGAGCCCAGGTAGGGATGACTCAGCAAGGTCAGCATGTGGTCGCCGCCCCGCCGCAGCCGTCGCGTCAGCCAGTGCCGCGGTGCCGTTCGTTTGGCCGGCTGGTTGACCTTGAGCTTCGTCGAGCCGCGGCGAACGGCCTCGAAGGCGATCGCCTTGCCGACCACCGTGCCGGCGCCGAGGCTGAGTACGGCGAAGATCAACGTCGGGTGCGGGACCAGGGCGCCCATGCCGACGACGTAGACCTCGGCGTTCAGGATGACCGGCAGGAGGCCTGACCCGACGCCAAAGGCGAAGGCCGCCGCAAACAGCGCAAGGTCACCCCACACGGGGCCATCCAACCCGTGCCAGCCCACCCCACCCGGCTGCCACGCCGAACCGCGGCCCGCCGGCGCTTGGTAACGTCACCTGCAACACGGTGTAGCACGTACTCCCGCATCCCGAAGGAGCTCTTCAGATGGCCCTGTTGTCCAACCCAGCCAGCGTCCTCAACCGGGCCGACAAGGTCCTGGCCAATGCCGACGCGACCTTGACCCGCGTTGACGGAACGCTTGGCTCTGTCGACACCACGCTCACGTCCGTTGACGGCAAGCTGGCGTCGGTCGACTCAACGCTCGCCGAGACCAAGGTGACGCTCCAGCAGGTCCAGGAGCTCCTGACGTCACTCGAAACGAAGCTCGAGCTGCTCGACCAGGTCCCGGCGATCGTCGCGAAGCTCGACGAGATTCACGCCGCCGTCAAGAAGTAGCGGCCCTACGCGGTCAGAAGCGACTCGGCAGCTCGACCTGAACCGGATCGACTGGATACGGCGGAGTGCCGACGCCGCCGACCTGAATGTGCCCCCAAGGGTCGTACTCGGCCAGCCGGAACTCGGCCGGCTCGCGGTGGTCGACGACCAGGAGCCCAGTGGTGGCGCCGGCGTCCTTGGCCGCGGCGGCAGGACCGGAACGCTCGATCCGGCCATACCAGTGGAATCGGCCATCGAGCGGTTCGAGATGCCCGTCCAGATGGACAGTCACGTCGATCGACCGCTCGCCGAGCACGAGGGTGGCAGGACCGTCGTATCCAGACGGGTCCTCCGGCGGCATCCATTCCATCCCCCGCGGATCGCGGCTCGGCCGACGTCGCCGACTCATGGCAAGAACCCGTTGCGTCGCCACAGGTGACGGCTGACGCGGCCCATGAGGCCGTTCTCCTCGAGGAACGACGCCAGTGACGCGAAACCAATCACCGCCATCTCGCGGTAGTGATCGTTGGACTGCATCTCGCGCACCGCGCGATCCGCGTCGAGGCCGGCCCGGTGGTAGATGCCCGCGTGGGTGAGGGAGCGTCGGAGCACCGGCCCGCCGAGTCCGTTGAGGTTGGCGACCAGGAAGCGTTCGATGCGCGACGCGTGCTGCATCCGGTGGACGACGCCCTCACGCGCGAACTTGATGTGCCGCGCCTCTTCGGTGACGTGAATCCGCATGAGCTGCGCGACGATCGGCTGAAGATCGGCGTCGGCCATGACCCGGCGCTGTTGCGCATCGAAGATCTCCTCCCCGATGAGGGCGCCGACCCACAGCAGGGAGCCACGCAGGAAGAACGGAAGCACCGACGCAAGAGATCGGTCGAACCGTCCCATCCGGTATGGCCGCGCGCCGACGCGGCCGATGACCTTGCCGAACATCGTCATGTGCCGACACTCATCGCCCATCTCCGTCAGCATGTAATGCGCAACGGGGGCGGCCGGGTCCTGCTTGAGCAGCTGCAGCAGCAGGCTGCGATTCAGGATGTTCTCGAACCAGAGGCCCACTGACAGGACGTTGGCCAGCTCCTCCCGCGACAGCGTGATGCGCTGCTCCTCGGTCAGCTCGTCCCAGTACCTGGTGCCGTACAGCGAGATGACCTCCTTGGGGAGGAAATACTTGCCCTCGACCAGCGGGGCGTCCCAGTCGATCGCGACGGCTGGTTCGTAGGACCGGCGCACCGAACCGTTGATAAGGCGCGAGGCGACGACGTTGGGCGACGGGGTCGCACGTTCGGTGGTGCTGCGTTCGGAGGTGACCGTCATGTGTACGCCCTCTCGGCGACAAACAGATGTTTACATATTCCTATCATTCGTCAACATCAATGTCGAGGGTCGTACGATGCCTGCATGTCGAGTGTCGTCCCCCTCCGCCCGGGACCGGCCGATCCGGATGCCGCGGAGCGGATCCGCGAACGCATCCTCGATGCGGCGACGGAATGCCTGGTGGCCGAGGGACTGGACGCGCGTCTGCACGCGATGATCGCCGATCGGGCCGGCATCTCGCGCCCCACGGTCTACAAGTACGTGGGCGACCAACAGGCCATCCTCGCGGCAGTCCTCGAGCGTGAAATCGACCGGTTCCTGGATGCCGCAGTCCCGCTCCTGCGCCAGAGCGACGACCTCGCGGCTCACTTCGTCGATGCCATCGCGTTCATCGGGGACTACGGCCGTGGCCACGTGCTCTTGCAGAAGGCGCTCGTTGAGCACCCCGAGCTGATCCTTCCGCAGCTGACGACCGGCGCGGGTGCGCTCATCGATCGCCTCGTCGGCCTGTTCGAGGAACAGCTGGGCAGGGCGCTCGACCGGACTGACTCGCCGGCCCTGACTCCACGCGAGGCCGCTGAGTGGATGTACCGGATCGCTGTGTCCCTCGTGACCACACCGACGGCGGCTTTGGACGAGGACGGCACACGACGTTACGTCGAGAGCCTCATTCGCCTGACGGGGATCGCTGGCACCAACGCGTAGTCAGGCCTTGCGGGCGGCCACGAACCGCGGGCGCCCGGCCAGGTCGGGTTGGTCGGTTCGCCGCCCCAGGCGGTGGGTTATTCAGGGTGCGAGCCGACCGGTTGGTGGGTAATTCAAGGTTCAGGACGGTTCAAACCTGAAGTACCCACCGCCGCCGGTTCTCGCAACTCCGGCGACTACGCCCTCCGGGTGGTCACGAACCGCGGGCGTCCGGCCAGGTCGGGGTTGTCGCGCACGTCCCGCCAGCGGCCATCCTTCGCGCCGGTGAAGACCGCCGGCGCGCTCTCACCCTGCGCGTCGGCGTGCTCGATGCCGAGGACGCCGCCCGGCTTGAGCAGCCGCCAGGCCGTCTGCTCGATGGCCCGGATGGCGTCCAAGCCGTCGTCGCCCGACCACAAGGCCAGTGCCGGGTCATGGTCGCGGGCTTCGGGCGCGACGCTCTCCCACGCATCGAGCGGGATGTACGGCGGATTCGCCACGACGACGTCCACCGTTCCGTCCAGGTCAGGGAACGCGTCGGCGGCGTCGCCGAGCCGCAGGTCGACGCCCGTGCCGGCCAGGTTGCGCGCGGCCCAGCCGAGGGCGGCCTCGTCCAGCTCCACGGCGTGAACCGTGGCAGCCGGGACTTCGTGCACGACGGACAGCGCGATGGCGCCCGACCCGGTGCACAGGTCCACCACGACCGGCGAGCCCGCGACGGCCAGCGCCGCCTCGATGGCCCAACCGGCGAGAAGCTCGGTTTCCGGTCGCGGTACGAACACGCCCGGCCCAACGTCGAGATCGACGTAGCGGAACCCGGCCCGCCCGGTCAGGTGCTGCAACGGGGTGCGGGCCGCGCGGGCGTCGACCATCGTGCGGAAGACGCTCAGTTGGTCGGGCTGGGGACGCCCCGTCACGGCGACCAAGGCGCGCGGCATGCCCAGCACGTGGCTCAGCAGGATCTCGGCGTCATTGCGCGCCGACTCCACTCCCCCGGCTTCGAGCGTCGCGACCGCTTCGTCGAGGAGCTGCTTGGGGTTCATCTCTCGACCGCGGCAAGACGCTCGGCGAGGTCCGCCTCGACAAGCGAGGCGATCACGTCGTCGAGAGCCCCATCCATGACCTGGTCGAGGTTGTACGACTTGAAGCCAGTGCGGTGATCCGAGATCCGGTTCTCCGGGAAGTTGTAGGTGCGGACCCGCTCGGACCGATCCACGGTACGAACTTGCGAGCGGCGGGCGTCGGAGGCCTCTGCGTCGGCTGCCTGCTGGGCCGCCTCAAGCAGCCGGGAGCGCAGGATGCGCATGGCCTGCTCCTTGTTCTGCAGCTGGCTCTTCTCGTTCTGGCAGCTGACGACGACGCCCGTCGGCAGGTGGGTGATGCGGACCGCCGAGTCGGTCGTGTTGACGCTCTGGCCCCCCGGCCCAGACGAGCGGAACACATCGATGCGCAGGTCGTTGGGGTCGATGTCGACGTCGACGTCCTCGGCCTCAGGAAGCACGAGCACCCCGGCGGCCGACGTGTGGATCCGGCCCTGCGACTCGGTCACGGGCACGCGCTGCACGCGGTGCACGCCGCCCTCGAACTTGAGGAGGGCGAACGGCGCCTCCCCCGGGTCGGGCGTTCCTTTGGCCTTGACCGCAGCCGTCACGGACTTGTAGCCGCCCAGCGCCGATTCGGTCGCGTCGAGGATGTCGACTTTCCAGCTGCGGCGCTCGGCATACCGGGTGTACATCCGCAGCAGGTCGGCGGCGAACAGCGCCGACTCCTCGCCGCCCTCCCCGCCCTTGATTTCGAGGATGACGTCCTTGGAGTCGGTCGGGTCGCGTGGGACCAGTAGGTGCTGCAGCCGCTCCTCGAGTTCGGGGATGCGCTGTTCGAGCGTGGCGATCTCGTCGGCGAAGCGGGGGTCGTCAAGCTCGCGTCCAGCAGCCAGATCATCGGTGGCCTGCAGCCACTCCTGATAGGTGCGCACGACCGCGGTCAGCTCGGCGTACCGCTGACCCAAACGCTTGGCCTCGGCCTGATCCGCGTGTACCGCAGGGTCGGCGAGACGCTGCTCCAGTGACGCGTGTTCGGCGACGAGGGACTCGACGGCCTCGAACACGCTTCAGTTACTTCTTGCCGTAGCGCTTCTCGAACTTGGCAACGCGTCCACCAGTGTCGAGGATCTTCTGCTTGCCGGTGTAGAACGGGTGGCAGTTCGAGCACACCTCGGCACGAATGGTGCCGTCGGTGGCGGTGCTCCGGGTCGTGAAGGTGTTGCCGCAGGTGCAGGACACCTCGGTCACCACATACTCGGGGTGAATGTCGCGCTTCATGAAGTCCTCTTTCGGATGCTGACTGGGTCCAGCTGCGGCGCAGCCGGTGAACCAGAGAGCCAACGGTCAATTCTGCCAGCAGGTGCCCAATCGACCCAAATCGCGGTGGGTCCAGGAGGCGGCGTGGCGCCCGCCCTACGATGGAAGCCCCGAGGAGGATCCGTGACGGCCACCACCGAACACCGCCGCTACGGCGGTCAGTCCGCCCAGGAGCGCGACGACGAACGTCGCCAGAAGCTGCGCGAGACCGCGCTCAACCTCTTCGGAACCGAAGGGTATGCCGCCGTCCCCGTCGAGCGCATCTGCTCGACCGCGAAGGTGTCGACGAAGCACTTCTACCAGCTGTATGGCAACAAGGAAGACGTCCTCATCGACACCTACGGCGCAATGACCGCCGAGTCCTTCGCCGCAGCTGGACGATCGCTGGTCGAGACGGACGGGCAGCACATGGCAGAGCGTCTGCCGGCGGCGATCAGCGCCTATCTGGCGCCGATCCTCGCCGATCCGCGGGCTGCGCGACTCGGCTACGTCGAGATTGTCGGCGTGAGCCCTCGAGTGGAAGCGGTGCGGCTCGGATTTCGGGACCAGATCGTCGCGCTCATCGAGCGGGAGGCCGCCGCGGCCGTGGAAAAGGGTGAAGTGGCGCCGCGCGACTTCCGCTTCCACGCGCTCTCGTTCATCGGCGCCATCAACGTTGTCGTGCACGACTGGAGCCTCCATGCAGATCGGGCCGAGCATGACGCCGCCACAGATCTCGAGCACCAACTCTGCGCCCTCGCCGTCCAGCTCCTGACGAGCGACCCCTCGCCCCTCGGCTGAGGAAAAAGCCGGGCTCGACTCTTGCGTGGCGCAGATCGTCCGCACTACAGTCCGGTCGCATGAGAAAAGCCATCGTTTCTGTTTTGTTCGCGACCGGTGCTCTGGTCGCCGGCACCACCCCTGCCCATGCGGCCAGTCCCTGGTTCGCCGCCAACAGCCCGACCGCCATCAACAACGGCGCGGGCCCCGGCCCCGCCCCTCGCGGGTCGGCCACGGCCGACTTCAACGGCGACGGCAAGCCCGATGTCGTGACGATCCTCAACTTCACCCAGGGAAACCTCCAGGTGTTCACCGGGCACGGCGACGGCACCTTCACCCCAGGTAACGAGATTGCCGGCAGCGCCGGAGCCCAGGGGATCGACGCGGGTGACGTCAACGGCGACGGCAAGGCAGATGTCATTTCGGCCTCCACCAGCACGATGTACGTCTGGTACGGCAACGGCAGCGGCGGATTCACGGCCGGCCCGACGTACGCGCAGACTCTCGGCGGCCAGGTCGAGCCGCGTTTGCTCGACTTCGACGGCGACGGAGACCTCGATGTGGCGGCCCCAACCTTCACCGCCATCCAGACCCTCCTCAACAACGGCAACGGCGTCTTCACGGCGGGTCCGAGCACCCAGCTCAACGGTGCCTGCGCGGTCTCCGCGATCTCGCCGGCCAAGCTCAACAGCGACTCGAAGAAGGATCTTTTCGCAGTCGACGGCTGCTCGAGCACGGTCTACGCACTGAAGAGCAACGGCGGCGGAGCCTTCACGGCGACCGGCACCGCATACTTCAGCGGCGGCCTGGTACCCGAGGACATCGCGGCCATCGACCTCAATGGCGACGGCTTCGAGGACATGGCCGCCATCGGCTCGTTCAGCTTCACGCTGTCGACAGCATTCACGAACGGCCAGGGCGCGTTCAGCGGGACCATCAGCAACTACCAGTTCGGTGGCGCTGGTCCGACCAGCATCACCGCAGCAGACCTGAACCGGGACGGCAAAACAGACCTGGCCGTGTCCTGGCTGGCCTCGTCATCCGGCGGCGTCACCGTCTTCGCCGGCAACGGCACGGTCGCGATGCAGAAGGTCGCCGACTTCACCGTCGGCAGCTTCCCGCAGAACCCGATGCTCACCGACTTCGACGGCGACCAGAAGAAGGACATCGTCACTGCCGGCCCCGGCGCGCTGTCGTTTCTCCGCAACACGACGGCCTGACAGATAGAAGCCTCCGAGGCGAGTGGCTCCCGCCTGGTGCGGGGAGCCGCCCGCCTCGGATTTCACCAGAACCAAGTCACGGTGAGCTTTCGCAAGACGTCGCTTGCAGTCGATCGAACGATTGCGTACTCTCGGCCCATGCGAAATGGCCGTGTTTCACTTCGGGTAGCCGGGTACCTGGCCGTCGCCGCGCTCTCCCTCACTCCCAGCGCGTCGCACGCGGCCCAGCCCATCCCGGAGACCGACCCCTTCTTCGCCGTTCCGTCAAATGTCGGCTCGTACCAGCCCGGCGACGTCATCGACGCACGCAAAGTCTCAGCCAAGATGCTTGAGCTCCCGCTTCCGACCCAGGCGTGGCAGGTGAAGTACCGGACGTCCGACCGACTGGGGAAGCCGACTGCCACGGTCACGACGGTGATCAAGCCGCTGCTGCCGTGGACCGGCCCCGGAGCCCAGCCGCTCGTTTCGTACCAGACCGCCGAGGACGGCGTCTCCACCCGGTGCGCACCGTCCTACGCCCTCAGCGCCGGCCTGTTGGGCACGGCCGGGCCGGTGGGCGGCGCCACCAACTCCTATCCGGAGACCATGCTCATCGCGTCCGCGATGCAGCGCGGCCTTGCGGTGTCCGTGCCAGACTACGAGGGCCTTCAATCACAGTTCCTGGTTGCCGACGTGGAGGCCAAGGGCGTCCTCGACGGGCTGCGCGCAGCTCGCCGCTTCGGACCGGCGAACCTGGCAAACTCCCCCGTCGGCGTTTGGGGCTACTCGGGCGGTGCGTTCGCGTCCGGGGTCGCGGCCCAGCTGCAGCCGTCATACGCGCCCGAACTGCCCATGAAGGCCGTGGCACTCGGCGGGTTCCTTGGCAGCATTCGCGCCACCATCGACGCGTTCGACGGCAGTGTCGCCGGCGGCGCCATCCCGATGGGCATGCACGGCCTCGACCGGGCCTACCCGCAGATCCACATCCGCGAGCACCTCAACGCCACCGGCCAGGGCCTCTTCGACGCCACCGCGGCCGACTGCATCAACGACGCAGTTGCGCGGCATCCGTTCCTCAAGGTCAGCGACATCGAAGCCGAGCCCAACACCTTGGACGAGCCCGAGATCGCCACGATGCTGAACGAGAACAGCCCGCTGTATCGCACGGGCGTCCCGGGGGCTCCCGTCTACGAGTACCACGCGACCAACGACGAGCTGGCGCCCATCGGTCCGGCCAGGGCCACGCTTCGCAAGTACTGCGAGGCCGGCGTCCCTGTCGAGCACGTCGCGAGGCCGATCGGCGAGCACCTGACCGAGGTCGGGTTCGGGGCGAGCAACGCACTGACGTTTCTCACGAACCGCTTCGCCGGCAAGCCGTTCGTCAACACCTGCGGAAGCATCCCGTGAGGACTCGACGCGCGACGACGGCCTTCCTGACCGCGATCGTCATCTCGCAGCTGGCGATACCGGCGCAGGCTGCCACGAACACCTGGTACGTCCAGGCCGGCGCGGCCACCTCGTCCGGGACGAAGACGCGCCCCTTCAGCTCGTTGGCCCAGGCCGAGACGGCGTCGCAAGCCGGCGACACGATCGTCGTGCTCCCCTCGACGCGGGTTCTGGACGGCGGCATTGCGCTCAAGCCCCGCCAGACGCTCCGCGGCGCAGGCCCTTCAGTGCTCACCGAGCCGGCACCGACGACGCTCCCCCGGCTCGCGAACACGACAACCCGCCTCGAAGGTGACGCGGTGCGGCTCGCCGACGACACCGCGGTGTCCAACCTGCGGATCGCCGGTTCCCGTCGCGGAGCCGTCTACGGGCTTGAGGTGACGGGCACGCGCGTGTCCGGCAACAACATCTCCGGGCAGAACAGTGCGTGCGCCAGAGGCTTTCTCATCCCGCAGTTCAATGCCCCGACCAACATTCCCGGCGTCGGCGTGCCGATTCCCGGCGGCCTCCAGAACGGATGGGCGGCCATAATGATCGACGCATCGGGCCGCCACGGCCTCACGGCGACGGTGACCGACAACGTCATCCATCACGCGACGTGCGGCGACGGCATCGATGTGCGCCTGTGGGGAACCGCGACCGGCACGGCGACCATCTCTGGAAACACCATCCATCACCTCGGACAAGGGCTGTCGTTCCTCTCCGTGCTGGCGATCGGCCTGCAGGCGCGGGACTCCGCACGGCTCGTCGGTCGGATCGATGGGAACAACCAGTCAGCGCTCGGGACCAGCGACGGCACGAAAGCCCTGAACGACAAGGGGACCGACTCCGAGGGCGTGTTCCTGAACGCCGTCGGCCCGGCCACGCTCGACTCGACGGTCACCGACAACCGCTACACGAACGATCAGGGCTGGGGCGGCTTCTCGGCCAACGGCCTGGAGATGGTCTCGATGGGCTCGGGGTCCCGCATGAGCGCGGTGGTGCGGGACAGCACCTTCACCGGCCCACCGGGTGACGTCATCGAGCACGGCGGGCTGGGCACCGACGCGGTGATGACGATGACGCTGGACCACGTGACCGCCGAGCGCTCGGTCGGCTTCGGGGACACGAGGGCCCTGCCCTTCAACAACGGGGACTGCGTCCTCGCCGGAAGCCTGGGCGCCCGCAACGTCATCCGGCTGACCGTACGCAACAGCGCCCTGCGGTCGTGCAAGAACAACGGCTTGGCCGTCGGCAGCAACGTGGTGAATGGCAGCGGCCCGACCACGGAGATCAGCCTCGACGTCGACGACTCGTCCATCACCGACAACCACGGCGGCAATCTCGGGATCCGAAACTTCACCAAGCTCGATGCCCTGTCGGTTCGCGTACAACACACCGACCTGCGTCGCAGCAAGAACGAGGGCACGACGATTGCCGACTTCTCCGCCCAGGATCTTGGCCAGACGGCGGCGGCCCAGCTCGACCTCGGTGGCGGATCCCTCGGAAGCACCGGCGACAACTGCATGACCGGCGGCCTCCTCGCGGCCCACGTCATGGGTTACGCGATCAGTGCCAGGCACGACTGGTGGGGCCAACCGGGTGGGCCCATCCCAGGCCAGACGCTCGTCGCGCCCGGATCGCTGGACACCGCCGATCCGCTGGCGACGGCTCCCGAGCACTGCCCGTAGGCAGCTACTCGACGTTGGAGATGTCCGGCAACAGCTCTTCGATGTCTGGCGCGATGGCGTCCGGCGTCGTCGTCGAGCCGTAGCGCTTGACCACATTGCCTTCGGGGTCGACCAGGAACTTCGTGAAGTTCCACTTGATCGCACCGCCGAGCACGCCCGACTTCTCCGACTTCAGCCACTGGTACAGCGGGTGGGCGTCCTTGCCGTTGACGTCGATCTTGCTGAACAGCGGGAAGGTGACGCCGAACCGGCTGTCGCAGAACTCGGCGATCTCGGACTCGCTGCCCGGCTCCTGGTGACCGAACTGGTCACACGGGAAGCCGAGGATGACGAGCCCCCGCGCGGCGTACTTGTCGTACAGCTCCTGCAGCGGCCCGTACTGCGGGGTGAACCCGCACTGCGACGCCACGTTGACGATCAGCAGGACCTTGCCGTGGTAGTCGGCGAGGTGCTGCTCGATCCCGTGGATGTCGCGCGCGTCGAAGTCGTAGACGGTGGTCATACGACAACGGTAACGGCGACTACTCCGCGGCGTCCTCGGGCATCGTCTTGTTGATCTGGAGCAGGAACTCGGTGTTGCTGCTGGACTTCTTGAGCTTGTCCAGGACCAGCTCCAGGCCCTGCGAGCCCTCCAGGCCGGCGAGCAGCCGGCGCAGCTTCCAGATGATCGCCAGCTCGTCCTTGTCGATGAGCAGCTCCTCGCGGCGGGTGCTCGACGCCGCGACGTCGATGGCCGGGAAGATCCGCTTGTCCGCGAACTCGCGACGCAGCCGGAGCTCCATGTTGCCGGTGCCCTTGAACTCCTCGAAGATGACCTCGTCCATGCGCGAGCCGGTCTCGACCAGCGCGGTGGCGATGATGGTCAGCGAGCCGCCGTCCTCGATGTTGCGCGCAGCGCCGAAGAACTTCTTCGGCGGGTAGAGCGCGGACGAGTCGACGCCGCCGGACATGATGCGTCCGGACGCGGGGGCGGCGAGGTTGTAGGCGCGGCCCAGCCGAGTGATGCCGTCGAGCAGGACGACGACATCGTGGCCGAGCTCGACCAGGCGCTTGGCCCGCTCGATCGCCAGCTCGGCGACCGTCGTGTGATCGATGGCCGGGCGGTCGAAGGTCGAGGAGATGACCTCCCCCTTGACCGTGCGCTGGAAGTCGGTGACCTCTTCAGGCCGCTCGTCGACCAGCACCACCATCAGGTGGACTTCCGGGTTGTTCTCGGTGATGGCGTTGGCGATCTGCTGCATCACCATCGTCTTGCCGGCCTTGGGCGGCGAGACGATGAGTCCGCGCTGGCCCTTGCCGATCGGGGCGACGAGGTCGATGACGCGACCAGTCAGACCGGCGGCCTGGCTCTCGAGGCGCAGGCGCTCGGTCGGGTAGAGCGGTGTCAGGTTGCCGAACTCGACCCGCTTCTTGGCGTCGTCGATCGTCATGCCGTTGACCGTGTCGACCCGCACCATCGGGTTGAACTTCTCCTTGCGCTCGCCCTCGCGCGGCTGGCGAACCTGACCGACGATGGCGTCGCCCTTGCGGAGGCCCCACTTCTTGACCATCGAAAGCGAGACGTAGACGTCGCTCTCGCTGGGGAGGTAGCCCGTGGTGCGCACGAATGCGTAGTTGTCGAGAATGTCGAGGATGCCGGCGGCCGGGACGAGCACGTCGTCGTCGGAGACGACTGGCTCGCCGTCGACAGCCCGGTTGCCGCTGCGGCTGCGACCGCGGCGGTTACGGCGGCGGGCGTTGCCCTCCTCGCCGTCCTGGTTGTTGTTGCCGCCCTGCTGGTTTCCGCCCTGCTGGTTTCCGCCCTGCTGGTTTCCGCCCTGGCGGTTGCCGTCACGGTTTTGGGTACGGGCCGGCGGGGCGTCGTCGCCGGCGTCGGCGGCCTTGTCGGCCGGCGCGTCGCTCTTGGCCGGCTCGTCAGCGACCTTTGCGGACTCAGCCTTGGCCGGCTTCGAATCCGCGCGGGCCGCCTTGATGGCGTCGATCAGTTCGCCCTTGCGCATGCTCGATGCGCCGGCGATGTTGAGGTCCGCCGCGATCTCCTGGAGCTCGGCGAGCACCTTGCCGCCCAGGCCGCCACTGGCCTTCTTGGGCGAGGCGTCCTTCGTGGGAGTCGTCGCTGCGGCGTCTTCGACGGGCGCAACGGTTTCGACGGTTTCTGTCGTCTTGTCAGACACGTGGTTCCTTTGCTGAACGTTCCCGGCATCGGCAGGACTGCCGCCCGGAATCCGTCATGTGATTCAGTCCGAATGGACTGGTTCATCAGAAGTGATGCTGTCGGGGAGAGAATCTCCAACTCCGACGCGCCAAGCGTATCAGGTCAATTGGCGGATGTTGCGGGGCTCAGCTGACACGCACGCCGTCCGGGTCGACGTCGAGCTCGTGCACGGCCCAGCCATCCGGCACCGGCAACCCGCGACCGAACGCGAGGACGGTCGGGCCGGCGCCGGAGATGACGGCAGGAATCTCCTGGGCTCGCAGCTCCTGCACGAATTCGTACGACTCGGGCATGGCCTCGGCCCGGTAGCTCTGGTGGAGGGCGTCCTCGGTGGCCGCCATTAGCAGCTCAGGGCGTCCCTGCAACGCGGCGACGAGCAAGGCCGCTCGACCTGAGTTGGCGGCGGCGTCGCCGTGTGGAACATCCGTCGGCAGCAGCCGGCGCGCGAGCTCGGTCGACACCGGGGACGGCGGCACCAGCACGGTGACGGGAACGTCGACCTCCAGCCGAACGGCCTGCGGTCCGGTCGGCTCGGTCCACGCGATGGTGAAGCCGCCGTATGTGGCGGCGGCCACGTTGTCCGGATGGCCCTCCAGCTTCGCGGCAAGGCAGAACAGCGTGTCAACGTCGAGCGGGCGGTGTACCAGCTGCGCGCCCAGCGCCAGCCCACCCACGATGGCGGCCGCGGACGACCCGAGCCCACGCGCATGCGGAATGGAGTTCGTACAGGTGAGGCGAATGCCGGTCGGGCGCAGGCCGAGGTGCTCAAACGCCGCCTCCATCGCGCGGACGACGAGATGGTCCGGTCCCGACGGGACGTCGCGGGAGCCCTCGCCGGTGACGTCGATCTCCAGGCCAGAGGGGATCTCCTCCGCGGTGACCTCGTCGCGAAGGGTCAGCGCCAGCCCGAATGCGTCGAAGCCCGGGCCGAGGTTGGCGCTCGACGCCGGGACGACCACGCGGGCACTCATGCGAGACCGGCCGCCCGGGCCGCCTCGTGGACGTCCACGTCGATCACCGAGTCGACGACCGAGTCGATGCCGGACAAGGCGGTCTCGATGTCCTTCAGCCCGTTGCCGGTGACCGTGACGGTGATCGTGAGCCCCGGATCGACCTCGCCGGCCTCGGTGGCCGCGACCAGCCCGGCGACGCCCGCGGCGGACGCCGGCTCGACGAACACGCCGTCGTGGCGTGCGATGGCCCGCTGTGCGGTGAGGATCTGCTCGTCGGTCACCGCGGCGATGCGTCCGCCGGACTCGTCGCGCGCGGCCTCGGCCAGCTCCCACGACGCGGGATTGCCGATCCGGATGGCGCTGGCGATCGTCTCTGGGTTCGCAATGGGGTGACCGGCGACGAGGGGCGCAGCGCCGGCAGCCTGGAATCCCCACATCTGCGGCGCGACGCCGGACTCACGGAAGCCCATCCAGTACGCCGAGATGTTGCCGGCGTTGCCCACGGGCATGACGTGGACGTCCGGCGCCTTGCCGAGCTGCGTGAGGATCTCGAACGATGCGGTCTTCTGTCCCTGCAGGCGCATGGGGTTGACCGAGTTGACCAGGGAGACCGGGTACTCGTCTGCCAGGCCGCGCGCCATCTGCAGGCACTCGTCGAACCCACCCCGGATTTGAATGATCTCCGCGCCGAACATGACGGCCTGCGCCATCTTGCCGGCGGCGATCCGGCCATGTGGGACCAGCACGATCGGCGTCAGCCCGGCACGCGCGGCGTAGGCGGCCATCGAGGCCGACGTGTTGCCGGTCGATGCACACACGACCGCCTTGGCGCCCTCGCTCACGGCGTGCGAGATGGCCACGGTCATGCCGCGGTCCTTGAACGAGCCAGTCGGGTTGCTGCCCTCGACCTTCAGGTGGACGTCGCCGCCGGTGAGCCCCGACAGCCACGACGAGTGGACGAGCGGGGTGCCGCCCTCTCCCAAGGTGATGACGGGAGCGTCATCGGCCAGCGGCAGCCGGTCGCGGAACTCAGTAACGATGCCGCGCCAAGGCGAGTTTTGACCCGACCATGGTTCTTTAGACCCCATCAACGCGCTCCGTAGGTATTAGTGCGGTCGTCATCCGCTGCCTTCGACACGCATGACGGACGAAACATCGTGCACGACGTCGAGTTCGCGCACGGCGGCCACGGTTGCGGCCAGGTCGGCATCGAGCGCCGCGTGGGTGACGATCACCAGCTGGGCCTCCTCGTCGGTGCCGACCTGTCGCACGGTCTTGATGGACACGCCGTGATCGGCGAAGACCAGGGCGATGGCGGCCAGCACGCCCGTGCGGTCGTCGACGTCGATGGCCAGGTGGTAGCTCGTGCGGGTCCGTCCGATGTCGACGACTTCGAGGTCGGCGTGGGTCGACTCCCCGGGGCCGACGACGCCGCGGACACGGTTGCGCGCCGCCGAGACAACGTCGCCCAGTACCGCGCTGGCCGTGGGCGACCCACCGGCACCGGGACCGTAGAACATGAGCTGGCCGGCCGACTCGCTCTCGACGAACACGGCATTGAACGCGCCGCGCACGCTGGCCAGCGGATGGGTGTTGGGGACCATTGCCGGGTGAACCCGGGCGGAGATGGCCGGGCCGTCGGGCGTCTCGATCTTCTCGCAGATCGCCAGCAGCTTGACCACGCTGTCGATCTCGCTGGCCAGGGCCACGTCAGCAGAGGTGACCCGGCTGATGCCCTCGCAGTGCACGTCAGCGATGGTGACGCGGGTGTGGAAGGCCAAACCGGCAAGGATCGCCGCCTTGGCAGCGGCGTCATGCCCTTCGATGTCGGCCGTCGGGTCGGCCTCGGCGTAGCCGAGCCGCTGCGCGTCAGCCAGCGCGGACTCGAAGCTCTCGCCGGTGGTGGTCATCGCGTCGAGGATGAAGTTGGTGGTTCCGTTGACGATCCCCAGCACCCGCTCAACGGCGTCGCCGGCCAGCGACTCGCGCAACGGACGAACGATCGGGATGGCGCCAGCCACGGCGGCCTCGAAGGCAAGGTCGCGGTCGGCCTTCTGCGCAGCCAGATAGAGCGATTCGGCGTCCTGCGCGAGCAGTGCCTTGTTCGCCGTCACGACGGATGCCCCGTGCTCGAGCGCGGTGAGAATGAGGTCACGGGCCGGCTCGATGCCTCCGATGACCTCGATGACGATGTCGAGGTCGCCGCGCGAGACGAGCGCCCGGGCGTCCGTGGTGAACAGCTCGGCCGGCAGCCCACTGGCCGTGTGCCGGTCGAGGTCGCGCACGGCAATACCCACCAGCTCCAGCGGCGCGCCGATGCGGTTGGCAAGCTCGGCGGCATCCTTGGTCAGGACGCGCGCCACCTCGGAACCGACAACGCCGCAGCCGAGCAGCGCGACCTTCAGGGTGCTCACCGCACAAGGGTATCTGCGCAGGCCGCTGGGCCTCCGTGGGTAGGCTCGGCGCATGCGCCTGATCGCCCGCAAGGTCGCGGCCGTCGTCGCCATCGTTCTCGGATTGGCCTGCGTCAGCCTGGCCGCGTTTGGATCCGGCACGACGGTCGTCGGTCCCCCTCCTGCTCCCGACGACGAGCCGAAGATCGGCAGCATCCCGCCCATCGGTCCGCGCTCGGGCGTCAAGGCCGACAGCATCGCCGGACCCTCTGCCCCACGGTCGGGCGCCTTCGACAGCGAGTTCGGCCAGCGGGGCAACCATGAGGTCACCGTCGTGTTGCACGGTCACGCCTTCTTCGACGTGGAGTGGCGCGACAAGAAGTCGGACAAGGGCGCGACGTTGGGCTTCCGCAAGACCCGAACCGTGAAGGGCGGGTTTCCGCTGGCCCAAGTCGCCGTCCAGGCCTATCCCGAGGCGATTGGCTCAGCCGGCTGCAGCATCACGATCGACGGCCACGAGAAGGACGCCCAGGTCACGTCCAAGGACCAGCCGATCGTCTTCTGTCAGGCCTGATCAGCCCTCGTCCAGCGCGAGCAGGTCGTCCTCGGTCTCTCGACGGACGATGACACGCGCCTCGCCGTCCCGCACCGCGACGACCGCCGCGCGCGGCACGTGGTTGTACGTGCTGGCCATGGAGCGGCAGTACGCCCCGGTGACCGGAACGGCCAACAGGTCACCCGGACGCGTGTCCGCCGGCAGGAACTCGTCATGCACCACGATGTCGCCGGACTCGCAGTGCTTGCCCACGACGCGACTCATCACCGGCTCTGAGTTCGATGAGCGGGATGCCAGCGTGCACGAATAATCGGCGCCATACAGGGCGGGACGGATGTTGTCGCTCATCCCGCCGTCGACCGAGACGTAGCGCCGACTCGCACCACCGTCGAGTTCGACCTCCTTGACAGTTCCCACCTCGTACAGCGTGAACGTCGACGGACCCGCGATCGCCCGTCCTGGCTCGACCGACAGGCGCGGTACCGGAATTCCGAGACCGCTGCACTCGGCATCGACGATGGCGCGCATGCTCGCTGCCAGGGCCGGCGGCGTGGACGGGTCATCGCCGGTGGTGTAGGCGACGCCGAACCCGCCACCCAGATCCAGCTCGGGCAGATCGAGCCCCAGCTCCTCGCGGAGCTCGGCATGCAGGCCGAGCACGCGGCGGGCCGCAACCTCGAAGCCGTCCGTGTCGAAGATCTGCGAACCAATGTGCGAGTGGAGGCCCAGCAGCGTCAGGCTCGGGATGTCAGCCACTCGACGGGCAGCGTCAAGCGCAGCGCCGCCGGTGATCGAGAAGCCGAACTTCTGGTCTTCGTGCGCGGTGGCGATGTACTCGTGGGTGTGCGCCTCGACGCCAGGTGTGACCCTGATCAGGACCGATGCGGTCGTGCCGAGCTCCGCCGTGAGCTTGGCCAGGCGATCGATCTCATCGACGGAGTCGACGACGATGCGTCCGACTCCCGCCCCCAGGGCACGCCGCAGCTCGTCGACCGACTTGTTGTTCCCGTGCATCGCGATGCGGGCAGGCGGGAACTCGGCGCGCAAGGCCACCGCGAGCTCCCCCCCGGTGCACACGTCGAGGTTGAGGCCTTCATCCGCGATCCAGCGGGCGACTGCGACACAAAGGAACGCCTTTCCCGCATAGAAGACATCAGCTCCCACCGCCCCGAACGCGTCGCGGAACGCTCGGGCTCGCGCACGGAAGTCGGCCTCGTCGAGGATGTACGCGGGAGTGCCGAACTCGGCGGCGAGCTCCGGGGCCGTCAGGCCGGCAACGGTGAGGACGCCGTCGACCTTCGAGACACCGGACGGCCAGAGTTCGGAGACCAGGGCGTCGACGTCGTCCGGGATGCGCAGCCAGTGCGTCGAACCGTGTTGGTTGGACATGGCTTACATCCGCTCCGGTGCGGTGACGCCCAGCAGGCCAAGACCATTGGCAATCACCTGGCGCGTCGCGGCGACGAGCATGAGCCGCGCTTGGTGGACCGGAGCCACCGCCTCGTCACCCTGCGGCAGAACGCGGCAGACCTCGTAGAACTGGGTGAAGGCGGCAGCGGTCGACTCCAGGTAGCGGGCGACGCGGTGAGGTTCGCGCAGCTCGGCAGCCCGGGCCACAACGCGCGGGAACTCAGCGAGCGCGCGCAGCAGGTCGCCCTCCTGATCAGCCGCCAGCTGGCCCGCGTCAAAGGTGTCGGGGTCGATCGTCACGCCGAGGTCGGCCGCGTTGCGCAGGATGCTCGAGAGGCGGGCGTGCGCGTACTGCACGTAGTAGACCGGGTTGTCGTTGCTCTTGCTTGTCATCTCTGCGACGTCGAGCGTCAACGGCGAGTCGACCGGGTACCGGCTGAGCGTGTAGCGCAGCGGGTCAACGCCGATGAGGTCGATCAGCTCACGCAGCGAGACGATCGTGCCCGCTCGCTTGGACAGCTTGAGCTCCTCGCCGTCCTGCATGATCTTGACCAGCTGGCCGATCAGCACCTCAAGGTGCTCGCCCGGGGTGTCGCCTACGCACGCCGCCATGGCCTGCAGCCGTCCGACGTAGCCGTGGTGGTCGGCGGCGAGCATGTAGATGCAGCGGCCGAAGCCGCGCTCGCGCTTGTTCACGTAGTACGCCGTGTCGGACGCGAAGTACGTCAGTTCGCCGTCGGCCTTGATGAGGACGCGGTCCTTGTCGTCGCTGAAGTCCGTCGTGCGCATCCAGGTGGCGCCGTCGGCTTCGTAGATGTGGCCTTGCTCGCGGAGCCGGTCGAACCCGTGCTCGACCAAGCCTTCGTCGTGCAGCGTCCGCTCGGAGAACCAGACGTCGAAGTGGGTCTGCAACTCAGCGAGCTCGGCCTGCTGCTCGGCCAGCTGCAGGCGGTACCCGGACTCCCGGAACGCCACGAGCTGCTCGTCGTCCGGCAGGTCGAGGATGCCGGGCACCTGCGCGACGACGCGCTCAGCCAGGGCCGCAACGTAGTCGCCGTGGTAGCCGTCCTCCGGCGGGGCCTCCCCACGGGCCCTCGCCATGAGCGAGGCGCCGAACTTGTCCATCTGGCTGCCACGGTCGTTGACGTAGAACTCGGCGGTCACCTCGGCACCCGACGCACGCAGGACGCGGCCTAGCGCGTCGCCCACGGCTGCCCATCGGGTATGGCCGAGGTGCAGCGGTCCGGTTGGGTTGGCGCTGACGAACTCGAGGTCGATGCGCTGGCCGGCGTTGGCGTCGCTGGCGCCATACCCGGCGCCCGCCGCCACGATGTCGGCCGCGATCGTCCCCTGCGCGGCTGCGGCGACGCGGACGTTCAGGAACCCGGGGCCAGCGACCTCGACCGCGGCGATGTCGTCGCGTCCGGACAGCCGCACGGCAAGCATCCCGGCGAATTCACGCGGGTTGAGCCCGGCCTTCTTGCCCAGCTGCAACGCGATGTTGGTGGCGTAGTCGCCGTGCTCCCTGACCTTCGGCCGCTCGACGCGAACCGTCTCAGGGACGCCATCGGGCAGCGTGACGAGACCCTCCGTAACCAACTCGGCGAGGGCGGCCACGAAGGCGTCAGACAGCTGCTCCGGAGTCACCGGTCAAGACTAGCGGCGAGGCTGCTGCCGCTCCCCCGCCCGTCGGGCCACTGCCTGCACCGTCGCGACCAGCTCATCGGGGTCGAACGGCTTGGTGAGATAGGCATCGACGCCGGCCCGCTCCCCGCGCACGATGTCGGACGGGAGGCTCTGGGTGGTGACCATGACGATGCCGATGTCGGCGGCCCGCGGGTCCGACCGGATGGCGGCGGCAGTGGCAATGCCGCCCTGCTTGGGCATCATCACGTCGAGCGTGACGACGTCGGGCAGGTGGGTCGACGAGTTGAGCCGGGCCAGGCAGTCCGCGCCGTCGCCGGCCTCATCGACGTCGAACCCGACCAGTTCCAGGTTGGTCCGGATGAGCAGCCGGATCGACGGTGAATCGTCGACGACGAGAACGCGCTGACGATTCGGGCTGAGCATTCCTTCACGGTAAGCGGTCGGACCAATGCGCGATCATGGTTTCGTGCCATCCACCAGCCAGTTCGTCGCGTTTCTGATCGCCTCGGTCCTCTTCGCGCAGGTGCCGGGGCCGAGCCTGCTGTTCATGATCGGGCGCGCGCTGACCGTCAGCCGTCGCGACGCGGTCCTGTCCGTGGTCGGGAACAGCGCCGGCCTGCTCGGACAGGTCATCGCCCTGGTCATCGGATTGGGCGCCCTCGTCGCGGCCTCGGCGGCCGCCTTCACGGCGCTCAAGTTCGCCGGCGCTGCATACGTCGTCTACTTAGGCATCCAGGCGATCCGCCATCGGGCGGACGCGCGCACCCTGCTCGCGCAGATGTCCCGGTCGGCGCCGCCGATGAGCCCGTGGCGGGCCCTGCGTACCGGCGCGGTCGTCGGAGTCACCAACCCGAAGTCGCTCGTGTTCTTCGCCGCCTTCCTCCCGCAGTTCCTCGACGACGCCGCGCCAGCTTCGCCACAACTGCTCGTACTGGGTTCCGTGTTCTCGGTTCTGGCGATCGTTTCGGACACCTGCTGGGTGGTTGCCGCGTCCCGCGCACGCGACTGGTTTGCGCGCAAGCCGCAGCGGCTCGACCAGCTCGGCGCCACCGGCGGAGCCATGATGATCGGGTTGGGTGTGAGCCTCGCGACGGCGGGCAGCACCAGTCATTGAGGCGTATGCCGAGGTAGTAGGCTCACGTGGTCGCTGAGCCCCCGTAGCTCAGGGGATAGAGCACCGCCCTCCGGAGGCGGGAGCGCAGGTTCGAATCCTGCCGGGGGCACTTAAGAAATGAGGGGTCGTTGCGGAGCAACGGCCCCTCACTTCTTGCCTCCACAAAGGGTTTGAGCGCGGGTTCCCTGGACGATGCCGCGCAACGGCGAGTGCTTGGGGAGTAACCGGGCTGGCCTCGGCGGGCAGTTGGGCAGATGATTGGCAGCCAGCGTCTCATCGGACGAAGAAGGCCCAGATGACCAACACCGAGCGGCGGATCGCAATCGTTGGAGCCGGCATCGGCGGCCTCACACTTGCCATCGAGTTGCGCAGACAGGGGCTCAATGTCGACGTCTACGAGCAGACAGTCGAGCTCCGAGAGGTTGGCGCTGCCGTCGCACTCTCCGCAAATGCCACGCGGTTCTATATCGACAGGTTCGGCCTGGAACCCCAACTCAAAACGGTATGGAACGAAATCAATGGGCTCATCTTTCGCGACGGCCGTGACGGGCGGGTCGTCGGGCGACACCTGTCGCGTGAGCAATATCGCGAACGATTCGGGGCTCCGTACGTCGGCATTCATCGCGCTGATCTGCAGGCAATTCTGTCGGGCGCACTCGGCACCGATGAGGTCCTGCATCTAAGCAAACGTCTGATCGGCATCGATGAGTCGGGGCGCGCGGCGGTACTCGAATTTGAAGACGGAACCACCGCCGAGGCGGACCTTGTCATCGGTGCCGACGGAGTCAGGTCCACTGTCCGCCGCTTAATGATCGGTTACGACGACGCCCTATACACGGGCTGTAGTGGCTCGCGCGGCATCGTGGCTGCAGAAAACCTCTCCGAACTCCCGGACCCAGACACGATCCAGTTCTGGGTAGGGCCGGGACGGCACCTACTTCACTATCCCATCGGCACTGGCGAGCAGAACTTTCTCCTTGTTCAGAGGGGACCGGCCCCGTGGCCATATGACGAATGGGTCACCCAGACCGAAGACGGGTCACACGTTGAGGGATTCCACGACTGGCATCCCGCGGTGGTGCAGATGATCACAGCCGTCCCGGTTCAACAGCGGTGGGCTCTGTTCCATCGACCGCCTTTGAGATCTTGGAGCAAGGGCAGAGTCACGCTGCTCGGTGATGCCGCTCATGCGATGGCACCCCATCATGGACAAGGCGCAGGGCAGTCCATCGAAGACGCCATCGTCCTGGCCGACTTGCTCGCAATGACGAACGACTGGGATGGCGCCCGCGTTGAATACGAACGCCGCCGCAGCGATCGCACACGAAAAGTGCAGTACGCATCCATCACCGTGCCCGACGTCCTGCATCTGCCAGATGGCCCACGCTCCGATCGGCGTAATGAGCGGCTCGGCGCAGTGACAGCGTTCGACCGACACCTAACGTGGATCCACGCCTTCCGCGCCGATATGGACATGTAATTCCTGCCTGCCGTAAGAACACCGTGGTTTCACACTCAGGCAAATTTCTGGCCGTCAGACTTGCTCGCGAGCATCCGTTGGATGAAGTCCATCGCGTCGATACCCGGCGTTTCTGATAGAAACCCAATCATCGCCGCGGCTGTCGCTGCGCTGAGGTGCAATGCCTGCTCCGCGCCAGCTTCCTGAATGAAGTCAGACACAACTGAGTTCTCAAGATCGGACGTCGCCTGTGCGTCAGGAACCCGCAGGAGCGACGTGAAAGCTTCACGTAGCTGCTGCTGCGCCCAAAGAGCCTGCGCGTCCATGTAGCGATCCTCCCCTATCGACCCCCAGGCGCGACGGGCTTTGCCGTCATTCGGTTCGGCCGTGGCTGTGACAACCAGCCAATCGCCGGCACCTGAGCGCTCGCTGGACGCGCCGAGAGTAGCGAGTCCATGCGGTCCGCGATGTCGTCGCCGCCATCGTGAAACAGGTCTGTGTAGCTTTCGCGTCGCTAGGGTCGTACGCATGGGTCGAAGGGCCGCTCGGCAGGCTTCCACCGCGATCAACCGCTGGGTCGGCAAGATCGACTATCCGATGTACATCGTCACGACCGCGGCGCGCGGCCACCGGTCCGGCTGCCTGGTCGGCTTCGCGACGCAGTGTTCGATCGATCCCGTCCGGTTCCTGCTCTGCGTGTCGGAGAAGAACCACACCTACCGCGTCGCGCAAGAGGCCGACTTCCTGGCCGTTCACCTCGTGCCAGCTGCCGCCACGAGCCTCGTCGCGCTCTTCGGGTCCGAGACCGGCGACGACACCGACAAGTTCCAACGCTGCGAGTGGCATGAGGGCCCGCACGGCGTGCCGGTGCTGGATGACTGCCCGAACTGGTTCGCCGGCCGCATACTCGACCGTCTACCCGCTGGCGATCATGTCGCGTTCCTGCTCGAGCCGGTCGAAGCGGGGGCGGGTGACGATTCATCCCAATTCGATTTTCACCGCGCCAAACGCTTTGAAGCGGGTCACGAGGCGTAGGCGCCCGAACAAGGCTTGCGTACGATAGCGGCGCGACGGCTGGCTCCCTTCCCCCACTCCGAACCTCCCGACGGCGTACCGTCTGGCCCATGCCTACTCGACAAGCACGCACCGCCTGGGACGGCGGCCTCCAGGACGGCTCCGGCCAGATCGAACTCACGAGCTCCGGGCTCGGCACCTTCGACGTGTCGTTCCCCAAGCGCGCCTCGGACGACAACGACGGCACCGTCACCACGCCGGAGGAGATGATCGCCGCGGCTCACTCGTCCTGTTACGCCATGTCGCTCTCGAACGAGATCGCCCAAGCCGGTGGCACGCCGATCAGCATGGACGTCACGGCTGACGTGACCCTCGGCGCCGATCCCAACGGCGGATTCAAGCTGACCAGCATCGACCTCAAGGTTCGCGCCGAGGTCGAGAACATGGACAACGCGGCCTTCCAGTCCGCGGCCGACAAGGCGAAGGCGGGATGCCCGATCAGCAAGGCGCTGTCGTCGGTGCCGATCACGCTGGACGCCGCGCTCGAAACGGCCTAGGAGACTCCAGCGGCCTCCCGCTGCATGGCGCGCAGGCGCGGGATCGCACACAGCATCGTCAGCGCTGCGAACGCGAAGACCGGCGTTGCCATGGCCATGCCGACCGGGAGCAGCCAGACCCGGTCGGTCCGCGCCGCAAGGACGGTCACCGCAACGGCGATGACGACACGAACCGCGAGGGGTACCGGAAGCGCGCCCGTATACCCGCCGTGAGACCGGTGCGCGAGGAACGATGTCCAGTCCACCCACGCTGCGGTGTTCGCCGCCACGGAGACCCCCACGACAACGGCAAGACACCCACAGAAGATCGCGAGCCGGCGCCACTCCCCGCGCGCCGCAAACCAGACCGGCCCCAAACACGGCGTGATCTTCGTCAGGGCAGGGACGACCCATGCACCGGCGAAGCGCTGGCCGAGCACTGCTGAGATCGCCAACGCCCAGAAGACGTTGCCCGACGTGATCTCGTACGAGCACGCGATCAGGATCGGAATGCGCAAGCGCAACGAGAGCGGCGCCAGCAACCACCAGATCCCGGCCGTGGCGGCAACGCTCATCAGCGTCGCGAAGGCGGGAAACGGCAGGTGCCCGAACGGGCTCAGGACCTGTGCGAACGCGGGACTGTAGAGAAACGCGTTCGGCTCGCCCGGCCCGAGTGAATAGTCGATGTGCCGCGCCGCGAGCCAGTACGCCCTGCAGTCGTATCCGAAGCCGCCGGTCGACAGGTCGTACAGCGTGAAGAGCGCCATCACACACGCGGCGGCCCAGGCTGCGTCGTAGGGCAGGCGGTCCCGGATGGAGATCTGGCGCATCAGGGCGTCATTGTGTCGCGCTGAGGGGCAACCGCCTAGGCGGACGTCTCGACGAAGGCGACCGGGTCGCCTTCCTGGACGATGGTCCCCTCGGGCACCGGAAGCTCGACGACCGTCCCAGCCACGTGCGACTCGACCGGGATCTCCATCTTCATGCTCTCGAGCACGGCCACGACGGTGCCGACCTCGACACGATCACCGGGCTTCACGTGCAGCTGCCAGACGTTGGCGACGACGGGTGCCGGAAGCGCAACACGCGCTCCCGCTTCGTTCCCCTCCGTCATCGCATGACTCGAAGCGCGCCGATGAGTCGTGCGCGCGTCTCCTCCGGCAGGATCACGTCGTCGACGATACCGGCGTCGGCCGCCACGTAGGGGGATGCGACCTCCTCGCGGTATTTCGCCGCGAGTTCGTCGCGAAGCGCCGCCGGGTCCTCAGCCGCGGCCAGGTCGCGCCGGTGCAGGAGGCCGACGGCCCCGCCGGGTCCCATGACGGCGACTTCGGCGCCGGGCCAGGCCCACGAGAGTCCTTCACCGATCGAGGGCGAGCCCATGGCGATGTAGGCACCGCCGTACGCCTTGCGCACGATGACCGTGAGCACGGGCACCTCGGCCTCGGCGTACGCGCGCAGGAGGCTGGCACCGTGCGTGATGACGCCGCGCGACTCCTCGACCGTGCCGGGGAGGAAGCCCGGGACGTCGACGAACGTGAGAACCGGCAATCCGAACCGGTTGCAGAAGTCGATGAAGCGGGCCGCCTTCACCGACGACTTCGCGTCGAGGATTCCGCCACGCGCCTTGGGCTGGTTGGCCACGATGCCAACTGGCTGGCCATCGATCCGGGCGAGGATCGTCAGGATGCTCGGCGCGTAGCCCGGCATGAGCTCGAGCCGGCTTCCCCGGTCGAGCACGCCGTTGAGGACCTCGTTCATGTCGAAGACCACGCTGGCCTTCTCCGGGACGACGCTGGACAGCCGGGCCTCGGCGATCGGGTCGGGATCGATGGCATGGATGACCGGCTGCGGCGCCCCCGCGTGCGAAGGCACGAAGGAGAGCAGCTGTCGGGTGGCGGCGAGAGCGGCCTCTTCGTCGTCAACCGCCAGGTGCGCCACACCGCTGGTGCCGGCGTGCATGCCGGCACCACCGATCTCCTCGGCGGTCGCATCCTCGCCCGTGGCGGCCTTGACGATGTCGGGCCCGGTCAGGAACATCTGGCCGAGCTCGCGCACCATGATCGTCCAGTCGGTGAGCGCCGGCGAGTACGCCGCGGCACCCGCGCACGGGCCGAGGATGACCGAGATCTGCGGGATCCGGCGCGTGGCCTTGACGTTCAGGTTGAAGATGCCGCCGCATCCGTCGAGGGCGAGGATGCCGTCGTGGATGCGCGCTCCGCCCGAGTCGTTGAGGTAGACGATCGGATAGCCGTGGTCGATGGCGAAGCGCTGCGCGGTCTGGACGGCCTCGGCCAGCGCCGCCCCGATGGCGCCCGAGGCGATGGCCGCGTCGTGGCTCGCCACGACGACCGGTCGCCCGTCGACCATGCCCCAGCCGGTGACCACGCCCGCATTGGCAGCGTGCTGCCGTTTCAGCCAGGTGAAGGTGCCGTGGTCGACCAGAGCACACGCGCGCTCCTCAGCGGTCATGCTGCGGCGTCCACGCGGCTCGACCCGCGCAGCAGCGGCATCGCGTCGATCCAGGACGCTACGGCGGTGGCGCGAGACGTCGGGACGGATGGGTGCGATCGTCATGAAAACTCCAAACATGAGGGGTTGCTCATATTCTAGCAAATCATGAGGCTCTGCTCATGTTCCGTACCTCACATCTCCGAGGCTTCCAACCACTAGGCTTTCCTGTTAATGACGACGACTCCCGAAATCCTTGAGCCGCGGCGGCGCCCCACGCAGGAGCGCAGCCAGAAGAAGTTCGATCGCCTGCTCGAGGTCTCCCGCGAACTCCTGCTCGAGGTCGGCTTCGAGTCATTCACCTGCGAGGAGGTCGCGCACCGCGCCGAGGTTCCTATCGGGACGCTGTACCAGTTCTTCGCCAACAAGTACGTGATCGTTTGCGAGCTGGACCGGGTCGACACCCAGGCCGTCCGTGAAGAAGTAGCCAAGTTCGCCGCGCAGATCCCGTCGCTCGACTGGGTCAAGCTGCTCAACCGGCTGCTCGATCACGTTGCCGCGCTCTGGCGCGACGACCCCTCGCGCCGCGCCGTCTGGCACGCCGTCCAGTCGACGCCGGCCACCCGCGCCACCGCCGCGCTCAACGAGCGCGAGCTGGCCGCCGACATCGCTCGGATCCTGGCGCCTCTCACGCCCGGCACCCCGCGCGACCGGCGCCGGATCATTGCCGAGGTGATCGTCCATGTCGCCTACTCCATGTTCAACTTCTCGATCCGGGATGGCCAGGAGCACCGGGAGGCCATCATCGAGCTGAAGCGGCTGCTCTCCGCCTACCTGCTGCAGGCCGAAAGTGCCTCCTGACAGCACCACGTAGGCGATCGCATGGTCGCCGTCGTGGCTGAGTGATGCGTCCACCGCGCAGTCGGCCAGGTGTCGTGCGACGTCGCCGAGCAGCCGGACGCGTGGTCGTCCCCACACGTCGGTCACGGTTTCGATCTGGCCGAGGGCCTCGTCGCCCATGACCGGTTCAGAGCCGAACAGCGACGTCGACCATGCCTTGACGACGGCTTCCTTCACCGCCCAGCGCACCGCCCAATGACGCGCATCGCCACCGCGCTCGGCGATGTCGGCCCGCTCCCCCGGGGTGAACAGGCCGGCGAATCGGGAGCCGGCCGTCTCCAGCTGCTCGGCGAAGCCCGGGACGTGGACGAGGTCCACGCCCACGCCGAGCACCTGCGGACCAGCGACGTCAGGGGTGATCACCGGCATGCGTACACCTCGTCCTGGCCGAGGCGCGCGCCCGCATCGAGCAGCATGGCGGCCTCGATGTCGCCGTCCGCGTGCTCGCCCAGTCGGCGTCCGCGCGGCTTGGTGTAGCCCTCCTCGCCGAGCATCACGCGGGCGACCCGGAGCCGGCCCTCGATGCGGCGGCGACGTGCGGCGGCCAGGTACTCGGACCGCTCGCCCTCGTCCAGCGCTGCGAGGAAGGCCTGCGGATGCACCAGCGCCATCAGCCCGGCCACGTGACCGAAGCCGAGGCTGGTGACGAACCCGGCCTTGAGCGGGCCCGTCCGCAGCGGCTCGCGGAGCCAGACCAGTCGAGGATGCTTCGCGAGCGCCTCGTCCACGCAGTCGAGGCTGCGGTTCGGCGGCACCACGCCGTCGACCAGCGTCTGGCAGAGCCCGATCATCTGGAACGCGGCGGCACCGCCCTTGGCATGGCCGGTCAGCGACTTCTGCGAGACCACCAGCAGCGGGTTGGCGTCGTCGCGGCCGAGTGCGGTCGCGAGGCGCTCGTGCAGGTCGGACTCATTCGGGTCGTTGGCCGCCGTCGACGTGTCGTGCTTGCTGACGACGGCGACGTCGTCGGCCGACACGCCGTGGGCCGCGAGGGAGCGGGCGAGCATGGACTCGGTCCCGCCCAGGCCCGCGGCCAGTGCGCCGAGGCCCGGAGCCGGGATCGACTGGTGGATGCCGTCACCGAACGAGCCGGCGTAGGCAACGACACCCAGGACGGGCAGGCCCATCCGCAGTGCCACATCGCCGCGAGCCAGCAGCAGCGTTCCGCCGCCCTGGGACTCGACGAATCCGCCGCGGCGCCGGTCGTTCGCCCGACTGAACCGGCGATCGGCGATGCCCTGGGCGCGCATGGCCTCGGTGTCGGCCGTGGCCGACATGGCGGCGAACCCGACGACACCCTCAGTGCTGAGGTCGTCGAAGCCGCCGGCGACCACGACATCGGCCTTGCCGACGCGGATCTTGTCGACGGCCTCCTCGACAGACACCGCCGTCGTGGCGCAGGCAGCAACCGGGTGGATCATCGATCCGTAGCTGCCGACGTACGACTGCACGACGTGTGCGGCAATGACGTTCGGCAGGGCCTCCTGCAGGAGGTCGTTGGCGACGTTCTTGCCGAGCAGGTTGTCGATGTAGAGCGATTGCATGGACGTCATGCCGCCCATGCCGGTGCCCTGCGTGTTGGCGACGCGGGCCGGGTGAACGGACTGCATCAGCTCAGCCGGGCTGAAGCCGCTGGACAGGAACGCGTCGACGGTGCAGACCAGGTTCCACAGTGCGACCCGATCGACGGACTCGATCATCTCGCCGGGGATGCCCCACGCGGCCGGGTCGAACCCGGTCGGGATCTGTCCACCCACCGTACGGGTGATGGGCTTGCGCAGCGGCACCCGGATCTCCGTACCGGCGAGCCGGCGGACCGTCCACTCACCGGCCCCGTCATTGGCACTGCCCGGCTCGATGATCGTCTGGTCGGGAGCCGACGCCTTGAGCGCCCGCGCCTCGGCCTCGGTTCCGACGCTGAACGTGAGGTCGCGCTCGAGGAACACCGACGAGAGCAGGGGCGCCGTGTGGCCGACCATCGTGCCGTCGTCGGCGTACGAGCGGATGCCGCAGCGCTCGGCCACGTCGTCGCGATAGCGATCGAAGACGTCCGCCTCCAGCACGGGCTCGCCCGACTCGACGTCGAACCAGGTCCGGCCGGCTGCATCCCAGCGGACCAAGCCGGTCAGCCAGGCGAGCTCGAGGACGCCGGCGGCAGTGAGCGCATCACCGAGCTCCATCTCGTAGCGAGTGCGGGAAGAGCCGTACGGGCCGAGCTCGCCAGCACCGACGATGACGACCATGTCCTCGGGCCGCAGGGACACCTCTGCCCACGCGATCGGGGCAGCGTCGGAGATCTCGGCCGGCGACGGCGGGAGCGCGTTCAGGGTGCCGAGCTCAACGACGTCCTCCACCTCAGCCGCCTTTGCAGGCTCCAACGCTCCGAGGTCGACGTCAGCCAGGCCCGCCGCGATGTCCGCGTGCAGCGGGGCCTCAGCGGCGCGTTGGCGGGCGTCGGATGTGCACAGCTCGAGCAGCTCGCCGGCCATCTCGTCCGGCGTCCAGGTGCGGACGCCAGCGGCCTCGACGGCCGCGACCAGCGGGTCGTTGCCGCCCATGAGTCCGGTGCCTCGCACCCAGCCAATGACGGCGTGGGCAAGCGTCACGCGGCGGCCCCACGACTCGCGGCCGGATTTGGCCACGAGCGCGTCAAGGGCAGCCTTCGTCTCGCCGTAGGCGCCATCGCCGCCGAACAGGCCTCGGTTCGGCGAACCCGGCAGCACCACGTGCAGCGGGTCGGTCGGCGATACGCCGTGCCAGCGCGCCCCGACGAGGCGCTCGACGGACCACAGCAGGACGCGCGCCTCGACCTCGGCTCGCGACCCGGCATCTGAGACGTCGCCCAGCACCCGGCCGGCGGCGAACGGGAAGAGCATCGTGGGCCGCAGCGCAGGCTTGATGACCTGCTTGGTGGGCCCAACCGTGCGCGTCTGCTCGGCGCCCACCCACTCGACGAGTGCGTCGACGTCCTGGAACGACGCCATGTTGGCGGGGACGACCCAGAGGCCGGCACCAACGCGGGCGTTGTCGCGATAGAGGCGCTTGAAGAAGCCGAGCTTGCGCTCGTCCAGCGCGGACGTGGTGGCGACGACGGTGGCGCCACCGCGCAAGAGCGCAGCGACGATGGACGCGGCGATCGAGCCTTCGCTCGCACCGGTGACGACGGCGACGTCGTCATGCCAGGTACCGGGCTCGTCCGATTCGGCGGCCCGGGCAATGTCGGACAGGCCGAACCAGCGGGCGATGGCCGCCACCTCGGAACCGGCGCCGCCGAAGTCGACCTTCAACGGCTGGCCCGCAGCGATACGGACGACGTCCTCGCGAGCGCTGGCCCAGCGGTCGTCGATGAGCACAGCGCGCTGTGCGTCGAAAGCTGGTGCAGTGAGGTTCACCCAGTCGCGACCCAGTTCCGCCTCGACGCGAGCGAGGATCTCGGCCGAACCGTCGTCCTCCGCGGGCAGCGTCACGAGCCGATCCGATTCACCCAGGCGCTCGAGCAGCTCGCGCGCCGAGTCCACCAGCGCACCGGTGATGCCACCGGTGACGGCAGCCAGGGCTTCTGCGTCGACCGTCGGCGCATCCCCGCTGCCGGGCGGCTCGACGGCCACGCCGTGATCGGCGGCGACCGCCAGCACGGTGGCGTCGATCAGCGCATCGAATTCAGTCGCTGAGGTCGGCGCCTCAGCGGACCGCAGCGAGTCGCCGCGCGTGCTCGCCCCGTCACGCGTGGCGAGCGCGACGCGTGTCAGGACGTGGGTCGCCCAGCCCGCGCCGAGCGACCAATGGCCGGTTACCCGGTCGGAGATCGCCGACGCGCGAACGCCGGCCGGGCCGAGGACGTCCTTGAGGTGGTCCGCGATCGTCACCGACAGCACCGGGCCGAGCGGGCGATACCCGCGGGCGAGTCCGGTGACCGTCTGCGCGAGGGTCGGGATGTCCGCCTCGGCAGCGCCGTCGATGGCGCCCAACGAGAGCTCCGCGCCGAGGTCGACCAGCAGCTGGTTGCGTCGCGAGGAAGCACCGTCGCAGAGCGACTCGATCGAGTCAGCCGCGCCCAGCTGGTCCGGGCGGACCTTCGTCCACCAAGCGACGAGCAGGCGCGCGGCATCACCCGCGCCGAAGGCCAAGTCGGCCACCGGCGCGCTGCTTGTGCCGGTCCCTAGCGCCGCAGGCGCGGGAGGCGGCGTAGCCGCCGAAGGGCCCGCAGCGCCATCGGCGCTGCTAGGGACCGGGGAGTCCGGGACATCCTCGATGGGTTGCTCGTCGGTGCCGAAGACGACGGTCGCGTCGCGCTCGACATTCAGGACCTCGACAGGGCTCGCCAAGCGCTGAGCCACCCGAGGGAGCTTCACGGTCGAGGAGGCGATGTTCGCCAACGTCGGCGCGGAGCCCACGCCGACCTCGATGACGCGCTCGATGCCGAGCCCGCTGTCCTCGAAGGGGCCGGGGGCGGCGAAGAGCAGGTCCTGGGTCTCGATCCAGCGCACCGGGCTGGCGAACTGCCAGGCCAGCAGCTCGATCAGGACGAGGCGGCACAGCTCGGGCTCGCGGCCCTGCCATGCGGCGCGATCGGCCAGCACGGCTTCGATCCGCTCGGCCGGGACGACCTCAAGGATCGACCGCAGGAACTCGTCATCGAGCGAGAAGGTGCGCGCGACGAGGTTGGGCACGTAGCGGCCGACGAGCACGTCGGGATCGATTTCCGGCGGGAGCAGCTCGTCCAGCCGGTCGCGGAACGCGTCGACTCCCCCGCGCAGCACGCGCGAGTGGAACGGCACGTCGATGCCGGGAACGAGGACGAACGCCCCGCGACCACCGGCGGCGGCGCGGCGCCGCTCGATCTCGTCGGCGAGCGCGTCACATCCGCGGACCGTGCCGGCGACGACGTACTGCGAGCCGCGCAGGTTCTCGTTGGCGACCTCGAGGAACTCGCCGGTCTCTTCGGCGATGGCGGCGACGAACGCGCGGACGCCGTCGTCGTCCAGCTCGATCTGCGACGGCCGGATCGCGGCGAGCCGGTAGTCGCTGCGACCTTCGGCGTCGCGCGGTACGAGCTCGTGCATGACGGTGCCGCGCTGGAACACCACGGAGACCACGGCCTCCAGGCTGAGCGTGCCGGTGACCGCGGCGAGGGCGTTGTACTCGCCAACGGAGTGGCCCGCGGTCAGCGCGCCCTCGACGAAGACACCCGACTCGCGCAGCTCGGCGACCTGCGCCGAGGCCAGAACGGCCATCGCAACCTGGGTGAACTGGGTCAGGAAGAGCACGCCGTCGGGGTGACGGAACGTGGTAGTGGTGCGGTCGGCAGCGCGAACCCGCAAGTCGGTCGGGTTCTCGCGGACGACTTCGAGGATCGAGAAGCCGAGTTCGGCCCGCGTGTGCGCGTCGGCGCGGTCCCAGACGTCGCGAGCGGCCTTGCTGCGGGCGTAGCCCTCCATACCCATGCCACGGCTCTGGATGCCCTGACCCGGGAAGACGTACACCGTTCGGGGAGCAGCCAGGCGTCCGGTGGCGGTCAGGACGACCTCGCCCCCGACCCGAGCGGTGACGTCGATGATCTCGTCGCCGTCGACGATGCCGATGCGGTCGGCCGTGACCTCGACGGTGTCACCTGGACGCGTGGGCGCCAGGAAGCGGGCCGTCCATCCGGTGAGCGTGCGTCCGGTCTCGTCGGACACCGCGCGCTGCGCGACGGCCGAGACCCACATTCCGTGGACGATCGGACCCCCGAGCCCGGCCAGCCGGGCGGCCGCGATGCTGGTGTGGATCGGGTTGTGGTCACCGGACACGGCGGCGAACGCCGCCAGGTCGGTCGGCGCTACGACGGACGCCTTGGCCCGACGACGACGCGGCGTGTCGCGGATCTCGCCGTCTGTCGCGCCGGCGACGGCGGGCGCTGCGAGCTCCGCATCACCCGCGCGGCCGCGCAGCGCGAACCGCTCAACGAGGGTCGCGACGACGGCGCCCGACGCGGTCACGTCGACGTCGACGGTGACGACCCGGCCGAACTCGGTGTCGCTGACATCCCGGATCCGCGCGGTCACCGCGAGGTCGGTGGGCTTGTTCGGAACGCGTCCGTGGATCACGTGGTCCAGGTGGACGAGATCGAGGATGCCGCTGACGACGTCCGGACGCTCACCGAGCGCCGCGAAGACCGCGGGCCACGTCAGGCCAACAAGGACGTCGGGAACGACGGACGCCGCCATGGACTCGACCGCCGTCACGGCGGCGTGGTCGGCGACGAGGTTGGGGTGCCAGGCGATGGGCCCCTTCGCCGTGCGGTGGCCGGACATGGCGGCGAGCATCGCGCTGAGGGTGACGCCGGCGTCCTTGATGACGGGCACGGCGCCGGCCGAGACATCGGCACCAGCGTGCACCGTGAAGGTCAGCGTCGTGCCGCCGACCGGAACGGCCAGCGCGGCCGACGATTCGTCCACGGCGACAAGACTCGCGCCGGTTTCGGGATGCTCCGCACGATCGGGCCCCACGACGACCCACTGGCCGCCGAGCTGCATGGCCGGGTTGCGGACGGTGCGACCATCCGCCTCGACGTCGGGCGCGGCCAGGACGAGCGAGACCGGGCCGGTGAGGCCGTCGGCCCGACGGAGGCCATCCACCGGCTCCGGCGGCGTCCCATCGTCGATGGCCTCGACGAGGGCGGCTTCAAACCGTCCGAGCAGCTCGGCCACCGGCTCGTCGACGCGGGTGATGCCGTCGACAGCGGCCGGGCCGGGAATGACGCAGACGGCGTCAGCATCGAACCGTGGGTCGTGGGCCTGCCAGAGCGAGTCGCTCCGCCACCACTGGCGCACGTCGGCGTCGATGACCGGGACGAAGGGCACGGGCTTGCCCGGCTTCCGGCAGACGTCGATGAAGAAGTGCACGTCGGCCGGGTGCAGGACGACCGCGTCGGCCGCGGGGTAGGCCGTACGCAGCCGGGCCAAGGCCGCGACGGCATCCTCGACGGCGTCGGCGGTCTCGAAGAGGGTGTCGATCGTCCCGTGGTCGGCCGGGTGCAGCCGCGCCTCGCTGCGCTGGAGGAGCGCGTGGAACCGGTCGCGAATGCTGACGTCGAGCCAGGCGCCGTCTTCGGCCATGACCGTCAGCTCGACGAACCGGTCGAGCAGCTGGCCATACGTCAATGCGGCAACATCGCCGAAGTAGGGCTTGGCGGTCTGGTTGAGCGCGGCGATGATCTCGTCCCGACGTTCGGCAACCGCGTCAGCGTCTCCAGCCACCTCGTCCAGCAGGCGGCCCGTGCGCGAGGCCGTGTTGTCGATCTCGTGGATGGCGGCGCCGAGCTGGCTGCGGCCGGAAACCACCTGGTCCGACGTGGTGTCGACGAGCAGCTGCTTGACCGCCGGCGACGTCGTGGCCTCCAGCGTCGCCATGGCAGCCGTCCCGACGAGGACGCCGTCGAGCGGCATGGCCCGGAAGCCCAGATCGACCGACCAGTCCCCGGTGAGGTAGCGGAAGGCATCCGCCGGAGTGCCGATCCCGCCACCGACGCAGATGACGACGTTGTCGCGACGGCGCAGGTTCGCGTACGTCTCGATGAGCAGGTGGTCAAGGTCCTCGTCGGAGTGGTGCCCGCCGGCCTTGCCGCCCTCGATCTGGACGATGACGTCCAAGGGGGCGAGCTCGTCGGCAATGGCCAGGACCTGCCGGATCTGGTTGACCGTGCCCGGCTTGAAGGCGACGTACTCAATGCCGGCGGACCGCAGGTCCTCGGTCAGGGCAATGGCATCCTCCACGTCGGGGATGCCGGCCGTGACGACGACGCCGTCGACGGCCGAGCCCTGTGCGCGAGCACGCTGGACGAGACGACGTCCACCGATCTGCAGCCGCCACAGGTAGGGATCGAGGAAGAGCGCGTTGAACGCGTAGGTGCGGCCCGGCTCGAGCATCGCGTCGAGGCGCGCGACGTTCGCCGCGAAGATCGGCTCCGTGACCTGCCCACCACCGGCGAGCTCGGCCCAGTACCCGGCGTTGGCGGCTGCGGCGACGATCGCGGGATCGACCGTCGTCGGCGTCATGCCGGCCAGCAGGATCGGCGAACGCCCGGTCAGCCGGGTGAACCTGGTCTCGGCCCGAAGCGATCCGTCGGGCAGCGTCACGACGGTTGGCCGGAAGTCGGCCCAGGGGCGCCGCGGAAGCGGGGCAGCACCGGCCACCGTCAGCTCGCGGAAGCCCTGCCGGGTGGCGGGCGCGACGACGCCGACGCCTTCGGCGGTCGCCTCGGCGAGTGACAGGCGGGCGGCCAGGTCACCGGGCCCGAGGTCGATCAGCCAGTGCGCGCCGGCCTGGATGGTGCCGTCGACGGCCGCCACCCAGTCGACGGGGTCCACGAGAGCCGCCGCGCTCAGCTCGGCGGCCTGCGCAGGGTCGAGTCCGCACAGCTCCGCCCATCGCGCGACGAGCTCGGCTGCCTCCGACAGGTCGGGATGGTGGAACGCAGCGCGAGCGGAGATGGGCTCGACGGTCGCGCCATGCAGGTCGGACTCCAGCAGCTCGGCCGCTTTGGCGATTCCGTCAGCCGGTCCGCTGAGCACAGTGGCCCGACGCCCGTTCCGGACGTTGGCCACGACGCGAGCGGAGGGCGGAAGCACGGCCAGGGCATCGACGACCTCGGACGTCGTCATCCCGGTGACGCTCACCATCGCGTCGCCGAGCAGCCCCTGGCGGCGCGCAACCTGTTCCGCGGCCACGCCCGCGAGTCTGGCGATGGCCAGCACGTCGGCATCCGGCATCTCCTCCACGGCCGCAGCCGCAAAGACGCCCTGCGAGTGACCCGCCACCGCGACGGCACCCGCCGGGTCGAGGCCGAGAGCGAGCAGTGCGCGCAGCCCGGCGATCTGGCACAGCGCGATGCCCGGCAGCGAGACCGACGGCATGAGCAGCTCGTCGGAAGACGGCACCGCGGGCCACTCTTCGCCAACCGCGGACTCCCCCACCGCGATGGCGTCGGCCCACGTCAGCGGCTCGAATGACGTCCCGGTGCGACGCAGCTCCGCCGCGACCGGCTCAAGCCGCTCGTTGACGGCCGCCAACAGCGCCCCAAGTTCGAGGTCATGCCGCCGCACGAGGTCGGCGAGGTGCTCGAGCCACGGCTCCCCCTGGCCGCCGAAGACGATGCCGAACGGCGTGCCGGCGGCGAGCCGGTCCAGCAGACGCGGCGCGGTGGGCTGCGTCGGAGCGGGCGAGAGGGTGGGGCGATGCGGCGTAAGAGTCACGGAACCCATCGTGACAAAAGATGAGGGTTTCCTCAACTATTAGATGAGCGTTCCCTCATGTTCTGAGACGAAGATCACGTCCTACCGGGCAGTACCCGACGATCGCGGTCCAGTTGTCCCACCCGCGTGGCACGATCGCGAGCGTGAAAGCGGCCCTCGCTCCGTACCGCCTCAACGCGCAGCGACTCGTCGGTGACCCACTCGGCTCCCCCGCCGAAGTGGTCGCCCACCTCGGCGCGGTCCAGTCCCAGCTGCCCGACATGGCGTTGTGGGCCATCGGCCGACGGTGCAACGCGTCTCTCGCGGATGTCGAGGACGCCTTCGCCCGGGGCGACTTCGTGCGGACGCATGTCCTGCGACCCACTTGGCACGACGTGGTGCCCGCCGATCTCCGCGACCTGCTCGAGCTCACGGCGCCGCGCATCCGCCAGGCGACAGCGAGCAACAACCGTCGCGACGGACTGACCCGCGAACGCATCGAGCGATGGGCCGATCTGGCCATCGAGGCGGTCCGGACCCATGGGCCGCTCACCCGCCCGGAGGTCGAACGCCACCTGGCCGACGAAGGATTCGTGCGCGAGGGCAACTCGCTCGCACACGTCATGATCGAGGCCGAGCTCACCGGCGAGATCCACAACGGCGCCCTCCGCGGCAAGCAGCACACCTACGCCGCCGCCGACCTGCCGCCGTCACGCCGCACGCCGGACGAACGGCTCGCCTGGCTCGCCCGCGGGTACGGACGCGGTCATGGGCCCTTCCGGGACAAGGACCTCGCGTGGTGGAGCACCCTCACGCTCAGCCAGGCGCGGCACGCCATCGCCCTGGCGGAGCTGGCGCCCGTCGAGCTGGCCGGCGAGACGCACTACGTCGCCGAGCCGCCCGCCGAGGCGCACGTCCCGCCTGCGCTGCTGCTGTCCTGCTTCGACGAGTACATCTCCTACGCCCGCGACGCCGACGACTATGCGCTCGTGGGGGGCGAGGTCGGCATGGTGATGCGGACCACCGGGCTGCTGTTCGTCGATGGCGCCTTGGCGGGGTCTTGGGCCCGCTCCATCACCGCCAAGAACATCGCCGTCGAGGTCACTCCGACCACGCCGATCGCCCGCTCGATTCATGCCGCGATCGAGGCGGAAGCGGAGCGATTTGGAGCCTTCGCCAATCGCCCGGTCACGTGCGTGACCCACGCGTTAGGCTGAGGCTCGGTAATTGGCGCGCTGATACGGAAGAGGCGAATCGAGCCCGTGGCCCCATCGGATCCCTCCACCCCCGATTTCGGAACCAACCAGTGGCTGGTTGAGGAGATGTACGACCGCTATCAATCGGATCCCTCGTCGGTGGACCCGGTCTGGCGCCAGTTCTTCGCCGACAACGGCAAGAATTCGACCAACGGCGGCCCTGCGCCCGCTCAGCCCGCTGCTGCGGCGCCTGCCGCGGCCCCGGCCCCGGCTCCCTCGGCTCCCGCGGCCGCTCCTGCCGCCGCTCCAGCTCCGGCCACTCCTGCGCCCGCCGCTCCGCCAGCCGCCGCAGCCCCGAAGCCGGCACCAGCCCCGTCGCCCGAGCCTGTGCCCACGGCGCCGGCAGCGACGCCGACCGCCGGCCCCGGCACGGTAGAGCAGGTCCCGTTGCGCGGCGCCGCCGCTCGCACGGCCCAGAACATGGACGCCAGCCTGACGGTCCCGACCGCCACCAGCGTCCGCTCGGTCCCGGTGAAGCTGCTGTTCGACAACCGCACCGTCATCAACAACCACCTCCGCCGCGCCCGAGGCGGCAAGGTGTCCTTCACGCACCTCATCGGCTATGCCGTCGTCAAGGCGCTCAAGGCGATGCCGGAGATGAACATCGGCTACGCCACGGACGACAAGGGCAAGCCGGTCCAGCTCAAGCCCGAGCACGTCAACTTCGGCTTGGCCATCGACTTGCAGAAGCCGGACGGATCGCGCCAGCTGCTGGTGCCGTCCATCAAGGCCGCCGAGACCATGGGCTTCGCCGCGTTCTGGCAGGCCTACGAGCTCATGGTCAAGAAGGCCCGCGACGGCAAGCTCGAGGTCTCCGACTTCCAGGGCACCACCGTCAGCCTGACCAACCCGGGGGGCATCGGCACCAACCACTCGGTGCCGCGCCTGATGTCCGGCCAGGGCGTCATCATCGGCGTCGGCTCGATGGAGTACCCGCCGGAGTTCCAGGGCGCGTCCGAGCACACGATTGCCAATCTCGCGGTCTCGAAGATGATGACGCTGACCTCGACCTACGACCACCGCGTCATCCAGGGCGCCCAGTCCGGTGAGTTCCTGCGCCGCATCCACCAACTCCTGCTCGGCGAAGAAGGCTTCTACGACGAGATCTTCCAGGAGCTGCGCATCCCCTACGAGCCCATCCGCTGGGCCCAGGACATCGCCGTCAGCCACGACGACCAGCTGCACCGACAGGCTCGCGTGCTGGAGCTCATCCACGCGTTCCGCGTACGCGGCCACCTCATGGCCGACACCAACCCGCTGGAGTACAAGCAGCGCAGCCACCCCGACCTCGACACGGCATCGCACGGCTTGACCCTCTGGGACCTCGACCGCGAGTTCGCCACCGGTTCCTTCGCCAAGGAGCACGGCAAGACGTTCATGAAGCTGCGCGAGATCCTCGGCGTCCTGCGCGACTCGTACTGCCGCACCATCGGCCTCGAGTACATGCACATGCAGGACCCGGAGGAGCGCCGCTGGCTGCAGGCCCGCATCGAGCGTGGCTTCATCAAGCCGCCGCGCGAGGAGCAGCTGCGCATCCTGCTCAAGCTCAACCAGGCCGAGGCGTTCGAGACCTTCCTGCAGACGAAGTTCGTCGGCCAGAAGCGGTTCAGCCTCGAGGGCGGCGAGACGACCATCCCGCTGCTGGACGAGATCTGCGAGGCCGCCGCAGCCGACGACCTCGACGAGGTCTGCATCGGCATGGCCCACCGCGGGCGCCTGAACGCGCTGGTCAACATTGCCGGCAAGCGCCCCAGCCAGGTGTTCCGCGAGTTCGAGGGCAACATCGACCCGCGTACCGTCCAGGGCTCGGGCGACGTCAAGTACCACCTCGGTGTCGAAGGCGAGTTCTCCGCCGGCAACGGCGACAAGATCAAGGTCTCCATTGCGGCCAACCCGTCACACCTCGAGGTCGTCGACCCGGTGCTGGAGGGCATCACCCGCGCCAAGCAGGATGTGCTCAACCGCGGCGCCGAGTACCCGGTGCTGCCGGTGCTCGTCCATGGCGATGCAGCGTTCGCCGGCCAGGGCGTCGTCGCCGAGACCCTGCAGCTGTCGCAGCTGCGTGGGTACCGCACCGGCGGCACGATCCACGTCATCGTCAACAACCAGGTCGGGTTCACCACGGCACCGTCCTCGTCGCGTTCCTCGACCTACTGCACGGACGTGGCTCGGACCATCCAGGCGCCGATCTTCCACGTCAACGGCGACGACCCCGAAGCCTGCATCCGGGTGGCACAGCTGGCCTACGAGTACCGCACGACGTTCCGCAAGGACGTCGTCATCGACCTCGTCTGCTACCGCCGCCGCGGCCACAACGAGGGCGACGACCCGAGTTTCACCCAGCCGCAGATGTACGACGCGATCGCCCAGAAGAAGTCGGTGCGCAAGCTCTACACCGAAGCCCTCGTTGGCCGCGGTGACATCACGCTCGAAGAGGCCGAGGCCGCCCTGGCCGACTACCAGGCCCAGCTCGAGCGCAACTTCGCCGACGTCCGTGACGACGTCGAGGAGTCCGGCTACTCGCGCACGCCGGACTACCCGGACAAGCCGACGGCCAAGCTGGAAACGGCCATCTCGCCGGAGACGATGAAGGCTGTCGCCGACGCCTACACCAACGTTCCGGAGGGCTTCACGGTCCACCCGAAGGTCTGGCCCCAGCTGCAGCGCCGCTCGCAGTCCATCACGGCCGGCCCCATCGACTGGGGCACCGGCGAGATCCTGGCCTTCGGGTCGCTGCTGCTCGACGGCCGCCCCATCAGGATGGCCGGCCAGGACTCGCGCCGTGGCACTTTCTCGTCCCGGTTCGCGACGATCATCGACCGCGAGAACGGCAACGAGTGGACGCCGCTGACGCACCTGAGCGACGACCAGGCGACGTTCTACATCTACGACTCGCTGCTCAGCGAGTACGCCGCGCTCGGCTTCGAGTACGGATACTCCGTGGCGCGTCCGGAGGCGCTGACGGTCTGGGAGGCGCAGTTCGGCGACTTCGTCAACGGCGCCCAGTCGGTCATCGACGAGTACATCTCGTCCGGCGAGACGAAGTGGGGCCAGAAGTCCGGCGTCGTCATGCTGCTCCCCCACGGCTACGAGGGCCAGGGCCCCGACCACTCGTCGGCCCGCATCGAGCGGTTCCTTCAAATGGGCGCGGAAGATGCCATGACCATCGCCCAGCCCTCGACGCCGGCGTCCTACTTCCACCTGCTGCGCAAGCACACGCTGGACACCGGGCACCGTCCGTTGATCGTGTTCACGCCGAAGTCGATGCTGCGCAGCAAGGCGGCCGCCTCACAGCCAGACGACTTCACCAGCGGTGAGTTCCGCGCGGTCATCGGCGACGACACCATCGAGGCCGGCCTGGTCGAGCGCGTCCTGCTCTGCTCGGGCAAGGTCACGTGGGACCTCGTCGCCGAGCGGGCCAAGCGCGAGGACAAGCGCACCGCCATCGTGCGGCTCGAGCAGCTCTACCCGCGCCCGCTGGACGAGCTCAACTCGATCCTCGCCGGCTACCCCAACGCCACCGAGGTGCGCTGGGTCCAGGACGAGCCGGCCAACCAGGGCCCGTGGCCGCACGTCGCGCTGCACTTCCCCGGCAACCTGGCGCGCGACCTGCCGCTCACGCTCGTCTCCCGCGGCGAGTCATCGACCACCGCGGTGGGCTCGCACCAACGGCACGTCGAGGAGCAGGAAGCGCTCATGGACCAGGCGTACTCCTGAGACCTGATGTGTTCCTCGCTGCGCTCGTCACCTCGGCACCGAGCAGCACGCTGCTCGTGCGCTCGGTGACTCGTCATGTATTTCACTGATCGTGGGATCGAGGAGCTCGCCAACCGGCGCGGCGACGAGCAGGTCAGTCTCGACTGGCTTGCTGAGCGGTTGAGCGAGTTCGTCGACCTCAACCCCGAGTTCGAGGTCCCGATCGAGCGACTCGCTACCTGGCTGGCCCGCCTCGACGACGAAGACGACGACTGAGGCCGCTTCATCGTGAGGTCTGTCACTTCGTACGCGGCGAAGGCTGCGGCCGAGGTGACCCAGACAACATTTTGCTAGCGGCGAATTTGCCTCTGAACTGCGTGGATGTGTCAATGGACAGGTTCCTGCTAGCAAAAGTTAGCGCCCCAAGCATCCGCCAGGTTTATCCATGCTCGTCCTCCGAATCATGGCGACCGCCGCACTGGTCGCGCCACTCGCCTTGCCAGTTCCGGCAGCCGCCCAGACACTGCGACCGGGTGAGCCCGCCGTTGCCCCGGCCCCGCACCACGACCCCATTCAGTTGCCGGTCGAGAATTACCGGTTGACTGGCCGCTTCGGCGACGTCAGCGGCCTCTGGCGGAAGAAGCACACCGGACTTGACTTTGCCGCGCCGTCCGGCACACCGATTCACGCGATTGCGGCCGGCGCGATCACGGCCGCGTCCTACGACGGCTCCTATGGCAACAAGACCGTACTTCGGTTGGACGACGGTACCGACGTGTGGTTCTGCCACCAAACTCGATTCGCCGTCAGCGTGGGGGAGCGCGTCGAGGCGGGCGAGCTGATCGGCTTCGTCGGTCGGACCGGAAATGCGACCGGGTACCACGTGCACATCGAGATCCACCCCGGTGGTGGCGATCCGGTCGACCCCAATGTCTGGCTGACCGAACGGGGACTCCTGCCGGCGTCTACGAGTGCATGATTCCGCGAGACGTCGCCGATGGATCGTCGTCGATGCCGCCGATCGTGCGGAACTAGCGCGTCAGAACGATCTTGCCGAACACGTCGCCGGATGCCACGGCTGCGATTCCCTCCGCGGCCTGCTCCATCGGGATCTCCCGGTCGATGAGCGGCTTCACGCCGGTGGCGGCGAGGAAGGCGACCAGCTTGCCCAGCTCAGCCCGCGTGCCCATCGTCGAGCCGACGACGTTCTTCTCCTGGAAGAAGATGCGCATCAGCTCGGCATTGTCCGGGTTCGGGCCGGAGGTCGTTCCGCTGATGACCACCGTTCCACCCGGACGCAGGGACTTCACCGAGTGCGACCACGTGGCGGCACCGACCGTCTCCATCACCGCGTCCACGAGCCGCGGCAGTCGCGCACCGAACTCGAAGGCCTCGTGCGCCCCGATGTCGAGGGCCCGCGCGCGCTTGCCCTCGTCCCGGCTGGTCGTCCAGACAGTCAGCCCGGCAGCGCGTGCCAACACGATGAGCGCCGTCGCCACGCCACCACCGGCACCCTGGATCAGGACGGTGTCCCCGGGCTGGCACCCGGACTTGGTGAAGAGCATCCGGTACGCCGTCAGCCACGCCGTCGGGAGGCACGCGGCCTCGGCGAACGACAGGTCCGCCGGCTTGGGGATGAGGTTGACCCGCGGAACCGCAACCTTCTCGGCGAACGTCCCCGGGAACCGCTCGGAGAGCAGCGAGCGCTTGGTGTCGTGGATCTCGTCGCCGGTCCAGCTCGGGTCGTTGATCACGGCGTGGACGACCACTTCATTGCCGTCCTCGTCGTAACCGGCCGCGTCACAGCCGAGGATCATCGGCAGCTGCTCCTCGCGCAGGCCGACGCCGCGCAGGCTCCAGACGTCGTGGTGGTTGATCGAGGCGGCCTTGACGGTGACCGTCGTCCACCCGTCCGGCACTTCGGGATCAGGCCGGTCGCCGACGACCAGCCCGTCGATCGGGTTGTCACCGTTGAAGGACTCGGCATAGACAGCGAACACGGGCCCTCCTGAGGGCTGGTTGAGCGGGCTTCAGTACGGACGGCGAGCGAGTCCCTCGCGCCGCGCCGTGTCGGTCACGGCCCGTGCGACGGCGGCCGCCACGCGAGGGTCGAACGGCGACGGGATGATGTACGACTCGGTGAGCTCGTCGACGTCGATGAGCTCGGCGATGGCGTTGGCCGCGGCCAGCTTCATCGACTCGGAGATCTCGGTCGCCCGGACGTCGAGCGCGCCCCGGAAGATGCCCGGGAAGACCAGCACGTTGTTGAGCTGATTGGGGAAGTCCGAACGCCCGGTAGCCACGACGCGGGCGTACTTGTTGGCGATGTCGGGATGAACCTCGGGATTGGGGTTCGCGAGCGCGAAGATGATGGCTTCGTCGGCCATCTTCGCGACGGCCTCCTCCGGGATGGTGCCACCGGAGACTCCGATGAAGACGTCGGCGCCCACGAGCGCGTCGGAGACCGAGCCCGGCTTGGCCCAGTCCGCGGTCTTGTCCGCGAGCCACTGCTTGACCTCGTCCAGGTTGCCGCGCGACGGATGAATGACACCCTGGCGGTCGACCACGCTGATCTTGCGGACACCGGCCGAGCGCAGGATCTTGGTGATCGCCACGCCGGCCGCGCCGGCGCCGGAGATGACGACCTTGAAGTCCTCGAGGTCGCGCTCGGTGAGCCTGGCCGCGTTGAGCAGGCCGGCCAGCACCACGACGGCGGTGCCGTGCTGGTCGTCATGGAAGACCGGGATGTCCAGCGCCTCGATGAGGCGGCGCTCGATCTCGAAGCAGCGCGGGCTGGCGATGTCCTCGAGGTTGACGCCGCCGAACGTCGGCGCGAGCCGGATGATCGTCTCGACGATCTCGTCAGTGTCCGTGGTGTTCAACGCAACGGGGATGGCGTTGACGCCGCCGAACTGCTTGAACAGGATGGCCTTGCCCTCCATAACCGGCATGGACGCCTGCGGCCCGATGTTGCCCAGGCCGAGCACGGCGGTGCCGTCGGTGATGACGGCCACGGTGTTGGACACCCAGGTGTACTCGTGCGCGACCTCGGGGTCGGCGAAGATCGCCTCGCACACGCGGGCCACGCCCGGCGTGTACGACAGGGCCAGATCATTGGCATCACGGAGCGGGACGGTGGCCGCGACTTCCATCTTGCCGCCGCGGTGCAGCGCGAAGACAGGGTCGTCCTCGGGCTCGGGGACGTCGGCCGGAGCGTCGATGTCAGTGGCAACCATCAGTGGGTCCTGTGTCGGTGCATATCCTGTGCGGCGGGATTCGCGAACCGATCAGGTCCGGGTCTGGGAGTACGGCCAGCGACGAACGCGTCAGCCGGCTGGGGTGGGTTTTGCCCGGCCAAAAGTCTCTCACACCCCCACCCCCAGCAGAAACGGCTGCCCCAGCCCGAGGCACATCGCCGCAGGTCAGCCCCAACGCTGGCGTTCACCAGAATGTGACCGACTCGACAGAATGAAGTAGGCCGTTTCCCTTGTTTGCGGACCGTTTTCTTGGAACCATGGCCTGTGGCAATCGGTGTGCCCTGAAATCACCTGCCCCGACAGGGGTCGAACTGAATGCCACCGACAGCCGTTCACCGGGAAAGGGAGTGAGATCGTCATGGACTGGCGCCATCGCAGCGCGTGCCTCGACGAAGACCCGGAGCTCTTCTTCCCCATCGGCAACACCGGCCCTGCCATCCTCCAGATCGAGGAGGCCAAGCTCGTGTGCCGTCGTTGCGACGTCCGCGAGCAGTGCCTGCAGTGGGCCATCGAGTCCGGTCAGGACCACGGTGTCTGGGGCGGACTGAGCGAGGACGAGCGCCGCGCCCTCAAGCGCCGCAACGCCCGCGCCCGCATCCGAGCCTGAGTCGCATTTGTCGCCGACGGTCGGGCTACGCCCGATCGGCGACGCCCAAGCAAGCCGTCACTGCAGTCCGCGACCGGCAAAGCCGGATCGCTCGTATAGCCCTGCGGGTCAGGCCTCGGAGAATTCCTCAGACCTCGAGTTCAATCGTCACCGTGGCTCCGCCGCGGGGTCCGGGCTCGAAGGTCAGCGTCCCGTTCAGCTCGGACTCGACCAGGGACGTAACGATCGACAGGCCCAGGCTTGCGCCCGGCTCGAAGTCATCGGGCAACCCGACACCGTTGTCACTGACGCGGATGCGCAGCCGGTCACGGATGCGATTGGCCACCACCAGAACCCGACCCGGATGTTCCGGGTAGGCATGCTGCGCCGCGTTCTGGATCAACTCGGTCAGCACCATGGCCACTGCGGTGGCCTTCTCGCCGGGCAGGACACCGAAGCTGCCAATACGCTCGCCGACCACACCGCCCTGCGCGCCGTCTCCCCCCACGTCAAGGACGCTGCGCAGGAGTCGTTCCGCCACTTCGTCGAAGTTCACCGTCTCGTCGAATGACTGGCTGAGCGTCTCGTGCACCAAGGCGATCGAGCCGACCCGGCGCACCGCGTCGTCCAACGCTTCGCGCGCCGATGATTCGACCGTCCTGCGCGCCTGCAACCGGAGCAGGGCAGCGACCGTCTGCAGGTTGTTCTTCACCCGGTGGTGGATCTCCCGGATCGTGGCTTCCTTCGAGACGAGCTGCCGTTCACGTCGCCGCAGCTCGGTGACGTCGCGCAACAGCACGACCGCGCCGACGGCAACGCCATCGCGACGCAGGGGCAACAGCCGCAGCGCGACCGAGACATCGCCCTTCGCGATCTCCGTCTCCCCCGCGGCCCTTCCGTGCAGCAGTCCACGGACTCCCCGATGCGTGGGGCGCCCGTCGACCAGCTGCGCGGTGATGGCGCCGAGATCGGCCCGGTCGAGGTCCTCGACCAGTCCCAGCCGGCGGAAGGCGGACAGCGCATTGGGGCTGGCGTACGACACCACACCGTTGGCCGCGAGCCGGATGAACCCATCCCCGACCCGCAGCGACTCGGCCATCTCCGAACGCGGACCGGCGAAGGGGAAGTCGCCGGCGGCGATCATCGCCAGGAAGTCATCGGCCGACGCCCGGTAGGCCGCTTCGAGCGCGCTGGTCGGCCGGGCATCGACGGCACCGGAGCGCACCTCGATGAGGCCCAGGACGACGCCGTCATGGACGACCGGGACGGCCCGGCCGAGCAGCGGCTCGTCCACCGGGCGGAAGGAACCCGCGACGTCCTCCAACAACGCGGTCGGGCCCGTGGCTGGCCTGATCTGAGCGGCGGCCCAGTGCCCCTTCGCCTCAGCATCAAAGACCCACAGCACGAGGTCAGAGAACGCGAGGTCGGCGATGATCTGCCACTCGGCGACTACCGCGTTCAGCCACGCGATGGCGTCGGACGGCAACGACGTCAGGCGTCCGGCGATCTCATCGAGGGAGGGCACGGGCCGAGGTTACCGAGTGCCCGAGCCGCTTGCGGCTCGTGGCCTGGGGCACCTCCCGCGCCCGAAGGGCGTGAGGGGGCGTGGCCGACGGCCGGTTGACGAGCGCAGCGAGGAACATCCCCAAAGCCTGGGGTTGCAGGCCCGGCAACCAAGGTGAATACGATGACGAGGATGGCCGAGTTTCAGTGGGCTCCCACGTATTGGCAGCGCGTGCTGCAGTCGAACCGCGCCCTTCCGACCGACCGTCCGCTCGACGAGCTCACCGCCGAGCTGGTGGAGATGCTCGGACACCCCAATCCACGACTGCGCGAGGACATCGCCTACCCCATCCTCACGGCGTGGCTCGACCAAGGCGTCTACGACGACCTGCTCTCCGGCCTCGGGGCAGGGCTCGTCCCGGGCCTGCAATACGGGCTCGGGCACGACGGCGACAGCTCGGTCATCCGGCGCAGCTACAGCGCGTTGATGCTGGCCGAGATCCTCGGCCGTGACAACGACCGTCAGCTGCTGGGCGCCTCGTCCGTGCTCGAGTGGGGCGACCGCGCGACCAGCTGGTACGTCCGCGAGCAGGACCACCGCGGCTGGATCCCCGAGCAGGGGTGGGCCCACGCGATCGCCCATGGTGCGGACCTGTTGGCCGCGCTGGCCCGGTCGCGGCACTTCGGCCGCCTCGAGCTGACGGTGCTGCTGGACGTCATCGCTGACCGCGTCCTCACGCCCACGTCGTACATCTGGCGCCACGGGGAGGACGACCGGCTGGCCTTCGCCGTCATGGCCCTGCTGCATCGCAACTCGCTGGACGCCTCGCTCGTGGAACCGTGGCTCAAGCGGCTGGGCGAAGGCATCCAGCCGCCACGGACGCGTGGCCCGATGTCGGAGTGGCCGTCGCCGTCGGCGGCCAACACCTCGCGTCTCCTGCGCGCCCTGCACCTGCAGCTCGCGCTCGGAGTCCAGGGCCGGCCCGGACTGCTGCACGACGAGGAGCTCTTCGCCGAGCAACCCGCGCACCGGGCCGACCTGATCCTCGTCGTGCTCGACCAGATCCGGGCCGAGAGCCCGTGGCTCTATCGGCCAACCACGCGCGCGCAGCCCGTCGGTGACTAGTCTCGGCTCATGACTGACGTTCAAGACGTTCACACGGACGCGCCGGCCACGTCACACGGCGGCGTGCAGGCGCTCGACGTGGCCCGCGCCCACGGCGTCACCACGATGTTCACGCTGTCCGGCGCCCACGTCTTCCCGCTCTACGACGCCGCCGTCATCGCCGAGCCCCCGATGCCGATCATCGACGTCCGGCACGAGCCGAGCGCGGTCTTCGCCGCCGAGGCGATCGGCAAGCTGACCCGGACGCCGGGCCTCGCGGTCCTCACCGCGGGTCCGGGAGTCACCAACGGCGTCAGCCCGGTGGCCCAGGCGATGTTCGCCGGCTCCCCACTCGTCGTCATCGGCGGCCGCGCCCCGGCCGGCCGCTGGGGCAGCGGGAGCCTGCAGGAGCTCGACCACCCGCCGATCTTCGAGACGATCACGAAGCTCTCGACCACCGCGCAAACCGTCGGCGACATCGCGACAACAACCGACACGGCCTTCGCCAGCGCCGGATCATCCCACCGCGGCCCGGCCTTCTTCGACGTCCCGATGGACGAGCTGTTCGGCCAGGCTCCGGTCGGCGAGACTCCGCACACGCACGTCGCACCCGTCGAGCCGAACCCGGACGACCTCACCGCCGTCGCCCGCATCCTGGCCGACGCAACGCAGCCGGTGCTGATCCTCGGCACGGACGTGTGGCTGGACGGCGCCGAGGACGCCGCCCTCCGCTTCGTCCAGGAGACCGGCATTCCGGTGATCTCCAACGGCATGGGGCGCGGCCTCATCCCCGGCGGCCACCCGCAGCTCGTCACCAAGGCGCGCTCGGCCGCCTTGAGCGGCGCCGACGTCGTCGTGGTGGTCGGAACGCCGCTGGACTTCCGGCTCGGCTACGGCGTCTTCGGCGGCAAGGACGGCAGCCAGCCGGCGAAGGTCGTCCACGTCGCCGACTCCCCCGGCCAGGTCAGCCAGCACGCGACCCTGGCCGCGTCGGCGTCCGGCGACCTCACCGCATGCCTGGACGGCATCCTCGCCGGGCTGAACCGCCGCCCAGATTGGGGATCTTGGCTCACCCGGCTCCGTGACCAAGTTGCCGAAGCCACGCAGCGAGACAACGAATTACTAAGTGCTGAGGCTGATCCCATCCACCCGGCTCGCATCTACGGCGAGCTCCTCCCGCGGCTGGCCGACGATGCCGTCGTCATCGGCGACGGCGGCGACTTCGTCTCCTTCGCCGGCAAGTACGTCGAGCCGAAGCGGCCTGGCGGCTGGCTCGATCCGGGCCCGTACGGATGCCTGGGCGCGGGCATGGGCGCGGCGATCGCGGCGCGGATCAGCCGGCCGTCCAGCCAGGTCGTCCTGTTGTACGGCGACGGAGCAGCCGGCATGTCTCTGGTGGACGTCGACACCCTCGTCCGGCACAACCTGCCGGTCGTCATGGTCGTCGGCAACAACTCCGCGTGGGGCCTCGAGAAGGGCCCGATGCAGTTCCTCTACGGCTACGACGTGGCCGCCGACCTCGCGCCCAACACTCGCTATGACCAAGTTGTCACCGCTCTCGGCGGTGGTGGCGAGATGGTGACCGACCCGCGCGAGATCGGCCCGGCCCTCGATCGCGCGTTCGCGTCCGGCATCCCCTACCTCGTGAACGTGATCACCGACGTCAACGCCGCCTACCCACGCAACACCCTGGGGATCTGATGGGAAGCGCATCGATCACCCACATCGTCGGCCCGGAGCACACGGCCTTGGCGGTCGGCAGCGGCGACGTCGACGTCCTCGGCACCCCGGTCCTGCTGGCGTGGTGCGAAGAGGCGACGTGCGACGCGCTGTCCCTCGACCCTGAGCAGACGAGCGTCGGCGCGCGCATCGAGATCGATCACCTGATCCCGTCGCCGGTCGGGACGACGATCATCGCGAACGCAGACCTGATCGCGCGTGACGGCCGGCTGGTCACCTTCCGCGTCGAGGCTGTCGACACGCACGGAGCACTGGTTGCCTCCGGCCAGATCCGTCGCATCGTCGTCAACCGCGACCGATTTCTCGCCCGCGTGCCGCACATGGGAGACTAGGCGCGCCCGGAATCGACACCGGGCCGAGAGCCCGCAAGGCTCTACGAGCGATCCGGTTTCATGGGGGCGCCCCCGCACAAAGGGGCGTAGCCCGCGGGGGTCGGTCGCGTGGGTAAGAACAGAACTGCTTGGGCGTCGGCGATCGGGCGAAGCCCGACCGTCGCCGACAAAGGAGGCACAGCATGGGTAAGACCGGCCGCAAGCGCCGCGCGCGTCGCAAGAAGGGCGCGAACCACGGCAAGCGCCCCAACGCGTGAGAAAACCCCCGTCATCTGACGGGGGTTTTTGCTTTGCGTCAGGCTTCTGACTTCAGCTCGACGGTCCGGATCGCGAACTGGACCTTCTGCACCAGCGTCTCGGGCGCGCGTTCCGAACAGGACCGGTGGACGAGGGACTTTACGATGCGCTCGACGTCGTAGGCACTCAGGCACGAGGAGCAGTCCTCGATGTGCTGCTGGATCTCCGCGCAGCTGGCGGTGTCGATCTCGTTGTCGAGGAAGAGGTAGAGACGCTCACGCGCGGTGCTGCAGTCGCACCCGCAGTTCTCCTTGTCCTGGTCCATCGTCACTCCCCAGTTCCCGATACGGCCATACCGCGTTCGCGGGCGTAATCGGAGAGCCGGTCGCGGAGCATGCGGCGTCCGCGGTGCAGGCGCGACATGACGGTCCCGATCGGCGTGTCCATGATCTCGGCGATCTCCTTGTACGGGAATCCCTCGACGTCGGCGAGGTAGACCGCGTAGCGGAAGTCGTCGGGCAGCTCTTGCAGCGCGTCCTTGACGTCGGAGTCCGGAAGATGCTCCAGGGCCTCCATCTCGGCCGACTTGAGACCTGACGAGGTGTGCGCCTCGGCGGCGACGATCTGCCAGTCGTCGAGCTCGTCGCTGATCTGCTGCGGCTGGCGCTGCTTCTTGCGATACGTGTTGATGTACGTGTTGGTGAGGATGCGGTACAGCCACGCCTTGAGATTGGTGCCGGGCGTGTACTGGTGGAATGCGGCGAATGCCTTGGCGTACGTCTCCTGGACGAGGTCCTCGGCATCCTGCGGTTTGCGGGTCATGCGCATGGCCGCCGAATACAGCTGGTCGACGAACGGCATGGCTTCGCGCTCGAACCGGGCCTGCCGCTGTGCAGGAGTCTCGGTCTCGAGATTTACCGTTGCTTCGTCCTCGTCACTCATCGCGGCACAGTCTACGGTCGCCAATGCGACGCCACCGTCGGCGTGGGTCGGACGTTCCATGCAAGCCAGCACGTGTGATGTCAACGACACCGATGGCCCGACCTATTCCATGGGGATGGGTTCGATCAGCTGCGGGCCGTTGTTCCGGTGGTTGTTCACCTCGGTGGAGACCGGCCACGCATCGAGCCGACCGGGCACAGCCGGGACCAGGAGACCGAGCCGTTCGGCGGGCGTCATGGGCGCCGGATCGAGCCAGGCATCCACCTCGTCGGCGGTCAACATCATGGGGGTCCGGTCGTGCAGGTGGCCGAGGTCGTCACTGGCGGAGGTGGTCAGGACGGTGAAGGTGATCAGCCATCCCCCGCTGCGCGAAGCAAGCGTCGCTGGGGGCACCTCCCGCTTGCGGGGGACGGGCGGTACCCCCAGAGCGTCAGGATCCGCCTTCCAGAACTCGAACAGCCCAGCCATCGCCAGGACCCCGCGATCCTTGGGGGTGATGTAGAACGGCTGCTTCTTGGCCCCCGGGTACCACTCGTAGTAGCCGTCGGCGGGAATGACGGCGCGCCTGCTCGCGAAGGCCTTGGCGAAGGCGGGCTTCTCGGCGACGGTCTCGCTGCGCGCGTTGATCAGGCGGCTGCCGATCTTCGGGTCCTTCGCCCAGCTCGGCACCAGGCCCCACTGCGCAATAAGGATCTCTCGCCCGCCGGGCTTGGGGGTACCTCCCGCTTGCGGGGGAGCACCCGATGGCGGCCGCTCGATGACGATGGGGGCCGGCTTGGTCGGCGCCATGTTCCAGTCCGGCTCGACCGACACGCTCGCATCAGCCAGCCGGGCGCCGAACTCGTCGGCCAGCGCATCGGGGGTTCGTGTCGTGGCATACCGGCCGCACATGCCACCAAGCCTGTCACGCGGCTGAGACACTACGTGAGTGAGTGATCTGTGGCCGGCGCCGACGCTGACCGACGCCATCGACGCTCGCGTGCTCCTGCCGGCCTCGAAGTCGCTCACCAATCGGCTTCTCGTTCTCGCCGCGCTGGCGGGGTCGCCGTCCGTGCTCCGCCAGCCGCTCGCCGCCCGCGACACCGAGCTGATGGCCGACGCGCTCGTGGCGCTGGGCGCGACGATCGTGCAGGGCGCCGAGGAGTGGCACGTCACCCCCGGCCAGCCGGCCACTGGCCAGCTGACGATCGACTGCGGCCTGGCCGGGACGGTGATGCGATTCGTCCCGCCCCTCGCTGGCCTCAGCGAGGCGGCCGTCACCTTCGATGGTGACCCGCGCGCCCGGAAGCGTCCGATGGCCACCACGATCGCCTCGCTGCGCGGCCTCGGCATGGAGGTCGACGGTGAGGACGCGCTGCCCTTCACCGTCCGCGGGCACGGCCGCGTGCGGGCCTGCGAGCTGAGCATCGACGCATCCGCATCGAGCCAGTTCGTCTCCGCGCTCTTGCTGGCCGCACCCCGCTTCGAGCACGGCCTGACCCTGCACCACGTGGGTCGCCCGCTGCCCTCGCAGCCGCATCTCGACATGACCGTGGCCGAGCTGCGGCACCGCGGGGTCACGGTCGACGACAGCATCCGCGGCACCTGGCGAGTCGAACACGGTCCGATCTCGGGCTTCGACGTGACGGTCGAGCCGGATCTGTCCAACGCCGGTGCCTTCATCGCGGCCGCGCTCGTCACCGGCGGCACCGTGCAGATCGCGGACTGGCCGGACCGGACGACCCAGGCGGGCGACGCTTGGCGCGTCATCGCCGGCGAGTTCGGCGGGAAGGCGACGCACGCGGACGGCGGCCTCTCCTTCACCGGGTCACCAGAGGTGGCGGGCGTCGACCTTGACCTGCACGACGTGGGCGAGCTGACGCCGGTCGTCGCTGCCGTCGCTGCCTTGGCGGCCGGTCCGTCACGCCTGCGCGGCATCGCGCACCTGCGCGGCCACGAGACCGACCGGCTCAAGGCACTGGCCACGGAGCTCAACAAGCTCGGCGGCGACGTCGAGGAGACCGACGACGGCTTGGTCATCCGGCCCCGCCCGCTGCACGGCGGAACGTTCGCCACCTATGACGACCACCGCATGGCCCACGCGGCCGCCGTGATCGGCCTCGCGGTCCCCGGCATCCAGGTCGAGAACGTGGCAACCACCGCCAAGACGTATCCCGGCTTCGTCGTCGACTGGGAACAGTTCGTCTCATGAGGTCCGACCGCCCGTGAGGTACTCCGCGTGAAGGACGAGCACGAGGACTTCGACCGACCCCGACGACGCACCCGCCCACGCACCAAGGAGCGCCCCAACTACGAGCACCTACCCGTCGGCCGGGTCCGCGCGGTCGACCGTGGCCGCTACCGGGTCGACATCGACGGGACGTCCGTGACCACGATGAAGGCGCGCTCGCTCGGCCGCCAGGGCGTCGTCGTCGGAGACGAGGTACGGGTCGACGGCGACGTCACCGGCGGCGACGGGACGCTCGCCCGCATCGCCGAGGTCCTGCCCCGCGCGACCGTGCTGCGACGCACGGCCGACGACGACGATCCGATCGAGCGCATCGTCGTGGCGAACGCCGATCAGCTCGTCGTCGTCACGGCGCTGGCCGATCCGCCGCCGCGGCCCGCGCTCATCGACCGGTGCCTGGTTGCCGCCTACGATGCCCGGATGCGCCCGGTCGTGGTGTTGACCAAGGCCGACCTGGCTTCACCGGACGAGATGCTCGGCCTTCTCGAGCCGCTCGACGTCGAGGTCGTGGTCACCCAGCGCGACGCCGGGGTCGACCCGGTGCGAGCCGTCCTTGCCGGCCGGACGTCTGTGCTCGTCGGGCACAGCGGCGTCGGCAAGTCGACGTTGGTCAACGCGCTCGTCCCCGATGCCGACCGCGCGGTGAGCACGGTCAACGACGTCACCGGCCGCGGACGCCACACGTCGACCTCGGCCATCGCGCTGCCGCTGCCTGGCGGCGGCTGGATCATCGACACCCCCGGGTTCCGCTCGTTCGGCCTGGCCCATGTCGACATCGACCACATCGTGACGGCGTTCTCCGACGTCGCCGACATCTGCACGGCGTGCCCGCGTGGATGCACCCACCTGGCCACCGAACCCGAATGCGCGCTGGACACCGCCGTGACGGACGGCCGGATAACGACGGCCCGCGTCGAATCGCTGCGTCGCATCCTGGACGCGCGCTCGAAGCCTGCCTACTTGACCGAGTAGTCCTGCGAGCCGTCCGGGTTCCAGGCGGCGCGCGCTCCTGCCTCGCCGGTCTGGGCGACCAGCCCCAGGACCATCAGCGCCAGGACCGCGATCACCACGGCGCCGACCGTTCCGGCTGGCCGAGCGAGCTTGGGCAGCAGGAGGGCGAACAGCACGAGCACAACGGCCAGAGTGAAGAGGACGACGTTGAGACGATTGGCGAATCCCATGTGCTTCATGACGGCTGCGCCCGTCGGCGTGCCCTTGAGCTGCGCGGAGATCGACGTCGCGAGCGCCGTCCCACTGGCGCGCGCGAGCCAAACCAGGAGCCAGGCGCCGAACACGGCTATCGCTGCCGGCCATCGCAGGGCCATCCGCCACGAGGGACGGACGAGCGCCAGCGCGACGATCGCGGCAGTAGGCGTCAGGATCACGGCGGCATGGACGACGAGGACGTGCAGCGGCAGGCCGTTGAACGTGTCGACGATCGAGGCATTCACGGGGCTAACCTAGCCAGCATGGCGCATTCATGGAACGACGATGTTCGGCTCGCGCACGTCATGGCCGACAACGCCGACAACCTGTCCATGGATCGCTTTGGCGCTGTCGACCTGTCGGTCTCGACCAAGCCGGACATGACGTACGTGACGGAGTCGGACCGCGCCGTCGAAGAAGCCATACGGCGACACCTGAAGTCCGCGCGGACGCGCGATGTGGTGCTGGGCGAGGAGGACGGCGAGGTCGAGGGCTCCACCGGGTCCCACGAGCGTCGCTGGATCATCGACCCGATCGACGGCACCTCCAACTTCGTCCGCGGCGTCCCGGTGTGGGCCACCCTCATCGCCCTCGAGGAAGCCGGCGAGATCGTGGCCGGCCTGGTGTCCGCCCCGGCCCTCGGCCGCCGTTGGTGGGCGTCCAAGGGCGGCGGCGCCTTCACCGGCAAGTCGTTCATGAACGCCCGCGAGATCCGGGTGTCCAACGTCTCGGACCTCGACAGCGCCTCGTTCTCGTACGCATCCGTGGCCGGATGGGACCGCATCGACAAGCGCACCGGGTTCGACGCCCTGCTTCGCCGGGTGTGGCGCACCCGCGCCTACGGCGACTTCTGGTCGTACATGCTGCTCGCCGAAGGCGCCGTCGACATCGCCGCCGAACCCGACCTGGAGCTGTGGGACATGGCAGCCGTCGACGTCATCGTGCGCGAGGCCGGTGGGCGCTTCACCGGCCTCGACGGCCGCGACGGACCGTGGAGCGGCAACGCGCTCGCCACCAATGCGCGGCTGCATGATGCGGCGTTGGCCTATTTGGGTCACTTCCCCGACGGCGAAATCGACGAATCCGACGACTTCGACGATCGGCACGACACCGAGCCCATCCGCGAGCCGAAACATCGCGACAACGTCCTGGCGTTCCCGCCGGTGAGCCCGCCTGTTGACACGGGGCGCACGATGGACCCTGCGGACTAGGGACGATTCACGAGTACAACGAGGAGGACGCCATGCGCGTGCGGGAAATTCTGTCGGCCAAGGGTTCCGGTGAGGTGTTCACCATCCGGCCCGAAGCGACCGTCGCCGAGCTTCTCGAGACGCTTGCCGAGCTGAACATCGGCGCCCTCGTGGTGAGCTCGGACGGTTCGCACATGGCCGGCATCGTGTCCGAGCGCGACATCGTCCGGAAGCTGCGCAACTTCCAGGAGCCGGCGGCCGTGACCGTCGGCGAGATCATGACCGATGCCGTCCACTCCTGCTCGCCGGACGACACCCTCGGGCACCTGATGGGCGTCATGACCGCCAACCGGGTGCGGCACGTGCCGGTCCTCGAAGACGGACTGCTCGTGGGCATCCTCAGCATCGGCGACGCGGTCAAGACCCGCATGGACCAGTTGGAGTTCGAGCGCGACCAACTGACGCACTACCTCCATGGGCAGTGACGGCAACCATCACCGGTTCCACCTGCCAGAGCGTGAGCTGACCTGGCGGTTCAGCCGGTCATCCGGGCCGGGTGGGCAGCACGTCAACACCACCGACACCCGCGTCGAGCTCGTGTGGTCTCTGGTCGATTCCGGCGCGCTCTCGGCCGCGCAGAAGGCGCTGGTGACGCGCCACCTGCGTCATCGGCTGGTGGACGGGACGGTCACCGTCGTGTCGTCCCAGTACCGGTCCCAGCTGCGGAACCGCGAGGCAGCGCGCGTGCGGCTCGAGCAGCTGGTGGCGTCGGCACTCGTGCCGCCGAAGCCGCGACGCGCGACCAAGCCGTCGCGCGGATCGGTCGAACGTCGGCTGTCGGCGAAGAAGCGGCGGTCGGACGTGAAGCGAAACCGCGGCAGCGACTGGGACTGATCGGCCGGAGACGCTGCTTCGTCCTCCCGCCGGTGGGTTTGGAACCTCAGAATCGCGGATTCGGGTGCTAAACCCACCGGTATTGCGCTGTTGGACTAAACCTCGAGCTCCATGAGCTCCTTGCGATACCGCACCATCAGGCGCGGCTGGCCCAGCAGGGCGACGGCGACCAGCTTGTCGCCCATCCACCAGCCGTAGACCGTGTGCGGGTCGCGCTCCGTGTCCTCGATCCACCCCTCGCGGTCGGCCAGCGCCGGCCAGCCGAGCAGCTGGACCTTGACGCCCGGCTGGTCCGTCCAGAAGTACGGCGGTGCCGACGCGTACATCTCCGGCGGCTCCAGGCCCAGGATGGTGTGCGCCACGATCGCCGCGCCATCGCCCGCCGTCTGCCAGTGCTCACGCCGGACGTGCCGCTCCAGTTTCGGGTCCCACCAGGCCGCCACGTCGCCGACTGCGTACAGCCCCGGGTGGCCGACCACGCGGCCACGCTGGTCGCACTCAACGCCGTTGGGCGTCGCGAGCTCGGCGAACGCCTCGGTGTTGAGGCGCGCACCGAATCCCACGACCACGATGTCGGCGGTGAGTTTGCGGCCGTCGGCCAGTACGACGGTGGCTCCGTCGTTCGCGGTGGCGTCGACGATCTCGACCGGAGCCCCGGTTATGACGGTGACGCCGGCGTCGCGGTGGATCTGCTCGACGATGGCGGCGATCTCCGGTCCCAGCGGTCCCAGGATGTTGGGAGCGCCTTCCACGACGGTCGCGTCGAGGCCCAGCTTGCGCGCCGACCCGGCGACCTCGGCGCCGATGAATCCGCCACCAAGGATGAGCACCGAGCTGATGCGGCCGAAGTCCTCCTTGACCCGCCGCGCATCACCCATGTTCCGAAGCGGGCGCACATCCGGCATGTCGGCGATGAACGGCGGGATGTTGGCGCGCGATCCGGTGGCCAGGACGATGATCTCCGCCTCGAGCCGCTCCCCCGCCGCCGTCTCGACGACCCCGTCGCGCACGGACGTCACCCGGGCACCGGGGCGGAAGTCGATGCCGAGCTCGGCGATCTCGTCCTCGCTGGTGAGGCGGACCGCTTCGGGTTCGCGGTCGCCAGTCAGGACCGCCTTGGACAAGGGCGGTCGGTCGTACGGAAGCTCGTCCTCGTCGCCCAGCAGAACCAGGTCACCGGCGTAGCCGAGCTTCCGGAGGTCCTTCGCCGTCCGCCAGCCGGAAAGCCCGGCCCCAACGACAATGATGGACTCAGGCTGCGCCGACATGAGGTCAGCATAGGGAAATCCACCGTCCGGCTTACGGCACCCCAAACAGCGGTTATCCTTGAGGCTCCCCTTCTCAAGGAGATGTACCGGTGGGCCTCCCACACCTCGATTTCCGCGTGCCAGAAAGCTCGTGGTTCCAGGCCGTGATGTCGCGCGTCAACTTCGGCGCCTCACGTGGTCCTGCGGGCGCTCTGGCGTGGCCGTACAAGATCGCGGTGGTGGGGGTCATGGCGATCGTCGCGTGCGGAACCCTGGTCACCTTCGGCATGGCCGGAGCGGAGACCTCGGACTCCTCGACCGACCCGACCGCCCTCCCCGGAACCAACGAGGCGAGCCCGCAGGTCCAAGGCCAGGTCATGCCGCCGGTCCAGTCGCTGCTGTCCTCCGAAGACCTGCTCTCGACGCTGAACCTCACCGACTACAGCCCCACCGCCGACGACAGCGACAAGTCCGACGACTCAAGCGACTCGGACAGCAAGAGCACGAGCAGCAAGAAGTCCACCACGGCCGCGCCCGCCACGACCACAGCCGCGGCCGCGTCGAACCCGACCACCGCGGCTCCGAGTGCCGCGCCGACGACGAGCGCGCCATCGCCAAAGCCGTCGTCCACCCCATCTCCGACGCCATCGCCGACGCCATCGCCGACGCCGTCGTCGTCACCGAGCCCGACCAAGCCTCCGTGCAACGATCCGACCGGAATCACCTGCCGCCTTCGCGACGGCGGCTGACGGACTGCCGGCCGCGCTAGAGCGGAACGGCCAACACGGTCGGTTCGAGCCGGCCGCGCAAGGTCAGCGGTTCGAGGAACGTCCACCGTGTGCGCTCGTCGCGGTGCGCCCGGTCGACGATGCGCTGTGATGCGACGATTCGCTCCGGACGTTCCTTCGCCTGCTCGGTGAGCCGCGCGGCCTCGTTGACCGGATCGCCGATGACCGTGTACTCGAGCCGCTGGGTGGCCCCGATGTTGCCGGCGATGACGAGGCCCTGCGAGACGCCGACGCCGGCGTCGAGCTCGGGCACCTCGGCCTTCAGCCTCCGCACCATCTCGCGGGCCGCCGAGAGCGCGGCCGCAGCCGGATCGTCCAGCTGCAGCGGCGCCCCGAAGATGCAGAGCGCGGCGTCTCCCTCGAACTTGTTGACCAGCCCGCCATGTGTGTCGACCACCTCGACGACCACTTCGAAGAACCGGTTGAGCGCGGTCACCACCTCGCGCGGCGAGCGGGTCGCGGCAAGCGTCGTGCTGCCGATCACGTCGACGAACAGGGCAGCCGCCTCCACCTCCTCGTCACCGAGCTGAACACCGTGCTCAAGCGCCTGGCGGGCGACATCCTCGCCGACGTGCTTCCCGAAGAGATCCCGCAGCTGCTCCCGCTCCTTCATCGCCACCACCATGCGGTTGAACCCGGCCTGCAGCTGACCGAGCTCACCGGAGTCGTTGACCGTCACGCGTGCGTCCAGATCGCCGGCCTCGATGGCCTCCAGTGCCGTCGTGAGCCGGCAGATCGGTTCACCGACTGACTTCGCGAAGAGGATGACCGCAAACAAGCCGGTGCCGAAGAGGCCAATGCCCATGACGATGGCCGTCCAGGACAGCCGCTCGTACGACGGCTGCGTCCACGGGGCGAACGCCGCCACCCCGAGTGCCCCGAGGGCGGGGATGCCGGACGTCAACAGCCATCCGATCACGGCTCGGGCCCCGACGCTGCGGCTGATTCCCGACTTGGGGGGCGCGATCTCCAGGACGCGCGCTGTCGGCTGACGCAGGACCCGAGTGACCAGCAGGTATGAGACGGCCGCCGTGGCCATGCCGCTGGCCAGTATCTCGAGGAAGACGATAAAGGCGAACGCCGTGTCGATCCGCAGGTCGTAGAAGAACACGAAGACGGCCGGGAGCGCCCAGAGCGTCGCGGAGACCATGAACAGGAACAAGGGCAACCCCAGCGTGCGCTCGCGCTCGTCGGCTGTCGGCTCGCTTCCTCGGACGGTCCAATGGAGCGCCTTATGCGTTTTCGGAATCACCACCACGGCCACCGTCAGATAGCTGAACAAGGTGAAGGCCACGCCGATGGTCAGGTTGGCGCGAAAGGCCTGAGGGGTGTCCGCCGCCGGCGGCAATGGCAGGACGAACAGGTAGCTGATCATCGTGACGACGATGCCGAAGGTGTTGGCTGCCCACTGCTGCAGGACCACGTGCCAAGGCCGGACCACCTTGATGTGCTTCCTCATGGCCTGATGCTGGCACACCTACGCCGCGACGGCGTCCGTCTCACGCAGGAGGGACACTCCTACCCCAGTAGGTTTCCCGTATGGGAAATCCGGAGCGCACCGTCGACCTCGTCCGCACCAGCAAGGCCCATTTCACCGCCACCAACGTCCGCGGCGGCACCATCGAGATCGGGGACGGAGTCGACAACGACGCCTTCACTCCGGTTGAGCTGCTGCTGGCCGCCCTCGGCGCATGCTCGGGTCTCGACGTCGATGCCATCCTCAGCAAGCGCAGCGACTTCGAGTTCTTCGCCGTCAACGCCCGCGGTGACAAAGTCCGCGACGACGGCGGCAACCATCTGGTCAACCTGCAGATCACCTTCGATGCCGAGTTCCCCGAAGGCGACGCCGGGCAGGCGGCCCGGGAGTTCCTGCCGAAGGCGATGGCCAAGAGCCACGACTGGCTGTGCACGGTCGCCCGAACGGTGCAGCTGGGTGCGCCCATCGAGTTCCGCACTCCCTGATCCGCGCCGAACCGCCTAGGCTCAGCCCATGGGTTTGTGGGGAGATCGGATCCTTCCGCACGTCATCGACGCCGCCTGCGGCGCGAAGGACGTCCTGCCGTTGCGCGAGCGTGCCTGCGCCGGGCTGAGCGGGACAGTCCTGGAGCTCGGCTTCGGCTCGGGCCTCAACTGCGCCCTATACCCAGCGGCGGTCACTGACGTCCTGGCCGTCGAGCCGGCCGACACCGCGTGGGACATGGCGGCAAAGCGGCGCTCCCAGGCGTCGGCCCAGATTTCACGCGCCGGACTGGACGGGCAGCGGCTCGACCTCCCCGACGCTTCCGTCGACGCAGCGCTCATCACCTTCACGCTCTGCACCATCCCCGACGTCGATGCCGCCCTGCGCGAGGTCGCGCGGGTCGTGCGGCCGGGAGGGTCAGTCCACATCGCCGAGCACGGGAGCGCGCCGGATCCCGCAGTGGCCCGCTGGCAGAGGCGCCTCGACCCATTCGAGCAGCGATTCCTCGGCGGCTGCCACCTCACCCGCAACCCGATCGAGCTCCTGGCGGCGGCTGGCTTCACCGGTCTCGACGTCGACGCCGGCTACATCACGCGGTTCGGCCCGTCGAAGCCGTGGATGTACGGCTACGCGGGCACGGCGCGGGTCGCCTGATCCATGGCCGGCCAGCCACACGTCGCCCTGCTGCGCGGAATCAACGTCGGCGGCCGCAAGGCCGTGCCGATGAAGGAGCTGGCGGCCTGCGTGGAGGCCGGCGGGCACCCCGACGTCCGGACCTACATCCAGAGCGGCAATGTCCTGTTCTCGACCGACTCGACGGATGCGCGGGCCCTGGAAGTCGACCTCGAACGCCGCATCGAGGACCACTTCGGATTCCCAGTCCCCGTGGTGGTGCGAAGCCTCCCCGAGATGGCTGCGACCGTCGAGTCGGCACCTGCCATCTTCGGCGGCCCGGACCACCGGTGTGACGTGATCTTCCTCAAGCACCCACTGACCGCTGAGGACGCGTTCGCCGCCCTGCCGAAGCCGGTCGAGGGCGTCGACCAGTGCTGGATGGGCCCGGCCGGCTGCCTGTACTGGGCGCGGTTGGACGAGAAGGCGAGCAAGAGCCGGCTCAGTCGCATCGCCAGCTCGCCGATCTATTCGTCGATCACGGTCAGGAACTGGAACACGACGTCGAAGCTGCACGCCCTCCTGACCGAGTACGCCTGACACTCACAGGCAACACACAAGGTGCGCACCGGCGCATCTCAGATCGCGCGGTCAGTCTCTTCTCATCCGCTCACGACGAGCGGGCCAATCGAAGGAGACTTCCGTGAAGAAGCAACCGATGCGAGCCACTGGTCTGGTAGCTGCCGGCGTGGTCGCCGGTGGGATCCTGGCCGGGACACTCGGCGCGCAAGCCGCCAACCAGGCGGACGACCAGAGCGGTGATCGGCCGGGAGCGCCAGCCGAACTCCGCATGCACGGTGCGCCCGGCAGACCAGGCGGACCCGGCTTCATGGGCCGACCCGGGGGTAAGGAGCTGGCCAAGGCCCTCGGCGTCAGCGACGAAAAGCTGCAGAAGGCGTTCGAGGATATCCGCGACGACGTGCGTCCGCCGAGCAAGCCGACCGGACCCCCGTCCGAGGCCCAACGTTCTGCGATGGAGTCGAAGATCGCCGCCGCGCTGGCCAAGGAGCTGGGCCTCAGCGAGTCGAAGGTCAGCGCCGCGCTGGAGAAGGTGCACAAGGAGCACGAGGCCGAACACCGCGCAGCGCTGAGCGACCGCCTCGACGCGGCCGTCAAGGCCGGGAAGCTGACGTCCGACGACAAGGCGTCCGTCCTCAAAGCGTTCGACGCCGGTGTCCTGGGTGGTCCGGGACGGCCGTAGGTCGGCGGTTGGAGCGGCGGGGCCCACTGGGAGGGGCGGCCCCGCCGCCATCGGCCTGCCAGCGCACGCGGTCAGAGGCGCGCCAGCGCGGTCTCGGCCGCGTTGAAGCCACCCATGCCGTGCACGCCGGGCCCGGGCGGAGTGGCCCCCGAGCACAGGTAGACGCCCTTGACGCCCAGCGTGTACGGGTTCGCGGCGAGCCGCGGCCGGAAGGCGATCTGCCGGAACGTGTTGGCGCCCGCGCCGATGTCGCCGCCGACGTAGTTGGCGTTGTACGCAGCGAAGTCGCTGGGCGTCCGCACGTGCGTCTCGACGATGATGTCGCGGAAGCCGGGAGCGAATCGCTCGATCTGGCCGATGACCGCTTCCGTCGCGTCGCCCGCGTAGGCGTGCGGCACGTGGGCGTAGCTCCAGATCGGGTTCAGGCCGCCAGCCGATCGCGACGGGTCGGCCAGGTACTGCTGGCCCACCAGCATGAACGGCCGGTCCGGCATTTCGCCATGCGTCGTCGCCAGCTCGCCCGCGGCGATCTGCTCGGCGGTGCCACCGAGGTGCAGCGTCCCGGCACGACGCGCGTCCTTGTTCGTCCAGGGGATGTCACCACGGACGGCGAAGTCGACCTTGTACGTCGCCGGACCGTACTTGTATTTGACGAACGCACGCCGCACGCGGCCCGGAAGCTGGTCGCCCATGATCCGCAGGACGCCATCCGGCGCGGTGTCGAGCATGACGATGTCCGGCGCCGAGCCCGTGACGTCGCGCAGCTGGTCGAGGCTCTCGACCGTCACACCCGTCTGCACGCTCCCACCGAGCGACTCGAGCAAGCCGATGAGTGAGTGGGCGATGGCCTGGCTTCCGCCCTTGGCGACCGGCCAGCCCGCAGCATGCCCGACAGCGGTCAGCATCAGCCCGACCGAGCCGCTCAGCGGCGTCGTGAGCTTGCCGAAGACGTGCGCAGCGACGCCGCTGTAGAGCGCCCGCGCCTGGTCGTGCTTCCAGCGTCGAGCGGTGAGGGTGGCCGGCATCAACGCCTGCGTGCCGAACATGCCCAGCGTTATGGGGTGGCGCGGCACGTGGAGAGCCGGCTTGAAGACCTCGCTGATGAGGTCGTCCATGTTCCGCACCATCGGCGCGAAGACCCGCCGCCACTTCTCACCATCGGCTCCGAGGGATTCGACGGTCCGGTCCATGTCGCGGGACAGGACGCCCGCGCTGCCGTCGTCGAGCGGATGCACGAGGTCGAGCTCGGGCCAGAGCCATTCGAGCCCGAACTGGTCGAGCGGGAGGGACTTGAGGAACGGCGAGACGATCCCGGTCGGGTGGAACGCGGAGCAGTCGTCGTGCAGGACGCCAGGTGCGCCGTACTCGGACGTCCGCGTGCCGCCGCCGGGCCGGTCACTTGCCTCGAGGACGCTGACCGATACGCCGGCCTGAGCCAGCCGCACCGCGGCGGCCAGCCCATTCGGTCCACTTCCAACGATGACAGCCGTGGTCATGCTGCGCTCCCCCTCAGTCCGCCGCGGACGTAACCCGGCATGGTCCACGTGACGTTGAGCGGAACCGGGCCATTGGGCAGCCAGGGCTGCTCCTTGACGCAATCGTGCACCCTCCACGTTCCGCGCTCGACGACGCCCAGCGCGGCATCGATCACGCGGTACTCCTGGAAGCCACGCTTGCGGCCGTACGGCTCGGACTCGACGAAGGCCACGACGAACTCGCCCGGCTCGAACTGGGCCTGCTTCTGGATGGCGGCGATCAGCCGTTCGTCGTGCAGGTGACCGTCGCCGAAGTTCCAGCCGAGGAACGTCGAGCACGCGATCTCGCCTTCGCGCAGCGTGTAGCGATCGGGATCGTCCAGATGGGTGTAAATGACCGAGTACAGGCCACGGCCCTGGCTGTGCAGGGCGCGCCAAGCCAGGCTCCGGTAGAGCATCTCCTCGGCCGTCTCGCGCTCGAAGCCGAACGCGACGAGCTGGTCGATGGTGTTGCTGGCCGACCGCGTCACCCGGTCGAACTTCGCCTCGGCGCCCGGCGCGAGTGCCCACAACCCCGACGCCCAGTTGCCGGCGTACTGCCGCATCGACGGCAGGAAGGAGACGAGATCGGGCCGGAAGTTCCCCAGCGCCGGGAAGAAGACGAGCGCGACGGCGATCAGGACGAGCAGGCCCGGGTGGGAGAAGTCGAACAACCAGTAGCCGTCGCGCGCCGGGTAACCCACGAACAGGAAGACGGCAGCGAATCCGAAGATGACGTTCCACTCCAACGGCACCGCGAGCGGGAACGTCGACGCGATGAACGTGTGGAAGATGACCATGTACACCACACACGCGAGAACGACCCACTTGTTGGTGGCGAAGAGCAGCGTCAGCGGGACGATGATCTCCGTCAGGGTGCCGCCGATGTGCGCCATGAACCACGACACGTTGGACGGCAGCAGGTCGTTCGGCGGGTTGCGGAAGTGGGCGCGCTTGACTGCCTTGGGGACGAAGGGCGCGTTGCCGACCATCGGCGGGATCACGTTGATGAAGTGCTCGCCGAGCTTGGAGAAGCCCGCGCCGACCCACACCACGACGATCAGCAGCTTCAGCGCGATGATCATGTCGACGAACGGAAGCGTCGCCATGAAGATCAGCGCGGGCACATACTGCTCGCCGCGAGCGCCGAGGAAGATCACCTTGTCGCGCAGGCCGGTCAGCACGAAGAGCAGGATCACCGGAGCGATCGCCGCCGGCCGGACGACGCCAGCAACGTTGCCGGGCAGCGCGGCACGAAGCGAGTCGGTCTGGATGCCGGGCAGGGCGAGAGCCACGACGATGCTGGCCAGGATTGCGGCGTAGAGAAGGACGTCCGCGATCGTTCGAGTGTCACCGCCGGTCAGCGGCACCTTGCCCGGCCACGGCGCCATGCGGAGCGTGCCCGGACGGAGCCAGTAGCGCCAGCCGCCGGTGAATGGCTTGAAATGGCCGCACAGGGGCCCCCATGCACCGCCGCAGCCGAGGACCTCGAGCAGCACCGTCCAGAGAATCAGCTTCTGGTAGACGATCGGCTCGCTCCACCAGTGGCCGAACTGGAGCAGCGAACCGAGCCCGGGCGACGTCAGCGAGACGACCAGCGCACCGCCCACCGCGTAGATGAGCCCGACCTTCAGGATGTAGATGAGGTGGACGACCTTCTGGACGCCGAATCCGGTGGTCACCCAGTCGGCCGTCAGGATGCGGACCCGCTCCCGATGCGAGAGCGCCGCGAACGCTTCGGGCTCGACCGGCAGCGGCGAAGGACTCAGGAATCCCACGGACAGAAACCTCCTCGTCGGCGTGCGTCTGAGACTAGTGCCGGACGGCGGCCGGCGGGAGATGACGACGGGCCGATGACTTACTAGATTCGGCCACATGATGGCCGACGATGCGCTGCGCGCGCCGATGAGCATGCTCGTGCTCGTCAACCTCGCGGCCGACCTGGGGATCGCCGAGAAGGCCGTGCTCGCCGGGACCGGGCTCACGCCGACCGACCTGCGAGAGACCGGCGCCGAGGTGCGTGCGAGCCAGGAGCTCCGGGCCATCGAGAACCTCCTCGCCGCCGCCCCGAACGCCGCGACCATCGGCCTCGACGCGGGCTTGCGCTACCACCTGACGACGTACGGCATCTGGGGCTTCGCCATGGTCAGCGCGTCGACCTTCCGCGAGAGCATCGACGTCGGCCTGCGCTACCTCGATCTCACGTTCACGTTCGCGCCCATCCGGGCCGAGGAGATGGGCACTGACCTTCGCCTGGTGCTCGAGGAGGAACCGAGCCTGTCGCCGGACGTCGCACGATTCGTCGTCCAGCGCGACGCAACCGCGATCCAGACGCTGCAGCGCGAGACGCTGGGCTGGCCGGCCAATCCGCGCTCGGTCGACTTCCGGCACGAGATCGCTGGCGGCATGAAGGGACCGGTGCTGACGCGCTATCGGGAGACGCTCGGCATCGCACCGACGTTCGGCGCCGACCGCAACGTCGTCGTCCTGGATGCCGCGAACCTTGACGCCCCGCTCCCCCAGGCCGATCCGCACACCGCCGCCATGACGCAGCAGATGTGCGAAGACCTCGTCGACGCACGCAAGGCGCGGGCCGGCCTGGCTGGCCGCGTCCGCAACCTCATCGTGGCGCAGCTGCGACCGCCACCGTCGCTCCCGGACGTGGCCGCCATCCTGCAGATGAGCCCGCGCACGCTGCGCCGCCGCCTTGCCAGCGAGGACACCACGATGCGCCAGCTGATCGACGAGGTGCGTGCCGCGCTGGCGGCCGAGCTCATCACCGGTGGTCGGCTGACCGTCGCCGAGGTCGCCCGGCGGCTCGGGTACGTCGAGGTCTCGAGCTTCTCGCAGGCCTTCCGGCGCTGGTACGGCATGAGCCCGCGCGCATTCCGCGACCGCTGATCGGAGGGCTTCGCCATGCGCTCAACCGTCCTCTCTTGCCGATTCTGGGACGGATCGTGCCGCGAGCGGTGGCTTAGCGTGGCGCGGCTCTCCGCGACGGTGGCTTAGCGTGGTGAAAACGGCCGGTTGAGCACGTTAACCCACCGCTAGCCGCCCCAACATGGCGCGAACCGGACGGGTCGGCGAGTGAAAACCGCAGGTATCACTCGCGGCGTGCAAGTCACCTACGGCGCGCAATAGCGCGAGTCACCACCGCAGCGTGAGCTATTCGCCGTGACCAACGCCTCGGGCGCGGACGTCTAGCGCGTGATCTCGTCGTGTTCCTCGTCAGGGTCAGCCGTTCGCGCCCAGGCGGCGGCGAACATGATGACGCGTGAGAAGTAGGACATCCAGACCAGCAGGATGAGGGCGATGCCGAAGGCCTGGAACGCGGGTTGGTGGGTGGTCGACGCCAGCAACCACTTGGACACCTGCTTCAGTAGCTCGAAACCGATGGCGCCGACCAGCGCGCCAGACCACAGCGCCCGGTTGGACACCTGCGGCTCGGCCAGCAGCTTGAACATGACGAAGAACAGCAGCATGCCGCTCGCCGCTCCCGCGCCGATCAGGATCGCTGATGTGGCCACGCCCAGCTCGGAATGGACGCCCAGCCCGCTGCGCATCCTCTCGATGAGACCCACCAGGCCGCCGGACACCACCACGCTGATCAGCAGCACGAAGCCGACGACGACGAGCACCACGACATCGCGGAACCGGACGGCGACGAAGTGCATGACCCGTCCGCGCGTCGACATCGGCTTCCTGGACGACTCAACCTCGAACATCGCGGCGAGCGCGTCGCGCATCTCCGCGATCCAGCTGAGCCCGGAGTACGCGACGGTGATCAGGCCGATCCCGGCGACGGCCCCAGCGGCATCCTTGATGGACTTGAGCGAGATCTGGTTGGGCTTGTCCCCGACCATGCCGGGAAGGAGGCTCTGCAGCGCGGCATCGAGCGCACGTTGGGCGTCCGGGATCAAATGAGCCGCGAGCCCGACGCTCGCGAACGCCAGCGCCAGCAGCGGGAACAGCGACAGGAAGGCGAAGTAGGTGACGGCGGCCGCCAGCGTCGCTCCCTGCCGCGCGGTGTAGTGCTGGTATGTCCGGATGGCGTGGTCGAGCAGCGGCGTCCGGTCGCGGAGCTCCTCCGCCCGCCGTCGGAGACGGTCGACCCGGCCCATCAGGCGGTCAACACCCCGACGACGAGGTTGATCGTCGTCGCGAGAATGGCCGTCCCGAAGACGTAGGCCAGCAGGCAGTGCCGCATGACGACGGCCCGGATCTCGCTCGTCTGCAGGTTGGTGTCGGACACCTGATACGTCATGCCGAGGTTGTAGCTGAAGTACAGGAAGTCGCTGAACCGGGGAATGAAGTCGTCGCCGGAGTTGAAGTCGATCGGCGTCACCTCGCCGGCAATGTAGAACTCGTGCGCGTAACGCGTCGCGTACATGAGGTGCAGCGCCGCCCACGCCGTCGACACCGCCACGACGGCGATCGCCGGTGCCCACGAGTCCTCCTTGGCACCCCCTTCGACCAGCAGCGCGACGACGCCACCGAGGCCGGCCAACGCGAACCCGACGATGACCACCTCGTCCACCCGCGGACGGAAGTCCTCACGGTGTGCATTGCGGCGGGTTGTCTCCGCATCCATGGGCCACAGCACGAGCCAGCCGGCGACCACGAAGATGCCCCCGGCCACCCCGATGCCGATCAACGCGTCTTCGGCGATGCCGTGCCCGGCGTCGGCGACGGCGGACACACCCCCGGCCGCCAGCGCGATCAGGAGTCGCGGCAAAGCCGCAACGGGTATCAGGGACCTCATTGCGCCAATGATTGCGCAGCGACTGTGCGCACGCGGTCAGCCCCGGCGTAGATGTTCATCGAGTCGCCGCGCAGAAAGCCCACCAGCGTCAGCCCGCTCTCGACCGCCAGTTCGACGGCGAGCGACGACGGCGCGGACACGGCCGCCAGCATCGGAATCCCGGCCATCAGGGCCTTCTGCACCAGCTCGAACGATGCGCGCCCACTGACGACGAGCACCGTGCCACGGGCCGGCAGCAGCCCCTCGAGCAGCGCGTGACCGATGACCTTGTCGACGGCGTTGTGCCGCCCGACGTCCTCCCGGACGACCAACGGCTCCCCGTCTGCGGTGAACAAGCCTGCCGCGTGCAGGCCGCCGGTGCTGTCGAACACCTGCTGAGCCTCCCGGAGCCGGTCCGGGAGCGTGGACAGCAGCGTCGTGTCGATGCTCAGGGGGTCGTCGACGACCGCCCACGCGGCAGTCGTTCGCACGGCCTCCAGGCTCGCCTTTCCACACAGCCCGCAGGACGACGTCGTGTAGAAGTTGCGCTCGAGCAATGGCTCGGGCGCAGCGACGCCGGACGCCAACGCCACGTCGACGACGTTGTACGTGTTGCCGATCCCGGACGTCTCTCCCGCGCAGTACCGGATCGCGGCGACGTCGTCGGCCGCCGTGAGGACGCTCTCACTGACGAGGAATCCGACGGCCAGCTCGAAGTCGTGACCTGGGGTCCGCATCGTGACGGCCAACGCGCGGCCGTTGACGCGGATCTCCATCGGCTCCTCCGCAGCCAGGAGGTCGGACCGCGGCACGGCGCTGCCGTCGTAGACGCGCACCACCCGGCGCCGGACGGTTACGCGTCCCATGTCTTCTCCAGCCGCACGACGATTCCCTTCGAGGTGGGGGTGTTGCTGATGGCGGCGACGCTGTCGAGGGGCACGAGCACGTTCGTCTCCGGGTAGTACGACGCTGCGGATCCGCGCGAAGTCGGGTACGCGACGACCGTGAACCCTTCAGCTCGACGTTCGATCCCGTCGTCCCACACGCCGACGATGTCCACGACCTCGCGGTCTTTGAGGCCCAGTTCGTGGAGGTCGTCCGGGTTGACCATCACGACGTGTCGCGAGTCGTGGATGCCGCGGTAGCGATCGTTCAGGGCATACGGGATGGTGTTCCACTGATCGTGCGAGCGCAGCGACTGCAGGATGAGATGGCCCGGCGGAGCTTCGAGGCTCTCGAAGGTGTTGGCCGTGAAAACGGCCTTGCCGCTCGGCGTCGGGTAAACGCCCGCATTGACCGGATTCGGCAATCGGAACCCGCCAGGGCGCTTGATTCGAGCGTTGAAGTCCTCGAAGCCCGGAATGACCCGGGAGATGCTGTCGCGGATGACGTCATAGTCGGTTTCGAACGCCTCCCACGGTATCGCGCCGTTGTCGCCCAGCGTTCGCCGCGCAAGGCGAGCGATGATCGCGACCTCGCTCAGCAGGTGCGGCGAGGCCGGATCGAGCTTGCCGCGCGAGCGATGGACCATGCTCATCGAGTCCTCGACCGTGATGTGCTGCGGGCCCGACGCCTGCACGTCGCGGTCGCTGCGCCCGAAGGTCGGCAGGATCAGGGCTGTCTCGCCGTGAACGGTGTGTGAGCGGTTGAGCTTGGTCGAGATCTGGACGGTCAGCCGGCACTTTCGCAGGGCGTCCTCGGTGACGGCGCTGTCAGACATGGCGCGGACGAAGTTGCCGGCCACCCCGACGAACACCGACGCCTTGCCGTCGCGCATCGCCCGGACGCCGTTGACCGAGTCATACCCGTGCTTCGTCGGCGGCGTGAAGGAGAACTCCTTCCCCAACGCATCGAGGAACGCCTGCGGCACGCGCTCCCAGATGCCCATCGTCCGGTCGCCCTGAACGTTGCTGTGTCCCCGGACGGGACACACGCCCGCGCCGGGCCGCCCCAGGTTGCCGCGGAGAAGGAGGAAGTTGACGATCTCGCGGATGGTGGGGACGCCATGTCGATGCTGGGTGATGCCCATCGCCCAACAGACGATGATCTTCCGGCTGGCCAGGACACTTTGAAGCACCTCCTCGATGTCTGCGCGAGAGAGCCCGGTGGCGGCGAGCACGTCGTCCCACTCGACCCCACGGACGTTGGCGGAGAAGTCGTCGAACCCGATCGTGTTGGCGGCGATGAACTCGTGATCAAGGACCGTGCCCGGTGCCGCGTCCTCAGCCTCGAGCAGCAGCCGGTTCAGCATCTGGAACAGCGCGAGGTCGCCGCCGGCCCGGATGTGCACGAACTGGTCGGCGATCTTGGTGCCCGGGCCGATGACGCCGCGCGGTGTCTGCGGGTTCTTGAAGCGGAGCAGCCCGGCCTCCGGCAGCGGGTTGACGGCAATGACCCGCCCGCCGTTGCGCTTCGTCACCCCCAGAGCCGACAGCATTCGCGGATGGTTGGTGCCGGGGTTCTGGCCCACCACGAAGATCAGGTCGGCCTCGTGGATGTCGTCGAGCGACACGCTCCCCTTGCCGATGCCAAGCGTCTCGCCGAGGCCGGAGCCGCTGGACTCGTGGCACATGTTGGAGCAGTCCGGCAAGTTGTTCGTCCCGTAGGCCCGGGAGAACAGCTGCAACAGGAAGGCGGCCTCGTTGCTGAGCCGACCGGACGTGTAGAACATCGCCTCGTCCGGCGACCCGAGATCGTTGAGGGTGCCGGCGATGAGGCCGAACGCCTCGTCCCATCCGACCGGCTCGTAGTGGGTGGCTCCTGGCCGCAACACCATGGGCTCGGTCAGCCGGCCTTGGTGGTTGAGCCACATGTCGCTCTGCCCGTCGAGCTCCGCAACGGAATGCTCGGCGAAGAACTCACGCGTGACGCGCTTGGTCGTCGCCTCGTCGTTGATGTGCTTGGCGCCGTTCTCGCAGTACTCGTTCTTGTGCGGCCGGCTGGGCTCCGGCCAGGCGCAGCCGGGACAGTCGAATCCCTTGACCTGGTTGAGGTTGAGCAGAGTCAGGGCGGTGCGGGCCGGCGACGTCTGGGACAGCGAGTACTCCATCGCGTGGGCGACCGCGGGGACGCCGGCCGCCCAGGTCTTCGGCGGTGAGACGGTGAGGTGCTCGTTGGCGGCGGCCATTCCCGCGTCGGCATCGGCACCCATGGTCGCGATTCTCCTCCCGCCGCCGAATTTCACGCCACACTGGTCACGTCATGATCTCAATGCCCCCGACCAAGTACGCGCGGTCCGGCGATGTCTCCGTCGCCTATCAGGTGATCGGCGACGGGCCGGTCGATCTCATCTTCGTGCCGGGGTTCGTGTCCCATGTCGAGCTCTTCTGGGACCTGCCGCCCGTGGTGCGGATGTTCGAACGCATCACGTCCTTCGCACGCCTCATCATCTTCGACAAGCGCGGAACGGGCCTCTCGGATCCCGTCTCGAACTTCCCCACCCTCGAGGAACGGATGGACGACGTCCGCGCCGTCATGGAAGCAGCCGGCTCGGAGCGCGCCGTGGTCATGGGTGCCTCCGAGGGCGTGCCGATGTCTCTGCTCTTCGCGACGACCCATCCGGAGCTGGTCTCGTCGCTGATCCTCTATGGCGGGATGGCGCGCTCGACGTGGGCGCCCGACTATCCGTGGGCGACTCCCGCCGAGGATTTGATCGAATCCTCGATAGCGATGGCGCCATATCTGTACGACGGCGCGATCCTCGAGACGATGGCGCCGACCCTGGCCGAAAATCCTCAAGCGCGTCAGATGTTCGCACGGCTGCAGCGCTACGGAGCTTCGCCGGCGATGCTCCAGCAGAGCTTCCTGATGTTCCTGGACATCGACGTCCGCGCCATTCTTCCGATCGTCGACGTCCCCACTCTGGTGCTTCATCGCCGCGGCGACATGGCCGTCAACCGGCGGGCAGCGGAGTGGATGGCCGCGCAGATCCCAGGCGCCAAGTACGTCGAGCTGCCCGGCGTTGACCACCTGATGTTCGCCGGCGACGCGGAAGCGCTCATTGATGAGGTCGAGGAGTTCGTCACCGGGACGCGGCGGGCCGCCGAGGTCGACCGCGTGCTGGCCACCGTCATGTTCACCGACATCGTCGACTCGACCCAACGCGCCTCGGCGATGGGAGACACGGCGTGGCGCGACCTGCTCGATGCCCAGAACGAGGTCCTGCGCCGTGAGCTCGCGCGGTTCCGCGGGCGGGAGGTCAAGACACTTGGGGACGGCATGCTCGCGACGTTCGACGGCCCCGCGCGCGCCATCCGCTGCGGCCTGGCGATGACCGAGGCGGTCCGCTCCCTCGGCATCGAGGTGCGCGTGGGTCTGCACACCGGCGAGATCGAGCTCATCGGCGACCCGGACGAGGGCGGCGACGTCGCGGGCATTGCCGTGCACATCGCCGCGCGCGTCGGGGCGAAGGCCGGCACGGGCGAGGTGCTCGTTTCCGGGACGGTCAAGGACCTCGTCGCCGGCTCCGGGATCACGTTCTCGGATCGCGGCCAGCACGTCCTCAAGGGCATCCCGGACGAATGGCGTCTCTTCGCCGTCGACCGCTGACCCGAGATTTGCGCGGTAAACGTCAACGCCCGAGCCGATTCGACGACATCGAGCGCGCAAATCGTGGGATGAACGACGTCGGCGCCGGCGGGTCATCACCCAACCGGCGCCGACGGCGTACGAACAGTTACTTGCGGCGGGCCTTCGCCAGCTTCTCGACCTGGGCGGCGAGCTCCTTGACCCGCTTGCGCAACGACTCGATGTCGGCTTCGCTCGGCAGGACCCGGTCGGCTGCGTCGGACACACTCTTGCGTGCGCTCTTGGCCTGAGCGGTCGCCGACTCGAGCAACTCGTCGACGGCCTTGCGGGTGTTGTCAAGCAGATCACTGAGAGCGTCGGTGACACTCGTCTCGATCTTCTGGCGCCTCGACACCTTCTTGGCCGGAGCCTTCCGCGCCGGAGCCTTCGTCGCCGGAGCCGAGACCTTCTTGGCCGGAGCCTTCTTGGCCGGAGCCTTCCGCGCCGGAGCCTTCTTCGCGGGCGCCTTCTTGGCCGGAGCCTTCTTGGCCGGAGCCTTCCGCGCCGGAGCCTTCGTCGCCGGAGCCTTCTTCGCCGGCCCCTTCTTGGCTGGGGCCTTCTTCGCGGTCGCCTTCTTGGCTGGGGCCTTCTTGGCCGTCGTCTTCTTGGCGGTTGCCATGGATTACTCCTTCATCGGGCTTGGTTCACCAGGCTTTGACCCACGCCCCGAAGGGGCCTGTGGCAGTCGTCACACTAGCGCGAGCCTCTCCCGCGGGGAAGGAATCTGGCTGTCTCCGGGCCTTACGCGTCGAGCACGTAGCTGCCGGGCGCAGCCTCGATCACCGGATGCCGGGAGCTTCCCAACCGCTCGGGCGCCGGGCGAAACTCACCGGAGCGAGCGGCGAGCCACGCCACGTAGTCGGGCCACCACGATCCTTGGACGGTCTCGGCCGCAGCCCGCCACGCGTCCACCGGCATCGAGTTGTCATCCGAAACCTGGTAGCTCGACTTCTGGTTGCTCGGCGGGTTGACGAGGGCGGCGATGTGGCCGTTCGTCGAGAGGACGAATCGGACCTTGCCGCCGAGGAGCTGACTGCTGCGGTAGCAGTTGGTCCACGGGCAGATGTGGTCGGCCGAGCCGGCAACGACATAGGAGTCGGCGGCGATGTTACTGAGGTCGATCTCGGTGCCGAGCACGGACACGGCTCCGGGATGCGCCAGCTTGTTGCCCAAGGCGATGTCGACGAAGTCGTGATGCAGCCGCGCCGCCATGCGCGTGGTGTCAGCGTTCCAGTAGAGGATGTCGAACTTCGGCGGCTTGCGGCCCTGAAGGTAGTTGTTGACCCAGTAGCTCCAGATCAGGTCGGACGGCCGCAGCCAGGCGAACACCTCGGCCAACTGCTTGCCGTCCAGGTAGCCGCGTCGGCGGGACTTCGCCACCGCGGCGGCCGCGACAGCCTCGTCGACCATGGCGCCGACGGTTCCGGCCTGCGTCTGGTCGATCATCGTCACCAGCAGGCTCAGGCTGGCCAGCCGCTCCATGTCGGACTCGACCGCGCGTCGGGCAGCGGCCATCACCGCGAGCAATCCGCCAGAGCAGGCGGCGACCGTGTGGACCGAGCTCACGCCGCTGATCTCGTCGACGACGTCGAACGCCTCCTGGAGCGCCTCGGCGTAGGCGTCGATGCCCCACTTGCTGTGCCGGGCATCCGGGTTGCGCCAGGAGACGACGAAGACCTGCTGCCCCTCGCTGACCAGGTACTCGATCAGGCTCCGGTCCGGCGCGAGGTCGAGGATGTAGTACTTGTTGATCGTCGGCGGCACGATCAGGAGCGGGACGTCACGCACCTGCTCGGTGGTCGGCTTGTACTGGATGAGCTCGAACATCGGCGAGCGGTGGACGACGGCGCCCTCGGTCAGGGCGAGGTCGACGCCGACGGTGAAGGCCGACTGATCGACCATCGAGGGCACCCGCGGCGATGACGAGATGTCGCCGGCGAAGTTGCGCACGCCGGTGAACACGTTGCCGCCGCCGCTGTCGATGAACGCCTTCCAGGCCACCGGGCTGATGAACGGGTTGTTGCTTGGCGACAGCGCATCGATGAGGTTGCTGGTCACGAACTTCATCTGTTCGGCCTGCCGCCATCCCATCGGCACATCCTGGACAAGGCCTTCGACCGCGCCTGACGTGGCCAGATACGACTGGACGAGCCGGCGCAGCAGTGGGTTCTGCATCCATGCAGGGTCGGCGAAGCGCTTGTCGCGCGGCGATGGCGCCACCGACGACGCGCCGACCGTGATCTTCGCGAGCTCCGAGGCCAAGTCGGCGACGCGGGCGGCCACCCGCTCGGGGCGACGTGCCAAGGCGCCGATGAACGACGCCGCGGAGCGTCCCGGCACGAAGCGCTGAAGGGTGCCCATGCTGGCCTGCGTCAGCAGCAGATCCAGCGGCGCAGACGCCTCCGACTGTCCCGGTTCCGTCTCCACGCTCGCCATACCGGTAATGCTGCGGGAATGCGGGGAGGCGGTCAATGGTCTCGAGCACAGAACATGAGGGGTTCCTCGTATACCGGCGCACACACTTGCCCGTCGTGCGAGACACCGGATGCCGGGTGGAATAGCCTCACAGCATGACCGGCGGCGCCATCGAGATCGTCCGCGAGCTGACCGTTCGAGGCCACCGCATCCGCGTCGCCCACCGGCCCGGGACCGGTCGCCCGCTGGTGATGTGCAACGGCATCGGCGCCAGCCTCGACCTGCTGCAGCCCTTCGTCGACGAGCTCGATCCGTCCATCCCGGTGGTCCGGTTCGACGTTCCCGGGGTTGGCGGATCGCCGGTCCCCCGCAAGCCCTACGTCTTCGCCACCTTGGCGACGCTCATGGGGTCGATGCTGGACCAGCTGGCGTACTACGACGTCGACGTCCTCGGCATCTCCTGGGGCGGAGGGCTCGCCCAGCAGTTCGCCTTCCAGAACCGGCGCCGGTGCCGCCGGCTGGTGCTCGTCAGCACCGCGAGCGGCTGGATGATGGTGCCCGCCCACCCGAGGGTGCTGGCCAAGATGGTGACGCCGAGGCGCTATCGCGACCCGGACTACGCGAAGTCGATCGCCGCCGACATCTACGGCGGGGTGCTGCGCGAGCAGCCCGAGCTGGCGAAGACGCTGCTCAACGGCCATTCAGTCATCAGCTCGCGCCGCGGCTACCTGCTGCAGCTGTTGGCGGCGTCCGGCTGGACCAGTACGCCGTTCCTGCCGCTCATCCGTCAGCCGACCCTGATCCTGGCTGGCCTGGACGATCCGATCATTCCGCTGGCCAACGCCCGAATGATGGCCCGGCTGATGCCGAACGCGGTGCTCGAGACGTATGACGACGGCCACCTCGGGCTCGTCGTCAAGGCCCACGAGCTCGCGCCCCGGGTCACGGCCTTCCTGCGGCACGCCGACCAGCTCCGCTGAGCCGAGACCTCCCGTGGCGGGTCAGAGTCCCCGCTCGTCCTCCACCATCGAGGTCAGGATCCGACGCGCACGCACGGCAGCACGGTCCGCCTTGACGTTGACGTAGCGACGCGGCGTCGTGTCCTCCTCGAGGCAACGCTGCATGGTCTCAAGGACGGCGATGTCGCGGTTGGCCATTTCGTGGAACACGGCGGCCAGTCGTTCGCCAGCATCGGGCGCGACCGCGGAACCGCGCCACGAGAGCTGCAGGAATACGTGCGTCGCTCCTGACGACTCGGGGGTGAAGCCGTGGGCCCGCACGAGTTCGAACACGGGGCCGTCGGGTCCGGCGATGGTGTAGGTCTGCTTGTGCAGGCCAGGTGCCACGAACGCGCCCGTCTCGGTGCGACCGAACGAGTCGGCGCTGTCGAGCCCGGAGGCCTCGGCCTCCCATGGCGCCAACGGCGCCTTGGGCAGCTCTCGCCGGTAGGACACGGAGACCTCGGACAGCTCCACCTCTTCCAGCGGCGGCAGCGCCTCGATTCCCGGCGGCACCATCTCCTGGTGCATCGCGAACACGTTGGTCAGATCGAGGTAGTGCTCGTGCAGCAGCAGCAGGTTTGCGGCCACGGTGCGTCGTTCGCCCACGCTGCTCCAGCCATCACCCTGAAGCCAGGGCGTCGACGGGGGCGGCCGCAGGGGTTTGGCCCCTGGCGTGCCGGTCCAGACCCAGACGAAGGGTCCTTGCTCGACGACGCGGAAGGCGCGCACCCGCGCGCCCCCGGGCGGGTTGTCCTGGGAGGGCACCCGCACGCAGCGACCCGTCGCGTCGTATGTGCAGCCGTGGTAGCCACAGACGACCAGGTCGCCCTCGCGGTGGCCGGCCGACAGTGGGTATGGCCGGTGCGCGCAACGGTCCTCAAGCGCCGCGATCGAGCCGTCGGAGAGGCGGAAGAGCACAACCGACGTGTCGAGAATGCGCCGAGCGGTGAATCCGTCGCCGACCTCGTCGGAGGTGGCAGCGACGTACCAGCATTCGCGGGGAAAGCTCATAGGTCCAGCACCAGCTTCTCCGACAGGGAGCGGGAGACGCACGTCATGATCGTGTCGCCCCGCTCACGGTCCGACTTGGACAACACGGAGTCGCGGTGGTCCGGTGTGCCCTCGAGCACGTCACATTCGCACGTACCGCAGATGCCCTCCATGCACGACCCGAGCACCTCGACGCCCGCGTTTTCGACCGCTTCGAAGATCGTCGTGCCGTCAGCGACGGTCACCGTGACGCCCGAGCGGGCGCACTCGACCTCGAAGGAGTCGAGCGCATGCTCGGACGCCTCGACCACCTTGGCGGCGAAGCGTTCGAGGTGGAGACTGCCGTCCGGCCAGGGCGCACATGCCTCCTCGACCGCGTCGAGCAAGGCACTCGGACCACAGCAATAGACCAGCGTGCCTGGTTGCGGCGTGCCAAGGAGCGAGGTGAGGTCGAACCGGTCACCCTCATCCCGTGGAGCGAGCGTCACGCGCTTGTCCCCCTCGAAACGGTCGAGAAACGCCATCGACGCCCGGGACCGACCGAGGTACAGCAGGTTCCAGTCGGCGCCGCGCGCCTCGGCCGCCTCGATCATCGCGACGATCGGTGTGATGCCGATCCCGCCGGCGATGAACTGGTAGCGCGGCGATGAGACCAGCGGGAAGTGGTTGCGCGGACCTCGCACCCGGACGGTCGCGCCCTCCTCCAGTTTCTTGTGCACATACGCCGACCCGCCCCGGCTTTCCGGGTCGAGGAGCACCCCCACCTTCCACGACGACTCGTCCGCCGTGCTGCCACACAAGGAGTACTGACGCGTCAGCGACGGGTTGAGAACCAGGTCGATGTGGGCGCCTGCGTTCCACGCCGGCAGCGGTGCGCCCGAGGGCTCGGCGAGGGTGAGCTCGACGACGCCGTCCGCCACGTCCCGACGAGCCGCGACCTGCAGGTCGACCTCGGTCTCCGCGGTCTTGGTGACCCAGCCCTCGCGGGAACCCTTCCGTGCGGGTCGAGCAGCTGCAGCCGTCGACCGGCCGATGCGCGTGGCTTGGGGCTTCTGTCCGAGGGGTGTGAGGGTGACCATCATCTTGGTGTAGCCGCGGACGAAGTTCGACTGCGCGAACTCCGGTTCCGCCACCACCGCGATGTCCTCGAATCGCGCCAGCAGCTCCTCCCACAGGATCCTGAGCTGCAGCTCGGCCAGCCGGCTGCCCATGCATCGGTGCACGCCGATGCCGAACGAAAGGTGGTTGCGGGCGTTCGGTCGGCCGATGACGAAGTCGTCAGGATTCTCGAACGTCCGCTCGTCCCGGTTCGCCGACGCGTACCACATCACGACCTTGTCGCCCTTGCGGATGAACTGGCCGTTCAGCACGGTGTCCTGCTTGGCGATCCGGCGCATGTAGGCTAGCGGTGTCTGCCAGCGGATGATCTCGTGGACCAGCTTGGGGACGAGTGTGTGGTCAGCCTTGAGGCGATCGAACTGGTCCGGGAACTGGTTGAGCGCGTAAACGCCACCCGACATCGAGTTGCGCGTGGTGTCGTTGCCGCCGACGACCAGCAGGATGAGGTTGCCGAGGAATTCCATCGGCCGGTTGATCAGGTCCTTGGTGTCCTCAGACATCTGCATGAGGGTGATGAGGTCGTAGCCGGGCTTCTCTCCGGCGGCGAGTCGGGCCGCCTTGTCGTGCCACAGGGCGCTGAAGCTCTTCGCCATGTCGGCAACGGCTCGCCACATCTCGTCGACGTCGCTTTCACCACCGGTCGTGGAGGCGCTTGCCGCGGTCACCTCGGTCCAGTAGACGAGCTTGCGACGCTCCTCGTAGGGAAAGTCGAGCAGGGTGGCAAGCATCCGAGCAGTCAGCTCGATGCTGACTTTGTCCACCCAGTCGAACGGCTCGTTGACCGGCAGCCCGTCCAGCACCTCGGCGACGCGTGAGCGAATCAGGCCCTCCAACTCGTCAAGATTCTTGGGAGCAACGACGCCCTGGACTGCCCCGCGCTGCTCGTCGTGACGTGGCGGATCCATGGCGATGAACATCTCGATGTCCAAGCCCTCCGGCGGGGTCCCGATGATGATCTGCGGCTCGGCGGAGAACGTCTCGAAGTCCTTGTCGACGGTGACGATGTCGTCGTACCGCGTGACCGACCAGTACGGCCCGAACGCGCTCGACGCCCGGAAATGGACGGGCGCCTCTTCCCTCAGACGCCTGAAGTAGGGAAGCCACTGCCCCTGCCTCCACATGAACGGGTTGCTCATGTCGATCTCGGTCAATGCCACCTCGTCGACATCGGGAATCTCCTCCTCGACGAAGACCGGCTGCTTGTCGCCGAAGACGAGCTTCTTGGCCTTCTGGACCACGTGCATCCCTTGGACCTGCCGCTGCATCGGAATGGTCGACTGAGCCTTGTTGAGGACCTGATCGAGAACGCTCATGAAGGGAACGGCTTCCTATTCCTCGATGAGCTTCAGCGCGGAGACCGGACACGCGTCAACCGCTGCCTGGACGAAGGACCGCTCCGAATCCGGTGGGTTCTCGTTCAGGACGGTCACGGTGGCGGTGTCATCGAGCTCGAAGTACTCATGCGACGTGGCCTCGCACATCCCGTGGCCTTCGCACACGTCACGATCGGCGACAATCCTCAGCACCATCTCAGACCTCCAGTTTCGTCAGCGGTAGGAAATCGACCTTCTCACGGACGCCGCAGTCGGGACAGCACCAGTCATCCGGGATGCTCGCCCATGCCGTTCCCGGCGCGAAGCCCTCGAGCTCGTTGCCGGCCTCGACCGTGTAGGTGTGGCCGCAGCCGGGGCAGCGAGCCGCCTCGACGACGCCGGTGAACTGCTGCGCGGTCGGGTCGACCGAGTGGTCGATCTCGGCGTGCACCTTCGGCGGGTACTTCTTGAGCAGCTTCTCCCGCTTCCGCGGCGCGAGGTTGGCCAGCGTCAGGTCACCGTCGTAGTGGTTGTAGACGCGCTTGTCCATCATGGCGCGGAACCAGAAGGGGAAGTAGGCCACGACGATCATGCCGGTGTATCCCGTCGGCAGGACCGGTGCTTCCCGGAAGTCGCGGAGCGCCTGGTAGCGCCGCGTCGGGTTCGCGTGGTGATCGCTGTGGCGCTGCAGGTGATACAGCAGGACGTTCGTCGCGATGTTGTTGGAGTTCCAGCTGTGCGCCGGCGTCACCCGTTCGTACCGCTGCCGGTCGACCGGACCGACCAGCTGGCGCAGCATCCCGTAGTGCTCGAGGAAGTTGACGATCTCCAGCATCGTGAAGCCGACGATGCCCTGCAGGATCAGGTACGGCAGGATCCCCCAGCCGAGCCAGGCGATCAGCCCGCCCCACAGGACGACCGACATCAGCCAGGCATTCAACACGTGGTTGCCGATCCGGAACGGGTGCTGGCCCTTGCGCTGGTAGCGGCTCTTCTCCAGATGCCAGGCGCTCGTCAGTGATCCCCACACGGTGCGCGGGATGAACTGGTAGAGGTTCTCCCCCATGCGGGCGGACGCCGGGTCCGGCGGGGTGGCCACGCGCACATGGTGTCCACGATTGTGCTCGATGAAGAAGTGGCCGTAGAAGGTCTGCGCCAGGGCGATCTTCGACGCCCAGCGCTCGAGCTCCTCGCGCTTGTGCCCCAGCTCGTGCGCCGTGTTGATGGCGACGCCGCCGACGATGCCGACCGAGTAGGCCAGTCCGATCTTGTCGATGACGGACAGGCTGTGGCTGGTGGCCAGGAAGTACATGGCGAGGATGAAGCCGACGTACTGGATCGGGATGTAGGCGTAGACCACCCAGCGGTAGTACTTGTCCTTCTCCAGCGACTCGACGATCTCCTCGGGCGGGTTCGCGCGGTCGTACCCAGCAACCAGGTCGATGAGCGGAATGACCCCGTAATAGAGGATCGGGAGCAGCCACAGCCACACCCCCATCCCGGTCGCGCCATGCAGGGCGAGCCCCACCAGCGGGGCGACCGGAATGATCAGCCCCATGACCCAGAGATAGCGCTTCGAATCGCGCCAGGCGACGGGAACACCCTCGGTGTTCAAGTACGTGCGTGCCATGACTACTTCCTCCTCAGGACGTTGCACTTTCAATGTCGCAGCGGCGGCTCCTGATGTCTCCGGGCCGCATCCATGAACCTCGGACCGTCTTTTGTCATGTGCGCCCAAAGAGGCCAGCCCGCACTCCCGCGCGTACAGTGAGCGGCGTGAGCCAGGTCACGTCACGCTTGGACGGCAGCCCAAAGCCATGACGTATGTCGAGACTGCCTTCACCGAGACCGCGCGGCGGCTGCTGGCCGAGAAGCGGGACGACTTCATCGTCGAGCTGTTCGACTCCTTGCGGCAGGAGATCGCCGAGCTGGTCGACGACGCACGGTTGACGGCGCTGCTGGAGGCGAGCGTCACCGAGAACATCGTGGCGGCCGTCAACTTTCTCGAGGCCGGCACCAGCATCCGCCATCTCACTGCCCCCACCGCCGCCCTTGTACAGGCTCGCACGCTGGCCCAGCGGGATGTCCCGCTGTCGGCCCTGTTCCGGGCTTATCGCATGGGCCATGCGATGTTCGTCCGCATGGGGATCGACCTCATCGCCGACACTGAACCGACACATCACATCGAGCTCACCCAACAGCTGATCGGGCGCACGGCCGAGTACATCGACAAGGTGTGCGAACAGGTCGGGCGCGCCTACGAAGCCGAGCGCGACCAATGGCTCGGGGATCGCGGCGGAATCCGCCAGCAGTGGGTCGCCGACGTCCTGTCCGGGCGGCCACTCGATCTTGGGGAGGCCGAAGCAAGCCTCGGCTACCGGTTCGCCGCCACTCACGTGGGCGTCCACCTGTGGACTGACTCGGAGATGGCCGGCGTCGATGCCCGGGCGATCTTCGAGGAGGCCCGACGTCTCCTCATCGGAGTCCTGAGTCCGGTGGGCCCGCCGCTCCTGGTCCCGCGGGACGAGCGCGAGATGCACGCCTGGTTCCCGGTCCGCGGTGGTTACTCGGTGCCCGTCGACGACGTGGCGGCTGCCATCAAGAAGGCACGCGAGGTGAAAGTCCACCTGGCGATCGGGCGGGCCGAAGCGGGCGTCGACGGGTTCCGGCGGACCATCAATCAGGCCAACCGGGTCAAGGACATCATGATGGTCTCCACGAACAAGCTGCCCACGTCGGTCGCCTACGACGAGCTCGGCCCGGCCGCCCTGATGGCGTCGGACATGGACGCCCTGCGACGGTTCGTCACGCGCACGCTGGGCAACCTCGCCAAGGACGGCGAGCGCGAGGAGACGCTGCGCGAGACGCTCCGTTCCTTCCTCGGCCACAACCGCAGCTACGCCGCCACCGCGTCAGCGATGATCCTGCACCGCAACTCAGTGCAGTACCGCGTGCAGCGTGCCCTCGAGCTGTGCGCCAGCGATCTGAACGAGGCCGACGTGGCGCTCGACCTGCACGTGGCGCTCAACGCGGCGCACTGGCTCGGCCAGGCCGTGCTCGAACGGAACTAGCTGTACCCGGCGCGGAGACGTTGGTGACAGGGCGGCGGACGCTTCCGCAGGCTCCCGTACGCGGTGAATTGTGGACAACGGGCCATTGAGGGGCCCGTTGCCCACATTTCCCGCTCGCCACTCATCGCCCGGACCAGATTTGCTCCCGAATGCACCCAAAACCGCGTCCGCACGGTGCAATCGGGAGCAAATCTCGACCGACGACCAGCGCGAGTCACCACCACAGGCGTGCGCTATTCGTTGTCGCCAAGGTCGTCTTGGCGGAGAACGCCTAGCGCGCGAAGAAGTAGAGCGCGATCGCCGTGGCGATGAGGATCCCGCCGACGACGAACATCCCCAGGACACCGCGCTCCAGCATCGTCGCCTGGTAGTCGTGCTCGTCGTCGTCGAGCCGCTTGCCCAGGTGGCTGTCGACCAGGAGCGAGTCGATCCGCTTGCGCCCCCACAGGCCGAAGCCGAGGAGGAGGACGCCCAAGGCCGCGAAGGCGATCGCGTACGTGACGATGTCGGCGTGTGTGGCCCCCGCAGTCTCCATCAGCGGTTCCCTTCCTTTGGCGTTTCGAGCGGCGGCGGCGCATCCGGGTCGGCCGGCGCGTAGGCCTTGGCGTAGTGGACGTCGGCCTCGTGGATGGCCTTGGCCAGCCAGCGCGACCAGACCAGCGACTGCTGCTCCTGCAGGAGCAGCTTGCGGAAGGGCTCGCGCACCGCGTCGAAGTCGGCCGGCTGCGAGGGACGAATCGCGGCCACGACGCCGACATTCCACCCGTGGCTTGCCTTGGCCGGGCCGTAGACCTCACCCTCGTGCACGCTGAACGCTGCCTGGGCAACAGGGCGCTCGAGCTGCCCGGCTGCCACGTACCCGAGGTCGCCACCGGTCGTGCGGGTGGATTCGTCGATGCTCACGGCAGCCGCGAGCGCGTCGACGGACTCCCCCGCCCGCAGGCGCTGGGCCACCTGGAGCGCGTCCTTCTGCGATCCGACGACGATGTTCTTGAGCCGGCGCTGCTGGGGCGTGGCCAGCTCGCCCTTGCGGCGCTCGAAGGAGGACTTCAGGTAGGCGTTGGAGATCTTCACGCCGGCCACGGTCTTCTTGCGCAGCTCGAGCGTCGCGGCTTGGCGCCGGACCTCGTCCAGGACGGCGTGCTCGGACGTTCCGACGTTGCCGAGCGCCTCGATGAAGCTGTCCCGGTTGCCGAACTGGGCGTCGATGAACTTGTCGAGCAGGTCGCGCGTCTTCTTCTCGGAGACGGTGATTCCCGCCTCCTTGGCCTTGTGCTCGAGGATCAGGGTGACCGCGTAGGACTTGGCGGCGTCGCGACGGAAGTCGTCGCGCTTGGCGGCCGACTTCGGCGCCGTGATCCCGTACAGGGCGCGAAGGGCATCGATGCGCCGGTTCAGCTCGGCCTTCGACACCACCCGGTCGCCATAGACGAACGCCGCATCCTTCGGGACGTCGGGCCGCGTCAGGACCACCACGGCCACCACCATGCCGACGACCACGGCCAGCGCGGCGATCAACCAGATCCGGCTCCTGCTCATGCTTCGACCTCTTCCCTCGCGCTGCCCTCGGCCGTCATCCACACGATGAGGTGGGCGACCAGCGCCGCCACGACCACGGTGACGGCCAGCAGGAGCCCGAACTCGCGGATGCTCGTCACGCCGGACACAGCCAACACACCGTAGCCCGTGGCCGACGCCGCGGCCGCCAACGGAACGGTGCGGTGTGCGCCCGGACGGCGCCGCGCGTCGGCCAGCACCACGGTGAACTCGCAGGCCACGGCAGCCGCCAGTGAGCCGACCGCAGCCGTGATCGGATTGAGGCCGATGCCGAGGATCACCATGCCGAGCAATACGAAGCCCGTCGCCAGCGCGGCCGCGCTCATCGCGCGCAGGGCGTCGCGCCGGTTCCGCAGCACCACCAGCAGCGCGAGCCCGGCCGCCAGGATGCCCAAGCCGGCGTTCAGGTACCGGTTGCCGGCCAGGGACTCGTAGGCCGATACCGCCACCAACGGCAGCCCGACGAGCTCGACCCGCACGCCCTTCGGTGCCGGCGGCAGCTCTGTGCGCAGGGCGTCACGCAGCGCCTGGAGGCGCGTTGCGTCGTCCAGGTCGACGCCGAACGACATCACGGCCATGTGCTGATCGCTCCGGACCACACTGGACGTCAGGTAGCTCGGCAGCAGCCGCATCGATGCCGCCAGCTGCTTGTCCGTCGGGTTGGCACCGAGGAACCGCAGCAGCATCGGCGGCGACAGGATGGGGCGGAGCTCGTCACCGTGCTCGACCACGATGGCGTCCTCCGCCTTGCGCATCCAGCGCAGCGTCGCGGGCGTGACGACATCCCGACCGGCCAGCGCGACCGTGATCTCGCCGGACGACCCCATGACGTCCTGGACGTGGCGGGCGTCGTCATAGGCCGGCAGGCTCTTGGCCAGGGACTGGAAGTCGGCGTCCAGGTGCAGGTGCGGGAGCAAGGCCCAGCCCACAGCCGCCACGACGACGGCTGCGGCGCCGGCCAGGACGCGCTGGTTGAGCGGCGCCGGAGGCGGGCCCGCGACGGGGTGCACCGACAGGTCCGGTTCAGGGTTCTCCGCCAGCCAGCGTGCCGCCAGCAGGCTCACGAGAAGCGTCACCAGCACACCCGCAGCGAGGTTCCAGCCGAGCTGGCGGACGGCGCTGATCGGGGTGACGGCCAAGGCGGCGAAGCTTGCCGACGTCGCCATGGCTGCGCCGATCACGAGACGGCGGGAGACGTATGTGAGGAGGTAGATCATGAAGTCGCTGCCGACGCCGAGCAGAACCGGCAGGAACGCGACGACACCCAGAGACATCGGGATGCCGAGCCACCCGGCGGTCCCGAGGGTGACGGCGGTGCCCGCCAGCGACACGCCGAGCGGGACGAGCCGACGCCTGCGCCGGATCCACGGAGTCAGGGAGAACCAGGCTCCGACGCCGAGGAGCGCGAGGATGCCCAGCACGAGCACGTCCCGCTGAATGCGCTCCCCCAGCGACGCGACGATCGTCGGGACCCCCGAGATGGTCGCCTTGGCGCCCTTGACCTCGCGGTGGTCGACCGCATGCCGGACCTGCGTCACCAGCTTCTCGACCGACGCCTGGCGAAGATCTGCGCTCGGTCGCACCAGGATGGCGACGGCGTCGTCGTTGGGCACCACGAAGTCCCACTGCGGCCGGGGATCGCCGGCGGCATTGTAGACGACGTTGGTGACGAACTTCTCGTTGCGCAGCGTGGGCAGCCCGCCGGGGAGTCCCTTCCCCAGCAACGGCACGTACCGGTCGTCGAACGCCGCCACGGCCCGGTCTCCGGCCGCCTTGACTGCGGCCGGGGACGCGCCCGCCTGCTCGGCCTGCCGCTGCGCCCTGGCCCGCAGCCCGTCACGGACACCGACGAGCTCCGCGAGGAGGTCCTGCGCCTGGCCGGCGATCTGGTTGAGGACTGTGGCCGGCCCGTAGACCGTCGCGACGTTGTCGAGCCCGGCGAGCTTGCCCTCCAGCCGAAGGAGTGCCGGCAGGTTGGACTTCGACAGCAGTGCATGCGGCCGGTCCGATTCGAGCAGGACGACGATCGGGTCGCCACCGAAGGACCCAGCGACCCGGTTCGTCGCGGCGAGCGTCGGGTCGTTTGCCGGGACGAACGACCCGACGCCGGCGTCGATTGAGACCCGGGTCAGCCCGATGGCCGTCAGGACGGCACCGGCGATCGCCGCGGCGATCGCCAGCCGACGGCGGTTGCCGTCCGTCACCGTCACTGCGGAATGGGATCGCGGTAGACCCGCGGGTACTGGCCGCTGAAGGTCACCGGAGTGTTGTCCGAAGCTCCGGCAGCCGGGTACGGGTTGTAGAACATGCCCGGGAGCAGGCCCTTAACCGGCGAGTTCACCGAGTGACCAGAGAAGACCGGGCGCACCCGCAGGATGTGGCCAGCGGAGTCCGTCGCGCCGGCCGACAGGCCGACGTTGGCGAACTGGGCGACGAAGTCATGGCCGTACGGCTTCATGTAGGTGAGCATCGGGTTCAAATCCTGCAGCAAGACACTGAAGGACTTGACGACGGGCTGCGCCGAGTCGACGAAGCGAGGCGTCCGCTGGAACGTCGCCGGCCCCCGGTCGATCACCCGATCCAGCTCGGGAACCAGGAGGCGCAGGTCGTGCGTGGTGTCGGGCAGCTCGACCAGGGCCGCCGACAGATACGGCGCCGCCTCGTCGAGGTTGTCGGCGACGTCGCCCAGCGGATCGCTGAGCCGCTCCAGGTCCTTGGTGGCCTTGCGCGCCGACTCCATGAACGGCGGGAGCTGGCGGACGATCGTCTCGATGTCCTCCTTCTCCCCGGCGGACGCGGCGGTGATCTGGTCGGAGTCCTGGGCGAGCCGCACGATGCGGCCGTGCTGGGTGTCGAGCGCGCGCATGACCGCGGTCATGTTGCGCGTCAGCTGGGCCAAGTCCTCCGACTGGGCCGCGGCCGCCTCCAGCGCACCGTTGCCGTCACGGCCGAGGCTGCCGAGGCCGGTGAGGAGGTCGTCGACGTCGTCCTTGGTGCCGTCCGTCACGAGACCGGACGACCGGATCATGCTGCCCAGCTGGTCGCGGGTCGGCTGGTCGAGGCTGGTCAGGATGTCGTTCAACTGGACGCTGCGGATGCCTGCGCTCTTCGGCAGCGTGGTGTTGTTCGGCAGCTCGGCGCCCTTGCCGTCGACGACGCTGAGGTACGTCTCCTCGATCATTGTCTTGTTCTGGACCGTGATCGTCGCGCCCTGGTGCAGCGGTACGGCGTCATCGGTGAGCTGGAGCGTCGCCTTCGCCTGGCGGCCGACGACCTTGAGCTCCTCGATCTTGCCGATGCGGACGCCCGCCATGCGTACATCGGACTGGAAGACCAGGTTGTCGGCGTCGGGCAGGGTCACCGAGACGCGGTAGCCCTTCTGGCTGATCAGCGGCAGGCGGCCGCCGGCGTGCAGCCAGAGGAAGCCGAAGATGACGGCACACAGCCCGACGAAGGCCAGCACGGCCACGCCGTGGATCGCCGGGATCCGACGGTACGAGATCTTCACTTGGCACCCCCGAGCTGCGTCAGCTGGTTGAGGATGTCGGGCGGTACCGACTCGGGCGAGACCGAGAGCAAGCCGCGCAGGATCCCGCGGTTGGCGTCACGGAGGCTGAACACCGAGTTGGTGTTGTAGAAGAAGGCGTTCAGGTCGTCGAGGTGCACGGCAGTGGTCGCCGTGAACGGATCGAGGTCCTCGGACACCGGACGCAGGTCGGCCACCGTCGTCTTCAGGTACGGGCTCGCGACGCGCAGGTCAGACAGCACCGGCTTGGCATCCCGCAGGACCGGCTTGGCCCGCTGCAGGAAGGTGTCGAGCTCCTCGACCGAGTCGTCGAAGCGGTTCAGAGCGTCGGGCAGGTCGTCCTTGGCGTCGGCGAGGTGGCGCAGCGTCGGGTCGAGCTCGTCGACGAGCTCGCGCACGCCCTTGGACGCGTGCCGCAGCTCCTTGGAGAACCCGGGCAGCTCGTCGAGGGCGGCGTTGAGCGACTCGTCCTTCTGGCCCATCGCAGACAGCGTCTCCTGCAGGGAGGTCGCCAGGCGGGTGAGACGGGCGTCGTCCTCGCCGGTCGCGGCGGCGATCTGCGACAGTGCCGTCACCAGCTTCGCCAGCAGCTCGCGCCGCTGCTCCATCTGCTCCATGACGGGCTTCAGCTCCACGGTCGTCAGCCTGGTTTCGTCCAGGCCGGATGGCAGGTCGGCCGGCGCGTTGGCCAGCGCGACGTCGGACTCCGACAACAGCGCAGTCAGCGAGTTGCGAGCGTCGGTGTCCAGGTGCGAGAAGAACTCGTCGATCTGGACCGGTCGGACCGTGTTCGCGATCGGGATGGTGCTGCCGTCGTGCAGGAGCGCAGCCGGCGGGCTGCCCGGGCTGATCTCGACGTACATGTCGTTGAGCGGGCTCTTCGGCCGAAGCACCAGCTTCGCGTTGCTGAAGAGCTTCTGGTCGTCGTCGATGCGCAGCTCGAGCTTGGCCTGGCCGTTCTCCGAGATCGACGACGAGCGGATGTCACCGACCTCGACGCCGGCGATGCGGACCTCCTGGCCGTTGCCGGGGCTGACGCCGGGAGCCTGGTCGAAGCTGGCGTAGACCGAGTAGCGGTTCTCCCACGGCGGGTTGAACCGCTCGTGGGTGAGGAAGTAGCCGGCCGCCACGGACCCCACCAGGATCAGGCCGCAGAAGGCCAAGATGTTCTTGCCCAGGCCGGGCTCGCTGCGCGCGCGCTCGATGAAGCGCGCGAATCGACCAACGCGGGCGCTCATTTGCTCGCTCCTGCCTGCATCAGGGCCTGCATCAACTGGTCACCGGAGAAGGGCAGCCCGGCCACCGAGCCCGCACCCCAACCCTGCTGGAAGCTGACCATGCCGCCGTTGGCGTCGGCCATGTTGGCCTGGGTCAGGTTGGCGAGTGTGTAGGCGATCTCCTGGTACATCGGGTGGTCACCGCTCGTGCCGGCGTACAGGCCGCTGCCCGACCAGCCGCCGTTGAGCGCCGGCAGGATCTGGCCGTTGAGCCGGTCGAGCACTGGGCCGTGCAGGTTGTTGAGGATCGCCGTCAGGTCGGTCGTGATGGGCGCGAGGTCGTCCAGCACCGGACGCAGGTCGGCGGCCACGACACGGAGGTCGGCGATCACCGGACGTCCGTTGACGAGCACCGGGTCGAGGTCGTCCAGCAGCTTGTCCAGCGCGCGGATCGACGGCCGGATGTCGTCCGACGTGTCCTCCAGCGTGTGCAGGGTCTTGCGCAGCTTGATGAGCATCTTGCGGGTGGAGTCGAGCGTCTCGGGCATGCGGTGCAGTGACGTGCTCATGTCCGTGCGGCGAGCGTTCAGGACGGCCGTCGTGCGGGCCAGGTTGCGGACTGAGCTGTCCAGCTGCCCGTTCTTCTCGGACAGGACGCGCGAGGTCGTCTCGAAGCCGCGGACGAACGTCGGCAGGTCGACCCCGGGCTGCGTGCCGCGCGTGGCGGCAAACGCGCCGGCCGCCGGTCGCAGGGTCCCGGGCGAATCGGCGGAAAGTTCCTGCAAAGCCGTCTGGCCGTCGGAGTCGAGCGTCTCGCCGAGGTCGCGGACACTGGACCGGACGCCCGCGCGTGCGGGCGTGTTGAGCGCGGCGGCGATGTCGTCGAGCTCGACCGGCAGATGCGTGCGCGAGACCGGGATGGTGCCGTGGAACTCGCCGCGGCGTCCACCGGGAACGATGTCGACGTAGTAGTTGCCGCCGAGCAGGGTGGTCGGCCGGATGGAGACCGACGGGGTCGTGCCCATCAGGGACAGCGAGCTCTTCTTGACCTTGAATCCCATCCGGGTCTTGCCATCGTCGAGGCGCTTGATCGTCGTGACGCTGCCGATCGGCACGCCCGCGATCTTCACCCGCGCCTTGAAGGCGTGAATGCCGTGGTTTGCGGCGAAGTCAGCCGAGATCTGCTGCCCCGGCGCGAGGCTGGTCATCACACGCTGCTTCTGGAAGAGCAGGGTGCCGGCCAGCAGCGCGAGGATCACGAACACGGTGCCGAGCCGCAGCTCGGAGACATTGCGGGGCTTGAAGACACTCATCATTTACCCCCGATGTCCGTCTGACCCGGGTTCACGTATGCGTGGCGCTTCAGGCCAACCGCTGCGCCCTTGCCACCGACTGACTCGTCACTGGCGATGGTGAGGATCCGTGTGTAGAGGCCGCCCGGCGTCGGGTAGTTCAGCATGGAGCCGCCCCAGTTGAAGTAGCGGACGATCTCCGGCACGTACTGGCTGATGACGGTCACCGGCGGCGCGCCGCTGGCACCGGTCGTGACCAGCTGCCGCGCCAGCGGACGCAGGTCGTGGACCAGTGTCGTCAGCGACTCGAGGGCGGGAACGCCGAGCTTGTTGAACTCCGGCAGCTTGCGCAGCGGGTGGACGGACTCCTTCATGAAGGCGCGGAGATCCGGCGTCGCCTTGCCGAGGGCGACGGCGCCCGGGTGCAGGTCCTCCATGGCCGAACCGGTGTTCTCCAGCGGGTCACGCAGGTCGTCGAGCGCCGACTTCACGTCGCCGAGCGTCTCGGGAGCATCCTGGATGGTGTCCGACATCGGCTCGCCGTTGTCGACGGCCATCGCGCCGAAAGTGGTGGCGAGCTGGTCGAGGACGTTTGCCGCGTGCTGCTGGCGTCCGGCGAAGCGGGCCGACAGCGTGTCGGCCGACTGCATCAAGCCGACGAGGTCGCTGTCGTTGGACGTCAGGGCCTCCGACACCACTGCGGTGTTGTCGAGGATGCCGGGCGCGTGCGTCAGGAGGTCGTTGAGGTCGCCGGCGTGACCGGTCATGCCGCCACCGAACTCACGCAGGGTGCTGTTGGCCGAGCCGCGGGTCTTCTCGTCGAAGGTGTTGAACAGCTCGTTGATGTCCTGTGCGCGCTGTGTCGAGGTCCGCTTGATCATTCCGTTCAAGGGGCCGGCGTCCGCGGTTCCCGGGTCGAGCGCGACGAACTTCTGGCCGAACCCGGAACGGTCGATGACGCCCGCCGTGGCGTTGCCGTACAGCTTGGTGTCCGGGTCGTCCAGGTTCAGCACCGCCAGGGCCTGGCCGTCCTCGATGCGGAGCTCGCGGACATAGCCGACGCGGACGCTCGCGGTGCGGACGTCGTCACCGACGGTAAGGCCGGCGACGTTGTCGAAGGCCGCCTCGACCGTCTCTCGGCTCTTCAGCGGCGAGCCATGGGTGGCGTGGATGCCAAAGATGATGGCCACGATGAAGGCGGCGAGGGTGCCGATACCGGCAAGACTGGATTTCGGCATCACTTACCCCCACCGAACAGGAACCCGAGCAGGTTCGATTCCTGCTTCTTGTCGAGGCCCGTGCTGCCGCCGCCGGTGCTCGCGTTCGGCTGGAGCAGCGTGCCACCCGTCGCGCCCTTGGTCAGGCCCGTCAGCGGCTGGACGACGCCGTTGACGATGCCCGTCACGTCCACCGGAAGCTTCGGCGCCGTGCCCTGCTGGGACCGCGCTGCAGCGGGGGCCGGCGCGGCCTGGGCCGCGGCACCCGTCGGCACTGGCGGAGCCCCGAGAATCCCCAGCAGCGCAGTCCAGGTGTCGCTGTTCAGCGTCAGGTTGACCCGCCAGTAGTGCGACAGGCCGTCGAAGCCGTTCGTGTTGAGCGCCCACCGCTTGATGAAGGTGAACATGGCGTCCCGGTTCTCGGTGAGCCCGTGGATGGTTGTGCGCGTCCCGTGCACGGTGGTCGCCAGCTCCGGCGAGCCGAGGCGCAGGTCGTTGGCCGGCCGCGTCGCCTCGGTCAGCAGCTTGTCCGCCTGGTCGAGCAGCGGCTCGGTGCTCTTCAGGGCCGGGTCGAGGGCGTCGGAGAAGTCCTCGAGCTCGTTGGAGATGTCTGGGAGCTCGTCGGTGAACGGCTCCATGGCGTCGAGCGTCGGAGCCGCTTCATCCGCGGTCTGCGACAGCGCCTTGAGCGTCTTCGTGCCCGAGCGCAGCGTCCCGGGCAGCTGGTCCAACGTCTTCTCCAGGTCGGCCTGCTCGGCCGCGGTCACGCCCAGCAGCTGGTCGGACGAGTCGACGAGACGGTCCAGCGTGCGGCCGTCGTCGTCGGCGCGCGCGCCGACGATCGGCTCGGCGTCCTTGATCAGGGCGCCCAGCAGCTCGTTGTGGTTCTTGAGGATGGCCGCAAGCGCCCGGATCTCCTTCATGTCCGGCCCCAGCGACGTGATGGTCTTGTCGACCCGCTCGCCGTTGCCGCGGACGCCGGTGCCGAGCGTCGTCACCAGCATCGCCAGGCCTTGGCTGGCCGGGTCGTCCATGGTGTTCAGGACCTCGTCGAGGCCGACATTCGTGGCGGTCTCGGCGACGGGCACCGTCCGCGAGATGTCGAGCGCCGGCGCACTCGGCGAGCCACGGTCGATGTCGACGTACCGCTCACCCAGGAGGCTGGCCGGGCGGATCATGAACTTCGCGTCGTTGTGGAGGGGCATGGCCTCCGGCTGGAGGGACATCGTCACCTCGGCGAGGCCGTTGTGGACCCGCATGTCGGTGATCTTGCCGACCACGATGCCCTTCATCTTGACCTGGTTGCCCTCGACCAGTGGCGCGGCCGACTTGAACTGGGCGGTGACGGACTGGCCGCTGTCACCGCAGGCGCTGAGCGAGAGGGTGGCCAGCAGGAGGGCGCACACCGCGCCGACACGGGCGAGCGTCTTCATCGCAGACCATCTCCGTACGCGTCCTGCCACGGCTGGCCGACCGGGTCACCTGGCTTCGGCGTCAGGTTCTGCGTCACGCCGAGGCCGGGCGAGCTGGATGGAACGACCGACTCGGTGCCGCTGAGGATGTGGAACCGCGCGTAGTGACCGTTGACGTCGTAGTTGGCGCCGGCCGAGCCCCAGTTGGACAGCCAGCCCATGAACTCCGGCGTGTAGGGCCGCAGGAACTTGACGGCAGGCTGGGTGCCTTCGAGCGCCTTGTTCAGGTCGGGGAAGGTCTGGACGCCCGCGTTCATCATCGCCGGCGTGCGGTTGAGCAGCTCGGCCAGCGAGGCGAGCGACGGGGCGAGGTCGTGCACGGCGGGACGCAGGTCCTGCAGGACCGGCTTGAGGTGCTTGGACGTCGACGCCAGCTTGTCGGTGGCCGGCTCGAGATCCTTGAGCAGCGGAATCGTCTCGTCGACGGCGTCCGGGACCACCTTGAATGTCTTCTCGCCCTCGTCGAGCACGCCCGGCAGCTCGTTCAGCGTCTGGCCGAGCTCGGCGTGCTCCTTGACCACGCTGGCACTCATGCCGCTGAGGTCGCCGACGACCTGCGCCAGCGTCCGCTGGCGGGCCGACAGGATCTCCATCGTGTTGTTCGACTGCGTGAGGATCTGCTTGGTCGCCTCACCGTCGGCGCCGAGGTCGGCGAGCAGGCCGCCGAGCTCCTTGACCGCCGGGCCTGCCGTGATGAGCGCCTCGCGCATGTCGCCCTCGTGACCTGAGGTGGTCGCATTGATGTTCTTGATCAGCGTGTTGAGCCTGGTCCGCGTCGGGGCGTCGAGCGCCGACAGCACCTCGCTGAGCTCGACCGGCTCGGCCGTGACGTCGGTGAGCAGCGCACCCGACGGGATCTCGGTGTTCTTCTTCGGCCCGTCGTGCAGCGCGACGACCCGCTCGCCCAGCACGCCCTTCCACAGGACCTGTGCCTGCACGCCGTCGTGCAGGTGGCCGAAGCTGTCGTCGAGGTCAAGGGTGACCTTCGCCTTGCCGTCGACGACTTCGACCTTCTTGACGGTCCCGGCCTGGAAGCCGTCGCGCATCACCGAGGAGCCGTTGAACAGGTTGTTGGCGTTGGGCATGACGAGGGCAACCTGGTAGTTGTTGGCCGACGCCAGCATCGCGCCGCCGCAGACCAAGGCTGCGGCGACGACGAATGCGGGGAGTCCGAGTTTGGGCACGCGGTCAGTCCATTCCCAACGGTCCGGCGGAGTCACCGGCGAGGAACTGGCGGACGAACGGGTTGTCGGACTCGAACGCCTCATCGGCCGAGCTGTAGTGGATGCACTTGCCCTTCCAGATGACGCCCACGTAGTCACTGACCTTGCGGGTGGTCTTCATGTCGTGCGTGACCACCATGTAGGTGCCCTTGTGGCGCTCGTGCATCGCCAGGATGACGTCGTTGAGCAGGCTGGTGCGGACCGGGTCGAGGCCGGAGTCCGGCTCGTCGAACAGGACGATGTCGGGGTCAAGCACCATCGCGCGGGCAAATCCGGCGCGCTTGCGCATGCCGCCCGAGATCTCGCTGGGGAGCTTCGTGGCGCCCTGTTCCAGGCCGACCTCGGCCAGCAGGCCCATCACCTTGTCGCCGATCTCGTCCTCCGGCATCTCGGTGTGCTTGCGAAGGGGGAAGGCGACGTTGTCGAAGACGTTCATGGAGCCGAACAGCGCGCCGTCCTGGAACAGCACGCCGAACTTCTTGCGCAGTTCGTAGCGCTCGGGCTTGGAGATCTTCCAGATGTCCTTGCCGTGGATCAGGACCTCGCCCTGGTCGGGCTCGAGCAGGCCGACCAGGTGCTTGATGAGCACGCTCTTGCCGGTGCCGGACGGGCCGAGGATCGTCGTGATGGCGTCGTCGTGGAAGTTCAGGTCGAGGCCGGTGAGGATCTCGAACGGGCCGAACGCCTTGTGGACGTTGCGCACCTCCATCGAGTGCATGCCGTTTCCCACGTTCTGCTGCTGCTTGACCGCAGCGGAGACCTCAACAACCACGACGTGGCTCCTTATGTTGAATCTGACGGGGGGTGTTCACGCTCAGTTGCCGATCGGAGCGTTGGGTGAGACTCCCCAGAACAGCTGGGTGCCAAGGGCGCCGATGACGTGAATCATGATCATGTTGAGGATCATCGATTTGGCCGTGGCCTTGCCGACTTCGACCGAGCCACCCCGAACGGTGTAGCCGTAGTAGCAGCCGACGAACACGATGGTCGTCGCCATCGCGACGCCCTTGCACATCGAATAGAAGTAGTCGAGCGGGTTCTGGTACAGCCAGAAGATGTAGTTGTGGCCGCCCGGTGAGACGCCGCCGACCAGGTAGACGGTGATCAGGATCTCGCCGATCGACATCATCGCGAGGCTCACCGCGTACAGGAACGGAACCGACATCCACGCGGCGACGACGCGCGTGCCCACGAGGTAGACCTGCGAGTCGATGCCCATGACCTCGAGCGCGTCGATCTCGTCGGAGATGCGCATCGAGCCGAGCTCGGCGACCAGGCCGCAGCCGACCTTGGCCGCGAGGATGTAGCCCCACATGTAGGGCGTCATCTCGCGCATCATGCACCAGGCGTTGAAGATGCCGGAGTAGATCGGAGCGCCGACCTGCTTGAGGGTGTAGATCGCCTCGGTGCCGCACATCATCCCGATGACGAGCTCCATCACCCAGATGATCACGCCGCTGGAGAGGATCAGGATGGCCGCCTGCCGGAACACCTCGGTCCAGAACGTGCGGACCTCCGGCAGGCCCCGAACGATCTGCCCGGAGAAGCGCATGATCTGCCCGCCGGTGATCAGCGTGGACTTGATCGCGCCCCAGGCCGACTCGACGCTGACGACGGTGTCAGCCGGACGGGGCGGCTCCATCCGGCCACCCGGACGCTGTTCTGGTGCCATCGTCATGGTCGCTGCCCCCTCACTTGAAGACCTGGATCTCAGGGTTCAGGCCCAGGAGGATGTTCGTGAACACCAGGTTGAAGGCGAAGATCACGGCGAACGCGATGACGACGGCCTGGTTGACCGCGCGGCCGACGCCGATCGCGCCGCCCTTGGCATGAAGGCCCTTGTAGCAGCAGACGATCCCGATGATGAGGCCGAAGATCGTCGTCTTGACGACGCTGCCCCACAGGTCGGGCGTCGTCAGGTTGGAGAAGAGGCTGTTGTAGAAGGCCCAAGGGTTCGCCTTGAGGACCGGCACCGCGGCGATGAAGCCGCCCAGGAGGCCGAAACAGAGGGCGACGATGTCCATCAGGCCGGTGATGAGCGTGACCGCGACGACGCGCGGCAGGACCAGAGAGTAGATCGGGTCGACGCCGAGCACCTCGGTCGCGTCGATCTCCTCCCGGATGCGGCGGGCACCGAGGTCGGCGGTGATGGCCGAGCCGACGACGCCCGCGATCACCATTGCGTTCACCCAGGGCGCGAACTCGCGGACGCTGGCCATGATGAAGAACGAGCCGAGTCGTTCGGGCATGCCGAACAGGTTGTACAGGTTTCCGCCCTGCAGTCCGGGAGCGCCGAGGCCGAAGAACGTGCAGGAGACCGCCATGGGGATCCAGCACTGCTTGAGAATCTGGAACATCTGCTCGCGCGCGTCGACCCAGTAGGTGTACGGGCCGCGAACCGCCATCGTCAGGACCTGGCCGGCCAGCATCGTCATCTCGCCCGTCTCGCTGAGGGCGTTCTTCAGGCTGGTTGTGAGGCGTGACGGGCGCCGCACTTGCGTCCGAGCGTGCGCCGAATTCGCCACCCTGGTACCTCCGCGCCGGCCGTTCGTAATCGAATTGCAATCAACTGCGCGCCGATACTCGCATCTGACGTGACCGAGATCATTGTGCGTACGCCACAACAACCACAGAGCCACCTGTGCACCCAGCACCTAGGCGCTGACCTACGATCCGGAAAGGATCAACTGTGAAACCTGAGAATCAGCCCGAATCCGCTGGTCGCGCCGGGCGCGGCACGGTCGGCAACGTGGACTGGCCGGTCGCCGTTCGCGGCGCGTCGGCCGGCTTCAGCGTGCTTCTCATCGGCGGGTTGCTCGGGCCTCTCGCGGCGGTGAAGGTCCCCGCCGCCGGCGGCGTCCTCCTGACGGCCACGGCCATCGGCGCCTTCTTCCTGGCAGCGCGGAAGACCGGCAACGCGGCATCGCCGCCGGTCCACGGCGCCGTCGCCGCCGTCCTGGCCTACGCCCTGGTTCTGCCCCTCGTCCTGCAGTCCGCCATCGGCCGTGATCTCCGCCAGATCGCCATGACGACAGCGACTGCCATCTCGGTCGGCGCGCTCACCGGGTGGATCATGGCCCGCACCCGCGCCTGAGCGCTGCTCAGGTACGGAAGACGTAGGTGCCCGGCGCGTCGGCCAACGGCGGATGCGCCTGCGATCCCAGCGATTCCGGCGCCGGCTTCATAGCGCCCAGACGCGTCGACATCCACTCGGCGATGTCGACCCACCACGAGCCCTCGTGGGCTTCCGCGGACGCCAGCCAGTCGCCCGCGTCGGGAACATAGCGGTCCCCCGTCTGGAACCCCGATTTCGCGTTGCCGGGGGGGTTCACCAAGGCCGCGATGTGCCCGCTGTTGGAGAGCACGAACCGGATCTTCCCGCCGAGCAGCTGGGTCGTCCGGTAGCAGTTCGTCCACGGCGTGATGTGGTCCGCGATCCCGGCCACGATGTACGAGTCGACCGTGACCTTGCCCAGGTCGATGGGGACGCCGAGAATCTCCAGGCCGCCCGGCTCGGTCAGCGAGTTCTCCACCGACAGGTCGACGAAATCGGCATGCAGCGCCGCCGTCATGCGGACCGTGTCTGCGTTCCAGAACAGGATGTCGAACGCCGGCGGCGGCTTGCCGAGGAGATAGTTGTTGACCCAGTAGTTCCAGATCAGGTCGTTGGGCCGCAGCCAGGCGAAGACCTCGGCGAGGGCACGCCCATCGAGGTATCCCTTGCGCGCCGACCGCGCCTTGGCGCGCGCCGCGACCCGCGGATCCATGAACGCGGACACCGTCCCCGCGTCGTGGTTGTCGATCACCGTGACGGCGAGGATGAAGGCGGCGAGCCGCTTCTGCTGCCCGATGCCGGCCAGGTACGCCGCAAAGGTGGCGGCGAGGATGCCGCCGGAGCAGATGCCGGCCAGAGCCGTCTTCTTGCTCCCGGTGATCTCCTCGACCGCGTCCAGCGCCTCGTGGATCGAGCTCACGTAGGTCTCGAGGTTCCACTTCGCGTGCGCGCTGTCCGGGTTCCGCCAGGACAGCGCGAACGTCTGGCGCCCGTGGCGCACACCGAACTCGACCATGCTGCGACCCGGCGCAAGGTCGATGACGTAGAACTTGTTGATCGTCGGCGGCACGATCAGCAGCGGGATCTCGAACACCTCGTCGCACTGCGGCGCGTACTGGATGAGCTCGCACACCTCGTTCCGGAACACGACGCTGCCCGGGGTGGCGGCGATGTTCCGCCCGACCTCGAACCCGGACGTGTCGACCATCTGCGGGATGCGCGGCGGGCTCATCAGGTCGGTGACCAACTGCTTCGTCCCGCGGACGAGGCTCATCCCGGCGCTGTCGAAGGCAGCCTTCGACGCGGCAGGATTGAGCAAGGGCGCGTTGCTGGGCGCGGCGGCGGCCACCAGGTTGTCGATGAGGAACCGCACGCGCTTGGCGTCCTGCGGCGTCAGGTTGACCGACCCGGCGAGGGCGTCGGCCGTGCTGCTGCCGGCCAGGTAGAGCTGCATCAGTCGTCTCAGCAGCGGGCTCTCGGTCCACGCGGCGTCGACGAACCGGCGATCACCCCTCGGGGGCGCGATGTCGGACCTGCCTGTCGCGACCCGGGCGGCGTCGACGGCGAACCCACCGAGCTGCGCGGTCGTCTGCCCCGGCTGCGCGAGTAGCCCGCGGATCCAGCGGGCCGTCGACGCGTCAGGCAGCAGCCGCCGTATCGGGCCCCGCACTGCGTCGACGAGCAGCGAGTCGAACGGTGCCGCTCGATCGTCGAGACGGGCCGCGGTGTCCACAGATGCATGCTGTCCGCACCGGTGCCGAACGCGACAGTGCGAAAGGCCAACGTCAGCGGGTCATCGTGTGGATGGTGCACAAGCGCCGGACGGCAGCGGCCGGTTACGTTGCCGACGCCGGAGGGAGAAAGCCATGGAAAACGTCGGAGTCGTCGGGTGCGGACTCATGGGTGCGGGCATCGCGGAGGTGTCGGCGCGAGCCGGGCACGGCGTGGTCGTCCTCGAGTCCAGTGACGCGGCGGTCGAGGCCGGAATCGCCCGGCTCGACCGGTCGCTGAAGCGCGCCGAGAGCCGCGGCAAGCTGACCGGGACGACCGCGGCCGAGGTGCTCGACCGCATCACCGTGACGACCGATCTCGACGCGCTCGCCGACCGTGAGCTGGTGGTCGAGGCGATCGTCGAGGACGAAACCGCGAAGACCGACCTGTTCCGCCGGCTCGACCGCGTCGTCGCGTCGCCTGACGCCATCTTGGCGTCCAACACGTCGTCCATCCCGATCATGAAGCTGGGCGTCGCGACGGAGCGACCCGACCGCGTGGTCGGGATCCACTTCTTCAATCCCGTCCCGGTGCTGTCGCTGGTCGAGCTCGTTCCGTCGCTGCTGACGTCCGACGACACGCTGAGCCGGTCGCGAGAGTTCGTCGAGGTCGGCCTGGGCAAGCACGCGATCGACTGCCAGGACCGCGCCGGGTTCGTCGTCAACGCGCTGCTGGTGCCGTTCATCCTGTCCGCCATCAGGATGCTTGAGTCCGGCTTCGCCACGGCCGACGACATCGACCAGGGCTTCGTGCTCGGCGCCGCCCACCCGCAAGGCCCCCTGGCGCTGGCCGATCTCATCGGGCTCGACACGACAAAGGCGATCGCCGAGTCCCTCTACGAGGAGTTCAAGGAGCCCCTCTACGCGGCGCCGCCGCTGCTGGCCCGGATGGTGCACGCCGGACTGCTCGGCCGGAAGGCCGGCCGCGGGTTCTTCACCTACGACGTCTGAGCAAGGAGCGGCCTGAGCTAACTCAGGCCGGCAGCAACTGCTTGCGGACCTCGGTCTTGAGCACCTTGCCGACCTTGGAACGCGGCAGGTCGTCCCAGACCTCCACCTGCTTGGGTGCCTTGACCGACCCGATGCGCTCCTTGACGAACGCCATCAGCTCGGCGGGCTCGAGCGTCTGGCCGGGCCGCAGGATGACGACGGCCGTGACGCGCTCGCCCCACTTCTCGTCGGGCAGGCCGATGACTGCGCAGTCGGCGACGGCGTCGTGCGCCATGACCGCCTGCTCGACCTCCGACGAGTAGACGTTGAACCCGCCGGTGATGACCATGTCCTTCGCGCGGTCGACGATGTAGAGGAACCCCTCGTCGGAGATGTAGCCGATGTCGCCGGTGTGGTGCCAGCCGTGCGCCGACGCCTGGGCGGTCGCCTCGGGATTCTTGTAGTAGCCCTTCATCACCAGCGACGACCGCACAACGATCTCGCCGCGTTCGCCCTGCGGGAGGAGTTCGCCGGTCTCGGTCATGATTCCGACCGTGACCAAAGGCGCAGGACGACCGGCTGATGAGAGTCGGTGACGTGCGATCGTGCCGTCGGCGTTGAAGTGATCGGCCGGCGACAGCGTCGAGATCATCATCGGCGCCTCGGTCTGGCCGAACAGCTGGGCCATGACCGGTCCGATGCGGGTGAGCGCCTCCTCCAGGCGGGCGGCCGACATCGGCGCCGCGCCGTACCAGAAGCACTGCAGCGACGACAGGTCCGTGGTCTCCAGCGCTTCGTGGTCGAGCGCCATGTAGATGACAGTTGGCGGCAGGAAGGTGTGGGTGACCTGGTACTTCTCCACGTTCGCCAGGAACTCGCCGACGTCCGGCGCGCGCATGATCACGACGCGTCCGCCCATCGTCATGATCGGAAAGCACAGGACGCCGGCGGCGTGGGTCAGGGGCGCGAGCGCGAGGTACGTCGGCTTGGGCTCGAACGGGTAGGCCATCAGGGTGATGGCGGTCATGACGTCGAGGTTGGCCCCTGTCAGCATGACGCCCTTCGGCGTGCCGGTGGTTCCGCCCGTGCCGGCCATCATGATGACGTCGTCGACCGGGAGCCGGTCGACCGTCTCGACGCCCTTGCCGAGGAACTCATCCCAGGAGATGGCGTAGTCGAACTGTCCGTCGATGCAGACATACGTCTTGATCTTGGGCAGGTCGCCGCGGATTTCGTTGACGAGCGGCTCGTACGCAGCCTTGAACAGCAGCACCGACACGTCAAAGATGTCGAGCACTTCGCGGTTCTCGTCAGCCCCGTTGCGCGGGTTGATCGGGCACCACACGGCGCCGGCGCGCGAGATGCCGAAGACGCTGGTGAAGGCCACCGGGTCGTTCGACGCGAGGATCGCGACCTTGTCCCCCGGCTCGACGCCGTACGCGGCGAGCGCCGAACCGACCCGGTTCGCCAGCTCCACCGTGTCGGCGTACGTCATGGTCTCGCCATCACAGACCAGACAAGGGGCCTCACTGCCCAGCGAGGCACCCTTGTCCAGGTAGTCCACCAAGCGCATCAGGTCACGCCTGGACGGTCAGGACCGGCTCGGCCACGAAGCCGTAGGCGCGCAGCACGCCGAGCAGCTCGCGGTGACCGAACGCCTTGCAGCCCGAGGCGAAGCCGACCTTCTTGTTCGCGCCGGCGATGAGCTGGCCAGCGGCGTAGGCCTGCAGGAGGCCGGTCTGCTTGTAGTTCTGGTTGCCGTGGATCACGCAGTGCACATGGGCCAGCGGACCGGATCCGTAGACCGAGTCGAGTGACTTGTTCAGCCACGGGTTCTCACGCGGCGGCATGACATTCATGACCTCGCGCGCCGTGGCCTCGAGGGCGGCGTTCTTGTCGTCCTCGTTCATGTCCTTGGTGGCCTCCAGGGCGGCACCCACGATCTGCGGGACGCCGACCATCAGCGCCTTGTTGAACACGCCGCCGAGCGCCTTGCAGGTCTGGACACGCGGGTCGTTCTTGTACCAAACCGGGTGCGAGGTGCCGCCCCACGGCAGCGCGAGACCCAGCTCGTGCTGGCCGGGGATGACCAGCTGCGCGTGTCCCTCAGTGGGGTCGTGCTGCACGTACTGGTTGCGCACCAGGTACTGCGCCGGAGCGGTGGCGGCGTTGTAGAGGATCGTCTGCGTCGAGGCGATCGTCGGGCTGCCGCCCCAGAACACGGCGATGTCGAGCGTGTCGATGCCGGGGGTCTCGAGGCACAGTTCGGCCGCGATCTCGCCGGTCGTGTACATCTGCGCGATGCCCGGCGACAGCAGCAGGCCGGCGTCAGCGAACTGCTGCCCGTACTTCTCGTCGCAGTCGATCACCCAGTCCTGCTCACCGGTGGTGTCGATGTAGTGGACGCCCGCGGCGAGGGCGGCCTGGACAGCCTCGTGGCCGTAGCGAGCGAACGGACCGACCATGTTGCAGACCACCTTGGCGCCGGTGAACAACTCGGTCAGTGACTCGACGTCGTGGCTGACTTCGACGATCTCGTAGTCGGCTGTCTCGATGCCCGCGACGTTGGACTCCATGGATGCCTTGAGCTTGACCGCGTCACGGCCGGCTGCGATGAACGGGATGCCGAGATCGCGCAGCGACTCACAGACCAGGCGGCCGGTGTAGCCGGACGCCCCGTAGACAACTACCGGCTTCTTGTCAGCCATTTCACATCCCCAATCCGCCGTCGACCGGCAGGCCGACGCCATTGATGAAACTCGCCTGGTCAGACGCCAGGAAGACCACGGCCTCGGCAATGTCCTCGACGGTGCCGAGCCGGCCCGACGGGGTCATCTCGATGACGGCGCCGACGGCCTCTTCGGCCGAGCCGAACAGCCCCGCCTCGGCAACACTGCTGGCCAGACCGGCGCCCATCTCGGTGGGAACCAGGCCCGGGTAGACACAGTTGACCCGGACGCCGTAGCCGAGCTTGGCGCTCTCCATGGCGCCGACGCGGGTCAGGCGGTCGACGGCCGACTTGGTGGCCGAGTAGATCGAGATGCCCGGGAAGGCGATCGTCGCGGCGACCGAGGCGACGTTGATGATCGCGCCGCCCTGGCCCGCCGCGCCCTCGGGACGCATGGCGCGGAAGGCGTGCTTGAGGCCGAGTGCGGTGCCGAGGACGTTGATCTCGAGCATCTTCCGGGCGTTGTTGGCGTCGAGGTCGACGAGCAGGTTGGTGATCTCGACACCGGCGTTGTTGACGACGAGGTCGAGTCCGCCGAGCTGGTCGATGGCGTCGGCGACAGCAGACTCCCACGAGGCGTCGTCGGTGACGTCGAGGTGGGCGAATCCGTGTCCCTCGCCCAACGATTCGGCGACCTTGGCGCCGAGCTCATCCTGGATGTCGGCGATGACGACGCGGGCGCCGGCGCGAGCCAGCGCGGCTGCCATGCCTTCGCCGAGGCCTTGTGCACCACCGGTGACGAGTGCCCGCCGTCCGGTGAGGTCGAGATGGGTCATGAAGGTGACTCCTTGGGTTTGGCTCGAGTGACTCGGCTCACACTCCACCGACGTTTGGACATCTGTCAAGAGATTTTTTGACAAATGTCCAAAATCGGCAGAATTCGGGTTAGGGTGGCGCTGTGACCACGACCGAAACGCGGCCGACTCGGCGGTCTCCCGCGGACAAGTACGACGATCGCCGCCGTGCGCTCGCCAGCTCGGCGCTGCGGACGCTGGGCGAGCTGGGCTATGCGCGCGCGTCGCTCCGCGAGATCGCGCAGAACTCCGAGTTCACCCATGGTGTCGTGCACTACTACTTCAGCGACAAGCTCGATCTGATCGTCTACGGCGTCCGCCAATACAAGGAGACGTGCGTTCATCGCTACGACGGCGTCGTCGCCGAGGCGACGTCGGCCGACGAGCTGCGCGACACCTTCGCCGCCAAGCTGGTCGAGACAATCGTCGACGAAGCGCCCATGCACCGGCTCTGGTACGACCTGCGCTCGCAGGCGATGTTCGAGGAGTCCCTGCGCGAAGCGGTCCTCATGATCGACAAGACGCTGGAGGCCATGATCTGGCGCGTCGTTCTGCGCTACGCCGAGCTGGGCGGGCGCGACCCCTCGGTCGCACCGGCCACGGCATACGCCCTGCTCGACGGCCTGTTCCAGCAGGCCCTGCTCGGCCACACCTGCGGACGCGCGGAGGCCCTCGATGAGCTCATCGCCCAGGTGCGCGAGCTGATGCCCCGGCTGGTGGCGTGAGCATGCTCGGTCAGGACATCTCCCTCCAGATTCCCGACTTGTCGCGCGCCGTCGAAGACCTCATCCGCGAGGTGTCCACCCGCGCGCTGGACCCCGGCCAAGGCGTCCTCGCCGAGGTCGAGGCCGCGGCCCTGGGTCCGATCCAGGATCGCTTCCGCAACTTCCCGGCACTGACCGAGGAGACGCTGGCGTCGACCCGGCAGAACGTGAAGCACTGGCTGCAGTCGATCCAGACCGCTCCCCTGAGCCCGATCGAACCGGCCCTCGTCGCGCCGGTCGTCGGACTCGCCCGCTCGCTCAGCAGCCGCGGCGCGATCCAGGACCTCTGGGCCGCCTACTCGGCCGGTCGCGAGGCGCTGTGGCGGGCCTGGATGCGCATTGCGTTCGAGACCGCGCCCGACCGGGACATCCTGAACGACGCGCTCAATGTCGCGTCCGCGTCGTTGTCGCGCTGGGTCGACGAGACCGTCCAGCAGATCACCGCGTTCGTGGCCCAGGAGAGCGCCCACCAGTCCGGCGCCACGCATGAGCTCCGGCTCCAGACCGCAACCCGCATCCTCGACGGCACGCCCATCGACGAGGAGCTCGCGGCCTACCGGCTCAAATACCCCCTGACCGGCGAGCACATCGCCTCGATCATCTGGACCGACCCGGCGTTCCCCGACCAGCTGGCCCTGCGACAGGTGGCCGAGAAATTCGCCGCCTGCGCCACCGAGCACCAGGCCAAGGTGCTCGTGGTACCGGCGACGTCCTCGTCCATGTGGGTGTGGGTCAACAACCCCAACGGCGACGCCAAGGAGCGCCTCCTTCCCATCCTCGCCGACTCGCCAGAAGCGCGGCTTTCCCTCGGATCGGTTGACTCGGGCATCGACGGATTCCGCCGCAGCCACTTCGCGGCGGTCGAGACCCAGCGCCTGATGGTGCGCGTCGGCAGCGTCCAGATCGCCTCGTTCGATGAGGTCTCGCTGGCCGCCCTGGGTTCGCAGAACGAGCAGGCGGCGCGCGAGTTCATCGCGCGGGTCCTCGGCGACCTCGGCACGGCCGACGTCGAGCTGCGCGAGACGGTGCGGGTCTACATCCGGCACATGTACAACGCGTCGAAGACGGCCGACGAGGTCTACGCGCACCGCAACACGGTGTTCCACCGCATCCACCGCGCCGAGGAGCTGCTCCCCCGCCCGCTGGCCACCAGCGGTGTGGAGGTGGGGGTCGCCCTCGAGCTCCAGCGCTGGCTGGCCTAACCGCCTACTCGGCGGCGACGTCGCGGTCGACCGCCCGTCCACGCCATGTTGAGCGGTTGGCGGTGGGTTGCCGTGGGTTTGTGCACCTCAAAACCACCGGAACCCACCGCTCCGTGTTGCGAGCGGGAGCCTGCGGACCCGACCGGGCCGCGCGGCGGTGGGTACTTCAAGCTTGAAGCGTCTTGAACCTTGAATTGCCCACCGCCGGGTTCCGGGAGCAAGCTCGCTACTCGGCCGTTTGCTTGGCGAAGCCGGTGAGCGTCCCCTTGCGGGCGAAGCCCGGCGCCGTCCAGTTGACGTCGAGCGGAACCGGCCCGTTCGGCAGCCACGGCTGCTCGTTCACGCACTCGCCCACGTTCCAGGTGCCGCGCTCGACGATGCCCAGAGCGGCGTCGATCACGCGGTACTCCTGCGGCACGTGCTTGCGCCACGGGGTCGGCTGCGACTCGCAGTAAGCGACCACCAAATCGCCCGGCTTCAGGTTCAGCCGCTTCTGGATGGCCGCGATCAGCCGCTCGTCGTGCAGGTGCCCGTCACCGAAGTTCCAGCCCAGGATCGTGGTGCAGACGAACTCGGCCTCCCGGACCGTGCGGGTGTCGATGTCGTCCAGGTGCTCCAGGAGCACTGAGAACAGGCCACGGCCCTGGCTGTGCAGCGACCGCCAGCCGAGCGTCTTCTGCATCGTCATCTCGGCGTCGTTGGCCTCGTACGGCGTCGGCTTCATCCGCTGCAGCTGCGACACCTGGCTCTCCACCAGGGGCAGCTCGCTGAGCCGGTCCTCGATGCCCGGCCGCATCGCCCACACGGCCGAGGCCCAGTTGCCCGCGTACTGCCGCATGGACGGCAGGAACGAGATCTGGCGCGGCCGCAGATTGCCCCAGATCGGGAAGATGAGCACGAGCGCGAACATCGGGATCAGCAGCGCCGGCTTCGAGAACGCCCAGATGTTGTAGACGGAGGCATCCAGGCCGTAGCCGAAGCCGCCCCACAGCAGGATGGCGGCGTAGCCGAAGAAGACGTTCCACTCCAGCGGCACGGCCAGCGGGAACGTGGACGTGATGAAGATGTGGAACACCAGCATGGCGAGCGCGGCGAGGATGGCGATCGTCTGGTTGGTCGTGAACAGCAGGACGAGCGGGATGCCGACCTCCACCGTTGTGCCGCCGACGTGCGCCATGAACCACGCGAGCTTGCTGGGGCGCAGGTCGTTCGGGACGCTCCGGTAGTGCAGCTTCTTCATGAACAGCGGCATGCCGGGCTGGTTGGAGATCATCGGCGGAACGACGTTGATGAAGTGGTCACCGAGCTTGGAGACGCCGGCGCCGATCCAGACGAAGCAAATGATGATCTTGAAGCCGACGATCAGGTTGATGAAGTCACCCGCGTTCGCGCCGTCACGCGTGACGAGCGCACCGAGCGTGGCGGCGAACAGCAGGATCGGCAGGTACTGCTCGGATCGGCCGGCCAGGAAGATCACCTTGTCGCGCAGACCCATCAGGGGCATCGCAATCAGGATGGGAATGAGTGCCGCCGGCGGGATCAGCTCCTGCGGGCCGGTGCCCGCCGGCAGGTGGTGGACAGGAACGGCGTCGACGAACATCGCGTACAACAGGCTGCCCTCGACGGCGAGGAACAGGAAGACGTCCACCAGCGTGCGCTCGTCGCCGCCGGTCAGCGGGACGCGGTTGGCCCACGGCGCCATGCGGATCGTGCCCGGACGGATCCAGTAGCGGACGTTGCCGAGCATCGGCACGAAGTGCCCACACAGCGGACCGAACGTGCCACCGAACCCCATGACCTCGAGGAACATCAGCCAGACGACGAGCTTCTCGTAGACGACGACGTTGTCGAACCACGTCTTCGGATCGGTGAACTGCACGTACTCGCTGGTGCCGGCGGTGATCGCCAGGCCGACGGCGAAGTACAGGCCGAGCATCTTGAGGACGTAGACCACGTGCAGCATGCGCGGGGTGCCGAACCCGTCGACGGCCCAGTGCTGCGACAGGATGCGGACCCGCTCCATGAGGGGGAGCTGGATGAACTCGGCCGGCTCGACCGGCTGGGGCGTCGGGTTGATGAATCCCACGGTGACTCCTTAGAACAGTCCTGCGGTCAAGCCGCCGTCGAGTGCCAGGCCGGAGCCGCTACAGAACGACGACTCGTCGCTGGCCAGGAAGCACACGGCCCGGGCGACCTCGTCGACCGTTCCGTATCGGCCCTGCTTCTGGGCGATGAAGTCAGCGAACCCGCCCTCGGGCAGGCCGAGCGCGGCCTCGAACTCTGGCGCCCGGTCGTTCACCAGGTCGGTGCCGATGAAGCCCGGCAGGACGGCGTTGACGCGCACGCCGTACGGGCCCAGCTCGACCGCGGCTGTCTTCGTCAGGTTGACCACCGCGGCCTTCGACGCGGCATACGAGGCGATCAGCGGTGTGCCCGCCAGCGCAGTCACCGACGCGACGGGCACGATCGCGCCGCCGCCGCTGGCGATGATGGCTGGGGCGGCGTACCGCAACGAAAGGAAGACGCCGTCGAGGTTGATCGACGTGACAGCGCGCCACGCGGCCAGGTCGGTCTCGACGATGGGGGCCACGACGCCGATGCCGGCATTCGGGACCATGACGTGAAGTCCGCCGAACGTGGCGACGGTCTGGTCGACGAGGGCCTTGACCTGCTCTTCGTCGCGGACGTCACAGGCGATGGCCACGGCTCCGGGTATCCCCGCCGCGGTGGCCTTCGCGGCCGCCTCGTCGATGTCCGACACCACGACACTGGCCCCGGCAGCAGCGAGATGTTGCGCGATGGCCAACCCGATGCCTTTGGCTGCGCCAGTGACGACGGCTGTCTTACCCTGAAGTTCGTCGGCCATTCGGAAACCCTTCACTCACACCGGACATTCATGTGGGTCTGAGGCTAGGACTGGCAGGGCGGCGGGTACTGTGCGCGACGTACAAATCCGCTGGACCATTTGTACGGGGAGGCACAGTGCCATCGGAGACCCAAACCGCGCCGGGGATTCCGGTGGCCGCGGTGGAGAGGGTGGCCGACGTCGCCCGCTCGATGCGCGTGACGCTCGCGTCCCTGTCGGACGGCATGCAGGCCGAGATCGCCGACTCGATTCCCGAGCTGCGCGGCGACCCCACGATGCTCGAGCTGCTGTACGCGAGCATCGAGAGCAACGTCGACACCTTGCTGCATTTCGCACAAGGCTCCATCGCGCTCGAGGACATCGAGCCGCCGACCGCCGCCATCGCTTACGCCCGTCGTCTCGCGCAGCGCGGAACGTCGTCGAACGCCCTGCTGCGCGCGTACCGGCTCGGCCAGCGTCACTTCGTAGACATGGCTCTCTCCGAGATGGCCCAGACCGAGACCGACGGCGACATTGCCGTCGCCGCCGCGCAGCTGATGCACGAGCTGGCGTTCGCCTACGTAGACCGGGTCGCGGAGAAAGTCGTCATCGAGTACGAGTCCGAGCGGGAGCGCTGGCTCGCGAACCGCAATACCGTCCGCGCGTCGGTCCTGAGCTCGCTGCTCGCCGGCGAGGACATCGACATGGCCACCGGCGAACGGGCACTCGGATACCGCCTGCGCCAGAACCACCTCGGCGTCGTCGTCTGGGACACCGATCGGGAGCACGTCGCGACCACGCTGCAGCGACTCGAATCGTTCGTGGCCGCCATCGCTGAGGCCGTTGACGGCGCTGGGCAGCCGCTGTTCATCCCGCACGACGTCTCGCTGGGATGGGCCTGGATCCCCTTGGGCTGGACGTCGGGTCGCATCGACACCGCTGCCGTTCGGGCAATCCAGGCCGCCGCCGGCACCACCATGCACGTGGCGCTCGGGACACCTGGCCAGGCCATCGCGGGCTTCCGTCGTACGCACGCCGAGTCCATTCGCGCGCAGACGGTGGCGAAGATCGCCGACGCCCGCAGCCGTCAGGTCACGAACTACGGCGAGACCGGCGTCAGCGGCGCGGCCTTGCTCGCCAACGACCTGCCGGCCGCCCGCGATCTGGTGACCAGCGCGCTCGGTGACCTCGCCGCCGACGACGAACCGGCCGAGCGACTCCGCGAGACGCTGCTGGAGTTCCTCAACAACGACAGCAGCTACCAGACGACGGCCGAGCGCATCCACGCTCACCGGAACACCATCCGGTATCGCGTCGCAAAGGCGCTGGAGCTGCGCGGACGTCCGCTGGATGATGACCGCTTCGACCTCCAGCTCGCCCTCGTGGCGTGCCGGTGGCTGGGGCGCGCGGTACTCGAGCCATCGCCCGCTGCCGCCCGACGACGCAGCTGATTGTGCGGCGAAGCCAAGGGACCTCCGCTCGCTTGGCTGCTGGTACCAGACCTTGCGCTTACGCCTTCCCCAGCATCCGGCGCCGTGTTACCAATGACTGTTTCCCGGCTGCGAAGGATGTCCTGTGAGCAACACCGCCCCTTTTGACTACGACGTGATCGTCATCGGCTCCGGCTTCGGCGGGTCGGTGACGGCCATGCGGCTGTCCGAGAAGGGCTACCGCGTCGGTGTCCTCGAGGCCGGCCACCGGTTCACCACCGACACGCTGCCGAAGACGTCGTGGGACCTCCGCAAGTTCGTGTGGGCTCCCGCGCTCGGGCTGTACGGCATCCAGCGCATCCACCTGCTCAAGGACGTCGTGATCCTGGCCGGCGCCGGCGTCGGTGGCGGGTCGCTGAACTACGCCAACACGCTCTATCAACCGCCGGCGCCGTTCTACAAAGACCCGCAGTGGGGGCACATCACCGACTGGTTCGACGAGCTGGACGGCCACTACGCCACGGCCCGTCGCATGCTCGGCGTCAACCAGTACCCTCACGTGACCGAGGCGGACAAGATCATCCAGTCCGTCGCCGAGGACATGGGCGCGGGTGACACCTTCGTGCACACGCCGGTCGGCGTCTTCTTCGGCGAACCCGGCAAGGAGGTCGACGACCCGTTCTTCGGCGGCGCCGGGCCCCGTCGCACCGGATGCACCGAGTGCGGCTCCTGCATGACCGGCTGCCGCGTCGGCGCGAAGAACACGCTCGACAAGAACTACCTGTACTTCGCCGAGCAGCTGGGCGCGGAGATCCACCCGCTCACGACGGTGGTCGACGTGCGCCCGTCGGACGGCGGCGGCTACGCGGTTGAGACGCGGCGGACCAACGGCCGCATCCGGCGTGGCAAGCGCACCTTCACCGCCGAGCACGTCGTGTTTGCCGCCGGGACCTACAACACCCAGAAGCTGCTGCACCGGCTTAAGGCGACCGGTTCGTTGCCGAACATCTCGGACCGCCTCGGCGCGCTGACCCGCACGAACTCCGAGGCCATCCTCGGCGCGAAGTCGCGCGACAGGTCGAGCGACTACACCCACGGCGTCGCCATCACCTCGTCCTTCCACCCGGACGCGAACACCCACATCGAGCCGGTCCGCTACGGCAAGGGCAGCAACCTGATGTCACTGCTGCAGACGGCGCTGACCGACGGTGACGGTCGCGGACCACGCTGGCTCCGCTGGCTGGGTGCCTTGCTGTTCCATCCGTCGAACTGGACGTGGTTCATCCCGCGCGGGTGGTCGGAGCGGACGATCATCCTGCTGGTCATGCAGACCCTCGACAACTCCATCACGGTGAAGAGCAGCCGGAACCTGCTCGGGCAGCTGAGCATCACCTCGGGCCCGGGCCACGGAGAGCCGAACCCGACCTGGATCCCGGCCGGCAACGACGCCGCCCGCCGGGTCGCCGAGAAGATCGACGGCATTGCCGGCGGCTCGACCGGAGAGATCGCCAACATCCCGATGACCGCGCACTTCCTCGGCGGCTGCGCGATCGGCGACTCCCCCGCCACCGGCGTCATCGACCCGTACCACCGGGCCTACGGCCACGACGGCGTCTACGTCGTCGACGGGGCGGCTGTCTCGGCCAACCTGGGCGTCAACCCGTCGCTCACCATCACGGCCCAGGCCGAGCGGGCCGCATCGCTCTGGCCGAACAAGGGCGAGGCCGACCAGCGCCCGCCGCTGGGCGCGCCCTACCGCCGAATTGACGCGACCGTAGGAAATCGGCCAGCGTTCACTGCATGACCCAACGCCGGATCCCGCGCGACGCCACCGACGACTACGGCCCCGAGGCCATCAAGCAGCGCCAGGAGTTCCTCCGGGAGCACAGCGAGAGCGCCCTGGAGCACACCAGCAGCTACTCGCTCGACCCGACCAGCCTGCCCGGCAACATCGAGAACTTCTTCGGCGTGGCCCAGGTGCCGATGGGGCTAGCCGGCCCGCTGTTGGTCAACGGTGAGCACGCCCAGGGCGAGTTCTTTGTCCCGCTCGCCACGACGGAGGGGACGCTGGTCGCGTCGTACAACCGCGGCATGAAGCTCTGCCGCGAGGCGGGTGGAGCGACCACAACCGTCATCGATGACCGCATGCAGCGCGCGCCGGTGTTCACTCTCCCGAGCGCCCGCGAGGCACGTCATTTCTCCGGCTGGCTGGACGAGAACTTCGCCGAGATCGCGGCCGCGGCCGAGTCGACGACGTCCTCGGGCAAGCTGCTCGACATCCAGAAGTTCGCCGTGTCGAAGCTGATCTATGCCCGGTTCAACTACCGGACTGGTGACGCCGCCGGGCAGAACATGACCGGCAAGGCCACCTTCGCGGCCTGCGCGTGGATCAAGCAGAACTACCCCGGTGAGCTGCACTTCCTGCTCGAGGGGCAGTTCGCCACCGACAAGAAGACCTCGGTCGTCAACATGCTGCACACCCGCGGCAAGCGCGTCGTCGCCGAGATCACCCTGCCGGCCGGCCTCGTTGCCGAGCAGATGCACGTGAGCACCGACAAGCTGTTCGCCGCCCGCCAGCGCAGCCTGATGGGATCGATCATGGCCGTCACCAACAACAACGGCAGCCATTCGGCGAACGGTCTCACCGCCATGTTCATCGCCACCGGCCAGGACGTCGCCAACATCGCCGAGAGCTCGGCGATGTACGGGTTCACCGAGCTGCTGCCGAACGGCGACCTGTACGCGTCGGTCACCCTGCCGGCCCTGATCATCGCGACCTACGGCGGCGGGACCGGCCTCGCCACGCAGCGCGAGGGCCTGGAGATGCTCGGCTGCTACGGCGCCGGCAAGGTCCACAAGCTGGCCGAGATCATGGCCGCCACTGTGCTGGCTGGCGAGCTGTCGCTCGCCTCAGCCGTAGTTGCCGAGGAATGGGTCCAGGCGCACGACGACCTCGGCCGCAACCGCCCCTGACATCCCGGTTCGTGCATGCGCACAACCGAACGTGACGACTTCGTGCCGGCACCTCAAGAGCGGACCGGTCCCGGCCTGCGACCTTGGAGTGGAAGAGGCCACCGCAGTGAATGGCGGTGGCCACCGACACAAAGCAGGCAACCATGTTCCAGGCAGTCCTCGACGGCGTCACCACCTTCGGCCCGATCCTTTTCCTCATGCTCACGCCCGTCCTCATTCCGGTCGTGACCATGAGCGTCGGCGCGGTGACCGACCGCGCCAAGGCCCGCCGCTAGGCAGCGACGTCGGCGTGGGCGGTGGCTTTGGCACCCGGAATCGGCTTTTTCGGGTGCCAAACCCACCGCCGCTCGGGCTAGGCGGCGACCACGCGGCGCGGACGGCCCATCACCGGTACGCGATCGAGTACCTTCCCGTCGTCCAGGAGAAGGCCGCCCCACACGCCGCTCTCCCCGCGCGCGAGGCCAAGCTCACGGCACACGTCGCTGAGCGGGCACGCCGCACAGATGCGACGAGCGGCCGCCAACGTGGCGTCGTCCTCGGGGAAGAACTGCTCCGGGTCGATGCCGGAGCATGCCCAGGGCAGGTTCGGTTCGGTCGGAGTCGGGTGCCGGTAGGCCACCGTCACTCCCTTCGTCGTCAGTACCGCCTGGGGGTTCACTTCGTTGATTCGCATGTGCCGTCACCTCCTTGTCGTGGCACGTACGCGGGTGGACAAACAAAAAGCCGCTCCGGTGAGACTGTGCGTCTCGCTGGAGCGGCCCGTTCGTTGCGGGTGCGTTGCACCTACCTCATGGCGGACTCCAGACGATGCGCAGGCATCGCGTGGTAGCGCTTTGCCGTCTTGGCAAAGGCGCTGGCGTCCGACCACTGGTTACGCATGGGACAACCGTAAAGGGTTAAGTGAGGGTTGGGCAAACGAGTTACTGCTTGAAGATGCGGTCCAGGTACCTGTTGCGCACCGAGTTGTCGACGCGCGTGATGGCGGCGTCGTCGTGAGCAGCCCGGCGAATGACCCGAACCACCGATTCGGGGACGAGGGGAACCGCCGCCGACACCGCCCCGACGTACGCCGGCACGGCGATCTCGGCAGCCCGCGACCGCACCGACTTCACGACGGCCGCGGCGATGTCCTCCGGGTCGACCGCCAGCAGGATGCCGTAGTCGATGCCCGAGCTCAGCTCGGTCCGCACGGCGCTCGGCAGAATCGCCGTCACGCTCACGCCGGTGCCGTCCATCTCCAGCCGCGTCGCGGCGGTGAGGCCGACGGCTGCGAACTTGCTGGCGTTGTAGACGGCCAAGCCCTTCAGCGGGAACTTGCCGGCCAACGAGCAGATGTTGACCACGTGACCGCGGCCGCGCTCGATCATGCCCGGCAAGACTAGACGCATGCCGTGGATGACGCCGTAGACGTTGACGTCCATCGTCAGCCGGTCGATGCGATCATCCTGCTCGAGGAACGGGCCGTTGGGCATGACGCCCGCGTTGTTGACGAGGACATCGAGCGGCTTGCCGTGCTTCTCCTCTGCCGCGGCCAGGACGGCCGCGAACGACTCCTTGTCCGTGACGTCGAGATCATGTCCGCTGGCGCGTGGCCCGAGCCGGCCAGCAGCTTCCTTCGCCAGAGCGCCGTCAAGGTCGCCGAGAGCGACGTGCGCTCCGGCCGCGACGAACTGCTGCGCCGTCGCGAGACCGATGCCGCGCCCGGCGCCGGTGATGGCGACGAGCGCCCCATCGAGCCGGATCTTGGCGAAACGTGTCATGCCGCCTTCTCTTCCTCACGCTGCGGGGCCTTGTTGACGGTGCGCAGGAGGAAGCTCGACGCCGTGGCGAAGATGCGCTGGTACGCGGGGCCGAGGATGCGCACCGTCGCGTCGAACAGGTGGGCGTCCGCGCCGATCAGGACGCGGGGCTTGCCCTTGCGGACGCCGCGCAGGATCGTGGCGGCCGCGTCGTCAGCCGAGGTGCGCGCCATGCGGGTGCTGAAGAGCTCGCGGATGCCGTCTAGGTCGGCGCCGTTGCTGGCGGTGGCCAGATTGACGATGTTCGTTTTGATGCCGCCCGGGTGCACGCAGGTCACCTTCACCGGATGGCCTTCGAGCAGCATCTCCTGGCGCAGTGACTCGGTGAAGCCACGCACCGCGAACTTCGCGGCGTTGTACGAGCTCTGCGTCGGGGCGCTGAAGAGACCGAAGACGCTGGAGATGTTCACCACGTGGCCGTCGCCGGAGGCGATCAGGTAGGGAAGGAAGGCCTTGGTGCCGTGGACGACGCCCCAGAAGTCGACGTCCATGACCTTCTCGATGTCCTCGTACGGGCTCTGCTGCACCGTTCCGAACATGGCAATGCCGGCATTGTTGATGACGAGGTTGACGGCACCGAACGCCGCCGCGACCGATTCGGCGTAGGCGTGCACCGCCGCGCGATCGCTGACGTCGAGCGCGTCGGCGCGCGGGTGGTGGCCGGCCGCAGCGCAGAGCTCGGCCGTCTCGGCGAGGCCGACTTCGTCGACGTCGCTGATGGCTACCTGCGCACCAGCGCCGGCCAGCTGGACGGCCAGGGACCGGCCCATCCCCGAGCCGGCTCCGGTGATGACGGCGACCTTGCCCTCGAAGTTCTTCACGATCTGGATCCTCTCAACGTTCAGGCGTAGATGTAGTCGTCCACGGGGAAGCCCGCGGCGCGGCGGTGGGCCGAGATGGTCGAGGACGGACGCAGGAGTGTCGCCTCTCCGTGCTGGTTGAAGTAGTAGCTGTTGGCCGTCGAGCACTGGCCCAGGGCGAACACCGACCCGGCGACCTTGTCGGTCATCTCCGCCAGGAACCGGGCATTGGCGAGATTGTCGACCTCGAACGTCGTCGCGCCACGCTTCTGCATCTCGCCGAAGAGCCGGTTCATGTGCTTCATCTGGCACTCGATGGTGGTGAAGTACGACAGACCGCTGTAGGACCACGGGCTGTTGAGCGACACGAAGTTGGGGAACGCGGGGACGCTCACGCCTTCGTAGGCCTGGAACCGCTTCTCCCGCCAGAACTTGCCGAGGTTGCGGCCCTCACGGCCGATGATCTCGATGGCCGGGAAGTTGACGTCCCACAGGTTGAACCCGGTGGCCAGCACGAGGACATCGATGTCGCGGCGCCCACCGTCGCCCGTGACGATGCCCTTCTCGTCGATGCGCTGGATGGACTCGGTCTCCAGATGGACGTGCGGCTTGGTGAACGTCGGGAAGTAGTCGTTGGAGAAGGTCGGGCGCTTGCAGCCGAAGGAGTAGTCCGGGGTCAGCTTGCGGCGCAGCTCGGGGTCGCGGACCTGGCGGTGCAGGTGCGCCCGGCAGTACCGCTCGGCAATCCGGTTGACGGCCGACATCTGCTTGTAGTGGACGACGCCGGAGACCATCATCGCCTCCAGCACGGTGGAGCCGATCGTGCGCACGGCACGCTGCGCCAACGGCACCTTCGCAAACGCCTGCTGCACGGGCCTCGGGATGCCGTAGTCGGGCTTGGGGCTCACCCAGATCGGCGTCCGCTGGTACACGGTGAGGTCGCTGGCGACCTTGGCCAGCTCGGGGATGAGCTGGACTGCGGTGGCGCCGGTGCCGATGATGCCGATGCGCTTGCCGTCGAGGTCCGTCTGGTCTGGCCAGTCGGTGGTGTGGATGACGGTGCCGGTGAACGAGTCGATGCCCTCGATGTCGGGCATCTTCGGCTGCGACAGGAAGCCCGTGGCGGTGAGCAGGAACTGGCCGGTCACGACGGAGCCATCCTGGAGCGTCACGCGCCAGTGCTCCTGCTCCTCGTCCCAGACCGCGCCGGAGACGACGGCGTCGAACTGCATGTGCCGGCGGACGTCGTACTTGTCGGCGACGTGCTCGGCGTACTGCTTGAGCTCGGCGCCCGGCGCGAACAGGCGCGACCAGTACGGGTTGGGCTCGAAGGAGTACGAGTACGTCGACGACGGGATGTCGACGGCCAGACCCGGATAGCGGTTGACGTGCCACGTCCCGCCGAGGTCGGACTCGCGCTCGAGGATCAGCAGGTTGTCGTAGCCGAGCCGCTTCAACTGGATGGCGGCACCGATCCCGCCGAATCCGGCACCGACGATGACCGCGTCGTAATGATTGGAACTGGTCGTCATTTTCGGAACGGTATGTCAGTTTTCCGTGATTTGCAATAGACTCCGACTGTGACGGCGGATACCGAGACGCTCACTCGAGCTGAGCGCAAGAAGGCCGAGCTGCGTCGGGAGATCATCGACGCAGCCTTCGGCTGCTTCGCCGAACAGGGCTACCACGCGACCGGAATTGCTGACATCGCCACGCGTCTCGGCATCGGCCACGGCACGTTCTACCGATACTTCGAGAACAAGCGCGACATCGTCGAGCACGTCATCGACGACCTCATCGAGAAGATCCTCGGCGCGCTGACGAACGAGAATGCGCCCGAGGCGGTGGACACGCTGGAGGACTACCGCGTGCAGAGCGCCCGCATCGGCCAGCGGCTCGACCAGATTTTCACCGAGGACCCACGCATCCCCCGCATGCTGCTGCTCGACGCACCGGGCATCGACAAGGCCATGGCCGACCGGGTCCTCGGCTTCTTCGAGCTCGCCACGTCGCTCACCGCCGCGTACCTGAAGCATGGCGTCGAGCGTGGGTACCTGGCCGCTGACCTCGACATCGACAACACCGCCCGCGCCATCAACGGCATGATCGCCGGGTCGGTCATAGCCGGGCTGCAGAACCCGGGCTCGGACCATGCCGCACTGTCCGCGGCCATCCGCCGCGTCATGTACGACGGCATCGCCTCCCGGGCGCACGCCGATTCCTGAGTAGCGTCCGATCCATGCGATTCGGACGCACGCGTCGAGCCCGTACAGGCGTGGCCCTCATCTTCACCATCGGCGCGTCGTTCGCGGTGGCCGGCTGCGGCACGCGTCCGCTCGATCTCGCCGGTGCCTGCCCGAAACTCGACGCGTCGACGACGGTTCCCACCTGCACGGAGCTGTTCGACGGCAAGGTCGGGCTGAAGCTCCCGGCCACCTCCAGCGACGCGCCGGTCGGCGCCGTCTCACGCGGTGGCGAGTTCTTCGTCAGTGCGGACGGCACGAAGGTCCGGATGCAGCCGCTCAAGCTCCCGATGTCGATGTCCACCTACACGGCTTACGCGACCACGATCTACCGGGCGAAGGTTGAGGACGGCATCGCGACGGGACTCAAGCCGGTGCTGCGCGTCTCGGAAGGCGCGATCCTGGAGCACACCTTCGGTTCTCGCGTACTCACCGGCGTTATCTCCCCCCGGACGGCGGACGGGTCGTATGACATGCGGCCCAAGCTGCCTGTCGTCATGCAGCTGGCGTCGCGGGCACGCGGCAAGGCTCTGCCCGGGACGATCGTGAACGCCACGAGCGGAGCGCGCCTGCCGGACGGACGCTGCGTCCCGCCATTGCCGAGCGGTGCCGAGAATCCACTGGTCGACGGCTTCGCCGCCACGGTGACGCTGGAACGCGTCCCCAGCATGCACGTAACGCACGACGACGAGATGATCCTGGCCTGGAATGACTCCTCGAGCGCCATGGGAAGAGCGTTCTATCCCAGCGTGGCGACGGTGCTCGGTCACGACCCGTTGGGCAAGACCTGGGACGTGGTCCAGCACGGGACCCCCAACTCGGGTCCGGCCCTGACGTTGCGTCTGGGCGACGGCCCGACCACGCCCTGTTAGGACTTGGCCCGCCTCAGGCGGACATCGGCGCGCGCGCCTCGATCGGGTCCATCGAGCCGATGTGCTGCTGCGACTCCTCCAGGCCCTCCTCACTCGGCGCCAGGCCCTCACCGAAGACGCGATCACGCTGACTCGCGCGCAGGTCCAGGTGGGCCTCACCCGGGAGCGCGTAGCCGTACTTCTCCTGCGCCTCGCGCGGCGTCATGGTGATGGGGGAAATGGGCGGGATGCCGAGGATGACCGGAGCGACGACTGGGAAAGCGGCAGGTGCCAGGATCTTCGCCATCAGGTACGTCAGAACCGGCGAGCGGCTGACCACGGCATGGCCGACCTTGAGCGGCAGGACCACTGCGGCGTCGACGATCCGGCGCTGCTGGATGTCGAACATCTTGCGGATGTGGCGCGGGAAGGTCGCGATGACGCCGCGGCGCAGGAACGCCATGACCGGCTTGAGCGCGAGCCGCTGCCACTTCGGCAGGTCCGGCGGCAGGGCAACCTCAAGGCTCAGGATGAAGTCGACCATGTCCTGCGCGGCCTCGGACATGGCCAGGCGCGGCCGCCAGTCCTCGAAGTACGCGATGACGTCCTCGCGGGTGCGCGGAACCGTGTCCGGGTCGATGGTCTGGAGCTCGGCGGCACGGGCACATTCGGCCCAGAACTGCGCTTCTTCGTCGGCGCTCAAGCGGCCGGGCCCGAACTTCTCGTAGCAGTAGAGGATGGAGTGCCAGGCCGTCATGTGGATCCACAGCTGGGACGACGGCTGATTCGCGTCGTACTCGCCGCCGGTCACGGGATCGTGGCCGATCGCCTTGGAGTGGACCTTGACGAGGACGTCAGCGGCCTTGGCCGTCGGCTCGGTGGCGCCGAACATGACCATGCCGAAGTAGCGCAGTGTCCGGCCGTAGCGCGTGTGCGGGCGGTACTTGACGCCGCCGGACTGCACGACCGCTGCGGCCAGGTTGGGATCGAGGTGCTCGATGGTCACCGACCGGGCGAAGCCGAGGATGTACGAGGTCGGATAGCTCCACACCTTCCATGTGACCGAATCAGGGCCGAAGAAGCCGTAGTCCGCATGCGGCTCGAACTGCGCGCGGAGCTTTTTCTTGGTGGGGATCGCGAGCATGACCTGCGCCTTTCCGTCCAATTCCTACAGATGCGTAGATTCAGGCAATCTACAGGTTCGTAGATAGAGTCGTCCACGTGACGTCCGCTGCAGCGAAGCCGAAGCGCCGGTACGCGCCCCGCATGCCGGTCGAGCAACGGCGCGAGCAATTGCTCGACGCGGCGCTGACCGTCCTCGCGCGCGAGGGGTACTCCCACCTCACCATCGAGGCCATCGCCCAGGAGGCCGGCGTCACCCGCCCGGTCGTCTACGGGGCATACGGCGGCCTCGAGCCGCTGCTGCACGCGCTCCTCGACCGATCGCAGCAGCAGGCGCTCGTGTCGCTGATGACCCTGCTGGCTGCTCGCGAGCCGGGCGTCGACATCGACGTGTGGCTGGTCGAGGCCGCCGCCGGGCTCATCGACCTCGTGCAGCGCGAGCCGGACGTCTGGCGTCCGATCCTCGGCATCACCCAGAACGCCCCCGCCGTGGTGCGCGAGCGCATCGGCGCAACCCGGGAGTACCTGCGGACCCTCGTCGCGCACCAGCTGGAGGTCGGACTGAGCACGCGCGGCGGCCCCAGCCTGGACGCCGAGGTCATGTCGCACATCGCGGTCATCACAGCCGAGCACTTCGGGCGGCTGGTGCTCGAAGATCCGGAGCGGTATGACCGCGACCGGCTGGTTGCGGCACTATCGGGCTTGCTGGAGGCCATCCGCCCCGGCTCCTGACCGAGGGAGATTCATGCGAGCGGTCCAGTGCCACAACAGCGCGTTGTCCGTCGTGGACGTCGACCCGCCTACGCCCGGTGAAGGGCAGCTGCTCATCGACGTGGAGCGCTGCGGCATCTGCGGGTCCGACCTGCACGCCCGAGTGCACGCCGACCAGCTTTCCGACGCCGCCTCGGCCGTCGGCTACACGACGATCATGAAGCCCGACGACCGCATTGTCTTCGGGCACGAGTTCGTCGGACGCGTTGCCGCCTACGGCCCGAAGACCCGCATGCAGTGGGCCGTCGGGACGCGCGTCGTCGCGCTCCCCGTCGTGCGCAACGGCTCGGACGTCCACGCGGTCGGGTTCGACACCGCTGCCCCGGGCGCGTACGCGGAGCAGGTGGTGCTGCAGGAGGCGTTCACCTTCCCCGTTCCGGACGGCGTGCCGGCCGAGCGCGCCGCCTTCACCGAGCCCTTGGCGGTCGCGCTGCACGCCGTGCGGCGTGGTTCGGTCAAGAAGGGGCAGACGGCGATCGTCGTCGGCTGCGGCCCGATCGGCCTGGCCGTCATCCTGATGCTCAAGGCCACCGGCGTGAAGACCGTCGTCGCCTCCGATCTCTCGGCGGCCCGGCGCGCGCTCGCCGTGCAGTGTGGCGCCGACATCGTCGTCGATCCACGCGAGGCCGACCCGCTCGCGGCGGTACCGGTCAAGGGTCCGACCGCGTCGTTCAGCGATTTCATCGGCTATGGCATCGAGATGCTGGAGAAGGTGCGCCGCGTGCCGGGGCTGCCCTGGGCGAAGGCGATGCAGGCCGCCGTGAAGGCGGGCGCGGGCCCGTCCGGCCCGGTCGTGTTCGAGTGCGTCGGCGTGCCCGGCATCGTCGACCAGATCATCGCCGGCGCGCCGATGATGACCCGCGTGGTCGTCGTCGGCGTGTGCATGGAGCCCGACACGATCCGGCCGGCGATCGCGATCAACAAGGAGATCGACCTGCGCTTCGTCATCGGATACGACCCGGCTGAGTTCGTCCAGACGTTGCAGCTGATCGCGTCCGGCAAGGTCGATCCGAACCCGCTCCACACCGGGACCGTCGGGCTCGACGGGGTGGCCGGGGCGTTCGAGGCGCTCGGCAATCCCGAGCGGCACGCGAAGATCCTGGTCGACCCGGCGTCGGCGGCCACGCTCGACGTCCGATAGGAAGACGTCATGACTTACGAGACCCTGCGGTACGAGGTCGACGACGGCATCCTGACTCTGACGCTGAACCGGCCGGAGCAGCTCAACGCCTTCACCGTGCAGATGGCGGCTGACCTTGAGCACGCGTTTCGCCGGGCCAGCGCGGACGACGAGGTGCGCGCCGTCGTCGTCACCGGCGAGGGTCGCGCCTTCTGCGCCGGCATGGACCTGTCGGTCGAGGGCAATGTCTTCGGGCTGAACGAGGCTGAGCGCCCGACGCCCGCCGACATGGAGACGCGCTTCGATGACGAGGACTTCCGCGGCGGTGTGCGTGACACCGGAGGCCAGGTCACGCTCTCGATCTACGACTGCACCAAGCCGGTCATCGCCGCCGTCAACGGTCCGGCCGTCGGCATCGGCGCGACGATGATCTGCGCGATGGACGCGCGGCTGGCGTCCGAGAAGGCCCGCATCGGATTCGTGTTCGGCAAAATCGGCATCGTCCCCGAGGCGTGCTCGACCTGGTTCCTGCCGCGCATCGTCGGCATCCCGCAGGCGCTCGAGTGGCTCTATGGCGCCGACATCCTGACCGCGGACGAGGCGAAGGACGGCGGGCTGGTCCGCTCTGTCCACGCGCCGGAGGACCTGCTGCCGGCTGCCTACGCACTGGCCGAGAAGTTCACGAAGAACCGCTCCCCCGTCGGCATCGCCCTGACCCGCCAGATGGTCTACCGCAACAGCGCGCAGGACCACCCGGTCGAGGCGCACAAGGTCGACAGCCTCGCCATGTTCTACGCCAGCATCGGCGACGGAAAGGAAGGCGTCGCAGCCTTCCTCGAGAAGCGCGACCCGCAGTTCACATCGAAGGCATCCCATCTCCCGGAGGTATTTCCGTCATGAGCACTGTCGACCTCGCCGAAGCCACCGCCGGCGTCCACCAGCTCATCCCGATCCTGGAGAAGATGGGGCTCGAGATCATCGAGGCCGGCAACGGCCGCGCCGCAGCACGCATCCCGCTGGAGGCGAACCGCAACCACTTCGGCGTCATCTACGCCGGGTGCCTGTTCACGGTGGCCGAGATGTTGGGCGGCGTCATCGGCTTCAACGACCTGGCGATGGACGGCTACGTGCCGCTGGTGAAGCGGCTCGACATCACGTTCTCCCGCCCCGCGACGACGGCGGTCACGGCGTCCACCTCGCTGTCGAGCGACGAGATCGCTCGAGTGCGGGCCGACGCTGAGGCCACCGGCAAGGGCGACTTCGAGCTGGTCTGCGACGTCGTCGACGACAACGGCGTCGTTGTCGCGTCGACGAAGGGCGACTACCAGCTCCGACGCATGGGGTGAACCGCGCGCGTTGACGACTTCGCCTGACACACTCACCCCCATGACCGTCACCGGAACTGTTGCCAGCGGCTTCGAGCCCGTCCGCGATGTCTTCGAGGAGAACTTCCGATCCCGCGGCGAGGTGGGTGCGGGCGTGGCGGTGATGGTGGGCGACGAGGTCGTGGTCGACCTGCACGGCGGGACGACGGCGCCGGACGGAGAGCCCTATGGCCCCTCCACGCTGCAGATGGTCGCGTCCTGCACCAAGGGCGCAATGGCCATCCTCATCCTCCGGCTGGTCGACCAGGGACGCGTCGACCTCGACGCCCCGATGGCCACCTACTGGCCTGAATTCGGGAAGGCGGGCAAGGAGTCCGTCACGGTGCGACAGGCACTCGCACATCGCGCCGGCATCCCGTTCCTCGACGACGGCGTGACGATCGACGACATCGTGGCGTGGGATCCGGCCGTCGAGAAGGTGACCGCGCAGGTGCCGCTGTGGGAACCGGACACGGACCACGGGTACCACGCGATCACGCACGCATGGATTGCCGGCGAGCTCATCCGACGCGTCACCGGCATGACCCCCGGCACATTCCTCCAACAGGAGATCAGCAAGCCACTGGGCATCGACCTCTTTGTCGGCCTCCCGGCAAGCGACCTCGGCCGCGTTGCCCCACTCATCCCGCCGCTGCCGCCCGAGGTGCCGGACGAGTTCAGCATCCGCATGATGACTCCGGGGACGAATGCGTTTCGCGCCTTCTGCACCGGCGACGGACTGTTCGGCTGGCTGAACCTGCCCGACCTGTGGCAGGCCGAGGTTCCCGCCGGGAACGGCATGGGCACCGCGCTCGCGCTGGCCCGCATGTATGCCGCCTGCCTGACCGAGGTCGACGGCATCCGGCTGGTCTCCCCCGAGACGCTCGCCGACGCCGTCCGGACGCAGTCGCGCGGGTTCGACCAGGTTCTCGGCTTCGATTCGCACTTCGGCACCGGTTTCATGCTCACCTCGGACTTCCGGCCGATGTCGGGACGTGGAGCCTTCGGTCACCCCGGCCTGGGTGGATCGCTGGGCTTCGGCGACCTCGAACGCGGGTTCTCGTTCGGGTACACCGTCAACCAGATGGGGCCGTCGACGCCGGCGGACCCACGCTCGGTCGCGCTCATCGACGAGGTACTGGCCTGCCTCTGACCTGACTGTGCGTGTGCACACCCGGTGCCGCGCCATCAGCGACGCCGGACCATGGCCGCACCCCGGCCTGTCCGCCGAGACTTGGGCGACGATCGACTTTTCCGGACGCGACGAGGGTGATGACGGTGGCAGACCAGGTTTTCGACTACGTGGTGGTGGGTGCGGGCTCGGCGGGGTGCGCGACTGCGGCCCGGCTGTCGGAGGATCCCAACGCGACGGTGGCCCTCATCGAGGCCGGACCGCCGGACACCGCCGACGAGATCCACATCCCGGCGGCCTTCGGGGCACTGTTCAAGAGCAGCTGGGACTGGGACCTCGACACCGAGCCGGAGCCGAGCCTGAACAACCGGCGGGCCTACCTCCCGCGCGGCAAGATGCTGGGTGGCTCCAGCTCCATGAACGCGATGATCTACATCCGCGGCGCGCACGCTGACTACGACGAATGGGCGGCCGACGGCGCAATCGGATGGACGTACGAGGAGGTCCTCCCGGTATTCCGCCGGTTCGAGGACAACGAGCGCGGCGCCAGCGAGTTCCACGGCGCCGGCGGCGCTCTCACCGTCAGCGAGAGCCGGTCCCTCAACCCCTTGGGCGAGGCGTGGATCAACGCCGCCGTCGAGGCCGGGTTCGAACGCAACGACGACTTCAACGGCGAGACGCAGCTCGGTGTGGGCCGGTACCAGGTCACCCAGCGCAACGGCATGCGATGCAGCGCGGCCGTGGCCTATCTCCACCCGATTCTCGACCGGCCCAACCTGACGATCATCACCGACGCCCTCGCCCACCGCGTCACCGTCGAGGGCAGCCGCGCAGCCGGCGTCGAGATCAGCCGTGGCAGCGAGGTGTCCGTCGTTCGCGCGGCCGAGGAGGTCATCCTCTCGGCCGGTGCTTACGGCTCGGCCCAGCTGCTCCTGCTGTCCGGCATCGGGCCGGCCGAGCAGCTCGGCGCCTTCCAGATCCCGGTGCTGGCGGACCTCCCGGTCGGCGAGAACCTGCAGGACCACTACATGGTGCTCGTCAATCACCTCACCGACCATGAGTCGTTGATGACCGCCCTGAGCCCGGAGAACATCGCCCTCCTGCAGTCCGACGGACGCGGCCCGCTGACGTCCAACGTCGGCGAAGCCGGTGGCTTCTTCATCACGCAGTCCGACCTGACGGCGCCGAACGTCCAGTTCCACCAGGCCCCGGTGCTGTTCTACGCCGAGGGCATGGGCCCGGCGGTTGCCCATGGGTTTGCCCAAGGCCCATGCGTGGTCAAGCCGACCAGCCGTGGGTCACTCAGCCTGCGTACGGCAGACCCGCGGACCGCGCCGCGCATCCAGCACAACTACCTGGCCACCCCCGAGGATCGCCAGGCGATCATCGACGGCCTGAACATCGCGATGGACCTGGCCGGGCAGCCGTCGCTGAAGTCCGTCATCACCGGCAACTTCCTCGCGCCCGATGGCACCAGCGACGCCGAGCTGCTCGCATTCGCGCAGCGGGCCGGCCAGACGCTGTACCACCCGACGTCGACGTGCGCGATCGGCGCGGTTGTCGATCCGCAGCTCCGGGTACACGGTTTCGACAACCTCCGCGTCGCCGATGCATCGGTCATGCCGAGCGTGATCCGCGGCAACACGAACGCCACGTCGATCCTCATCGGCGAGCGCGTCGCCGACTTCGTGAAGCAGACCGGATAGCCCGACGCCGCCCAATCGCCGAAATCGCGGCCTCGGGGTCGCTAACGTTCCGAGGGTGATCCGTTCGTCGCTCGTCCACGACGTCGCTGGCATTCCCGATCCGCTGCGCCGGGCGCGCATCCCGCGGGACATCGATGCGGTGACGACCGTCGCGGCCGAGGAGAGCCCGGTCGACGCGGGCCTCACGCAGGAGGGCGTCGACCGCATCTGGGACGCCGTGCGCAGCCTCTACCGCAGCGGCATCCATCCCGCAATCGCCCTGTGCGTCCGTCGCCGTGGCGCCGTCGTGCTCGACCGGGCCATCGGGCACGCCCGCGGCAACGGCCCGAGCGACCGCAAGTCCGCCGCGAAGGAGCTGGCGACGCCGGAGACCCCGTTCGGGATCTTCTCGGCGAGCAAGGGCACGACCGCGACGCTCATCCATCTGCTCGACGAGCGCGGAGTCCTGCACATCGGCGACCCCATTGCGGAGTACCTGCCGCGGTTCGCCGAGAACGGCAAGGCCAACATCACGATCAATCACCTCCTATCGCATCGCGCTGGCCTCGCCCTCCTCCCGAAGGAGGCGTTCGACCTCGACCGCATCGACGACTGGGAGTTCCAGCGCGAGCTGATGTACGCGGCCAGGCCGACGAGTCGAGCCGGCAAGCGGCAGGCGTACCACGCCGTCTCGGGCGGCAGCATCCTCGGCGAGGTGGTGCGGGAGGTGACCGGCAAGAGCATCCGGGACGTCCTGGCCGCCGAGATCCTCGACCCGCTGGGCTTCCGCTGGATGAACTACGGCGTAGACCCGGAGGACATTCCCCGGGTGGCGCTCAACTACCCGACGGGGCCCGTGCTGCCACCACCACTGCGTTCCTTCCTCACCCGCGCACTCGGCGGCATCCAGCCCGATGCGGCGACCCGGATGTCCAACGATCCGCGCTTCCTGACCTCCGTCCTGCCGGCTGCCAGCGGCGTCTCGACCGCCAACGAGCTGGGCCGCTTCTACGAGCTGCTGCTGCGCGGTGGCGAGCTCGACGGCATCCGCGTCATGGAGGCCCGCACCATCCGTCGCGCCCGGGTGGAGCAGTCGCACCTCGAGGTCGATCTCAGCCTCGGCCTGCCCATCGGGTTCAGCCGCGGGTACATGCTCGGCGGCAAGGTCTTCAGCCTGTTCGGGCCTGACACCGAGCAGGCCTTCGGTCACCTCGGCTGGATCAACATCCTGGGCTGGGCCGACCCGGCCCGCGACATCTCGGTGGGGATGATCACCACGGGCAAGGCAGCGCTCTATCCGGAAGTCGGGCGCTGGTGGCAGGTCATGAACCGGATCGGCAAGGAGTGCAGCAAGGTCTGAGCGCGCCGAGCGCTGCGGTCAGACGTGGCCGAGCTGGACGGCTTGGAGCGCCAGGTACAGCTCGGCGGCAGCCACCGGGTTCGAGACCGCCCGCCCGGTGACCTGCTCGATCCGCCGCAACCGCTGATGGATGGTGTTCCGGTGGAAGTGCTGCCGCTCCGCCACGGCCGAGGCCGAGCCCTCGCACTCGAACCACAGGGCGAGCGTCTCGAGCAGGCTGTCGGCATCGGGTAACTGCAGCAACGGACCGAGCACGGCACGCGCGAGATCCCGCTCACCCTCGGGCGCACGCGCAAGCAGCAGCCCGGTCGACCGCTCGCCGTACACCGAGACCGTCGCCTCGGTGGGCGGTGCGCTCTGCATCGCGAGCTGAGCCTCACGGAACGCCAGTGGCGCACTCTCCAGGGCCTCGAACAGGACGCTCACTCCGGCCCGGCTGCTGACGACTGATTGAAGGGCAGCGATCGCCCGCGCCACGTCCATGCCGTCCGGGATCGCGATGAGGCCGGCATGCAGGCGCAGCTCGCCGATCCACTGCGACGGCAATCCGCGACGGGCCAGCGCCTGCTCGAGGCTGGCTCCCGGAGCGGCCTCTGGCTGCGGGCCGTCGACGCACGCAACGAGGTAGCGGCCGTGCTCGGCCAGGCGCAGGACACGAAGGTGCTGATCGAGGTGGGACCGCTCGTGGATCTCACCGCGGAGCAGGGCGCGCAGCATTGTCTGCCGCGTCTGGGCGTCGGCACGAGCCCGATCCAGCGTTGCCTCGGTATAGGAGTCAGTGGCGACGCTCGACATCTCGTCGATCACTGCCCACATCCGCGCCGCGATGCCGGGCAGCGCGTCGGCGTCGGACGGGTCGGAGCGCGTGACGACCTCCTCCCAGATGAGCCGGCCGGCCATCCGATACGCGTGGAGGACGGCGGGCAGTGGGATGTCCCGCTCCGCCTTCAAGCGACCGGCGGCGACGGCCGCCGAGCGGTCCGGCTCCACGCCGTCACGACCCAGCGTGCCGAGGATGCCAGCGAGATTGTCGCGGCACGCGGTGACGAGCTCGTCGAAGGTGATGAGCGTCGTCTCAGCGTAGGAATAGTCGTCCAGACGGATGCGGTGCGCGAGCGTCGTGGCTAGGCCGTCGACATCGGCGACGAGCGCATCGACGACGGCTGGCCCCTCGGCGGAAACCGTTCCACTCGCACGTCGCGTCACAGGCACACCGTAACCCGCGACTGTGCGCGAGCACACTGGGTCGCGACGGCTTTCGCGACCGCGGACCATCGCGACTCCCTCGGCGAAGCTCGACACTGAGGCATGAGCATCGCAACTGCTGTCGACCTGGACGCCGTCATCGCTGACCTCGAGCACGGCGAGAAGATCTGGACCACCCTGACGCTGGCCGATCGCCAGAGCCTGCTCGCGGCGCTCGGTGCGTCCATCCAGCGCCACGCGCAGGAATGGGTCGATGTCGCCTGCTCCATCAAGCAGCTGCCGGCGGACTCGCCGCTGGTCGGCGAGGAATGGATCAGCGGCCCTTACGCGCTGGCGTCCGAGGTCGGTGCCCTCAGCCAGTCGCTCGCCGCGCTCGATGCCGGGAAGAGCCCGATCGATGGGTATCGCCTGTCCTCGGCGCCGGGCGACCGCGTCGCCGTGCGTGTGCTTCCGCACAGTGTGTTCGACCGCCTGCTGCTGAACGGATTCAGCGCCGACGTGTGGTCGAAGCCGGGCGTGACGCCGCAGCAGCTGCACGAGGCTGCCGGTCTCGGCGAACGGACGCCGGAGCAGGGCGGCGGTGTCGGCGTCGTCCTGGGCGCCGGCAACATCTTCTCGATCGCCCCTTTGGACACGCTGTACGAGCTCTTCGCGAACAACCGCGTCGTCCTGCTGAAGCTGAACCCGATCACCGATCCCTTGCTCCCGGTGTTCGAGAAGGTGTTCGCCCCGTTCATCGAGCTGGGCCTCGTCCGGATCGTCACCGGCGGCATCGAGGTCGGCGCCCAGGCGATCGGGCACGCCGGCGTGGGCCACGTCCACATCACCGGCAGCATCAAGTCCCACGATGCCATCGTCTTCGGGCCCGGCAATGAGGGACGAGCCCGCCAGGCGCGCGGCGAGGCCCTGCTGGACAAGCCGATCACCAGCGAGCTCGGTGGCGTCTCGCCGACGATCGTCATTCCCGGGCGATGGTCGAAGCGCGACCTGAAGTTCCAGGCTGAACACATCGTCACCCAGCGGCTGCACAACAACGGCTACAACTGCGTCGCGTCGCAGGTCGTCGTGCTCAGTGACGACTGGAGCCAGAAGGACGCGTTCCTCGCCGCATTGCGTTCGGCGTATGCCTCGGCCACCGGCCGTGCGCCGTACTACCCCGGCAGCGGCGACCGCACCGACGCCGCCGTCGCCACCCACCCGGGAGCCAAGCGGGTCGGCACCGACAACGCCCGCGTGCTGCTCGAAGGCGTGTCGCCCAACGGCGACGCAGCCTTCACCGAGGAGTACTTCGCCCCGGTCCTGACCATCACCAGCCTGCCCGGAAGCGGCCAGCAGTTCGTCGATCGCGCCGTCGACTTCGCCAACCAGCAACTGGCCGGCACGCTCGGCGCGAACATCGTCGCTCACCCGCGCTCGATACGCCGACTGGGTGACGGATTCACCGAGGCTGTCGCGCGGCTGCGGTACGGCACAGTCGCGATCAACGCCTGGACCGCCGTCGGCTACCTGACGTCCCGGGCGACGTGGGGTGCCTACCCCGGACACACGCTCGACGACGCCCAGAGCGGCATCGGCATCGTGCACAACGGCCTGCTGCTCGATCACACCGAGCGGACCGTCGTCCGTGGCCCGTTCCGGCCCTTCCCGCGCTCCGTCGCGACGGGCCAGTTCGCGATCTCGCCGCGCCCGCCGTGGTTCGTCACGAACAAGACCGCGGCCGTCACCGGACGTCGGCTGGCCCGCTTTGCCGGCGCGCCCAGCTGGGCGAAGCTCCCGGGCATCTTCGCCTCTGCATTGCGCGGATAGACGACGGCCCTAACCGGGCAGCACCCGCCAGCGCGGCCGGACGGGCTCGGAGTAGCGCTCCACGAGAACGGTGAAGAGCTCGATCCGATGCTGACGGACGGCGTGGTTGTCGGGTTCGACAGCCAGCTGGGTCAACGTGCCGTCGTACGCGGCCACCAAGGAACGGCCCAAGGCCTCGCGATCGGTGACGCGACGGTTGATCCGACTGAGCAAGCCGTCGATGACCGGCAGCAATGCTTCCTGGATGGCGTCTTCGCGGGTGGCCATGATGCGGGCCAGCCCGGGCGTCCGCACGGCGTGCGCGGTGAACTCCAGCGTGATCCGGAACCAGGCGGCGTCAACCGGGAGCACGTCCAGCACCCGTTCCACGCCGGAGCGAACGTCGTGCACGTCCGAGACGTCGTCCTGGGCAACCTCCTCAAGCCGCGCAAGCATCGAGGCGGACTCCTGCGCCCACATCTCGAGGAACAGCTCGTCCAGGCTGGTGAAGTTCGAGTAGAACGCGCCCCGCGTGAACCCGGCGGCCTCACAAACCTGCTCCACCGTGCTGCGGCCGAAGCCCTCGCGGGCGAACACTTCGCGCGCGGCCGTCAGCAGCCGTTGCCTGGTCTTGGCGCGGCGCTTGCTCTGCGGCTTCGTCTCAGTCATGGTCCCCGATTCAACCCATTGGATACACGAGTGTATTGGAAACGGTCAACCGCGCCATGGAATGACGCACCTCTGCAGCCGCGTTGACAGATCGGGGCCCGGGCCACACACTGTTCGATACATCTTTGTATCGGAATGCATCTCTGCACGGCGTCAAAGGAACCGACACATGCGCGGCAACCCCCGTCCATTCCCTCCCGCACGTTCGCGTCGGACGGTCGCATCGACCGCCGTCATCGGCCTGGTGCTGGCAGTCTTCTCCGCCTTGGCGGCCTCGCCCGCCTCGGCGCACGTCGAGCGGCCGTCGTACTGGCCGGACCCCAAGCCGGACTGTGCGGTCTCGCCCTGTGCCGGCGGCGCCATCCCGACCCCGCGGTCCCTCAACACCGCGCTCGATGACGCCCCTCCCGGTGTGACCCGCGTCGTCTGCCAGTCCGACTCGATGACCCGGCTCAAGAGCGCCGTCGCCAAGGCACAGGCCTCCGGCTACTACAACCGGCCCACCGACCACCAGAGCTTCAGCGCCGACTCGGCCCGCACCCTGCTTCGCATCAACGCACAGCTGTTCAAGCGGTGCGCCTACCACGAGATCCAGACGGCCGTGACCGCGTCCGGCAACAACGACCGTGTTGTCGTCATGCCGGGCCTCTATCAAGAGCCGACCGCCCGTTCGCAGCCCACCCATGACCCGGGGTGCGCGCAATACGCGACGAAGTCTGACAGCGGCGACCCCGGAGCGCTGTCGCACGACTACCAGCTCCACTGCCCCAACGACGCCAACCTGGTCGCGGTCATCGGCCGAGGACCGGACACGACAGCCCTTCCGGCCACACCGCTGGAGAACCGCCACGGCATCCCGAACGTCGGCCCCTGCATCCGCTGCAACCTCCAGCTCGAGGGCTCGGGCGTCAACGCGGACGACGTCGTCGTCGAAGCCGGTGACGCCTCTGCCGGCAATGGTGGTCCATCCGCGGTCGGCAACAAGAAGGATGTCGGCATCTTCGTCGACCGGGCCGACGGATTCGTGCTGCGCAATGTCACCGTCCGGCACGCCCGCGAGCACGACATCTACATCCTTGAGACCGACGGCTACATGTTCGACCGGTTCAAGACGTACTACGCCGGCGGATACGGCGTCCTGACGTTCGTCGAGGACCACGGCCTGGTCCAGAACTGCGAGGCCGCCGGCAACGGCGACTCCGGCCTCTACCCCGGCTCGGGCGCCGACACGACGGACAACCGGTACCTGCCGTTCTACCCGGACTATCGCTACAGCCAGACGTTCCGCTGGTGCGACAGCCACCACAACGACGGCGGCTTCTCCGGCACCAACAGCCACGGCACCCAGATCACCGAGAACAACTTCTACGACAATGCGCTCGGCTTCACCACCGACGTGTTCACGGCCGCCGGCCACCCCGGCTTCCCGCAGCACGGCAACGTCATCGAGAAGAACAACTTCTACAGCAACAACTTCAACCCGTTCACCCCTGACTCCGACGTGGCGCCGTTCATCGCCGCTCCGGTCGGCACCGGCCTGTGGCTGGCCGGTGGAAACGCCAACAAGGTGCGCGGCAACCACTTCTACGACAACTGGCGGCGCGGCACGATGCTGTTCGCCGTCCCGGACGCGACGGTGTGCGGGCCGCCGCCGCTGGGTAGCGGCACGCCTGTCCCAGGCTGCGACCAGACGAAGGTCTCGACGTCGTACAACAACGAGCAGAACGACAACGTCATGGGAGTCGCGCCGGACGGCGCGGTAAAGCCCAACGGCGTCGACTTCTGGTGGGACTCCTTCCCCGGCAACACCGGCAACTGCTGGTGGGGCAACAAGGCTGCGCCGGGCAAGGGTCTCGTCACGTCGCCACTGCTGCTGCCCAACTGCGTCAACGGCACGGTTCCGGCGACGAGCATTGGGACCGGGGACCTCCTGAACGAAGCCGAATTGGTGAGCTGTCTCGCCGGCTTCACCGTCTCCGGTTACCCGGCGGGCAACGGCGACATCTGCACCTGGGCGGCAACGCCCCCGAAGCCGGGAGGCGGTTCGATCCTCCCGGTCCTCGTCGAGCAGCAGACTGCGATCTTCGCCAGCATCTGTGCCCAGGGACTCGCGGCCAAGACGTGTGCGCCGCTGCTCAGCGCGCTGACGCTTCCCACGGCGGACGTCCTGAACAAGATCATGGCGCCGCCGGCCCCGTCGGTCGCTGCACAGTCGAGTCCCGGCCCACTCAGCAGCTTCACCTGCAGTTGGTGGCGCAAGGCTGACGACGCCCACCGCCTCGGGATGGTGCAGCGTATTGCGCGCTTGGCCACCGGGCGGGTCGACGGCACCAAGGCCGTCGGGTATGGCGCTGGCATGTCCGACCCGCGCGCGATTCAGCTGTTCGAGGATCGCTGCAGCACGTTCGAGGCAGGGCCGTTCGCTCTGTACAAGATCTACGGCGCAGCCGCACCGTTCGCCGCGCTCAAGCCCTGATCACGAAACGGAACATCTGGATGAAGCCTCTCCGACTTCTCGCTGCCTCGCTGTCCTGCGCACTGGGAATTGCAGCAGTCATGCTCGTGCCGGCGCATGCCGCCACGACCGCGACCGGTTACCAGGAGTACGTCGCGCTGGGTGATTCGTACACGTCGTCCACCGGTTTCTCCATGGTCCCGGACGAGACGTACGTGCCCCTCGGGTGTGCACAGTCAGTCAGCGACTACCCGCATCAGGTGGCGGCGCTGCTGAAGGTCCCGACCTTCCGGGATGCATCGTGCGGTGGGGCGACGACGAGCAACTTCGCCGGCCCGCAGGCCACACAGGACGGCACCAACGCGCCGCAGTTCGACCGCATCTCCCCCACGACCGACCTGGTCACCATCGGCATCGGCGGCAATGACATCGGCCTGGTGGGTCTGGCTCAGGAGTGCCTCCAGTCGACGGTCACGTCCTGCAAGGTCAGTCACGTCAAGAACGGCGTCGACGACGTCTCGGCGAAGATCGCGGCCACGCGGCCGAAGATCGAGGCGGCGATCACCGGCGCACGGGCCCGCGCCAACAAGAAGACCCGGATCATCCTCGTGAACTACCTCGAGGCCATGCCGGACAACGAGCAGGGCTGCTACCCGCTCGTCCCGGTGACGCCCACTGATGCCCAGTGGTTCACGCAGAAGTACAAAGAGATGAACGCGATGCTCGCCCGCGCCGCGGCCGCGACAAAGGCCGAGGTCGCCGACACCTACATCCCGACCATCGGGCACAACGCCTGCACCCCGCCGAACGTGCGGTATGTCGAGGCCGCCGGAGTGATCTCGCTCAACCCGCTGGTCAACATCGCAGCACCGCTGCACCCCAACCAGGCCGGTGCGAACGCACAGTCGCAGCTGGTCTTCGCCCACATCGCCCGAGGCTGAATCATGACCATCCGACTGCGCCGCCCGATCGTTCTCGTCCTGATGGCCCTGCTGCCACTGGCCTTCCTCATCGCCCGGGTCGACGGCCCGGCCATGGCTGCGACGTCGTTCGAGGCCAAGGGCAGCGTGGGGCAGGTCTACGTCACCGGCCTGACGCCGGGCGCGACGGTCGCGCTGCACAAGTCCGACGGCAGCCAGATCGCCTCGCACGATGCGAACTCGCTGGGTGGCTCGCTGTTCCGCGAGGTTCCAGCCGGCACCGGATACACCGTGCAGTCTGGCGGTGAGACGTCCGACCCGATCACCGTCCTGCCGAACCAGTCCGCGCCGCCCAGCACGGACGTCTACAACCAGACGCTGCCGACCAGCGGGTACGGCTACATGACGATGCGAGATGGGACCAAGCTGGCGTACGCGGTGCACCCGCCGACCCAGCCGGCCAACCTCGGGCTTCCGGGCACCCCGCTCACCGAGGTGAACGTCCCGGGTGGTGTTGCCCCGTACACCGCTCCCTACCCGACGCTCGTCGAGTACGCCGGGTACGGCTACGCCCAGCCGTCCGGGCCGGTCAGCGGCATCGCCGTCCTGGCGAACCTCATGGGCTTCGCGGTCGTCGACGTGAACATGCGCGGCACCGGATGCTCGGGTGGCGCCTTCGACTTCTTCGAGCCGCTGCAGAGTCTCGACGGTTACGACGTCATCGAGACGGTCGCCCGGCAGAATTGGGTGCGCGGCGGCAAGGTGGGCATGCTCGGCATCTCGTACGGCGGGATCAGCCAGCTGTTCGTCGGTCAGACCCAGCCGCCGAGCCTCGCGGCCCTGAGCCCCGTCTCGGTCATCGACACCGTCGCCACGACGCTGTACCCCGGCGGCATCCGCAACGACGGATTCGCGGTGGCATGGGCCAAGGAGCGTCAGGCCGAGGCGCAGCCCGCCGGCACGGGCGCCGAAGGCACGCAGCCGTATGCCGAGCAGAAGATCGCTGACGGAGACCAGGTCTGCAAGGACAACCAGATCCTGCACCCGGAGGCCGCCGATCTGTTGGCGAAGATCGAGGCCAACGACCATTACCGTCCGGAAGTCGCCGACCCGCTCGACCCGGTGACCTTCGTGCACAAGATCAACGTGCCGGTTTTCATGGCCTGCCAGTGGCAGGACGAGCAGACCGGCGGGCACTGCCCGACGCTGGCCAAGCGGATGACCGGGACGTCGAAGAAGTGGTTCACGTTCACCAACGGCGCCCACATCGACTCGCTCGACCCGACGACCGTGAATCGGCTGTTCGACTTCCTGATGCTGTACGTGGCCAAGGAAGCGCCGCTGGCGAAGTCTGCCCTGGTCCGCGCGGCCGCTCCGGTCTTCTATGCGGAGGCACTCGGCACGTCGCCCACCGAGCCGATCACATTGCCGGCCGACCCGGTACAGCTCCAGCCGACCTATGACTTGGCGCGCAAGGCGTTCGAAGCACTCAAGCCCGTCCGGGTGCTGTTCGAGAACGGCGCGGGCGCGGACCCCGTCGGCCAGAAGGTGGCCGGCAACCCCTATCCGAGCTACGAGAAGTCGTTCGACGCATTCCCGATCCCCACCCAGCAGGCGAGGTCCTGGTACCTGGGACCGAACCAGACGCTTCGCGACACCCCCGCCACGGCGCGCGGCATCAACTCCTTCAGCGCCGATCCGTCGGCATTGCCGTTGAACGACTACACCGGCGGAACGGGCACCGGCGGGCTGTGGGCGAACTCCAAGAGCTGGACGTGGGATTGGCGTCCACATCCGGCCGGCAAGTCGCTCTCCTACGTCACGGCACCGCTGTCCCAGGACACGACTGTGGTGGGCGCAGGTGCCGTGGAACTGTGGGCGCGCTCGTCGCAGCCGGACGCCGACTTCCTGGTCACCGTCAGCGAGATCGACGCCAAGGGCAACGAGACGTTCGTCCAGAACGGCTTCCTGCGCGGAAGCATGCGCAAGCTCGACACCACCAGCACCGGGATGTTCAAGGAGCCGAGCACCCTGCTCGAGCCGCATCCGTCGCTTCGGCCAGGCGACGATCAACCGCTGTCGTCGACCGACTTCGCCAAGGTCACGGTGCCCTTGTACTTCAGCGGACATCCCTACCGGGCCGGCACGCGCATCCGCATCGTCGTCTCGGCTCCGAACGGCACGCAGCCGATCTGGAACTTCCTGCACACCAAGCCGGAACTGGGGTCCGCCCCGCCCAAGGTCGACGTGGTGTTCGCGAACAACAAGCAGTCACGCCTCGTGCTGCCGGTGATTCCGGGCCAGACCATTCCGGCAGCTCAGCCGGCGTGCGGCAGCCTGCGGAACGAGCCGTGCCGGACGAGTGCGAGCGCGAACTAGGCCGGCCTCACCTGCAAGTAAGGATAGGCTAACCTTCCTCGAACAAGGAGGAAGACATGCGTACCCCAACGGCCCTGACGGTTGCCGTCACCCTAAGCCTGGCGCTGACCGCCTGCGGCACGACGCCGAGAGATGCATCGGATTCCGCCAGCCCTAAGCCCTACAGCCCAGCCGAGCGGACGCAGCTCAAGCGGGCGACGACCCAGTACACGGCCTTCGTCCAGGGTGAGCTCGCTGGGCTCGTCCGGCAGACGGCCGACTTCATGACGGCAGTCAAGGTGGGCGAGGACGACAAGGCCCGTTACCTCTATCCGAACGCGCGTGCCCGGTGGGAGCGGGTCGAGACGATCGCCTCCGAGTTCGGAGACCTGGACCCAGCGATCGATGCCCGCGAGGCCGGCCTGGCCGAGGGCGAGGAGTGGACCGGCTGGCACCGCCTGGAGAAGGACCTGTGGCCCGCGCGCGCGAAGAACTACACGCCGCTGACCGATGCCCAGCAGGCCAAGCTGGCCGACAAACTGCTGGCGGACACGAAGACGATCGCGAAGCAGGGCAACCACCTCACGATCACGGCGACGGACATCGTCGAGGGATCCCAGGGGCTGCTCGAGGAGATCGCCGGCGAGAAGGTCACCGGTGAGGAGGAGTACTGGTCGCGCACCGATCTGTGGGACTTCCAGTCCAACCTCGACGGCGCGTGGAAGGGCTTCGACCTGCTGAAGCCGGTGATCGAGGGCCGAGACGCCGCGCTCGCCAAGAAGATCGACTACCAGTTCGGCGCCGTCCAGGGCCTGCTCGATGCCACGAAGAAGGCCGACGAGTTCGTCACCTACGACAAGCTGACGAAGGCGCAGGTCAAGGGCCTGTCGGACAACGTCAACGCCCTCGGTGAATCGATGGCGAAGGTCTCGGCCGTCCTGCCGTGACCGACGGTGTCAGCCGGCGGGCGCTCCTTGGCGCAGGCCTCGCGGCCGGCGCGACCGGTCTGTTGTTGGGTCGAGAGGTCATTCCCGCCGGCCACGACCGGCCGGAGACGCACTCGCTGCGCGGCGATCATCAGCCCGGCATCACGACCGCCGTCCAGAACAACCTGCATTTCGCGTCCTACGACGTCAGCACGACATCCCGTGCCGAGCTCATCGCGATGCTCAAGACATGGACCGTGGCCGCCGAACGGATGATGGCCGGCGAGCCGGCAGGTGCGATCGGGCCGGTTAGGGGGCGGCCCGATCTCCCGCCGGACGACACCGGCGAGGCGATGGACCTGACGACCGCCAACCTGACGACCGCCAACCTGACGATCACCATCGGCTTCGGACCGGGCCTGTTCCGAACGGCGGCGGGCAAGGATCGGTTCGGGCTCGCCGACCGGCAGCCGGCGGTCCTGCGGCCGCTCCCCCGCTTCCCGCTCGACAGGCTGATCCCGGGCACGTCCGGCGGCGACATCTGTGTCCAGGCGTGCGCCGATGACCCGCAGATCGCCGTGCACGCGGTCCGCAACCTGACGCGCATCGGGTTCGGGACGGTGTCGATGCGCTGGTCGCAGCACGGCTTCGGGCGCAGCTCGTCGACCACCCGGGGCCAGACCACTCCGCGCAACCTCATGGGCTTCAAGGACGGCACCGCGAACATCAAGGCCGAGGACACCGACGAGCTCGACAAGCACGTCTGGGTGGCGCCGTCAGACGACCACGGGGACACGTGGCTGGCCGGCGGCTCGTACCTGATCACCCGGCGCGCGATGATCACCGTCGAGCTGTGGGACCGGCAGAAGCTGCGTGACCAGGAGCGCTTCGTCGGCCGCACCAAGGGGACGGGCGAGCCGCTCAGTGGCGGCACTGAGTTCGACCAGCCGAACTTTCACGCCAAGAGGGACGGCGCGCTCGCGATCCCGTCCGATGCCCACGTCCGCGTCGTGCATCCGAGCAACCATGGCGGTGCCCGCATCCTGCGGCGCGGCTACAACATCGCCGACGGCACGAACGAGATGGGCCGGATGGACGCCGGCTTGTTCTTCATCGGCTTCGTACGTAACCCGGAGAAGCAGTTCATCCCCATCCAGACAGCGATGTCGAAGAACGACGCGCTGATGGAGTACCTCCGCTTCACGCAGTCATCGATCTTCGCGATCCCCCCGGGCATCAAGGACGGCGAGTACGTCGGCCAGGCGTTGTTCGCGTAGTTGCCTCTACCGATACGTGAGCAGCCTGCGGTCGTGCTCGAGGTGACCGTGCTCGTTATAGGTCGACAGCGTGATGCCGGAGCGGCCGGTCACCAGCTTCGTCACCGCGGTGTTGACCGCGACGCGATTGAGCTGCACCCACAGCGACGCGTCGCCGGCCAGCAGATGTGACGCGACCAGCCCGATCGGGCCGCCGGAGCTGACGACGACAACCGTGCCTTCGGCCTGATCGGCGGTCCGCCGGAGCGCTTCGTCGACCCGCTGGCTGAACGCCGGGAACGACTCCTGGTAGTCATCGTCGGCCTCGCCGCCGGTCCACCGCTGGGTGGCCTCCTCGAACAGCGCCTGGAACCGGGCACGACGCTCGGCCGGCGGCGTCCGGGCGTAGTCGGCGAGCATCAGGACGCGCGACTTGTACATCGGCTTGTGCACCTGCATGACGTGCTCGAAGTTGAACTCGTCCCACCCGTCGTCCACGACGAGCTCGGGCGAGGCAATGTCGCCCAGCCCGTCGAGGATCCCATCGACCGTCTCCGCGTGCCGGCGCAGCCCGCCGCAGACGATGCGCGTCGGCACGGTGCCGCGAGCGGCGAAGGCAGCCCCAAGGATCCGCGCCTGCTCGTGGCCGAGCTCGGACAGCGCGTCGTAGTTGCGCTTGCCGAACGACGCTTGCCCATGGCGGACGAGCAGCAGGACGCTCAACGAACCTCCCGCATGATCTGCCGCGCCCGTCGATGCAGGACGTGCGACGCCAGCCAGAAGTTCTTGAACCGCGGGTTCGTCGTCTGCTTGTGGTGATAGCGGTAGTAGATCTGCTGGAGGATCACCGCGAGCCGGAACAGGCCCATGACCTCATAGAACGCCCACTGACGGTCGGACAGCTCGAAGCCCATCCGGTCGGAGTAGTAGGCGACGGCCTCGCGGCGCGTGAGCATGCCGGGGAGGTTCGTCGGCTGCATCCGGAACCGCTGCAACCAGGACGAGTCACCGGCTTCGATCCAGTACGAGATGGTGCTACCCAGGTCCATCAGCGGGTCGCCGATGGTCGCCATCTCCCAGTCGAGCAGAGCAATGGGCCGGGTGGGATCAGCTTCATCAAACACGAGGTTGTCGAACCGAAAGTCGTTGTGGATGAGTACGGCGCCCCGGTCGGTCGGCTGGTTCTCGTCGAGCCAACCGATGACTTTCTTCCATGACGGGACGTTCCACGTCTTCGACTTCTCGAAACGGGCCGTCCAGCCACCGACTTGGCGCGCGACGTAGCCGTCGCCCTTGCTCAGCTGGTCGAGCCCGGCCGCAGCCGGGTCGACGGAGTGCAGGTCGACGAACAGGTCGAGGACGTTCATGCAGAGCTGCCGAACCTGCTGGGTGGACAGCTCAATGCCGAGGTCCTTGCGCGGGATGTGCCCGGCGACCCGCTCCATCACGTAGAACTCCGAGCCGATGACCGAGTCCTCGTCGCAGTAAGCCACCATCGGCGCGACGTACCGGAACACCGGCGCGAGGGCCGCCTGGATGCGGTACTCGCGGCCCATGTCATGCGCGCCCTTCGCCTTGGTGCCGGACGGCGGCCGACGCAGGATGAGGTCCTGCTGCGGGTAGCGAAGCAAGTACGTCAGGTTGGACGCGCCGCCGGAGAACTGCCGCACCTCGGGCAGGCCATTGCCCCAGCCCGACGCGTCGGCGGTCGCACGCAGCCAACGGTCCACGGCGGGGACGTCGAACGCGTCCTCGTCCCGGACGAGTTGCGCGCCGGCGACCGTCCCGTTGTCGTCCGCCACGACTACATCAGCTTTCGGACGACGCCCATCGGAGCGTTCTTGAGCAGGAACCCGAAGGGCACCCACGGCCAGGCCGGGACGAGCGCCTTCTCCTTGCGCTTCTCGATGGCGTTGACCATCGAGCGGACTCCGGTCTGGGTGTCGACCATGAACTTCGTCCTCTGGGCGACCTTCTCGTTCATCTCCGAGCGGATGTAGCCGGGGTAGATGATCGAGACGTCGATGCCCTTGGCCTTGACGTTCTCGTTGAGCAGGCCCTCCGCGAGCGCCGCGACGCCGGCCTTGGTGGCGGCGTAGGTGGTGATCGTCTTGCGCATGCCCCGCATCGCCGAGACCGAGGAGATCATGACGAGGTGCCCCGATGCCTGGGCACGGAAGATCTCCATGGCTGCTTCGGTCTGCGCCAGAGCGGCGACGAAGTTCGTCATGGCCGTCTGCTTGTTGGCGTCGTAGCGGCCGGTGCCGAGCGGAGCGCCCTTGCCGAGGCCGGCGTTGATGATGACGCGGTCGAGCTTGCCGAACTCCGCCGCGACCTCCCTGAACACGCGGAAGACGGCCTCGTCGTCGTTGACGTCGAGCGCCTTGAGCTCGACGCGGGTCTCCGGGTGCTTGGCGACGAGCTCGGCCTTCAGGGCCTCGAGCCGGTCGGTGCGCCGTGCGGCCAGCCCGAGGTCGTAGCCGAGGTCGGCGAACTGCCGAGCCATCTCCTCGCCGAGGCCCGAGCTCGCGCCGGTGATCAGAATCGTTCCCTTGCTCATGCTTCCCTCTTCGTTGCACTTGACTCGGTGATGGCCCGGATCCGCTCCGCGAAGCGTCGCTGCTCGCGGTCGTAGAGAGGCCGGGCAAACTTCTTGGTCCAGACCGCCTTGCGCCCGGGGGCGTCAGGCTGGATCACCATACGACGCGCGTCGATGCCCTTCATGACCTCTGCGGCGATCTGGTCGGCGGCCAGCGGCGACTTGTCGATGAGCCGGGCGGCAATCTTGTCGACGGCCGCGTCCGATCCATTCAGCGACGACGCGAGATTGGTCCGGAAGAAACCGGGGCAGACGGCCGACACGGCGATGTTCCACGGGCTGAGCTCGTAGCTGAGCGTCTCGCTGATGGCGACGACGCCCGCCTTCACGGCGGTGTACGACGCCATGCCCGGCGGATGGACCAGGCCGGCGAGACTGGCCGTGTTGACGATGTGGCCGCTCCCCTGCTGCTTCATCATCGGGACGAACGTCTGGCAGCCGCGCACGACGCCGAGCAGGTTGATGTCGATGACGCCCTGCCACTCGGACAGGCTGACGACGTCGATCCGTCCACCTGTCGCGATGCCGGCATTGTTGACGAGGACGTCAAGCCCGCCGAGCTCGGCCTCGACCCAGGTTCGGGCCGCGGCCCAGTCGGCGTCCGAGGTTACGTCGAGGCGGAGGTAGTCAGCGCCGGGCGGCGGAGTGAAGTCGTCGGCCAGGTCCGTGACGAGCACCCGGTCCCCGCGCTTGAGGAACTCAGCGACCAGAGCGGCACCGAGCCCGGATGCGCCGCCGGTGACAAGAACACGCCGGCTCACCGCTCGTGCCCGTACTTCATGAGCTCGAGCCGTGCGATGAGACCGAGATGGACCTCGTCGGGACCGTCGGCAAAGCGGAGCGAGCGCGCGCCCGTCCAGGCCGCCGCCAGCGGGAAGTCGTCGGTCAGGCCGCCGCCGCCGTGCAGCTGCATCGCGAAGTCGATGATCTCCAGTGCCATCCGCGGCGCGGCCACCTTGATCTGCGAGACCTCGCTGATCGCGTTCATCGGGCCGCCTTGATCTAGCTTCCAGGCCGCGTTGAGCACGAGCAGCCGGGTGGAGTCGATGGCGATGCGCGCTTGCGCGATACGCTCACGGTTGCCGCCCAGGTTCACGAGCGGCTTGCCGAACGCCACACGGTCGGTGCCGCGCTTGCAGGCCAGCTCCAGCGCCTTCTCGGCCAGGCCGACCGTGCGCATGCAGTGGTGCACGCGACCCGGGCCGAGTCGGCCCTGCGCGATGGCGAAGGCCTCCCCCGGGCCGCCGATGAAGTTCGTGATCGGGACCCGGACGTTCGTCAGCGAGACCTCACCGTGGCCGTGCGGCTCGTCGAAGTAGCCCATGGTGGTGAGCATCCGCTCGACCTTTACGCCGGCGGCGTCCCGTGGGACGAGCACCATCGAGTGCCGGCGGTGCCGGTTGGCCCCAGAATTTGGCTCAGAGTCGGTCAGGCCCATGACGATGAAGATCTCGCAGTCTGGGTGGCCGACACCGGTGGAGAACCATTTGCGTCCGTTGAGGACGATCTCGTCGCCGTCGACGACCGCCGTGAGCTCCATGTTGGTGGCGTCGGACGACGCGACTCCGGGCTCGGTCATCAGGAAGGCGCTGCGAATGCGTCCGTCCAGCAGCGGGTCGAGCCAGCGGTCCTTCTGCTCCTGGGTGCCGTACTTGAGCAGCACCTCCATGTTGCCGGTGTCCGGCGCGTTGCAGTTGAAGACGTAGGGAGCCATGAACGACCGGCCGGTGAGCTCGGCTATCGGGGCGTAGTCGACGTTGGAGAGCCCGCTGCCACCGAGGGTGCCGTAGCGCTCGGCGTAGGGGCCCTCGTGACCGGTCGGTACGAAGAGGTTCCACAGGCCTTGGGCCCTGGCCTTGGCCTGCAGCTCGGCCATGATCGGCTGCTCGTGCCAGTTCTCGCCCTGGCCCGCCTCGCGGCGCCGCTTGATCTCGGCGAAGTACTCGGCCTCGATGGGTTCGATCTCGGTCTCGATGAACTGCTTGACCAGTGCGGTGAGCTCCCCGGCGCGTTCGGAAGGTGCAAAGTCCATGGCTTGACTATGCCACAGTTGTTGAGCAATGCTCAATAGCGTGAGCGAATCCACGGCAGTCCGAACCCGGCTCAGCCCGGACGACCGGCGCCGGCAATTGCTCGGCATCGGGCTGCGGATGCTCGTGGAAAAGCCCATCCAGGACCTGTCCATCGATGCGGTCGCCGCCGAGGCCGGAATATCGCGCAGCCTGCTGTTCCACTACTTCCCCACCAAGACCGACTACTACGACGCCGTCGTCGGCGCCGCGGTGCGCCGGGTGGTGCGGAACGTCTCGCCCGATGAGGGCGCTGCACCTGAGGTCGCCCTTCGGCAGTTCATCGAGCGCTTCTATGCGCAGATCGAGCGCCGCCGTCCGTTCTACCTGGCACTCGTCTTCGGCAGCGGCTCCCTGTCGCTGGGCAGCGAAGGCGTCGACTCGCTGCGGATGACCGCAGCCCGCCGCGTCATGGCTGCCGTCGGCGTCGACGAATCAGCCCTTCCGGCCGTCCACGGCTGGGCGGCCTACGTCGAGGACCGGGCGGTTCGGTGGTCGGGCACCTCGAAGGCCCACCGCGCAAAACTCGCCGCCGAGGTCGACCACTGCGCACAGGCGCTGCACGCCCTCCTGGACATCGACGCTTGACCGCCCGCCGAGTGGAGCGCCTAGCGCGCTTACGCGAATTCGAGTGACTCGTCCTCGATCGGTTGGTGCTTGATGACGCGCTTGTCGAAGTACCAGTTGTTCTTCAGCCGCCACGGGTCCTTGTCGCCGGCGATCGGCATCGCTCCCTGCGCGCGCTGCAAGTAACCCGAGCTCAAGTCCATCAGCGGGCTCGGCGCGAGGCTGCCCCGAACGCGCGGGATGACCACCTGGAAGTTGTGCTCGTCCATGTAGTCGAGCAGCCGGACGACGTACTCGCAGACGAGGTCGGCCTTCAGCGTCCACGACGCGTTCGAGTATCCGATCGTGAACGCCGAGTTCGGGATGTCGTTGAGCATCAGCGCCTTGTAGGTGAAGTGCTCGCCGATCTTGACCGGCTCACCGTCGACCTCGAGGGCCGCCTTGCCCATCGTCACGACCTTGAGCCCGGTGGCGGTGATGATGATGTCCGCCTTCAGCTCACGCCCCGACTTGAGCCGGATGCCGTCGGCGGTGAAGGAGTCGATGTGGTCGGTGACCATGTCGACCTTGTGGCTGTGCATCGCCTTGAACAGGTCGCCACCGGGGACGGCACAGAGCCGCTGTTCCCACGGGTTGTACGGCGGCGACAGGTGCGTGTCGTAGTCGAAGTCGGCCGGCAGGAAGGGCTGCGCGCTCCGCTTGATGATCGACTTGCCCAGCTTCGGATTGCGCCGCATGAGCTGGTAGGTACCGATCGTGATGCCTGCGTAGATCTTGTGCATCTGCTTGTTCGCCAGCTCGCGCGGCAGAACCTTGCGCGCAAGCTTGGCCGCCGGAAGCATCTGCGGCACGCTCATGATGTAGGTCGGCGTGCGCTGCAGCATCGTGATGTGGCCGGCGTCGCGGGACATCGACGGGATGAGAGTCACGGCAGTGGCGCCGCTGCCGATCACGACGACCTCCTTGCCGGTGTAGTCCAGGTCCTCCGGCCAGAACTGCGGGTGGATCACCTGGCCCTTGAAGTCCTCGACGCCGGGGAACTCCGGCGTGTAGGCCTCGTCGTAGTCGTAGTAGCCGGACGTCCACCAGACGAAGTCGGCGGTCAGCTTCGACGTCGCCCCCCGGTCGTTGGGGGTACCCCCTGCACCTTCGGTGCTTGGGGGATGTTCGACGTCGACGGTCCAGAGCTTGTCTGCGCTCGACCAGGACGCCTTGGTGACCTTGTGGTTGTACCTGATGCGCTCGTCGACACCGGTCTCGCGAGCGGCCTCCTTCAGGTAGGCCAGGATGTCGGGCCCGTCCGCGATCGCCACATCGCCGTTCCACGGCTTCCAGCCGAAGCCGAGGGTGAACATGTCGGAGTCGGAGCGGATCCCGGGGTACTTGAACAGACTCCACGTCCCACCGAGCTCGTGGCGTTGCTCCAGCACGGCGTAGTTGCGGCCGGGGAACGCCTTGGCGATGTGCGCCGCGGCGTCGATTCCGGACAGGCCGGCACCGATGATCAGGACGTCGAGGTGGGTGGCTTCACTCGTCATGGGGTCATGCTGCCGCACGAGCCGGCTCGCTGCGATAGCGCGCCGGACGTCCGTCGATCTTCAACAGCTTCCAGACACGGCGCGACGCGGGGTTCATCAGGTTGGCGTCCTCGGCCAGCATGCGAACGTCGGAGAAGAGGTCGCGCAGCATCTTGCGGGACTCCGGGGAGCTCCAGTAGAGCTCCTTGACCACCTTGCGGGGAACGCCATACTCCGCGACGAACTGCGGGGTCGGCTTGACGATGATGTCGCACAGCACCCGCATGACGATCGGGAACACCAGCGAGAACACGAACCGGTTGAGCGAGCCCATCCGGTCAGCCGTCCGCTTGAGGTATTCGTGCGCCCACGAGATGTGGCGGGCCTCCTCGGCGATGTGGATCTGCATGACGCGCCGCAGCAGCGGGTGCTGGTTCTCACCGGAGCGGATGATCAGCTTCTGCACGTGGTCGATCGGCTCCTCGCCGGCGAGCACGCCGGTGATGAAGATCGCCGGCAACCAGCGCCCGGCCAACGGCAGGAACGTCTGGATCGACTTGAACCACGGGCGCGCACCGGGGGTGTCGACGCCGATGCGGTTGACCAGCTCCTGGAACATCTGGATGTGGTGCGTCTCCTCGGTCACCTCGTGCATGAGGTAGCGGAACTGCGGGTCCTGGTTCTTCGACCAGAACGTGTACTCGAGGATGCCGCGGATCAGGACGCTCTCGAACTGCCAGCCGACCTTGGCTATGCCAGCCTGTCGCGCCATGCCGATCTCGATCTGGCGGCCCAGCGGCAGCGAGCGGTACCAAGGGTGACTGCCGAGCGGGTCGACGGCGGGAAGAACCCACCGCGGGTCGTTCGGGACGACCGCGAATTCCGGGTCATCCCAGGCGATGTCCTCAAAGGCGTCGAAGTGCTTGTTGACCGAGCCCTCGGACAGTGTCCGCAGGAAGTCGGCGTACTCAGCGGTGGCAGTCATGCGATGTGATCCTTCCCGCAGGTGGGAGAACTTGTGTGTAACACAATGTCACACTTACTATCGAGGCTGTCAACACAACCTGACCTGCAGTTATGTGGCACGCGCCACAGTTGAGCGGGCCAGCCCGACGCACGTCTCCGGAGAGGCCGACCGATGCCCCACGTCGTCACCCAGCCCTGCTGCGCGGACGCCTCGTGCGTTCTCGCGTGCCCGGTCAACTGCATCCATCCCGCCCCCGGCGAACCCGGCTTCGGGACGGCCGAGATGGTCTTCATCGACCCGGCCGAATGCGTCGACTGCGGCGCCTGCATCACCGCATGCCCGGTGGGCGCGATCAAGCCCCACGACAAGCTCGAGGTGCCGGAACAGCGATTCCTCGACCTCAACGCCGAGTACTTCGTCGCCAATCCGCACCCCGACCGCCCGCCGCTGGCACTCGTCGACAAGCACCCCAGTCCCCCGTGGGGGCACCTCCCGCGTGCGGGGGAGAACGTTTTTCGTGTCGCCATCGTCGGCGCCGGGCCGGCCGGGCTCTACGCGGCCGATGAGCTGCTGAAGTACCCCGGCGTCACGGTGGACGTCTACGACCGGCTGCTCACTCCGCACGGGCTGGTGCGCGCCGGCGTCGCTCCCGACCACCAGCACACGAAGCTCATCCAGAACCTCTTCCGCAGCATCGAGGAGGAACAAGGTTTCGCGTATCACCTTGGCGTCGAGGTCGGGAAGGACATCACGCACGCGGAGTTGGCAGCGAGCCATGACGCCGTCGTCTATGCGGTCGGGGCAGCGACCGATCGCGCGCTCGGCATCCCCGGCGAGAACCTCGACGGGAGCATCTCGGCGACCGAGTTCGTGGCTTGGTACAACGGCCATCCCGACCAGGCCGGACGAACGTTCGACCTCAGCAACGAGCGCGCCGTTGTCATCGGCAACGGCAACGTCGCGCTCGACGTCGCGCGCGTGCTGACGCAGGACGTCTCACACCTGGAGAAGACGGACATCAGCGACGCCGCACTGGAAGCCCTGCGGCACGAGAAGGTCACGGAGGTCATCGTGCTCGGTCGGCGCGGTCCTGCCGACGCCGCGTTCACGCTGCCCGAGCTGATCGGCCTGGCCGGCGTCGACCACATCGACGTCGTCGTCGAAGGGCCGCCGGTCGAGGTGACGTCCGACAAGACCGCGCTCCTCGCAGAGCTGCAGGCGCGACGCGTCCGGCCTGGCGTGCCGCGCATCATCTTCCGCTTCAACGCCGGCCCCACCGAGATCGTCGGCGACGCGTCCGGGCGCGTCCGCCGCATCGAGACCGCAGCGGGCCCCATCGACACCGCACTCGTGATCCGGGCGATCGGATACCGCGCTCACCCGGTGGCCGACCTGCCGTTCGACGAAGAACGTGCTGTCGTCCCCAACGAGCACGGCCGGGTCAAGCCCGGCACGTACGTCACGGGGTGGATCAAGCGCGGCCCGAACGGGTTCATCGGGACGAACAAGACCGATTCGGAGGACACCGTTGCCTCTCTACTCGCCGACGCCGAGGCGGGCCTGCTCAGCGCGCCGACGGCGGAACGCCCGACCCTTGCGGCCCTGGACCGGGACGGCTGGTTGCGCATCGACGCCGCTGAGCGCGCCGCTGGCACCGCAGCCGGGCGACCGCGGGTGAAATTCCTCGAAACTGAGGCGCTTCGCGCCGCCGCGAGCCCTCCAGCGCGGCGGGCACGCCGTCTGTAGGCTCACGGTGTGGCCGATCCCGTAGCGTCCTCCGGCCGCGCCGCGCGCTGGAAGGAACACAATGCCGAACGACGCGAACGCGTCGTGGCGGCGGCCGTTCGCGTCATCGAGTCATCGCCGACGGATGCCGAGCTGAGCGTCCAGCGCGTTGCCGACGAAGCCGGCATCGTCCGGACCGTCATCTACCGCCACTTCGACGGCAAGCCCGAGCTCGTTCGCGCCGTCCAGGCGCACATCGTCGCCGAGCTGCGCGGCTCACTGGACGCCGATCTTCGCCTCGACCGCAGCCTGCAGCAGATCATCAATGCGGCAGTCGCCACCTATGTCACCTGGGCCGACAAGAACCCAAACCTCTACGTCACCATCGAGCGCGAGGTGGGCGACGGCAAGCCGAGCGAGCTGTCCGGCGCCATCGAGCACATCGCGCAGCGCGTGCTCGCCATGGTGCGGCTCGGCGCCGACATGATGGAGATGGAGATCAGGGGCGTCGACTACGCCATTCTCGAGACGGTGGTCTACGGACTCATCGGCCAGATCCGCGGGACCGTCGGGCACTGGCTTCGGTCCACGCCGCGGCAGCCTTCTGCGGACGACCTCGCGACGATCCTGTCGCGGTCGCTGTGGTTCCAGATGGCGGGCCAGGCCAAGGACATCGGCATCGAGCTCAACCCGTCCACAGCCCTGCGCCAGCTCTTCGCCAGCGGTAATTCCTGAGCGTTATTGCCCCTGCGCCCATTACTGTGACACCTTGTAGCGGTTGTCAGGTAGTTTGACGTTTGGAGGTGCCATGACGCTCATGGATCACAATGCCCCGGCGCTGCCCGGTCCATCGGTCGAATACCGCGAACGACTCCAGCTGCTCTCACAGGCGTCGGTCGAGCGCTCGTTCGCGGCGTTCAAGGATGTGCCCTGGGACGACCCGGCCTTCCAGATCCCCGATGACGACGACCGCTGGGTTCTGCCGGAAGCCGACATGCTCGGTGGGCATCCCTGGTACCGGGCGCTCCCCCGTGAACGCCAACTGGCCGTCGCCCGGCACCGCACGACCGCCATGACGAAGACGGGTGCCCAATTCGAGCAGCTCCTGCTCATGGGCGGCACCCAGTTCCTGCTCCGGCTGCGCAACCAGAACCCCGAGTTCCGCTACTTCCTACATGAACTGACCGAAGAGACCCACCACATCCAGATGTTCCAGGAGTTCACGAACCGGACGTGCCCGGAGGTATCCGGATGCCCCCGCTGGCTCGTGCGGGTCTTCCCATTCGTGGCCCACATCGGCACGTTCTGGCCCGGCCTGTTCTTTGCGATCATCCTCGCCGGCGAGGAGCCGATCGACCACTACCAAAAGATGATCCTGCGGACGAGCAAGATTCCACCGCTGCTCCAGCGGATCATGGCGATCCACGCCGCCGAGGAGGCCCGTCACATCGGGTTTGCCCATGCCTGGCTGATCGAGCACACCCCCCGGATGTCCTGGCTCAGCCGCATGGCCATTGCCATCCTCACGCCGATCGTCATGCGCATCGGGGCCGACGCGATCATCGTCCCGTCGCGCGCCGATCGGCAGATGATGGGATTGCCGCGCAAGGTTGTCCGCGAGGTGTGGTTCCGCGGCGCGCAGGCCCGCCACGACCGGGCGCTGCTGTTCGCCGATGTCCGCATGCTCTTCGACCAGCTGGGCATGCGCACCCGCGCGACGCGTTGGATATGGCGTCTCGTCGGCGTCGATGGACGCCCGTCGCGGTACCGATCCGAACCGCGTTATTGAGACCTAGCGCGGTGCGCCACCCATGATGCGGGTGGCACCGGCGGCGAAGACGTTCTGGTACCGGGCCCCGGCGAACTTGGCGAACTGGTGGAGTGCGTGGGCGTCCAAGCCGACCAGAATGCGTGGCTTGTGGGCGAGCGCGGCGTCGAGGATGATCTGCGCCGCCTTGTCCGGAGTCGTGCGCGCGAGCTTGTCGAAGGTCTTGTCGAGGGCATCGGAGTCAAGCGACGCAACCTTGCGGCCGTTGCGCGCGATCCCGGTCTTGATGCCGCCGGGATGCACGCAGGTCACGCCGACCGGGTGCTTGCCGACCAGCATCTCCTCACGTATCGCCTCGGTGAAACCACGCACTGCGTACTTGGTCGCGTTGTAAGCGGACTGCTGCGGCATCGAGATGAGGCCGAACAGCGAGGAGATGTTGACCAGGTAGCCGTCGCCGGATGCGATGAGGTGCGGCAGGAACTCCTTGGTGCCGTTGACCACCCCGTTGAAGTTGATGCCCACGATCCAGTCGAACTCGTCGTACGACATCTCCAGGAAGTCGCCGGTCATGGAGACGCCGGCGTTGTTGACGACCATGTTGACCTGGCCGAAGTGAGCGGCAACGCCAGCGGCCCACGCCGCGATGGCCGCGCGATCGGCCACGTCGACCCGTGCGCTCGTGACCAGGGTTCCTGACTTGAGTAAGGCAACGGTCTCGGCGAGACCCACCTCGTTCCAGTCCGACAGCGCGAGCTTCGCACCGCGCTCTGCCGCGAGCTGCGCCAGCGCGCGTCCGATGCCACTGCCGGCGCCCGTGATGGCGACGACCTTCCCGTTCAGATCACGCTTTGCCATGTCAGTCAGTATTCCCGTCGCTCGTGACCGTCACACCGCGGGCTTGGGCTCGGCGTCACGCGGCAGGCCGAGCATGCGCTCGCCGATGACGTTGAGCTGGACCTCGGTGGTACCGCCGTAGATGGTCGTTGCACGTCCGGAGATCAGCTGCTCTATGGCATGGTCGCTCCGCTCGCCCGGAACCGACACCGTGCCGGCCACGCCGAGCTCGGCGACGATGTACTCGGCGATCTTCTGGCTGATGCCCATCGCCAGCAGCTTGCCGGCGCTGGACGTCGTGCTCACGTCGGCACCAGCAAGCTGCTTCAGAACCACCCGAGTGCTGATGACGTCAATGGTCTGGCTCTCCGCGACGAGCTCGCCGAGGCGGTACTTCGCGATCGCGCTCAGCTCATGGCGCGCGGCGAACTTGAGCAGGTCACTGTCGTTGGCGTACGCCTCCATCTTCTGGCTCAGCGCCACCCGCTCGCCGGCCAGCGTCGTCCGCGCGACGGCCCAGCCGCCGTTGACCTCACCGACGACGTTCTCGTCCGGGATGAAGACGTCGTCGAGGAAGACCTCGTTGAACAGGGCCGAGCCCGTCATCTCGCGCAGCGGACGCACCTCGACGCCGGGCGTCTTCATGTCGAGCACGAAGTACGTGATGCCGGCGTGCTTGGGCGCGTCGGGGTCCGTGCGCGCGATGAGCATGGCCCAGTCGGAGAACTGCGCGACCGTGGTCCAGATCTTTTGCCCGGTGACCTGCCAGCCACCGTCGACCTTGACCGCCTTCGTCTGCAGCGACGCCAGGTCGGATCCGGCCCCCGGCTCACTGAACAGCTGGCACCAGACGACCTCGCCGCGCAGGGTCGGGACGACGAGATGCTGTTTCTGCTGCTCGGTGCCGTGCGGAACGATCGCGCCGACGGCCCACGTGCCCATGAGCAGGTTGGGGACCAGGATGCCGGCGGCCTTGATCTCCTGGCCGATGACGATCTGCTCCAGCGGGCCGGCACCGCGGCCATGGGGCTTGGGCAGGTGCGGCTGGACCCAGCCGCCGTCGCCCAGCGCGACGAGCCGCTCCGTCTCGTCCTCGATGGCGGCGATGGCCGCCAGCTCTGGCCGGACGGCGGCGCGGATGGGCTCGGCCTCGTCCGGCAGCTCGATCTCGAGCTCGCGACGGACGCCGGCCAGCGCCTGCTCGGCCAGCCGCAGCGCCCGCTCCTCGCGTCCGCCCAGGACACCACGGACGGCGAGCGCACGCCGGTAGTACAGGTGCACGTCGTGCTCCCAGGTGAACCCGATGCCGCCGTGCACCTGGATGCAGCTCTGCGCAACCTCGACCGCTGCTTCGGGCACGAAGACGGCGGCCACGTCGGCCGCGTAGTCGGCCGTGTCGTCGGCCTTGTCGAGGGCGGCGGCCGCATCCCAGATGGCGGCGCGGGCCTGCTCAAGTGCGATGCCCATACGGGCGCACGTGTGCTTGACGCCCTGGAACTGGCCGATCGGGCGGCCGAACTGGATACGGATCTTCGCGTACTCGGCGGCCTCAGCGACGCACCATGCCATGACGCCAACGGCCTCGGCGCCGAGGATCACGGCGGCGATCGAGCGGGCCCGCTCTACCGGCAGCGACTCCAAAAGCGCATCGGCGGCGAGCGTCAGCGCGTCCGCGACGACACGCGCCGAGCCGCGGACGACGTCGACGCTGTCCTGACGGCTCACCGTGACCGCGGCCGGATCGACGACGGCCCACACGGTCGCGCCGTTGATACCGACTGGGAGGAGGAGCACGTCAGCGTGCTCCCCGCCGAGGACGCCCTCCCAGGCGCCGGTCACGGTTCCGTTCTCGAGCGCGGGAACGCCAGAGGCCTCGAGGGCGACTGCGGCAGCGGTGGACCCGTCAATGAGCCGTGCGACCTCGTCCGATGCGCCAGCGGCCTGCAGGAAGGCCGAGGCGAGCACCGTGGGTACGAACGGGCCGGGCGCTGCGCGGCGGCCCAGGGCCTCCAGCGCCACGGCAAGGGTGAGCAGGCCACCCCCCGCTCCCGCAGCCGACTCGGCGACATGCAACCCGAGCAGGTCGTAGTCGACGAGCGCCTTCCAGAACGGCGGGAACTTCTCCTCGCCGTTCCGGTCGATGTCGGCGCGGATCACGTCGGACGTGATCTGGTCCTCGGCGAGGTCGGCGACCGCGTCGGCGAGCGCGCGGTGCTCCTCCGTCAGACCGATGCCGAGCTCATATGCCTGACGTGCCATGGGTCAGTTCCCTTCAGCCCAGCCGGTTGGCAAGTTCGTCGATGGTCCAAGGGCCATCGCTCTCGATGGTGCTCACGTCGTGCCAGCCGGCGAGCTCGGAGATGCCGCCACCCTGGACGGCGAAGACCTTGCCGGTCAGCTTGCAGTCGGCGGCGGCGAGCCGGGCGACCAGCGGCGAGATGTTGGACGGGTGGAAGGCATCGAACTCGCCTTCGGGCACCTCGGCGGCGAACAACGCACCCATGCCGGGCGTCGCCAACGTGAGGCGGGTGCGGGCGATCGGCGCGATGGCATTGACGCGCACGCCGTAGCGCTCGAGCTCTTCGGCGGCGACCAGCGTCAAGGCCGCGATGCCGGCCTTCGCGGCGCCGTAGTTGGCCTGTCCGGCATTCGGCATGAACGTGCCGGACGCCGACGCGGTGTTGATCACCGAAGCGCTGACCTCTTCGCCTGCCTTGCTCTGGGCCTTCCAGTAGGCGGCGGCGTGATGCAGCGGTGCGGCGTGGCCCTTGAGGTGAACCGTGATGACCGCGTCCCACTGCTCCTCGGTCATGTTCGGGATGAAGGCGTCGCGCAGGATGCCGGCGTTGTTGATGAGCACGTCGAGCCGGCCGAACTCGTCGATCGCCTGACCGACCAGGCCTTCGGCGCCCTTCCACGACGCGATGTCGTCGGTGTTGGCGACCGCCTTGCCACCATTGGCCTTGATCTCGTTGACCACCTCTTGCGCGGGACCGGCGTCGGCGCCGTCGCCTTCGTTCGAGCCACCGAGGTCGTTCACGACGACGCTCGCGCCCTCCTTCGCCACCAGCAGTGCGTGCTCACGGCCGATGCCCCGGCCGGCGCCGGTGACGATCGCGACGCGTCCATCCAAGGTGCCCATGGAAATCCCTTCGAAGTGGTGTGAGTGTTCGGTTGCGCGGAGCCCTACCCCGCGAAGACGGCGAGCCCATCTTTGATGACGGCGGCATCGCCGACGCTGGTCTCGAAGCCGTAGGACCCGGCGCCGAGATCCCAGAACCGGGTGGTCATGTCCTGGCCGGGCAGCACCGGCTTGGCGAACCGGACGGCGAAGCGGCGGAGCCTGGAGACGTCGCCGTCCGCGAACTCGGTGAGGGCGGCCCACGACGTGAACGCCATCGTGCAGAGGCCGTGGTTGATGATGCCCGGCAGGCCAGACATCCGCGCGATCTCGTCGTCCAGGTGGATCGGCATGGGGTCGCCCGACGCCGGTGAGTACCGGAACGTCTGGTCGTCGTCGATGTGCTGTTCGACGACGGCCGCCGGAACCGATGACGTGACGGCGGGGTCGAGCTCGTGGCCAGGAGCCTGGCCACCGACGGTCTTGCCGGCGTCGGCGCCGCGGAAGAACGCCGTGATCCACTGCTCGTTGACCAGCTCGCCGTCGGCGCCGCGCGTCTCGGCGTACACCGCGACGGTCGAGCCCGTACTGACAGCCGCATAGCCCGTGGCCCTGCTGCGGCAGGTCAGGACGTCGCCCGGCCGGATCGGCCGGTGGAAATGGAAGTCCTGCTTGCCGTGGACCAGCTTCATCAGCAGGTCGACGGGTGCGACCTCGAGCGCCGCCGGAGCCATCGAGAAGAAGGTCGGCACGACCGCGAACACCGGCGAGGCAACCTCACCCTTGAGGTGCGCCTCGATCGGGTCATTGGTCGCCGCCGCGTACTCGGCCATGCGCTCGGCGCTGACCTCGAAGACGAGGTCGTCAGTCCAACTGTCGAGGCCCGCGTCGTTGAAGGCCACCGCCGTCAGAGTCATGCGGCGACGAGCTCGGCCAGCTTCGCGAGCGACGCCTCGAGATCAGCCGAGGCGTTCTTGGCCACGGCCGCGCCGATCGGGCCCACGATCATCGCGCCACTGAAGTCGGCGTCGATCGTCGCGGTCGAGCCCGCGTCGGCCGGCGCGACGGACAGCGTGAACTTGATCTTGACGCCGGCCATTCCGGTGCCCTCGATGGTGACCGTGTTCGGCACGTCGAGCTCGGTGATGGTCCAGTCGATCTTGTTGGCCATGCCCATGACCGAGACAACCTCGGTGACCTGGGTGCCGACCGAGATCTCGGACGGGAGCTCGCTCTTCCAGCTCTGGTGGATACTCAGCCAGTTCTCCCAACCGGCCAGGTCGGACAGGTTGTCCCACGCGGTCTGCGGGTCGACGGGCAGGGCCTGGGTGACGGAAACGCTTGTCATGATTCTCCTCAGTTGGCTTTCTTGTAGGCGGTGACGACGACGGCGCCGCCGAGGCCGATGTTGTGCTGGAGCGCGACGCCGCCGGGCTGCGCGGTGCGCTCGACCTGGCGGGCGTCGGCGGTGCCGCGCAGCTGCCAGGTGAGCTCGCTGCACTGGGCGAGGCCAGTGGCACCAAGCGGGTGGCCCTTCGAGATCAGGCCGCCCGACGGGTTGACGACCCAGCGGCCGCCGTACGTCGTGTCGTCGTTGTCGATGAGCTTGCCGGCGTCGCCGTCGGCGCACAGCCCGAGGGCTTCGTAGGTCAGCAGCTCGTTGGCCGAGAAGCAGTCGTGCAGCTCGATGACGGACACGTCCTCCGGGGTGATGCCGGCCTGGCCGTAGACCTCCTGGGCCGCGCGACGCGTCATCTCCTTGCCCACCAGCGACTGCGCAGACTTGTCGGCGAAGGTGCTCTCCATGTCCGTGACCATTGCCTGGCCGATGATCTCGACCGCCTGGCCGCCCAGCCCGTGCTTGTCGACGAAGGCCTCGCTGGCCAGGATCGCGGCGCCGGAGCCATCCGACGTCGGCGAGCACTGCAGCTTGGTGAGCGGGCTGTAGATGACCGGGGCGTTCAGGATGTCGTCGAGGCTGTACTCGACCTGGAACTGTGCATACGGGTTGTTGACGGAGTGCTTGTGGTTCTTGTAGCCCACCTTGGCGAACTGCTCGAGCGTCGTCCCGTACTTCTCCATGTGCTCACGACCGGCAGCACCGAACATGTACGGCGCCGGCGGCATCGCGAACTCCTGCAGCTCGGCGAGGGCCAAGAGGTGCTTCATCATCGGCTGCTCGCGGTCGTCGAAGGTCGAGCCGAGCGAGCCCGGCTGCATCTTCTCGAAGCCGAGGGCGAGCGTGCAGTCGGCGAGGCCGCCACGGATCGCCTGTGCCGCGAGGTACAGCGCGGTCGAGCCGGTCGAGCAGTTGTTGTTGACGTTGACGACCGGCAGCCCGGTCATACCGAGCTCGTAGACGGCGCGCTGCCCGGACGTCGATTCGCCGTACACGTAGCCGACGTAGGCCTGCTGCACCTCGCGGTAGTCGATGCCGGCGTCCTCAAGCGCCTTGGTGCCCGACTCGCGGGCCATGTCTGGATAGTCCCAGTCCTTGGATCCGGGCTTCTCGAACTTCGTCATGCCGACGCCGACGACGTAAACCTTGTGGGACACAGGAATACCTTCCGAATTAAGTGGAACACCCTGTCGCGGACAAATTACGTGCCGCTGCGGCATCAGTCAAATCGACACACCCACGGTATTCCGGTGTTAAATCGCAGGTCAAGTGGGATTTCGATGAACATATCGCTACAGTTTGTCACGGTTGTAAATCCACGATTCGTCCGAAGGAACCTTCCGATGCCTGCACGCCGCCCCACCTGGATGAACCAGGAACTCGACGATCTCCGCGATCTCGCCCGCACGTTCAGCGAGAAGGAGATCAAGCCGAACATCGAGACGTTCATCAAGAACAAGCAGGTCGACCGTGAGCTGTGGACCAAGGCCGGCGCGCTCGGCCTGCTCTGTATCTCCATCCCGGAGGAGTACGGCGGAGGCGGCGGAACGTTCGCCCACGAGACGGTCATCATCGAGGAGCAAGCGCGGGTCGGCGACAGCTCATGGGGCGTCGCGCTGCACAACGGGATCGTGGCGCACTATCTCCTCGCGTACGGCACCGAGGAGCAGAAGCACTACTGGCTGCCCAAGATGGCCAGCGGTGAGGTCGTCGGCGCCATCGCCATGACCGAGCCCGGCACCGGGTCGGACCTCCAGGGCATCAATACGAAGGCCATCCGCGAGGGCGACCAGTACGTCGTCAACGGCGCGAAGACGTTCATCACCAACGGCGTCCAGGCCGACATGGTCATCGTCGCGGCCAAGACGAACCCGGAAGAGGCCGCCGCCGGCATCTCACTGGTCATAGTCCCGACCGACGCCGAGGGCTTCCGCCGCGGGCGCGCGTTGGACAAGATCGGCATGAAGGGCCAGGACACCTGCGAGCTGTTCTTCGACAACGTCCGCATCCCGACGGCCAACCTGCTGGGCACCGAAGAGGGCCAAGGCTTCATCCAGCTGATGTCGCAGCTGCCGCAGGAGCGCCTGATCGTCGCCGTGAGCTGCGTAGCCGCGATGGAATTGTGCCTCGATCAGACGCTGGAGTACGTCCACACCCGCACGGCGTTCAACCGGCCGATCTTCGCGTTCCAGAACACCAAGTTCGAACTCGCTGAGATCGCCACCGAGGCGCGCGTATCGCGCTCGTTCGTCGACGAGTGCCTCGAGCTGCACCTCAAGGGTGAGCTCGACATCCCGACGGCCGCCATGGCGAAGTACTGGGCGTCGGAGCGAGCCGGCATCGTCGTCGACAAGTGCCTGCAGCTGTTCGGCGGCTACGGCTTCATGGAGGAGTACCCGATCGCGCGGGCGTACACCGATTTGCGCGTGTCGCGGATCTACGCCGGCACGACGGAGATCATGAAGGAGATCATCAGCCGCACGCTGCCGACACCGCAGTTGTAACGCCACTAGGCTCCGGGACCATGGATACGTCGCGGAACTGGGGCCACGAGCTCATCGATTCGCTGATTTGGCTGTCGTGGGTCTTCCCCCTCACCTTCGTCGTCTCGATCGTCGTGATCGCCATCTTGCTGCGGACGACGAAGTGGGGACGCCAGGTGTGGGCGGTCTCGGGCGGCTATTTCCGCGGCAGGGACGCCTTGCCGGTGTACGCCATGCTGGCCCTGCTGCTGTTCTTCTCGCTGTTCGCCGTGCGCCTCAACGTCCTGTTCTCCTACTGGAGCAACGACTTTTACAACTCACTGCAGTTCGCCGCTCAGGCCATCGCGACGAAGGACCACGCCAGCCTCGACAAGTCGGTGGCGTTCTTCTGGAGCTCACTCGGGCTGTTCGGCATCCTGGCCGCCATCCACGTCGTTCGGTCCCTGATCGCCTACTTCGTGGGCGAAGCGTTCGAGATCCGCTGGCGGCTCTGGCTCACCGACCACGTCACGGCCGACTGGCTCACCGGCAACGCCTACTACCGCAACCGCTTCATCGACGAGACCATCGACAATCCCGACCAGCGCATCCAAGCCGACATCACCGCCTTCGTCGGCTCGTCGCGCTCGCTGGCGTTCGGCGCGATCAGCTCCGTCGTCACGATCTTCGCGTTCATCCCGGTGCTCTGGAAGCTGTCGGGCACCCTCACGGTCTTCGGCGTCGACATCCCGCGCGCGATGATGATCATCGTCCTCGGCTACGTGCTGGTGACGACCGTGATCGCCTTCTGGCTGGGCCGTCCGCTGATCCGGCTGAACTTCATGTACGAGGCGGTGACGGCCACCTTCCGCTATGCGTTGGTCCGCGTCCGCGAAGGAGCCGAGAACATCGCCTTCTACCGCGGTGAGAACGTCGAGCGGACCGGATTGTTCGCCCGGTTCCGCGCGGTCATCGCCCAGTACTGGCGCATCGTCTACCGGACGCTGAAGTTCGACGGCTGGAACCTGTCGGTCAACCAGCTGGCCGTGATCTTCCCCTGGCTCATCCAGGGACCCCGGTTCTTCGCCGGCCAGGTCACCTTCGGTGACGTCACCCAGACCGACCAGGCGTTCAGCCAGATCCACGACTCTCTCTCGTTCTTCCGTGAGGCGTACTCGGACTTCGCGGCCTACCGCGCCTCCACCATCCGTCTCTACGGCCTGCTCGAGGCCGACCAAGAATCGCGCGATCTCCCGAAGATCACGGCCAACGACAGCGAGGCCGGAGTCCAGATCTCCAAGGTCGACGTCCGGCGCCCGGACGGCGTGGCACTGATCGACGACCTCGACCTGCGTCTCGTCGCCGGCGAGGCGCTGGTCATCAAGGGCGCATCCGGGACGGGCAAGACGACACTGCTGCGCACGCTCGCACAGATCTGGCCGTACACCGATGGCTCAATGAGCGCCCCGGCCGGCAACGAGACGCTTTTCCTCTCGCAGATCCCGTACCTGCCGCTCGGCGACCTGCGCACCGCCGTGGCCTATCCGGCGCAGGCATCGGACATCGACGACGAGACGCTCAAGGCGACCTTGGTGAAGGTCTCGCTGCCCAACCTGGTCGACCATCTCGACGAGGCCGAGGACTGGTCGAAGGTGCTGTCGCCGGGCGAGCAGCAGCGCATCGCGTTCGCCCGCATCCTGCTGATCCGGCCGAAGGTCGTCTTCCTGGACGAGGCGACGTCGGCGATCGATGAGGGTCTCGAGTACGCGCTCTACCAGCTCGTTCGCACCGAGCTGCCGCAGACGATCTTGGTCAGCGTCGCCCACCGCAGCACCGTCGACGTGCACCACACGCAGCGCCTGGAGCTGTCCGGCACCGGAGCTTGGGAGCTGTCTGCCGTCGGAGCTAGCTGACCTCGCCGAGTTCAGCCCGCAAGCGCGCCACCCACTTCGGCTCGTCGCCGTATCGCTGAGTCTTGATGAGCCTGCCGGCGGCGCAGTTCTCGACCAATTCGGCCATGCGACGATCGCGCGTCGCCTGTTGCTTCGCCGACAGGACCCAGCTCTTGGCGTGCTTCCGGTACGACGGTGTCGCGGCCGCCCAGAACCGGGCGGCACGCGGTTCGGCATCAATCAGCCGGGCGTACTCATCGGGCAGGTCTGGGTCGGAGTTCTCGTAGAAGTAGATGCCTGACCGCTCCGGCTTACGCCGCTCGAATGCGGCAAGCCCGGATGGTTGCATGCGGCCTTCGGCCGTGAGGCGGGCGACGAGGTCGATGTTGACCCGGCTCCAGACGCTCGACGTCCGGCGCGGGGTCCACCGCTGTCGGACGGCGTCCTCGTCGATGCGTTCGACCCGTGAGTCGATCCAGCCGAAGCAGAGCGCCTCCGGCACGGCCTGCTCCCATGTCAGACCGCGCTGGTCGACGTGCTTCTTGTGGAGGCCCATCCACAGCTCGGTCGCGGTGTCGTGGTTGGCCGCGAGCCAGGCTCGGAACTCGTCAGCATCGGCAAAGAAAGTCGCCGGTCGCTCGGGGGTGCCGCCGGTGTGCATGGGTCCAGCCTGCCAAAGCCCCCCGAGGCTTAGGAGAGCCCGAGGTCTTCGCGAGTGAGCGGACGGCCCGGCAGCGGCTCCCGGGGGCCTGCACGCAACGCGTCGAGCATGAGCGCGAGCAGGCGCTGCGAGGACATCGGTGCCGCCTCGATGTGCGGCGCCGTGATGCGACGCGCAAGAAAGACGAACGCCATGGCCACGTCGCCGGTCCCGATGTCGGTGCGGATCGAGCCCTCCGTTTGCGCCCGCCGGACGACCTCGTCGAAGACGGCCATCATCTGACGCTTCAACACGGCCGCGTCCGCGTCGTCCTCGAGGACGCGCCGGGCCGAGGGCGAATCGAGCGCAAACCGCATGGCGAGCCGGAGATGCTGGGACTGGCCGAAGATGCGCACCAGCGCATCCCATCCCGTCGGCTCTTCCTGGGCGGCCGCCTGAACCTCCGTCACCGTCTTGGCGAAGTTCATCAGGGCCACGCCGCGGATGAGCGCCTGCCGGTCGGGGAATCGTCGGTACAGCGTTCCCACCGCGACGCCGGCAGCCGTCGCGATCTCCTCGACCGGGGTGTCCGGGCCGCTGCGCGCGAAGGCCTCGGCGGCCGCTTCCAGGATGCGGTCGCGATTCCGCTGGGCGTCAGCGCGGAGCGCGGGACTCGGCGTGGATGTCACGCGAATCACTCTCCTTCGGCCGCCGATCGGCCATTGCGTCGGCCGTTACTGGCTAGTATAAGTGGAAGACGAGTCTCTCATTTATTCTTCTTCCCAGTCTTGCAGGAGTTTGACGATGGTGCGCCCTCCCCTCAGGCACGTGGTGGCAGGTGTCGCGGTGGCGATCCTCGCGACCGCGGGCATCCTCACGTCGTGCGGATCCTCGGAGGACGCCCGGCCGACGACGGCCGCCGTGCAGATGACTGCGTTCTCGCCGGGTATCGCGTCGACCGGGTCGCTGTCGGCCCACAGCGAGCAGAACCTCGGATTCGCGAAGGGTGGGCAGCTGACTTCCGTCCTGGTCAAGGTCGGCGACCACGTCGAGGCCGGGCAGGAACTGGCCAGCATCGACCCCCTGCCGGCCAAGCAGGCCCTCGCCGCGCAGCGGGCGCAGCTCCAGGCGGCCGTGGCGCAACTCGACAAGGCCAAGGACTCCCCCGCGGTGGACGACGCCGAGGACTCACTGGACCAGGCCAAGGATGTCCTCGACGCCGTGCGCAACCAGGTCGCCCAGCAGGAGCAGGCTGACCAGGTCGCCGTGGACAACGCGCAGCAGCAGTTCGCCGCCGACCAGAACTCCGCGGCCAGCGCCGCAAGCGTCCGGAGCACCGCGTGCATGAGTGGCCCGTCGCCGAACTGCACGAGCGCCCAGGCGTCCGAGTCGGCGGCGAACCAGAAGGCGCTCAGCTCGCAGAACGCTCTCCGGTCGGCTGAGCAGAAGCTCCAGATCGACCAGGCCTCCGGGCAGGTGAGCATCGAGAATGCCCAGCAGGGCGTCGTCATGGCCCGGAACAGCGTCGACACCTCTTCCTCCGATCGCCCGCACACGATCGACCAGCAGCAGGCCTTGGTCGCGGCCGCACGAGCCGCTGTCGTACAGGCCGAACGCGACCTCGCGAACACGACGCTGCGCGCCCCGGTCGCCGGCACGGTGACCGCTCTCAACGGCGCGGTCGGCGAATACGTCGCACCGAGCACGGGGACGAGCGCACTCGCACCGGGGAGCGACGCGGCCATCCCGGGCGCCAGCGGATCCTCCAGCGGCGGCTCGGCCTCCAGCGCCAACCCGGCTGCGGCAACGTCCCCGGCCCGGCCGGGCGGCGCGCAGTTCCTGGTCCTGAGCGACGTGCACCAGCTGCAGGTCGTGGCCCTGTTCAACGAGAGCGACGCTGCTGCACTCGAGCAGGACGAGTCCGTGGACGTCACGTTCGACGCGCTGCCGGACCTCACGGTCCCGGGCACCGTGGCCTCCGTCGCCCCGAGCGGCACCTCGGTCGCCGGCGTGATCAGCTACTACGTCACCGTCAACCTGGACGACACCGATCCGCGTCTCAAGGCCGGCCAGACCGCCACCGTCAGCGTGTCGAACGGCGACTCCGACGAGGCGCTGACGGTGCCGACGCCCGCCGTCCACACCTACCAGGGCCGGACCGCCGTCACCGTGGTGGAGGGCGACAAGACCCGCAACGTCACCATCGAGACCGGAACCGTGAAGAACGGCCGCACTGAGGTGCTCTCCGGACTCCGTGCTGGCCAACGGGTCGCGCTTCCGTCCGGCAATCAGGGAGGTGGCCGCTCATGACCGACGGCTCGATCGAAGAGGCAACCGCGCTGAGCGGCGCCGCAACCCACGGCGACGATGAGGAGTCCCCTGCCGAGGAGGGCTCCAAGCGCCGGCCGCTCAAACCGTCGACCCGCCGGGCGCTGATCGTCGTGGGGATCGTCGCCGTCCTGATCGTCGTCGGCCTCATCTACGTCTACGTGATCGAGGGCAGCAAGTACGTCACGACCGACAACGCCCAGATCGACGGCGACCAGATCTCGGTCAACGCGCCCGCCAGCGGCACGCTGATCGACTGGTCAGCCACCCAGGGAACCGAGCTCACCAAGGACCGCGTCGTCGGGCACATCCGGATCCAGGGCGGCTTCGCCCAGCCGCAGCAGCCGATACGCGCACCGGGCAACGGCACGGTCGCGGTGGACAACGGGGTCGAGGGCGCCTTCGTCTCGGCCGGGACGCCGCTGGCCATCGCCTACGACTTCTCCAAGATCTTCGTCACGGCACGCGTGGACGAGACGGACATCGACGAGGTCCGGCCCGGCCAGATCGTCGACATCTCCGTCGACGCCTTCCCGGATGCCGACCTCACCGGCACGGTCACCGAGGTTCAGGGTGGTGCGGCCGGCGTGTTCTCCGCGTTCCCCCAGTCGAACACGGCCGGCAACTACCAGAAGGTCACGCAGGTGATCCCGGTCAAGATCACCCTCGACAATGCCGACGGCCTCGAGCTCGTGCCGGGCATGAACGTGACGGTGAAAATCCACAAGAGCGACTAGATGAGCCCCTCGTATGAGCACTGACCATCAGGAGCGCTGGGGCATCCCGCTCGCCGTCCTCGTCTCCGGCATGTTCATGTCGGTGCTCGACACGAGCATCGTCAACGTCGCCGTGCCGACCATCGAGACGACGTTCGGCGCCACGACGGACGAAGTCGCCTGGATCGTCACGGCCTACGCGCTGGCGCTCGGTGTCGTCGTGCCGCTGTCGGCCTGGCTGGCCGCGCGCTTCGGGCCGGCTCGCGTCTACGCGGCCGCGCTGTTCATGTTCGGGGCGGCGTCCGCGCTGTGCGGACTTGCGTGGAACCTGGAGAGCCTCATTGCATTCCGGGTGCTGCAGGCCGTCCCGGGCGGCATCCTGCCGCCGCTGTCCATGGCGATGCTCTACCGGATCGTCCCGCCGCAGAAGATCGGGCGCGCGATGGGCATGTACGGCCTGGGCATCATCGTCGCTCCGGCGATCGGCCCGACGCTGGGCGGCTACCTGGTCGAATACGTCGACTGGCGGTTGATCTTCTTCATCAACGTGCCCGTCGGGCTTGCCGCGACCTTCGCCGCGATCACCATCCTGCCGAAGTTCCCGCCGAGCGGCCGCCCCAAGTTCGACGTCATCGGCTTCATTGCCATCGCCAGCGGCTTCTTCTCCCTCCTGCTCGCGCTGTCGGAGGGCGAGTCGTGGGGATGGACGTCGTTGCCGACCGTGGCGCTGCTCTGCTACGCCGTGCTCGCGTTGGCGATCTTCGCCATCTGGGAGCTCGAGACCGACGAGCCACTGCTCGACATTCGTGTCTTCAAGTACTGGGAGTACACGAACTCGCTGCTGATCATCTCGGTGCTGTCGATCGGCATGTTCACGGTGCTGTTCTATGTACCGGTCTTCCTGCAGGTGGCCCAGGGACTCGGGGCGTTCAGGGCAGGATTCGTGCTGCTGCCCCAAGCGCTCATCATGGCCGTCATGATGCCGATCGCCGGCCGCATCTACGACCGCCTCGGGCCACGCCTGCCAGCGCTCGTCGGGCTGGCGATCTGCACCCTCGGGTCCTTCCTGCTGCACGGCCTTTCGGTCGACACGTCGCGGGGCACCGTCGCCCTCTTGCTGATGCTCCGAGCCGCCGGGATGGGCATGGCGATGATGCCGATCATGACGGGCGGACTTGCAGCCGTGCCGCCCGAAATCGTCCCGTCGGGCAGCGCGTTCAACAACGTCGTCCAGCGCGTTTCGGCCTCGCTCGGGCTTGCCATCCTCGGCGCCGTGCTGAGCACGAGCAATGCCCAGTTCCTCGCCGACCGCGGCGGACTGCTGACCGACACCAGCGCCGTGCCGTCACTCGGGCCCGGCCCGCAAGGACACATGTTCGGGCTGTACTTCACGTACCGGCACACCGCCAATCAGGTGTTCGTCGACTCCGTCGACAACCTGATGATCCTGACCACCATCGTCACGGCCATCGGGTTCCTGCTCGCGCTGTTCCTGCGCTCGGGCGCCAAGGACCACTCGGCGACCGATGCCGAACCCGGCCACGCCATGGCCGTGGAGTGACCGCAGCGAACCTCAGCTGACCAGCGTCGGGTAGTCGGTGTAGCCGGCTTCGCCGCCGCCGTAGAACGTCGACAGGTCCGGCGCGTTCAGCTCCGCGCCCGTGCGCAGGCGCTCCGGCAGGTCGGGGTTGGCGATGAAGGCGCGACCGAAGGCGACGGCGTCCACCAGGTCGGCATCGAGCAGTCGTTCAGCCTTCTCCGGCGTGTAGTTGCCGGCGCCGACGATCACTCCGTCGTACGCCCCGCGGAGACGCTGTCGGAAGCCGTCGTCGACGGCCGGGCCGCCCGCCCAGTCCGGCTCGGACAGGTGGACGAAGGCGAGGCCCCTCTTGGCGAACTCGGCCGCCAGGTACAGGGCCATCGGCTCGCCGTCGACCTCGTCCAAGCCGTTGAAGGAGCCGAAGGGAGAGATGCGGATGCCGACGCGGGACGCGTCCCACGCGCCGATCACGGCATCGACCACCTCCAGGACGAGGCGCGCCCTGTTCTCCAGCGAGCCGCCGTATTCGTCGTCACGGTGGTTGCTGGTCGCGCTCGTGAACTGGTGCAGCAGGTAGCCGTGTGCGCCGTGGATCTCGACGGCGTCGAAGCCGGCGGCGCGCGCGTTCTCGGTCGCCCGGCGATAGTCCTCGACGGTCTCGGCGATCTCGGCGACGCTGAGCGCGCGCGGCGTCGGACAGTTGACCCGGGTCGGCTCACCGTCCTCACCGCGGACGGTGGTGCGATTCCGGTACGGCAGGGCCGAGGCCGAGACCGGCAGCTCGCCATCGTGGAACGACTCGTGCGACACCCGCCCCACGTGCCAGAGCTGGGCCGCGATGTGGCCGCCCTCGGCGTGCACCGCGTCGGTGACCTTTCGCCAGCCGGCCACCTGCGCGTCACTGTGGATGCCGGGCGTGTCCATGTATCCCTTGCCCATCGGCGAGATCTGGGTGCCCTCGCTGACGATGAGACCGGCACCGGCACGCTGCCGGTAGTACTCGACCATCAGGTCGTTGGGGACGTCGTCAGGCTGCGTGGCGCGCATCCGGGTGAGGGGCGCCATCACGACCCGATTGCCGAGTTCGAGGTCGCCGAGCGCCAGCGGCGCGAAGAGGTTCGTCACAGGGACGACCAACCGCGCCGCCGGCTCGGCTATTCCCGATGAGGCCGGCGACTAGGCGGCCAACGCCTCGCGGAACCCGCGGAGGATGCGGGACTCCACCCGCGAGACCTGCATCTGGCTGATGCCGATGCGCTTGCCGACCTCGCTCTGCGTCATGCCGTTGAAGAACCGCAGGACGATGAGCTTGCGATCCCTCGGAGGCAGCTGGTCAAGCAGCGGCTCGATCAGGACCCGAGCCTCGGCTTGGTCGAAACCGGCGTCCTCGCCGCCCGTCCCATCTCCGACGGTGGCGGCGCGGCCGTCGTCACCCTTGGGCCGGTCGAGGCTCTCTGGCCGGTAGCAGTGATCGGCACCGCGGGCGTCGCTCACGGTATCCGGGTCGAGGCCCGTCTCGGCAGCCAGCTCGTCCACGGTGGGGTCACGCCCCAGCGCATTGCTCAGGTCGCTCTGGATCTCGTTGATCGCCAAGCGGGCTTCCTGGATCCGGCGCGGCGGGCGCACCATCCAACCCATGTCGCGGAAGTAGCGCTTGAGCTCGCCCCGAATGCTCGGCACGGCGTACGCGAGGAACGAATGCTCCCCCGCACCGTGGAACCGACGCATCGCCTGAACCAACGCCGTCCGCGCGACCTGGCGGAGGTCATCCATCGGAACGCCTCGTCCGCCGTAGTGCGCGGCCAGCCGGTCAGCGACCGGCAATGTGCGTTCGATGATCTGGTTGCACAACTGCTGCCGACGCTGGATCTCGTCGGCCGTGCGGCCAGAACAATCACCCAGCTGTTCGAGCAGGGTTGACGTGGAAACGTCCGACTCCGGGATGGTGTCGGACGGTGTTGCAAGGGTGCCGTTCATGTCGGCTCCTCACAAGGAGGTACAGACCCCGCGCGGCCGACTGTGTGACCGCAGGTCTGACTCCAGACCTACTACCCGAGGGGTTCAATTTCAAACTTTTCAGCGGCCCACCGCCCGCTCCAGTTGAGCCTTGTTCATCCTGGAGCGTCCCTTGATTCCCTTCCGCTTCGCCTCGGCGTAAAGCTGATCGCGGGTCCGGCCGCCCTCGCCCTTGTGGGACCTCAGGCCGCCGCGCCGACCAGAGGAAATGTCCTCGGTCGAGGTCCGCGACGCCTCCTTCGCCTCGCCGTGGCGAGCCCGCTCCTTGTTGACCGTCCGAGCCGCGATCTCCTCCGCCTCGTCTGCGCCGTGCCCGCGCTCGCGAAGCGACTCCTTGATGTGGTCGTACTGCCGTTCACGCTTGTCATTCCAGGCACCCTGCGGCATGGCGATCACCCCTCATCTCGACGGATCGAACCTCCCGCGGCTCCCCTACCCACCCGCGGCGGAGGCATGCCCGGTCGGCGAACGGGTACGCCTGATCGCGAAGGAAAGGACACCACAATGGGAATTGGAACAGGCATCGTCCTGCTGCTTCTCGGACTGATCCTGCTGCTGGGCGTCGTCAACGTCGACCTGCCGTGGATCGACGACTACCAGCTCGGCCTCCTGCTGACGATCCTCGGGGCCGTTGCCCTCGTGCTCGTCATGGTGCTGGGGGCCCGCCGCCGGTCGACGGTGATCGAGCGCGACGTGACGTGACGACCCGGCCGACCGCGGTCGGCCGCATGGCTCGGCGCCTGCATGGGTAGTGCGAGCCACGTAAGGGTAAACATCCACACATCGATCCCAGGAGGATTCCATGGGCGACTTTGAGAACAAGACTGACGAATGGCAGGGCGAGGTCAAGGAGACCGTCGGCGACGCAACCGACAACGAGGATCTCCAGGCCGAAGGCGCCGCCGAGAAGGTCAAGGCCAGGACCAAGCAGACGTTCGAGGACGCCAAGGACAACCTTGAGGACGCGACGGACGCCGCGAAGGACAAGATCCGGAGCACGCTGGACTAATGACCTCTGTTCTTGTGGGCGGGATCGCCCTGCTCGTGGTCGTCGCGGCTGCGTTCATGATCCTCTGGGTCGTGGACGCACGCCGCGCCGACCGCGTCGCGGCGGACCCCGAACGCGTACAGGGACACCCGCCCCGCCGGCGCTGGTGGGCGCACTCGCGGCAACGCTGAGCGCCCGCCATGCCCAGCAGCTATGACAAGCGGCTCAGCCGCAACTGGCACGAGCTCCTTCAAGAACTCCGCGTCACCCAGACCGGAACGCAGATCCTGACCGGTTTCCTCTTGACGCTGCCTTTTACGTCGCGCTTCGTCGAACTGGACGAGCGGCAAAAGCTCACCTTTCTGGTAACGATCGTGGGATCGGTCATCACGACGGGCCTCATCGTGGCGCCGGTTGCGTTTCACCGCGTCCTGTTCCACAAGCGGCAGCGGCCGTGGCTCGTCGCTGCGGCGGACATCACGGCCAAGATCGGCCTGTTCATGTTGGCACTGACCACGTCGGCGGTGATCCTGCTGGTCTTCGACGTGGTCCTCTCCTGGCGAGCCGCGCTCATGGCCGCGCCAACCACCTTCGTCGGGTTGATCGCGCTGTGGGGAGTCACGCCCTGGCTCGCCCGCCGCAACGGGCGGCTGGACGCCTACTCAACAGAGCCCGGCGCGGGGCCCTCAATCCGGAAGGCTTCGCCGCGACACCAGTAGCTGCGCGACATCGCGCAGCTTGAGGTTCTTGCCCTGCGAGTAGCGCAGCAGGACGGCGAAGGCCTGGTCGGCGTTCAGGTCGAAGCGCTCCATCAGGATGCCCTGCGCCTGACCCACGAGCTTGCGGGCGTCGATGGCCATCCAGAGGTTCTCGGCCCGGCGCGCTGAGACGAGTGCAGCCGCCGCGTGGCGCGCCAGGATCGAGGCGACCGCCTCGTCGTCTGCGTCGAAGGCGTCGGGCTCGGTGTGGAAGAGGTTCAGGGTGCCCAAGTCACCTTGCGTCGTCGACAGCTTCGCGACGAGAACGCTGCGGACGCCGTGGTCGGCCACCCGACGCGCCCATTCATCCCACCGTCGATCCAGCTTGGTGTCCGAGACACGCAGCGTCATTCGTTCGCTGAGGTCGAGGCCCGGACCTTCACCACACTCGATCTGGATGAGGTCGAGCTGCTCGACGAGTGGGTCGGTGGCGGCTGCTGTCTCTACCTTGTTTCCGTCATGGACGAGCATGACGCCGGCGTACTGGCAGTCGACTGCCTTGAGCGCGTAGTGAACGACGTAGTCGACCGTCTCGACGACGGTCGGCTCGTCGTGCAACCGAACGGCGAGGTCGGCGAAGTCCGACGCGGTCACCTCGAGCACGGCGCCTCCTCTCGGCCGGCGGATGCATCCGCGCATGACGCCTGACCAATGGGGTATGGGGCCAGCAAGAGCCGACGGGCGGAACGAGAGGAAACAGTCATGGCCATGTACCCCTCCGACGGCGGAACACTGACAGGGACTCCAGACAAGGTTTATAACATTCTTTGGTTCACCGAGGCCTGTCTCAGCAACGTTTTGCGCCTCGACCAGTACATCGCCGATGCCTTCGATGCCAACGATCAGGAACTGGTCGAATTCTTTCGCAGAGCCCAGCGGGAAAGCCGCAGGGGCGCGGAGGAAGCCAAGCAGCTGCTGGCCGCGCGGATTACTCACGCGCCTAGTCACAACTGTGGCGACCACCGGGCGAATCCAGGCATCAGGTGCACCACATCGGAGATGTCCCGGACATCCGACCAGTCGACCAGGAACGTGTCGCGCTGACGCCACGCGAAGTAGCGGTTCACCAGAGCAGGGCGGTCAGTCGACCGGCGCTCATAACCCAAGAACACTGGTCCGCGGCGGCGACCAACCACGAGGCCCAGGAGTTCTGGCCGGCCCGGCGCGTCGCCGTCCGTCTCGGCGACCACGAATCGGGCATCGACGACGCGGCCGACCTCCTCGTCCCCGGCCAGCACCCGCAACTCGAGCAACTCACTCAGGATCATGGCGCCCTCCCGGGATGTGGCTGATGACGTGCTTGCGCAGCCAACGTTCACGCTCGGTTGTCTTGACGTCGTCGCGGGACACCGTCAGACGAAGCGCAGCCTCAATGGCGGCGATCGACCCCCACTGAACTCGCTCGGTCAAATCTGCGCGGCCCCGCCCACGCCGAAGGGGCGCAAGGACTCCTGAGCTGACGTCGAGGTGGGTGATCACCGGACGGCCTGCCCCGGCGAGGTCGATCTCGAGGTCGTCGACGATCCCGATCGGGACGTCGTTGCGGTCGGTCACCGTCCGGTTCAGCAGGTGGAGCGAAGCATCGAGCAGGCGATCCTGCGCGTCGGGCGGCCGATCAGGATGCTGCGGGAAGGTCTTCACGATGACCCCATCCCGGTCAGGATCGTCAGCGGGATCGCCGCCACCGCGGCTACCACGATGAACACGAGAAGCACCATCGCGAGGCCGTTCATGACGTGCCCATTGACGCGCTCGCCGACGTACTGCGGATCGTTCGCCACGATGAGAACCGGCGCGTAGGTCAGTGGCAGCCCAACCGCGCTGAACACGACCGAGACCTCCGTGACCTTGATCGGGTCGACGCCCGTCGCCAGGATCGCGACGGCCAGCGCGATCGACGCGAGCATCGTCACGTGGAACTGGGGTGCCGCGACCGGCCGCAGCCGCTTGCCCCACGGCCATCCGGCGTACTGGGCGAGACCGTAGCCGCAGGACAAGGCCGTCTCCAGGGCCGCGCCCGCGGTTGCGGCGAGGATGCCCAGGAGCACGATCGCCAGGCCCGCCGTCCCGAGCGCGATGCTCACGGGGTGCACGACATCGCCCATGGTTTCGACGGTTTTGCCGGCCGGCCGGAACACCAGTGCGGCACAACCCGCGATGCCGACCGAGAGCAATCCGCCGAGCGGGAAGCCGACGCCGGAGTTGAGCCGAGACAACATGAGGTCGCGCGGACCCCAATGCTCCTCGGCCGCGCCGGAGGAGAAGAAGAACACCTCGTAGGGCGTCATGGCCGCGCCGAAGAGCGCCACCACGAAGTACCAATAGGAGAGGCTGCCGAACGGGGCGTCCTGGGCGGTCACCTGACGCGCAACGGTCGACCATCCGGGCTCGAGCGCGACGAACGCCACCACAAAGACGATCAGCGTCAGTCCCAGCAGGCCGGCGACCGTCTCCATGATCGAGAACTTGACCGACCACAGCACGAGCCAGACAGCCGCGGCAGCGAGGCCGATCCAGACCGCTGGCGGGGCTCCGGTCATCAGCTGCAGCGCCAGCGCCATGCCGCCGATCTCGGCGGTGAGCGTCAAGAGGGTCATCAGCATCGTGGCCGCGAGGTTCGCGAACGCCGCCCGCGCGCCAAGCCGCTCACGGATGACCTCGAACGTCGCGCGCCCGCTGAGGGCCATGACCTTCCCGGCCATGTGTGCATACAGCGTGATGGCGACGACGCCCACGACGACGACCCACACCAGCGAGAGCCCGAACCGTGATCCGGCCACCGCGTTGGTGACCAAGTCACCGGCGTCCACAAAGCCACCGACGGCCGTCAGGATGCCGAGCGTCACGGCCAGGTAGCGCTTCACGCCTCGTGACTACCCATCGCGCCACGCGGGTACTCACGGGTCAGGAGGCACACACACCATGCGAAAAGCGAAGCGGCACGAACAGCGGACGCACCCGGATGACAGCGGGCCGGAGCCCGACGCCGAGTCGGAGGAGGACCTGCAGCCCAAGGACCCCGGGGAGGTCCCCCGCGCACCGCAGAACCCGGTGAACCCGGGTCCGGAAGTGGCGAGCTAGCCGCTTGTGAAGAGGCACCCCGCGGCGGTCGGTTCTTCACGTTTCAGATCCGCTCAACCCTGAATCAGCCACCGCCGCCGGGTCCGGACGCGGCCGCAGGCTCCTGTCGGGGGCGGTGAATTGCGGGAGATCGCGAGCTAATCGCTTGCGTGCTGCTTCATCGGGCGAACGGCCGGGCCCTCGATCACCGCACCGTCCGGGGTGAAGCGCGATCCGTGCAGCGGGCAGTCCCACGTGCTCTCCGCGTCGTTCCAGCACAGCACGCCGCCGAGGTGACTGCAGATCGGCCGCTCGCCGGAAACTCTCGACGGGAGCGATCGGACGAGATGGCTCGCGACACTGCCGTTGAAGGTGGCCAAGTCCTTGAGCGACCGCGGCGTGACGTGGGCGGACAGCTGCTGAGCCCATTGCGGCTTCTCGCCCAGCGTGTCTGCACTGATGGTGAGCGCCGCGGCAACCCCATTCGTCAGGCCCCACTTGCCGTAGCCCGTCGCGACGTGGATACGGCCGTCGGACCACGGCAGGACCTCCACCTCTGGCAGCTGGTCAAACCGCGCATAGTCCTGCGCAGACCACGACGCCACCTCCGTGGCATCCGGGAACGTCCGCAAGGCCCACGACCGAAGTCGCTCGACGTGCGCGAGATCGGAATCGGCTCGCCCGGTCACGTGGCCGAATCCCCCCACCAGCACGAGCCCCCGCTCCGGCACGTCACGCACGGAGACCGTGTTGGGACTACCGATCGACAGGAACATTCCATCTGGCGGTTCGGCGTCGGCGAGGGCGATGAGGTACGAACGCTGGGCCTGCAACTTGGCGAAGTCCAGCCCACGGTCGAGGACCGGCGTGCCGGTGGCCAGCACGACGTGAGCGGCCGAGACCTGCTCACCGTCGGCGAACGTGACGCGCACCAGGTCGCCGGACGGGTCGATGTCCACGGCACGGCGGAACACGCAGATCGAACCGTCATGCTTCTGCACTTGGTCGGCAAGCACCTCGGCGACGAGGAACGGGTCGACCTGCGCCTGGTCCTCCAGGACGATGGCTGCGTGCACCTCGAACGGGGCAGGCAGCTGCGGCATCCACGTCGACTCAAGGCCGAGCTGTTGCTCCACCTCGAACTCCCGCTCGACCGCCGAGACCGCCTCGGGACGTTCGGCGAACGTGATGGCGCGCCGCCGCTGGAAGGGCACGCCATGCTCCTCGCAGAAGCGGAGCAGCCACGCCTGGCCCTCGCGATTCGCCGCCAGATAGGCGGCGCCGACGGACGTCGGATGCCGCTGAGCGATCTCGGACAGGCGGCTGCCGTGCAGCAGGCTGACCTTGGCCGAGCTCGCGCCAGTTGTCCCTGAACCGACACCTCCGGCATCGACGACGGCGACCCGGCGGCCTGCGCGGGCCAGCAGCAGACCGGTGACCAGTCCGGTGAGTCCAGCCCCGATGACGAGGTCTTGAACCTGCTCAGGAAGCTCATCACCGATGACCGTCGACGGACGTTCTCGCCAGATCGAACCTGTTTGCCGCATGGTTTTCCGGCTACCCCAAAGGGCGCTCCGCATGCGCGTGCGGCGGTTTCGGGGCCCTGCCCGACGGGTACGTCCGAAGGCGTGCCCACCTTTCAGGAACAGCGTGAAGTACTGAAGTCCGTCGCGACTTCTCTCAAACGCGAGGAGATACCGTTCGCGCTGGCCGGCGGATACGCCGTCTGGGCTCGCGGCGGCCCGGAGAGCGACCACGACGTGGACTTCGTCGTACAACCCGAAGCCGCGGAGGCGGCGCGCAAGGTGCTGTTGCGGGACGGCCACGAGCCCGTGGTCTCCAACGAGGACTGGCTGGACAAAGTGAGCCAGGACGGCATCGTCGTCGACATCATCCATCGCCTTCCCATCGGGGACGTCGACGAGGCACTGTTCGGACGGTGCGACCTGTTGGCCGTGGACTCGGTACGGATGCTCGTCATGCCGCCCACCGACCTGCTCCTGTGCCGTCTACTGGCGCTCGGCGAGAACTCCTGCAACTTCGCGCCGCTGCTCGGCTGGTCCCGCTCGCTCCGCGAGCAGATCGACTGGCCGGAGATCGAGCGGCGGGCCGGCGACAGCCCCTTCGCCCGCAGCTTCCTCGACCTGCTCGTCGCGCTCGGGGTGATTGACTCGGAGGCTTTCCATGCCCGGCCGTGACACTCCGGTGAGGATCGCCGCCGTCGGCGACGTCCACATGGCGGACGACCTGCGCGGACGGTACTCGCCCGCGCTGGCGACCCTCCCCGAGCAGGCTGACGTCCTGCTCGTCGCCGGCGACCTCACTCAACACGGAACCTTGGCCGAAGGAGCCGCCTTCGCCGAGGAGTTCAGCCCGACCACCTGCGGGATCCCGGTGTTCGCCGTACTCGGAAATCACGACCACCACTCCGGCCTCGAGGCTGAGATCCGCGAGTTGATCGAGCGATCCGGCATCACCGTCCTGGAAGGCGAGGGGCGTCACGTCGACACACCGGCCGGGCGCATCGGCATCGCCGGCGCCAAGGGTTTCTGCCTCGGGTTCACCGGACGCTGCGCCGCCAACTTCGGGGAGACCCAGATGAAGGCGTTCACCCAGCACGGCATCGACAGCGCCGGCCTGCTCCGTCGGGGGTTCGACGAACTCGACGCCGACGAGCGCAAGCCGGACATCCTCATCGCCCTGACGCACTTTTCCCCCACGACGACGACTCTGCGCGGCGAGCCGGCGGAGATCTGGCCCTTCCTCGGCAACCACATGCTCGGCGAGGTCATCGATGACGCCAGGGCCCACTTCGCCGTCCACGGCCACGCGCACGGCGGCAGCGAACGCGGCCAGACCGAAGGCGGCGTGCCCGTCCGGAACGTCGCGCAGCCGGTGATCCGGAGCGCATTCCGCATCTACGAAGTCCCCGTGAAGGTGCCGGCATGAACACGTCACACGCCAATCAGCGGCTCGAACAGGCCATCGCGAACGACCTGCGGACCAACGAACTGGGCATCCGCGTGCAGGTCATCGACCATCGGGTCGTTCTACGCGGCGAAGTGGCCAGCGAGGAGCGCCGCGCGGCGGTGCTCACGGTCGCACAGGAGCACATGCCCGCGTCGCACATCATCGACGAAATCCGGCTCAGCGACGCGGCCGATCCACCCGACGGCACCGAACGCGTCGATCCGCTCTGAACCACCGGGGCAGCGGAGAACCTCCGGGGGCGGACGGGTGGTTGCCCGCCCCCGGAGGTGGTCTCGTGCTCCGGTTCCGCTAGCTGGCGTTACGCAGCGCGTCGCGGGCGCGATCGATGATCGACGCAACGGGCAGGCTTGCAATTGTCGCGAGCGGATGTCCGGCGACGCTCGGATGCGGATGGGTCGGCGCGATGTTCTCGGTCGCCCGGAGGAGCTTGCCCATGCGCTGTCGCTCTTCGATCGTGTAATCGGCAACGATCGCCGGGAACTCCTCGACCTCCTCGGCCTCGGCGTGGTCGCTCACGGCCTTCTCGAAGTCGGCGAAACTGGCCGCGAAGGCCGGTGAGTCGACATCGAGGTGCTCCAACTCGGCCAAGGCCTTGGTGGCCTCGATCTCTTCCTCGGTCCTCGCCTTGGCGATCCGCTCGTTCACCTTCTCGGCGGTATTCGGCCGCAGCACGATCTGCTCAGCGGTCTCATGGACTGCCAGCAGGGCGCGCAACTCGTTGAACCGGTCGCGCTTCTCATCGCTGGAGGCTCCACGCACCGCTTCGAAAAGCTCCTTGATGCGGGCGTGCTGCTCCAGCAGGATTCCCACGACGTCGCCCTCGGGCAGCATCGCAGCCGTCAGTCGATCCTGCAGTGGGTCACCCATGGTGAAATCACCTCTCCTGATTGGTGGGTTACTTCGCGCATACCCATGCGCCCGGGACTCATGCGCGGCCCAACGCATGGGTACGCATCCGCCGTGACCATTCCGGAAGACGACACCATCGAATTTCCCGAGCCGGCGCCTGCGACGCATCGGGCGTCGAAGCACGGGCTCAAGGCGTTCCTGGCCGCCGGTGCCGTGGCCTCCGCCGTCGCGTGCGGCGCGCGGTACCGCCGCAGGCGCGCCGCCGCAGGTCAGAGGGCGAATACGGACTCCTGACGTGGGTAATCGCTGACTGATACGAAATCCGTGACTCGGGAGGCGGCAGACCATGCCCGACATCGTCAGATGCGTGGCCCTGTTGTGTGCACCGGCTATGGCCGTGGTGGCGCGCTTGGCCGATTCGCCCGACGACCGGCGCGATCGCGCTCGGCGCCACCAGTTGACCCACCTGTGGGAGCAGTTTCAGGAAGACCATCCAGCCGCTCCATGAGTCGGAGGGCGTCGCGTGGGGCATGACCGCGCGCATCGTTGTCGAAGTAGACGAAAACCGGGCCGCCGCGTGCCCACGTACGACACCGCTCGGCCCACTGGTCGAGTGATCGACTGCTGTAGCGACTCGCATAGAGCTCGCTGTGGCCGTGCAGTCGCACGTACGTGAAAGTCGCCGGACCGGGTTCGAACAAGGGCCATCGCGGGCTGTCCGACACGACAAATGCCATGTCGCGGTCCGCCAGCAGGCCCCGGAACTCGGCGGTGTCGAAACTCGGGTTTCGCGGCTCCAGGGCGTGGCGTATCGGCAGGTTCTCTTCGTAGGCCACGTGCGCCCGGCCCTTGAGCTTGGCATCGTGCCGACTGCCAAGCGCGCTGGCGGCAGCCATCGACGTCGGCAGCAGGGCCAGGAAACGCCGGACGGTTTCTTCCTCGAACGTCATCGCCGCCGGGAGCTGCCAGAGGACCGGGCCCAGCTTGCGGCCCAACGCGAGCGGGCCGGACGCAAAGAAGTTCGCGAGACCCTGCTCCACGTCCCGGAGACGCCGAAGATGCGTGATGTAGCGGCCGCCCTTCAGCGCGAAGCAGAAGCCAGCAGGCGTCGCGTCGCGCCACCGTTCGTACGTGGACGGCCGCTGCAGCGAGTAGAACGACCCGTTGACCTCAATCGTCGGGAAATGCTGGGCGGCGAAGGGCAGACGCTCGCGCGCCGGGAGTCCGCGCGGATAGAAATCGCCCTGCCAGGCCGGGTAGTCCCAGCCGGACAACCCGATCCGAATCGCGTGCTCCTCGCGCATGCCGACGACTACCCGATCGAGCCTTGGACGCCACATCCACCGCGTCCCTCATGCCTCAGCGTCGATCGGGTACCGAAGCCACCCAAGGAAAGGAGCAACGATGAGTGTCATCGAGAAGTCCATTGAGGTTGACGTCCCGCGACGCACGGCCTACGACCAGTGGACGCAGTTCGAGAGCTTCCCCGAGTTCATGGAGGGGGTTGAGGACGTCCGCCAGATCGACGACAGCCATCTCCACTGGAAGGGCGAGATCGCTGGGGTGGAACGCGAGTGGGATGCCGAGATCGTGCACCAGGAGCCGGATGAACGCGTGACCTGGCGTGCCACGAGCGGCGCCAAGAACGACGGCACCGTGTCCTTCGGATCGATCAACCCCGAGCGGACGCAAGTGACGTTGCGGCTCGACTTCGAGCCGGAAGGCTTCGCCGAGAAGGCCGCCGACGTCCTGCACATCGTCGACCTGCGGGTCGACAAGGACCTCCACAACTTCAAGAGGTTCATCGAGGAGCGGGAGACGGAGACCGGCGCGTGGCGCGGGTCGGTGAAGCCGACCGGTGAGGTCGACTCAGGGCCCGAACAGACGCCCTAACCGGCAGTCTCGCTGAGCCGGCCGAGCGTCACGCGCCGGCCGGCTCAGAGCCTGGTTGACGACGGGATTCGGTCACCACGGTCAAGACGACTGGCCGCCGAAGCCCGTCGGGCGCGAGCCGGTGGCTTCCGTCGCACCATGGCTTCCTTCGGCTGAAGCCGCAGTTGCACACGGCGACCAGCGGGCGCTCAACGTCGACCGAATCACCCTCCGGACCGCGCAGCGCCGACGCGAACCGGACAAGTGCCGGACCGTCAGGCACGCATTCGATCTCGATCGGTCGATCCGCAAGGACCTCGTACCGACGCACGCGCTGCTTGTCACCTGATGCCACACCGTCGCCGTACCCAGACACCTGCCACAGCAGTCGCTCCGAATCGCACCGGCACCACCGGGTAATTGGAGGGTGTGCGCCTGCCCGCCCCACGTGGCCCCTACAGCGAAGAGCTCTTCGACAGCTTGGCGAATCGCACCCGGCTCTTCGCCCCGCCGGACGAACTCGCCGACGACGACCGGCACATCGCCCTGTGGGCCCTGTACGAGCTGCACTATCGCGGATTCGCCGGCGTCGACGAGGACCGGGAATGGGACCCCGTGCTGCTGCGGGCGCGCGCAGGCTTGGAGGCACCCTTCGAGGCGGACCTGCGCGCCCGGTCCGCAGAGGTGGTCAAGCGCACGCTGTCGGAGGGCAGCGGCGTCGTCGAGCAGCTGGGCATCATCGCCACGCGTCGTGGCTCGGGATTGCCCACATTCCTGGAGCGCAGTGCGACCGAGGCGCAGTTCGCCGAGTTCCTGACCATGCGCAGCGTCTACACGCTCAAGGAGTCCGATCCGCACGCGTGGGCACTGCCGAGGATCACCCATCATGCGAAGGCGGCCCTCGCCGAGCTCCTGTACGACGAGTTCGGCAGCGGCTCGGGCAACCGCGTACACCAGGAGCTGTTCGCCGCCGCTCTTCGCGAAGCGGGCCTAGACCCCATCTACGGCGCGCTGGTCGACCAGGCTCCAGCACACGTTCTCGCCGTCAACAACGCGATGAGCCTGTTCGGCCTGCATCACCGCCTGCGTGGCGCCCTGCTCGGCCACCTCGCCGCATTCGAGATGACGAGCACGACACCGTGCCGACGGATCGCGAAGGGGGCTCAGCGACTCGGTCTCGGCCCTGCCGTCCTGAGGTACTACGAGGAGCACATCGAGGCCGACGCCGTCCACGAGCAGCTCGCGTCCCGCTCGATCTGCGGCGCGTTGGTCGACGCCGAACCCGCCCTGCACGATGACGTGCTCCTCGGCGCAGCCACCTGCGTCGTGCTGGAGAAGACGTCGGGCATCGCGATGCTGAAGGCGTGGGCTGACGGTCGGTCAGCCCTGCGCTGAGCCTCGTCAGCGGGCCAGCAGCGTCTCCCATGCGTACGCGAGCTCTTTCCACTCGTCGCGGCACAGTTTGGCGCGGTACTTGGTGAGGGGATCCCCGTCGACGAGGTGCTTCCACGCCTTGGGCTCGGACCCGTACAGCCAGCAGTAAAGGTTCACGGCGCGCTGGCCGTCGCTGCCGTGCTCGTCGTCGTCGGTCTGCTCGTAGAGGTCATTGTCGATCTGATACTCATACGCGTCCGACAGCACGATGTCCGGGTCCTTCAGGCCGACGATGGCCTGCCAGACCGCGAACTGGTCGGCCGCGTCCTCTTCGCGCCCCGTCACCGGCAGATGACGGACGTCGATCAGGGCGTGGCCAAGCTCATGCAGCAGCGTGCCCTCCGCGACACCGAGCATCGTCCCGCGGATGTCCTTCTCGCCGCCGTCCTTGATCGCCTTCTTGGTGTCGACGAAGTCCTGCAGGCACAGTTCCACGACACCCTCGCCGGTGACGTATCCCGTGCCGTCGGTGCAGGACTTGAGGCGCACGACGATGTCGTCCGGCGGATGACCAACGCGCGCGGCTTGCCGGGCTGCGCGCTCGAGGACACCGCTCTTGCGCAGCATCGTCTGCATGGGACGCAGTTCTTTCTTGACCTTCGGGTATTCGACGGTGACATCGCCGTCGCCCGACAGGGCGGGCGAGCAACCGCCTAGGAGGAGCAACGCGGCCAGCAGGAATCGCATGCTCATCGTCTACACCATCAGGACCCGTCGAGGTCGGCGATCAGCGCCTTGACCCGCTCCTTGATCGCGTCGCGGATCGGCCGGACGGCGTCGATCCCCTGCCCAGCCGGGTCATCCAGGTCCCAGTCCTCGTACCGCTTGCCCGGGTAGAACGGGCAGGTGTCGCCGCACCCCATCGTGATGACGACGTCCGATTCCTGCACGGCGGCGTCGGTCAGGAGCTTGGGCTGCCCGCCCGCGATGTCGATGCCCTCTTCGGCCATCGCCTGGACCGCGACCGGATTGATCTGGTTGCCGGGCTGGGACCCGGCGGACACCACGTCGATGCGGTCGCCGGCCAGGTACTGCAGGTAGCCGGCAGCCATCTGCGACCGGCCGGCGTTGTGCACGCAGACGAAGAGAACGGTGGGCTTGGTCATGGCAGGGCTCTCGTCGGGAAGGTGAGGCGGACGAACAGCAGGCCCAGCAGGCCGCCGAGCGCCTGCATGAGCACGAAATACAGGACCGAGCTCGGCGCGATGCCGGCGAAGGTGTCGGAGAACATCCGGGCGACGGTGACCGCCGGGTTGGCGAAGCTCGTGGACGACGTGAACCAGTAGGCCGCGGCGATGTACCCACCCACGGCGAAGGCGATGGTCTCGGAACGACCGGTGCGGATCGACCCGAAGATGACGACCACCAGGCCGAAGGTGGCGACGACCTCTCCGAGCCAGAGGCCCGAGCCGGAACGCTCGTGGCCGGAGAAATGAACGGCCGGCAGGTCGAACATCAGGTTCGCGACCATGGCACCCAGGATGCCGCCTGCCAGCTGCGCGACGATGAGAACCAGGGCGCTGACGACCTTCAGTTGGCCAAGGGCCACCTCAATGAGCGTGACGACCGGATTGAAGGCGGCCGAGACGGGTTGCAAGGCCAGGATCAGGGCGACGAGTGCAGCGCCCGTTGCGACGCTGTTCTCCAGGAGCTGCAGGCCGACGTCGTCGGACAGCCGGCTGGCCATGATTCCCGACCCGATGACGGTCGCGACCAGGAAGGCGGTGCCAACGAACTCGGCAGCGACCTTCCGCGGAAGGTGATACGTCGGGGGCGCCATCAGGCTCCCCCGATCAGCGCCGCGAGGTCGGCCAGGGCGTCTCCGCGCACCGCGTAGTACACCCACGTCGCGCGCTTCGTCCGGTCGAGCAGGCCCGCCTCGTGCAGGACCTTGAGATGGTGGCTGATCGTCGGCTGCGACAGGTCGAAGGCCTCCTGCAGCTCGCACACGCAGGCCTCCCGCCCTTCATGCGCCGCGACGAGCGACAACAGACGCAGCCGGACGGGGTCGGCGATGGCCTTGAGCAGCGGCGCAATGCGCTCGGCCTGGTCGGCAGACAGCGGGGACGACGTCAGAGGCGAACAGCACGCGACGGTCTCGATCGGCGTGAGCTGAAGAACGGACTTCGACACACATACATATTGACACACGTCGATATAGCGTGGTGCGATGTATCGATGAACATCTATATACGAGGAGGTCGACATGTGCTGCGATGACTGCTGCCCCGGCGGCTGCTGCTGAGCTCGCCCGCGTGCGCGGCGACTGAGTCAGCGCGGCGCGAGCGAGATCTCGGCCGGGTAGACGTCGAACGCGTACGGGAGCCGTTGGTTCCGGCGCAGGCGTGGGCCCGCTGTCAGTTTGGGCTCCGCCTGCGTGACGAGCTGTCCGAGGAAGGCCTGCCCGAGGAAGATCGACAGTCCAGCGCCGGGACATCCCTGCGGGCCATGGCTGAAGAAGTTGAAGGACCAGTCGGAACCCGCGTTGCCCTCGCTCCACTCCTGCGGCGCGAAGTCGTCGGCGTACGGGATTCGTCCGCGATTGCGGTGGTTGAACAGGTTGTGAATGAGCAGCGGCGTGCCCGCCGGGGTCTTCTGGCCGTTCTCCCAGCGGTAGTCCTCGGCCTGGACGCGGCCGAACAACGCCGTCGTGGGCCAGAGGCGCATGGCCTCCAGGATGCATCCGGCCAGATACGTCGACTCGGTGACCGTCTTCACGGTGGTGAGCTTCTTGGAGCCGATCTCGTCCCGGGCACGCTGCAGCGCATCGGGATGTGTCGCCAGCAACGCGAGCACCCTGAACAGGTTGGTCGGCAGAGTGTCGCCCATGGCGAACAGCCAGTGGATGAGCTGGCCGGGAACATCGGTCTCGGCGTCCGCGGGTGCCCCCGCGATCATGCCGGTCAGCGCGTTCGCGTCAGGGGTGTCGACGTATGCGGCGATGTGCGCGTGGAAGCGGTCGTAGCCGGCAGCCGGCTTGCCCGGCATCTTGTTGCCGGCGGCCATCAGCTCGCCCAGCTGCGCGGTGAGCTCCGTGTCGTCCGCCGCCGCATCGCCGAAGACGACGCGTCGCGCGAGTCGCTGGAAAGCGGCGTTGAGGTCGTCAAAGCGCAGCGGACCCTCGCCGGCCAGCAGGTGATCGGCCGTCTCGACCGCGATGGTGGCGAAACGACGCGCCAACGGGTGTGCGGGCGACTCCGGCTTCAGCACCGCCTCGGCGAAGGCCCGGCGCTTGGCCCACACGTCGCCCCGCGAGATCGTCAGGGCATCGGGCTGGAACGCCGCCATGCCCTTGCGCTTGGCCTCGGGATCGGCGGCGAAGGGACTGGGTGATCCCCCGAGGACCGTTCTGATGTCGTCCGGATGCGTGAGCAGCAGGGTCTCCTCAGCGCCGACGCGCACCCAGAACGGGTCCGGGCCGTACTTGCGGGCCAGGCCTTCGACCAGCCGGTAGGCCAGGGCCTCGGCCGGCAGCTTGCTCACCACCGTGACCACGGCCTCCCGCTTGCGGAACAGACCCTGGGCGACGTTGGGAATGCCCACCTGCGCGGTGAAGCGAACGCCCTCGACGATCGAGGCGTGCTTGAAGTCCAGCGTCATGCCCCCACCTTGATGTGCACGGTCAGCCCCACGGCAGGTAGGACTTGACCGTGTCCGCCGCGCGCACGATGACCGGCTTCTTGCCCGGCTCGGTGGCACCCAGCTCGTGCCACGGCGCGAAGACGCGCTCGACGTCGCCGATGACCGGCTCCAGCTCCGGGTAGTGCCGCAGCAGGACGTCCTTCATCGATGTGTGGTTGACCCAGTCGAAGCCGGTTTTCGTGTAGATCTCCGGGCGGAAGTCCGTGGTGAAGAATCGGTCGCTCTTGAGCCGGCGCGACGCCATCAGGATGAAGATGCGGAACGCGGTGTCGGAGAAGCCGAAGCCCTTTGGCGGCTGCTCGGCCTGCATGCCGATCTGCAGGTCGACGGCGTCGACGTCGCCGTTGTAGATCTCGTTCATCTCCTTGGCCCACTGTTTGTTCGGCGTGATGTCGTCGATGCTCTTGCGCCGCGGCATCCGCAGGACTTCGCGGAAGTCGTTGTAGCGCGGGATGCCACGCTCGCGGTCGCGCACGATGTCGAGCGTCGCGAGGTCGGTGATCTGGCCGTCGATGCGCGTCAGGTTGCGCAGAGCGTTCGGGTAGTTGTGCAGGCACACCGCCCCCGCGCTCGCCTTGCCGATGGAGTACCACTGGTCGCCCATCGTCATGCTGTCCATGAAGTCGCGGGTGAAGCGGCCCTGGATGTCGGTGAAGTACGCGTCGCGCAGGTGCTCGCCCGACTCCACCGAGTAGAAGGACCAGTCGTCCGGGATGAGCGGGTGCATCCGGTAGACCGACACGAACTCCTCGGTCAGCGAGAACGGTGCGCTGTGGTGGTCGGTTGCGGAGCCGATGATGCCGGAGAGCGTCTCGCTGTCGCCGATGCGGCCGATCTTGCCCTTGAACGTCTCGCCGAGGGCGCCGAACCAGTTGGCGTTCATGCCGATCTGCAGCGCCGGGTGCCGCAGGACGCAGGTCGTCCACTCGACGGTGTGAATCTTGGCGATGAGCGCCGAGACGACGAGAACGCCGAGCTCGAACAGGCGCTGGTCGCTCAGCTCCGGCTGCGCCTTCTTGATGGCCTCGACCACGGAATTGTGCTCGCGGGCGAACAGGGTGTGCAGCAGACCGGGACCGAACCAGTAGTTCTCCTGCATGCCCGTCAGGTCGACGCCCGGGATGTCGCTCGCCGGCAGGCGGCCGTTGTCGTCGACCTTGATCTTGCCGTCGACGAACGTGCGAATCGTGCCCTGCTTGTCGGCGCCGCTGCCGTAGATCTGCGAGCCGTCCCACCAGTGCGTCTCGGCGTTGGCGAACACGGGGGCCGGGCAGCCGTCCTTGATCTCGCCGTGCATGGGAATGGTCTCGCGGATCCGCATCGGGTTCTCGGGGAAGTCGTCGCCCGGCTGGAGCGGGATCTCGATGACGTGGTCGGCAAGGCCGTTGCCGTGGAAGAACCAGTTGTGGTTCTCAAACTGCAGCCAGGCCGCGCCAAGCGCGTTGAGGATGCCGGCCGGCTTGAAGTCGTCGCGCGCCATCAACACCCGGCTGATCTCGCGCGGGTCGGGCGTCAGCAGCCGCTTGCGATCGACGATCGTCTTCTCGATCGGCGCGTTGCGACCGAAGCCCGTGCCCTTCGCCCCCATCGCCGGGCAGCCGAGGTCGTTGTACGTGCCATCCGGCATGCGGGCCGTGAGCGCCTCCTCCGGCGGCTCGGCGCTGCCCCCCTCCGGACGGATGTCCTCGTGCTCGAACAGGTTTTTCTCCCGCAGGTCGTCACGCTCCGACGACAGGGCCGACAGCTGCAGTACCAGTGAAGGGTGCTCGTACCACTGCAGATGGAGGGGGTTCGGGATCCGTGGGGTCATGCGTGCTCCTTGACGGTGGGGCTCGTTGTGCACTTTAGGCACTCGGACGGCTTGGTGGGCTCGATTCGGGCTAGGGGGTGCGGAGAGCGAAATATCCGATGCGCTCGAAGCGCGAGTCGCCCACCAACGACGGAACGCGGAAGAAGATCTTCCCGAGATAGGCGCCCGGGACGAGCTCGACCAGCTCGTCACGGATGCTCTTGATCACGAGCTTCGGGTTGTCCGGGACGCTCGCATAGTCGATGACGAGGACGCTGACGTCAGGGTCCTCGACGCCGGCCTCGACGTACGTGTTGAAGTCGAACGCGGACCTGCCGTCGGCGTCCGTCCGCATCCCGTAGACCGGCCACAGGATCTTGCCGACGAGGCGCGACGACTCGGTCATCCGGTTGTCGCCTGTCGATGAGTCCGCGTCGAAGCGCTTGCCTCGCCACGGCATCCACACGCTCGTCAGGGCTTTGACCGCCGCATCCAGCGCCCGGTTCGTTGTCGTCGCGACGAGGATCCCGTCGGTCGCTCCGTCGAGACCGGTCGGGACGGCGCCGGCCGCGAACAGCTCGTTGAGGATTGGCTCAGCGGCATCCGTGTCGTGCTGCGCGAGGTCCTGCAGCGCGACGAGGATCGACCAGGCATCGTCCGCCGTGACCGCCGCGTCGCCGCGCAGCGCGTCGAGGGTGGACTGGGCGTCCGAGGAGAGCTGCGATGCCGTCATGGGACCCCCTGGTGCGCTGGCGAAACACGTGTGACCCACGTCACGGTGCGTGACTGAAGCACCCTAGCGCGCGGGTTGCCGGTGTGCCACGGTGGCGGAATGGGTGATCGGCTGGAGCGCGTCGCGACGCTTGTTGGCGAGCTGGCGGTCGAGGAGGCGGGGCTGCTGACCGGCCATCCAGTTGTCTTGTGGCCGAGCCTCTACTGCGACGCGATGGTCTTCGCCGACCAGGTCGCGGCATTGGCGGACACACACCGTCTGCTCGTCCTCGATCCGCCCGGGCACGCACGCAGCGGCCTTCCGCCCGTCCGGTTCAGCCTGGCGGACACCGCGCAGGCCACCTTCCAGGTGCTGGATGCCTTCGGCATCGAGCGGGCTGCATTGATCGGCGGCGCCTGGGGCGGGATGGTCGGCGTCCAGATGGCTGCGCTTCATCCGGCTCGGCTGTCTGCCATCGTGCTCATCAACAGCCCACTTGACTGCTGGCGCGGATGGCAGCGCGTCGAGATGACCGGTCTGCTGGCCCTGATTCGCGTAGGCACCGGCACCGAACTGGACGGCCGGATCCTCAAAACCATCCTGGACGCCTACACCGCACCCCGCCGTGACCACCTCGACCCCGCCGAAGACCCGTACGAGACCCACGAACACAAGCAGGGCATCGCGTTCAGCCAGCTGCTCCAACACATCCCAACCGACCAGCTCCCCACCAGCGGTGGCACCCCCATCCGGGTCGTCGTCACCATCGACGAGTCAAAGCTGCAGTCGAAGGTGGCTGCAGCCACGTTGGCCACCGGCGAACGCATCTCCGCCGGCGAGCTGCGCCGGCTGGCCGCCAACCACGGCATCATCCCCATGGTCCTCGGCAGCGATTCAGTGCCCATCGACCTCGGCCGCACCCAACGCCTCTTCACCAAAGCCCAACGCGACGCCCTGGCCGTCATGGACGGCGGCTGCACCGCCCCCGGCTGCGACCTGCCACCCAGTTGGTGCGAAGTCCAACACACTGATCCCTGGCAAACCGGCGGGATGACCAACCTCGACAACGCCACCCTGCACTGCAGCGCCTGCCACCACCGCGCAGACCAAGAACACTGGAAATACAAGAGAATCCGTGGCCGCATCCACATCAACCGCGGCAAAGGCTGGGAAACCAACCACCGGTATAGGCCCTAAACCGAATGAGCCGCGTCGTAGACCGTCTTGCGGCGCACCCCAGTCTCCTTCGCCACAGCAGCGACCGCGTCCTTGCTGGACATGCCGGTGGCTTGGCGCTCGGCAACGAGTCGACGCAGCTCGGCCGCATCGAATTCACGCTGCTCGGCGCCGGCAACCACCAACGTCACCTCGCCCCGCACGCCCTGCTCCTGGACATCCGCCCACCCGAGGAGGTCCGCGAGGCTGCCGCGGACGACTTCCTCGTGCGTCTTCGTGAGCTCCCGGCAGAGCGCGGCCCGGCGGTCAGCGCCGAAAGCCTCTGCCATCGCGGCGAGCGCCTCGTCGGTTCGCCGCGGCGACTCGAAGAACACCATCGTCCGCCGCTCGTCGGCCAGCTCGGCCAACTGTGACCGGCGCTCGCCGGACTTCCGGGCCAGGAAGCCCTCGAAGGTGAAGCGATGCACCGGTAGGCCGCTGACGGCCAGCGCCGTGAGCACTGCGGACGGACCCGGGATCGCGGTCACCTCGAGCCCGGCCTCCATGCACGCCGCCACCAGCCGGTATCCGGGGTCGGCGACGCTTGGCATGCCGGCGTCCGTGACCAGGACGACGTCCAGCCCGTCCCCCACGGCCTGGACGAGTTCCGGCGTCCGCTCCCGCTCGTTGCCGTCGAAGTAGGAGACGACGCGGCCGCTGACGGTGACGCCGAGATCAGCCGCGAGTCGGCGGAGACGACGAGTGTCCTCAGCGGCAACCACGTCGGCCGCTGCCAAGGCCTCCCGCAGCCGCGGCGACGCGTCATCGGGCCGCCCGATCGGCGTGGCCGCGAGGATCAACACGCCCCCATCCAACCAGCCCGCAATCCCCCGCGCTGAGTCCTTAGGCTTGCGGGGTGACCGAGCGGGCCAAGGGCTGGTACTACTCCAGCGTCGTGAGCCTGTTCGCCCTCGGGCTGCGGATGTGGCACCTCGACCGGCCACGCAGCCTGTCGTTCGACGAGCGGTACTACGCCGAGAACGCCTGGTCGATGCTGCACGTCGGGTACGCGCAGGATTTCGTGGACGGCGCCGAGAAGCGCATCGCACACGGCGACCTCACCAACCTCTTCGTCGTCGGCCAGCCCACGCAGGTCGTCCACCCGGACGCAGGCAAGTGGCTGATCGCGGTGGGCGAGGCGGCCTTCGGGTTCAACTCGTTCGGCTGGCGCATCGCGTCCGCGATCGTCGGCGCCCTCACCGTGCTGGTGGTCTGCCGGCTTGTCCTGCGGCTGACGCACTCCGTGCCGTTCGCTTGTCTCGCCGGCTTCCTCGTCGCGCTCGATGGCCTCCACCTGACGATGTCGCGGCTGGCGCTGCTCGACATCTTCGTCACGTTCTGGACGGTCTGCGCGGTCGCCTGCCTGGTCGCCGACCGCGACTGGATCGCGGCCCGCATCGTGGGCCCGGACGCCCGGTTCCGGGTCTGGCGACCCTGGCAGCTCGCCGCGGGCGTCTGCTTCGGCCTGGCCTGCGGCAGCAAGTGGAACGGCGTATACGCACTCGCTGCATTTGGCCTGACGATCGTCCTGTGGGAAGTCGTCCTGCGCCGGTCGCGCGGTGACGGCCGCCCCATCCGGACCACGCTCGCCGTCGGGCTCCCCGCCTTCGGCTGGCTGGTCGTCGTCGCAGCTGCCGTCTACTTGGTGACGTGCCTCGGCTGGCTCGTCAGCCACCAGGTCTACGAGCAGCGCTTCGGCCACGGCTACGGCGACGAGCCGAAGTGGGGCGCCTACGTCGACCATCCCGCCGCCGGCCCGGTGGGCCAGACGACGGACGCACTGCGCTCGCTATGGCACTACCAGGGCATGTCGTATCGCTTCCACACCGGCGAATACCTGGCAAAGCAGACACACCCCTATGAGTCCCACGCCATCGGCTGGCTCGTGCAATGGCGCCCGGTGAGCGCCGCCGTGGACCTCCACCTGAAGGCCGACCGCTGCGGGGCGCCGAAGGGCTCGTACTGCATGCGCGAGACCTTGCTGATGGGCAACCTCGCCGTGTGGTGGTCAGGTGTGCTCGCCGTGATCGTGTGTGCGGCCGCGTGGCTGAACCCGCGCCGGCAGCGGGCGGCAGCCACCGAACGCTGGAAGTACTCCGTCCCGGTCGTCGGCGTACTGGCCACGTGGCTGCCGTGGCTGCCGATCACCGATCGGCCCGTCTTCTCCTTCTACGCCGTGACGACGCTGCCGTTCCTCGCCATCGCACTCGCCCTGGTGCTGCATGCGGAGACGCAGCGAGCGAAGACCCCCCGGCAGCGCTACCTGGCCGCGCTCAACGTCGGCCTGCTCGTCACACTGACCATCGCCGCGGCGGTCTACTTCTGGCCGATCTGGACGCACCAGCTCATCCCGTGGAACGCGTGGAACTCCCGGATGTGGCTGCGGACGTGGGTCTAGGGCACGGTGACGCGCGCCGCCGCCTGGATGCCGGCGATCGCCAGCTCGACAAGTTGGGCGATGTCGGCAGCCGCGTCGGCCGGCGGCTTCGACGGCCGGACGACGTGCGACAGCACCAGCCGCACGATGGCCTCGGCAGCCATGTCCAGCTCAGTGGCGCTGAAGGGCAACGGCGAGTAGATCTCGATGACGTTGGCCCGCACGGCCTCGACCGCCGTGTCGACGATGAACCCGGAGTCGATTGTGAGCAGCTTGAGCAGCTCGTCGTCCGTCTCGTGCGGGATGGAGCCGAGGACCGTGCGCAGCAGCAGGTTCCGCTCGGCCTGCTCGAGGACGCCCTGGGCGGCTGACCGAATGCCGGCGACCAGGTCGGTCTCGGCGGCAAGCCGCGCATGGACGAACGTGAGGAAGTCGAACAGCTCACGCTGGACGAGGGACTCGGCCAGCTGATGCTTGGTGCCCAGCTCGGTGTGCGCCGTCTGCCGGCTCACGCCCACGACCGCCGCCAGCTTGCCCATGGTGACCGAGCCCCAACCGGACTTCTCGATCAGCTGCTTGGCAGCATCGAGCAGCCGCTCACGAATGGAGCCGGGCTTTGCGTCGGGCAGAGCGAGGTCCATGGCGCGGCCAGACTACTGACTCGCCTGCGAGCGAGTCTCCGCCGAGATGATCTGGCCGTCCTGATCGTTGTGGACGAACTCCTCGATCGGGATGAAGTCGACCTGCTCGCGCACGCCGCAGTCGGGGCACGTCCATGCGGGGTCGATCTCGGCGAACGCCGTGCCCGCCGGCCACCCCTCGTGGGGGTCGCCGATGGCCTCGTCGTAGACGTATTCACAGTTGGGGCAGATGAACTGGCTCATGCGGCCACCTCTTCGGACGCCTCCGGCACCGGGTACTTCGCCAGATACTTCGCAGCGGTCCGCGGATGCAGGTTGGCCTGCGAGATGTCGCCGTCGAAGTGTGCGACGACCTTCTTGTCCATGACCCGGCGCCAGAACGGCGTCGCGTAGGCAAGGACGATCATGCCCGCGTAGCCGGTGGGCAGCACCGGAGCCTGCGGGAAGTCGCGCAGCGCCTGGTACCGCCGCGTCGGGTTGGCGTGGTGGTCGCTGTGCCGCTGCAGGTGGTACAGCAGGATGTTCGTGCCGATGTTGTTGCTGTTCCAGCTGTGGCTGGGGTTGACCCGCTCGTACCGGCCGGAGTCGAGCATCTTGCGCTTCATGCCGTAGTGCTCGAGGTAGTTGACCGCCTCCAGCAGGCTGATGCCGATGGCCGCCTGAACGACCAGGTACGGGAGGATCTGCCAGGTCTGCAGGCCGAGCACGGCGTTCACGACCATGGCGGCGCCCCAAAGGATCGGCGTGAACATCCAGGCGTTGATCAGGTCGCTGTGGAAGCTCCACGGCGACTGGCCCTTGCGGGCGAGGCGCGTCTTCTCCAGGTCCCAAGCGCTCTTGAGGCTGCCGAGGACGGTGCGGGGCAGGAATTCGTAGATGGTCTCGCCGAGCTTGGAGCTGGCCGGGTCCGGCGGCGTGGCCACGCGGACGTGGTGGCCCCGGTTGTGCTCGATGTAGAAGTGGCCGTATGCCGTCTGCGCCAGCGCGATGCGGGCGTACCAGCGCTCGAGCTTCTCCTTCTTGTGGCCCAGCTCGTGCGCGGTGTTGATGCCGATGCCGGCGACCATTCCCATGCCAGTGGCCAGGCCGAGCTTCTGCACCCAGGTCAGCGACTCGGTGACCGTCCAGAGAGTGCCGCCGCCAAGCAGGTAGCAGCCCCAGAGGAAGCCGACGATCTGCAGCGGGATGAACAGGTAGGTGACCCAGCGGTAGAAGCGGTCGTTCTCCACCATCTCGATGATCTCGTCCGGGGGGTTGTTCGGATCGAGACCGAGGACGAGGTCCATCAGCGGAATGATGACGAAGACGAAGAACGGCCCGAAGAACCAGATCGGCGTCCAGTGGGTCGCGCCCCACATCGGCATGATGAGGAACGGGATCAGCGGGATGATGCCGCTCAGGATCCAGAAGTAACGCTTCGGGTCGCGCCAGGTGATCTTCTGGCCTTCTGCGGTCACTGCTTCATACATGGAAAATCTCCCCTGCCGTTCAATACTGCTGACGAGCACTTGACATCAACGTACGACATGTCAAGCAACTTGACAAGTGGCTCTGGAATGTAAAGCGCGAGATTTTCGCGCACACGTCGAGACGGTCGGCTGCGGCGCGACATAGTGAGGGTGTGACCGATGAGTTGACGCAGCTGGCAAAGGCGCAGGTCGGGGACCGGGACGCCTTTGCCGGTCTCTACGACCGCCACGTGCGGCCGGTGTACTGGCAGGCGTACTCCGTGGTGCGGGATCGCGAGATCGCCGAGGACGTGACGCAGGAGGTCTTCGTCACGACGTGGCGCCGCATCCGCACCATCGCCCCGGTCGACGGCTCGATCCTGCCGTGGCTGCTCTTGACCGCGCGGTACACCGCCTACAACACCGCGCGGAAGGAACGCCGCCGGCCGGCGGACGGGCTCGACACCGACCCGGTCGGCGGGCACGGCGCCGACGTCGACGCCGAGGCGTCCTTCGTCCGGGCCGAGATCGACAAGGCCGTTGCCGCCCTCTCCCCCGTCGACCAGCAGCTGTACGCGCTCTGCGTCGACGGCGGCGCCACGTACGAGCAAGCCGCCAAGGAGCTCGGCGTGAGCCACAGCGTCGTCCGCAATCGCATCCATCGACTCCGCACGCGCTTGCGTGCGGATCTCAGCGCCCTGAGGGGGGCCGCATCATGAACGTTCAGCTTTCCGACGACCGCATCGACGCGATGCGGTCCAACCTGCTCGACAACATCGACGACGAGATCGCCCGGCGCGGCCGCCGTACCCGCAACGCCATCGCCGGCGGCGTGGGGGCGCTCGCGCTCGTCACCGTGCTCGGCGTGGGCATCCCAGCGCTCACCGGGAGCCCTTCACAGGAAGTCGCCGCCTCACGCGGCGCCGACAGCTCGACGGGAACCGTCGCGATGCCGGCGCCCGCGGGTGGGGCGCCCGAGGCGTCGACGATGAAGGACATGGCGCCGGTTCCCCCGCCGGACCAGCCGCTGACCGCGCCCGGCAAGCACCGCGAAGTCGTCACGACCGGATCGGCCACCGTGACGGTGAAGGATCCGGCCGACCGCGCCACCCGGTTCACCGCGTGGGTCGAGAACCACGGCGGACGCGTCGATGCCCGCAGCGAGTCGCGGGACGACGAGGGCCACACGTCGGCCCACATCGTCGCCCGCATCCCGAGCAAGCAGGTCTCGGCCGCCGTCACCGTGCTGCGCACGTATGGCGTGGTGGAGTCCGTTGACCTGCAGCGCGATGATGTCACCGCCCAAGGCCAGGATCTCGACGCCCGGATCAAGGCGCTCAAGATCTCTGTCGCGCGGCTCGAGGGAATCTTGCAGCGGGCCGGATCGAGCAGCGACGTCATCGACGCCGAAACCGCCCTCAGCGAGCGTCAGCAGGAGCTGGAGTCGTTGCAGCTGCAGCGTCGATCGCTGAACGACCAGGTCTCGCTTTCCACGATCTCGGTGTCGTTCATGCAGGACGCCAAGCCGGGCGCCGTCGCTCCCGGCGGATTCCGCGGCGGCCTGGTGAAGGGCTGGAACGCCCTCGTCGACACCGTCAACGCGATCGTGACGGCGGCCGGCGCTGCCGTCCCGTGGCTCGGCATCGCCGGTGCCGTCGCGCTGGCGTGGTGGGGCGTCCGCCGCGCCCGCCGGCGGACGTAACTCAGTCCGCTGGCCCGGGATAGGTCACATCCACTCCGCCGACGACCGCGAATGGCGTCAGCCGGCGCAGCGTCGGCTCACCAGCGTTGATGATGTCGAAGACGCGAACGCCCCGCGCGATCAGTGCGTCGGCCACCAGCGAGCGGTGGCAGCGCCACGGCACAGCCTCGGCGCACATGATCGCGGTCGGCGCCGACTCGCTCACATGGAGCAGCTCGGCCAGGCCATGCCGGAACTGCTCGGTCTGCATATAGTCGGCGTAGTTGCGGAACGACTGGTTCCGCCAGCCGGCGTTCGACGATTCCGAAACCTTCGGCCGCAGTCCGCCGAGCGCCTTCAGGTAGACGTATGCAATCCCGGCCTCGGTCAATGCCGTTGCGAGTGCGTCCTGCTCGTACTGCGGGTTGTGTCGGGTGCGCGGCACCGTACGGATGTCGACAAGCTGCGTGATCGCCTGCGCCTGCAGCAGGCCGATGAACTCGTCGATGGGGCGCGTCGAGTGACCGATCGTGTAGACGGGCTGGCTCACTCCGCCATCATCGCTGCGACGGATCGCCGGCCTGGACGACGGCGGGCACGAGGAACGCCCGGATGATTGCGCGTGTGGCGTCCGGGTCGTCGAGGGCGATAGTGCTGTCGGGAGTCAGGGCGAAGGAGACGGCAAGGCGGGCCATGACCTCGGCGAGCGGCTCAACGTCGTACGGCGGCAGCTTCCCCTCCCGTTGCAGCCCGTGCATGAACTCATTGAGGTAGTCGCGACCCAGCGCGATGATGGGCCCGCCGTTCACGGTCAGCAGGGGCAGCACGATCTCGGGTTCGGTGCGCAGGAGGCGTTGCAGCAGCTTGTTGCGCCGGATTCCGTCGATGACGGCGAAGCCCAGTTCGGTCAGGAGCGTCTCGACGTCGGCGTCCTGGGACTGGAGCTCGGCGAGCAGGTCGTCGGCATCGGCCAGGAAGCGGCGGACCTCCCGGAGGCCGACAGCCTGGACGATGGCTGACTTGCTGGCGAAGCGGCGGTAGAGAGTGGCCGGGCTGATGCCGCTGCGGCGGGCGATGTCGCTCATGCTGGTGCGACGCATGCCGAGGTCGACGAAGGCCGCCAGCGCGCCGTCGAGCACGGAGCCGCGGCTGGCGTCCGCGTCTGCTGCGTGATCCGAGCCGCGGACGAGGCTGAGCAGGCGATCTGGCTTGGTGGCCACGGCTAACCCCTCCTTGACAGTGTGCCGAACGATACCTTGACGCGATGAGAGAATTATTGCATTGTTCTCTCATGGGTGCCGAACCGATGATCAGCGATGTCCCGGAGCAAGACTTCACGCAGGGCGACGACCAAGAGTCCGCCTACTCCGACGAGCTGACCGAGGCGCAGGTCAAGCTCCTGAACCGCCGGACTGACGGGATCGCGATCTTCCTGGCCGGACCTGCGAATGTGGCCATCCAGCTCGCCCTCCTGCCGGTCGGGCGCGGAGTCGTTGAAAGCACGGTCTACTCCGGCCAGGCCACCCGGCATCCGTTCAAGCGCTTCCGCACCACGATCGGCTATCTCGACATCGCGATGCGCGGTGACGACAAGCTGCGCGCCGACTACCGCCATGCGGTGAACACCTCGCACCGCCCGGTGCGGTCCGGACCGGACAGCCCGGTGAAGTACAACGCCTTCAACCGCGAGTTGCAGCTGTGGGTCGCCTCCTCCATCTACTACGGCTACCGCGACAGCATGATCCGGATGCACGGACCGTTCTCGGCCGAGGAAGAGGAACTGCTCCTTCAGGCCTCCCGTCGGCTCGGCACAACACTGCAGGTGCCGGCCGAGATGTGGCACGCCAATCGCGCCGAGTTCGAGGCGTACTGGAAAAAGGGACTCGACCAGATCGAGGTCGATGGTCAGACCAAGGCCTACCTGCGCGATCTCATCGCCCTGAAGATCCTGCCCAGCCCGCTGAACCGCGTGTTCGGCCCGCCGCTGCGGTTCTTCAACGTCGGTTACCTGCCGCCCGAGGTGCGCGATGCGCTCGGGTTCAGCTGGTCCGATCAGCAGGAGCAGAGGTTCAACACGATCCTGCGCACGTTGGGCGCCCTCAGTCGACCGCTCCCGCCCGTCGTCCGTCGCGTCCCGATGAACTGGATGACCATGAACATCCGAGCGCGACGAGCCCTGGGCAAGCCGCTCGTCTAGGCGGGCAGGCGTAGGGCGCCCGGCGCGTGCTCCGGCACGGCCGGATGGCGGGGTTCCACGGGCGCGACACGTCGATACGGCGAGCCCAAGGCTGGCCGCGGATCCGCCTCGCCCTTGTTGGGCCAGAAGGCCATCGCGCGTTCCGCCTGTGCCGTGATCGTGAGCGAGGGATTCACGCCCAGGTTCGCCGTGATGGCACTGCCGTCGGCGATGTGCAGGCCCGGGTAGCCGTGGACGCGCTGGAACCCGTCGATGACGCCGGTCTCCGGCCCGTCGCCGATCGTGCAGCCGCCGATGTAGTGCGCGGTGGCCGGGATGTTGAAGATGTCGGTGATGACGTTGCCGGTGAAGCCGTCCGCGTGTGCGGCGTACTCCCGGGCGATGTCGTGCGCGAGCGGAATCCAGTCGGGATTCGGCTCTCCCGTCCCCTGCTTGGTCACCAGACGGCCGCGCCGGAGGTAGGACGTCAGCGAGTTGTCGAGCGACTGCATCACCAGCAGGATCACCGAGCGCTCGGAGGCGCGGTAGACGTTCTGCGTGCGCAGGAAGTTCACCGGATGCAGCACGATCGACAGCAGGAACCGCAGGAAGCGGAACGCACCGCCGTCGATCATGGGCACGGTCTGCAGCTGAAGCGCGTTTTGCCCCTTGCCGAACGTGCACACCTCGACGTGCGTCTGCGGCTCCGGGTGGATCGAGGACGTGATCGCGACGCCTTGCGAGAAGTCCATGCGACTCGTGCTCCCGACGCCGATGATCGCCTCGGAGTTGCTGCGAGTGAGCTCGCCCAGACGCGGCGACAGCTCGGCGAGAGTCCCGTTGTTGCGGAGCCGATGCAGGAGCCGCTGGGTGCCGAGTGCGGCCGCGGCGAACACGACTTGCTCGGCGGTGAAGGTCCGGCGCCCCTTGCTCAGGTGCCCGTTCGAGCGAATCGTCTCGACGACGTAACCGCCCTTGCCGTCCGGTGCCACCGACGTGACCGTCGTCAGCGGGTGGATCTCAGCGCCGTTGGCCTCGGCGAGGTGGAGGTAGTTGGTCGTCGTGGTGTTCTTGGCATTGTGCTTGCAGCCGGTGAAGCACTCCGAGCAGTGGATGCAGCCGGCCCGACGCGGTCCGGCGCCGCCGAAGTACGGGTCATCGACCTCGACACCCTCCTGGCCCTCGTTGAAGAACACGCCGACGTCGGTGTGGTGGAACGTGTCGGCGACACCGCGGTCCTGCGCGACCTGCAGCAGCACGTCGTCCTTGGGTCCCGTGCGCGGATTGGGGACGACGCCGAGCATGCGCTTGGCCTGGTCGTAGTAGGGCGCCAGCTCATCCTTCCAGTCGGTGACATGCGCCCAGGCCTTGTCCTTGTAGAAGTCAGGCAGCGGCTCGTACAGCGTGTTGCCGTAGATGAGCGAGCCGCCGCCGACACCGCAGCCGCTGAACACGAGGCACTTGCCCAGCGAGCTGATCTGCTGGGTCCCGGTGAGACCGAGCCGCGGCGCCCAGATCGACTTCCGGATGTTCCAGTTCGTCTTTGGGTAGTCGCCAACGTCCCAACGGCGGCCCGATTCGAGCACGCCGACGCGGTAGCCCTTCTCGGTCAGCCGCAGCGCCGTGACGCTTCCGCCGAAGCCCGAGCCGACGACGATGACGTCATAGTCGTAAGCCATCAGGACACCGCCTCGTAGTCGGCCGGATCGAACTTAGCCTGCTTTTTGTACTGGATCCCGAGGAACGGCCAGTTGACCGTGATGCGGCCGTCGGACGTGCGATACCAAGAGTTGCACTGGGTCCAGACGCTGTCGGCCAGCCCAGCCTGGATCCGGCGGTCATGGGCCTCGCCGACCTCGAGCCGCAGGTCCAGCGGCATCCGCCGGCGCGCGACCTCCTCGACCAGTTCGCCCAGATAGCGGGCCTGCGCTTCGAGGAAGTAGACGACCGAGCCGCCGCCGGTGTTGGTGTTCGGGCCGTACATGATGAACAGGTTGGGGAAGTGCGCAACGGTCATGCCGAAGTACGCGTGCGCTCCGCCGGACCACTCTTCGTGCAGGTCGCGTCCGCCCGCACCGGTGATCTTCATCGGCGCGAGAAACTCGGTGGCCTTGAACCCGGTGCCCCAGACCAGGACATCGGCCTCGTGCTCGGTGCCGTCCTCGGTACGGACGCCGGTGGGCGTGATCTCGGCGATCCGGTCGGTCACGACGTCGACGTGCGGCTCCGCGAGCGCGGGCAGGTAATCGTTGGAGAAAAGGACGCGCTTGCAGCCGATCGGGTAGTCCGGCCAGACCTTCTCGAACAGCCCGGGCTTCGCGCGCGCTCCCCGCTTCATATGCCAGCGCGAAGAGACCTTGAGGACCGAGGCCACCAGGCGGGAGTACACCCAGGCGATGCTGAGCGTCTCGACCATGCCGTACCAGGTGCCGCGTTCGACGAGCTGGGTGACGGGGAGCTTCTCGAACACCCGGTGGTGCAGCGGGGAGAACTCCCGGTCGGGCCGAAGCAGGAGGTAAGGCGCCGAGCGCTGGAACAGCGTCAGGTGGCTCACCTCGGGCACGATCGCCGGGACGAACTGGATCGAGCTCGCGCCGGTGCCGATGACGGCAACCCGCTTGCCGGTCAGGTCGACATCGTGGCGCCACGTCGCCGAGTGGAACGACGGCCCCTTGAAGTCGTCCCGCCCCGGGATGTTTGCGTAAGCGGGCCGGGACAACTGGCCGACGGCCGACACGAGAACGTCGACTTCGATCGACTCCCCCGTGCTGAGATCGACTCGCCACGTCCGTGCGTCGTCGTCATACGTCGCGGCAACGACCTCGGTGCCGAACTGGATGTGGCGTCGGACGTCGTACTTGTCAGCGACGTGACGCAGGTAGTCGAGGATGGCCGGCTGCCGCGAGAAGCGGTGCGGCCAGCGCGGGTTGGGCTCAAAGGAGAACGAATAGAAGGGGGACGGCACATCACAGGCGGCTCCCGGATAGGTGTTCTCCCGCCAGACGCCGCCGACGTCGTCTGCCTTCTCGATCACGACGATGTCGTCGTATCCGCGCTTCCTCAGCTCGATGGCAGCGGCGAGCCCGCCGAAGCCTGCTCCGATCACGGCGACCTTGGGCGTCATGCGCAGACATTAGCAACGACGACCGTGGACCGTTACACCTGCGCTGCCAACATCACTGCGCCACGTCAGCGGCCTAGTCGCCGGCACACCCGCGTCACGCCGCCCTTGTGCGGCGCGGTGGCGACGCCGCGATTGTGGAACCGCTCATCTCGGGCATCGGTCTGCACCAGTTCGAAGTCGGTGAGGAGCGTCCGCAGCACCACGTTCAGCTCCATGTCGGCGAAAGCTGCCCCGATGCAACGTCGGACTCCCCCACCGAACGGGACCCAGGAGTACAGGTCGGGGTGCTGGCCGACGAAGCGGTCCGGGTCGAACCGCTCGGCGTGCGGGAACACCCTGTCGTCGGTGTGGATCAGGTCGAGTCCGACGATCACCTTGTGCCCGCGCGGGATCCGGTACGGGCCCAGCTCCAACACATCCGCACGCACGGTGCGCCCCGCGAAGTCGATCACCGGGCGGATGCGTTGGGTCTCGTAGATCGTGGCGCGACGCAGCTCGTCTCCGCCGGCCCGATTCTCCGCGACCAGGCGATCCCACACGTCGGGGTGGCGTCGAAGTCGTTCGACCAGCCACGCCAAAGTGGTGGCTGTCGTCTCGTGCCCGGCGGCCAGCATGGTGAGCAGTTCGTCCGCCAGGTCGCTCGTCGTCATGGCGGTGCCGTCGTCGTACCGGGCGCGAATGAGGATCGACAGCACGTCGGCGCGTTCGTCGAGATTGGGGTCAGCCTTGGCCTTGCTCACCAGACTGCCGACGAGGGAGTCGAACTCGGCGCGATACTCGGTGAACCGACGCCCCGGGCTCCATCGTCCGAGGTCGCGAGACAGCCCAGGGACGACGGCGAAGCGCGAACCCAGTTCGACGAACGGCGGGAGGACCCGGCGCAGGCCGTCGAACTCCTCGCCCTCGGCGCCGAACACGGCGCGCAGGATGGCGTTGAGCGTGACTCGCATGGTGGACGGCAGGATCGGGAACTCTCGATCCTCGGGCCAGGTGGCGGCCTCGGCCCGGAACTCTTCCTCGATGATCTGTTCGTACTCGAGCATCCGCTTGCCGTGGAACGGCGGGGCGAGCAGCTTGCGTCGGTTCTTGTGGGCGGTCTTCTCAAGGTTGAAGATCGAGCCCTCCCCCAGCACCCGCCCGAGGTTGGGGTCAATGTTGCTCACGATCTCGTCGCTGGTCTTGAACAGCTGCTTGGCAAGTACTGGGTCGCTCACGAACATCGTGCGTCCGAACATCGGCAGGTCGATCACGAACTCCGAGCCGTGGCGCCTGCGCAACGCGTGCGTGAGCCGACGACGGTTGGCGAGGAACCCCGCCGCAACCATCGGCTTCGGCAGCCTCGAGGCCGGGGGCAAGCGAAGGTCCGCGACGGAGCTTTCCGGCGTGACGGTGGCGACCATTCCTCCACGGTACGCTTGCGTACCATGGAGGACAACGTGACCGCGGCCACATTCCGCGAGCGTCTCCTCGTCGGCCTTGCCGCCTCGATCGCGGAGCGCGGGTTCGCCGCGACGACCATCGCCGACATCGTCCGGGAGGCGCAGACATCGCGCCGCACGTTCTACGCCGAGTTCGCCACTCGCGAGGACTGCTACGTCGAACTCCTCCGCACCATCAACGAAACGCTCGCTCAGCGGATCGCCGACGGAGTCGATCCTGACGCCTCGTGGCGCACCCAGGTCAGACAGGCGGTGGACGCGTACGTCGACGCCACGTCGCCGGAGCGACACCTCACCCTGACCTGGATCCGCGAGCTCCCGGCACTGGGCGCACTGGGCCACGATGTGCAGAAGGCTGCCACCGACACGATGGTCGATCTCGTCGTGGTGCTGAGTCGGGGCCAGCAGTTCGCCGAGGCCGGGATCCCGCCGCTGACGCTCCCCCAGGCTCGGCTCCTGATCGGCGGGATCCGCGAGCTCACGGCACGGACGTTGGAAGATGGCGAGGACCTCGTCACCCTGCGCGCCACGATTGGGCAGGCTGCCACGGCCTTGCTTGCCGGGAGGTGAGTGGAAACGGTCGCCTTGCTCTAGCGAGCGAGTCCGGCTTGAGGCAGTCGCCCGTGAAACTCCGTCAGCACCAAGTCGAAGCTATTTGGGCATGAGCCTGGTTCCGGTGCGGATGGTGGAGCGTCGAAGCCTCTCCGCGAGTCGGGCCATCGAGCTCCCCACGCCCGAAGCGTGCGGCGGGTCGAAGTCGACCTCATCACCGACCGACAGCATGCCACCGGCAGCCACATCGGCATAGACGCCGAAGCACCGTTCGCCGTGGCGCGAGAGGGTCTTGACCACGGCGGGGTCAGCCTTCAGCCCGGGCTGTTCACGGAGCGGCACTGAGCATCGGATTGCCGGTATCTCGACGTTGATCGACACATCGGCCGAGTGCAGCTGCCCGCCGAACCACTCCAACTCAGGGAGACCAGCGCCGGGCGTCTCCACGAGGATGTTCGGCCGGAACCGACGCACGTTGAAGTCGCCGCCGTGCTCGGCCATGGTTGCAAGTCCCGAGGTCGTGACGATGTGGACCGGGTAGGCGTCGGCGAAGATTCCAATCGGAGTTGCGAAGATGGCTAGTTCGGCCATCTTCCGGATAGGGAACATCGTGAAGTCCGGAAGTGGCTCGTCTGGCCCCAAGTCCCACTGCTGTCGGATGTCGCGCTTACTGGCTAGGACGCCTCGGTATGCCGCCTTGTCATGCAGTGGCGGAAGCGGCACAAGCGCGACTGGCTTGCCGACCAACTCTGACAGCGCAGCGTTCATCCGGTCCGGTTCGGTGCTCTGCACCTGAGAACCGTCGGGGAAGGTCACCACTACGTCGGAGACGTTTCCTGGACCGACACCGACTGGAGGTTCGCTGATGAAACGCGCCGTACAGCCGAGCAGGAGCGGCAGTCGCCGCGCCGTGGTGACGGCGTTCAACTCAAGGTCACGAACCGCCCATAAGCGGTCGGCGTGAAACGCTCGTTGATCCACGATCGAGGTGGTGAGCTCCTCGCCCCCCATTGATTTCACGGGGTAGCGCCACAATCCAGCAATCGTGCCAACGGCCATCGGGTGACCATAGCGCGGCCCGGCCACTGGCCGAAGCTGAATTGGTCAGGGCAATTCCTCAATGAAGTGCAGGCCTGACGGCGGTGCCGGGTGGAGCATAGGAGATTCTCCCCCCAGCTCTCCGGGCCTACGACGCTCCGAGCAGGGGCGCACACCCCACGCCGCGCGTACGACTTGTCCCACAACGCAAAAGGGCCGGCAAAGCCGGCCCACTGCGTTGTGGAGCATAGGAGATTCGAACTCCTGACCTCTTCGATGCGAACGAAGCGCGCTACCAACTGCGCCAATGCCCCAAGGGCATCGAGAATATCAGGCGGTCACTCGCCGGCAGCGCGGCGCTGACCGTCGGCTGCGGAGTCCTCGGAGGCGGCCGCCGGCAGCTCGGTTTCTTCGCCCTCGACGTGGCCTGACGTCCACACGCCGGGCGCGTCGAAGTCGATCGTCCGTACGGTCCGGCCCGCCCTTGGCTTGGTCACATAGGTCGGCAAGGTGACGGGCAGCGGGTCCCACACCATCGCGCCGTGGCTGGCCGCCGACGGCACCGCGATGACCAGTTGCTCGTCGAGCGCATCGGCCTCCAGCGGCACGTTCTCCATGATGTGCTTGCGGTCCGGCTCGACGTCCTCCAGCTGGCCGGACACCTGGACGGTGTCCTCCTCGACCGCGGCCGAGGTGCTCAACCGGACGACGTGCGCCATGCGCGGCTTGATGGACTTGAGCGAGATGCTCGGCATCCGGACCGCGCGTTCGGTGACGATGCCGTACTCATGGCGAACCTGGACGCGGCACGCCACGAGCCACGCCACCAGCAACGCAGCCGGGATGGCGATGCTCCAGACCGGGACGACCTGGAAGGCCAGCAGCACGCCGACGATCACGTTGGCGCCGAGCAACGTCAGCAGGACCCGACGACGTCGACGCGCGGCGACGCGCGCAGTCGTGCGGGTGTGACCCGCACGAGCGGCACGGGGCGCCCTCACGACAGGCGCGGAAGCATCTTCGGCGGCCTCGACGCTGTCCTCAACATCATCGACGTCGTCGACCTCGACGGCGGCAACGTCCCTGGCCGACGAGCGGCGAATGACCCGGCTCAGCGGGGTCAGGACCTCGAGAGCCGAGTTGTTGTGCGCCTCGTCGTAGCGACGCAGCGCAAGCGGTACGAAATACGCCGCCCACACGGTGACGACGAATGCGACTATCAAGCCGGTGCCCACGGAAAAACCGTAGGCCCGCGGCGGCGAGATTCCCGGCAACGCGGCCGTGTCGCGTGGAAGTTGTGGGACTACTGGTGCTTGGGCAACCTGTCGACGACCTTGGCTTCGACGTCATCGACGACCAGCTGGAACAGCCGATGGTCGCGCCACTGCCCGGCGATGTGCAGGTAACTGGGCGCCAGGCCGACCTCGGTGAAGCCGAGCTTCTCGACCACGCGGAGGCTCCGCTCGTTCTCCGGCCGGATGGCGATCTCGATGCGATGCAGCTGGGCCACCTCGAACAGGTGGTCGCAGATCATCGCCACTGCAGTCGGGATGATGCCTCGGCCGGCGTGCGTCCGCGTCACCCAATAGCCCAGGTTGGCGCTGCGGCTGGAGCCCAGGATGATCCCGTTGACCGTCAGCAGGCCGACCATGTCGCCCTCCCACGTCACCACGAACGGCAGCGATTGCCCCGTCCGCGCGCGGGCGAGCATCGCCTTGACCATCGCCCGGTGCGACGCGAACGGAGGCTGGGTGTCGGGCGGCAGCGTCGCCTCCCACGGGCCGAGCCAGTCCACCTGTGCACCGCGCAGCTGCTGCCACGTACCTGCGTCGCGCAGCCGCAGGGACCGTACGCCGACCGGACCGCGCCGAAGCGATACGGGCCAGAGCGCCCCGCTCAGTGGTCGACCCCGCGGATCTGGCTGACCGCGTGCGGGACGACGTCGGCCAGCACCTCGATCGCGTCCTTCACGCCGCCGCGGGAGCCGGGCAGGTTGACGACGAGGGTCTCCCCCGCCACGCCGGCGACGCCGCGCGACAGCGCAGCCGTCGGCACGCCCTTGGCGATGCCGAAGGCGCGAATCGCCTCGGCCACGCCCGGGAGCTCGCGGTCCAGCACAGTCGTCGTGACCTCCGGAGTCCGGTCGGTCGGGCTGATGCCGGTGCCACCCGTGGTGAGCACCACGGCCACCTGATCGGCGATGGCTTCGCGCAGGGCATCAGCCACTGGCTCGCCGTCAGGCACCACGACCGGCGCTGGCGTCTCGAATCCCCAGTTCGTCAGCGCCTCGACGATGAGGGGTCCGGTGTCGTCGGCGTAGACGCCCGCCGCCGCCCGGTTGGACGCGACGATCACCCGAGCCTTCACTCGGCGCTCCAGTCCCCACTGCGGCCGCCCGACTTCCCGACGACGCGGACGTCGGTGATGCGCGCGTGCTTGTCGACTGCCTTCACCATGTCGATGACCGTCAGCGCGGCCACGGTGACGGAGGTGAGCGCCTCCATCTCCACGCCGGTGCGGGCGGTCGTGCGGACCTCGGCCCGGATCTCGACGGCGTCATCGACAACGTCAAGGTCGACGGTGACTCCATCGATCGCCAGCGGGTGGCACAGCGGCACGAGGTCGGGCGTTCGCTTGGCCGCCTGGATTCCGGCGACGCGTGCGACGGCGAGAGCGTCGCCCTTGGGCACGCCCTCTCCGCGCAGGAGCCGCACGACCTCCGCAGAGACGTTGACGCGGCCCCTGGCGACGGCCGTGCGGACGGTGACGTCCTTGCCCGACACATCGACCATACGAGCGGCCCCCGCGTCGTCGACGTGCGAGAACATCAGAACGGCCTGTCGAGGACGAGCGTGCGGACGGTCTCGCCCATGTTGAGCGCGGTCTCGTCCTCACCCACGACGATGAGGGCGTTCGCCTTGGCGAGGGCGCCGATGCGATGCGACTCGTGGCCGAGGATGGGCGTGACCTTGGCGCCGCGGTGCGTGACCTCGAAGAACCCTCGGACGTACTGCCGGAAGCCGGGCTTCGACTGGATGTCGGACGCCAGGACGGCATGGACCATCGGGCGTCGGTACGGCGTCCGGCCCATCATCCGGCGGATGGCCGGCAGGACGAACACTTCGAACGACACGTAGGCAGACACCGGGTTGCCGGGCAGCGTGACGATCGGCGTCTCCTCCTCGAAGAGCGTGCCGAAGCCCTGCGGCTTGCCCGGCTGCATCGCGACCTTGTCGAACTGGACCGTCCCGAGGCTGGTCAGAAACTGCTTGACGACGTCCTTCTCGCCCTCGCTCACACCGCCGCTCGTCACGACGAGGTCAGCGCGCACGAGCTGCTCGGCGAGCGACTCCTGCAGCACGCGCGGGTCGTCGGCCACCGCCCCGACGCGGTAGGCAATGGCACCGGCGGCCCGCACGGAGGCCGCCAGCATGTAGCTGTTGCCGTCGTAGATCGAGTCGTACTCGAGGTGTGCACCGGGCTCGCGCAGCTCATTGCCCGTGGACAGGACGACGACGCGCGGCCGCGGCCTGGCCCGTACACGGGACGACCCGAGCGATGCGAGCAACCCGATCTCCCGCGGGCCGAGCACCGTCCCGGCCGGCAGCACGAGGTCGCCGGCCTGGACGTCCGCGCCGGTCATTCGGACGTTTGCCCCGGCCTCCACCGCCTGGCGGATCTCGACGCTCGTAGAACCGCGGTTCGTCTGCTCGAAGGGGACCACCGCGTCGGCCCCGCGCGGCACCGGAGCCCCGGTCATGATCTTGACTGCCGTGCCCGCGCTGATCGCGAACGGCTTTCCGCCGCCGGCATGGATCTCGCCGACGACCGGCAGTGTCACGGCACTGTTCTTCGACGCGCCGGCGACGTCCTCGGCGCGCACGGCGTAACCGTCCATCGCCGAGTTGTCGAACCGCGGCAGGTCGATCGGCGCAATCAAGTTCTCGTGCAACGGGAGCCCGAGCGATTCGACGACTGGCTGGTCGTAGGCCTCGAGTGGCCCAAGCGCGCGCAGGATGCGCTCAAGGTGGTCCTCGACGGTGATCAGTCCGTCCGGAACGCTCGACGGCTTGACCCGCGCCGAACCATCGGAGGGGGGCGCCATGGACTTCACCCTAGCCGGGTGTGATCCGGGACTCGGCGCGCCGTTCCGTCATCCTCGAGCCGCACGTCGGCGGTGACGGCTACGTCCGAACCCAGCGTCCAGTCGCCCTCGACCGTGAACGACGTGGCGTCCCGCAGGGACGGCGCCGCCGGGACCCGCGCCTCGAAATCGGCGATCGTCTTGAAGAAGCGCGGGTCGAGCCGGACGAGCGGTGGGTCGACCACCGCATGCAACACGCCGTCCTCCCCCATGTCGTAGACGTCGGAGCGCACGAGCAGCAGGTCGTTCGTGGACTTCACCGGACGCATGCGCGACCGGCTCACTTCGATCGCCACGGCGCCCTCGAACACCTCGACGGCTGCGCCCATCGCGGACTCGATCTGCACGACCGGCGGCGTGGACGCGTCGGTGGGGTCGACCGTCTTGACGTTACGAATGAGCGGGAGGCCCAGCACGCCGGACCGCTCGGCCAGCGCGGCCGCGAGCTGCTCGAGGTCGAACCAGAGGTTGTTGGTGTTGAAGTAGCGATGGCGCTCGATGTCTGCGGCGAACTCGGCATCCTCCGGGGGCGTCTGCGCGGTCTCGCGGAGCACGAGCCGGCCGTCCGAGCGCCGGACGACCAGCTGGCCGCCCTTCACGTCGGCGGCCGTGCGGCGACTGACCTCCATCGCGAACGGCGCACCGCTGGCGGCGAACCACGCCATCATCGCCGGATCCGGGACCGCACCGAGGTTGTCCGAGTTGGAGACCGACGCGTAGCGGATCCCCGCATCCAGCAGGGCACGCAGCACGCCCGATGTCTCGAGCGCGGTGTAGAGGTCGCCGTGACCGGGCGGGCACCACTCGAGTCGGGGGTCGGCCGGCCACTCGATCGGCGTCAGGTCGTCCAGCCTGAGCTTGGGCTCCTGGTTCTGAAGGAACGCCAACGGCAGGCCGTCGACCTCGAGCCCGTATGGCTTGAGCGCGGCGAGCGTGTCGTCGTGCGTCGCGAAGCTGTTCATGAACATGATCGGCAACCGGACGCCCAGCGACTCGCGGACGTGCTGCACCTGGCGGACGATGATGTCGAGGAACGTGAGCCCGTCCCGGACGGTGACCAACGACTTCGCCCGGTCGAGTCCCATCGTCGTCCCGAGCCCGCCGTTGAGCTTGAGCACCACGGTCTGGTCGGCGGCCGCGCGCGCTGTGTCGGTGCCGACGTAGTGCGCGACCTGGTCGGCGGCCTGCGCGACCTCGACCAGCTGGTCGACCGAGCTCTCCGGGATCATCCCGGTCGCACCGTCGACGAGCTCGCGGTAGTAGTGCGCGAAGACGTCGATCGCGATCTGCGAGACGCCCGCGTCCCGCATCTTCTGCGTCGCGCTTTCCAAACCCAACATCGGCATAGGTTAGCGTCGCAGCCATGGACGACCAGGCGGTCGCGGGGGGCGACAAGGATGCCCTGCGCAGGTCGATCCTCACCGCGCGACGCCAACTGAGCGACGACGCTCGCGCGACGGCGGCGGACGCCATCGCAGCGCACCTGCTCGCCGCTCCGTTCACGCGCGTCGAGCGCGTCGCGGCCTATCTGTCCATGGGCTCCGAGCCCGGCACCGGCGAGCTGATCGACGGCTTCGTTGCTCGCGGCGCCGAGGTGATCCTGCCGGTGACCGGCCCCGATCAATCGCTGGACTGGGTGCTCCACGTTCCGGGCGCGCCGGTGACCATGTCCGCGGTCGGCATTCCGGAACCGGGGGGGCCGCGACTCGGAGCCGGCGCGCTGTCCAGCGCAGGCCTGGTCATCGTGCCTGCGCTCGCAGTCGATCACGGCGGCTGGCGACTCGGTCGCGGCGCCGGGTACTACGACCGCGCCCTCCCGTCGGCCGGCGCTCCGGTCTGCGCGCTCGTCTACGCCAGCGAATTGCTCGAAGTGGTGCCGCACGAGGACCACGACGTTCCGGTCGATCTGGTCGTCACCGAAGCCGGGATCTTCCGGGTGCCCTGACCGTCAGCGCGTCGGCGACGTAAGGGTCAGCGTCTCGTGCGCCGCATCCTTGACGGCCTTCGGCGTGAAGGGCCACGCGATGTCCCGCTCGCCGGCCCACAGGTCGACCTGATCGGTGTAGTGATCCGAGAATGCGTGCCCCGAGGCACCCGTCGAGAGGATCCACCGCGACGTATCTGGCGCCCCAAGCCGCATCACCAGTCGAGCCGCCGGCGCGGTGACGGCTTGGTAGCCGAGCTCCGCGTCCCAGGACGTCGCCTCCACCGTGTCACCGGACCCGGCGAGGTGGACGGGGCCGCGCTGGAAGAGCCGGCCGTCCAGTGTCGGGTTTCGCAGCATCGGCCCGTGGATGTCCGCCCAATCCCACGTCCGGACGTCGCGCGCCCGGATGCGGGTGAGGTCGTCCCGCGCGTCCTCCATGGCCTCACGCAGGATGTCGTCGCGCATCTCGCGCACGCTGGGCGTCGCCAGGTTGTCCCACCACGACGCGTCGGGCTTGGCCAGCAGGCCGCGCATGACGACCATCCAGCGAGCACCGCCGTCCGGCCACTGTTCCTGAGGCAGCTCGTCGTGGAACGTCAAGGCGAGGACGTTGCGCCAGACGGCCGCGAAGTAGGCCGCGCCCGGCGTGTGCGCCGTCATCCGCCGGTCCCAGGTCTCGAGGGTGGCCTTGCCCTCCGCGGCGAACGGCGTCGAGACCTCGACCGGCAACAGGCTCGGCACCAGGAGATCGGCGAGCGGGCTGCGCTGGGCGGGTTCGACCGGCTGTTCCGTCGCGTGTGGAACCTGCCCGGTGTCGCCAACCGTGTCCGCGTAGACGAGTGCGAACGGCATGTCGAGAAGATCGGCGGCGTCCTCGACGGAGGTCCCGTCTCGCGCGCGGTCGAGGGCGAGAATGCCGGACACGTTGCTGCGATCGCCGTCGCGGTGCTGCCGCAGGACGAGCGACGCCCCACCACCCAGCACGGCCACGACGGGGTCCTTCGGCTTGCGCGAATGGCGCACCGCCAACTCGGCGTCGGAGCTCAGGCGCGGGCCGAAGCCCCAGCCGGCCGTGCGGTTGTGCCCGACCACGACACCCGGCAGGCCTGACATCGACAACCCGGTGACGTCGTAGGGGCACGCCGCCGTGACGTGCATGCATCGCAGCCCGACCTGGTACCACGGGCTGGGCAGACTGATGGCGGACGCGACGTTCGTCGTCAGCACCGGCCCGCCGGCCCGATCCGGCTCCACCCACGTCGCGGTCCCGGTGGCATCCGGCAGACCCGTCACCCGCGGGACCGCCGCGATCGCCTCGCGCAGCCGTCGGACCTTCGCCGCCGCGGACTCCGAGCGGAAGGCCTCCGGCGACTTCGCGGCGAGCGTGTCGGCCATCGTGACGCCCGGGTAGAGGTCGCTGATCCGCTGCCAGGACATGTGGCGGGCGATCGCGATGCGGTCGAGCTCCGCGGTGAGGGACTGCAGGTTCCAGCCCAGCAGGTCAGCCGCACCGACCGAGTCGAGCGACGTCCAGGGATCGGGGCGGTAGTCGCGGCCGATGATGGTCTTGGCGGTGTAGTCAAGCGACAGCGAGGACCCCGACTTGCCGACGATGTAGGCGTTGACGCCGCGGGCGTACGCCTCGAGCGCGCTCCTCGCGGACGCCGGGAGACGGCCGTGATCCTTTTTGGCTGCGCCGGGAAGGTCCAGCGCGGTCGTCAGGCGGCCGACATCGTCCCCGCGATGGCCGACCAGCTCGCTGAGCCTGCCTGCGGCAACGTGTCGCCGTACGTCCATCTCGTGGAAGCGGTCCTGGGCATGGACGTATCCCTGCGCGAAGAAGAGGTCCTCTGCCGTGCCCGCGGTGATCGTCGGGATGCCGTGGGCCTCGCGGCTGATGGTGACCATTCCGTCGAGGCCGGCCAGGCTCACCGCTCCAGAGGTGTCCGGGATGGGCTTGCGGATCGCGGAGATGACCCCGATCGCCGCGCCCGCGAGGAGCACGGCCATGACGGTCACGGCCGCGATCAGGACCCGTCCGACGTTGTTCATCTACTGGCTCTCTGTCTCAGTGGCTGGCGGCGCGGATCTCGCCGACCAGCTCCTCAAGAACGTCTTCGAGCATCACGACGCCGGCAACCTGCCCGTCGGCGTCCGCGACGCGGGCCATGTGCGAGCCCCGAGCCTGCATGGTGCGCAGGGCCGCCGACAAGCCCGAGTCGATGCGCACCGTGGCCAGCGGACGGACCCATTTGTCCGCAATGGGCTCGGACCGGGAAGCCTCGTCCGTCTCCAGCACGTCCTTCAGGTGGAGGTATCCGGTGAAGTCGCCGGATGCGTCGACGACCGGAAAACGCGAGAAGCCGGTCGTCGCACACGCCTGCTCGACATCGGCCGGCGTCGCGCTCGGCGCAATGGTCACCAGCCCGTCGCGCGGCAGCAGCACCCGCTCGACCGTTCCCTCGTGGAACTCCAGGGCACCCGTCACGAGCTCGTACTCGTGCTCGTCCAGCAAGCCCTCCCGGTGTGACTCCTCGAGGATGCCGGCCACCTCGTCAGCGGTGAACGCGGACGAGACCTCACGCTTCGGCTCGATGCCGAACAATCGGACAACCAGGCGGGCCGTCACGCTGAGCGCGACGACGAACGGCCGGAAGATCGCCATCACCGTCAGCATGAACGGTGCGAGGACGCGGGCGGCTCGGTCGGGACCGACGAGCGCCAGGTTCTTGGGAACCATCTCGCCGAGCACCGCGTGGGCGAAGGTCACCACGCCGAGGGCGAGCACGAAGGCGACGAAGTCTGCCGACGTCTTCCCGAGCCCGACGGCGTCGAAGGCGGGCGCCAACAGGTTCGCCAGCGCCGGCTCCGCAACCGCACCCAGGCCCAGCGAGCAGATGGTGATGCCGAGTTGGGCGGCGGCGATGGCCGTCGTGAGGTTCTCGATGCCGCGGAGCGCCATACGGGCCGTGGCCGAACCGGCTGCGGCTGCCGGTTCCAGCTGGGTCCGCCGGGCCAGGATGAGCGCGAACTCGGCCGCGACGAACAGGCCGTTGAGCAGGAGCAGCCCCAGCGCGACGAGCAGGGCGGTCAGGGGGCTCATGCGCCCGCCCCCCGCTCCGGCGCCGCCGGCTCCTCGCGGGTGAGCACGAGACGGTCGATCCGCCGGCCATGCATCCGCTCGACCGTCAACCGCACGGTCACCGGCGCATGATGGACGTCGTCGTCCTGCTCGCGCACCCGGTCGGCAAACAGGACGACCTCGTCCCCACGGTTCGCGATGTGACCCAGTCGCGCATGCACCAGCCCAGCGATCGTCTCGTAGTCGTCGCTCTCGGGGAGCAACAAGCCGGTCTGCTCTGCGACCTCATCCGGGCGGAGCAGCCCGGACAGGGACCACGCCCCGTCCTCCCGGTGCCGGCTGCGCTCGGACAGGCGGTCGTGCTCGTCAGCGATGTCGCCGACGATTTCCTCCACGAGGTCCTCCAGCGTCACCACGCCATCGGTGCCGCCGTACTCGTCGACGACGACGGCCATCTGCATGCCCTGTTCGCGGAGCAGGGTGAGAAGCGGATCGAGCTCGAGGCTGTCCGGCACGATCGTGGCCGGATCGGCGATCTCGCTGATGCGGACGCTGCGGCGTCGGTCGGCCCCCACACTCACGGCCTGCTTGATGTGGACGACCCCCACGATGTCGTCCGGGCTCCTTCCCATGACCGGGAACCGCGAGTGACCCGTGGTCCGCGCGGCCTCGATGACGTCTGCCGCCGTGTCCTTGGCGTCGAGGAAGGTGACCCGCACGCGCGGCGTGCGGACGTCAGCCGCCGTCCGGTCGCCGAACGCGATACTGCGGGCAACCAGCTCGGCCGTCTCGTCGTCGATGGCGCCCTGGGCGGCCGAGCGCAGCACCAGCGATCGCAGCTCGGTGGGCTGCCGCGCCGACCGCAGCTCCTCCTTCGGCTCCACGCCGAGCATCCGCACCACGGCATTGGCAACGCCGTTGAGCAGGCGGATGGGCCAAGCCATGACCCGGGTGAAGGCTCGCTGCGGCCATTGCGTGGCCGCCGCCGTCGCCATGGGCAGCGCGACGGCGATGTTCTTCGGGATGAGCTCGCCGACCAGCATCGTGACGATCGTGCTCACGGCAAGGGCGACGGCATAAGCAACGGTGTGCACCATCGGATCCGGAACGCCCAGCACCGCCATCGGCGTCCGCAGCAGGGTGCCGAGCGCAGGCTCGGCGAGGAAGCCGATGGTCAGGTTGGTGATCGTGATGCCCAGCTGGGCTCCGCTGAGCTGAGTCGACAGCGTCTGCAGGGCCAGCAGAGTGCCTTCCGCGCCGCGGTCACCCGCCGCTGCACGGCGTTCCACGAGCGGTCGATCCACCGCGAGAAACGATGACTCGGCGGCCACGAACAGGCCACACGCGACCATGAGGACAGCGGAGACGCCCAGCAGAATCCACTCCACAATGGCGGCAACTGTACTCTTTTACACCGTGCCGACCTACCAATACGCCTGCACCGAGTGCGGCGAAGAACTCGAGGTTCAGCAGGCGTTCTCAGACGACCCGCTGACGGTCTGCCCTGCCTGCGAGGGGCGGCTGCGCAAGGTCTACAACGCGGTCGGCGTCGTGTTCAAGGGTTCCGGCTTCTACCGCACCGACAGCCGCAACGGCTCCGGCTCCGGCGACGCCGCCAAGGGGTCGCCCAAGTCTTCGTCCTCGTCGAGCTCCTCGTCCTCTTCTTCGTCTTCATCGTCGTCCGATTCGTCGGGCAGCGGCGCGACGACGCCCAGCGCGAGCAGCAGCGCCGCCAGCTGACCTGTGGACAGCCATCGGCTGTCCGCGCGCATTTCGACATACGGTCCGCCGATGGACCAGTTCCTTCGCTGGGTGCTCCGGCACCGCCGGCTGCTCGCCGCGACGTGCGCCGGATTCGCCGTGTACTTCGCCCTGGCCGCCGTCACGGCCGAGCCGGCCGGGCAGGCCGTCATCGTTGCCCGCCACGACATCGCCAGCGGGACGACGTTGCGGGCGTCTGACGTGCGCCGGACGGCGATCCCCGCAGCCGTTGCGCCCGACGGGGCCGCCCACAGCATCCAGGACGTCGCCGGCCGTACGACCTCGGGCGCCATGCGGCGCGGTGAGGTCCTGACCGATCGGCGGACCATCACGGCCGGCCGGCTCGACGGCTTCGGGGACGACCGGGTGCTCTCGGTCATCCGGGTCACCGACCCCAGCGTGCTCGCGCTGCTGCGGCCGGGCGACGCCGTCGACGTGGTGGCCGTCGCTGGCGACGACTCACTCAAGGCTCACCGGGTGGCCCGCCGCGCGCCCGTCGTGACGCTGCCGCGGCATCGGTCGACGTTCTCCGACGGCGCCCCCGTCGGGCTGGCCGTCACGCCAGCGGTCGCCCTCGAGCTGGCCGAGCGGGCGCTCGACTCGCGGCTCTCGGTCGTCGTGGCGAACGGCTCCTGATCACGACCCGTGATGCGGCGGGACGTCGCGGCGGATCTCGTCGTCGCGCCCGTCGGCGCGTTCACCCCAGGAGTCACCGGATTCATCGCTGGTCTGCTCCGGCAGCAGGTTGCCGAGCAGACGCTCCGCCCGGCGGCGGCGCGCTGCCTCGTCGGCATCCCGCTTCGGCTTGCTCACGCTCCGAGCCTAGGCCGTCGCGCCGAGGACAGTAGGCTCCCATTGCAAACTCCGGGGCCCCCGTAGCTCAGGGGATAGAGCGTCGGTTTCCTAAACCGTGCGTCGCAGGTTCGAATCCTGCCGGGGGCACCACACGTTTACGCTGGTCAACGGCCTTTAGACCGCTGTCAGTGACCATTTTCAGGTGCGATTCTTGACCGGCGGTCCGCAAATAATCCGCACGAGCCTCAGAAAACGTCGTTTCAAGGCGTTCGGAGATCGTCTCAAGGTCGTCGTCAAAGAGTCCCGAGTTGCGCTTGTGTCGTTTTGGTTGCGAACGGCACAGGCGGCGCTGCGTGAACCGTGCCCGGTCCTACGTTCGAAACGTCGGTACTCCCGCCGACATTGAAGGGCCGGTGAAGTCCGGTAGGGGTGGAAGGGCTTGGCTATGCTTCGTCGAGCGATCACGGTCTGCTTCCTCACAGCCGCTGCAACCCTGTGGGTCATGGCGATTCCAACTAGCGCGGCGCCGCCTGCGCCGGTGAAGATCATGCTCTTCGGCGATTCGCTCACGCATGGGTTCAATGCCGACTGGACGTGGCGTTATCGTCTTTGGCAGTCGCTGAAGGCCTCCAACACGAGCTTCGACTTCGTGGGGCCTCGCAATGACGTCATGGAGTACACGACGTTGAAGGTAGGCAGTCAGGGATACCGGCAGCCAAACTTCGACCGCGATCACGCATCGGTGGGCGGCCTGCAGTTCCTGTCGGGAAACCAGCTGAGTTCGCTTTCGCGCACGTACCGGCCGGACGTAGTGGTCGGTCTCATCGGACTCAACGACCTGATGGCCGGTGCCAGCATGACCGATCTCGAACGGCACTGGCGGCAGGAGATAGCAGCTGCCCGTCGTTACGACCGGGGCGTCGACGTCGTGCTCGTGCAGCTTCCACACACGTGGAACCCCAACGTCGGTCCGTACAACGACACGCTGGTGCGGGTGGCAGCCGACCTGGACACGCCGCAAGAGCGCGTGGTTGTCACCGACCGCGCCACCTTTGACGTGTGGTCAGACGTCTTCGACTACCTGCATTTCAGCGCTCCCGGCGAGCTGAAGGTGGCGGCGGTGGTCGCGCAAACACTGACCAAAGTCGGCGTCGGAAACGGCCGACTCGCGACCACGCCTGACCCACCCGATGACCACACGTGGGCGCCCGTACCGAGGGCATCGTTCCAGGACGGCATCGTCACAGCGACGTGGCCGTCAGTGACCTACGCGTCAGCGGAGCACGTCTTCATACGCGACGACGTGACCGGAGAAGTCGGCGTGCAGCAGTACGTGCAAGCCACAAGCGCGACATTCCCGGGCACCGCCGGGCACACCTACAGCGTCTGGCTGGGCCCGGTGAAGGGCTATTTGTGGATTGGAACCGCGTCACAGCCCATTAGCATCGACGTACCTGCCGTGCCCTAACCGCGCTGGAACGAGTCAGACTTCGCCGATCGAGGTTCGACAACCCGAGGTCGAATCCAGTCCGCACACAGTCCGCAAGAATCCGCAAATAGTCCGCATGCGGACTGAAGCAGAATGTGGCTAGGCAGAACCAGAATGGACGAATACCGCTGGAATGCCAGTCGCGAAAGGCTTCTGACCTGCGCGTTCATTCCGGCTCACATCTTTCCTAAACCGTGCGTCGCAGGTTCGAATCCTGCCGGGGCACGCGATGGATCGACGGCCCAGCGGGCCGTTGGGCTGTCGCGAGTCTTGGGTCAAGGAATCGAGCGCGGGTCCCCTGCTCGAAGCGCCGCAGGCGCGGAGGCCTTTGAGGGCGCCCCTTGGCCCAAGGCCTTGGGGGAGAATCCTGCCGGGGGCACGCACCAAGATGTCGGCCCGCAGGGGCACTCGACGAGGTTGCATCGCTAGGTCAGATGGCGCCGATCATCCCCAGGCGGACAGGCTTGAAGTTCGGGAGCACCGTGGACACATTGGCATTGAGCCGGTAGGTCAGGAGCTCGGCAAGCACGTGTCGATAGTCCGTGGTGACTGTCAGGTCCCCATTGGTCAGGGCCGACGGCGCAAGTGTCGGCCACCTGCCGTAGACCTTGCCGCCGTGGACGCCGGCACCGATCGCCCAGATGACGCCGCCCCAGCCATGGTCTGCGCCCTTGTCACCGTTCTCAGCCACCCGTCGGCCGAACTCCGAGAGCACCACGATCGTCACCCGCGACATCGTGGTTCCGAGGTCGGTAACGAACGCCGACAGTGCCTTTGCAAACTCTGCGGCGTGGTCCTTGAGCAGGCCGGAGGCGAGCGTGCCGATGTTGACGTGCATGTCCCAATCGCCGTGGTCGATCGTCACGACGCGCGCTCCCACGTTGGCCTTGATCAATTGTGCGGCGTTGCGTAGTGCCAGGGCCAAGGAGTCGCCGCCGTAGACGGCGCCGTTCGCCGGGTTGTACGCGGTGCTCACGGGGCTGAGGCGCGACTGCGCGATGAATGCGGCTCCGGCGCCGCTCCCGCCGACACCGCTGTATCCATCCCACAGGCTCTTGTACGCGTTCTGGAACCGCGGCAGCCAGTAGGAGTTCGCCGTGACCGCCGCTGGCCAGCCGAGTTGGCCCATCTCCCGCAGGCCCAGCACCGGGGCGGTCCCGCGCAAGGACCATGGCATGCCGTCGCCGCCCATTTGCACGGCGTTCGTGGCCGTCGGCGCAGTCTGAGCGCCGACCATGCGGTTGATCCAGCCGGTACGAATCGATGAGCCGGGAGCTGCCTGCTCCAGCTGGGCCATCGCGTCGAAGTGGCTGCGGTTGGTCGCCGGGAGCCCGGCCGCATGCACGACCGCGAGCTTCTGCGACGTCCACAGTGAGTACAGCGGTTGCAGTGACGGATGCAGGCCGAACATGGAGTCCAAGCCGATCACCTGGGCCTTGGGGATCGCCGTGGTCGGGCGCTGCGTGTAGTAATTCTTGTCGCCGTGCGGCACGACGAGGGATAGACCGTCCGCACCGCCTCGCTGCGACAGCACCACCACGACGTTCCCGCCGACCGTGGCGCCGAACGCGGCCGTTGCGAACACGTCGTCGGAGGACGCCAAGACCATGCCGCCGGCTCCAGCTGCGAGCAGGTTGGCCAGCAACGCGCGGCGACTCAGGCCGGCGGCTTGGGCTTCGGGACATGCTCCGGTGTTCATCGGACCGCCACCATCGGATGATTGAGAGCGAACTGGACGACGAAGTTCAGGGCTTGATACGCCCAGTCCGAGGCGCTGATGGTCACCGCCGTGTCGGTGATGCCGAGGAAGGTCGCGCTCACCGACATCAGGTGCGCATCGGCCGGACGTCCCCAGACGCGGCCGGCGATCGCGTTGACGGCGTCGCTGAAGGTTACCGGCGACGTCAGTCCGAACGTGGTGTCAAAGTCATCGGCCGTGAAGCCGGTGAAGTTCGGGGTTCGACTGGCGGTAGTCCCGTAGTAGTTCCAGGTGGCGAGGAAAGAATTGGCTTGGTCCCAGTAGGACGACGTCGTCGGGTAACCGTCAGGGGTCTGCCACGCCAAAGGTTGCTGTCCCATGTCCTCGGCGCACCACAGCGCGACGGCCGGTGAGCACGTGGCGAAGTCGAACCATCCGCCGCTTCCGAGTTTCCAAGTGGGTGGGACCGCCTTGATCCCGCGAAGACGCCACGAGCCGAGCAGGGACTCAAGCGGGCTGGCCAGCTTCTGGCCAACCGTGGCGAAATCGGCGTGGCTGAAGACCGCCTGCAGCGTGGCTTTCAGATCAGTGCCGGAGCTCCGATACGCATCGGCAACGGACTGCACGTAGGACGCCGACGGGGCATCGGTGCAGAAGTACTGGATCAGCAGCGTTGCCAGCCGCGTCGCCGTGGCGGGGTGGTTTGCCAGGTACTTCAGGTACGCCTGCACCACGTCGCGACCATCCGAGCTGGTGTTGGCGCTGCTGAAGTCGAGGATCTGCACCGAGCCTGTCGCGTGAGCGTCTGGGTTGTATCCGCCCCAGCAGTAGCCGGTCAGCAGCCGCGCGGAGTCGCGGACCATCGCCTCGGTGTACCCGGCGGACTTGCCGACGGTGTGCAGTTCGAGCACCTCGCGCCCGAGATTCTCGTTGAGTGCGGTAGCCGTCGACACATAGCCGTCCAGGTACAGCATCATGGCCGGGCTCGTGACGACGGCTTGAAGCAGCTCCTCGTATGTCCCCCAGGCGTGGGTGCGGACGATGCGGTCCAGATCCGGTTGGCCGAGGTAGCTGTCCCCACCGAGCGTCGGCACGTTCAAGTGGTAGTTCGTGAAGAAGTCGACCGTGCGCTCAAACAATTGGCGACGCGAGTACAGCGCGCGCATCATGAACCGCCCCGCTCGGGTCCAATTGACGCGGAAGGCATTCGAGAAGTCTTGGCTGACCGCCACGAACACGTCCGTCGGTGACGCATTCAGGTACGGGAACCAACTGTCGACCGCATCACCGTCGGGATCAGGCACCCCCTCGAACTGCTGCTGGATCCACCCGGTGACTCCGCCGGCCGCGGCGACCTCAGCGGCGAGCGCCGGCGTGAGCCCAAAGGAAAGGCGCCGCATCTGCGCCTGGTCAGCCGTTGGCATCTGCGGGGCAGTTGCGGCCTGCGCGGCACGACCGGTGAGCGCGGCCGCCGCGAGAAGTCCGGCTGCGCCGGCAACGACAGTCCGACGGGTGGCCGGCCTGCCGGAGGAGGCCACCGCAGTGCCAACAAGGAGTCCCACGGCAGCCTTGCCGGTCGGCGTCGCGGCCGCCGGGGTTGCGGCGGTGGCGGTGGCTGCTGGCGTCGCGGCCGCCGGGGTTGCGGCGGTGGCGGTGGCAGCTGGCGTCGCGACCCCCGGGGTCGCCGTGGTTGGTGTCGCGGCCGCCGGGGTTGCTGCTGACGGGCTTGGAGTCGGCGTAGCCGGAGCTGGCGTTGCCACGGCTGGTACGCGCCGGGGAAGGCCTACCGGAGAGCTGCGGTTGACCTTGGGGCGCGGAGCAAAGCCGAAGGCGTCCCGGGCAGCACGAGCCCGCTCCGTCAAAGGGGGCTGTGGCCGACCGCCCCGCTTAATCCCATTACTCATGCGGGGAATCTAGGGCCGCAAAGGTGGCGTTTCGGGCCCAAAGGAAGCATCGATATCCAACCGAATCCGTTTCGACACCAAAACGATGCGAAGCGCCGTCCGCGAGTGGTCCGTGTGGCGGCCGAAGTTCCCAAGGCGTCGAACAGATGCCGTCGCCGTGCCCAACCGTTCGGCGCTTGTCCCGCCAGGTCCCGGACTACTACAGCTCGAAGATGCGGCCGTCCTCGGTGATGTACCAAGACCCGTTTGGCGCATGCAGTTCGACCACGTCCATTGGCGCGGACGCCAGATACGCCACCGGATCGGCGACCGGCGCACGGCTGGTGAGAATGGTCGGCATTCCTTGGGTCCCCTCTATTTGGCAACCCCCGAAGCCGGACTTCCCGTCTGAAGAGCAGATGGAAAGTAATCGAAACGTTACACGACCGGTGCTGCCAGAAGGAACATCTCGGCGAATCTGTTTTGAAGTTCCACGCAGCTCCTGAGTGACCGGGCCGCAGCAGCCGCGCAGGTCGGGCATGGGAGAACGAAGAGAATGGCTGCCCCGGACCAGCGCAGGAATAAGTCGATGCGTCCCGAAACGCGAGAAATTTGTTGTGAAATCGTTATGTCCTTGGCGTTCTGAGTGTAATGTCTCGCGAAATCCGCTCACGGGCGGAGCCGCGCTTGAGCAGTAGGCGCATTCGGAACACGTTCGTCGAGGACCGTCTCCAATGCGCAGAATTCTCATCTCGCTCGTACTGCTCACGTTGTTCGTCTTGTTCGGCGGCCCTGCGATCGCCGACGACGATCCCGGTAATCCGGGTGATCAGTCGTCCTCGTCCGCAACGGATCAGGCGAACGGCGACGACCCGTCAGAAGACAGCGAGAACGACGCGGCTGGTGAGGACGAGAACGCGCCGGCTCCTGACAACGAGAGCGGCCCCAGCGATGAGCCAGCGCAGGAGGCGACTGCTGCTCCGGTGGCCGGGGACGAGCCGGGCACTGAGTCTCACGCAGCGACGGGTGACCCGGCGGGCGGCGAAGGTTCGGAGGTAAAGGACAGCGGCTCCGAGCCCAGCAGCGAAGCCACCAGCAACGCCGACGGCGACGAGCCAGCTCCGGATCCCAGCCTGAAAGACGCGAGCGAGCCGATGTCGGGCTCCATCGTGATCTGTCACGCGACGGCAGACTCCAACACTTTCAGCGAAGAGTCGGTCTCAGCTGACGCCACTGCCGACGGTCACGATGCTGACGGTGGTGACGTCATCCCGCCGTTCGACCATGCCGATGGGACTTACGAGGGCAAGAACTACGACGACGTCGGAAAAGCGCTCCTCCAAGCCCACTGCAACGCCGCCGAGGTGCCTGTCGAGCCCCAGGTCCTGGCCGAAGAGAGGCTGGAGCGGACGCTCGTGGCCCTTGCTGCGGTGGCACCGAACGTGACCATCTGTCACGCCACGAACTCCTCCACCAACCCCTATGACGTGATCTCTCCGGCCGCCGAGGGAGCCGTCAACGGGCACGCGGGTCACACCGGGCCCGTGTTCCAGGCCGGCGCGACGAGTTGGGGTGACATCATCCCGCCGTTCAACGACATCAACCACACGTCATTCGGCGGCTTGAACTGGACCGCCGAAGGCCAAGCCATCTACAACAACGGATGCAATCCGGTCGCCGCTCCCGCGGTTGCCCCCGTCGCCCCCGACCGCGTCACCATCTGCCATGCCACCGGCGGCAACGACTTCGTCACCCTGAGCGTGGTCGCCAACGGCACCGCCGAAGGCCACACCGCACACTTCCGCGACATCATCCCCCCGTTCACGTTCGGCGACATCACGTTTGGCGGCTTGAACTGGGACGACGACGCCGCGGACTTCCTCCACGACGGTTGCCGCCATCACCACCACCACCATCACCACAAGGGCCACCACCATGACCGCCGCGCCGGTGCGCTGCCCAACACGGGTGGACCCTCACTGTGGCCTCTGCTCCTCGCCTTCATGCTGGTCGCCGGAGGGGTGACGCTCGTCGACAACCACCGACTCGGGCTGAACGGCCGACTCGCTACGACCGCCGGCGTGCCCGAGCCTCTGGCCTGGTCGGGTCTCCTCCAGCGGCAAAGCTCGCGACGCCGCGAGACCGATCCACATGATCCCGGTGCGAACGCAACCCACCCTTCGCCGTCACTTCCCAGTGACGAGACGGATGCTCTGGCCGACGTGCGCCACTGGAAAGGAGCAACGGCGATCGCCCTGGCCTTCGCCGCCGCTGCGATCGCGATCCGCCGCTCACTGCGGTAGGCCGTCAGACGGGTCTGTCTCGACGACGGGTAACGGGCCGACGAGTGGGTAACAGGCCCGACATGAGTGATGACAAAGCCGCAGAGGCAAGGGAAGGGCTCGCCGACAGCGTCGCGGGCAAAGCCAAGGAGTTCGCTGGTGCGGTCACCGGCCGCGACAGCCTGGTGGAGGAAGGACAGCTCCAGCAGGCCGAAGCGAGCAGCCGCAAGGAGGCGGCCGCTGAGGAAGCGATCGCCCAAGCCACGCGACAGGACGCGGGCGAGCGCCTGCGCGAAACCAAGGCCGCTGCCGCGGCCCAAGAGGAGCGGGCTCGAACGGAGGCCGCCCGTTCGAAGGCCGACGCCGAACGAGAGCGCGACAGCCAGTACGCGATGGCAGCGCGCGACGCAGCGTCGCAGGAGGCTCAGGGACGCCAGGCCGCGCAGGCGCACGCCGATTCGCTGGCCGACGCCGGCTTGCGGGACGCGGCGGCCTCGGCAGTCGACGCTGATTCGGTCGAGCAAGAGGCCGCAGCAGAAAAATCTCGTCTGGAGCGGGAAGCCGCAGGCGCCGAAGAAGCGGCCGCGGCCTTGCGAAGCCAGACCGACGACCAAGGAGCATCATGATCAGGACACTCATCGCCATCCCCTACAAGGTCGCCCGGGCGCCCCTGGCGATCATCGACAGCACGCTCGCCGAGCGGTTGCCTGAGACCTCTCTGCCGCGCACAACGATGGATCGGCTGATCGGCTCCTCAGACAAGGTCGTCGGAGCGTTGCTGGGCGATTCGGGCCTTGCTGAGCGCGGGGTCGATCGGCTCGAGCGCGCCCACACGCTCCGACAGGCCGGCAAGTTCGAGCACGAAGCTGATCGCAAGCGCGACCAGGCACAGCAGACGGTTGCTGATGCACAAGAACAAGCCGCGCAGAAGCGAGAAACTGCCGAAGAGCGTGCGGCTGAGGCTCTCAACGTGGCGGAGATGGCGGAGGCCCGTGGGGAGCGGGAGGCCAGGGCCAACGCGAAGAAGGCCGCCGCGCGCAGGCAGGCCGCCGCTGATCAGCAGGTTGCCAACCGCGTGGAAATGATCGACCAACAGAAGCAGCGTGTTGAGTCCGCGGCGGAGGCACGGAAGAGGACGGCCGAGCGCGAAGCGAAGGCCAAGATCGGCGAAGCCCGCAAGTCCGACCAGTCCGCCGCAGAGTCACGCGCCCAGGCGGAACAGCTCAGCGACCTCGTCGACGCCAAGGAGCGAGAGCGCAAGGAGAGCTGACAGAAGCCGCGGGTGCCTATGCCTCGCGCTTGCCCCACACGTGGACGTAGTCGATCTGCATCGTGGCCGGCAGGTTGGGCGCGTCATCGAGGTCGTAGGCCGCCTTACTGACGCCCAGCGCCTCGAACATCGTGAGGACGAAAGGCTGGTCGAACGGCGCCGGATGCTTGAGGTCCGTGCCCTTGTCCCACGGGGTCGACAGGCACGGACGACCGTCCACCCAGATGTCGATCTGCTTGGAAGTCCATTCCGCGGTGTACCGGTGGAACTGGTCGAGATGCTCGACGGTGCAGTTGTCGTTCGTCGCCGTCGGATCGTCCTGCGGGTGGTCGTAGCGGACGAACGGGATGACGCGGTTGGCCCACTTGGAGAAGTACTCGGCGATGTCGATCTCGCCGGAGCGCAGGTCGTACTCCGGGTGGTCGGGCACGAGCATCAGCGAGCTCTGCAGGCCGGAGCGCTGGTCGACCGGGAACCGCGCACGAATCTCGTAGCGCCCGTTGGTCTGCGCCAGCCGGTACTTCGTGGACACGGCGCCGCCGAGATACTTCGTCGGCTGGGCCGCCGGGCCGCCGCAGTCGATCGGGTCGTCGAGCTTCAGCACCGACAGCTGGAGGTACCCCCCGGCGACGGAGACGGTGCGCGGGTCATAGACGTAGCAGGCGTACGCCGGCGGAATGCCCGAGCTGAACCCGGTCTCATCCGTGGTCACCACGGTCCAGCGGGTGAGGTCGAGATGCGAACCGTCGAACTCGTCGGACAGCACACACCGCCACAGGGCCGAATCTCCGCGCCACGTGAGGACGCCACCGCAGCCGTGCTGCGCGTGCTTCACCATCGCCAACGGGGCCGGCAGCGGGATTTCCCGCACCTCTTTCTCAGGCCGAGAATCGCTCGCCGAGATCCCCATTCCCATCGCCGCGCCGACGACGAGCAAGAAGGCGACGATTCGGATCACTCACGGGATGCTACGTGACGCTTGCCCTTGCCCGGGTACCACCGTCCGACGCTGTACGCGAGCACGGCGCCGGCAATCACTCCTGACGTCAGGAGTCCGATGGCCGCGGCCAATCCGCCCGGCAGCTTGGGCCCGACGTGCCAGCCGAGCACCGAAAACTCGGGGATGTCCGGCGAAATCAGCCAGACGACGCCCAAGCCGACGAGCCACAGCGAGCCCGCCGCCGTGGCGAGGATGCGCGGGATCGTCGAGACGCCCTGCTTGGCGCCTTTGACGGCACGCTTGCGCAGTGGGTCCAAAATGCGGCGCGCCCATTCGTAGTGGGGCGCCAGCATCGCGACTCCGGCGACCAGCACGATCAATCCCGGTCCGGGCAGCACGAGGAGGGCGATCCCGCCGACCACCAGGGCCCAACCCAGGATCTCGCCGGCGGTGCGGTGGAGCCAGCGCGGCATCGGATCAGCCGGACACGAAGATGTGGTTGGCCGCCTCGACGTCGAGCTCGGCGGACTCGCCCTGACGCGCGATGACGATTCCGTCGTGACCACGTGAGACCAGAACATCGTTTCCGGGAAGGGCACCCACGCGTCGCAACACCGACAGCACTTGGGCATCCTTCTGCAGCTCTTCGGCGATGCGGCGCACGATGCGGCGCGACGGCTCCGACGTCACGGCTTCCGCCAAGGGCTGCACCCCGTCGAGGAAAGCGTCGGCCGGCGCCCCCTCGGAACCCGGGTCGCCGAGCTCGTCGAGACCCGGAATGGGGTTGCCGTAGGGCGATTCATGGGGATGCTCCAGCAGTTCGATCAGGCGGCGCTCAACTTGCTCCGACATCACGTGTTCCCAGCGGCAGGCCTCTTCATGCACCAGCTCGATGTCGAGCCCGATGACGTCCAACAGGAGTCGCTCGGCCAACCGGTGCTTGCGCATGACACGCGTCGCCAGCTGGCGGCCTTTGGGCGAGAGCTCGAGGTGTCGGTCACCTTCGACGGTGAGCAGTCCGTCGCGCTCCATGCGGGCCACGGTCTGGCTCACGGTCGGGCCGCTCTGGTGGAGCCGTTCGGCGATGCGGGCGCGCAGCGGGAGGATGCCCTCTTCCTCAAGCTCGTACACCGTGCGGAGGTACATCTCGGTGGTGTCGATGAGGTCGCTCACCCGGACCATTCTGCCTGACGGCCGTTGGGGCGAGGCGCCAGTACCGTTGTGCCATGGTGACGATCCCCGGCCAGTTCAACGGACCGCTTCGGTCCGGAAACGGCGGATGGGTCTGCGGCCTGCTGGCCGAGGAATGGGCCCACCGGCACGGTGCCGGCATCGTCACCAGCACGCTGCGCCAACCGCCGCCGCTCGACACGACCCTGACGTGGGAGGAAGCTGACGACGAGCTCCGCCTCCTGACCGCCGGTGGCGCCGTCATCGCCACTGCCGCGGCGGGGTCGTTCGTTGACGAACCGCCGCCCGTCGTGACCCGCGCCGAGGCGGATGCCGGACATGCCGTCTACCCCGGCTACGAGAATCACCCGTACGACCACTGCTTCGCCTGCGGCACGAAGCGCCAGCCCGGTGACGGCCTGCGCCTGTTCACCGGCCCGATCGGCGACAACCGGTCCGCCGCGCCCTGGCACGTTCACGAGGCCTTCGCCGACGACAGCGGTCGGGTCTCGGTCCCGGTCGCCTGGGCCGGACTCGATTGCCCCGGCGCCTGGGCCGCCGGATTCAGCGAGACCCCCTGGCTGCTCGGCCGCATGACGGCCGAGCTGTACCGCCGTCCGGAGGCGAACGAAACACTGCTCGCCACCGGGTGGGTCCGCGGCCAGGACGGCCGCAAGCAGTTCACGTCGACCGCCCTTTTCACCGAAGATGGCGATCTGGTCGGACGGTCCGAACAGATCTGGCTCTCCATCTCGTGAGCCCCAGCCCCACCCTGCGGGAGGCGACCAGGGCCTGGTTCGCCGTCTCGCTGCAGACGTTCGGCGGCCCAGCCGGCCAGATCGCGGTGATGCAACGCGCCTTCGTCGACGAACGCCAGTGGATCAGCCAGCAGCGGTTCCTGTTCGCGCTGTCCTACTGCACGCTCCTGCCCGGGCCGGAGGCCCAGCAGCTCGCGACCTACATCGGCTGGCGTCTGCACGGCCTGCGCGGAGCGTTAATCGCCGGCACGCTGTTCGTCCTGCCGGGCGTTGTCGCCATGCTCGGCCTCGCGGCGTTGTACGTCACCGCCGGCGAGACGCCCGTCGTCGATGCGCTGTTCCTCGGACTCGCCCCGGCCGTCGTCGCGATCGTGCTCCAGGCCCTCATTCGGATCGGCAAACGCAGCCTGACGCATCCGAGCTGGCTCATCACCGCCATCGCCGCCTTCATCGCGATCGCGGTCTTCGCGGTGCCCTTCCCGATCGTGGTGCTCGCAGCGGGCATCGTCGGCTGGGCGGTGGGACGCAGGTACCCGGACGCGACGGCCGCGCCACCGGCCGACGACCAGCCCGTCCCCCGCCCGAAGACGGCGCGCAGCCTCCTGCTGCTCGCCGTGGGGATCCCGCTCTGGCTGGCGCCGGTCGCGCTCGTTGCGGCGCTGTTCGGACCGAGCAGCACCGTCGTGGACGAGAGCCTGTTCTTCTCCGGCTCGGCACTCATCACCTTCGGCGGTGCCTACGCCGTACTCGCCTACGTCGCGCAACAGGCCGTCGTCCAGCACGCATGGGTGTCGGCGACCGAGATGATCCGGGGTCTCGCCCTCGCCGAGACGACGCCCGGGCCACTCATCATGGTGGTGCAGTTCGTGGCGTTCCTCGGTGCGTTCAACCATCCCGGCGGCGCCAACCCGTGGGCGGCGGCGATCGCGGCCGCCCTGGTCACGTCGTGGGTGACCTTCGTTCCATCCTTCCTGTTCATCGCCGTCGGGGCGCCCTACGTCGAACAGCTGCATCACCTGGCGGCCCTGCGGGCGAGCCTCGCCGGTGTGAGCGCCGCGGTGGTCGGCGTGATCGCGAGCCTCGCGACGTACTTCGCGGCACACACTCTCTTCGCCGACGTCACCGACCTGACGACGCTGCGGGTGTGGCCACTGCTCATCACGCTCGTCGGCCTCGTCCTGGTCCTGCGCAACTGGAGCGTGCTGCGCGTGCTCGGCGTGTGCGCGGCCCTCGGCCTGGTCATCGGCCTCGCAACCGGTTAGGGCTGGAGGCGCTCGCGGGTCCAGCCGTCGGCTGTTCGCTGGAACCGGATGCGGTCGTGCAGCCGGTTGGGCCGGCCCTGCCAGAACTCGACCATGTCCAGCCCGATCCGGTAGCCGCCCCAGAAGTCCGGACGCGGGATGTCGCCAGCAGGGTACGACGCCTCGACGTCGGCGTAGTGCCGCTCAAGCGCATCGCGATCCGCCGCCGGTTGCGATTGGCGCGACGACGCCGCACCGATCTGCGCACCCCGCGGACGGGATGCGAAATAGCGATCCGCCTGATCGTCGGGCACCCGCGTGACCGGGCCCTCGATCCGCACCTGACGCTGGAGCGGTCGCCACAGCAGCGCGGCCGCCGCCCAGGGGTTCTCGGCCAAGTCCCGGCCCTTCCGCGAGTCGAAGTTCGAATAGAAGACCAACCCATCGGCGCCGAGCCCCTTCAACAGCACCGTCCGCACCGACGGACGGCCGTCAGCGTCCGCCGTCGCGAGGGCCATGGCGTTGGGTTCGTCGATCCCGGCGGCGATCGCCTCGTCGATCCACTGCCGCAACAACGCGAGGGGCTCATCGCCCGCCGCCGCCTCGGTCAGCCCGGTCGACGTGTACTCCAGCCGGAGCGCAGCCAGATCGGGGGACTCCATGGTTCACAAGGTTATAGAGCAGTGCAGAATTGCGCGCATGACTGACGGCGTAGTGGTGCATCACGGGCTCGAAGGCGTTGTGGCGTTCGAAAGCGAGATCGCAGAGCCCGACAAGGAAGGTTCGGCGCTCCGCTACCGCGGAGTCGACATCGACGACCTCGTCGGGCGCGTGCCCTTCGGCCGGGTGTGGGGACTCCTCGTCGACGGCGCCTACGACCCCGGCCTGCCACCGGCCGAGCCGTTCCCGATCCCCGTCCATTCCGGCGACATCCGCGCCGACGTCCAGAGCGCCATCGCGCTTACCGCGCCGTACTGGGGTCTGCGCCAGCTGTACGACATCAGTGATCCGGCCGAGGTCCGCGCTGACCTCGCGCGCACCGCGGTCATGGTCCTGTCCTACGTCGCCCAGGCCGCCCGTGGGCTGGGCCAGCCGGCCGTCCCGGAAGCGCGCATCAACGAGTACGACACCATCGTCGAGCGCATGATCATGCGCTGGCGCGGTGAGGTCAACCCCGACCACGCCAAGGCCATCGACGCCTACTTCGTCTCGGCTGCCGAGCACGGAATGAACGCGTCGACGTTCACCGCACGCGTCATCGCGTCGACCGGCGCCGACGTCGCCGCCGCCCTGTCCGGTGCGGTGGGTGCCATGTCGGGCCCGTTGCACGGCGGTGCGCCGTCGCGCGTGCTGCACATGATCTCCGAGGTGGAGAAGTCCGGCGACGCCGAGGGATACGTCAAGAGCGTCCTCGACTCCGGCGAACGCCTCATGGGCTTCGGCCACCGCGTCTACCGCGCCCAGGACCCGCGTGCCCGCACGCTGCGTCGCACCGCCCGCGAGCTCAACGCGCCTCGCGCCGAGGTGGCTGAGGCGCTCGAGCAGGCTGCGCTCAAGGAGCTGCGCGAGCGTCGCCCCGACCGCGTCCTGGAGACGAACGTCGAGTTCTGGGCCGCGATCGTGCTCGACTTCGCCGAGGTCCCCCCGAACATGTTCACGGCGATGTTCACGTCGGCCCGCACCGCCGGCTGGAGCGCGCACATCCTCGAGCAGTTCCAGACTGGCCGGCTCATCCGTCCGTCGGCGATCTACACCGGTCCGGCCGCGCGCAGGGCCGACGAGGTGGCCGGCTGGAATCCTGCGTGGGCCAAGGGCGACTGACCTAGTCGGCGGACGGCTTCGGCGTCATCGCCGGCAGGCGCACCACCCACGCCTCTTGAGTACCGAGGAACACCAGCAGCGTCACCAAGACTGCCTCGACCTGGATCGGCGTGAAGCCGGTCGGCAGGGAAGGGCCCAAGGCCGGCATGGCGGCCACGACGGCGACTGCCGCATAGAGCGGTACGCCGAACAGGACGAAGAGCGTCGGCGCGATGCGCGCGTCTGACATGCGCCTCAACTCCGCTGCCAACATCACCACGCCAATGGCACCGATGGCACCGGCGACCGCAAACGCCGTGCGCCACACGACGACGACCTCAGGGGCAACCTGCGCCAGCAAGGACACGGTTCCCGGGATCACGAATTGGAGCGACACCAGGTAGGCGGTTCTGCGCGCCGAGGCGGTCCCACCGACCAGATCGACCCAGTCCTTGATCGCAACCCACCACAGTCCGAGCAGGGTGAAGTTGATGGCCGAGACAACACCGTAGAACGCGCTCTGATCCATGTTCCGAGCGTAGCGACGGCGTACGGGCGCCCGACGGAAAACGGCGGGAGACATAAGGGAGGGCCTAGCATCCCCCCGAGACACCAGGCCCTCCATACACCGGGCGGCTGCCCTCCCACATCCCGGAGGGAGGTGGCCGAACCGGCTGCTCCGACCCTACACGAATGGACTAGTTCATGTGAACTAGGCGGCAAGGTGTCTACCGGTCGTATGCCTGCAGGATGCGATCGGCAGCAGCGACAGCCGAAAGGCGCCCGGAGAGCACGTCCTCACGCAGCTCTGCACGCACCGCGGCGACGTCGGCGTCCGCGCGCAGCCGGTGGTCGAGCTCATCGCGTACGAGCGCCCACATGAAGTCGAGCTGCTGCTGCGCCCGCTTCTCTGCGAGGCCAGCCGTGCCGAGGAACTCGCGGTGCTGGATGACCCGGCTCCACACCGTGTCGATCCCCCGATGCTCCAGTGCCGAACACGTGAGGACGGGCGGCACCCAGGAGTGGGACCCGGAATAGACGAGCCGCAGCGCGCCGGCCAGGTCCTTGGCCGTCGCCTCGGCCTCCTGCTCCCGGCTGCCGTCGGCCTTGTTCACGGTGATGACGTCCGCGATCTCCAGGATGCCCTTCTTGATGCCCTGGAGCTGGTCGCCGGTGCGCGCGAGCGTCAGGAACAGGAAGGTGTCGACCATGCCGGCAACCGTGATCTCCGACTGCCCCACGCCCACGGTCTCGACCAGCACGACGTCGAACCCGGCCGCCTCGAGCACCGTCATTGCCTGCATGGTCGCGCGGGCGACACCGCCCAGCGTGCCGGCGCTCGGCGACGGTCGGATGTAAGCCTCGGGGTGCGTCGCGAGGTTGGCCATACGGGTCTTGTCGCCGAGGACCGATCCGCCGGTCCGTGTGCTCGAAGGGTCGACCGCCAGGACGCCCACCCGATGGCCTTCGTCGACCAAGTACGTGCCGAGCGCCTCGATGAACGTGGACTTGCCGACGCCCGGCACGCCGGAGATGCCGACCCGCACCGCTGCCCCTGCGTGCGGCGCCAACAGCTCCAGTAGTTCGCGCGACGCCGCCCGGTGATCGGCGCGGCTGGATTCGACCAAGGTGATCGCACGCGGAACGGCCGAGCGCTCTCCCGCCAACACGCCGGCGGCCAGCTGGTCCACGTCCGTCACCCACCGAGCGTATCGACGCCGACGTGGTTCGCAGCCGACCACACGGCGATCGACACCTTCGAAGACGCTCGTCGCCGCTCACCTGTCTTTCCCGCTCGGGCGCGGTACGTTCAACTGCTCGCGAACCGTCGGGAGGACAGACGGCTTGATTTCCACATCTGAGCGTGCCCAACGCACGCGTGATTGGCGACAGGTCGCCGTGGTAGGTGTCCTCTTGGGACTCGCGCTGGGCCTTCGAGTGTGGGGGCTGTCCTGGGGCCTGCCCAACCACTGGTCACTGGACGAAGTCCACCGACGAAACGCCGCGCTGGATGCGGCACTCGGCGGCAGGTTCCCCCGGCTTACGGCCCCGCAGCCCGGCTTCGTGGTGAACTCGCTCTTCGTCATCTACCACGTCGCCGGATTCTTCACCCCGTCGCTGAGCGACTCAGATTCGCTTTACCTCGCACGTCTCTTCATGGCCCTGGTCGGTGTCCTCGCGGTGCTCGGCGTCTGGATGCTGGCGCGCGAGCTCTCCGACAGCCACACGTCGACCGGATGGATTGCACCCGTGGCGGCCGCACTGCTGGTCGCCGTACTGCCCTTCAGCACGGACATGTCCCGCTACGTCAAAGAGGATGGCCCGATCGGGCTCATGACGGTGCTGGTGATGCTCGGACTGGTCCGCTACTGGAAGGTGCCGTCCTGGGGACGCTTGGCCCTGGTTGGTCTCGCGTTCGGCGCCGCCTTCTCGACGAAGTTCTCGGCCGTCGTCCTGCTTCCCGTCATCGCGATTGCCGTTGTCGCCGCCGCCCGCCGGGACCGACTCGGCATGCCACAACTGGCGGCCCGGCTCTGCGCCTTGGCGGTTGCCGCGGCGGTCGGGCTCATCGTGGTCTCACCCGAATATCTCGTCGACCCAGGCCTGCTCCTGAAGGGATTCGAGTTCCAGTTCCTGTATTCGCAAACGGGTTCTCACGACGGAATCACCATCGCCATCTCGCCGTGGTCGCAGTGGTGGACCTATTACGTCCGCCACGGCCTGATCCCCGGGATGACCTGGCCGGTGTTCCTCGTCGCCATCGCCGGGGCCGTGCCGCTCTGGCGCAGACCGGGTGGATGGGCGGTCGTGGCGGCGGTGATTCTGACCTACCTGGTCCTGGAGCACAGCGTCGCGAAGCCCGCGCCCTTCGCGGCCCGCTACCTGACACCGGTCGTCCCGCTGCTGTGCGTCCAAGCTGGCTTCGGGATCGCGGCGGTCCAGCGACGATTCGCAGTCTGGGGAAAGCCGGCGCTCGGACTGATTCTCTGTGCCCTGGTCTTCGTCGTCCCGCCGACCGTCAAGTCGATGATGGTCGCCGACGAGGCGGGGCACGACACCCGCATCGTTGCCGGCACGTGGATGGATGCTCATTTTCGACCCGGCACTCACATCGTGCTCGTCGACAATCACATGTACAGCCCTGCCGCCAAGGGCTGGGATGCTCACGACATTTGGTACGTCGAGGACCGCAGAGACAGCCTCGACCCGAGCGGTGCCGGACGGCCGTACTTCGTGCTGAGCTCGTTCAGGTACCAGCGCTACCTGGACTCACCGGCCACGTATCCCAAGCGAACCGAGTACTACCGCCACGTCATGGGCTACCGGCTGGTCAAGGCGTTCAGGCCCAAGTGGCTGTCCTATGGCTTCCACAGCCCGACCATTCTGATCTACCGCCCGGACGCCCCGGACACGTCGAAGTAGCGACGAGCCGGCGTCAGTTTGACCTGAGCTGCTGAAGCAGGCCCAACGCCGCGTCGGCGATGACGGTGCCCGGCAGGAACACCGCGGCGGCACCCATCTCCTTGAGCGTCGGCACATCGTCCGGCGGGATCACGCCACCGACGACGACCATGATGTCCTCGCGCCCGAGTGCGGCGAGGGCCTTCTTCAGCTCCGGCACGAGCGTCAGGTGGCCGGCTGCCAGCGAGCTGACGCCGACGATGTGGACGTCCGCATCGATGGCCTGCTGGGCGACCTCTTCCGGGGTGGAGAACAGCGGGCCCACGTCGACGTCGAAGCCCATGTCGGCGAACGCCGTGACGATGACCTTCTGGCCGCGGTCGTGTCCGTCCTGGCCCATCTTCGCCACCAGGATCCGCGGACGACGACCTTCGGCCTTCTCGAACTCGTCCGTCGCCTCGATGACCTTGGCGAGCTTCCCCGAGTCGCCGGCTTCGGATCGGTACACACCCGAGATCGTACGGATGACCGCCTGGTGCCGACCGTAGACCTTCTCGAGAGCGTCGGAGATCTCGCCGACGGTCGCCTTGGCGCGGGCGGCGTCGACCGCGAGCTTCAGCAGGTTGCCGTCAAGCGAGCCGTCGCCCGTGTGCCCGCGTTCGGCCGATGCGGTCAGCGCTGCGAGCGCGCGATCGACCTCATCCTGATCGCGCTCGGCGCGCAGCTTCTCCAGCTTCGCGAGCTGCTGGGCGTAGACCGACGCGTTGTCGACCTTGAGCACGTCGAGTGGGTCCTCGTCGGCCAGTCGGTACGTGTTGACGCCAATGACCTTCTGCTGGCCCGAGTCGATGCGGGCCTGCGTGCGCGCGGCGGCTTCCTCGATGCGCATCTTCGGGATGCCGGCCTCGATGGCCTTGGCCATGCCACCGGCCTCCTCGACCTCGAGGATGTGCGCCCAGGCCCGGTCGGCGAGGTCGTGCGTGAGCTTCTCGACGTAGTACGAGCCGCCCCACGGATCGATGCTGAACGTCGTGCCCGACTCCTGCTGCAGCAGCAACTGGGTGTTGCGCGCGATGCGGGCACTGAAGTCTGTCGGAAGCGCGATGGCCTCGTCGAGGGCGTTCGTGTGCAGGCTCTGCGTGTGGCCCTGAGTTGCCGCCATGGCCTCGATGCAGGTGCGGCCGACGTTGTTGAAGACGTCCTGCGCCGTCAACGACCAGCCAGAGGTCTGGCTGTGGGTGCGCAGCGACAGCGACTTCGGGTTCTTCGGGTCGAACTGGTGCACCAGCTTGGCCCAGAGCGCACGGGCCGCGCGCAGCTTGGCGACTTCCATGAAGAAATTCATGCCGATGGCCCAGAAGAAGCTCAGCCGCGGCGCGAACGCGTCGATGTCGAGCCCGGCGGCCAGGCCGCTGCGGATGTACTCCACACCGTCGGCGAGCGTGTAGGCCAGCTCGAGATCGGCTGTCGCTCCCGCCTCCTGCATGTGATAGCCGGAGATCGAGATCGAGTTGAACTTGGGCATCTTCGCCGACGTGTAGCTGAAGATGTCCGAGATGATCCGCATGCTCGGCGCCGGC
>JBJMIJ010000014.1:0-16745 GCA_045806885.1 Aeromicrobium sp.
AGGATGTTCTCGACGTCCTCACCGACGTAGCCCGCCTCGGTGAGGGCGGTGGCGTCGGCGATGGCGAACGGCACGTTGAGCATCCGGGCGAGGGTCTGGGCCAAGAGCGTCTTGCCGCAGCCGGTGGGGCCGACGAGCAGGATGTTGGACTTGGACAGCTCGACGCTGTCGTCCTTGGACCGCGACGGGTGCGCGCTCTGCGCCTGCACCCGCTTGTAGTGGTTGTAGACCGCGACCGCGAGCGCCCGCTTGGCTTGGTCTTGCCCGATGACGTACGCGCCCAGGAAGTCGAAGATCTCCTTGGGCTTAGGCAGCTCACCCAGGCTGACCTCGGCACCTTCGGCGAGTTCTTCCTCGATGATCTCGTTGCACAGATCGATGCACTCGTCGCAGATGTAGACGCCAGGGCCGGCGATGAGCTTCTTGACCTGCTTCTGGCTCTTGCCGCAGAACGAGCACTTCAGCAGATCGGCCGTTTCACCAATACGTGCCACGATCCATTCCCCTTCAGTGCCGATTCAGTGGGCGCCCTTCACAGTACCTGCGAAAGGTGACCTTCTGCAGTGTCAGACCGGTTGCGTCTTCAGCGTGTCGAAGACTTGGTCGATGAGTCCGTACTCGAGGGCCTGCTCAGCGGTCAGGATCTTGTCGCGATCGACGTCCTTGCTCACCTCTTCAGGCGACTTGCCGGTGGAGTCGGCGATCATCTGCTCCATCAGCGCGCGCATGCGCAGGATCTCGTTGGCCTGGATCTCGAGATCGGAGATCTGACCGCCGGTTCCCTCGGTGTAGGGCTGGTGGATGAGAATACGGCTGTTGGGCAGTGCGTACCGCTTGCCCGGCGCGCCTGCGGCCAGTAGAACGGCGGCGGCGGACGCCGCCTGGCCGAGGCAGACGGTCTGGACGTCGGGCTTGAGGTAGCGCATCGTGTCGTAGATCGCCGTCATCGCGGTGAACGAGCCGCCCGGGCTGTTGATGTACAGCTGGACGTCGCGGTCGGGGTCCATCTGCTGCAGGCACAGCAGCTGCGCCATGACCGCGTTGGCGACGTCGTCGCTGATGGGCGTGCCGAGGAAGATGATGCGGTCCTCGAACAGCTTGGCGTACGGGTCGATGCGACGGAAGCCGTAAGACGTGCGCTCTTCCCACTGCGGAATGTAATAAGACACGATTTACGCCTTGCCCTTCTGGACGTCGCCCTGATGCGTGATGACGTGGTCGATGAAGCCGTAGTCCTTGGCTTGCGCCGGCGTGAACCAGCGGTCACGGTCGGCGTCCGCCTCGATCTGCTCGATCGTCTGGCCGGTGTGCTTGGACTGCAGCTCGTTGAGCCGCTTCTTGAGCAGGATGCTCTGCTCGGCCTGGATCTTGATGTCGGAGGCGGAGCCGCCGATGCCGCCGGACGGCTGGTGCATCATGATCCGCGAGTTGGGCAGCGCGTAACGCTTGCCCGCAGCGCCGGCGGCCAGCAGGAACTGACCCATCGATGCGGCCAGGCCGAACGACACGGTGGCAACGTCGTTGGAGATGAACTGCATCGTGTCGTAGATCGCCAGGCCCGAGTCGACCGAGCCGCCCGGGCTGTTGATGTAGAAGAAGATGTCCGCGTCGGGGTCCTCGGCGTTGAGCAGCAGCAACTGTGCGCACAAGGCGTTGGAATTCTGGTCGCGCACCTCCGAGCCGAGGAACACGATGCGTTCCTTGAGCAGCCGCTGGTAGATGTGCCCGTCGAGGTCCTGGGGGCCGATGTCGGTGTTCACGCACCCGACCCTAGACGCCAATCCGGGCCGAGACACGCTGGGACACGGCCTGTTCGCTGACGGCAGACGCAACGCACGTACCCTTCGCACATGGAGTGGGACCCCGTGCGCTATCTGAGCTTCGCCGATGAGCGGGGCCGGGCGTTCGTGGAGCTTCTCTCCCGGGTCGGCGCCGAGGTCCCGACCACCGTCGTCGACCTCGGATCCGGTCCCGGCACCTTCACCGCGCTGCTCGCCGAACGCTGGCCGAAGGCGCACGTCATCGGCGTCGACAGCAGCCCGACGATGGTCGACTTCGCGGCCCGGGAGACGCCCGGCGTCGAGTTCGTCCTGGCGGACCTCCACACCTGGCGGCCGGACGAGCCCGTCGACGTGCTCATCAGCAACGCGACGCTGCAGTGGGTTCCCGGACACCTCGACCTGCTCGAAGGATTGGCGCACGCCGTGGCGCCCGGTGGCTGGTTGGCGTTCCAGGTGCCCGGCAACTTCGGCGAGCCGAGCCACACGATCCGACGCGAGCTGGAATCACGTCCCGAGTACGCGTCCTACCTGGAGTTCACTGCCAAGGGCGACGCCCACGACGCGCGCACCTACCTCGAGGCGCTCACCGACCTGGGGTGCTCGGTCGATGCGTGGGAGACGACGTACCTCCACACCCTGTACGGCCCCAACCCGGTGTTCGACTGGGTCGCCAGCACGAGCGCGCGGCCGACGCTGGACGCGCTGCCGCCCGAGGTACGCGAAGGGTTCGAGACAGAGTTCAAGGCCCAGTTGTCCGCGGCCTATCCCCCGCGCAAGGGCACGGTCGTGCTGCCGTTCCGCCGAGTCTTCGTTGTCGCTCGCGTGCCCTCGTGGGACTAGCTCGCTGACCCGGCGGGCAGTGCCGCGGCGTCGCGGGCGGTCAGCCAGTTCACCAGCCAGTCGGCGACCTGCGGGCTGTTGAGCAGCGCGAAGTGATGCGTGCTGGGCAGGTACTCCAGGCGCGCGCCATCGATGACCGGGCCGGTGCGACCGAGGCCGGCGGCCGACGAGAAGTGGACGAGCAGGTCGCCCAGCACGCGGCTGAACGGGTGGCGCTTGGTGGCGCCCAGCGTGGCGACGACGAAGTGATACTCGGCGTTCGGCAGCGGCGCTGCGGCGATGCGGTCGAGGCCCCAGAGCCGGGTGAGGTCCTGGCCTTCCCACTCTTCCTTCGTGATGTAGCCGTGCCGGAGATCGAGGATGCCGGGCGAGCGGGTGTTGAGGATCTTGCTGAACGGCCGCGACTCCGGGAAGAAGTGCAGCACGCGCGAGCCCATGTGCGCCGCCTTCTCCAGAGCCGCGCCCGTGTGCGGCGTTCCGAGGCAGATGACGTCGCGCACCAGGTGCTGCCACGTCTGGCCCGAGGCCGTCGCGTGGTTGGTGGCGGCGCGGACCACGAGGCCGCCCATCGAGTGGCCGACGAGCGTGATGCGGGTGGCCCGGGTCGGCCACGAGTCGACGAGCTGGCGGATCAGCCAGTCGAGGTGCTTGCCGTTCTCGGACACGCGGAGACCCGTGTTGTATCGGATGAACACGGGTGTGCCGTCGGTGTCGTCCAGAATCCGCCGCGAGTAGGTGGACCCCCACGACTCGTCGTTCTCGCACAGGCCGTGCAGGAACACCACGATGTGGCCACTGGCGTCGCGGAACATCTCACCGACGGGCCACGGCGACACGGGAACGTCGCCACCCTCCTTGCGGACGGACATGACGATGGCCTGCGGGTCGTCGAGCATGCGGAGCTCGTCGCCGATGAGCCCGTTGACCGCGGCAACGATCGTGCGACCCAGCTTGGTCTCCTCGACCGGCCGGCCGACGCCCTTGCTGGCCAGCGACCGAACGGAACCGCTGGACAGCCTCAGCATTCCGGAGATGGCGCCGTAGACCGACGTGACGATGGCGTCGTGCAGCGACTCCGGCAGCCGTCCGCCGGTGGCGTCGAACACCCGCTTGCTGATGGCCTTGTGGACGTCGCGAACCGTGCCGACGATCAGGCGCTCGCCGTAATCGAGGGCGAGCGCGGCGACGTCGGTCGTCCGTGCGGGTTCGGAGGCCATGGGGATTAGTGTGCCGGGCCGACCCGCCCTTGCGCACATTCGCGCGGCGCGTCGTTCGTCACGTGTCCGAGATTTCTACTCGGGGGCCGCCTCATCAGCCTCGTCCGCCTCATCAGCCAGACTGCCATCGCCCTGGAGCGACGCGAGATCGACCACGTTGCCGGAGGCGTCGGTCACCTTGGCCGACTCCACCAGGTTCGCCAGCGCCTTGGCCCGGATGATCTCGGCCATCAGCTCGGGGATGTGGTTGTGCTCCATGACGTGCTGGATGTAGGAGTTCGGGTCCTGGCCGGACTGCTGCGCCCGCCGGATGACGTGCTCGGTGAGCTCCTGGTCCTCCAGGCCGATCTCGTTGGCCAGCGCGATCTCGTCGAGGATGAAGCCGGCGACGATCGACTCGCGTACCTGGCGCTCGATCTCGGCGTCGAACTCCTCGACGGTCTGCCCCTGCTCCTCGAGGTAGCCCTCGAGCGTGAGACCGGCCATGGCGAGCTGCTGCACCGTCTGCTGGCGGCGCTCGTCGACCTCGCCGGAGACCAGGGACTCGGGCAGCGGGACGTCGACCTTGTCGACGATCTCGGTGAGGACGTTGTCGCGGGCCTCGGCGGCCTGCTCCATGCGCTTGGCGCGGGTGAGGCGCTCGCGCAGGTCAGCCGTCAGCTCGTCGAGGTTCTCGAAGTCGCCGGCCGTGGCGGCGAAGTCGTCGTCGAGATCCGGCAGCTGGCGCTCCTTGACGTCGGTCAGCTTGACCGTGACATCGACGTCCTGGCCCTTGAGCTCGCCGCCGACCAGGGTGGTGGCGAAGGTGGTCTCGTCGCCCGCGGACAGACCAGTGACCGCCTCGTCGAGCCCATCGAGCAGCGCGCCGCTGCCAATCGTGTACGGAAGGCCCTCGGCCTGAGCGCCTTCGACGGGCTCGCCGTCCTTGTCGGCAGCCGACAGGTCGAGCGTGACGGCGTCGCCGTCGGCGGCGGGCCGCTCGACGTCGGTGAAGGTGGCGAAGCGCTCGCGAAGCGCGTCGAGCTGCTCGTCGACGTCGCCATCGGTGACCTCGGCGTCAGCGACCTGCACGCTGATCGACGTCGGATCCGGAACCGTGATGGGTGGACGTACGTCGAGCTCGGCCGTGATCTCGATCGGCTCGCCGTCGGCGAACTTGGTGAGGTCGATCTCGGGCTGGCTCAGCGGACGCAGCTCGGCGTCCTGGATGGCCTCGTTGTACCAAGCCGGCAGGGCGTCGTTGATGGCCTGGTCGAGGACGGCGCCGCGTCCGACCCGCTGGTCGACGATGGCTGCGGGCACCTTGCCCTTGCGGAAGCCCGGGACCTGGATCTGGCCGCCGATGGACTTGTAGGCCTTGTCCAGGCTCGGCTGGAAATCCGCGAACGGGACCTCGATGGTCAGCTTGACCCGGGTCGGGCTGAGGCTTTCGGTGCTGGTCTTCAAGACTTCTCCTGGTTGGTGGTGCTCGCGCGTCGGGATGACAGGATTTGAACCTGCGACCCTCCGCTCCCAAAGCGGATGCGCTACCAAGCTGCGCTACATCCCGGTGTTGATCGCTGTGTCGATCCCTGTGCTGATTCCTCGGGGCCGACGGTCGAGTCTAGTGGACACTTGCCCCATGGCTGGCACTGTGTCCGAACCGCGGCCCGGGGACCTGCTTCCCCTGCTGCGCCGGCTCGATCCCCGCTGCGGTTCCACCGTTGTCGTCGCCATCGACGGCCCCAGCGGGGCAGGCAAGACGCGGCTCGCGCGAGAGCTGGCGCCCGGCCTCGGCGCGGGCATCCTGCACCTCGACGACATCTATCGCGGCTGGCATGCGTTGGCGGCTGCACCGCCGACCGTGGTGGCGGACGTCCTCGAGCCGCTCTCCCGCGGCGAAGCCGGACGGACACCGCGCTGGGAATGGGGCGCCGATGAGCCCGGCGCGAACCTCGTCATCGAGCCGGGCGGCATCCTGTTTCTCGACGGCTGCGGCAGCGGTTCGCGGATCGTCCGGCCGTTCCTGTCGTACCTGATCTGGCTGGATGGGCCGGTGGATGTGCGACGCGCCCGCGCGATGGCCCGCGACGGCGAGACGTACGAGAAGTGGTGGGACATCTGGGCGGCGCAGGAGCGAGATCTGTTTGCCGCGGAGGGAACCGCCGAAGCAGCAGACGTCCGGCTGGATTGATCCGGCTACGATGGTGCGGCTGCTTCGGCAGCGTCGCGGACGTAGCTCAATGGCTAGAGTCTCTGCCTTCCAAGCAGAATGTTGCGGGTTCGAGTCCCGTCGTCCGCTCGTAGAGTGGACGCCTTCACTCATGGGCCCCGCTCCGCGGCGAAGCCGCCCACTGGGGACCGTCGTCCGCTCCAGGTCTTTCTCCGGGAATGTCAGTGCCGGCAAATACGTTTGCAGAGGTTGTCGTATCCGTGCCATCTCACTCGTGGTGTTAGCGACAGGCCCCCTATGACGCGCAAGGAACCGAACATGACTGACGCCCCAGCCATCACCGACGAGAGCGCCGCCGCGAGCGCCGCGGCCGCGGCCAAGACGAAGGCTGACTACGGCGTCGTCGCCTGGCTCGTCGCGGCCACCTTCGTGGTCATCCTCAACGAGACGATCATGATGAACGCGATCCCGCGGCTCATGGCCGAGTTCGAGGTCGATGCCCGCGCCGCGCAGTGGCTGTCCACCGCGTTCATGCTGACCATGGCCGTCGTCATCCCGGTCACCGGCTGGTTCCTGCAGCGCGTCACGACGCGGCAGGCGTACGGGCTCGCGATGATCGTGTTCTCGCTTGGCACCGCCATCGCGGCCGCCGCACCGGTGTTCTGGCTCCTGATCGCCGGCCGCATCGTCCAGGCCACCGGCACCGCCGTCATGATGCCGCTGCTGATGACCACGCTCATGGAGGTCGTCCCCGAGCACGATCGCGGCCGCATCATGGGTCGCGTCGTCATGGCCATCTCGGTGGCCCCGGCGCTCGGCCCGGCCGTCTCCGGCGTCGTGCTCCAGTTCACCTCATGGCGCTGGCTCTTCGGGTTCGTCCTGCCCATCTCGCTCGGCATGCTCATCGCCGGCCTGCGCCGGCTGACGAACGTCGGCGAGGTGCGCTCTCACAGCGTCGACATCCCGAGCATCATCATCTCGGCGCTGGGCTTCGGCACGGCCGTCTACGGTCTCAGCCTCGTTGGCGGCCCGAACGTGACCTTCGACGTCTTCGGCAGGCACGCCTCCGTACATCCGCTGTGGTTCGTCGCCACCGGATCCGTCGTCGTAGCGCTCTTTGTCTGGCGCCAGGTCATCCTGCAGCGCATCGACAACCCGCTGCTCGACCTGCGCACGCTCAAGCACCGCACGTTCACCCTGGGCATGCTGCTGATGGTCGTCGCATTCATGGGCTTCATGGGCAGCATGATCGTGTTGCCCATCTACCTGCAGGGCCTGCGCGGGCTCACCTCGCTGCAGACCGGGTTGCTGATGATCCCGGGCGGGCTGGCCATGGGCCTGTCGGGCCCGCGCATCGGCCACCTCTTCGACGAGTACGGCGCCCGGCCGCTCATCGTTCCCGGTGCAATCGCCGTCACGGCCGCCCTCGGCACGCTCACCCAGGTCAACGCGACCACGCCGATCCCGATCATCCTGACCGCCCACGTGTTCTTCATGGCCGGTCTGGCAGCCCTGTTCACGCCGATCTTCACGCTGAGCCTCAACTCGGTGCCGGAGCACCTGTACTCGCATGCGAGCTCCCTGCTCGGCACGACGCAGCAGGTCGCCGGGGCCATCGGCACCGCCGTCGTCGTCACGGTCATGTCATGGCGCGCCAGCACGCTGAGCCACGAAGGAGCGTCCGCTGCGCAAGCCGCCATCGGCGGCACGCAGTCGGCGTTCATCACCGGCGCAGTGCTGTCCATCGGCATCATCGTGCTGGCGCTCGTCATCCCGTCCCGCGCACCTGAGGGGATGAGCGGACAGGCGCACTGACGGGGCCTAAAGTCAGCCGCATGGCTGACTCCAAGACCGTCCTGATCACCGGCTGCTCGTCCGGCATCGGCAAGGCGACCGCCGAACGACTGGCCCGTGCCGGCTGGACGGTCTACGCCACGGCCCGCCGTCCCGAGACACTGGCCGACCTGCCCGAATGCCGCCATCTGGCCCTCGACGTGACCGACGAGACGTCGATGCAGACCGCCGTGGACGCCGTCCTGGCCGAAGCGGGCCAGATCGACGCCCTCGTCAACAACGCCGGTTACTCGCTGTCCGGGGCCGTCGAGGCCCTGGACGTCGACGCCATCCGGCGCGAGTTCGAGACCAACGTCTTCGGACTGGTCCGGCTGAGCCAGCTCGTCCTGCCGGCCATGCGAGAGCGCGGCCAGGGCCGGATCGTCAACATCGGGTCGATGGGCGGCAAGCTGACGTTCCCGGGCGGCGGTGCGTATCACGCCAGCAAGTACGCGGTGGAGGCGTTCTCCGATGCCCTGCGCTTCGAGGTTGCCGGTTTCGGCGTCCAGGTGGTGCTGATCGAGCCGGGGCTCATCACCACGAACTTCGACGATGCGGCCCTCGCGTCGATGGACCTCGAGGCCGAAGGCCCGTACGCGGGCTTCAACCGCGCCGTGGCCAAGGCGACGGCTGACGCTTATGCCGGCCCGATGGCGAAGTTCGGCGGCCCGCCGGACGCCGTGGCGAAGGTCGTCGAGAAGGCCCTGACGAAGTCCAAGCCGAAGCCGCGCTACACGGTCACGCCGTCGGCGTCCTCCCAGATCGCGCTGCGCAAGATCCTCGGCGACCGCGGCTGGGACATGATGATGCGCGCGGTCTTCCCGCGCCCGGGAGTCTCGAAGACCTAGGCGCGCTCGCGGTACAGGATCAGCACCGCGCGGTCGTCGTCATCGCCTTCGATGAGATCAGCGATTCGGGCGGCTGCGCCCTCGAATCCCTCGGCCACGCTCCGGGCCGCGGCGTGCCGGATGAACTCGATGCCCTCGTCGACATCGCGGTCGCGCGACTCGACCACGCCGTCGGTGTAGAGCATGAGCCCCTCACCGGGGCCGATCGCACCCTTCGACTGCCGGAACGGCGGATCCTTGATGATCCCGAGCGCGGTCCCGTTCGCGGTGTCGAGGTCCCACGTCGACCAGATCCGGTTCCAGCGCAGCACGGGCGGGTGACCGGCGTTGGTGACGAGGAAGGCGCCCGAGCGCAGGTCGACCCGCACGCCGACGGCCGTCGCGAACGAGAAGTCCCAGCCCTGCCGGAGCAGGAAGTCGTTGGCCGCGTCGAAAAGCTCGACCGGCGGCATCGTCCCGATGAGCCCGCCCAGCGCTCCGGCGAACTGCAGGGACTTCGTCCCCGCGGCGACACCCTTGCCCGAGACATCGACCAGGACGAGCTCCAGGACGTCCTCGTCCTCGTGCAGGTGCGCGATGAAGAAGTCGCCGGCGAACTTCGCTCCGCCGGCCGACCGCAGCACCGATTCGGCCTTCCAGCCAGCCGGCAAAGGCGGAACGACACCCTGCACGCGGAGGCGCTCGTTCAACTCCATCAGCATGGACTGGCCCAGTCGCCCGGGAAGTCCGGACGTGTCGCGGCCCGTCACGAAGAGGACGATGCCGGCCACGATCACCAGCACCGAGAAGTTGATCGTCTGCTGGAACGCCCATGAGGTGTTCCGTGACGTCAGGGCGAGCGAGATGGCCACGAGAGTCACGTCGATGCCGACCAGCCAGACCAGCGGCCGGTTGCGCAGCGTCAGGCCGCCGACGACGAGCGGGATCGCGAAGACGGACACCGGCAGCGTGATCGGGGACAGGAATGAGATCCCGAAGGCGACCAAGGACACCGAGGCGAGCGTGGCCAGGGCGAACCACTGGCCTTGGCGCGTGCCCTGCCGCCACGCATCAGCGCGGTCTCTCATGAAGGCGCCGACTGAACGCGGGGCGCCCCCGAGCCCAGACGTCATCCGCCGAGCCTAGCCGTCGGCCTGCCCTAAGGTACGCAACATGACGAATGCCGCCCGGCAGGCTGCGGAGGCCATCAGGGAGCGGACGGGCGGCGTCACCCACCACAGCGCGGTCGTGCTGGGTTCTGGCTGGTCAGCCGCTGCGGACGCCTTGGGTGAGACGACCTGCGAGGTGTCCGTGGCCGAGCTTCCCGGCTTCGCCTCGCCCACCGCAGACGGGCATGCCGGGACCGTCCGCTCGGTGCAGTGCGGCGACCGCAACGTGCTCGTCTTCCTCGGCAGAACCCACCTGTACGAAGGCCGCGGCGTCGAAGCGGTCGTGCACCCGATTCGCACCGCGGCAGCAGCCGGCGTGACCACCGTCGTCCTGACGAACGGCTCCGGCGGCGTCAACCCCGCGTTCGTCGCCGGCAGCCCAGTCCTGATCTCGGACCACATCAACCTGACGTCGGCGTCGCCGTTGGTCGGTGCGACGTTCGTCGACCTCACCGACCTCTACACCGCCCGGCTGCGGGACCTCGCCCGCACGATCGACCCCACGCTGGCCGAGGGCGTCTATGCGCAGGTGACCGGCCCGCACTACGAGACGCCGGCCGAGATTCGGTTCCTGCGCACGATCGGCGCTGATCTCGTCGGCATGTCCACTGCGCTGGAGGCCATTGCCGCGCGCGAAGCTGGGCTCGAGGTGCTCGGCATCTCGCTGGTCACCAACGCCGCCGCCGGCGTGACCGCGGAGCCGCTGGATCACGCGGACGTCCTCGCTGCCGGCGAGGCCGCCGCCGCGAGCATCGGACGGCTCCTGGCCGAGGTCGTCCGCCATCTCTGAGGCGCCTGCGCCGCACGGCCCGGCCTTCGGAACGGCCGGGATACGCGGGCCGCTCGGCGACGGTCCCGGCTGCGTCAACCGCACCGTGGTCGCGCAGGTCGCGGCGGGGCTCGCGGCGTGGCTCGCCGCACGCGCGCCGGGCGCTTCAGTCGTCGTGGGACACGACGCCCGCCACCAGTCGGACGTTTTTGCGCGCGACGTGGCCGAGATCATCGCCGGTGCCGACCTGCGCGCCAGCCTCCTGCCCGGCCCACTTCCCACACCGGTGCTGGCCTTCGCGGTCGGGCACCTCGGCGCGAGCGCCGGCGTCATGGTCACGGCGTCGCACAACCCGGGGACCGACAATGGCCTGAAGGTGTTCCTTGACGACACCAGCCAGGTCGCCGCGCCACATGACCGCGAGATCGAGGCCAGGATCGCGCAGGCCGCAACGATGCCCCGATCCTCGGCCTACGAGCGCCTCGACCGGTCGATCGTGAATTCGTACCTCGACGCCGTCAGCGACCCGCTCCCCCGCGCCGCGAGCAACCTGAGGGTTGCCTACACGCCGCTGCACGGCGTCGGTGCCGACCTCTTCCTCGCCGCCGCTGCGCGGACGGGGTTCCACGACGTGCACGTCGTGGAAGAGCAGGCCGAGCCCGACCCCGACTTCCCGACAGTGCCGTATCCCAACCCCGAGGAGCCGGGCGCCCTCGACCGCCTGCTCACCCTGAGCCAGCAGATGCACGCCGACCTCGCCATCGCGCACGACCCGGACGCCGATCGATGCGCCGTCGCCGTCCGCGATGGCACCGGCATGACCCTCCTCACCGGCGACGAGCTCGGCATCCTCCTGGCCGACGACCTGCTGGCCCGCGGTGCGACCGGCACGTTCGCCTCGTCGATCGTGTCGTCCGAGATGCTCGGCCGGCTTGCCGCGGCGCACGGGCAGCGTTGGGTCCAGACGCTCACCGGGTTCAAGTGGCTGGGCAAGGTTCCCGACCTGGCGTTCGGTTACGAGGAGGCCCTCGGCTACTGCGTCCGGCCGGACGTCTCACGCGACAAGGACGGCATCTCGGCTGCGCTCGCGATCATGCGCCGAGCCGCGGAGCTGCACCACGACGGCAAGACCCTTCTCGACCGACGGGACGAGCTGGCCCGGGAGTTCGGGGCGCACCTGACGCGCCAGGTCGCCGTGCGGCTGCCGGGCTTGGCCGACGTCGATGCGGCGCTCCAGCGGCTTCAGGCGGCACCACCGAAAGCACTGGGCGGCCTCCCGGTATTGGCGATCGACGATCTGCAGAGCGGGTTCCGCGGGTTGCCGCCGACGGCAGGAATCAGGCTCGGCCTGGACGGCGCCCGCGTCATCGTCCGGCCATCGGGCACCGAGCCGAAGCTCAAGGCCTACATCGAGGCGGGTGAGCCGGCGACGCTGGCTGCGATTGCCGACGACGTCGGCAGGCTGCTGGCGACCTAGTCGGGCAGGGCGGCCGCCAGCACCGGGGCAACCAGATACAGCGCCAGCCAGTACTGGCCCAGCAGGAGCAGCGGCGCGGTGCCGAGCACGGCCAGGGCGATGGGACGCGTCGCCGCCGCAACGACCAGTGCGATGACGACCAGCGCGTTCAGTGGGTCGAACCAGGTCGCCGCCAGAATCGAGTGGCCCAGCGTCCAGCCGTGGCTGATGCGGACCGCCGGGACGTTGATGCACGCGAGGACGAAGGCCACGCCTCCCACAACCGACACCGGCCCCAGGTGCCGGACCATGAAGGGCTCAATGGTCGCGGGCCACGCCGTCCCCAACGCCATGCCGGCGACAAAATACGGGACCACCACGGCCAGGCCATGGCCGCCATGCGGGTACCAGCCCAGGACGGCCGGGATCGGCACGGCCAGCGCCATCGCGACCAGCGTCCAGATCGACCATCCGCGCGACCACAGCCACCAGGCGATGACGAAGAGGAGATAGCACTGCGCAAGGACCGGCACGATCCACAGCGCTCCGGGGGCATCCAGCAGGAAGACGGCCCGGACGACGGCGCCGACCGAGTGGAACCGGTACGGCCACTCGTCCCACCAGCCCTCAATCACGAGGCTCGCCACGACGGCCACCGCGTAGGCGGGAAGCAGGCCGCGCGCCCTCGACTTCGCGAAGTCGAGGAGGGCGTGTCCGTCGCACCGGTCGTGGATGTGCCGGAGCGCCAGCACGAAGCCGCTGATGACGACGAAGATCATCAGGCCGATCTCGCCGAGCCCTGCTCCGAACTCGGTCGGCAGCACGCCGACGGCAGCAAGCTCCGACGCGACGATCAGGAGAATGGACAGGCCGCGCAGGCCGAGGAGGAGTGCGATCACCGTCGGGCGCTCAGCGCTCGGCATCCATCAGCAGCGTGACCGTCTCAGCCACGCAGGCCGGCTTGTCCGAGCCCTTGATCTCCATGGTGTGCCGCAGGGTGACCTGCTGGCCCTTGGAGGTGTCGCGCACCTTCATCATGTGCACGCGGTTGCGGACCTTGGAGTCGACGAGGACCGGGGCGACGAAGCGCACGCGGTTGATGCCGTAGTTGACGCGGGCGACGTCACCGGCGAACGCGAAGACCTGCGCGCTGAGGAACGGCAGGAGCGACAACGTCAGATATCCGTGGGCGACAGTCGCGCCGAAGGGCCCCTCGGTCGCCCGCTCCGGGTCGATGTGGATCCACTGCCGGTCACCGGTGGCGTCGGCGAAGAAGTTGATCCGTTCCTGCGTCACCTGGATCCACTCGCTGACCCCGAGTTCGGTGCCTTCTGCGGCAGCGATTTCGCGGCGGTCGTTCAGAATCCGCATGTCTCAAACCTATCCGAGCCGGTTGGGGACCTGGATGGCGCCGGATTCGACCTGATGCCTGAGCGCGCTCAGTTTCGTCACCTGCTTACGGGTCAGGAACTTGCCCGACGTCACGAAGCCGAGTGCGCCGTCGTCGAGCCCGTACACGTGCCGCCCCGTCACCGGCTTGCGGTCGGCGACGGATTTGAGGAAGTCGAAGGTCACGGTGTCGTACCGCTTGATCACCGACGTCAGGATGTGCGGCTTCTGATCCTCTGTGGCGGCCTGGAACTGGTCACTGCCGATGCCGACGACCCAGGTGCCGTCGCCTTCGGCCCGGGCCGCGTTGAACAGTGCGCGCTCCGAAACCCCGGGTGACCCGAAGACGACGTCGACGTCGCTGTCCTCGAACTGGGCCTTGGTGACCTTCGTCGCGCTGTCCGGCTTGCCCGGCGCCGGCGTGTCCCGCTCGAGCCGCGTCGCGACCACCTGGACCGTCGGCTTGGCAGCCGTGACGCCGGCCTGGAATCCGGCTTGGTAGGGGTCGGCCGGCTCGAGCCCCTGGGCAGCCGGTGCGCCGACGAATCCGACAACGCCGGTCGCGGACTTCAGCGCGGCAGCCGCGCCGGCCAGGAACCCGGCCTGCTCGGGATTGAACCGGAGCACCGCAACGTTCCGGCCCAACGTCCGCTTGCCGGTGATGGCGTCAACCAGCGCGAACTGGATGCGCGGGTAGGACTGCGAAACCTTGTCGACCGCGCGCACGTAGCTCGTCCCGACGGCGACGATGACGTTCGCGCCGTTGTCGGCGAACTGCTGGAGGCGATCGATGCGGGCCGCCTCCTGCTCGCCCTCGGCCGCCTCGCCTTCGACGCAGGTGGCCTTCAGCTCGTCGACGGCCTCGGAGAGGCCGGCGAAGGCGGCGTCGTTGATGCCCCGGTCGTTTCGGCCGCCGACGTCGTAGGCCATGCCGACCTTCGGCCCGTCACCGACCGCCCCCTTGCAGAGGTCCTGGCTGGTGGGAACCGGGAGCTCCTCCGGGGCCCGACCACAGCCCGCCACCATCAGCGCAACGGCACAGAGCACGGCGAAACAGCGGGACATTCTCGACATCGACCTTCCTGGATCCGGGAACCTGCTCAGGCCGGCGCCAGCACGACATGCGCGAGGACGGCGGCCCCGACGGCGACAGCGCGCTCGTCGGCCTCGAACGTACCTTGGTGCAGGTCGTGCGTCGGCCCACCTGGCGTCCGCGTGCCGAGGCGGCCCATCGCTCCGGGAACCGATTCCAGCAGCCAGCCGAAGTCCTCGCCGCCGAGACTCTGCGGTGTCGTGGCGACGGAGCCCTTGCCCGCGGCGGCCTCGACGGCTGCGCGCAGTGCCGCTGTCGCGCCGATCTCGTTGACGACCGGCGGGACTCCGCGAACGTAGGTCACGTCGACGCTCACGCCGAACGGGCGCACGATATCGCCGATCGCCTGCCGCACCAAGGCCTCGGATTCGTGCCAGGCCTCGACGTGCAGCATCCGCACTGTCCCGGCGAGCTCAGCGTGCACCGGGATGACGTTCGCGGCGTCTCCGGCGTGCATGTGGCCCCACACCACGCTCGCGCCCCAGCGTGGATCGAACCGGCGGGACAGCACGGCAGGAAGCTGGGTGATGACGGTGCCGGCGGCGAAGGTGACGTCCTCGGTGAGGTGCGGGCGTGACGTGTGACCGCCGCGCCCCGTCAGGAGGACCCGCAGGTGGTCGGAGGCCCCGGTGATTGCGCCTTCGCGGATACCCACCTGCCCGACGTCGAGACTCGGGTCGCAGTGCAGGGCGAAGATTCGAGTGACGCCTTCGAGCTCACCCAGGGACAGCACCTTGAGCGCGCCGCCCGGCATGGCTTCCTCAGCCGGCTGGAAGATGAACCGGACGCGCACCGGGAGCAGCCCGCGCTGGTGCAGGCCCGCCAGCGCGACGGCGGCGCCGACGAGGGCCGCGCTGTGCACGTCGTGTCCGCAAGCGTGGGCGACGCCCGGTGTCGTCGAGCGCCAGGGAACCTCGGCCGCCTCGTGCACGGGGAGCGCATCGAGATCAGCCCGCAGCGCGACGATGGGAGCGTCAGCCGGCCCGACCTCGCCGATCAGCCCGGTGCCGATCTCGGATCCGGCGCCGAGCCGCCGGTGCTCGATGTCGTACTTGTCCAGCCAGGACGCGATCACGTCCGTGGTGCGCTCCTCGGACCACGAGAGCTCGGGATGCGCGTGCAGGTCGCGGCGCAGCTCGATCAGATCAGGCGTGATCGCCTCGATCGTCCTGCTGATCTGCTGATGCGGCATTCCTTCAGGTTAGTGGCTGCGCAACTTCTTCCGGTGACGGATGAAGAGCGGGTCGAACTTGAGGTCGACGACGCGCTCCTTGAGCGGGATGAGCGCGTTGTCGGTGATCTTGATGTGCTCCGGGCACACCTCGGTGCAGCACTTGGTGATGTTGCAGTAGCCGAGGCCGTGCTCGTCCTGCGCGACGAGGGGGCGCTTGATGCCCTCCTGCTTCTCGGCAGCGTCGAGCGGGTGCATGTCGAGCTCGGTGATGCGCATGAGGAAACGCGGGCCGGAGAAGTTGGACTTGTTCTCCTCGTGGTCGCGCACGACGTGACAGGTGTTCTGGCACAGGTAGCACTCGATGCACTTGCGGAATTCCTGCGAGCGCTCGACGTCGACCTGCTGCATCCGGTACTCGCCCGGAGCCAGATTGGACGGCGGGACGAATGCCCGCACTTCACGTGCCTTCTGGTAGTTGAACGAGACGTCGGTGACGAGGTCACGGATGACCGGGAACGTTCGCATCGGCGTGATCGTCACGGTTGATTCAGGCGGAAGCGTCGACATGCGCGTCATGCACATCAGCCGCGGCTTGCCGTTGATCTCCGCGCTGCACGAGCCGCACTTGCCGGCCTTGCAGTTCCACCGGACGGCCAGGTCGGGCGCGACCGTGGACTGCATGCGATGGACGACGTCCAGCACGACCTCGCCCTCATTGACCTCGACGTCATACTCGGCGAAGTCACCGCCGGTGGCATCTCCGCGCCACACCCGGAAATTCTGCTGGTAACCCATCAGTTCGCCCCTCCCGGCGGTTCAGCCCCAGGCAATTCAGCCCCAGGCAATTCAGCACTGGTCAAGTACTTCTTCAGTTCGTCGACCTCGAACAGGTCGAGCAGGTCGGATCGCATCGGGATCTGGTCCTGTTCGACGATGGTCACGTCGCCGTCCGACCCCTCCCCCGATTGCCCCTCCGCTGATTGCAGGGTGCACACGAGGAGTTTCTTGCGCCAGTCCGGGTTCATGGCCGGGTAGTCCTCGCGGG
>JBJMIJ010000015.1:0-67158 GCA_045806885.1 Aeromicrobium sp.
CGTCGGCGTGCGCATCCTCGTCGAGTCGGTCGCGGACTGCTACGGCGTGCTCGGCGTCCTGCACGCACGTTGGAACCCGATTCCGGGCCGCTTCAAGGACTACATCTCGCTTCCGAAGTTCAACATGTACCAGTCGCTGCACACCACGGTGATCGGCCCGCAGGGCAAGGCCGTCGAGATGCAGATCCGTACCTTCGCCATGCACCGACGGGCCGAATACGGTGTCGCCGCGCACTGGAAGTACAAGGAAGACGGCGTGGCGGGCCGCACCGGTGGGCGGGCACCGCAGACCGAGGACATGGCCTGGCTGCGCGAACTCATCGACTGGCAGTCCGAGACGGCCGACTCCGGCGATTTCCTCGAATCGCTGCGGTTCGACATGAAGAGCGCGGGCGTCTACGCCTACACGCCGCGCGGCGACGTTATCCACCTGCCCGAGCATGCGTCGCCGATCGACTTCGCCTACGCGGTCCACACCGAGGTCGGGCACGCGTGCATCGGCGCCCGCGTCAACGGCCGGCTGGTGTCGCTGGAGTCGGAGCTGCAGACCGGCGACGTGGTGGAGATCTTCACGTCCAAGTCACCGGATGCCGGTCCGAGCCGGGACTGGCTGGACATCGTCAAGAGCCCGCGAGCGCGGAACAAGATCAAGGCGTGGTTCACGAAGGAACGCCGCGAAGAGGCCATCGACCACGGGCGCGAGATCCTCGCCAAGCAGATGCGCAAGGAGAACCTGCCGCTGCACCGCCTGATGAAACACGACACGCTCGACCACGTGGCCAAGGACCTGCACCTGGCCGACGTGTCGGCTCTCTACGCGGCCATCGGCGAGAGCAACGTCAGTCCGCAGAGCATCGTCGAGCGGGTCATCGCGCTGGCCGGCGGACGCGACAGCGCCGAAGAAGATCTCGCCGAGGCGACCGTTCCGACGCGGAGCCGGCGCCACCGCAGTCCCAATTCCGACTCAGGTGTGCTGGTCGAGGGCATCGCCGGCGACGTCCTTACCAAGCTGGCCCGCTGCTGCACGCCGGTGCCGGGCGACGAGATCAGCGGATTCGTCACGCGCGCGTCTGGAGTTTCCGTTCACCGCACGGACTGCGTCAACTACGAACTGCTGCTCGACCAACCCGAACGCATCGTCAAGGTGCATTGGGCGCCGACAGCCAAGAGCACCTTCCTCGTCGCAATCCAGGTCGAGGCACTCGACCGGCCCCGCCTGCTCAGCGACATCACGCGGGTCATCTCCGATCAGCACGTCAACATCCTGTCGGCGTCCGTGGCGACGGGCGGCGACCGTGTCGCGCGCTCCCGATTCACGTTCGAGATGGGTGACGCCAAGCACCTCGACCACGTCATGTCCGCGGTGCGCAACATCGACGGCGTCTTCGACGCATTCCGCATCAGTCAGTAGCCTGCGCGCATGACGATGGAGGCTTGGGCGCTCGCGGCGCTGGGCGCGGGCGCAGTGGGTGCCGTCGGCCCGCTCGCCATCGCGCGGCTGCCCGCTTCTGAGGATGCCGGTCCCGAGACGCCGAGCTACGGCACCATCGCCAGCGTTCGGTACTTGAGCGCATGGCTCGCGGCGTGCGCGGTCGTGTCGGTGGGGCTGGTCTCCCTTGCCGCGCCGGCGCTTCTGCTGCCCGCCTGGGCCTTGGTGTGCGGCGTCGGGAGCTGGTTGGCCTACATCGATGGCCGGACCCAGCTGCTGCCGACGCGGATCGTGCAGCCGCTGTTGGTGGTGGCCTTGGTCGTGGTCAGTCTCGAGGCGTGGCTGGCCAACGATGTGCGCATGTTCGTGCGCGCGGTGGTCACCAGCGTCGTCGCCTACGCCGTGTTCTGGCTGTTCTGGTGGTTCGGCGAGCGATGGCGGTCGGGCGGGTTCGGCTTCGGTGACGTCCGGTTCGCCGCGCCCCTCGGGCTGGTGCTGGGGTCCGTGGGCGGGTGGGCCGCGCCCGTCGGGCTGTATCTGGGCATCCTGATCGGCGGCGTTGTGGGCGTGGCGCTCAAGTCCCGAGGCCGCGACCGTGCGTTCGCCCTGGGTCCATGGATGTTCGTCGGAGCCGTTCTGGGTCCCGTCGTCGCGCTTGCCTTCTAGCTCGGTCCGTCGGCCCCCGGCGGTGGGTTGTTCAGGGTCCGAGTCGACCCGTCGGTGGGTAAGTCGAGATTTAGGCCGGTTCAACCCTGAAGTACCCACCGCCGTCGGTCCTCGGACGCGTCCGCAGGCCGCGGCGCTAGAGGGACGGGTCGGCAGCGTCGGGTTCAGTCGCGCAACAGCGGGTTGTTGCACGCCGGACGGCTGGTCGGCTGCACGCGGACGGTGCCGATGCTGATGCCCATGTTCTCGAACATCGGCCGGACGAGATTGCTGACCAGCGGGTCGATGATGCCGAGCAAGGGCTTCACGACGCTGTCCAGCAGTCCGCCGACATTCAGGCCGCTCAGAGCGATCTTGATCGGAGTGATGCTCGACAGACCGAGGCTGCCGAACGACGCTCCTGCGGTCTGTCCTGGCGGAATGTCGGTGGCGCCGAAGGTGAAGTTCAGTGACTGGTTCGAGTTGCTCCCGATCGAGGCTCCGTTGGGACTGACTGCGGGGTCTGGTGCGTCGATGACGAGGTGAGTGAGCTTGAGCAGCAGGTCGGTCAGGACGTGCGCGCCGACCTTGCCGGCGGAGGTCGTGGCGGAGACCGACACTGACTTGGTACCGCCGGCTGTGCATTGGACGTTGGTGATGGTTGCTGATCCGTCGGCAGCCGTCACGAACACCGGATCGATGCTCGCCGTGGCGACGAGACCGCTCAGCGCCGTGACATCGGCGGAGACCTTGATCTGGATCTGTGCAGAACGTGCGGTCGTCCCGATCGGGCCGCACGCGATCTGTGGGGCCTCCACGACCTTCGCCTGCACCGCCACGTGGGACAACCCCGGGATCGACCCGGTCAGGTTGATGTCAATGAAGTGGTTCTTGTTGGACACCATGATCACCGACTGGAGCAGCGTGAACGTGTTGATCGACACGTCCGCGGCCGAGCTGCCTCCGATGTCGAGCTTGAGGATGTCCGCGATGGGCAGGATGGTGTTGTCCGGGAGACCATTCGAAATCGCGTCCAGCAGGCTGACGTTGCTGGAATTTCCCTTGTGCGGAAGGATCTCGGAGATCGCGAGGACGAAGTCCTGTGGGCTGACCTGCGCGGTCACGATCTGGTCTACCGACCCGACGTGGAGCTGGGTCGCCAGGTCGGCGAGGGGGATCTCCAGGTCGAGGGACGCCAGTCCGTACGGGTCGAGCACGGTCAGGCGGTCGACGCCCACGAGCTTGCCGAGCAGAGTGTCAAGCGGTCCTTGTGGCGTCACGTCGGCGAAGGTCGCCCCCACCGAGATACACGCGACGGGGGGACCGATGACGGCCAACGCCGACCGCTGGAGGCTGGTGCGGCGCGGCGTAGTCGACAGGAACCGGAAGGCTGAGCTGCCGGTGGTGTAGACGCGGACTGCGTTGGGGACGTCGCCGGATGCGGCCCATCGGAGAAAGGCTCCCGTGTTCTTGTCCGCCACGGCCAACCGAACGCCGACGGAGTCGGGATGGTCCAGACGACTGTCCTGGCGGCCGAGGCTCTCGTTCTTGGCGGTGACCAGCAGCGTGGTCGAGGAGCCGCTCGCGTCGAATCCGGTGTAGGCGCCGGCCGCCCGGCCGTCGAGCTGCCTTACGACATCCAGCGCGACGATGTCGGCCGTCGACTGCATGTCCCGCCGAACCAGACGGTCGCCGCCGATGTCGATCACGAGGGACGCGATCAACAGGATCACACCCATCATCACAACGGTCATCGGGAAGATCGCCCCGCGCTCATCGCGGCGGCGGCTCATCAGTTGATCCTCGCGCTCGAGGTGTACTGCAGGGTCGCTGGAAGCATCACCCCGAAGAACTGCGGCACGGCGACAAGCGGGCTGGTGCGGTAGGGATACTGCAGCGTCACCGAGATGCACTGGGTGGCGTCACCGCACGTCACCGGGACCGACGGGACGGTGCAGGTGAGGGTGCCTCCGCACGTCAGGCCGCCGCCGACCTGGGTGCCCTGGAACGCCTCGTTGATCGCGGTGATCGCTCGATCGCGACGTTGCGTGTAGGTCAGGTTGGACGGGGCGATGGCGGCCGCCCGTGCCCCTTCGGTGGCGGCCTGGCTGATCGTCTGCCGGAAGCTGAACATCACGCCGTAGGCGATGATCATGTAGAGGAACATCATGAGGAACGGCACGACGAGGACGAACTCCACGAACGCCGCTCCGCGTTCGTTCCGGTGTCGCCACGTAGTCATGCGTGCCTCTCTCGATCAAGCGGAGGATAGATCTCCGCGGGGAGCGAAAGCCGCCAAAAGCGCAGCAAGTCACCGAACTGAAATCAGATCGTTGTCGGCGGTCGTCGGCATCCCGTTCCACGCGTTGTCGCAGGTAGAACGTGTTATCTAGCCCGTTTGAGCTAGATAAGGACTAGGGACAACACCTGAACATTTCGAAGTGGTCTCGAAGTGGTCTCAAAGCGGTTGAAAACGTAATTTTCGGCCACACGATGGGCCAGCACCGTCCTAACGTCCGACTCAACGTCGCGATGTGCGACGCATCACAAAAGGAGTGATTGGAATGTTCGCACCGCTTTACATCTACTCGTACGTCACTGGAGTTCTCTCCACGTTGGAGGCCCCGCGCCGCAACGAGCGTGGCGCGTCGTTCACGGAGTACGTCGTACTTCTTGCCGCCATCGTCGCGGTCGTCGCCGCCGGTGTGATCCTGCTCGGCAGCAAGATCACGGCCAAGCTCACCGGTCTGACGCTGTAGCAAAGGAGTGACGGAAATGTTCACACCGCTGTACCTCTACTCCTACGTGACCGGAGCCCTCGCCACGCTGGAAGGCCCGCGCCGTAACGAGCGTGGCGCGTCGTTCACGGAGTACGTCGTGCTGCTCGCCGCGATCGTGGCGGTCGTGGCTGCCGGCGTCCTGCTGCTCGGCAGCAAGATCACCGACAAGGTGTCCGGCCTGTCGCTGTGATCGACGGTGCGGGTGGCCGCCCCTCCCCGAATCGGGGCGGCCACCAGCCCGGCGGTGAGGCCCAGACACACCCCCAACCCCCCAAGGGAGTCGATCGATGAACAAGCGAGCCGTAGCCGCCGTCCTGGCCGTGCTGTTGGCCGTCGCCGGAGTCGGCGCCCTCATCGTCTACACGAACGGCGCCCAGGATCGCGCCTTCCGCGGCACGCAGACCGTGCCCGTCCTGCGCGTGACCGAGAAGGTGCCGGCTGGCACCAAGGCCAGCGACCTCGACAGCAAGGTCGAGAACGTCAACCTGCCGCGAGCTGCCGTTCCTGACGGTGCCGTGAAGTCCCTGTCCGATCTGGGCAATAAGGTCACGACGTCCGCGCTCGTGCCTGGCGAGGTTCTCGTCGGCGCACGGTTCGACGCGACGCTGGCGCAGAGCCGCGCCACCGCGATCGACGTCCCCAAGGGACTCCAGGAAGTCACGCTCGAGTTGAACTCGGCTCGCATTCTCGGCGGCATGTTGGTGCCCGGCGACCACGTCGGAGTCGTGGCCAGCTACGAAGCGCCCAAGACGACGGGCTACATCACGAACTTCGCAGCCAACCGCATCCTCGTACTGGCCGTCAACGGCGGCGTCCCCGCTGGCGCGGCAGCCGGCGACGCGCCCGTCTCCACCGGCCTCATGCAGGTGCGTCTTGCCATGGAGCCGGACGTGGCACTCAAGGTCGTCAACGCCGCCGAGTTCGGCAAGGTCTATCTGACCCGCCAGAACAGCGGCGCCAAGATCGGCCGCAACGTGATCGAGCCGGGAGATGTCGTGCAATGACCGACGTCCTGCTCGTCGCCGTCGACCGCCACCTGGTGAACAGGATCTCGGCGATCGACGGTTACCGAGTGGTCTCGCTGGAACGGGACAACGTCGCATCGGCGAGCAACGCGGCGTCGATGCCGGACTTCCGGCCCGACGTCATCTTCGTGGGCCCGGGCCTGCCGACGGATCGCGCGATCGAGTACGGCCAGGTCATGTCCGCCGACTTCCCCGAGATCTCGGTGATCCTCGTGGCCGGCGCCGATCGGGAGCTGGTCCCGAAGGCGGCGGCCGTCGGCCTGCGGGGCGTGATCAGCGAGCGCATCGGCGATGCCGATCTGGCCGCGCTCATGGAGCGCCTCGGGCACCAGATCATTCCGGTGCCGGACGGCAGCGGCCCCGTCCCCCATCAGGTCGTGGTCGTTGCGTCACCCAAAGGGGGAGTGGGCAAGACCACCGTCGCCATCAACGTAGCCGCAGAGCTTGCGAAGGCGGCACCGGGCGAAGTCGTGCTCATCGACCTTGACCTGCAGTTCGGCGACGTCGCAACGATGCTGGACCTGGCGCCGGCGAACACGGTCTCCGACGCCTTCCGCTCCGGCGTGGACGACTCGATGCGGCTGCGCACCCTGCTCCTGCCGCACCCTTCGCAATTTCATGTGCTGTGCGGATCGGACGACCCGGCGGCGAACGGCCGGGTGACCGGCGACCAGATTCGCAAGCTGGTCAGCCAGTACTCCTCGACCTTCCGTTACGTGATCGTCGACACTCCGGCTGGCCTGCACGAGGAGACGCTCGCCAGCCTTGAAGAGGCGACCGACGTCATCATCGTCGCGACGCTCGATGTGGCGACCCTTCGTGACGTGCGCCGCGAGGTGGATGTGCTGGCCAACCTCTTCCTGCTGCCACCGCGGCGGCACATCGTTCTCAACCGGACGGATGGCCGGGTCGGGCTCACCGAGCGCGACGCCGAGCGGATCCTCGGGCTCCCGGTCGACGCCGTCATCCCGGCCTCCGACCGGGTGGCATTGGCGGCCAACGGCGGCAAGATCGTCGTCGAGTTGAAGAAGCGCAACCCGGCCAAGCGTCCGTTGCGTGACCTGGCCCGCCGCGTCGCCGACTTGAACAACCACCAGGGTGAGGAGCTCCTTCGATGAGCCTGAGTGACCGACTGGCCGCGCGGGAGCGCGCCGAACTGGACTTCGCGGCAGCGCCGCCGGCCCACGCCCCCGCTCCGACCCTCGCCAAGCACGCGGCGGTCGTCGGCGAGAGCGCTGCGCCCGCCGCCCCCCGTCCGGCGGCCGCAGTGCCCGCTCCGGCTCCGGCCGCCCCAACGGCGCGCCTGCGGCCGGTCGAGCCCGGCTCGCCTCGTCCGGCCGACGCGCTGGCCAGTGCGAAGTCGAAAATCATGAACGACCTGATGGAACGCATCGGTATGCGGATCAACGATCCCGACATGACCGAGACCATGCTGCAGGACCTGATGCGGGCCGAGCTCGCCCGCGTCGTGGACGCTCAGAACCTGGTGCTCACGGTCGACGAGCGGGCCACCATCATCCGCGAGATCGAGGACGACGCACTCGGCCTGGGCCCGGTCCAGCAGCTGCTGGAAGACCGCTCTGTCACCGAGATCATGGTGAACGGGTCCGACACGGTCTATGTCGAGCGCGGCGGTGTCATCTCACTGACGCCGCTGCGGTTCGTCGACGAGCAGCACCTGCGCCGCGTCATCGAGCGGATCGTGGCGCGCGTCGGCCGCCGGATCGACGAGTCGTCGCCTCTGGTCGATGCCCGGCTGCCCGACGGCTCGCGTGTCAACGCGGTGATCCCGCCGTTGGCCGTGCACGGCTCGTCGCTGACCATCCGCAAGTTCTCCGAAACCCCGTACACGGTCGACGACCTGATCGGGTTCGGCTCGTTCACCCGCCCCATCGCCGAGTTCCTCGAGGGCTGCGTCAAGTCGAAGCTGAACATTCTCGTGTCCGGCGGCACGGGCACCGGCAAGACGACGCTGCTGAACGTCCTGTCGTCCTTCATTCCGCACAACGAGCGCATCGTGACCATCGAGGACGCGGTCGAGCTCAAGCTGCAGCAGGACCACGTGATCGTGCTCGAGAGTCGGCCGCCCAACATCGAGGGCTCCGGTGAGGTCACGATCCGCGATCTCGTGCGGAACTCGTTGCGCATGCGCCCCGATCGCATCGTCGTCGGTGAGTGTCGCGGCGGCGAGGCCCTCGACATGCTGCAGGCGATGAACACCGGCCACGACGGCTCGATCTCGACCATCCACGCCAACGCACCGCGGGACTGCATCGCCCGACTGGAGACCCTGGTCCTGATGGCCGGCATGGACCTGCCCTTGCGGGCCATCCGGGAGCAGGTCGTCTCGGCCATCGATGTCATCGTCCAGATCCAGCGTCTCCGCGACGGCAGTCGGCGCATCACCCACGTCACCGAGGTCGTGGGCATGGAGGGGGACACCGTCGTCCTGCAGGACGCGTTCGTGTTCGACTACCACGCCGGCTTCGCGCAAGACGGTCATCACCAGGGCTTCGCCCGCGCCACCGGCCTGCGGCCGCGGTTCCTGAGCAAGTTCGACGAGGCCGGGGTTCCCTACAACCTCGCCCTCTTCGACCCGGAGGCGTGACGATGCTCGCCTTTGGAATCAGCCTGGTGATCCTCGCGGTCACCGCGGTGGTCTACGCGATGTACGTCCCGCCGGTGCCGCTCGTCGCTGAATCGCGACGTGTGGCGCCGGGCACCGAGCTCAAGCGGCCGCTGGAGCGCGTCGTCGAGCGTATGGACGCCATCGTCGACTACGTCCTGCGTCGCCGGGGATGGAACCCATTCCCGGCCGGTTCGCTGGACCTGGCTGGCATCCGGACACCGCAGTCAACGATCGTGACCACTATCGCGGCCGGAACCTTTCTGGGCTTCCTGCTCGGCTACCTCTTCTCTGGAGTGGCGGTGGGCCTGATCAGCGGACTGCTGGTGATTGTCTTCTCCCGGGTCTACGTCAATGGGCGTCGCCGTAAGCGCCGGGAGGCGTTCGCCGATCAGCTCGTCGGGACGCTCGAGGTCATCTGCTCGGCGTTGCGTGCCGGCCACAGCTTCCCGAGTGCCCTGGATTCCGTGGCCGCCGACGCGGCCTCGCCGACCGACGAGGAATTCGCCCGCATCGTCAACGCGGGACGCCTCGGCAAGGACGCGGTGGACGCGATGCATGAGACTGCTCGCCGCATGGAGAACGAGGACTTCGCGTGGGTCGCCGACGGCGTGGCCATCCAGCGTGACACCGGCGGCAACCTCAGCGAGGTGCTGGAGCGAGTCGGCCAGACCATCCGCGAACGCAACGAGCTGCACAAGAAGGTCCGCGCGATCTCGGCCGAGGGACGCCTGTCGGGCTGGGTCATGATGGCCGTCCCGCCGTTGGTCGGTGGGTATCTGACTGCCTTGAACCCGAAAATGTTCAAGTCCGCATTCCTCAGCCCGACGGGAATCATGCTCCTCGGCGCGTGCATCGTGCTCTACCTGATCGGGTTCTTCTGGATCCGCAAGATCGTGAAGGTGACGGTGTGATGCTCATCGTCGGAACTCTCCTCATCCTCGCGGCCATCGGCGCCCTGCTGGTGTCGCTGGACCTGCTGCGGCCCGCCGCCGCCCCCGCTGTGGTGCGCCGCCGTCATGCAACGTCGCAGGCAATGGGTGCGTCGATGTTCGTCGAGAGCGACCCGAAGTCGCTCGGCCGCCTGCGGCTGCTCACTGCGCCGACCCTCATCGACCGGGCCGAGCGCAACATCGTGCTCGGCGGATTTCAGGTTGGCTGGGGGATCAGGCGGCTGCTTGTGCTGAAGGTGGTCGCGGCGACCATCGGCGGCTTCCTCGCGTTCAGCTTCTTCAGCCTTAATCCGTCGGCGATCCGATTCCTCGTGTTCCTCCTGATCACGGCACTGTGCTTCTTCTACCCAGACATCTGGCTGGATGCGCGCGCGAAGGAGCGTCAGCTGGAGATCGAGCAGCAGCTGCCGGACATCCTCGACCAGACGGTGATCGCGCTGGAATCGGGCCTGAGCTTCGAAGCGGCCCTGTCGCGCATCGCCGAAAACGGCGGTGGCCCGCTGGCGCAGGAGTTCAGACGAACCCTGCAGGACATGCGTCTCGGGATGTCCCGCCGTGCCGCCTACCGGGCGCTCTCGGACCGGACGACGGTCGACGACGTCAAACGCTTCTGCAAGCAGATCCTGCAGGCCGAGGAGTTCGGTGTGTCGATGGCGACGGTCGTGCGGAACCGGGCGAGCGACATGCGCGTGAAACGTCGCTACCGCGCCGAGGAGCTGGCCCAGAAGATCCCGGTGAAGATCATCTTCCCGCTAGCGACCTGCCTGATGCCGGTGCTCTTCATCGTCATCCTCTACCCGACTTTCAGCGGCCTGAACTTCTAGCCGAAGTCGGCGGCCGCCTTCTGGGCCATCTCGAGGAAGGCCTTGCGGGACGCCAGGTTCTCCTCGGCATCCTTGATGCGCTTCTTGTCGCCGGAGTCCTGGGCGGCGGCGAGGTCGGCCTCGAGGTCGGCGATGGCCTTCTCCAGCTTGGAGACCATGTCGTCGGCGCGGGCTGACTTCTCCGGGTCGGTGCGCTTCCATTCCTTCTCGCCGGCCGAGCGGATGGCCGACTCGACAGCGCGCATGCGGCCCTCAAGATCCTTGATGCGGTCGCGCGGCACCTTGCCGGCCGCTTCCCACCGTTCGGCAATGCCGACCATGGCCTTGCGGGCCGCGTCCAGGTCGGTGATGGGGAGCAGCTTCTCGGCCGCCGCCACGATCTCCTCCTTGACGACGGCGTTTGCCTTGAACTCCTCGTTCTCAGCCGCGTTGGCCTCGTCGCGAGCAGTGAAGAACACGTCCTGAGCGGCCCGAAAGCGCTTCCAGAGCGCGTCCTCGACGCCACGCGGTGCCGAGCCGGCCGCCTTCCAGCGCGTCATCAGGTCGCGGTACTTCATGGACGTCGGGCCCCATTCGGTCGACGACGACAGCGCCTCGGCCTCGGCGATCAGCTTCTCCTTCGTCGACTTCGCCTTTTCGCGTTCGGCGTGGGCGTCGGCGAAGTGCGTCTTGCGCTGCCGGGTGTACGTCGTGCGGGCCGCGCTGAAGCGGTGCCACAGCTCGTCGTCTGTCTTCCGGTCGAGCCGCGCGAGCGCCTTCCACTCGTCCAGCAGTGCTCGCAGCTTGTCGGCGCCGTTGCGCCAGTCGCTGCCGGCGGCGAGCTTCTCGGCCGTCTCGACGATCTTGGTCTTCGCCTCGAGAGCTTCGGCGAGCTTGACCTGTTTGGCGGCCTTGCGCTGCTCGCGCAGCTTCTCCAGCGCCGGCGCGAGGGCATCCAGTCGCGCCAGGAGTGCATCAAGATCACCCAGGGCGGCAGCGCCTTCGACCTGCTCGCGCACGGTCGTGATGGCGCGCTCCGCATCGTCCGGGCCGAGCGTGCCGCCGGCGAGGCGCTTCTCCAGCAGCTCCACCTCGATCTCGAGGCCGTCGAATCGCTTGGCGTACAGGGAGATGGCTTCGGCTGGATCGCCACCGGGCCATTGCCCGATCTGACGCTCGCCGTCAGCGGTGCGCAGGTAGACCGTGCCGTCCTCGGCGATGCGTCCCCACGGATGGACGCCCTGCTGGTCTGGCTCCGGCGAAGTCATGCCGGACAGTTTAGAAGTACGGGCCCTCGTAGACTGACGCCCGTGCTGCTCACGTCCTTTCCCGCTGGCCCGCTGGCTGCCAACTGCTATGTCGTGGCTCGCGGTCCCGGCACCGGGTGCGCCGTGGTCGACCCGGGAATGGACGCGATGGAGTCGCTCCACCAGGTTCTCGGCGAGCAGAATCTGACGCCCAAGGCGGTTCTGATCACGCACGGCCACTTCGACCACATGTGGAACGCACAGGACGTCGCGGCCGAGTACGACTGTCCGGTGTGGATTCATCCGGCCGACCGGCACCTGCTCAGTGACCCGATGGCGGCCATATCGGGAGAGTCGGCCGCGATGCTGCGCGCCCAGTTCGGGCTGGCTGAGGTGCCCGAGTTCGCCGAGCCGGCCGACGTCCGTGACGCCGTCGACGGCGAGAAGATCGAGGTGGATGGCGTGACCTTCACGGTCGACCACGTGCCGGGCCACACGCCGGGAACGGTCGTCTATCGCATCGATTGGGACGGGCCCGAGCCCGTCTCCGAGGTGATGTTCTCCGGCGACTTCCTGTTCAACGGCTCAATCGGACGGACCGACCTGACCGGCGGCGACCACGGCCAGATGCAGGAGAGCCTGCGCGACCGCGTCCTCCCGTTGCGCGACGACGTCGTTGTCCTGCCCGGCCACGGCATGCAGACCTCGATCGGTCGCGAGCGCGCGATCAACCCCTTCCTCGCCGAGCTCGTTGAGCGGGGCTGACCCATGGCGAAGCTCAGCGGATTTCCCGAGTTCCTGCCTGCCGACCGGGCGGTCGAGCAGCACGTGCTCGACCACCTGCGCCGTGTGTTCGAGCTGCACGGGTTCGGCAACATCGAGACCCGCGCCGTCGAGACGCGCGAGACGCTGCTGCGCAAGGGCGAGATCGACAAAGAGGTCTACGTCGTCCAGCGCCTGCATGCCGCCGACGGAGAGAGCACCGACCTGGCGCTCCACTACGACCTGACCGTGCCGTTCGCGCGCTACGTGCTGGAGAACGCGAACGACCTCGACTTCCCGTTCCGCCGCTGGCAGATCCAGAAGGTGTGGCGCGGGGAGCGGCCGCAGCAGGGCCGGTTCCGCGAGTTCACCCAGGCCGATATCGACATCGTCGGACGCGATTCTCTGCCGTTCCACGCCGACGTCGAGGTTGCGCAGGTCATGGCAGAGGCGCTGGCCGGCCTGCCCATCCCACCGCTGACGCTGCAGGTGAGCAACCGCAAGGTGCTGGAAGGGTTCGCGCTCGGCCTGGGCATCCACCGCCCAACGGCTGTCATGCCCATCGTTGACAAGCTGGACAAGGTCCCGCGGGAGAAGGTTCTCGCCGACCTCCATCACCTCGGGCTGACCGACTCCGACGCCGAGTCCGTGCTGAACCTCGCCGGCATCAGCGGTGGTGGAGCGGACGTCGTCGAGCAGGTCAAGGCGTTGGGCGTCTCGCATCTGGTGCTCGATGAGGGGCTCGCCGAGCTGGCCGCCGTCGTCGATGGCGTTCAGGCGGCCGATGGAGTCACCGTGGTCGCCGACCTGCGCATCGCGCGCGGGCTCGACTACTACACCGGCACGGTCTTCGAGACCCGCATGGCCGGCTACGAGCACCTCGGATCGATCTGCTCCGGCGGCCGCTACGACCAGCTCGCCGCCGATCGGCGCAACACGTATCCGGGCGTCGGTATCTCGCTCGGCGTCTCGCGCCTGCTGGTGCCGCTGGTGGCCGACGGACTCACGGCGTCGCGTTCGGTCCCCTCGGTGGTGCTGGTCAGCCTCGCTGACGACGACGCCCGCGCCGAGGCGATCGACGTCGCCCAGCGCCTGCGCGCCCGAGGCATCGCCACCGAGGTGGCACCCAAGGCGGAGAAGTTCGGCAAGCAGATCCAGCACGCCGAGCGACGCGGCATCCCGTTCGTGTGGTTCCCCGGCGACGGGAGCGTGAAGGACATTCGCAGCGGCGAGCAGATCCCCGCGGATGCCGATCACTGGGATCCGCCGCCGGCGGATCTGCGTCCCCAGATCAAAACCATTTCCAAGGAGAAATCTTGATCCGCACCCACGACGCCGGCAGCCTGACCGCTGCGAACGTCGGAGAAACCGTCACGCTCGCTGGGTGGGTCGCGCGCCGCCGCGACCACGGCGGCGTGGCGTTCATCGACTTGCGCGAGGCGTCGGGGGTCGTCCAGGTCGTCGTGCGCGAGGAGGTCGCGCACCACCTGCGCGCCGAGTACTGCTTGAAGATCGTCGGCAAGGTCGAGCGCCGGCCCGAGGGCAACGCGAACACCGGCATTCCCACCGGCGAGATCGAGGTCATCGCCGACGACGTCGAGATTCTGTCGGCGGCTGCCCCGCTGCCGTTCCCGATCGACGAGCACGTCGAAGTCGGCGAGGAGGCGCGGCTCAAGCACCGCTACCTCGACCTGCGCCGGCCCGGTCCCGCCGCGGCGCTGCGGCTGCGCTCGCAGGTCAACAAGGCGGCCCGCGACGTCCTCGATGGCCGTGGCTTCGTGGAGGTCGAGACGCCGACGCTGACCCGCTCGACGCCCGAGGGCGCGCGCGACTTCGTCGTGCCGGCGCGGCTCAAGCCGGGCAGCTGGTACGCGTTGCCGCAGAGCCCCCAGCTGTTCAAGCAGCTGCTCATGGTCGGTGGGCTGGAGCGGTACTACCAAATCGCGCGCTGCTACCGCGACGAGGACTTCCGGGCAGACCGCCAGCCGGAGTTCACGCAGCTCGACCTCGAGATGAGCTTCGTCGACCAGGACGACGTCCTCGAGGTCGCCGAGTCGATCCTCGTCGCGCTGTGGAAGCTGATCGGCGTTGACCTGACAACGCCCATCCCGCGCATCACGTACGCCGAGGCGATGCGTCGCTACGGCACGGACAAGCCCGACCTGCGGGTCGACCTCGAGCTCGTCGAATGCACCGACTACTTCAAGGACACGCCCTTCCGGGTGTTCCAGGCACCGTACGTGGGTGCCGTCGTGATGCCCGGGGGAGCGGACCAGCCCCGTCGTCAGCTGGACGCCTGGCAGGAATGGGCGAAGCAGCGCGGCGCGCGCGGCTTGGCGTACGTTCTCGTCCAGGAAGACGGCCAGCTCGGCGGCCCGGTCGCCAAGAACCTGTCCGACGCCGAGCGCTCGGGCCTGGCGGAGCACGTGGGCGCCAACCCGGGCGACTGCGTGTTCTTCGCCGCCGGCCCGGTCAAGTCCTCGCGGGCCCTGCTGGGCGCGGCGCGGCTGGAGATCGCCCGGCGGGCCGGGCTCATTGACGAGTCGGCGTGGTCCTTCGTGTGGGTCGTCGACGCCCCGCTGTTCGAGCCGGCCGACGACGCGACCGCTGCCGGTGACGTGGCCGTCGGGTCGGGCGCTTGGACGGCCGTGCACCACGCGTTCACGTCGCCGCAGCACCTCGAGACGTTCGACTCCTCGCCCGGAGACGCGCTCGCGTGGGCCTATGACATCGTCTGCAACGGCAACGAGATCGGCGGTGGCTCGATCCGTATCCACCGCGAGGACGTCCAGAAGCGCGTGTTCGCGATTATGGGCATCGACGAGGACGAGGCGCAGGAGAAGTTCGGGTTCCTGCTTGACGCGTTCAAGTACGGCCCGCCGCCGCACGGCGGATTGGCGTTCGGCTGGGACCGCATCACCGCCCTGCTCGCCGGCGCCGACTCCATCCGCGACGTCATCGCCTTCCCGAAGTCCGGCGGCGGCTACGACCCGCTGACCGCCGCACCGGCTCCGATCACGGCGCAGCAGCGCAAGGAAGCCGGCGTGGATGCGGAGCCCGAGGCTTAACCCCGGCGGTCTTTGACGCATCTTTAGACATAGATGCGGTCCGGGCTCAGATGTATCGACGTTTAGGCTGTCATAGGCACCAAAACGTCGGTTCATTCGGCAGGAAAACGCATGAATGTCCATACATGCGTCGTTGGCGGCCGGGTCTGTCGTCTCCGCGAACTAGGGTGATTGTGTGAGTGACGACAGTGGCCTGTTTGAGCTGCCGGACGCGCCACCTGCGCCGACATCCGCGCAGTCGGGTGGCTCCCTGAGCGACGCCGACCACCTCAATACGCCGCTCGCGGTCCGCATGCGGCCGCGAAGCCTCGACGAGCTGGTCGGTCAGCAGCACCTGGTGGCGCCGGGCTCGCCCTTGCGCCAGCTCATCGAGGGCCAGCAGCCGCTGACGCTGATGCTCTGGGGCCCGCCCGGCACCGGCAAGACGACGCTCGCCTCCCTGATCAGCACGACCACCAATCGCCGGTTCGTCGAGGTCTCGGCCGTGGCGGCAGGCGTCAAGGAGGTGCGCGACGTCATCGCCGGCGCACGTCGTGCCCTCGCCAACGGCGTGGAGACTGTCCTGTTCATCGACGAGGTCCACCGCTTCAGCAAGGCGCAGCAGGACGCGCTGCTGCCGGGGGTCGAGAACCGCTGGATCACGCTCGTGGCGGCCACCACCGAGAACCCGCACTTCAGTGTCATCTCGCCCCTGCTCAGCCGTTCGCTCTTGCTGACGCTGGAGAGCCTGACGGACGACGACATCACCGAGATCCTGCGGCGCGCCGCCACCGACGAGCGAGGCCTCGCAAACGCGTTCACGGTCACGCCCGAGGCCGAGGCGCACCTCGTCCGGCTGGCCGGCGGCGACGGCCGACGCGTCCTCACCTACCTCGAGGCATCGGCCGGCACGGCCAAGGCGCAAGGGCGCACCGAGATCACCGTCGACGACGCCGCGTTGGCCGTCGATCGCGCCGCCGTCCGCTACGACCGCCAAGGCGACCAGCACTACGACGTCATCAGCGCGTTCATCAAGTCCATCCGCGGGTCCGACGTCGACGCTGCCCTCCACTACCTCGCGCGCATGATCGAGGCAGGGGAAGACCCGCGCTTCATCGCCCGCCGCCTCATGATCCTGGCCAGCGAAGACATCGGTCTGGCCGACCCGACGGCCCTGCCCACTGCGGTCGCCGCCGCTCAGGCCGTCGCGCTCATCGGATTCCCCGAGGCGCAGCTCACGCTCGCCCACGCGGTCATCGCCCTGGCGACGGCGCCCAAATCCAACGCCGTCACGCGGGCCATCGGAGCCGCGCAGGCCGACGTCCGCGCCGGCAAGATCGGGGCGGTCCCGCCGGCCCTGCGCGACGCTCACTATTCCGGCGCCAAGAAGCTCGGCCACGGGCACGACTATCGCTACGCGCACGACGATCCGCGCGGCATCGTCGGGCAGCAGTTCGCGCCCGACGACGTCGACGGGCGGGAGTACTACGAGCCGAGCGAGCACGGAGCCGAAGCCGGGCTCGCCGAGCGACTCGAGCGCATCCGCAAGATCCTGCGCGATCGCTGAGGTTTGCCGCCGATTCGATCGGGAACACCCCTAGTGATCCCAGGAGGCGACGATGAACGAGCCGAGCGCGTTCCCCGCACAGCAACAGCAACCGCCGGGACTGACCGAGTTGATGCAACCGCGGCCTGACCACGGCGAGGACAGCTACGTCGGGAACGGCCGGCTGGCCGGCAAAACCGCCCTGATCACCGGCGGCGACTCCGGCATCGGGCGGGCCGTTGCCTTGGCCTTCGCGCGCGAGGGAGCGGAGGTGGCGTTCACGCACCTGCCGGAGGAGGTCGACGACGCCCAGGTCGCCTCGGCGTTGGTGACTGACGCCGGTCGGCAGGCGCTCCCACTGGAGGCCGACCTCCGCGATCGGCAGGCCTGCGACAGTGCCGTTCATCGTGTGGTCGAGGAGTTCGGGCGGCTCGACATCCTGGTCAACAACGCCGGGTTCCAGTGGGCGCGGGACCAAGCGATCGACGACATCGACGACGAGCGTCTCGACCGGGTGTTCAAGACGAACCTCTACGCCATGTTCTGGCTCACGCGCGCCGCGGTCCCGTTCCTGCGCCGGACCCGCGGCTGCATCATCAACAACGCCTCGATCCAGGCGTACGAGCCGTCGACGTCCCTGCTGGACTACGCCTCCACGAAGGCGGCCATCACCAACTTCACGGTCAACCTCGCTGCTGACCTGGGTCCCGACGGGATCCGGGTGAACGCCGTGGCGCCCGGCCCGATCTGGACGCCACTGCAGCCCTCGACGCAGACGACGGAGAAGGTCGAGGCGTTCGGGACGAACACTCCGCTGGGCCGCGCCGGCCAACCCGCCGAGGTCGCGCCTGCCTTCGTGTTCCTCGCGTCGGAGCGCGACGCTTCCTATGTGTCCGGCACGGTTCTCGGCGTCACCGGCGGACGTCCCGTGTTCTGACCTGCGCCTCAGGCCCCCGCCCGGACATTGGCTAAGGTCTCTCCATGACGGTCGAGGTTTTCCTCCTGGCCGCGACCACGTGCATCGCTGTCGTCGCGGTGGTGGTTGCCGTTGCCGCCGTCCGTGCCGTCGGCCGGTTGGCCACGCAGGTTGCGGCTGCCGAATCAGCTCCTGTCGCGAAGCCCGCGCTGCCCGACCCGGCCGAGCCGGACCTTTCCGAACCCGTTCCGGTGGCGCAGCCGCTCGAACTCGAGCCCAGAGTCGTCTGGGGACGCGTGATCGTGCCACCGACGCAGGCGCAGGTCGTCCGGACGGCACTGGGTCGTCCCGGCGTCCGCTTGAGCGTCCTCGCCCACGGACTCCGCCACGCGCTCCGCGCCGAGAATCGCGACCGCATGGTGGCGCTCATGCGGCGGGAGTACCGCCATCGCCGTCGCGAGCGGCTGAGCGCTGGTCGCCAGGCCATCCGCATGGCGCGCCCGACGTCGGCCCCGAGCACCGACCGGCTGCACGATCACCTGCTGGAGCAGCGTCCTGCGAGTCTCACCGACCGGATGATCGGCTCGTGATCGGCAAGGCCGTGTGGTTCGCCGCGGGTGCGGCCGCGGGCGTCTATGGGTCGGTCAAGGCACGGCGGGCGGCATACCGGCTGTCGGCACCGGGCATCATTGACCAGGCCGCCGCGGTTGGCGTCGGATGGCGAGCGTTCAGCGCCGACCTGCGTGAAGGCATGCAGGTGCGCCAGGACGACGTTGTCCAACGACTTGATCCCGCGGCTGCCGCCCCCCATCCGCAACTCGTCCCCGAGGACCAAATCCCCCAAGCTCTACGCTCCGCTCCGAGCAGGGTGGTGCCCCCAGGATGAAGACCGCCGAGATCCGCCGACGTTTCCTCGCACACTTCGAAAACGCCGGCCACACCGTGGTGCCGTCGGCGCCGCTGCTGTTCGACGACCCCAACCTGCTGTTCGTCAATGCCGGCATGGTGCCGTTCAAGCCGTACTTCCTCGGCCAGGAGACGCCGCCCTTCCCGCGCGCGACCAGCGTTCAGAAGTGTGTGCGCACACTCGACATCGACGAGGTCGGCAAGACCACGCGGCACGGCACGTTCTTCCAGATGAACGGCAACTTCTCCTTCGGTGACTACTTCAAGGAAGGTGCGATCAAGCACGCCTGGGACCTCGTCACCGGCTCGGTCGAGTCCGGGGGACTGGGGTTCGATGGCGAGCGAGTCTGGGTCACGGTCCTCGAGTCGGACGACGAGGCGCGCGCGCTTTGGCGCGAGATCGCCGGCCTGCCGGACGAGCGCATCCAGAGCCGCGGCCTGCTCGACAACTACTGGCACATGGGCGTGCCCGGCCCCGGCGGCCCGTGCAGCGAGATCTACATCGACCGCGGGGCCGAGTTCGGCCCCGACGGGGGACCGGTGGTCGATGAGGACCGCTTCCTGGAGATCTGGAACCTCGTCTTCATGCAGGAGGAGCTCACCGCCGTCCGGGCGAAGGACGACTTCGACGTCTTCGGTCCGCTCCCCAAGCAGAACATCGACACCGGCATGGGCCTGGAGCGCGTCGCGTACCTGCTGCAGGGCAAGGCCAACATGTACGAGATCGACGAGGTCTTCCCGGTCATCGAGAAGGCCTCCGAGCTCACCGGCAAACGGTATGGCGCGAATCACGACGACGACGTCCGCTTCCGGGTCATCGCGGACCACGTCCGGAGCGGTCTGATGCTCATCGGTGACGGCGTCACGCCCGGCAACGAGGCCCGGGGCTACGTCCTGCGCCGGCTGCTGCGCCGCGCCGTCCGCTCGCTCCGCCTGCTCGGCTACGAGGACCCAGCGCTACCGGCCTTGCTCCCGGTGAGCATGGAGCGGATGAAGGAGTCGTACCCCGAGCTGGAGCCCGACTTCGCCCGCATCAGCCAGATCGCCTACGCCGAGGAGGACGCCTTCCGGCAGACGCTGGCCAAGGGAACGGTCCGACTCGACGAAGCGGTCGCGTCCGCCAAGTCCAGTGGCGGGGCCAGTGTCCCTGCAGCTGAGGCCTTCGCGCTGCACGACACCTATGGCTTCCCGATCGACCTGACGCTGGAGATGGCGTCCGAGCAGGGCCTCAGCGTCGACGTCGAGGGATTTCGTGCGCTCATGGCCGAGCAGAGGGCCCGCGCGAAGGCCGATGCGAAGGCGAAGAAGGGCCACCACGCTGACACCTCGGTGTACCGCGAGGCGCTCGACACGAACGGCCCGACCGATTGGCAGGCCTACACGACGCTGCACACCGAGTCGCGGGTCTTGGCGCTGCTCTCCAGCGGCGCGGCGACGCCCGCGCTGGGCGCCGGCACCGTCGGCGAGGCCGTGCTCGACCGAACCCCCTTCTACGCCGAGTCCGGTGGCCAGCACGCCGACGCCGGCATGATCACCTGGGATGGCGGCAAGGCCGAAGTGCTTGACGTCCAGCGCCCGATCAAAGGCTTGGTCGTCCACCAGCTCCGCGTCCTCGAGGGCGAGCTGACGCTCGACCAGACCGTGTCGGCCGACGTCGATCCGGAATGGCGCACCGGCGCCCGGCAGGCGCACTCGGGCACGCACGTCGTCCACGCAGCCCTGCGCGAGGTCCTCGGCCCGACGGCGCTGCAGTCCGGTTCTTTCAACCGTCCGGGGTATCTGCGGCTCGACTTCGGATGGGGCGGCGCCCTCTCGCCCGAGCAGCTGCGCGACGTCGAGCACGTCTCCAACCGCGCGTTGCGCGAGGACCTGCCGGTCCAGGCGAAGGTCATGTCCTTGCCCGAGGCGAAGGCGTTCGGCGCCCTGGCCCTGTTCGGCGAGACGTACGGCGAGGACGTTCGCGTCGTCGAGATCGGCGGCCCGTGGTCGCGCGAGCTCTGCGGTGGAACGCACGTCGACCGGTCGTCCCAGATCGGCACCGTCGTGGTGACGTCCGACAGTTCGGTGGGCGCCGGCAACCGGCGCATCGAGGCGCTCGTCGGCATCGAAGGCTTCGAATACCTGGCCCGCGAGCGTGACCTCGTGCAGCAGCTGACCGGCCTGCTGAAGGCGAGTCCGACCGACCTGCCGGGGCAGATCCAGAAGCTGCTCGATCGCGTGAAGGCGACCGAGAAGGAGCTCGAGAAGATCAAGGCCGCTGAGCTCGTGGGGGCGGCCGGCGACGTCGCGGCCGGCGCGGCCGAGCTGGACGGTGTCGCGGTTGTCACCCATCGGGCCGAGGGCGTCGGCGCGGGCGATGTCCGCGCGCTTGCCCTCGACGTCCGGGGCCGGCTGCAGGGTCGTCCGGCCGTGGTCGTCGTGGCCGGTACGGCCGACGACAAGCCGTCCGTGGTGGTGGCCCTCAACGAGCAGGCCGTCGACCGCGGGCTGTCCGCGAATGACCTCGTCGGGATCATCGGACAGCACATCGGCGGCCGGGGCGGCGGCAAGGCCGACATCGCTCAGGGCGGCGGAACGGACGTCGGAGGCATCGACGCCGGCTTCGCCGCGATCCGGGACGCGATCGCCCGGGCGGTCTGAGCGTGCGGGCTGGCCGCCGGCTCGGCGTCGACGTCGGGGACGTGCGGGTCGGCGTCGCCGTCTGCGATCCCGGCGGGCTGCTGGCCACGCCCGTCGAAACGATTCCCGCAGGTCAGGCCTGCATTCCGCGGCTTGTGACCTTGGCTGAGGAGTACGCCGTCATCGAAATCATTGTCGGCTTCCCGCTGTCGCTTTCCGGGCGGCAGGGTCCGGCCGCGGAGAAGGTGCGGCTGTTCGCCCGCGAGCTGGCGGATGCGGTCTCACCGGTGGACGTCCGGCTGGTCGATGAGCGGATGTCTACGATGGCTGCGGACAGTCACCTGCGGGCAAGTGGGCTGGCTGGTTCGAAACAGGCAGGCAAGAAGCGGCGTGCCGTCATCGACCAAGCGGCGGCGACGGTCATCCTGCAGGCAGCCTTGGATGCCGAACGGATGCGGAACGAACCGCCCGGCGAGAGGGTGCAATGAGGAAGAGGCAACCGGCACGTCGTCATGCCGGTACTCCGCACCTCGGCCCGCAGCACGGTGTCAACCAGGGGGGCCGCCGTCGCGCTGATGTCCCGGTGAAGACCGGCCCGCCGCCGTCAGTCCTGCGCGGGCTGGGCAAACTGGTCCTGCTGTCGCTGGTGGTGGGGGCGCTCCTGTACGGCGCTCTGCGTTTCACCGGACTGACGGGGGCGGACGACTACAGCGGGTCGGGCACAGGTTCGGTCGAGGTCGTCGTGCCGGCCGGCGCCACCGGCGTGCAGATCGGCCAGGCGCTCGAGAACGCCGGCGTCGTGAAGACGGCTGAGGCGTTCTACCAGGAGAGCCTGCACGACAAGCGCTCGGCGATGATCCAGCCGGGGACCTTCAGGTTGCGCGAGCACATGTCGTCTGAGGCGGCGATGGACGCGCTGCTCGACCGCGCCAACAGGGTCGAGACGAACATCGTCATTCCGGAGGGTTCGCGGGTCGGCGAGATCGTCGAGGCCATCGCCAAGGGCTCGAACCTCAGCGAGGACGACGTCGAGAACGTGCTCGACCATCCCGACGAGCTCGGTCTCCCGCCGGAAGCCCACGGCAACCCGGAGGGCTACCTTTTCCCGGCGACGTACACCGTCGACGACGGGATGACGGCCAAGGACCTGCTGCGCCAGATGGTGGCGCAGACCATGAAGGTCGAGCAGGAGCTGGACATCCAGGCCCGAGCCGAAGCGCTGGACATGTCGCCCGAGGAGATCCTGACCGTCGCCAGCATCCTGGAGTATGAGGCGCGGCGCGACGAGGACTACCCGAAGGTCGCCCGGGTGCTCTACAACCGGCTCGACGAGGACATCCCCCTGCAGCTGGACTCGACCGTGTCCTACGTGAGCAAGCGCAAGGGTGACGTCTGGACGACCGAATCGGAGCGGGACGACCCGTCGGACTACAACACGTACAAGCACGTCGGCCTGCCGCCGGGGCCCATCGGCTCGCCCGGGCGCAAGACGATCGAGGCGGCCCTGAACCCGGTCGACGGCGACTGGCTGTACTTCTTCGCCGACAAGCACGGCGTCACCCACTTCAACAAGAGCTTCGAGAACCACGTCGCCGAATGCCGCAGGGCGTACGGAACCACCGCGGACGGGACGTGCGGAGGGTGACGCAGGCCGGGCCGGCCCACGCCGGCGTCGTCGGGTCGCCCATTGCCCATTCGCTGTCGCCGGCGATGCATCGCGCCGCCTACGCAGCACTCGGCCTGGACTGGACCTACGAGCCTTTCGAGGTCGAGGCCGGCGCATTGGCTGACTTCGTCGACGGGCTCGACTCGTCGTGGGTCGGCCTGTCGGTCACGGCACCGCTGAAGCGCGAAGCCGCGGCTCACGCCGTGACGCGCAGCGCGGTGGTGGCGTCGCTGGGCGTGGCGAACACCCTCATCGGTGGGCCGGACGGCTGGCATGCGGTGAACACGGACGTCCCCGGCGCGGTGGCTGCGCTGCGCGAGCGGGGCATCTCGTCGGTGTCATCGGTGCGGTTCCTGGGTGGGGGAGCGACGGTCGACTCGCTGCTGGTTGCCGTGCGCGAGCTTGGGGCCGCCGACGTCGAGGTCCTCGTGCGAGACCCGGCAAAGTTGAGGCCGTCTGACGGCGTGACGGTCCGGCGCCTCGGCGAGCCGATAGACGGCCAGGTGGACCTGCTCATCTCGACGGTTCCCACACCCGCGGTGCCGGACGACGCCGTCGCCTCAGCCGACGCGGTGTTCGACGTGGTCTACGACCCCTGGCCGACGCCGCTGGCATCCGCCGCGTCCGACGCAGGACTGCCCGTCGTCACCGGGCTGGACCTGCTGGCCCACCAAGCGACCCTCCAAGTCGAGCTGATGACGGGAGAGGCCGTCGGTCCCGACGTCCTTCGCGCCGCGGCGCTGGCGGCCCTGGGTCGCTGACCCGAGCGCCCGTTTCGGCTACCGTTGGCCCATGGCCATCGGGGGATGGATTCTTGCCGCATTCATTGCGGGCGTGCTGGGGTGGATCGGGCGTCCGGTCATGGTTCTGCTGCCCGAATCGCCGGACGCAGCGCCCTACGCGCCCAGCCCGGTCGCGATTTCGCGCGTGCGCAACCTGGAGTGGTGGCTGGCCGGTGTCGCGGTCGCGCTCGTCACCGTCCTCGTCATCGCGCTGCCGTACTACCTGCTGCCGGCGTGGATCGTCGTGTGCGGCGTCGGCACCTGGCTCGCCTACATCGACTGGCACACCAAGGTGTTGCCGACCCGCATCGTGCTGCCGCTGTTCGTGGCGACCTTCGTCGTCGTCGCCCTTGAGGCGTGGCTGGCCGCCAATCGCGGCATCCTGCTGCGCGGCATCGCGGGGAGCGCCTTCGCATACGGCTCGTTCTGGGCGCTCTGGTGGATTGCCGAACAGCGGAAGAAGGGCTCCTTCGGCTTCGGCGACGTCCGTTTCGCGGCGCCGCTCGGGATGGCCTTGGGCACGGTCAGCCCCTGGGCTGCGCCGGTCGGCCTGTACCTCGGATTTGTCGTCGGTGCGGTCATCGGGTTGTCCCAGCGCGCCAAGGGCGATGGTGACGGATTCGCGTTCGGCCCGGCCATGATGGCCGGAGCCGTGATCGGCGCGGTCATCTGCGGCTGAGGCCCCGGCGCGTCCGTGGAAGAATTGGCGCCATGTTGCGTTGGTTGACGGCCGGAGAATCCCACGGTCCCGCTCTGGTGGCCGTGCTCGAGGGGTTGCCCGCCGGTGTGCACGTGACCAGCAAGGACATCCAGGCTGCTCTCGCCCGTCGCCGGCTCGGCTACGGCCGTGGGGCCCGCATGAGCTTCGAAGCCGACGAGCTCGAGATCGTCGGCGGCATTCGCCATGGCAGCACGCTCGGTAGCCCGATCGCCCTGCGCATCGGCAACAGCGAGTGGCCGAAGTGGGAGACCGTCATGGCCGCCGACCCGGTCGACGCCGACGTGCTGGCCGGCCAGAAGCGTGGCGAGCCCTTGACCCGCCCGCGTCCCGGCCACGCCGACCTCGCCGGCATGCAGAAGTACGGATTCGACGACGCACGACCGATTCTCGAGCGCGCGTCCGCGCGCGAGACCGCTGCCCGCGTCGCCCTCGGCGAGATCGCGGCCCAGTTCCTCGAGCAGGCCGTCGGCGCGACGATCGTGTCGCACGTGGTCGAGCTCGGAACGGTCAAGGCGCCGGCCGGCGTCATCCCGGCCAAGAGCGACATCGAGGCTCTCGACGCCGACCCGGTCCGCTGCTTCGACGCCGACACGAGCGCGGCGATGATCGCTGAGATCGACCAGGCGCACAAGGACGGCGACACCCTCGGCGGCGTGGTCGAGGTCGTCGTCGAAGGACTGCCGCCCGGACTGGGCTCCCACACGCATTGGGACCGCCGTCTGGACTCCAAGCTGGCCGGCGCCCTCATGGGCATCCAGGCGATCAAGGGTGTCGAGGTCGGCGACGGCTTCGAGCTCGCGCGCACCCGCGGCTCGCTCGCTCACGATGAAATTCTTCCGGCGGACGCGAGCGGAGTTCCCCCGCTGGCCGAAACCAGCGCGCCAGCGGGAGGTTCCCCCATGTCCGTCAAGCGCGCGTCTGGCAGGTCCGGCGGTACGGAGGGCGGCATGACGACGGGCGAGATCCTGCGGGTTCGCGCCGCCATGAAGCCGATCGCCACCGTTCCCCGCGCGCTCCGCACCGTCGACGTCGCGACCGGTGAGCCGACGGCTGCGCACCACCAGCGCTCGGACGTCTGTGCAGTCCCGGCGGCGGGCATCGTCGCTGAGGCGATGGTCGCCCTCGTGCTGGCTGAAGCCGTCCTCGACAAGTTCGGTGGCGACTCCGTCGAGGAGACCAGGCGCAACTACGAGGGCTACCTGGCGAACCTGAGGATCCGGTGATCCCTGGCGACGCGCAGGGACCCGTGCTCGTCATCGTCGGGCCGCCCGGCGCCGGCAAGACGACCGTGGCGGCGCTTCTCGCCGATCGGCTGGGCGTCGACGTGCGCGACACCGACGCCGACGTCGAAGCCGCGACCGGCCTCACCGTCGCCGACATCTTCGTCGAGAAGGGCGAGCCCACCTTCCGCGCGCTCGAAGAGGAAGCCGTGGCAAAGGCGCTCGTCGAGCACGAGGGAGTCCTCGCGCTCGGCGGAGGAGCCGTCCTGAGCGAGCGCACCCGTGCAGCCCTGCAGCCCCATCGCGTCCTCTACCTCGAGGTTGGGCTGGCCAACGCCGTCCGGCGCGTGGGCCTCAGCGCAAGCCGGCCGCTGCTGCTCGGAAATGTCCGATCGACGCTCAAGCGGCTGCTCGACGAGCGGGCCCCGCTCTACCGCGAAGTCGCCGACATCACCGTCGGCACCGATGATCGGTCGGCTGCCGATGTCGCGAAATTGGTTCTCGACGAATTGGGGGATGTTCCGTGACCACGCGCGTCAAGGTGAATGCAACTGCGCAAACGGGGGGTCCCTACGAGGTCGTCGTCGGCCACGGCGTGACGAGCGAGCTCCGCGGCCTGCTCGACGGCGTGAGCCGGGTTGCCGTCATCCACCCGCCGACCCTGCGTGATCGTGCCGAACGGCTGCGCGCCAGCATCGTCACGGACGGCATGGACGTTCACCTGATCGAAGTGCCCGACGGCGAGGCCGCCAAGACGGCCGAAGTGCTCGGCTTCTGCTGGCAGGTCCTCGGCAGCGCGGGCTTTACCCGCTCCGATGCCGTCGTCGGCCTGGGTGGGGGCTCGACGACCGACCTGGCCGGATTCGTCGCCGCCAGCTGGCTGCGCGGCGTCGCGTTCATCAACCTGCCGACCACCGTGCTGGGAATGGTCGATGCCGCGGTTGGCGGCAAAACCGGAATCAACACCGCAGCCGGCAAGAACCTGGTGGGCGCCTTCCACGAGCCTGCCGCGGTGCTGTGCGACCTCGATTTCCTCGGGACGCTGTCGCCGGCCGAGCTGCGCAGCGGCATGGCCGAGGTGGCGAAGTGCGGATTCATCGCCGACCCGTCCATCCTGGAGCTGATCGAAGCGGCCGCTCCGGCCGTACTCGACGCCACCTCGGTGCTGCTGGCCGAGCTCATCACCAAGGGCATCGCGGTCAAGGCGGCGACGGTTGAGCGGGACCTCAAGGAGACGTCCGGGGCCGCCGGCGCCGGCATCGGCCGCGAGGCGCTCAACTACGGCCACACCCTCGGGCACGCACTCGAGCGCATTCACGGATACCGCCTGCGCCACGGCGAGGCGATCTCGATCGGCATGGTGTTCGCAGCTGAGCTTGCGCACCGAACGGGCAGCATCGACACCGATCTGCTGGACCGGCACCGCCACGTCCTGCGGCTCCTCGGTCTTCCGACCACGACGACCGTGCCGTTCGGGCCGCTGCTGGACGCGATGCGCGTCGACAAGAAGACGCGCGGCAACACGCTGCGCTTCGTGGTCCTGAACGGATTGGCGAACCCGACGATCCTGTCCGGGCCGGATGAGGCGATCCTGCGGGACTCCCATGCGGCGCTCGCCTGAGGTCCTGTCCGGCCTCCAAGGGTTGGGGGCCGATGGCATCGTCGTGACGACGCTGGTCAACATCCGATACCTGACCGGCTTCACCGGCTCCAACGGCGTGCTCACTGTGGCTCGCGACGGCCAGGCGACGCTGTTCACCGATGGGCGGTACCGCGACCAGGCAGCGGAAGAGGCGCCGGATGTCGAGCTGGTAGTCACTCGGGACGTGCATGGGGCGTCCGCCGATCGCATCGACGGCACCTGGGCCTGCGAAACACACACGCTCAGCGTCGACGACCATGCCCGCTTGGCGGCCGGGGGAGCTGCGCTGGTGCCGTCGGGCCGGCTCGTCGAGGCGGCCCGCGTGGTCAAGGACGACGACGAGATCGCTTCGCTCGAGCGCGCCTGCCGGATCTCCGTCGAGGCGCTCGACGAGCTGCTCACGACCAGGTTCGAGGGCCGGACGGAGCGCGAGATGGCCCGCGACCTCGAGCGTCGCATGTACGACCGCGGCGCCGAGGCCATCGCGTTCGAGACGATCCTCGCCGCCGGACCGAACTCCGCCATCCCGCATCACCGGCCCACTGACCGCGTCATCGAGCGCGGTGACCTCGTCAAGATCGACTTCGGCGCACGGGTCGACGGCTACCACGCGGACTGCACGCGGACGGTCGTCGTCGGGTCGCCGGCGGACTGGCAGCGCGAGATCCACGGCGTCGTCCAGGCATCGCAGGCAGCCGGCGTGGCTGCGCTTCGCGCCGGGCAGGACGTCGCCGAGGGCGACCGCGTCGCCCGCCAGGTGCTTGACGATGCGGGGTGGCTGGAGTGCCTGACCACCGGCGTCGGGCACGGTGTCGGGCTGGAGATCCACGAGGACCCGTTCGTGAGTCCGCGTGCCGCCGGTAAACTCGCCGCGGGCACCACGCTGACGATGGAGCCGGGCATCTACCTCCCGGGCCGTGGCGGCGTCCGGATCGAAGACACCGTCCTGGTGGCGGAGACGCCGCGGGTGCTGACAACCACGACCACAGATTTGCTGGAGATCGCCTGATGGCAACGACGAACGACCTGAAGAACGGCATGGTTCTGAACATCGAGGGCCAATTGTGGGCCGTCGTGGAGTTCCAGCACGTGAAGCCGGGCAAGGGCCCCGCTTTCGTGCGGACGAAGCTCAAGAGCATCCGGTCGGGCAAGGTCGTCGACAAGACGTTCAACGCCGGTACGAAGGTGGAGACGGCCAACGTCGACAAGCGCAACATGCAGTACCTGTACAACGACGGCACGTCTTACGTGTTCATGGACGTCGGCACCTACGACCAGGTCGAGGTTCCGCCGGAGGCCATGGGCTCGACCGTCGACTACCTGCTGGACAACCAGGACGCCGTCGTCGCAACCAACGACGGCCGCGTGCTCTACGTCGAGCTGCCGGCGTCGGTCGAGATCACCGTCGAGCACACTGACCCGGGCCTCCAGGGCGACCGCTCCAGCGGTGGCACCAAGCCGGCCCGCCTGGAGACCGGCAAGGAGATCCAGGTTCCGCTGTTCATAACCACTGGCGAGAAGATCAAGGTCGACACCCGCGACGGTTCGTATCTCGGCCGTGTGAAGTGAGCGTCCCGAAGTGAGCGCCCGGTCGAAGTACCGCAAGCGCGCGCTGGACATCCTCTTCGAATCGGAGCTGCGGGGCCTGCCCGTCGGTGGCACACTCGCTGACCGCCTTGAGGTCAATGACCCGCCGGTCCACCAGTACACGGTGCAGCTGGTCGAGGGCGTGGCGGCGAATGCCGAGCGCATTGATGAGCTCATTGCAGCGAACGCGAAGGGATGGACGCTCGATCGCATGCCGGTCGTCGACCGGAACCTGCTGCGCATCGCGACCTACGAGATCACGGAGGTCGCGGACGTGCCGGCCGCCGTCGCCATCGCCGAGGCAGTCGAGCTCGCCAAGGAGCTCTCCACCGACGACTCCGCGAGCTTCATCAACGGGGTCCTGTCGGCGATCGCCTAGACAGGTTTACCCCACCAGACGGTGCGCTCGCTCCAGTTGCCCGGGCCGAGGCGCTGGCCGGAGCAGACGATCAGCGCGAACTCCGGCTTGCCGTCGAGCTCGAAGAAGCGCTCGTACGTCGAGTACGCAGAGACCTCGACACGTTCGGTGACGCGGTAGCAGAGCTTCTTGTCGCCGTCGCGCAGCGTGAGGATGTCGCCGACGTCGAACTTCGCGAGCAGCTCGTTCCCCAACGCGGCGCCGTTCGGCCACGTGTGGGCATTCAGCCGAACGAGACCGCTGGAGTCTCCCGGGTGGGGCCCTGGCGCATCGAACGCAACCGTGTGTGTCGCGCTGACCGGTGGGACCCCGGGGACGTCGGCGTAGTCGCGGGGGAGCGCGATGACCGAGAGGCCTTCCCCAACGCCCTGGATGTCGACGGTCGTCGGCGTGAACGCCTTCCGTGCCCCACCGTCGCAGGGTCCGGGGATGTGCGCCGTTCCCAGCTGGGCCGATTGGAAGGGTCCGACCGGCGTCGCCCTGGGTAGGGCGAGCACTGCAGCCGCGACGACGCACGCCAGCAGGATGGCGCTGGGGATGGCGACGACGACGTGTTGTCCGGTGCGCGACTTCCCGAGATCCATGGCCCAACCCTACGAGGCGGCCAGTCGCGGCCGGGACCCGTATTCTTGGTCGGTCATGTCACGGACGTATGAGGTGCGCACCTACGGGTGCCAAATGAATGTGCACGACAGCGAGCGGCTGTCGGGCTTGCTGGAGACCGCCGGCTACGCGCCGGTCGCCGTTGGCGCGACCGCCGACCTCGTCGTCTTCAACACGTGCGCCGTCCGCGAGAACGCGGACAACAAGCTCTACGGCAACCTCGGGCACGTCGCGTCGGTCAAGGCCGCCAACCCCGGCATGCAGATCGCCGTGGGCGGTTGCCTCGCCCAGAAGGACAAGGCGACGATCACCCAGCGCGCCCCCTACGTCGACGTGGTGTTCGGCACGCACAACATCGGCTCGCTGCCGGTGCTGCTGGAACGGGCGCGGATCGCCGAGGAGTCGCAGGTCGAGATCCTCGACGCGCTCGAGGTGTTCCCGTCCACGCTGCCGACCAAGCGCGACTCGGTGTTCGCTGCGTGGGTGTCCATCAGCGTGGGCTGCAACAACACCTGCACGTTCTGCATCGTCCCGAGCCTGCGCGGCAAGGAGCGCGATCGCCGGCCGGGCGACGTGCTGGCCGAGGTGCAGGCGCTCGTCGACGACGGCGTCGTCGAGGTGACACTGCTCGGCCAGAACGTGAATTCGTACGGCGTCGAGTTCGGTGACCAGCTGGCCTTCGGCAAGCTGCTGCGGGCGTGCGGCGAGATCGACGGCCTCGCGCGGGTGCGATTCACGTCGCCGCACCCCAAGGACTTCACCGACGACGTCATCGCCGCGATGGCCGAGACGCCGAACGTCATGCCGCAACTGCACATGCCGCTGCAGTCGGGGTCCGACCGCGTCCTGAAGGCAATGCGTCGGTCCTACCGGCGCGAGAAGTACCTGGGCATCATCGAACGCGTTCGGGCCGCCATGCCCGAGGCGGCCATCACGACGGACATCATCGTCGGATTCCCGGGCGAGACCGAAGAGGACTTCCTCGAGACGCTCGATGTCGTCCGGCAGGCCCGGTTCTCCAGCGCGTTCACCTTCCAGTACTCGCAGCGGCCGGGCACCCCCGCCGCGTCCCTGGTCGACCAGGTGCCCAAGGACGTCGTCCAGGAGCGTTACGAGCGGCTGGCGGCGCTGGTCAACGACGTCGCGTGGGATGAGAACAAGCAGCTCATCGGCACGACGGCCGAGGTGCTTGTCTCCGACCCGACGGCCGCCGGTGGCCGCAAGGACCACGAGACCAATCGCCACACCGGCCGGGCCCGGGACAACCGGCTGGTGCACTTCCGGTCGGAGGGTGCCATAAGGCCGGGCGACATGGTCGAGGTGGAGATCACGGCGGCCGCCCCGCACCACCTGATCAGCGACGTCGCGCTGCTGTCCTACCGCAGCACGCCTGCCGGTGACCGGTGGGAGGCATCTCAGGGACGCGTCGACGTGCGTCCAGGTTCTGTGGGCTTGGGCATGCCGTCGGTCGGCGCTCCCGACCCGCTGCCCGCGGCCGTGGTGCCCGCCTGCGCTCTCTAGGCGAACGCGAAGAGCGGCGGCAGGCCGATGACGACGAACGCCGCCCAGAGGCCGTAGACCGGCAGGTAGGCGGTTTGCCAGCGCTCCAGGTCGGCGAAGGACGCGGCGCCGCGGTTGAACCGAGCCAGGAGCCGGGTCGACCAGACGAGGTTCACCAGGAGAACGAGGTTCATGCCCAGCGCAGCCACCTTGTTCGCGGTGAATCCCGCGTCCGCGATGCGCGCGAGCATGGCCACCAACAGCACGGCATCCGTCGCCAGCGCGACGGCGAGCAACACGAACTGCAGACGGTCGAACAGGCCCGGCTCGGCGAGTGGGTCGCGCGCCGAGATGGCGTAGAGGACGAGCCCGAGCACGAGCGCCAGGATCAGGTCGACGAGGGTCAACAGGTTGCGGTCGAGATCGACGAAGCTCCGCCGGGCCGCGAGTCCTGACAGGAGCGCAATCAGCATCACGAGCGCCAGCGGCGTGAACACCTTCGTGAGGACGGGTGCGATGTTCTCCACGACCGCCTGCTTCGCCTCGACCAGCCACGCAGCGACCACGGTCGCGCCGGCCGCGCCCATGGGGATGATCCACGAGGCGATGACGTCCTCGTGTCCTACGCCGAGTGCCGAGAACGACGCGACGGTCAGCCCGGTCATGACGCCACCACCCAGCGCGAGGAGCGCCATGTACACGACCCATTCGCCGGTGAAGCGAATGAAGTCCATCCGCTTGGCGTGCGAGTGCCATTCTCCGCCCGCGTACGCGAGGCCGACAACCAGCCACAGCACGATCGGCAGATGAGTGACGGCCAGGATCTGGCTACGCGAGTCACCTTCGTGCGTCTCCCACGGGTAGGCGTTCATCGCGAGTGCCGCAACCGCGTACGTGGCCACTACGGCGACGATGGCCCTGCCTGTCAGCTGACGCGTCCACCCGAGGTAGCCGGTGATGAACGGAAGCACGATGAGGCTGACGTTTGGGCCGACAATCGAGGCGTCCACGAACGTCATGGCCAGCCGCACCGTCACGGCGGCAGCGATGGCGACCCCGATCGCCGCCGGCAGGTGACTGCCCACACCGGGGGAGCGGCCGTCGCCGGTCAGGACCAGCTGCTTCCACAGCCGCTCGGAGTGCTCGCGTGCGAACTCGCGCGAGATGTCGTCGAGCCTTCCCATGCGCTTGACGGCGACGAGGAATGCCTCGTCGTCGGACAATCCGCTGGAGACGAGATCGGCAACCTGGTCGCGCAGGTGGCCTTCCATCTCCTCGATGTCGGCGGCGGCAATGGCCGGGTGCCCGTCGACGTAGCCGCGCCACTGGGCGATTTGGGATTCAAGGTCGCTGGTCATGCCAACCCCAAGGTCCCGGGTGTGGAGCGCCAGACGCGGTCGAGTGCCTCGGCGACGACCGTCCACTGCTGGTGCCGCTCGGCGAGGGCGTCGCGTCCCGCCGGCGTGATGGCGTAGTGCTTGCGCCGACGCCCTGACTCGGCGGTGCCCCACGATGCTTTGACGAAGCCCTGTCGTTCGAGCCGATGCAGCAGTGGGTAGAGCATGCCGTCGGTCCAAGCCATCCGGCCACCGGACAGGTCGTTGACCTGCTTCAAGATGGCGTATCCGTACGACTCGCCGTCCGCGAGAATCCCGAGGACGAGTGGCGTCGCGGACGCGGCCACGAGGTCCTTGTCGATGCGAAGCACTCCGGCCATGCTCACCTCCATACCTAGAACTACGAGGTAACAATACCTTGTGCTGCTAGGTATGCAAGTATTGGCGCATGGTGACGATCGCGCAGGATCCGGCTGCTGATGAGGTGCTCGCGGGCAATCCTTTCGCCCTGCTGACCGGGATGCTGCTGGACCAGCAGTACCCGATGGAGCACGCGTTCCGGGGGCCGCACAAGATCCTGCAGCGGTTCGGCACGCTCGATCCCGCGGCGATTGCCGCCGCTGACCCGGACGAGTTCGCGGCTCTGTGCTCGACGCCGCCGGCCATCCATCGCTACGGCAAGTCGATGGCCGGACGGGTGCAGCAGCTGGCCCGGCTGATCGTTGACGAGTACGACGGCGACGCCGCCCGCGTCTGGACGGACGCAAAGTCCGGCGCACACCTGATGAAGCGCCTGCAGAGCCTGCCCGGCTACGGCGAGCAGAAGGCGAAGATCTTCACCGCCCTGCTGGCCAAGCAGTTCGACGTCAAGCCGCGCGGGTGGACCACCGTCGTCGGCGACTACGGCAAGAAGGGCTACCGCTCCGTCGCCGATGTCGTCGATGCCGAGTCCCTGGCCAAGGTGCGCGAGTTCAAGAAGAAGGCCAAGAAAGCGGCGATGGCCGCCGATCAGTGATCGACAGCCATCGCCTGGTCGCGGCTCGGCCTGTGGTCAGGCGTCGCCGTGATCTCCGGTCACCTTGTCGAGCAGGTCGCTGACCTTGTCGCCACCCGGCAGGTCGGCCAGCCTTTCCTTGGCCTGGTCGGCGAGTTCGCCGAGCTTGTCAGCCCCAGGAATGTCCTGAACCTTGTCGGCCAGGCCTTCGGCCTTTTCCTTTGCATCGTCAAGAAAGCCCATACGGGAGTCTCCTGAGGTCATGGGGAGGCCCGTTGCCCCCCGACCGTTCGACCCTAACTGGAACGATGGTCACCGTGTCCAGGCCCGATGCGGTGAACGTTGCGGTGGGCGTCGTCGGCCCCACGGCGTCCGGGAAGTCGGCCTTGGCCGTCGAGCTGTGCCGACGCCTGGGCTCCGCCGAGATCGTCAACGCCGATTCGATGCAGCTCTATCGCGGGATGGACGTCGGGACAGCCAAGATCACCGAGGCCGAGATGGCCGGCGTGCGCCACCATCTGCTCGACGTGCTCGAGGTGACGCAGCCGGCGACCGTCGCGGAGTTCCAGGGGTGGGCGCGCGCCGCGATCGCGGACTGCCACGCGCGGGGGGTGACGCCCGTCGTTGTCGGGGGCTCCTCGCTGTACATCCGGGCCATCGTCGATCGACTGGAGTTCCCCGGGACGGACGCGGACGTCAGGGCCCGGTGGGAGGGCGAGCTGGCGTCACGGGGCGCCGTGGCGCTGCACGGCGTCCTCACGGAGCAGGATCCGGACGCAGCCGCACAGATCCTGCCGTCCAACGGCCGGCGGATCGTGCGCGCACTGGAGGTGATCGAGCTGACGGGGAAGCCGTTCACCGCGACGCTTCCGCCGTATGAGTCGGTCTACGGGGATGTCGTGCTGATCGGGCTCGACGTCCCGCGTGACGTCCTGGATGCGCGCATCGCCGACCGCGTGGATCGGATGTGGGCCGGCGGGCTCGTCGATGAGGCGCGGTCGCTGCTGCCGGCCGGGCTCGCGCGCGGACTGACCGCGTCGCGTGCGCTCGGCTACCGCCAGGTCCTCGAGTTCCTCGCCGGCGACGTCGCCGAGGACGAGGCGCGCGAGGCCACGATCGCCGGGACCCGGGCCTTTGCCCGTCGCCAGGACCGGCTCTTCCGGAAGGACCCGCGCATCCACTGGCTCGCCTACGACTCGCCTTCGCTGGTCGACGACGCTCTGGCCCTCACGCGCGGCCACCTAGACTGAAACCCATGGCTTTCGCGTGGCTCAAGGGGCATGGCACGGAGAACGACTTCGTGCTGCTGCCCGACGCCGATGGCAGCGTGCACGGGACGCTCGACTCGGCGTTTGTCGCCGCGCTCTGCGACCGGCACCGCGGGCTCGGTGCCGACGGCGTGCTGCGCGTCATCCGCACGGAGGTCCTGCGCACGCTTGAGGCGAGAGCGGCCGACAGCGCCTCGGAATGGTTCATGGATTACCGCAACGCCGACGGCTCGGTCAGCGAGATGTGTGGCAACGGAGTGCGCGTCTTCGCCAAGCACCTGATCGACGAGGGCTGGGAAACGAGTCCGGTGATCGTCGGCACGCGCGCCGGCGATCGCACGGTCACCGCCAACGATGACGGCACCTACAGCGTCGAGATGGGCATCGCCGAGACCCGGGGCACGTCCAAGGTCACGATCGCCGAGGGCCGGTCCTTCGAGGTCATGGACGTTCGCGTCGGCAACCCGCACGCGGTCGCGGTCGTCGCCGCGCTCTCCGACGCGGGAGCACTGCAGCAGGAGCCGGGGTACGACCACTCCGTCTATCCGGATGGCGTCAACATCGAGTTCGTTGTCGTCTACACGCCCTCCCACCTTGCCATCCGCATTCACGAGCGTGGGTCCGGCGAGACGCGCTCGTGCGGCACGGGAGCGGTCGCCGCGGCCGTCGCCGCGGGCACGGACGAGACGCGCGTCGACGTGCCGGGTGGAACCCTCCACGTGACGCACCACGCCGACGGGACGACCATCCTGACCGGCCCGGCAGAAATCGTCGCCCGTGGGGAGCTCGAATGGCTGACGCTGTGACGGACGAGACCGACGACCGCGTTGAACTCGCTCTCGACGAGCGGTCCACGATGCGCCGCGTCCCCGGGCTCTCGACCGAGCTGCAGGACATCTCCGAGGTCGAGTACCGCAAGCTGCGACTCGAGCGGGTCGTGCTGGTCGGCGTCTGGACGTCGGGCACCGCCGAGGACGCCGAGAACTCGCTGACCGAGCTCAAGCTGCTCGCCGAGACAGCCGGCTCAGAGGTGCTCGATGCCCTCATCCAGCGCCGCCAGAAGCCCGACTCGGCCACTTTCATCGGCCGGGGCAAGGTCGACGAGCTGACCGACACGGTGGCCGCCACCGGCGCCGACACGATCATCTGCGACGGAGAGCTCGCGCCCAGCCAGCTGCGCAACCTCGAAGTCGTGACGAAGGTCATGGTGGTCGACCGTACGGCGCTGATTCTCGACATCTTCGCCCAGCACGCCAAGAGCGCCGAGGGCAAAGCCCAGGTCGAGCTGGCCCAGCTCAGGTACCAGACCCAGCGTCTGCGCGGGTGGGGCGGCAACCTGTCCCGCCAGGCCGGTGGCCGTGCCGCCGGCGGTGAGGGGATCGGCGGTCGTGGCCCCGGTGAGACGAAGCTCGAGACCGACCGACGCCGCATCAACCACCGGGTGGCGAAGCTGCGCCGCGAGCTCGAGCAGCTGCGCACCACGCGAACCACCAAGAAGGCTGAGCGCGTCCGCCACCGCATCCCGGCGGTTGCGATCGCCGGCTACACCAACGCCGGCAAGTCCAGCCTGCTCAACCGGCTGACCGGAGCCGGCGTGCTGGTCGAGGACGCCCTCTTCGCCACCGTCGACCCGACGACCCGACGCACGCAGACGTCCGACGGCCGGGTCTACACGCTGTCCGACACGGTCGGATTCGTGCGCCACCTCCCGCACCAGCTGGTCGAGGCGTTCCGCTCGACGTTGGAGGAGGTCGCCGAGTCCGACCTGATCCTGCATGTCGTCGACGGCTCGCACCCCGACCCGGACGGCCAGATCGCCGCCGTCCGTGAGGTGTTCGGAGAGATCGGCGCGACGCACGTCCCGGAGATCATCGTCGTCAACAAGGCCGACGCTGCTGACCCGTTGGTCGTCAAGCAGATCCTGGCGCGCGAGCCGCACGCGGTCGTCGTCAGCGCGCATTCCGGTGAGGGCATCGACGAGCTGCTGCTCGCCATCGAAGCCGACCTTCCGCGCCCGTCCGAGCGGGTGGACGTGCTGGTGCCGTATGCGCGCGGCGACCTGCTGAGCCTCGTCCACACGCAGGGCGAGATCGAGACGCTCGACCACACCGAGCACGGGACACACCTGGTGGCCCGCGTGCCCGAAGAGCTCGCGCACCAGTTGGTTGCCGCTAGCCTGACGGCGTGACGGAAGTTCCCCTGCAGGCGGATGACGCCGGAAGACTGGATCATCGCCAACTGGTGACCTTGCTGTGCCTGTGGGCCGTGGCGGCGATCCTGCCGGGGATCATCACGGTCAACCAGCGGGTCCTGCTCGCGTACGCCGTGTGGGGCGTCGGATTCGTCGCCGCGCTCGTGTTGTTCATGAAGATCGCGCAGATCACGCGGACGACGGAGCTGTGGCCGTGGCTCGTTGCGTCGATCCTGCCGTGGGTGGTCGACCTCACCGTCACGCACAGCCCGTTCTTCGTCCCGGTGCTGATGATCGGTGCCGGTGTCTTTGCGTGGTGGATCTTTCGGCGGTCCACGATCGCGGACAGACTGCTCCACGACGGCGTCGCGGGAACGGGAACGGTCATCGAGGTGATCGAGCCCAAGTCGGCAGGCGTGGCGGTCAACAATGGCTTCCTCCGGCGCAGTATCCGGGTGAGCGTGGCGCGTCCGGACAAAGCGATTGCGTATGAGGCTGTGCTGCGCGACTTGTTCCGCGAGGACCAGCTGCCGAAGCCGGGCGACACCATCGACCTGCGGGTCGACCCCGAGGACGCGATGCGCGTCATGCGTGCGCCAACCGACAAGGCGGAGGAGCCGGACGAGCCGAATGCTGTGGATGCATCCGAGGGCGACGTAGGACAGGGCGACTAGTCTCACCGCATGCCCGAAGCCCCTCCTGCCGAAGCGACCGCGGCGGTGAGCGCGAGCGTCGGGGATGTCCTGGGGGCGGCCGTCGAGGCCGTCGGCGGGACGGAACGGCCCGGCCAGGTCCAGATGGCGGAGGCGATTCGTGATGCCTTCGTGGCGGAGGAGCATCTACTCGTGCAGGCCGGCACCGGCACCGGCAAGTCGCTCGGGTATCTCGTTCCCAGCCTGCTCCTCGGCAAGCGGGTCGTCATCGCCACGGCGACGCTGAACCTGCAGCACCAGCTGGTAGAGCGTGACATCCCGGCGCTCAAGGAAGCCGCGCGCGAGGTCATGCACACCAGTCCCGCGCACGCCGTGGTCAAGGGCCGCGGCAACTACGCCTGCCTGCATCGGGTCCGCGAGGGCGTACCCGACGAGCAAGGGGTTCTCGTTGACCTGCCCAGCGGTTCGCTCGGTTCAGAGGTCGTCGAGCTGCGCGAATGGGCCGAGTCGCAGGCATCCGAGGGCGGGTCGGGGGACCGCGACCACGCGCCGCCGCACACTGACCGCGCCTGGCGCCAGGTCAGCGTCAGCGCCCGCGAATGTGTCGGCGCCTCTCGCTGCGCGCACGCTCTGGAGTGCTTTGCCGAGCGGTCGCGCGCGGAGGCGCAGGACGCGGACATCATCGTCACCAACCACGCCATGCTCGCCATCGACGCCATCGACGGCGTTCCCATGCTGCCGGAGTATCGCCACGTCGTCATCGACGAAGCGCACGAGCTGACGGCGCGCGTCACGCAGTCGATGACGGCCGAGCTCGACCCGACGATGGTTGAGCGCGCGGCGCGCCGGGCACGACCGCACGCCGACGGACCCGACGTCGACCACCTCGTCGAGGCGGCGGACGCGCTCTCCGCGGCTCTCGCCCGCGTGGACGTGGGTCGCATAGACCAGCCGAGTGAGGAGTTGCTCGAGACACTCCAGCTCATCCGGGACGCTGCGCGCGCGGCCCTCTCGTCGTTCCCCAAGGAGTCAGGCGAGGATGTCGACGCCGCGCGTCAGCAGGCCAAGGGCATGGTCGACGACGTCCGGCTCATTGCCGACCGGATGGCGGCCAAGCCTGAATCAGCCGTGCTCTGGATGAGCGAAACGCGGAATGGGCCGACCCTGCACATCGCGCCGATTGACGTCTCCGGCTACCTGCGCGACAAGCTCTTCGGCGAGAACACCATCGTGCTCACGAGCGCGACGCTGACGCTCGGCGGGGGCTTCGAGCCGGTGGCCCATTCGCTGGGCCTGGCCGACGGCGAGTACGACGCCGTCGACGTTGGATCGCCCTTCGACTACGGCAAGCAGGCGATGCTCTACGTCGCCAAGCACCTGCCGGCGCCGGCCCGCGAGGGCATCACCGATGCGCAGTTCGACGAGATCGCCGACCTCGTCGAGGCCGCCGGAGGCGGCACCCTCGGCCTCTTCTCGTCGCGCCGGGCGGCCGAGGCGGCGGCGCAGGCCGTCCGCCTGAGGCATCCGGACATCGAGCTGTGGTGCCAGGGCGACGCGCAGCTGCCCGAGCTGGTCAAGCGGTTTGTGGCCAACGACGACGCCTGCCTGTTCGGCACGCTCAGCCTGTGGCAGGGCATCGACGTGCCCGGCGCAACCTGCCGGCTGGTGATCATCGACCGCATCCCGTTCCCACGCCCCGACGATCCACTGATGAGCGCCCGCCAGCGCCTGATCGAACGGCACGGCGGCAACGGGTTCATGGCTGTCGCGGCGAGTCACGCCGCTCTGCTGCTGGCCCAGGGGGCCGGCCGGCTGATTCGTCGGGCCGAGGACCGCGGCGTCGTCGCGGTCCTCGATCCGCGGCTGGTCACGGCTCGCTACGGATCGTTCCTGGCCGCGTCCCTGCCGCCGATGTGGCGAACCACGGACCGCGAAGCCGTCCGCGAGGCGCTCCGGCGCCTAAATCCCTGAGGCCGGCTCACACACGCCGCATGACGGCGACGACCTTGCCCAGGATCTGGGCGTGCGTGCCGTCGATGGGGGAGTAGGACTCGTTGTGCGGGAGCAGCCAGACCTGGCCGTCCTTGCGCTGGAACGTCTTGACGGTCGCCTCGTTGTCGAGCAACGCGGCGACAATCTCGCCGTTCTCGGCGTTGGGCTGCTGGCGGATGACGACGTAGTCGCCGTCGCAGATGGCGGCGTCGATCATCGAGTCGCCGCGGACCTCGAGCATGAACAGCGTGCCGTCGCCGACGAGCGAACGCGGCATCGGCATGACTTCCTCGACGCGCTCCTCGGCGAGGATCGGCCCGCCGGCGGCAATGCGACCGAGCACCGGGACGTACGTCGCCTCAGGTCGCTCGTCGCCGATGCCGGTCTCGTCCATCTCGTGGTGGAGCCGGAAGCGGGCCTGCAGCACTTCGGGAAGAAAGATCTCGAGGGCGCGGGGCCGGTTGGGGTCGCGCTTGACGTAGCCGAGCTGCTCGAGCACGCGCAGCTGGTGCGAAACCGATGACGTCGAGGCGAGGCCGACCGCGGCACCGATCTCGCGCATGCTGGGCGGATAGCCGCGCTTGGCGATCTCTTCGCGCAGGAAGATGAGCACCATCTGCTGGCGCTCGGTCAGCCCGGTCATCTCGTCGACGGGCCCGTCAGGCAGCTCCCGGACGGAATTCTTGGAGCCCAAGGGGCGGCCGCGCTTATGCGACGGGTTGGTGGCGTCGTCATCGCTCATGGGCCCACGGTAAGTCGCTCACCGTGAAGAGTCAAACATATGTTCGACCGCGTGTCGCGGCGTCGTCCTCCGTCCGGCGAGGTTGGCGAACACCAGAGCCGCGATCACGAGCAGCGCGCCGAAGAGCTCGGCCGCCACCGGCCGGTAGCCGCCGGCGATGCGGATGGCGAATGCGACGACCGGAACCAGCACGATGAACAGCGACGTGTTGGCCGCGCCGAGGCGACGGGCGCCGACGTTCCACGCCAGCACGGCGGCCACGGCGCCGAACAGCACGAGGAATGCGATCTCCCACCATGCGGCCATGACATCTGCGCCGCTGGGCGCCACCTGCCAGCCGAGGGTGTCGGCCACGGCCGTCGCGACAACGATGGTGAAAGTTCCGAGGGCCGCGGTGAGGGCCGTGTATCGCAGTGGCGACATCTGCGGAAAGCTGGCCGCCTCCATCGTGTACGTCGCCCAGCACGCGACGGCGATGAGCGTGAGCAGCGAGCCGAGGCCTCCGCTCAACGTCGTGAAGTCGCCCTTCGTGACGACGAGCGCCGCGCCGGCGAGGGCCGCCAGCGACGCGATGAGCATGACGCGCGTCGGTCGTCCGCCGCCGCGGGCCCACCGGATGAGGGCGGTGACCAGGGGAAGCGTCGGCACGATGACGGCGACGTCCTGCGGCGGCGAGAACAACAAGGCGACATAGGCGAGCAGGTTGAAGCCGGCGAAGCCGAGCGAGCCCAGCAGGAACAGCCGCACGCCTTGACCGTCCAAGGTGAGGGCACGGGTGCCTTCCACGGCGACGAGGGTCGCCAGGAAGATCGCACTGGCGACGACGTAGCGGATCGCCGTGATGTTGAACGGGTCGACGTGGGGGAGAGCGTGCGCGGCGATCGGGAACATCGCGCCCCAGGACACGACGGCAATCAGGGGGTAGAGCGGAGCGGGCAGCTTCGTCATGGTGGCCTCACGATGATAGTTCGATCAGCATCGAACCTATCGCATTGTTCGATGTTCATCAAACTGACTAAACTGATCTCGTGTCCGTTTCCGTCACCGAGCTCGAGCAGCCCCCCGTCGACGCCATCGCCCTGGCTGACGTCATGCAGGCACTCGGCGACCCGACTCGCCTGGCGATCGTGCGTTCCCTGTATGCCGAGGGTGAGCGACAGTGCGGCAGCTTCGACCTCGGCCTGTCGAAGGCCACCAGGTCGCACCACTTTCGCGTCCTGCGGGAGGCCGGAATCACCCATACCCGGGTCGACGGTGCAGCACGTTTCGTGACGTTGCGCGGCAACGACCTGGAGCAGCGCTTCCCCGGCCTGCTGACGGCGATCGTCAACGCCGCTTCGCGCTGAGATCCCCGGCTTTAGTGGGTTCCTTTATTCAACTCACTCGGTTACCGTCGGTCCATGACCACCGACATCGAAGCGCCCGAGTGGCACCCCAGCGCCTGCATCCTGTGCGAGTGCAACTGTGGCATCGAGATCCAGCTCGGCGACGACAACCGCACGTTCGCCAAGATCCGCGGCGACAAGGCGCATCCGGCGTCGCAGGGCTACACCTGCAACAAGGCGCTCCAGCTCGACGCGTACCAGAACGGGCGCTCCGACCGGATGACCAGCCCGCTGCGCCGCCTCAGTGACGGCACCTTCGAGGAGATCGGATGGGACACTGCGATCGGCGAGATCGCCGAGCGGTTCGGAGCCGTTCGGAATGCGCACGGCGGCGAGGCGATCTTCTACTACGGCGGCGGCGGACAGGGAAATCACCTCGGCGGTGCCTACGCGACGGCCACGCAGGCCGCTTATGGGATGAAGTATCGCTCGAGCGCGCTCGCGCAGGAGAAGACCGGCGAGTTCTGGGTCACGGCCCGCATGTTGGGGATGCCGCACCGGGCTGACGTGGAGCACTGTGAGGTCGCGGTGTTCATCGGCAAGAACCCGTACCAGTCGCATGGATTCCCGCGGGCTCGCTCGGTCCTCAAGGACATCGGCAAGGACGCGGCCCGCTCGATGATCGTGATCGACCCCGTGCGTACGGAGACGGCTGACCTCGCTGACTTCCATCTTCAGGTTCGACCGGGCACTGACCTGTACGCCGTGACGGCGCTCGCTGCAGTGCTCGTCCAGGAGGACCTGCTGGACCACGCCTGGCTCGCTGAGCACGCGGCCCCGGACGGCGTGGCGAACGTCAGCCGCGTCCTCGCGAGCGTCCCGGTCGACGACTACTGCGCCGTCGCCGACCTCGATCCCGGGCTCGTCCGCGCAGCCGCCCGGCGGATCGCGGCTGCGTCGTCGGTCGCGGTGCTCGAGGACCTCGGCGTGCAGATGGGCCGCGACTCGACGCTGGTCAGCTACGTCGAGAAGCTGGTCTGGCTGCTCACCGGCAACTTCGGCAAGCGCGGTGCGCAATACGTCTTCTCCAACCTGACCGCGATTGCGAGGGACCGCGGGCTTCCGGCCGACGAGATGCCCCGCAGCCCGGTGACGGGTTCGCCCATCATCAGCGGACTGGTGCCGTGCAACGTCATTCCCGACGAGATCCTCACCGATCACCCGCTGCGGTACCGCGCCATGCTCGTCGAGAGCGCGAACCCGGCTCACTCGCTGGCCGACTCGCGACGGATGCGGGAGGCGCTCGCGGCGCTCGACTGCCTCGTCGTCATCGACGTCGCCATGACGGAGACGGCCCGGCTGGCCGACTACGTGCTGCCAGCGGCCACACAGTTCGAGAAGTATGAGGCGACGTTCTTCAACTTCGACTTCCCGGAGAACATCTTCCATCTGCGTCACCCGGTCGTGGACGCGCCTGAGGGCGTGCTGGCCGAGCCAGAGATCCACGCGCGGCTCGTCGAGGCCATCGGCGCGTTGACGGAAGACGACTACGCGCCGTTGCGGCAGGCGCTGGAGAACGGGACATTCGCTGAGGCCTTCCTCGGCGTGGTCTCGGATGCCCGCCTGCGGAAGCTGGCTCCCGTCCTCCTGTATCGCACCCTCGGGCCGACGCTGCCCGACGGAGCCGATGCGGCGGCCGTCCTCTGGGCCCTGGCGTTTCAGTTCGCGATGGAGAACCCGACCGGCGTCCAGCGGGCCGGCCACGGCGAGGGCCTCGAGGCCGGCGAGAACCTCTTCCGGGCGATTCTGTCCGGAAAGTCAGGCATTGTGACGACGGACGACGTCGACGAGGAGACGTGGCGACGCATGGGGGATCGGAAGATCCAGCTGGACATCCCGGAACTGCTCGCCGAGGTCGAACGGCTGGCCGTACGGGCCAAGCCGGTCGCCGACGACGAGTGGCCGTTCGTGCTCTCGGCGGGGGAGCGCCGCGCCTTCACGGCGAACACCATCATTCGTGACCCGGCCTGGCGCAAGCGCGATGCACAGGGCGCGCTGCGCCTGAGTGAGCACGACGCCGATGCGCTCGGTGTGAGCGCGGGCTCCGTGGTTCGCCTGTCCACGTCGCGCGGCTCGGTCGACGTCGCCGTCGAGCCGAATCCACGCATGCGGTCGGGGCACATCTCCCTGCCCAACGGCATGGGCCTGCTGCCCGCCGGGGACGCCGATTCCGTCGGAATCGCGCCCAACGAGCTCACCTCCAGCGAGAACCGCGACGAGTGGGCCGGGACGCCGCTGCACAAGCACGTCCTGGCCAGGATCGACGTCCTGTGAAGCGCACGTCGTTCGCCAAGTGGCCCTGCGGAATCGCGCGCACGGTCGACGTCATCGGCGACGGCTGGACGCCGCTGGTGCTGCGTGAGGCGTACTACGGCACCACCCGGTTCGACGAGTTCGAGCGCGTGCTTGGCATCGGACGCAACGTCCTCAGCCAGCGGCTTGGTCGCCTGCTCGACGAGGGGCTGCTCGAGCGCGAGGCCTACCAGCAGAATCCGCCGCGGTACGACTACGTCCTCACCGCCAAGGGGCGCGAGCTGTTCCCGGTGCTGGCGGCCATGATGGCGTGGGGCGACAAGTGGCTGGCCCCCGCCGACGGCCCGCCGGTCCTGCTCCGGCACACGACGTGTGGTCACGATGCGCGAGCGGAGGTGGTGTGCGCCGACTGCGGCGAGCCGCTCGAGCTCGCCGACGTCCAGCCGCACCTGGGGCCCGGATTCCCCGAGCGGCTGCGCGAGTCGGCGATGGCAATGGGGCGGTTCGGCGCCGGGTGATACCTGCAGGTATCACTCACCAACCCATCCGGCCCGCGCCATGTTGGTGCTGCTGGCGGTGGGTTTGGCACGCGAAATCGCGGCTCTGAGGTTCCAAACCCACCGCTTCGCGGTTTCGAGCGGGAAATGCGGGCAACGGGCCCTTGGAAGGCCCGTCGTCAACAATTCACCTCATGCAGGAGGCTTCGGATGCGTCCGGGGCACGCAAACGGACGAATCTTTCGACGTTTAGGCGGCTATAGCCGCCTAAACGTCGATACATCGTCGCCCGGACCGCACCTATGTATAAAGATGCGTACGAAAATCGGCTCAATCGCCTCGGTGATGAGCCCGAGGGCTCATCACCGAGGCTCAGTCGCCGCTACGCTCCGGACATGGCCAAGGGCGTGGTGAAAGCGGGCAAGGGCAAGGCTCGTTCCGCAGTGGTGACGGGTGGCGCGCGCGGGATCGGACGCGCGCTCGCGCTCGAGCTGCTCGGCCGTGGTTACCAAGTCGTCGTCACGGATCTCGACGAGGCGGCCGCCAAGGCCACCGCTGCAGAGATCGGCGCACCCCTCGGCCTCGGCCTCGACGTGCGCGACCAGTACGCGACGCGAGGCGTCGTCGAGGAAGCCAAGCTCCTTGCGCCACTGGGCGCATTCGTCTGCAACGCCGGCGTCGCCTTCGATGAGACGCTGCAAGACCTCACCGACGACCAGATCCACCTGCTGGTGGACGTCAACATCCTCGGCGTCGTGTGGGGCACCCGTGTCGCCACGGAAGTCTTCCGGCAGCAGGCAAAGGACGGCGTCAAGGGCGGCGACATCGGCATCGTCGCGTCGCTGTCGTCGCACGGCCCAGTGCCCGGGCTGAGCATGTATGCCGCCACCAAGGCCGCCGTGCTGTCGCTTGCCACGTCGGTGAGCGTCGAGCTGAAGAAGGAAAAGATCCGGGTCCACGCCGTGTGTCCCGACGGCGTCGACACCAAGATGGTCGCCGACATGCGGCCGGACGGCGAGGCCCGCGAGCTCGTCGGCTCGGGCACGTTCCTGCAGCCGGCGCAGGTGGCCCATGCGCTCGTCGGCATGTTCGGCACGAGGCGTGTCTACAAGACGCTGCCGGCCAGCCGTGGCGTCATGATGCGGCTCGCCTCGGTTGCACCGGGACCATTCATGCGGATCGAGCCGCTCCTGCGGCGCGCCGGCCGCCGCAAGATCAAGAAACTGCAGAAGGGCTGACTTCGACAGCCGTCTGGTCCACGACCTCGTCGACGAGCTCGAGGAACACCGGCTTCCAGTGCGTCATGTCGAACACCAGCGACGTATGCCCGCCGGGCGTGTAACGCATGATGGCGCCCGGGATCGACTCGGCCAAGTGGAGCTGTCGCTCGGCCGGGATGGCCTTGTCGCTCGACGTCACCAGGACGCCGGTGGGGACGTCGATGTCGGCCAGCCAGGTGGTCCCGTCGAACTTGCCCAGCTCGGCCATGACCACCGGCAGCGACCACAGGCTGGTCGACCGCAGCTCCGACATGCACCATGCACGAAGCCCGGCTTCCGCAGCGTCGTCCGACGGCGGCAGGATCGTGTCGGCATGTGCGGCGACCTTGTCGGCGGCGACGGAGATCAGTCCTTCGCTTGCCAGGCCGAGCAGCCGGAAGAAGACCCGCTCGCCCAGGTGGCCGTCCCAGCGGGCGGTCGTCGAGCAGAGCACGAGCCCCGACACACGCTCCGGGTGGCGCTTGTACATGAGCTGCGCGACGGCGCCACCCATGGAGTAGCCGATGACCACGGCTTGGTCGACGTCCAGGGCATCCAGCACCGCGACGGCGTCGTCCGCGCAGTCCTCCAGGCTGAAGGTGGCCGATCGGATGCCCCGGCCGTGCCAGCGCTGGTCGAAGGTCACGACGCGATAGCGGGTCTGCAGCTCGGCGAGCACGGTGAACCAGGTCAGGGGCCCCGTTGCCGCGATGGCATGGGTGAGGAGGACGACGGGCGCATCCGGCGTCGGCCCAGGCAGGTCGAGGACGTGCGTGGTCCCGCGGCCTGGGAGGTCGACCGATCGCGCCGCCGGCGGCACGGGCACGTCCGGCGTTGCCTGGTCGGCCATCATGCGCAGTCCCCTGACGGCGACGACGCGGGAGGCGCGTCCGGCCGCAACGCCGGCCTTGCCGGCCGCGCATCCGGCCGCCTTGCCGGCTCGGGTGGCCTGCTGGCCCAGGGTTTCGAAGTTCATGCACTCTCCTCGGTGGAGTCACGGTTTTCGGCGGCTGGTTCGGGCTCGCCCAGCAGCTCCGCCAAGGCGGCGGGGAAGTACGACGCGAGAACGTCGACGTCGGGCAGCAGGTCGGGGCAGGCGAGCAGGGAGAAGTTCATCCGGTCGATGTACGACCACACGGTGACGTTGAGGCCGATGCCCTCGATGAGTGGGCCGACGCTGAAGACGTCGGAGAGGTACGCGCCGCCGACCTTCAGGCGCTCCCGCGGCCCGGGCACGTTCGAGACGATCGCGGAGAACGGCGCCGAATGGAAGCGGGCACCGCGGTGGCGGCTGTAGGCGCGCATGAAGGCCGACACTGGCCCCGGCGGCGTGAACTGTGACCAGTCGGCGAGCGAGCTGCCGAGGTGCTGGTTCATCGCCTTGGCGTGCCGTGCCGTCTCGGAGATGACGCGGAGGCGCTCGACTGGGTCGTCGACGGCGGTCGCGAGCGTGGTGAACATGTTCGACACGTTGTTGCCGAGCAGCCGCGGCTCACCGTCGCCGGCGTCGAGGCCAACGGGGACGCCAGCGATCAGCGAGCTGGCCGGATGCTCGTCGTGGTCCTTGAGCCAGCGGCGCAGGGCGCCGGACGTCACGGCCAGGACGACGTCGTTGAGAGTGAGGCCGGCGATGGCCGCGTGATGCGTGCGGACCGCCTTGAGCTCGGCGATGGGCAGGGTGACGGTCGCGAAGGAGCGCCGGGGCGTGAGGGGCCCGTTGAACGAGACGCGCGGCGTGTCCTTCAACGGCACCGGCACGCCCTTCGCCTCCCGCTTGCGGTAGCGCAGCATCCCGGTCATGGCCTTGACCGTCCTGATCAGCAGGCCGGGAATCGCGAAGAGCTGCCGGGTGGCGTCCCAGAGTGCGGAGCCGACGAGATGCCGCGGCAGGGGCACGTTCGCGCCGAGGCCGGGGTCTGACACGAAGCCCGGCCGGAGCTCGGCGGACGTGACGTCCATGATGTTGGCGAGCATCGCGTTGGCAGCCAGGCCGTCAGCGACGGCGTGGTGGATCTTGCCGACGATGCCGACGCTGCCGTCGGCGAATCCCTCGCAGAAGTGGATCTCCCACAGCGGGACGTCGCGCTTCAGCGGCGTGCTGGCGATCTCGCCCACCGTCTTTTCGAAGTCGCGCATCGATCCATTGCCGCCAACGTCGTGACGGAAGAAGTGCCGGTCCGGATCCAGCCGCCGCTGCGTCACCAGTACGGGGTGGTTCAGGCCGAACGGCACGGGCACGACGCGGCGCCGAAGTCCCGGCATCCGGCGCAACCGGAAGAACGTCGCCTTGACCAGATTTTCGAAGGTGATCTCCGGCGACGGCTCGACGATGGCCATCTTCAGCGTGTGCATGTGCATCGCCGGCGTCTCCATATACAGGAAGCCGGCGTCGGCGCCACGCATGCGCGCGACGTCGCTCAGCGTCCGGATGCTGCCGGGCCCGATCACGCCGTCACCTCCGGGAGCTCGCGGACGACGACCTTGCCCGACGCGTTGCGCGGCAGCTCGTCGAGGAACACGACGTCGCGCGGCACCTTGTAGCCGGCGAGCTGGGACTTCACGTGCGCCCGCACGGCGTCGGCGTCGAGTTCGCTGCCGGCACTGGTGACGACGTACGCGGCGAGCCGCTGGCCGAAGGCCTCATCGTCCACGCCGACGACGACGACCTCACGCACGTCCGGCAGCTCGCCGATCGCGCGCTCGACCTCGATCGGGTAGACGTTCTCGCCGCCGGAGACGATCATGTCGTCGTCGCGGCCGACGACGTACAACCGGCCGTCCTGGTCCATCCTGCCGACGTCGCCGGAGACCATGTAGCCGTCGAGGGATGCCTTGGTGTCGCCTGTCGTGTAGCCGTCGAACTCCGAAGCTCCCCGCACGACGATGCGCCCGACCTCGCCGGTGGGCACGTCCTTGCCGTCGTCGTCGACGAGCCGGATGGTTGTCCCGGCCACTGGGCGCCCGGCGGTGTCGGGAGCATGGCGCAGGTCGTCCGGCGACGCGACGCTGATCTGGCCGGCCTCGGTCGCGTTGTAGCTGTTGTAGATCTTGTCGCCGAAGCGATCCATGAACGCGACGACGGCTTCACCGCGCATGCGCGAGCCGCTGGCGGACACGAAGCGCAAGGAGCTCAGGTTGTACTTGTCGAGCTCGTTCGCGGTGAGCTCCATGATCCGTTCGAGCATGACCGGCACGACGGCCAGGCCGGTGGCGCCGTACTTGTCGGCCAGGGCGAGGGTGGCCGCCGGGTCGAACTTGCGACGAAGAACGACGGTGTTGGCCATCGTCGCGGCGATGACGAGCTGCCCGAAGCCCCAGGCATGGAAGGTGGGCGCGGCCACGACGACGGTCTCGCCGCCGTGCCACGGGATGCGCTCGAGCATCGCGGCCAGCTCCTCCGGGCCGCCGCCGCTGCGGTTCGCACCCTTCGGCGTGCCAGTCGTGCCGGACGTCAGCAGGACGACCTTGCCGGGACGCCGGTGCGGTGGCCGCTCGCCGCGGTGGGCCTCGATGAGCTGCTCTGCCGTCTGGACTGGACGCTTTACCGACTCGTCATCCACCCAGCTCAACACTTCGGTGAGCCCGGAGATGCGCGTGCGTGCCTCGTCGACGAGGCCGGCGAACTCCTCGTCGTAGACGATCAGCGTCGCGCCCTCGCGCTCGAGGACGTCGGCGAGCTGGGGCGCTGAGAAGCCGGTGTTGAGCAGCAGGCTGGAGGCACCGAGCCGGCTCGCGGCCAGCAGCGCGTCCACGAACCCACGGTGGTTGCGGCAGAGGATGGCGACGGCGCTCGGCGCCTCGCCGTCCAGCCCGTCCAGCCCGACGGCGAGGGCGTCGGCCCGGTCCTGGATCTCCTGCCACGTGAGCGACCCGCGCTCGTCGATGAGGCCGACGCCGTCCGGGTTGCCGTTCGCGGCCAAGGCGAATCCGGTCGTCGCGTGCGGGCCGTAGTCGCGCAGGATGCGGGCCATGCCGACGTACCGGCTCGGTCGCATCGGCGCGATCATCCGGCTGCGCACCAGGTGGCTGGTCGCCCAGAGCTTGCGGGCCAGAGTCATGAGGATGGCCTCATCCGAGCACCGGGAACCTGCGCTCGCGGGCCAGCTCGTCGAGGGCGTCCTGCATCCGCGCACGGATGACCTCGTCGACCTCGGCAATGTCCGGCTCGGGCCCGAACTCGGCCTCGATGTCGATGGGCTCGAGCACCTGGCTGACGATCTTCGTCGGCAGCGGGATGTTGAGGCCGGCCGGCATCAGGCCGAACGGGAAGCCGATGGCGAACGGCATGAGATCGCTGCGCATGAACCTGCGGAAAGGGGAGTGGCGTCCCAGCCACTCGCCGCGCGTCAGGTGGAACTGTGCTTCCTGGCCGCCGATCGAGACGACCGGCACGATCGGCACGCCCGCCTTGAGGGCGGTACGGACGTAGCCGGTGCGGCCGTTGAAGTCGATGACACTGGACTGCAGGGTCGGACGGAACGAGTCGTAGTCGCCACCCGGGAAAACGATCGTGACCGCACCCGACGTGAGCACCTCGTGTGCGGACTCGCGATGAGCCGGAACGAACCCGAACTTGCGCATGATGGGGCCGTTGACGCCGGTGAAGAGCATGTCGTGCGCGAGGCAATAGAGCGGCCGTTCGGCGCCGAACGTCTCGAAGAAGTCGACCGCGAAGACTGGCACGTCCATCGGCATGAGCCCGCCGGAGTGATTGCCGACGACCAGCACGCCGCCCGCCGGCACGCGATCCATGTCGCGCACCTCGGAGCGGAAGTAGCGCTTCATGGCAAGTTTGAGGAACGGGAGGGCCTTGGCGAGATAGGCGGGGTCGCGCTGCGCGAGCAGCTTCCGGTCCTGCTCGGCTGATTCGTCGGTCATGTGCGGGCCCACTTCCGGGACAGCGAGCTTCGCCAGCTGAATTCTTGCCAGTGTGACGGGTCCTGGCACAGCCGGTCCACGACGACATTCAGCACGATCGGGTTCGCCACCAGGCCGATGTGGCTGCTCGGGACCACGACGTTCTCAGCCGGCGGATTCGTGGCCGGGTCGACCGCGCACCCGGCCCACGACGTGATGCCGTCCGACTTCGAGTAGATCGCAGTAACCGGCACGGGCAGCGGCTCACGGAGGGCGTCGACCATCGGCCTGGCGCGGTCTGAGATGCCGTGCTTGCGACGCGACCGCTCGAACATCGCGGTGGCGCGCGTCTTCTCGCCCTCAGCCCGCCACGGCGAGCCCAGGCAGATGACCTGGCGGACGTCGTCGGGATAGGTGTGGGCGAGCCAGCGGGCCAGCAGGCCGCCGAAGCTCCAACCGATGATGCTGATGGGCTCGTCGTACTGAGCGCGCAGCGATTCGAAGCGCTCGACCAGTCCGTCGATCAGGGTGTCCGTCAGGCCGATGTTGGGGCCGAGCCCCCAGCCGTGGACGTGGAAGTCGTGTCGCTTGAGGTGGCTGCGAATGCGGCCGGTTAAGCGGTCGTCGGCACGGAACCCGGGGATCACCAGAACCGGACGGCCACTGCCGCTGGGCTGCTTGCCACCGATGAGGTCGGCCGCGTGCGAGGCCACGAAGGCGCCGACGCCACGGGGGACCTCAAGGAACAGCAGCGCCCCATGGGGTGCCCCCTGTGGGGAGTGGGCCGGGCCGGCGGCCCCGGACGGCTTCTCTTTTTCGAAGTCGTACATGCGAAACTTCCAGTCAATATAGAACGTGTTCTAGTTTCTAGTATGCTGGCTGGGCGCCCTTCTGGCCAGTGTTCGACGTGTGACGTCGCTGACGCTCGACCGTCGCGAGGTAGAGCGCCCACCCAAACGAGAAGCTCGCAAAGAGCGTTGCGACGAAGCACAACCAGGGCCGGGCGATCCCGCGTCGCCGACCGTCGACGATCGTGACCAGCGGAAGCAGCACGACGTTGGCGATCGTGAAGTCCGCGCCGGCGGAGCCGGCTGCCGGGTTGGCGAACATCAACTTCAGGTACTGCGCCCAGCTTCCGTCGCCCCAGAGGGGATTGAAGAGCGCGCGATCCGGGCCGTAGTCCAGGACGAACCTGACGTTGAAGTACCAGCCGAAAGCCACCGAGATCACGCCGATGCCGAGCAGGGCCAGCTCGAGCGGCGAGAACATCGGCCCGGACGGGGGGCGGCGGAAGATCCCGCGGTTGGAGCGGACGAACCACGTCACGACGACGACGCCGAGGACCGCATGCGCGATGAGGGACACCATGATCGGATTGTTCCCCACGCTGACCCCGGTGTGATCTTCCGGACGATCGCTGCGGCGGGTCAGGGGCCCGACCTAGACTCCGCAGCATGAGCACCACGGCGGCGACGCCGACGACCGCGACCAAACCGCCGCGCCGGCTGCCCGACCCGAAATGGGATGCGCGCCGCTTCCCGCCCGCGCTCCATCGCAGCCGTCTGACGTCGACCCTCGCCCTGCAGCGCGACCCGATCGGCGAGCTGACGCGGGCGCGTGACGAGATCGGGCCGGTCTACACGCTCAGGATCCTCAATCACCCCGGCGGCATCGTGTGCGCGGCTGACCTCGAGACGAACCGCGAGGTCCTGACCAACCATGAGCTGTTCGCCCCCGGCGACGCCGCCGAGCTCATCGCGCCGATCGTCGGCCGGCACTCACTCATCCTGACGCCGTCGCCCAAGCACACCCGCAACCGCAAGCTGCTGATGCCGCCGTTCCACGGCGCGAAGATCGCCCAGTGGACGTCGGCCATCGGCGAGCTCACTGAAGGCCAGCTGCCGGCTCTTTTGGAGCAGGGTCCTCTGGCGGTGCGTCCATGGGCCCAGCGACTGACGCTCGACGTCATCCTGCGCGTCGTGTTCGGCATCGAGAGTGGCGAGCGCCGCGATGTCTACCGTGCTGCCCTGGATGGCCTGATGAACCCGCGGGTCGCGTCGATCATGTTCCTGCCCGACCTGGTCCAGCGCGATTACGGGCGGTTGTCCCCTGGCGGGCTGCTGGCGGCGCGGCGCAAGGCCGTCGACGACCTGCTGACCGAGGAGATCATCGCCCGCCGTGCCGACCCGGATGCCGCCGCCAAGGAGGACGTCCTGTCCGTGTTGCTCGGCGCTCGCGACGAGAACGGCGAGGGCTTCAGCGACGAGGAACTGCGCGACGAGCTCAAAGGGTTGGTCGTCGCCGGTCACGAGACGACGGCCACCGCCATCGCGTGGACGCTGCACTACCTCGCCCACAACCCGGACAAGCGCGACAAGCTCATCGCCGACCTGGACGCCGGCTCGAAGGAATACCTCGAGGCGACCATCAAGGAGTCGATGCGAGTCCGCGCGCCCGTCTTCGACGCCATTCGGATGGCCACCCGCGACACGACGCTGGCCGGCCAGCCGGTGCCCGCGGGTGCGCTCGTCGCGGCGAACTTCTGCGTCGTGCACCTCGACCCCGATGTCTGGCCGGAACCGGAGGCGTTCATCCCGGAGCGTCACCTCGTCGCGCACGGCGAGGAGAAGCCAAGCCCTTGGGGACTCACGCCATTCGGTGGTGGCGCCCGACGCTGCGTGGGTGCGTCACTCGCGCAGCTCGAGCTCGAAGTCGTGCTGGCCAAGGTGCTGGAACGGGCTCTTCCGCAGGCGGCTGGCCCGCTGGAGCCGGCGAAGCTGCTCAGCGTCACGCTTGTCCCGGCCCAGGGTGGCCGCGTCGAATTCGCTGCCCGATGACGGCGTCAATGGCCGGCACGTGGCGCGAGGCGTCATCGGGTGGGCAGACCTTCCGGTTCCTCGACTCCGGCGAGGGACCGCTCGTCATCCTGCTGCACGGTTTCCCCGACGTACCGGACTCGTGGGACGGCATTCGTGCGCGGTTGAACGCCGAGGGGTACCGCACCGTCGTGCCGTACCTGCGCGGCTACCACCCAGCCACCTTCAGCGAGCGTGGATTCAAGACCAAGGAGCTCGCGGAGGATCACGTCCTGCTGCTCGACGCGCTTGGGGAGCAGTCGGCTGTCGTGGTCGGGCACGACTGGGGTACGTCGGTTGCCTACGGCGCGGCCACGAAGCACCCGGAGCGGGTGACGAAGATGGTGGCGATCGGCATCCCGCACCCGTTGACGCTCAAGCCGAAGCCGAACGAAGCGCTCTACGGACGACACTTTCTCTACTTCAAGCTCCCGTGGGCATCGCTGACGGCCCGCGCGTTCGACCTGAAGATGGTCGACCGGCTGTACCGGCGGTGGTCGCCGAGTTGGGACGGACCCGCGCGTGAGCAGGCGGTCACCGAGTCCGTTCACGCGCTGCGGGACAAGCGCGTGCTGCGCGACGCGCTCGCGTACTACAAGGCGCTTAACCCGCTCGACTCGTTCCTCCGCCCCAAGATCGCGGTGCCCGCGCTGATCGTTGGGGGAGGGGACGAACCGCCGGTGGTCCAGCGCGCCTATGCCGCGACGCCGAGCCGGTTCACCGCTCCGTGCGACGTCCGCATCCTCGACGGTGCCGGACACTGGGCGCACCGCGAGCGCGAAGCCGAGTTTCTCGACGCCCTGCTGGAGTTCCTCGCTCGCTGACGCGGCCCAAGCGACACGCCCCGACTCGCCGGTGTGTTCGATTGAATTTGCTTGCCGTTGCAGTGAATCCGGGCGATGTGACGAAAGTATGTTCGAACGGTCCCGCGTTTTGTCGGTGCCCGGACCTAATCTCGTACATGTGTTCGATCGAACGTCTGTTCACGCCAAGACCGGGCCTCGAATGACATCGACATCCTCCCGAGGGATGGCCCAGAACCGTCGATCGGCCGAACACACCAAATCCACCGAAGCCACCATCTTCCCCAGGAGGCAATCATGAGCAGCATCCTTGAACTCGAGCACCTGCACCCCACGCACCCGGCCCACAGCAAGCTGCGCGCACAGGCCGAGCGCATGACGACCGAGCTGACCGAGCGCATCCGGCACCTGTCGCTGGTCCCGCCGATCGAGCCCGAGCCGCAGCCAACGCTCAAGCTCACCCGCCGCGGACGCCTGGCGATGTTTGTCAGCACCGTGCTGATGCTCGTCGTGCTCGCGGTCATCCTCGGCTCCAACACCGCGGCCACTGACCAGCCGGGCGCTCCGGTCCCCGCCACGATGGTCACGGTCGAGCCCGGCCAGACCCTGTGGGACATCGCCGGCGAGGCCAACCCCAACGGCGACGTCCAGGACACGGTGTCCGACATCATGCGCTTGAACTCCATCGAGTCGGCCGGCGGTCTTCAGGCCGGCGACACCATCGCGGTCCCGCTGTACAAGTAGCCGCCTCGGTGGTTGAGGTGGCGGCGTAGCCGCCCTCGAAACCACGCGGTAGAAAGACCCCATGCGGGTAGGCCGGGGTATCGCCGACATCACTGGCGAGCCCGCCGACTGCGGGATGCTCGGCTACGGCAAAGCCGAGCAGCGAACCGCCGGCATCCACCTGCGGCTTCGGTCGCGTGCCTTCGTCTTCGACGACGGCGCGCGTCGGGTCCTGCTGCTGGTCGCCGAGTTGCCACTGCCGATGCAGGGCGTCACCGACGAAGTCCTCGCCCGTCTCGGCGACCGGTTTGGTGACCGGTACACCGATGAGAACACCCTCGTCACCACGACCCACACCCACGCCGGGCCGGGCGGCTACTGCGGCCACCTGCTCTACAACCTGACCACGAACGGCTTCCATCCCGAGACCTTCGACGCGATCGTCACCGGCATCGTCGAATCGGTCGAACTGGCCGATGCCGACCTCGCGCCGTCCGAGGTGTCACTCGCCCACGGCGAGCTGCGCGACGCCAGTGCCAACCGGTCGCCGACAGCATTCGCTCGTAATCCAGCCGACGACCGCGCGTTCTTTCCCGACGGGATCGATCCGCAGACCACCTTGGTGCGCATCGACCGCGACGGGCGTCCGGTCGCGGCGATCAACTTCTTCGCCACGCACGGCACGAGCATGACCAACCACAACACGCTCATCTCGGGGGACAACAAGGGCTACGCCGCGTACCACTGGGAGCGTCTAGTCGAGGCAGGTGACTACCTGGCCGGACAGCCGTCTTTCATCGCTGCGTTCGCGCAGACCAACCCCGGCGACATGACGCCCAACGTCGACCGAAGGCACGGCATCGGGCCGACGCAGGACGAGGTCGAGAACACGCGCCTCATCGGACGCCGGCAGTACGACGCGGCCGCTGAGCTCCTGGCCTTCGGGAGCGACCTGGGCGACACCGTCGACGCGCGGCTGACCTACGTTGACCTGGCCAACGTCGACGTCCGGCCGGAGTTCACGCCGGACGGACGCCCACATCGCACGGGCCCGCCGATGACCGCGGCGTCGCAGATCGCGGGCACGGATGACGGTGCTGGATTCCCCGGCTTTCGCCAGGGCCGCAATCCGGTCGTCGACGCAGTGTCGTCCTTCATCTACCGGCGCAACGCGCAACTCCGTGAGGCGCAGGCGCCAAAGGGCATTGTGGCGTCGGCGCGCTTCCTCAACCGGTTCGCCCCATTCGTGCAGGAGCGCGTCCCGATGCAGCTGGTTCGCATCGGACGGCTGTACCTGATCGCGATCCCCGGCGAACCGACGATCGTGTCCGGCCTGCGCTTGCGTCGAACCGTGGCCGCGATTGCCGGCGCCAACGTCGAAGACGTCCTGTGTGTCGGCTACAGCAACGCCTACATCCACTACGTCACGACGCCGGAGGAGTACGACGAACAGCGCTACGAAGGCGGCAGCACGCTGTTCGGCCGGTGGCAGCTGCCGGCGCTGATGCAGGTCGCCGCCGATCTGGCGACTGCGATGCGCGATGGCACGTCAGTGCAGCAGGGAACACGTCCCGGCCCGGCCGACCGCAGGAGCTGGGTACGTCCGCCGGGGCCAGACGTCGGCGAGTTCGGGCAGGTCGTCGCCCAGCCGCGGCGGGAGTACGAGGCCGGGCAGGTCGTCCGTGTCGGCTTCGCCAGCGCCAACCCCGACCACGACCTGCGCCGCGGCGGCACGTATCTCGAGGTGCAGCGGCTCGAAGGTGCCGAATGGGTTCGCTTCGCCGACGACGGCGACTGGTCCACCCGGTTCCACTGGCGACGGTCGGCCGTGACCGGCCCGGCAGACGCGGGGGAGTCGCTGGCCACGATCACCTGGGCCATCCCTGCGGGCACGCCGGCCGGCGCCTACCGGATCGTCCATCGCGGCACCGCGCGCCTGACCACGGGCCTGGTGCCGTTCACCGGGACAACCAGAGCGTTCCACGTCCTCGGTGGTTCAAGTACGTGAAGAGCCGAGCTCGCCGCCACAGACCCCGTGTGGGACCGTTGCCACTGACCCCGTCAGTCGCGTCCTTGGAGGCCCCCATGACCGTCAACCTCAACGGAGCCCGCGTGCTCCTCACCGGCGCGACGGGCGGCATCGGCCACGCCATAGCCCGCGCCCTGCATGCGCGCGGCGCCGAGCTGATCCTGACAGGACGTCGGACGGACGTCCTCGAGGAGCTGGCCAAGGAGGTGGGCGGCACCGTGATCGCCGCCGATCTCGCCGACCCGGCAGCCGTCACTGACTTGATGGCGAAGGCCGGCGACGTCGACGTCCTCGTCGCCAACGCAGCCCTCCCGGGCGTCGGCGCGCTCCTCGACTTCACCGAGAACCAGGTCGACCGGACGTTGGACATCAACCTCCGTGCGCCGATCATCCTCACCCGCTGGGCGACCGAGCAGATGGTCCCGCGTGGCACTGGCCATATTGTTCTCATCGGCTCGATCGCCGGGCGTGCAGCGTCACCGCTGACGTCGATGTACAACGCGACGAAGTTCGGCCTTCGCGGCTTTGCGCTCGCGCACCGCGACGACCTGCACGGCACGGGCGTCGGCGTCTCGATCGTGGAGCCGGGCTTCGTGAGCGAGGCCGGCATGTTCGTCGAGAGCGGCATGGAGATGCCAAAGGGTGCTCGCGCGGTGACGCCGGAGGCCGTCGCGAAGGGTGTCATCCGCAGCATCGACAATGACTTGGGCGAATTGATGGTGGCGCCGGTGGAACTCAAGCTGCTCAGCGGTATCTCCCTGCTGGCGCCGCGCGTCAATTCGGCGATCCAGCGCCGGCTCGGCGCGGCCGACATCTTGGCCAAGGCGGACCAGTCCAAGCGCTGACCTGCGCAAACTTCGTCCCCAGCTGTGGAGGACGGCGTGAGTATTGGCTGGCCGTCCATCCGCTCGTAACCTACGAAATCCCCGTCATTCCGGGCAAACGGGTCTACCCTCGCAAACATCGGTATTCACTGATTTCCCCAGGGGGTTCGCATGACATCGAAGTGGTGGGTTCCGCTCAGCGGACTCTTGTTCGTTGCCCTGCTCGCATCGGGCATGCTGCTCGGCGGCGAGCCGCAGGGCGCCGAGGGTAAGTCGGCGCAAGAACTGACCAAGTTCTGGGTCGACCACGGCGACAAGTTCGGCAAAGCCGTCCTCCTGCTGGCCCTCGCTCTGATCGTGTTCGTCTATTTCGCCTCCTATCTCAAGAGGCGCTGGACAGCGGCCTCGGGGAGACAGGATGCGTCTCCCGCGTCGCGTTTGCCGGCGCCCTCATCTTCGTCGTCGGTGCCGCGACTGACCTCACTCTGGTCATGGCGATCAAGAGTGCAGCCGGCAAGATCGACCCGGTCGCGCTTCAGGCCCTGGCCGCGTATTGGGACAACGACTGGGTCCCGTTCGCGCTTGGTGCCGAGCTGCTGATGAGCGCCACCGCCATTTCGGCCATCCGGCACGGCGGCATCCCGAAGTGGCTGGGGTGGCTCGCTGGGCTCGTGGCGATCGTCGGAGTGATACCGAAGATCGGCTTCTTCGCTCTGCCGGCGACCGGTGTCTGGATCATCCTGGCCAGCATCACCATGGCCGTCGAAGCCCGGAGGGTCGATGCGGGACCGCCCCCGATGTAGGCACGATTCATGGGATTGATACGGCGGGTACCGCCGTGGCTGCTGATTGCGTTGCCGATCTGCCTGTTCATCGGCGTCGCGACCGTCCTGGCCATCTGGCACGACAACCGGCATCCCGAATCCGATCACGTCGCGCGCATGGCTGCCACGGCCATCGCGCGAGACACGGGTCGGCCGGTCAAGACCGTTAGCTGTCCGCGGCAGGTCGACTTCGAGAGCGGCGACCAGATCAGGTGCGACGTCGCGTTCGAGGACGGATCGTCCTACGTCACGACGGCCACGATCGACATGCACGGCGACAAGGTCCGCACCATCCGTGCGCGCTTCACGCTGCCGTTCCATGCGGTGCCAGTGAATCCGGCGGCCACCCGCGGCGCGGGCGCAGGCCAGATGAAGGACATCCAGGACTGCGTCGCGAAGGCCGGGACGGACGCGGCCAAACTCCAAGCCTGCCTGAACTGAGCGGATCGTTAGTTCACTTGGCGCTCGTGGTCCTTCCAGAACGGCTCGCGCAGCTTGAACTTCTGCAGCTTGCCCGTCGCGGTGCGCGCCAGCTCGTCGCGGAACTCAACCCGACGCGGGATTTTGTAGCCGGCCAGTCGCTCGCGGCAGTGCGCGACGAGGGCGTCGGCGGTGACGCCGGAATCGTCGACGACGACGAGCGCAGTGACGAGCTCGCCCCATTTCTCGTCGGGCGTGCCGATGACGGCTGCCTCGCGAACCGCCGGGTGGGCCATGAGCGCGTCCTCGACCTCGATGGACGAGACGTTCTCACCGCCGGAGATGATGACGTCCTTCTTCCGGTCTGAGATGACCACGTAGCCCTCGTCGTCGATCTCGCCGCCGTCGCCGGAGTGGAACCAACCACCTTCCATGGCGTCCGCGGTGGCCTCGGGCTGCTCCCAGTAGCCAGCGAGGACGTGGTTCGACTGCGCCTGCACCTCGCCTTGCCCGTCTACCCGGACGCGGACCCCGAGCGCCGGCACGCCGGCCCGGCTGAGCCGCTTGGCCCGCTCCATCGTGTCGAGGTCGTCCCATTCCGTTCGCGAGCGGTTGACGGTGAGCAGTGGCGCGGTCTCGGTGAGGCCGTAGATCTGCAGGAACTCCCAGCCGAGCTCGTCCATGACCCGGGCGATGGTGCGGGTCGGCGGGGGAGCGCCCGCGACGACGACGCGCACCCGGTCGGCCCCGGGGATCGGCCCGTCCCAGTCCTTGGCGGCGTCCAGCACCATCGAGATGACGGCGGGCGCACCGCACAGCATCGTCACGCCGTGCTCGTCGATCCGGCGCAGGATCTCCGCGCCGTCGACCTGCCGCAGCACGACCTGCTTGTTGCCCATCGCGGTCTGGATGTACGGCATGCCCCAGCCGTTGCAGTGGAACATCGGCAGCGTGTGCAGGTACACGTCGCGGTCGGTGACGCTGGTGTGCAGGCCAAACGTCGTCGCGTTGAGCCAGACGTTGCGGTGCGTCAGCTGCACGCCCTTGGGTCGTGCGGTCGTGCCGGACGTGTAGTTGATGGTGGCGGTGGCGTTCTCGTCCGGGTCGTCCCATGCGCGCGGTTGGGCATCGTCGCCGGCGAACAGCTGGTCATCGTCGCCGAGCACGAACTTGTGGGTGACGTCGAGCTGGTCGAGGACGTCCTTGAGGGACGGGTCAGCGTAGACGACGTCCGCGCCGCTGTGGCCGACGATGTACTGGATCTCCGGCACCGCCAGCCGGAAGTTCACCGGCACCAGCACGCGGCCCCACGCGGAAACACCGAAGAACGACGTGAGCAGCCGGGCACTGTTCTGGCTAATGACGGCGACGCGGCCGCCGACGGGCACGCCGAGTTCGTCGAGGAAGGCGGCCTGTGCCCGAGCTTTCGCCGCCATCTGCCCGTACGTCCACGAGCCCAGGGGAGTGGCCGGCTGATCCGGCTCGTCCACGAACGCAATGCGGTCGGGGTAGACGTGTTCAGCACGGTCGATGAAGTCACGAACAGTCAGTGGCACCTGCATGACAACAGCCAACCCCAGCGGCGCGTCGTCGTCCAGAGCTACTTCAGCGCTGGCACCGTCACGCTCGAGGGTGTGTTGCCTCCGATGTGCAGGGCGATGACGCCGGCCGCTCCCGGCGCCAATGTCCCGTTGGGGAGAAGGTGCGGCACGTCGAAGGTCTGGATCGCGATCCGCAGGCGGTGCCCCGGCAGGATGCGGGCAGCGGTCGGGAAGATCTCGACGTCGACCGGCGCAACCTCAGTGCCCTTCAGCGGCGCATAGCTGTCCTTGGTGAACGGGTGGTACGGCTGGATCAGCTGCTGGTCGAGGTACCGCGACTTGTGCGTGTCGAGTTTGCGCAGCGAAATGACCTGCCACCCGCCGGTGATGCGAGCGACCTTGCCTCCAGGCGCGACGTCCTCGACGGCCACCGAGAGCATGCCGTCGCCGGTGGTGCTCGACACGAACAGGTGGGCGTTGATGGGCCCTTGGAACGCTGCCGCCGTCGTCAGCGGAGCCGAATCGTAGACGGCACCGAGGTTGTCGTTGAGCGAGTTGTCGGAGAGGCACGGGTTTGCGAGCGGGACCTGCGTCATGGCGCCGGCTGTCCACTGGCTGGCCGAGCGCGTGCACAGGCCTGCGACTGGTACCGGCAGCAGCGTCGCTGATCCGGCGGCGGGTGTGCCCTGCGTCAGTCCGCCCTTGAGGAGCGCCATGGTGGCGTTGCCGGAGAGCTTCCACGTCGACGCGGTGCGGTCGCCGCCGACCCAGTGCTTCGTCGTGCGCCAGGTGCCCGAGCCCTGCTCGTAGAACGTGACCGGCGGGATGTCGGAGTCCAGGCTCTCGTCAGGCATGCCCTTCACGTAGTGGTCGAACCACCGAAGCTGGAGCTCGGCAAGCGTGCCGTAGCCCGCCTTGGACACCTCGGCGCCAGAAGAGCCCTGCAGGTGGTCCCACGGTCCGATGATCATCTTGACCGGCACCCCGCGCTTGCGCAGGTTCTGGAACAGCAGGGGCGTGCCGCGCTGGAACAGGTCGAATTCGCCGCTGACCAGGAAGGTCGGGACGTCGACGTGCGAGACAACGTTGATCGGCGATCGCTGCACATAGAACGGCCCGTCATAGGCCGGCTCTCCGCCGATCGCTGCGCTGAGCAGCAGGGGAGCGGTGAACGTCCCGAGCGTGGTGAGGTGCGTCGCCAGGGCGGTGAACGCGGACTGCGGGTCGGACGTCCCTACGGCCGGCGGGATGATGCCCGTCACGGTCACCAACCCGAGCCACAGCGGAATGAAGCCGACGTCGATTTGGCCACCCGAGGCGACCACGTCGCGGTAGACATCACCCGCGGGCACTTGCGGGAAGATCGCCTTCAGACCCTTGGGCGCGCCCGACGCGGCGAAGATCTGGCTGATGCCCATGTAGGACGCGCCCGTCATGGCGCTGGTGCCGTCGCTCCACGGCTGGTCGGCCGCCCAGTTGACGATCTCGGTGGCGTCGGCGTTCTCCCGGCTGCAGAAGGCGCACCAGCTGCCCTCGGACGATCCGGTGCCGCGCGCGTCGACGGTCAGTTGGGCGTACCCCCGCTTGACCAGGTAGGCCGGGTCGGCGCCGGCGAGCGTGCTGCCGAATCCGCCGGCGATGACGGTCTTGTTGTAGGCAGTGATCGTAATGACGATCGGGAAGCGACCGGCGACCGGTGCTTTGCCGTCCGCGCTGGGCAGGGTCACGTCACCGCGGAGCACCGTTCCATCGCTCATCGGGATAGCAAGGTCCTTGGTGGTGACGGTGCTGGTGTACTGCTCGGCACGTGGCGTCCATGTAGTGGTGGCCGACGCGCGGAGGGCAGTTCCCGTCAGAGTGGAACCAAGGACAGCGACGAGCGCGACAGGGAGCAGGCGAAAGCGAATCATGGGGGAGCCGCCCAGAAGTGAGGAGGTCGAGGACGAAGGCTACGGTACCGTAGATTCGCGCGGCAGGACTACGTGGCGAGACCATCTAGCAGCGCCACCAGGACTTCCTCCGCCCGCTGCCGAGCGGCCTTCTTGTTCTTGGCTCGCGCCACGGCGAGCGCCGATTCAGTCAGTGATCCCAGGATCGCGTTGGCGAGGTCAGCTGCGGGCAGTTGGCGCAGCTGCCCGGCTGCCATGGCGGCTTCAAGTCCGGCCTGGATCAGGCCCAAGCCGTGCTGCGCCTCGATCTCCTGCCAGCGCGTCCAGCCCAGCACCGACGGTGCGTCGACGAGTGCGATCTGCTGAACCTCGGCCTCCAGGCTGAGCGTCAGGAAGCGCCCCACGCCAGTGCGGAGCGCGGCCAAGGGGTCGCCGCCGACGAGCTCATCGAGCGGGAACCGGGTCATCAGCTCGGCCTCGATCTCGAGGAATACCGCCTCGAACAGTCCGGCCTTGCCGTCGAAGTGGTGATAGAGCGCGCCGCGGGTGACGCCGGCCGCCTCGACGATCTGCTCGGCTGCGACGGCGTCGTAGCCGTTCTTCGCGAATAGCTTGCGCCCGGCCGCGATGAGCGCAGCGCGGGTGGAGTCGCGCCGGTCGGCCTGTGATTTACGTCGCTCTGCCACCCTCAGATCTTTTCATACATACAGAACGTATGTACATTCACGATGTATGAAGCACAGCATTGATCTTTCGCAGGGCACGATCCACTACGTCGAGTACGGCACCGGCGGCGAGCCGGTTGTCTTCGTTCACGGATTCGCGGTCGACGGCCAGTTGTGGGCGCCGGTGGCTCAGCGGTTGGCCGACGCGGGACTCCACTGCTTCGTGCCGACGTGGCCGTTCGGGTCGCATCGGACGCCCATGCACCCTGATGCCGAGTTGGCCCCTCCGGCTGCGGCGCGTCTTGTGCTCGACTTCCTCGCCGCGCTCGACCTCGAGGGCGTCACCATCGTCGGCAACGACTCCGGCGGCGCCGTCACGCAGATGGCGGTCACGACAGACGTCTCTCGGATCGGACGACTGGTGCTCACCAATTGCGACGCGTTCGAGAACTTCCCGCCCGGCATGTTCAAGCTCATGAGCAAGCTGGGAGTGGTGCCCGGATTCGGGTTCATGCTGGCGCAGGCAATGCGATTCGAGCCCGTCATCCGGGCACCCTTCGGCTTCGGCAACCTCAACGTCGAACGGCAGCCGATCGAGCTGCTGCGTTCGTGGGTCGAGCCCCTCATCACCGACAAGCGGATCCGCCGCGACGCGATGAAGTTCTTCGGCACTGCTGACTCGAAGGACACCATGGCGGCCGCCGCGAAGCTTCCCGACCTGGATATTCCGGCGCTGCTCGTCTGGGGCACCGCGGACAATCTGTTCCCACTGTCGGACGCCAAGCGCCTGGAGCGCACGCTCGCCGACGTCACGCTTGTTGAGGTGCCCGGCGCCAAAGCCTTCGTTCCGCTGGATCGGCCCGACGAGGTCGCGGACGCGATCGCCGCGTTCGTCAGCGCCCGCCCGGTTGGGAGCGCGCGATGACGACGGACTGGGCGACCGTCCATGAGAAGGTCGTGGAGGAGTTCCGCACGGGATGGGATCGCCCTGGCCCAAACGTGTGGGACTCCTTCCTCGGCGACTCGATGGAGTTCGTCCAGCCGATGCTGCTCAATGGCGTCGGCCCAGCGTTGTGGCATGAGGAGACGGCGCGGTTGCTGAAGCTGCTGCCGGACCTCCGTGCCGACGTCGTTCACTGGGCTGGAGCGGGGGACACCCTCTTCATCCACATCCGGTTCGAAGCCACGCTGGGCGGCAAGCCGGTGGGCTGGGAGGCCGTCGACATGTTGCGGATCGCGCCCGACGGAACGGGTGTCTTCCGCGAGTCATTCTTCGACTCCGTCCCGGTGGCCACCCAGCTCGTCCGGCGACCAGGCGCCTGGATCCGCTGGTGGCGATCCGGCGTCGGCCCCTTGTTTGCTCGGCGTCGCCTGCTGAGCCCGATCACCGGAGGAAACCGATGAATGCAGTTGTCTTTGCCATCGCCGGGCTGATGGCCGCCATGGGTGTAGCGGCGCTCGTCCGCCCGGCGGTCATCTGGGCACCGTTCGGAGTCGCCCCAACGACGCCGGCGTCCCGGAGCGAGGTCCGCGCCGTCTACGGCGGCTTCAGCCTGGCCGTCACGGCCCTGTTGGTCTACGCGGTCGAGGATGCCTCAGCTGGCGTACGCGCGGGGATCCTGCTGGCCCTCGCCTTGAGCTTCTTCGGCATGGCCGCTGGCCGGGTGGTCAGCGCGCTCGTCGAACCCCGGACTCTGCTCGCCTGGCCCGGCTTCTTCCTGGTGGTCGAGATCGCCGGCGGTAGCCTGCTGTTCCTGGCTCGCTGAGCCCCGCGACACGCCGGCGACACGCCGGGATTCAGAGTGAAACGCGTTCCAAACCCTCGACCTGACCTGCAGGTTTATCCACCACGTAAAAAAGTGTCGGTGCCGTCCGCCAGGCTATTGCGTAGGTCACAGGTCCGGCGTAAGGTGGCACTAGATCTAGTAGTTACAGGGCTGTTGTTCATCCACATGTAGTACACAGGATGACGGCAGATTCCCACAGATCTGGACGGATTCCACAGGGCGATCCCCACGATTTCCCCAGAGTTATCCACATGGGTTACTTGGCGGTAGCCCTGACCAGCGGAAACGCACCAATTGAATCCAAATCTGGCCGAGAACCACCTCATCTTCACAGCCCCCACAGCGATCCGAGAGGAGACACGCGATGCACTGCCCATTCTGCAAGCACGGCGACACCCGCGTCCTCGACTCCCGGATCGCCGACGACGGCACCGCCATCCGTCGGCGCCGGGTCTGCAGCGAGTGCGAGAAGCGGTTCACCACCGTCGAGCAGATGCAGCTGACCGTGCTCAAGCGCTCCGGTGCCACCGAGCCGTTCAACCGCGACAAGGCCGTCGCCGGCGTCCGCAAGGCCCTCAAGGGCCGCCCCGTCACCGAAGACCAGCTGGCAAAGCTCGGCCAGGACGTCGAAGATGCCCTCCGTGCCGCCGGCTCGGCCGAGATCGCCAGCCACGAGGTCGGCCTGGCCGTCCTCGAGCCGCTCAAGGCGCTCGACGAAGTCGCGTACCTGCGCTTCGCCAGCGTCTACAAGGCGTTCGAATCCGTCAGCGACTTCGCCGACGAGATCGCTGGCCTCATGGCTGCCAGCGCGGACGCTGAACTGAAGAAAGCAACGGCTCAAGCCGAGCCACAGAACTGAAGAACAACAGGAAACTAGGAGCTCCCAGATGACCGAAACCGTCGACGGCACGTCTTCCCCCGCCGCAGGCCGCAACCGCAAGAAGACCGGCCTCAAGCTCGAGCGCGTGTACACGACGCCCGGCGTCCACCCGTACGACGACGTCACCTGGGAGCGGCGCGACGTCGTCCAGACCAACTGGAAGACCGGCGAGACCGTCTTCGAGCAGCGTGGCGTCGAGTTCCCCGACTTCTGGAGCGTCAACGCCTCCACGATCGTCACCACCAAGTACTTCCGCGGCGCCGTCGGCAGCGCCGAGCGTGAGCAGAGCCTCAAGCAGCTGCTCGACCGCGTCGTGCTCACGTACACCGCGGCCGGCAAGGAGCACGGCTACTTCGCCACCGACGCCGACGCCGAGGTCTTCGAGCACGAGCTCACCTACATGCTTCTGCACCAGATCTTCAGCTTCAACAGCCCGGTCTGGTTCAACGTCGGCACGTCGAGCCCGCAGCAGGTCAGCGCCTGCTTCATCCTGGCCGTCGACGACTCGATGGACTCGATCCTGAACTGGTATCGCGAAGAAGGAATGATCTTCAAGGGCGGCTCGGGCGCGGGCCTCAACCTGTCGCGCATCCGCTCGTCCAAGGAGCTCCTGCGCAGCAGCGGCGGCACGGCGTCGGGCCCGGTCTCCTTCATGCGCGGCGCCGACGCGAGCGCCGGCACCATCAAGTCCGGTGGCGCCACGCGTCGCGCGGCCAAGATGGTCGTCCTCGACGTCGACCACCCCGACATCGTCGAGTTCGTCGAGACCAAGGCGAAGGAGGAGAACAAGATCCGCGCCCTCCGCGACGCCGGCTTCGACATGGACCTCGGCGGCGCTGACATCACCTCCGTCCAGTACCAGAACGCCAACAACTCGGTCCGGGTCAACGACGCCTTCATGCGCGCCGTCGAGGAGGGCACCGAGTTCGGGCTGCGCTCGCGCGGCACCGGCGAGGTCATCGAGACCGTCGACGCCCGCGAGCTGTTCCGCAAGATCAGCCAGGCCGCCTGGGAGTGCGCCGACCCGGGCCTGCAGTACGACGACAC